>CAVOYZ010000010.1:0-463425 GCA_963700785.1 uncultured Solirubrobacterales bacterium
ACCGAGGAGGGTGCCGTCGGCATCGAGGAGGAGGAGGACGAGCTGCTCCGCGCCGCCGAGGAGCTCGGGATCGACCTCTCGGGTGTCCGCGCCGCCGGCGCCGAGGCAGCCGACGAGACGGTCAGCGAGTCGGACAGCAACGGGGCCGAGCCCGAGGCCGAGGCTGAGAAGGCGGACGCCAAGCAGGAGGCCAAGAAGTAGGCCGCCGTCCGCGACGGACCCTTCCGCAGCCCGCCCACGCACCGACCGAAAGAACCAGAGGGAAGCACCACATGGACATCAACAACTTCGACGCAATCGAGATCGGCCTCACCTCCCCGAAGAAGATCCGCAGCTGGTCCTCCGGCGAGGTGACCAAGCCCGAGACGATCAACTACCGGACCCTGAAGCCCGAGAAGGAGGGTCTGTTCTGCGAGAAGATCTTCGGTCCGACCAAAGACTGGGAGTGCTACTGCGGCAAGTACAAGCGGGTCCGCTACAAGGGCATCGTCTGTGAGCGCTGCGGCGTCGAGGTAACCCGCTCGAAGGTCCGCCGCGAGCGCATGGCCCACGTCGACCTCGCCGCCCCCGTCTCCCACATCTGGTTCTTCAAGGGCGTTCCCTCCCGGATCGGGTACCTGATCGACATGGCGCCGAAGGAGCTCGAGAAGGTTCTCTACTTCGCGGCCTCGATCATCACCTGGATCGACGAGGAGGCGCGGAAGAAGGATCTCCCGAAGCTCGAGAAGGAGGTCAACAAGGTCCTCGACTCCTACAACGCCGAGAAGGAGCAGCGGGTCCAGGAGCTGTCCGAGGCGCTGGAGCGCCGGGTCGCCTACATCGCCGACGGCGAGAAGCCGGCGAAGTTCGACGACGAGGACGAGCTCTGGGCCGAGGGCGTCGGATCGGTCAAGAAGCTCTCGAAGGACGACCGCTCGAAGCTCGAGCGCGAGACCCGCAAGGAGCTCAACTCCGAGATCGCCGACACCGAGGCCTACATCGGCGACGCGATCGAGCGCATGGAGGAGGTCTGGAAGGTCTTCCAGGAGATGAAGGTCAAGGACGTGATCGCCGACGAGGCCGCCTTCCGTGAGCTCAAGGACCGGTTCGGGTCGCAGTTCGGCTGGGGCGAGTACTTCCGCGGCGGCATGGGGGCGGAGTGGATCCGCGACCTCCTCCAGCAGGTCGATCTCGAGGCCGACTGCGAGGAGCTCGAGCAGATCATCAACACCTCGAAGGGCCAGAAGCAGGCCCGGGCGGTGAAGCGCCTCAAGGTGGCGAGCTCGTTCCTGCACTCCGACAACAAGCCCGAGTGGATGGTCCTCGACGTGGTCCCGGTGATCCCGCCGGAGCTGCGGCCGATGGTCCAGCTCGACGGTGGCCGCTTCGCGACCAGCGATCTCAACGACCTCTACCGCCGGGTGATCAACCGCAACAACCGGCTCAAGCGGCTGCTCGATCTCGGCGCTCCCGAGATCATCGTCAACAACGAGAAGCGGATGCTGCAGGAGTCCGTCGACGCGCTCTTCGACAACGGCCGCCGCGGCCGGCCGGTGACCGGTCCGGGCAACCGCGCGCTGAAGTCGCTCAGCGACATGCTCAAGGGCAAGCAGGGGCGCTTCCGCCAGAACCTGCTCGGCAAGAGGGTCGACTACTCGGGCCGCTCGGTGATCGTCTCCGGCCCGAGCCTGAGGCTGCACCAGTGCGGCCTGCCGAAGCTGATGGCCCTGGAGCTGTTCAAGCCGTTCATCATGAGCCGGTTGGTCGAGCGCAACGCCGTCCAGAACATCAAGGCGGCGAAGAAGATGGTCGACTCGATGATCCCGGAGGTCTGGGACGTGCTCGAGGAGGTCATCCAGGAGCATCCGGTGCTGCTCAACCGCGCGCCGACCCTGCATCGCCTCGGCATCCAGGCGTTCGAGCCGCAGCTGGTCGAGGGCAAGGCAATCCAGGTCCACCCGCTCGTCTGCTCGGCCTTCAACGCCGACTTCGACGGCGACCAGATGGCCGTCCACGTGCCGCTCTCGGCCGAGGCCCAGGCGGAGGCGCGGATTCTGATGCTGTCCTCGAACAACATCCTCAGCCCCGCCCACGGCTCGCCGCTGGCGACGCCGACCCAGGACATGGTGCTCGGCATCTACTACATCACCTACGGACCGGGCGGCGAGCAGCTGGCCGAGCTCGACGAGCTGCTGAAGAGCGGCAAGTGGGACGAGAAGGTGAACGGGCCGCGGCCGCGCACCTTCCGCTCCGCGCAGGAGGCCGAGCTGGCGTTCGAGAACGGCCTGGCGAAGCTGCACGACTACGCCGAGTACCGCCGTCCCGATCACGAGCACTTCCTGACCACGGTCGGGCGGATCATCTTCAACGACCGGGTCGAGCGGGCGCTGGCGGAGGCGCTCGAGGAGGACTGGGACGCGGAGAAGTTCGAGTTCGTCAACGACTCGCTGAAGAAGAAGGACGTCAACGCGATGGTCGAGGCGCTGGTCGATGCCTATGGGGCGCCCGCGGTCGCGCTCGTGCTCGACGCCTACAAGGAGCTCGGCTTCCACTACGCGACTCAGGCCGGGATCACCGTCTCGAAGAACGACGTGATCTCGCCTCCGAACAAGGAGGACATCCTCGACCGCTACGAGAAGCAGGCGGCCGAGATCGTCGGCCAGTACAACGACGGCTGGATCACCGCCGAGGAGCGCAAGGAGCAGGTCACCAGGACCTGGGACTCGGCGACCGAGGAGGTCGCCCAGGCGATGGAGGACAACCTCGACGAGCTCAACCCGATCTTCATGATGGCCAACTCGGGGGCGCGTGGATCGTTCAAGCAGATCCGCCAGCTCGCCGGGATGCGAGGCCTGATGGCGAACCCGAAGGGCGAGATCATCGAGCGGCCGATCAAGTCCAACTTCATGGAGGGACTGTCGGTGCTCGAGTACTTCATCTCCACCCACGGCGCCCGCAAGGGCCTCGCGGACACGGCCCTGCGGACCGCGGACTCCGGTTATCTGACCCGGCGTCTGGTCGACGTCGCCCAGGACGTGATCATCAACACGGAGGACTGCAAGACCAAGGACTTCGTCGAGCTGCCGGTCTACCGGGAGGACGGGAACCTGAACCCGAACCTGGCCGGCCGGCGGGTTGCGAAGAAGTTCGCGACGAAGCGCGGCCGCGAGCTGCTGAAGCGCAACCAGGAGATCGACAAGGCCGAGATCAGCGACCTGCTCGAGGCGTTCAGCCCCGACGAGGAGGAGAAGGTGCCGGTCCGCTCGCCGCTCAAGTGCGAGCTCGAGAGCGGGATCTGCCAGGCCTGCTACGGGCGCGCGATGGCGACCGGCAGCGACGCCGAGCTTGGCGACGCGGTCGGGATCATCGCGGCGCAGTCGATCGGCGAGCCGGGCACCCAGCTGACGATGCGCACCTTCCACACCGGCGGTGTGGCGGGTCTCGACATCACCCAGGGCCTGCCGCGGATCGTCGAGCTGTTCGAGGCGCGCAAGCCGAAGGGCCTCGCCCAGCTGGCGCTCGAGGACGGCAAGGTGTCGATCGAGGAGACCGACAAGGGGATCAAGCTGGTGATCACCGACAGCCAGGGTGAGGAGCACCCCTACTCGTTCCCGCCGCGGATGGTGATGCTGGTCGAGGACGGCGCCAAGGTGACCGCGGGCGAGCAGCTCAACGAGGGCTCGCTGTATCCGGCTGAGATCCTCGAGGTCCGCGGTCGCACCGAGACCGAGCTGTACCTGGTCAAGGAGGTCCAGAAGGTCTACCGGGCGCAGGGCGTCGACATCAACGACAAGCACGTCGAGCTGATCGTCCGCCAGATGCTGAAGAAGGTACGGATCGACTCGAAGGGCTCGACCAGCCTGCTCCCGGGCCAGCTCGAGGATCGGGTCAAGCTGCAGCAGCTGAACAAGCAGGTGAAGGCCGACGGCGGCACCCCGGCCAAGGGCGAGGAGGTGATCCTCGGGATCACCAAGGCGTCGCTTGCGACCGAGTCGTTCCTCTCCGCCGCCTCGTTCCAGGAGACGACGAAGGTGCTGACCGATGCTGCGCTGGAGGGCAAGCGGGATCGCCTCGTCGGCCTGAAGGAGAACGTGATCATCGGCAAG
The DNA here is from genome assembly GCA_963700785.1 of uncultured Solirubrobacterales bacterium. GTDB lineage: Bacteria > Actinomycetota > Thermoleophilia > Solirubrobacterales > 70-9 > CAXMST01. The sequence continues at coordinate 4,086 of CAVOYZ010000010.1, forward strand.
CTGATCCCGGCCGCGACCGGGCTGCGCCACTACCGGACGATCGAGATCGAGCCGGTCGAGCCCCCGCAGCGTCCCGACGATCACGTCGACGACGCCGACCTGGCCGCCGAGCTCGGTCTCGAGGGTGAGCTCGAGCAGCCGACCGGCGCCGACGTCGAGGGCTTCGGCTCCTCGTTCGCCGAGGAGCTCGAGGAGCTCGCGACCGAGATCGAGACCGACGGCTCCGGCGAGCCCGAGCCCGCCGCCGCCGAGGCCGAAAAGGAAGAGTAGACCCGCGCGCGTCGCCTACCGGTACGCGAACGTAAAGACGCGCTGACCCAGTCCCCGAGCGGGGAACGGGTGACGCCGCCGACGGCTCAGTCGCGGTGGCGCTCTCCGGAGGCGGTCAGCGGCCGGCCGGTGGCCGGCCTGCGGGTGACGCGCAGCGAGCCCTCCTCGGGGCAGGGGAGCGGCAGCGAGTCGGGTGCGTGCGGTCCCCGCCGCGGTCCCCGCGGCCGCTTCGGCTCGCGTCGGAAACGGCGGAAGCGGTGATCGCCGCCGTCCTCGGGCGCTTCCGCCGCCTCCGGCTCCGCCTTGATCGCCCAGTAGAGCAACCAGCAGGCGAAGAGCACCGGGATCTTCAGGATCACGCCCATGAAGATCATCACTTCGAGACCCGGGTCCATCGGGCATCGCAGTCTAGCGGTCGCGCGCCGGCGCCCACCGAGGTCGAGCAGGGCTCAGAGCGCCGCGATCGCCTGATCGAGCGGCGTCTCGCCGCCGACCAGCTCGAGCGTCCGACCGACCGAGGCCTCGGAGTCGAGACAGGCGAGGAGCGCGGCGGCGACGTCGGCGCGGCTGACCGCGCCGCGCTCGACGCTCTCGCCGAGCTCCACCAGGCCGGTCGGGGGCTCGTCGGTGAGCCTGCCCGGTCGCAGGATCGTGGCCGCCAGGCCGCTCTCCCGCAGGGCCTCGTCGGCCCGCCCCTTCGCGCGCAGGTAGGCGTCGAAGACCTGATCGCCGCCGTGATTCGGATCGGCGGCCATCGCGCTGATCATCAGGTAGCGGTCGATGCCGGCAAGGCGGGCGGCGTCGATCAGCTTGACCGCGGCCCGGTGGTCGACGGTCTCCTTGCGCTCGGGGCCGCTGCCCGGTCCGGCGCCGGCGGCGAAGACGACCGCACCGCAGCCGGACAGCGGCCGGGCGAGCGCCGCGGCGTCGTCCCGCTCGAGGTCGCTGATCACCGGCTCGCCGCCGGCGGCTCGGATCTCGGGCTCCTGGCCGGGATCGCGGATCAGCGAGACGACCGAGTCGCCGCGGTCGCTGAGCAGTGCCGTCAGCAGCAGCGCGATCTTGCCGTGACCGCCGGCGATCCCGACCCTCATCGCCGCGCGATCCCGTTCCCGGCCCACTCGATCAGCGCCTCGACGTGCCACTCCTCGATCCCGATTGCCGACTCGGCCGGGACCAGCAGGGTCGGCTCGGGGCGCGCCTCGGCCCACCGGTAGCACTCCTCGCTGAGCGAGTCGTCGATCCAGGCCAGCGCCCGGCCCCGTGCATAGGCGCCGATCGGGCCCAGCTTCCAGTGAGCGGTGCCGAAGCGCGCGTCCGGGCCGAAGCTGAGCGTCGGCAGCTCCGGCAAACCGAGAATCGGCGGCAGGTGATCGTTGGCGCGCTCTTCCCAGCCGGTGGCCCAGACCAGCTCGTAGTGCTCGGCCAGGCGCTGCAGGCGCTCGCCGGCTCCGATCGAGATGAAGTGCGGCATTCCGTCGACCAGGTGGAACTGGCCGACGGTCGCGGGCGGGGTCTGATCGAAGCCGAACAGGCTGATCACGCCGTCGACGTCGACGGCAAGAATCGGCGGCGGATCTGGGCGCTCTTCGGTGGGGCTCACGGAGGGGTGCACGATAGCCGTCGGCGCCGTCGGGCCGGGCCCTTGCGGCGGCTCCGCAGAGGCGGCGAGCAGTTGGCCCCGCGACTTCCATCCCGCTACACTGCGCCGCCGTGCCTACGACGTCACAACTGGTTCGCAAGGGCCGCACGGCCCCTCGCAAGAAGGTCGCCACCCCTGGTCTCAAGTCCGGGCAGGGCGGCAAGCGGCGGCTCGCCGCGCCGCAGAGGCGGGGAGTCTGCACCCGCGTCTATACGGCTACCCCGAAGAAGCCGAACTCGGCGCTCCGCAAGGTTGCCCGCGTGCGGCTCACCAATGGGATGGAGGTCACCTCCTACATCCCGGGCGAGGGCCACAACCTGCAGGAGCACTCGGTCGTTCTCGTTCGCGGCGGCCGCGTCAAGGACCTGCCGGGTGTCCGCTACAAGGTGGTCCGCGGGACGCTCGACGCCTCCGGCGTCAGCGAGCGCAAGCAGTCACGGTCGCAGTACGGCGTCAAGGCCACCTAGCGGTACGGCAGACGACTTCAGATGCGCCGCAACCGAGCACCGATCCGACCCCCCGCGCCGGACTCGCGCTACCGCAGTCGCCTGGTCCAGCAGGTGATCAACAAGGTCATGCTGCACGGCAAGAAGTCGACCGCGGAGCGGATCGTCTACGACGCGCTGGCCGTGGTCGGCGAGCGCACCGGCCGCAACCCCACCGAGGTGCTTGACGAGGCGATCGAGGCGCTGACCCCGAGCCTCGAGGTTCGCTCGCGCCGCGTCGGTGGCGCCACCTACCAGGTGCCGGTCGAGGTCCCCCAGCGGCGCGCCCGCACGCTCGCCGTCCGCTGGCTCGTCACCTTCGCCCGCAGCCGCGGCGAGAAGTCGATGTCGGAGCGTCTCGCGCGCGAGATCATGGATGCCACCCAGCAGCAGGGTGGCGCCTACAAGCGCAAGGACGACATCTACCGGATGGCCCAGGCGAACAAGGCGTTCGCCCACTACCGCTGGTAGGCGACCCGGCCGTCGTCCCTCGCCGGCTTGGCGGAGTCGGGGGAGTGAGGCCGCTGCCCGCCGCGGAGCTCGGCGCCGAGCAGCAGCGAGGTGACGGTCAGGCCGATCCCGGCGAACACCTGGGCCCAGAATCCGCCGAGCAGCTGAGCCTCGGCGCCGGCGAAGCTCTGGGCCAGCTCGCCCTCGTCGAGGCCCGTCGGGCGATCGACCGCGAAGCTGACGGCGACGGCAGCAACGCCGACCAGGGCCGCTAGCCGGCAGAGCCGCCAGCGCCGGGTGACGGTCGCGATCACCAGGATCGCGACTGCGATCAGGCCCGCCGGGACGAACAGGTAGGAGTGCGCGGTTCCGAGCTCGGCCCGCGCGACCTCCGGCGCCGGCGCCACCACGGAAGTCGCGGCGTCGTAGTTGTCGAGCCCGATCGCGACCCCCCGGTAGTCCGCGAACTGGCTCAGTCCCAGCAACGCCGCGCAGCCGATCGCCGCGATCAGCAGACCGCGGGCCGGCGTGATTGCCCGCGAGGTCGCCGCGAGCGCCGCCGCCCCCCGCCGCCTGAGCCCGCCCGGCGGCCGGCTCCGGCCGTCCGGCGGGCCGCCCTTCAGCCCCCTCTTCGACCTCTGCTTCGGCTTCCTGTCAGGTCTCGCTCGGGGCTTCGGTTTCGACTCGCGAGGCGAGTCGCCGCTGCCGCTCTCGGTTCGCTTGGAAACCGGCATTGCTTTGCTAAGATCCCGCACCGCTCGCGGGGCCAGCAGTGGTCGGCGCTTGCGAACTCCCAGCAATGGAGAGCCTCAGGACATAGGCACTACCCGGGTCTTGCAAGAGCATGCTCATGCGCTCCGGCCCGGAAGGGCCTTTTTTCTGCCCGGAACTCCCCGCAACTCTCACGACGAAACGAACTCTACGCACTGATGGCACGCAGCTTCCCACTCGAACGCACCCGAAACATCGGGATCATGGCTCACATCGACGCCGGCAAGACGACGACGACCGAGCGCATCCTCTACTACACCGGCCGCACCCACAAGATGGGCGAGGTCCACGAGGGCGCTGCGGTGATGGACTGGATGGAGCAGGAGCAGGAGCGCGGGATCACGATCACCTCCGCCGCCACCGCCTGCGAGTGGAAGGACCACCGGATCAACATCATCGACACGCCGGGCCACGTCGACTTCACGGTCGAGGTCGAGCGCAGCCTCCGGGTGCTCGACGGGGCGATCGCCGTGTTCGACTCGGTCGCCGGCGTCGAGCCGCAGTCGGAGACCGTCTGGAGGCAGGCCGACAAGTACCGCGTGCCGCGAATCGCGTTCATCAACAAGATGGACCGGGTCGGCGCCGACTTCGAGCGCGCCGTTGCGACGATCCGCGAGCGGCTCGCCGCCAACCCGCTGCCGATCCAGCTGCCGATCGGCGCCGAGGACGACCTGCGCGGGATCATCGATCTGGTCGAGAACAAGGCGATCGTCTACCAGGACGAGCTCGGCACCGACTTCGAGGTCGAGGAGGTCCCGGCCGAGATGGAGGAGGCCGTCCACGAGGCGCGCACCCACCTGATCGAGGCCTGCGCCGACTACGACGACGAGATCATGGAGATGTACCTCGACGACCAGGAGATCCCGCACGAGCGGATCGCCAAGGCGCTGCACGCGGCGACCATGGACCTGACCGTGACCCCGGTTCTCTGCGGCTCGGCGTTCAAGAACAAGGGCGTGCAGCCGCTGCTCGACGCGATCGTCGAGCTGCTGCCGAGCCCGCTCGAGGTCGACGCAGTGGCCGGCGTGGAGCCGGCGAAGAAGGGCGAGGAAGAGGGCACTCCGGCGACCCGGCCGGCATCCGACGACGCTCCCTTCGCGGCGCTCGCGTTCAAGGTGATGAGCGATCCGTTCGTCGGCAAGCTGACCTACTTCCGCGTCTACTCGGGCAAGCTCGAGGCCGGCGGCCGGGTGCTGAACGTGACCAGCGGCAAGACCGAGCGGATCGGGCGGCTGCTGATGATGCACGCCAACACCCGCGAGGAGATCGACACCTGCTACGCCGGCGACATCCTCGCCGGGGTCGGCCTCAAGCAGACCTCGACCGGCGATACGCTCGCCGCCCCCGACGCACCGATCGTGCTCGAGGAGATCGACTTCCCCGATCCGGTGATCGCGGTCGCGATCGAGCCGAAGACCAAGGCCGACCAGGAGAAGCTGGCGACGGCTCTGCAGCGGCTCTCCGAGGAGGATCCGACCTTCCGGGTCGAGTCCGACGAGGAGACCGGGCAGACGCTGATCCACGGCATGGGCGAGCTCCACCTCGAGGTGCTGGTCGACCGGATGCTGCGCGAGTTCAAGGTCGAGGCAAACGTCGGCAAGCCCCAGGTCGCCTACCGCGAGACGATTCGCAAGGAGGCGAACAAGGTCGACGCCCGGTTCGTCCGCCAGACCGGCGGCTCGGGGCAGTACGGCCACGTCGTGATCAACGTCGCTCCCAATCCCGGCGAGGGCTTCGAGTTCGAGTCGAGGATCAAGGGGGCGTCGATCCCGACCGAGTTCATTCCCTCGGTCGAGAAGGGGATCGTCGAGGCGCTGGCCTCCGGCATCAAGGCCGGCTACCCGATGGTCGACGTCAAGGTCGAGCTGATCGACGGCTCCTCGCATGACGTCGACTCATCGGAGATGGCGTTCAAGATCGCCGGCTCGATGGCGATCCAGGACGGCGCCAAGCGGGCCAGCCCGGTCCTGCTCGAGCCCGTGATGGAGGTCGAGGTGGTCACCCCGGAGGAGTTCCTCGGCGACGTGATCGGAGACCTCTCCCGACGTCGCGGCAAGGTCGAGGGCCAGGAGCCCCGCGGCAACGCGCTGGTCGTCAGCGCGATGGTTCCGCTCAGCGAGATGTTCGGCTACGTCGGCGATCTGCGCTCCGCCACCCAGGGTCGCGCGGCGTACACGATGCAGTTCGCCCGCTACGAGGAGGTGCCCGCGAACATCGCGGAGGAGATCGTCGAGAGCAAGGCGGGAGCGCCCGCGGGAGCACGCGCCTAGGCAGAGCTGCCCGAGATTTGCCATATTCACGGGGTTGCCCGGGTCCGGTTCGGCCCAGGGTGCTCCAGCTTCCAAACTAGAGAACCGCAACGGACCTACCACGCAAAGCTATCGGGACAGAGCCCGAAGAGAGGAACACCGAGCAAGAAATGTCGAAGGAGAAGTTCGAGCGCGATAAGCCGCACGTCAACGTCGGCACCATTGGTCACATCGACCATGGCAAGACGACGCTGACCGCTGCGATCACCACGGTCCTGTCCGACACACAGGGTGGCGAGGCGAAGAGCTTCGAGGAGATCGACAACGCTCCGGAGGAGAAGGAGCGCGGGATCACGATCGCCACCTCTCACGTCGAGTACTCGACCGACAACCGCCACTACGCACACGTGGACTGCCCCGGGCACGCGGACTACGTCAAGAACATGATCACCGGCGCCGCGCAGATGGACGGCGCGATCCTCGTGGTCAGCGCGGCCGACGGCCCGATGCCGCAGACCCGCGAGCACATCCTGCTCGCCCGTCAGGTCAACGTGCCCTACGTGGTCGTCTTCCTCAACAAGACGGACATGGTCGACGACGACGACCTGATCGAGCTGGTCGAGGAAGAGGTCAAGGACCTGCTGAACGAGTACGGCTTCCCGGGCGATGAGACGCCGATCATTCGTGGCTCGGCGCTGAAGGCGCTCGAGGGCGACGAGGGGGCCAAGCAGGCGATCCTCGAGCTGGCGCAGACGCTGGACGACTACATCCCCGAGCCGGAGCGCGACCTCGACAAGCCGTTCCTGATGCCGATCGAGGACATCTTCTCGATCACCGGCCGCGGCACCGTCGCGACCGGCCGGGTCGAGCAGGGCGTGATCAACACCGGTGACACGGTCGAGATCGTCGGGATCAAGGAGGCGGTCGAGACGACGACGATCACCGGCGTCGAGATGTTCCGCAAGATCCTCGACGAGGGCCAGGCCGGCGACAACATCGGCGCCCTGCTGCGAGGCACCAAGCGTGAGGACATCGAGCGCGGCCAGGTGCTCTGCAAGCCGGGCTCGATCACCCCGCACACCAAGTTCAAGGCCGAGGTCTACTGCCTGAAGAAGGAGGAGGGCGGGCGTCACACGCCGTTCTTCTCGGGCTACCGCCCGCAGTTCTACTTCCGGACCACGGACGTCACCGGCGTCGCCAACCTGCCCGAGGGCACGGAGATGGTGATGCCCGGCGACAACGTCGAGATGACGATCGAGCTGATTCAGCCGATCGCCATGGACCAGGGCCTGCGGTTCGCCATCCGTGAGGGTGGCCGCACCGTCGGCTCAGGTGTCGTTACCGAGATCATCGAGTAACGGCCGGGCCGGCCGCCCCACCGGGTGGTCGGCCTTTTTGCGGCCCCCGCTCGAGGGGTGGAGGAGCCGCAGAAGAACAACCAACATACGACCGGGGCAAGTCCCCCACCTACCGACCGAACCGGGCTCACCAGATAGGGCTCAGGCGGCCGGGGTGGAAAAGCCTGCCCCAACACACCCGGCCCCAGACGGGGGCCGGCCACCGCGAGACAGAGGAAGCAGAAGGCGAAAAAAGGTGTCAGCGATCACCGCAAGCAAGATCAGGATCCGGTTGAAGGCGTACGACCACGACGCCATCGACCGGGCCGCCGGCGAGATCGTCGAGACGGCGCAGCGGACCGGCGCGAGCGTCTCCGGACCCGTGCCGCTGCCCACCTCGCGCAACATCTACTGCGTGATTCGCTCCCCGTTCAAGGACAAGGACTCTCGCGAGCACTTCGAGATCCGGACCCACAAGCGGCTGATCGACATTCAGGACCCGACTCCAACCACGATCGACGAGCTGCAGCGGATCGAGAACCTGCCCGCCGGCGTCGACGTCGAGATCCGTCTCTAGGGGTGATCGTGCCTGCGATCGTTGGCAAGAAGCTGGGGATGACCCAGATCTTCACCGACAGCGGTGAGTCGGTCCCGGTCACGGTGATCGAGGCGGGGCCCTGCAAGGTGACCGCCGTGCGGGCCCCCGAGGTCGACGGCTACTCGGCGGTCCAGCTCGCCTGGGGCGAGGTTCCCGAGCGCAAGCTGACCAAGGCCGAGCTGGGACACCTGAAGGCCGCCGAGGCGCCGCCGATGAAGCATCTGGTCGAGTTCCGCGACCTCGAGCGCGAGAGCGCCGTCGGCGATCAGGTGACGGTCGCGGAGTTCGAGGAGGGCCAGCGGGTCAAGGTCTCGGCGACGTCGATCGGCAAGGGCTTCCAGGGAACGATCAAGCGCCACAACTTCAGCCGCGGGCCGGTCAGCCACGGCTCCCACAACGTGCGGGCCCCGGGCTCGATCGGCGCCTCGGCCGATCCGGCGCGCGTGTTCAAGGGCCAGAAGATGCCCGGGCGGATGGGCGCGGCGCGCTCGACGCAGCGGGGTCTCGAGGTCTTCCGGGTCGACGCCGAACGCAACCTGCTGATCCTGCGCGGCTCGGTTCCGGGCCCGCGCAACGGCACCGTGGAGGTGCGGTCCGATGGCTAGCGTCAAGGCCGCGACGATCGGCAAGCAGGCGAAGAGCGAGCTGCCGGAGGCGTTGTTCTCCGAGCCGTTCAACGAATCGCTCGTGCACGAGACCGCGGTCGCGGAGATGAACGCCCGCCGCAAGGGCACCCACTCGAGCCTGACCCGCGGCGAGGTCGCGATGACCGGCGCCAAGGCCTGGCGGCAGAAGGGCACCGGGCGTGCCCGGGTCGGCGCGCTCGGGGTGCCGCATCGCAGGGGCGGCGGCGCCGCCTTCGGCCCGAAGCCCCGCCACTACATCTCGAAGGTCAATCGCAAGGCGCGCCGCAAGGCGCTGCGCTCGGCCCTCAGCGTGCACGCCGCCCGCGGCTCGCTGGCGGTCCTGCCGGCGGATTCATTCGACGAGCCGAAGACCAGCCAGGCGGCCGAGGGGCTTCAGAAGTGGGGCGCAGCCGCGCCGACGCTGGTCGTCGTCACCGGCGAGGAGGCGGCCGCCGCGAAGAGCTTCAGGAACATCCCGCGGGTGGCGGTTGCTACGGCCGAGGGCGTCGGCGTCGCCGAGATCGTCGGGGCCCGGTCGCTGGTCGTCTCGGAGCCGTCCCTCGAGATCCTCGAGCAGCGTTCCGCGGCGGTCAGCCGCGGCGGCGAGGAGGCCTCCTGATGGACGCCCGCCAGGTCATCGTCGAGCCGGTCATCTCCGAGAAGAGCTACGCGCTGATGGCTGACAACAAGTACACGTTCCGGGTCAACGATCGGGCCCACAAGACCCAGATCCGCGCGGCGGTGGAGGAGATCTTCAAGGTCGAGGTGGTGGGGATCCACACCTCGCGCGTGCGCTCGAAGCCGAAGCGCCGTGGTGTTCACAGTGGCCGCACGCGGGCCTGGAAGAAGGCAGTCGTCAAGCTCGCCCCCGGGGACAGCATCGAGCTGTTCGAGGGTGCGGCGACCGAGTAGCGATGGAGATCTGAACCAATGCCTATCCGCCAGTCAAAGCCAACCAGCCCGGGTCGTCGTTTCGCGACCTACCAGGATCGTGCCGAGGTAACCGCGAAGAAGCCGCACAAGGCCCTGACCCGAGGCAAGAAGTCGACCGGTGGCCGCAACGTCAACGGTCGCGTGACCGCCCGCCATCGCGGTGGCGGCGCCAAGCGACGCTACCGCCAGATCGACTTCAAGCGGACCAAGGACGGGGTTCCGGCCAAGGTGGCGACGATCGAGTACGACCCGAACCGGACCACCTACATCGCCCTGCTGCACTATGCCGACGGCGAGAAGCGCTACATCCTCGCCCCGGCCGGGGTCGGAATCGGCGATGCGATCGAGTCCGGTCCGGGGGCCGACATCAGGGCCGGCAACGCGCTGCCCCTGCGCAACATCCCGACCGGCACCGTCGTCCACAACGTCGAGCTGAAGCCGGGCCAGGGCGGCCGCATGGGTCGCGCCGCCGGCACCGCGATTCAGGTCGTCGCCAAGGAGGGTGAGCGGGTGACGCTGCGCCTGCCCTCGTCGGAGATGCGGCTGGTCGAGGCAAGCTGCAGGGCGACCGTCGGCACGCTCTCGAACTCCGAGCACCAGAACGTGGTCCTGGGCAAGGCCGGTCGCAGCCGCCACAAGGGTCGGCGCCCGCAGTCGCGCGGTGTCGCGATGAATCCGGTCGACCACCCGCATGGTGGCGGCGAGGCGCATCACACCCCCGGTGGCCACCCGGTCACGCCGTGGGGCAAGCCGACCCTCGGCTACCGGACCCGGAAGAAGAACAAGCAGTCGAGCGCGATGATCGTCCGCGGGCGCCGCCGCGGGAAGAAGAAGCGCTGAGAGAAGGCTCAGAAGATGGGACGCTCAACAAAGAAGGGACCGTTCGTCGAGGAGCGCCTGATGGCGCGGATTCAGGCGATGAACTCCTCCGGCAACAAGCAGATGGTCAAGACCTGGTCGCGCCGGTCGACCGTCTTCCCCGAGATGGTCGGTCACACGATCGCCGTGCACGACGGCCGCAAGCACGTGCCCGTCTTCGTCAGCGAGTCGATGGTCGGGCACAAGCTCGGCGAGTTCGCCCCGACCCGAACCTTCAGGGCCCACTCGCGGACCAAGAAGACCGAGGAGTGAGGCTCGAGCGATGGCTGCCAAGACAGAGACAGAGCTGCCGATCGTGCGCGCCTCGGCGCGCTACGTGCGGATCGCGCCGCGCAAGGTCCGAGTCGTCGCCGATCAGATTCGCGGCAGGGACGTCGAGGACGCGCTGGCGCTGCTCCGGTTCAGCCCGCGCGGCGCCTCGGTCACGGTGATGAAGCTGATCGAGTCGGCCGCCGCCAACGCGGAGAACAACCACGACCTCGACCCGGAGGAGATGCGGATCTCCGAGATCTCCGTCAACGAGGGCCCGACCATGCGCCGCTACCGCGCCCGCGCCCGCGGTCGCGCGACGCGGATCGACAAGCGCTCCTGCCACATCAACGTGGCGCTCACCCCGAACCTGGACGACGAGTAGGAACTGAGGCTCAGCTAGCGATGGGACAGAAGATCAACCCCGAGGGATTCCGGGTCGGTTACATCCACGACTGGAAGTCGAACTGGTTCGACGAGCGGAACTTCTCCGATGCCCTGATCGAGGACGTCGAGATCCGCAAGCACATCGAGACGAAGCTGAGCCATGCCGGGCTCTCCGACATCGAGATCAAGAAGCAGCGCGGTGAGGTGACGGTCGATATCCACACGGCCCGGCCGGGCATCGTGATCGGCAAGTCGGGCTCGGAGGTGGACGCGCTGCGCAAGGAGCTGCACAAGATCACCGGCAAGCCGGTGCGGGTCAACATCCGCGAGATCAAGCGCCCCGAGCTCGACGCGAAGCTCGTCGCGCAGTCGATCGCCGAGCAGCTCGAGAACCGCGTCGCCTTCCGGCGGGCGATGAAGCGGGCGCTGACCTCGGCGATGCGCTCCGGCGCCAAGGGCGTCAAGGTCCAGGTCTCCGGGACGGCTCGGCGGCGCCGAGATGGCTCGGACCGAGGGCTATTCCGACGGCCGGGTGCCCCTGCACACGCTGCGGGCTGACATCGACTACGGCTTCGTCGAGGCGAGGACGACGACCGGGCGGATCGGCGTCAAGTGCTGGATCAACAAGGGCGAGGTGATGCCCGAGGGTTACGGCTCCGCGGTCGAGGACGACCTCGGTGGTCGCGGCCGCCGACCCGGTGGCCGCGGCGGCGCCGAGGCGCCCGGAGCGGGCCAGGGCCCGGCCCTGCGCAGGCCCCGCAAGCCGCCGCCCCGCCCGGCCCCGCAGGCTCCCGCTCAGGCATCGAAGCCGGCCCCCGCCGATCCGAAGCCGGCTGCGGCGCCGGCCGCGGCGAAGGCACCGGCCCCCGAACCGCCCGCCCCCGCGGCGACTGAGGCCCCGGCCCCCGAGACGACCGAGGCACCCGCCGGCAAGGCGACTGAGGCACCGGCCGCCAAGCCGACTGATGCACCGGCCACCGAGGCGGCCGAGTCTGCTGTCCCCGAGACGGCCGAGGCTGCAACTGCCGAGACGACCGAGCCCGCGGCCTCTCCCGCGGCGCCCGAGTCGCCGGCCGACGAGGCGAAGCCGGCCGAGAAGGCTCCCGAGACGGCGCCCGAGAAGGCTCCCGAGCAGAGTGAGGACGATTCCTGATGTTGATGCCGAAGCGGGTCAAGCACCGCAAGCAGCATCGGGGCCGGATGCGCGGCAACTCGCGCGGCGGCACCGAAGTCCATTTCGGCGAGTACGGCCTGAAGGCGCTCGACCGCGGCTGGATCACGAACCGCCAGATCGAGGCTGCCCGGGTCGCGATGACGCGCAAGATCAAGCGCGGCGGCAAGGTCTGGATCAACATCTTCCCCGACAAGCCGTACACGAAGAAGCCGGCCGAGACGAGGATGGGCTCCGGCAAGGGCAACCCCGAGGGCTGGGTCGCCGTGGTCAAGCCCGGCCGCGTGATGTTCGAGCTGTCCGGCGTCTCCGAGGAGCTCGCCCGCGAGGCGATGGCGCTCGCGGGCCACAAGCTGCCGGTGAAGACCAAGTTCGTGAAGAAGGGCAGCTGATGAAGGCCGCTGAGGCACACGCGCTTGGAGATGCGGAGCTGGTCGAGAAGCTCCGGGACTCGAGGGAGGAGGCGTTCAACCTGCGTCTCAAGCACGCCACCGGAGAGCTCGAGGACAGCGCCAGACTGCCGCGAGCCCGGCGGGACGTGGCCCGGCTGCTGACCATCGCCCGCGAGCGCGGCATCGATCTGGAGAAGGAACTGAAGAGCTGATGGCAGACGAAGAGAAGAACGAGCAGGAGGCAGAGGCCCCGACCGAGGACGCCCCGGCGGAGGAGGCTCCGGCGGAGGAGACCCCTGCCGAGGAGACCCCGCGGAAGAGACCCCTGCCGCGGAGGCTCCCACCGAGGAGCCTCCGGCCGACGACGAGGAGCCTTCCGAGCCCGAGCAGGCCGAGGCCCCGGAAAAGAAGGCTGCGCCGGCCGCCGCCAAGCCGAAGGACGATGGCGAGCCGGAAGAGGTCCCGACGCCGAAGCAGATTCGCAAGCGCGCCCGCTCAGCCCACAAGGGCGAGGTGAACCCGTCCCGCACCGTCGAGGAACGAGCCGCCGAGCGGCAGGCTGGACGCAAGCGGAAGGCAGCCGAGCGCAGTCGCTACCGCGCCGCCGCGAGGAAGCGGAAGGACGAGCAGCTGGAGGGCACCCCGCCCGCCGAGCGGCAGCCGGGCACCCAGAAGGTGCGCCTCGGAATCGTCACCGGCTCGAAGGCCGACAAGACGATCACCGTGCAGATCGAGAGCGCCCGCCGCCACCCCGCCTACGAGAAGATCGTCCGCCGCTCGAAGTCACTGCACGTGCACGACGAGAACAACGAGGCCGACGAGGGCGACACGGTGCGGGTGATCGAGACCCGGCCGATGTCGAAGACCAAGCGCTGGCGCCTGGTCGAGGTCGTGGAGAAGGCGGAGTAGCCATGTCCCGGGTCGGAACGCAAATCAACCGGCGTAGCTCCGCGGAAGTGGGCATCGCGTGATCCAGCAGGAGTCGAGACTCAAGGTCGCCGACAACTCCGGCGCGCGCGAGATCCTCTGCATCCGCGTCAAGGGCGGTCACCACCGCCGCTACGCGAGCGTCGGCGATGTGATCACCGCGACGGTCAAGCATGCGACCCCGAATGCCGGCGTCAAGAAGGGCGAGGTCGTGCAGGCGGTCGTCGTTCGCACGGTCAAGAAGCTCGGTCGCTCCGACGGCACCTACATCAGCTTCGACGAGAACGCGGCGGTGCTGATCGATCCGCAGAACAACCCGCGTGGCACCCGCATCTTCGGCCCGGTCGCGCGCGAGCTCCGCGATCGCAACTTCATGAAGATCGTCTCGCTGGCGCCGGAGGTGCTCTGAGCGATGTCCCGGGCAATGCGAATCAAGACCGACGACACGGTGATCGTCACCAGTGGGAAGGACAAGGGCAAGAGCGGCCGCGTGATCCGCGTCAACCCGGCCCGGCGCAAGGTCTTCGTCGAGGGGCTTAACATGATCAAGCGACACCAGCGGCCGCGCACGATGGACTCCCAGAAGCAGAGCTCTCAGGGGGGAATCATCGAGAAGGAAGGCCCGATCGACGTCTCGAACGTGATGCTGCTGGATCCGAGCGACAACAAGCCGACCCGGGTTGGCATGGAGGTCGCCGACGACGGCGCGCGCGTCAGGGTCAGCAAGCGCACCGGCAAGCCGATCGATTGACGAGCGAGATGGAAGCTGCAACACCGACAACCGAGACACCACAGGCCCAGGCGGCGCCACCGCCCGGCTGCGCGATCGCTATCGCGACGAGGTGCTGCCGGCGCTGACCGAGAAGTTCGGTTACTCGACGCCGATGTCGGCTCCGCGGATCACCAAGGTGACGGTCAACATGGGCGTCGGCGAGGCGAGCCGCACCTCGGGCGTGATCGACGAGGCGATCGAGGAGCTGGCGACGATCGCAGGCCAGCGCCCCAACGTCCGCCGGGCGAAGAAGTCGATCGCCGCCTTCAAGATCCGCGACGGAATGCCGGTCGGATGCGCCGTGACCCTGCGCAAGGCGCGGATGTGGGAGTTCCTCGACCGGCTGATCACGATCGCGACCCCACGGATTCGTGACTTCCGCGGCTACAACCCGCGCGCCTTCGACGGCCGCGGCAACTTCACGCTCGGCATCCGCGAGCAGATCATCTTCCCCGAGATCGACTACGACGCGGTCAAGGAGGTTCGTGGCCTCGACGTGACGGTCACGACCACCGCGGCGACGGACGAGGAGGCGTTCGAGCTGTTGCTCGGGCTCGGCTTCCCGTTCGCGCAGGAGGGCCGTCCGGGTGCCGCCGACCTCGAGGCGGAGGAGGCGGCGGCGGAGGAGGCCCGCAAGGAGGAGGCCCGCAAGCGGGCCGAGGCCGAGCAGGCGGCGCTCGAGCAGCTCAAGGAGGAGAACCCCGAGGCCTACGCCAAGCCGGAGCCGTCCGAGGAAGAGGACGGCGAAGGCGAGGCCGGCGAGGAACAGGAAGAGTAGGAGACGAGAGCGATGGCAAAGACTTCACAACGCGTCAGACAACAGAAGGGCTCGAAGTTCAAGAGCCGCAACTACACCCGCTGCCGCAAGTGCGGCCGGTCCCGCGCCGTATACCGCAAGTTCGGCCTCTGCCGGATCTGCCTGCGCGAGGCGGCCCACAGCGGCTACGTCCCCGGCATGACCAAGTCGAGCTGGTAGCGAGGAAGCGAAGATGCTCACCGACCCAGTCTCCGATTACCTGACGCGGATCCGCAACGCCCTGGGAGCCGACCTACCCGAGGTCGAGATCCCGGCCTCTCGCCTGAAGAAGGAGATGTCCCGGATCCTCCAGGAGCAGGGCTACATCTCCGGCTTCGAGGTCGAGCCGACGCCGGTCGGCGAGGCGATCCGGATCACGCTCAAGTACACCGACGACCGCGACCCCGTGATCAGCGGCATGAAGCGGATCTCCCGCCCGGGCCGCCGCCGCTACGTCGGCGGCAGCCGCGTGCCGAAGGTCCAGGGTGGCATGGGCACTGCGATCATCTCGACCTCGGCCGGCGTGATGACCGGCCACGAGGCACGCGAGAAGGGCGTCGGCGGCGAGGTTGTCGCCTACGTCTGGTGAGCCTGGAGCGACCGAGGATTCCCGATGAGCCGAATTGGCAACAAGCCGCTTCCGATCCCCGACGGGGTGACCGTCGAGATCGCCCCTGGCCGGGTCGATGTCAAGGGCCCGAGGGGTGAGCTGAGCCAGGCGATCGACCCGGCGATGACGGTGGCGATCGACGACGGCGTGGTCACGGTCAGCCGCCCGACCGACCGCGGGCCGCATCGGGCCCTGCACGGTCTGACGCGGAGTCTGATCGCGAACATGGTCGAGGGCGTCACGAACGGCTTCGAGAAGAAGCTCGAGATCCAGGGTGTCGGCTATCGCGCCAAGTCCCAGGGCAAGGGGCTGGAGCTGTCGCTCGGCTTCTCCCACCCGATCACGGTCTCCGCGGTCGAGGGAATCGAGTTCGACGTGCCGCAGCCGACCGAGGTGATCGTCCGCGGGATCGACAAGCAGCAGGTCGGCGAGATCGCTGCCCAGATCCGTCGCCACCGGCCGCCGGAGCCGTACAAGGGCAAGGGCGTGCGCTACGCGGACGAGCAGGTACGTCGCAAGGTCGGCAAGCGGGCCTAGGACCGAAGGAGCTTCTGATGGCAATCAAGACAGCAGGACAGAGAAGGCTTCGCCGCCGCCGGCGGGTCCGCGCCAAGGTGCGTGGCAGCGCCGATCGGCCGCGGCTCAGCGTCTTCCGCTCGAATCGCGGCCTGACCGCGCAGTTGATCGACGATGACGCCGGGAGCACCCTCGCCCAGGTCAGCTGGACCGAGGCCGATCTGCGCGAGCTCGAGACCGCTGAGCGGGCGAAGCGGGCCGGGGCCCTGCTTGCCGACCGTGCCAAGGCGGCCGGGGTCGAAACCTGCGTCTTCGATCGCGGCGGATACAAGTTCCACGGCAACGTCGCCCGCCTCGCCGAGGGCGCCCGCGAGGGCGGGCTCCAGTTCTGAGCTAACTTGAGAAGGGTCCGATGAGCATCACCAGCTATGAGAAAGTCAGCGCCCAGGGTCTCGACCTGCAGGAGCGCGTGATCGAGATCAACCGCGTCGCCAAGGTCGTCAAGGGCGGCCGCCGGTTCTCGTTCACGGCGCTGGTCGCAGTCGGCGACGAACGCAACGTGGTCGGCATCGGCTACGGCAAGGCGCGCGAGGTTCCGCTCGCGATCCAGAAGGCCGTCGAGAACGCCCGCAAGGACCTGATCAAGGTCCCTCAGTACGGGCAGACGCTTCCCCACTTCGTGATCGGCAACTTCGGCGCCGGGCACGTCGTCCTGCGGCCTGCCTCGGAGGGCACCGGCGTGATCGCCGGCGGTGGCGTGCGGGCGGTGCTCGAGCTGGCCGGCTACCGCGACGTGCTCACGAAGTCGATCGGGACCAACAACCCGATCAACCAGGTGAAGGCGACGATGGCCGGGCTCAAGGCATTGCGCAAGCCCGAGGACGTCGCCGAGCTCCGCGGACTGTCCGTGAACCAGGTGCTGGGGATCAAAAAGCAGCGCAAGACCGAGGAGGTTGAGCCCGCCGCCGGCGAGGCGGTGACCGCGGTCGCGGTTGCGACCGAGGAGGCACCCGCCGAGGAGGCACCCGCCGAGGACGCGCCGCCGAGCAGGCGCCGCCCGAGGCCACTGCCGACGCCGCCGAGCCTCCCGCGACGCCGCCTTCCGAGGAGCCGGGCGATGGCTGAGCTGGTGATCAAGCAGGTCCGATCCGCGAACGGCGCCACCCCGCGTCAGCGTGACACGCTGCGCACCCTCCGGCTCGGCCGGATCGGCTCGCAGACGACGCGCAGCGACTCGCCGCAGCTCCAGGGCCTGATCGACAAGGTCGCCCATCTGGTCACGATCGAGGGGGCGGGCTGATGGCGAGGATCGAACCCGAGGACGTCGGTCTCGAGAACCTGAGCCCGAAGCCGGGCTCACGGCGATCGACCAAGCGACTGGGCCGTGGCCACGGCTCCGGCCAGGGCAAGACAGCCGGCCGCGGTCACAAGGGCTATGGCGCCCGCTCGGGCAGCAAGAGCAAGGCCGCCTACGAGGGCGGTCAGAACCCGATCCACATGCGGATGCGGAAGCTGCGCGGACCGAACAAGAAGATGTCGATGCCGTTCGAGCGGTTTCGCACCCATACGCAGCCGGTCAACGTCTCCGCCCTCGAGGAGCGCTTCGAGGCGGGTGCGGAGGTCACGCCCGAGTCGCTGCGTGAGGTGAACCTGGCGACTCGCAGGCACCCGGTAAAGATCCTCGGCAAGGGCGAGCTCTCGAAGAAGCTCACCGTCCGCGCTCACGCCTTCAGCAACACAGCCCGCGAGAAGATCGAGGCGGCCGGTGGCACGGTCGAGGTACTCGACTAGCTAGCTTCTGGCTGCATGATTCGAACGATCGGCAACGCCTTCGCGATCCCCGAGATCCGGAGGAAGCTGGCCTTCACGGCCGCGATGCTGGCCCTCTACCGGCTCGGCGCGTTCATCCCGGCGCCGGGGGTGGATACCGGCGCGCTCGACGCGATCGAGCAGAACTTCGCCGGTGGCAACATCCTCGGGTTCCTGAACCTGTTCAGCGGCGGGGCCCTGTCGCAGCTGTCGCTGTTCGCGCTCGGGATCATGCCCTACATCACGGCCTCGATCATCCTGCAGCTGCTCACGGTGGTCGTCCCCTCGCTGGAGAAGCTGCAGAAGGAGGGCGAGGTCGGACAGCAGAAGATCACCCAGTACACGCGCTATCTGACCGTCGGCCTGGCCTTCGCCCAGTCGCTCGGCTACGTGTTCCTGTTCGAGTCGTTCGGCGGCAGCGGCCAGAGCGTCGTCGGCGGCGAGCTGACCGGCCCGAAGCTGATGCTGATCGTCGTCTCGCTGACCGCCGGCTGCACCCTGCTGATGTGGTTCGGCGAGCTGATCACCCAGCGCGGCATCGGCAACGGCATCTCGCTGATGATCTTCGCCTCGATCGTCTCCGGCCTGCCCTCCGGGATCCAGGCCTGGTGGACGAACCCGGATCAGGTCTTCATCGTGATGATGCCGTTCGTCGCGCTCGCGGTGATCGTCGGAATCGTCTACGTACAGGAGGGCCAGCGGCGGATCCCGGTCCAGTATGCAAAGCGCCAGGTCGGTCGCAAGATGACCACCGGGGGCTCGACCTACCTGCCGCTGAGGGTCAACATGGCCGGCGTCATCCCGGTCATCTTCGCCGCCTCGATCATGGCCTTTCCACCGACCGTGGGGCAGCTGCTGAACACGCCGTGGGCACTCGACTTCGCCGCCTTCTTCAGTCCCGACTCCTGGGCCTTCATCGTCGGCGAGGTCTTCTTCATCATCATCTTCACCTACTTCTACACGGCGGTCACCTTCAATCCGGTGGACCAGGCCGACAACCTGAAGAAGTACGGCGGCTTCATCCCCGGCGTGCGCCCGGGCCGGCCGACGGCCGAGTATCTCGACCGGATCCTGACCCGCCTGACCTTCGCCGGTGCCCTCTACCTGGGAGCGGTTGCGGCGCTGCCGACGGTGCTGATCAGCCAGACCTCCGCCAACTTCTTCTTCGGCGGCACCTCGATCCTGATCGTCGTCGGCGTCGCCCTCGACACGGTCAAGCAGCTCGAGTCGCAGCTGATGATGCGCAACTACGAGGGCTTCCTGAAGTAGGCGGCCCGGGAGTGCGCTGCCCTGCGTCCTCGTCGGCTTGCGTGGCGCTGCCACGCGGCGCCTCCTGCGTCCTTGATCAGCACCCTCCCAACCTCGCCTACTTTGCGGCAAACTCCCCAGAGCCATGTCAGAGCTGAACCTGATTCTGCTTGGGCCGCCCGGGTCCGGGAAGGGGACGCAGGGGGAGCGCCTCCAGGAGGACTTCCACCTGCCCTACTACGCGACCGGGGACATTCTCCGGGCGGCGGTCAAGGACGGCACCGAGCTCGGCATCACCGCGAAGCGGTTCATGGACGAGGGCGGGCTGGTGCCGGACGAGGTGATCATCGGCGTGATCGCCGCCAGGGTCGAGGGGCCCGATTCGGCCGATGGCTTCATCCTCGACGGGTTTCCCCGGACGATCGGCCAGGCCGAAGCGCTGGCCGAGGAGATGGGGAAGCTCGGGCGCTCGCTCACGGCGGTGGTCCTGATCGAGACCGACGACGACGAGGTCCAGCGGCGGCTCGGCGGGCGCCGCACCTGCGCCAAGAACGGGCACATCTTCCACGTCGACTTCGACCCGCCGAAGAACGACGACGTCTGCGACGTCTGCGGCGCCCGGCTGATCGTCCGCGACGACGACAAGCCCGAGGTGATCGCCAAGCGGCTCGAGACCTACCACGCCCAGACCGAGCCGCTGGTCGAGTTCTACGAGGAGAAGGGCCTGTTGAAGCGGGTTGACGGCTCGCTGCCGCCGGACGAGGTCGGCGATCGGATCCGGGCGCTGCTGGCGACGCTGCGGCTCGAGGAGGAGCTGTAGCCAGCGACCCGGCCGGCGTCACCATGTATCGCGGAACGATCACCCCGAAGACCCCTGAGCAGATCGAGAAGATGGCCGCCGCCGGCGCCGTGCTCTGCCGCTGTCACAAGATGCTGAAGAAGAGCGCCCGCCCCGGGGTCACCACCAAGCACCTCGACGAGATCGCGGAGAAGTTCATTCGCTCGCAGGATGCGACCCCCGCGTTCAAGGGCTACCGGGGCTTCCCGGGCTCGATCTGCGCCTCGCCGAACTCGATGGTCGTCCACGGGATTCCCGGCAGCTACGAGTTGAAGCGCGGTGACGTGCTCAGCGTCGACATCGGCGTGATCAAGGACGGCTGGGTCGCGGACGCCGCCCAGACCTACGGAATCGGCCCGATCGGCCCCCCGGCGGAGAAGCTGCTCGAGGTCACCCGGGCATCCCTGTTCGACGGGATCGCCGAGGCGCGGGCGGAGAACACGCTCGGCGACATCTCGCACGCGATCCAGGCGCGGGTCGAGTCCGAGGGCCTGCACGTGATCAAGAGCCTGGTGGGCCACGGCATCGGCACCGAGATGCACGAGGAGCCGCAGATCCCGAACTACGGCGAGCCCGGCACCGGCCCGACCCTGGTCGAGGGGATGACGCTGGCGATCGAGCCGATGGTCAACATCGGCACCGATCAGATCCGGGTCGGCGCCGATCACTGGGCCGTCTACTCGGCCGACGGATCGCTCGCGGCCCACTTCGAGTTCACGGTCGCCGTCGGCGCCGACGGCCCGCGGATCCTGACGCCCTGGCACGAATGAAACGCGACTCCCGGGCCGGCGCGGGCCGACTCCCGCCGGGTCGGGCTCGAACACGCGCAGGATCGACTAGTTGCTACCATTCCGGACTCGGCTCAAGGGCCGTCCCTGCCTGCCTGCTGTCCGATTCATGGGACGAGCGGGCCACCTAGTCAGATACGAGTTGGAGAGCGATGAAGGTTCGCGCGTCCGTAAAACCCATGTGTGAGCGTTGCCAGGTGATCCGGCGGCGCGGCCGCGTGCTCGTGATCTGCTCGAATCCGCGACACAAGCAGCGGCAGGGCTAGGCATGGCACGGATCTCAGGCGTCAATCTGCCGCTCAACAAGCGGGTCGTTGTCGGCCTCACCTACGTCCACGGCGTCGGCCGGTCGAGCGCCGAGGACATCGTCGAGGTCTGCGGCGTCGATTCGGACACCAGGGTCGGCGACCTGACCGAGGAGGAGGTCGTCAAGCTCCGCGACGCGGTCGAGCAGCACCAGGTCGAGGGCGACCTGCGGCGCGACCGCTCGCAGAACATCAAGCGACTGATGGAGATCGGCTCGTACCGCGGGCTTCGCCACCGCCGTGGCCTTCCGGTTCGCGGCCAGCGGACGAAGACGAACGCGCGAACCCGCAAGGGCCCCAGCCGGATGAGCGTCGCCGGCAAGAAGCGGGCCCCGACACCGAAGTAACGACGAGGATTCAGGAACTGACTTAGATGCCGCAGCCGAAGAAGGGAAAGGGCCGGACCAAGCGCCGCACGAAGAAGAACGTGCCGTTCGGGCAGGCCCACATCAAGACGAGCTTCAACAACACGATCGTCACCCTGACCGATCCACAGGGGAACGTGGTCGCCTGGGAGTCGGCCGGTTCTGCCGGGTTCAAGGGGTCCCGCAAGTCGACCCCGTTCGCCGCCCAGGTGACCGCTGACAACGCCGCCCGCAAGGGTATGGAACACGGCCTCGAGCGGGTCGAGGTGCTCGCCAAGGGCGCCGGATCCGGCCGCGAGACGGCGATCCGCGCGCTGCAGGCGGCCGGCCTGCAGGTGACGACGGTGCGCGACGTCTCCCCGCAGGCACACAACGGCTGCCGGCCGAAGAAGCGGCGCAGGGTCTAGGTGCACGGCTGATGGCTCGCGATACCTCACCCCAGTGCAAGCAGTGCCGCCGGGAGGGACAGAAGCTGTTCCTCAAGGGCGAGCGCTGCATGACCGACAAGTGCGGCGTCGAGCGGCGCTCCTACCCGCCGGGCGAGCACGGCCGCGCCCGGATGCGGGCCTCCGAGTACCGCCAGCAGCTGCGCGAGAAGCAGAAGGCGCGCCGTTTCTACCAGGTGCTCGAGAAGCAGTTCCGCGGCTACTACGAGAAGGCCTCACGCCAGGACGGCGTCACCGGCGAGAACCTGCTGCGGATGCTCGAGCGCCGACTCGACAACGTGCTCGTCAGGCTCGGCTTCGCCGCCTCCCGGCGCCAGGCGCGCCAGCTCGTCCGCCACGGTCACTGGCAGGTCAACGGCCGACGCGTGAACATCCCCAGCTACCAGATCAAGCCCGAGGACATCATCTCGATTCGGTCCGGCAGCTCGGCGGAGACGACCGTCAGGGTCGCCACCGAACTTATCTCCACCGTGCCCCCCTGGCTGCAGGCCGATCACGACGCGCTGACCGCGAAGGTCCTGCGCCTCCCCGAGAGGGACGAGATCGACTCGCCGGTGGAGGAGCAGCTCATCGTCGAGCTCTACTCCAAGTAGGGCCACCGAAAACCCGCCGACGGAAGGACGCCAATGACCACCCTGCCCGAGTTCCAGGAACCCAGCATCAGCAGCGAAGACAGCGACGAGACGAAGGGATCGTTCGTGATCGAGCCCCTCGACAAGGGGTTCGGCTACACCTACGGCAACAGCCTGCGCCGCGTCCTGCTCTCCTCGCTCGGCGGCGCGGCGATCAAGTCCGTCCGGATCGAGGGCGTCGCCCACGAGTTCTCGAACATCGACGGCGTCAAGGAGGACGTGACCGACATCGTCCTCAACCTCAAGGACATCGTGATCCGGATGCACACCGACGCGGATGAGGTCGAGGTGCCGCTCGTGGCGACCGGCCCAGGCGAGGTCACCGCGGCGGACATCGACCTGCCCGCCGGCGTTGAGATCCTCAACCCCTCGGCGCCGATCGCGACGCTGGAGAAGAAGACCAAGCTCGAGATGTACCTCAGCGTCGGTCGTGGCCGCGGCTACTCGCCGGCCGAGGAGAACAAGAGCGAGGACCAGCCGATCGGCGTGATTCCGATCGACTCGATCTTCTCGCCGATCCGCCGCGCCTCCTACCGGGTCGATTCGGCCCGGGTCGGGCAGCGGACCGACTTCGACAAGCTGACGCTGGAGGTCGAGACCGACGGCTCGCTGGAGCCGGGATCCGCTCTCCGCGAGGCGGCCGAGTTGATGATCAAGAGCCTGGCGATCTTCACCGACGCCGACCGGCTCGACGAGTTGACCCAAACCAACGGCTCGGGACCGGGCGAGGAGCTCGGCCTCAGCGAGGGCGATGACCGCCTGATCGAGGAGCTCGAGATCGGCGTCCGCGCCTACAACTGCCTGAAGCGCGCCGGCGTGCAGACGATCGGGGACCTGACTTCGAAGTCGTTCTCCGAGCTGACCGCGATTCCGAACTTCGGCGAGCGGTCGATCGAGGAGGTCGTCGAGGCGCTCTCCCAGCTGGGGCTCAGCCTCCGCGAGGAGTAGGCGCGATGCGGCACCGCAGGAGCAGGCACAAGCTGAGCCGCGATGCGGCCCATCGCAAGGCGCTGCTGAGGAACCTCAGCAAGCAGCTGATCGAGCACGAGCGGATCAAGACCTCGCAGGCGAAGGCGAAGGCGGTCAAGCCCGAGGTCGAGAAGGTGATCACCCTCGCCAAGCGCGGCGACCTGCACGCCCGCCGGCAGCTGCTGGCGCGGTTCGGTCAGGACAAGTTCGTGGTCCACAAGCTGGTCGAGGAGATCGCGCCCCGATACTCCGAGCGCCCCGGCGGCTACACGCGGATCACGAAGCTCGGTCCGCGCCGCTCGGACTCGACCGAGATGGTGTTCCTCGAGCTGGTCTAGTCCGCGGGCGCCTGAGCGCGGGCGATCAATCGGAGCATCGCCGTAACCCGTGGCCAGCTACCGGCTCGACATCAGCTACGACGGCACCCGGTTCCGGGGCTGGGCGCGCCAGGACGGGCTGCGGACCGTCCAGGGTGAGATCGAGGCCGCTCTGGAGAAGCTCTTCTCCGCGCCGGTGCGGTTGACCGTCGCCGGACGGACCGACGCCGGCGTGCACGCGACCGGACAGGTAGCGAGCTTCCATTCCCCGGAGGGCCGGCGGCCGCCCGAGCAGTTCCGCCGGGCGCTCAACGCCCTGACCGCCGATGATCTGGCGATCACCGAGGTGGGCGAGGTCGCCGCCGGCTTCGACGCGCGCCGCGACGCCGTCTCGCGCCGCTACGCCTACCGGCTCTGGGTCGACCAGGTGCAGAGCCCGTTCGAGCGCCGCTACGCCGTCCACTGGCCCTTTCCGCTCGTGCGGGAGCCGCTCGAGCGGTGCGCGGCGATGCTGATCGGGAGCCACGACTTCACCGCCTTCACCCCGACCGAGACCGAGCACGTGCGCTTCGAGCGCAACGTGATCGAAGCGGCCTGGGAGGATGAGTGCGAGCGGGTCCTGCGGTTCGAGATCGAGGCCGACGCGTTCATGCGCAACATGGTCCGGGCGCTGGTCGGGACGATGCTCGAGGTCGGCGGCGGCCGTCGCGACCCCGCTGACTTCGAGCGCCTGCTCGAGGGCCGGCCGCGCCCGGAGGGGGGCGAGACGGCCCCCGCCCGCGGGCTGTCGCTGATCGCCGTGCGGTACTGATCCGACCTCGCCGAGCCGGTTGGCCCTGGCGAGTTAGGGATACCTAATACCTGCTATTCTCGCGACCCCGCGGCCGCTTCGGCGCCGCGACCGATCAGCAGCAAGGTGGAGGCACAGGCTTGGGTTCATTCGTAATCACGCTTCGGGAGGGCTTTGAGGCCGCCCTGATCGTCGGTTTGATCATGGCGTACCTAAAGAAGACCGGGAACCTCGCCGCCCACGCGCGGACCGTCTGGACCGGCGTCGGGCTGGCGATCGGCTTCAGCGTGCTGCTCGGTGCGGTTCTGTTCATCTCGGTGGGCGAGCTGGAGGGCACCGCCGAGCAGTTCTACGAGGGCATCGCGATGATCGTCGCCGCCGTCGTCGTCACCTGGATGGTCTTCTGGATGCGCAAGCAGGCTGCAACGATCGGCTCGCATCTGCGCGAGCAGGTCGGTGCCTCGCTGCTGGCCGGCGGCGGGCTCGCGCTCGCCGCGGTCGCCTTCATCGGGGTCGCGCGCGAGGGCCTGGAGACCGCGCTGTTCCTGTTCGCCTCGGTCGGGGACGACGGGGTCCTGGTGACCGTGATCGGCGGTGCGCTGGGCTTCATCGTCGCGATCGGCCTCGGTGTCGCCTTCTACCAGGGCGCGCTGCGTCTCGACCTGAAGCGCTTCTTCACCGTGACCGGGGTGCTGGTCATCGCCTTCGCCGCCTGGCTGCTCGCCGGCGCCGTGCATGAGATCGGCGAGGTGGCCGGCAGCGAGCTGCTCGAGGGGATCGGCCCGCTGGTCGGGGCGATCTACGGGATCGCGCTCGCCGCGATCTACCTGCGCGGGATCAAGGGGCCTCCAAGCCCGGCAGGAGCTTCCGACACGGAGGCGGCTGCCGAGGCAGGCTCCAGCGCCTGATCGAACGCCGCTCGCCGGCGCGAGCCCGCGGTCCGCGTCCATAGAATCGCGGTAATGCGGGTCCTCCTGACCAACGACGACGGCCTGGCTGCGCCCGGCCTGCAGGCGCTGCGGCGCGCCCTGCTCGAGATCGACGGCGTCGAGCTGGACGTGATCGCTCCGGACTCGAACCGCAGCGCCACGGCGCGCTCGATCACGACCCGCTCGCCGATCTGGGTCGAGGAGGTTCGGTTCGACGACGGCACGGTCGGCCACGCGACGGGCGGCACGCCGGTCGACTGCGTGCGCTTCGCCGACCTCGGCCTGCTCGGGGGCCGGCCGGAGCTGATCGTCTCGGGCATCAATCACGGGGCCAATCTCGGCGACGACGTCACCTACTCGGGGACCGTCGCAGCGGCGTTCGAGGGGCTGGTGCTCGGCCTGCCGGCCCTGGCGTTCTCCCAGCAGTCGCAGAAGGGTGAGATGGGGTTTCGCTACGGCCGCGAGTTCGACTTCTCGCACTCGGCGCCGCTCGCCGCCGCGCTCGTCGCGCGGGTCGTCGAGCAGGGAATGCCGGCGGGGACGCTGATCAACGTCAACGCGCCGGCGGGCGAGCCGACCGGGATCGAGGTCACCCGCCTCGGCAAGCGCCTCTACGAGGACGAGCTGAAGCTCGTCGAGGAGAGCGACTCGGGCGGGCGTCGCCGCTATGAGATCTACGGCTTCGAGCCGAGCTTCGAGGACGAGCCGGGGACCGACCTCGCGGCCGTCGCGCGCGGCCGGGTCGCGGTCACGCCGATCCATTTCGACCTCACCGACCACGGCGAGTTGGAGACGATCTCCGGCTGGGATCTGGAGGGAATGCTGGCCGGCTCGGGGCCGGCCCAATGAGCGACGCGCCGCCGCCGGCTGCGGTCGAGCGCGCTCGCAGCCTGCGCGCGGAGATCGCCGAGCACGACCACGCCTACTACGTCCGCGATGACCCGCGGATCTCCGACGCCGACTACGACGCGCTGCTCGACGAGCTCCGCGATCTCGAGGCCGCGCACCCGGCGCTCCTGTCTCCCGATTCGCCGACCCAGCGGGTCGGCGGACGGGCCCTGGATACCTTCGAGCAGTACGAGCACGCCGAGCCGATGCTGTCGCTGGCCAACGCCCGCAACGCAGCCGAGCTCGAGGCCTGGGAGCAGCGGATCCACAACCTGCTGAAGCGGCTCGACATCTCGGTCCCCGAGATCTTCTACGTGACCGAGCCGAAGATCGACGGTCTCGCGATCTCGCTCACCTACGAGGACGGGGTCTTCGTCCGCGGCGCGACCCGCGGCGACGGCCAGGTCGGCGAGGACGTCACCGCCAACCTGCGGACGATCCGCTCGATCCCGCTGAGGATCGACGACGCCCCGCGGCTGATCGAGGTGCGCGGTGAGGTCTACCTGACCCTCTCCGGGTTCGACCGCCTCAACGAGGAGCGCGCCGAGGCTGGTGAGTCGACCTTCGCCAACCCGCGCAACGCGGCGGCCGGCACGATCCGCCAGCTCGATCCGGCGCTGGCCGCCGCGCGTCCGCTGCAGATCTGGACCTACGGCATCGGCTTCCGCGACGGGGTCGAACACGACTCGCACACCCACGAGATCGAGTGGCTGCGGCAGCGCGGTTTCCGGGTCAACGGAGACATCGAGCGCCACCGGACGATCGGCGAGGTGATCGGGCGCTGCGAGTGGTGGCAGGAGCGCCGGGACGAGATCGACTTCGAGATCGACGGGGTGGTCGTCAAGGTCGATCAGCGGGCGCTGTGGCGCGAGCTCGGGACCGCGAGCCGCGAGCCGCGGTGGGCGATCGCCTGGAAGTTCCCCCCTTCGACGGCGACCACGATGCTCCGGAAGATCGTCTGGAACGTCGGGCGGACCGGACACATGGTTCCGTTCGCGGTGCTCGAGCCGGTCCAGGTGGGGGGAGTCACGGTCAGCACCGCGACCCTGCACAACGAGGAGGACCTGCTGCGCAAGGACGCCCGCGAGGGCGACGAGGTGATCGTCACCCGGGCCGGGGACGTGATCCCGCGCGTCGTGGCGCCGGTGATCCAGCGGCGCAAGGGGAAGCGGCTGCGGAAGCCGAAACCACCCGCCGAGTGCCCCGCCTGTGGCACCCCGACCGTCAAGCCCGCCGACTCGGTGTTCACGATCTGCCCGAATCGCACCGGCTGCCCGGGCCAGGCCTTCCAGCACGTCAAGCACTTCGTCAGCCGCGGCGCGATGGACATCGAGGGCCTCGGCGAGAAGCAGGCGATGCGCTTCCTCGAGGACGGATTGATACGCGACGCCTCCGACATCTACGACCTCGAGGCCGAGCAACTGCGGGAGCTCGAGGGCTTTGGCGACGTCTCCGCGGGCAACCTGATCGAGGCGATCGAGGCCTCGAAGTCGCAGCCCTTCCCGCGGGTTCTGTTCGCGCTCGGCCTCGCGGGCGTCGGCTCGGTCAACGCCGAGGCCCTGGCGATGTACTTCGGCTCGATCGACGCGCTGGCCGCGGCCCAGCCCGAGGCGATCACCGAGGTCGACGGGATCGGTCCGATCCTCGCCGAGCAGGTCGCCGAGCAGCTCGCCGACGAGCGCGTCTCGGAGCTGATCGCCCGTCTCCGCGAGCGCGGGCTGCGCTTCGAGCTCGCCGCCTCCGAGCGTCGCCGGACCGGTGGTGCGCTCGAGGGCAGGACCTTCGTCCTGACCGGGACCCTGCCCGAACTGACCCGCGAGCAGGCGACGGCGATGATCAAGCGGGCAGGGGGCAAGGTCACGTCCTCGGTCTCGAGAAAGACCGACTACGTCGTCGCCGGGGAGAGTCCCGGCTCGAAGCTGGCCAAGGCCGAGGAGCTGGAGGTCGAGATCCTCGACGAGGCCGATCTCCAGGAGCTGCTCGGCGGCGGCTGAGCGGCGCCTGTTGACAGAGGCACCGGTGGTGTTAGGGTCGATGGGAGTTGCCGACAAGAGAGGTCCCGGATGTGCTTGGCGATACCGGGCCAGGTTCTCGAGATGGTCGACGAGGAGAACCGGCTCGCGAAGGTGGATGTGGCGGGTGTCCGCCGCAACGTCAACGTCGCCCTGCTCGACGCCGAGCCGGGCGGCGTCGCGGTCGGCGACTGGGTCTTGATTCACGTCGGCTTCGCGCTCTCGAAGGTCGATCAGGAGGAGGCCCTTGCGACGCTCGAGCTGCTCGAGGGCATGGGTGCCGCCTACGAGGCCGAGCTGGACGAGCTCAAGGGCAGCGTGATCGAGTGAGGTCGCTGCGACGACGGGCGCGATCGGGAAGCCGGAGGGGGCGGCGCCGGTGAGCCGTTCGCTCGATGACCGCTGCATCACCTGCGGCGACGTGGCTACGCCTCGTGAGGTCGTTGCCGTCGACGAAGCCCGGTGTCTGGCTCTCTGCCGGGACGAACGCGACCATCGGGAGACGGTCGAGATCGGGCTGGTGCTGCCGGTCGCGCCCGGCGACCGGCTCCTGGTGCACGCGGGCACCGCGCTCGGCCACGTCCCCTCCGGCTCCGGCGGAGATCGGGCCGGATGATGCGCTTCGTCGATGAGTTCCGTGATCCCGAGCTGGGACGGGCCTTGACCGCCGAGATCCTCGAGCGGGTCGACCCCGACCGCGAGTACAAGCTGATGGAGGTCTGCGGCGGCCACACCCACTCGATCTACAAGTACGGCATCGATGACCTGCTGCCGGAGAACGTCGAGTTGGTGCACGGCCCCGGCTGCCCGGTTTGCGTGATCCCGATGGGGCGGGTCGATGACGGGATCGCGATCGCCCGCAACGAGGAGGTGATCTTCACCTGCTTCGGCGACATGATGCGGGTGCCGGGGTCCGAGCAGAGCTTCGCCGACGCCAAGGCCGAGGGCGCCGACATCCGCATGGTCTACTCACCGCTCGACGCGCTGCGGATCGCGACGTCCAACCCCGACCGCACCGTCGTCTTCTTCGCGATCGGCTTCGAGACGACCGCGCCGTCGACGGCGCTGACGCTGAAGCGGGCCAAGGCGGAGGGCGTGGACAACTTCCTCTGCGTCTGCAACCACGTGACGATCGTGCCGCCGCTGCGCGCTCTGCTCGACTCCCCCGACCTCCGCCTCGACGGCTTCATCGGACCGGGGCACGTCTCGACCGTCGTCGGCGTCCGCCCGTTCGAGTTCATCCCCGACCGGTACGGCAAGCCGCTGGTCACCTGCGGCTTCGAGCCGCTCGACATCCTTCAGGGAATCCGGATGATCCTCGCCCAGCTCGAGCAGGGTCGCTGCGAGGTCGAGAACCAGTACAGCCGGGTGGTCCCCTACGACGGGAATCCGGCCGCGCTCGCCGTGCTGGCCGAGGTGTTCGAGCTGCGACCGCACTTCGAGTGGCGCGGCCTCGGCTTCATCAGCCAGAGCGCGCTGAAGCTCTCCGACGCGTACGCGGACTTCGATGCCGAACAGCGGTACGCGACGCCCGGCGTCCGCGTGGCTGACCCGAAGGCCTGCCAATGCGGCGAGGTGCTGAAGGGCGTGATCAAGCCCTGGGAGTGCAAGGTGTTCGGGACCGCCTGCACGCCCGAGCACGCGATCGGCACCTGCATGGTCTCGCCCGAGGGAGCCTGCGCCGCCTACTACAACTACGGCCGCTACAGGCGTGAGCGCGAGGTGGTCTGATGGCGGCTCGGAGCGACGCATCGCTGAGCGACCGCGAGCAACGGATTCTCGAGATCATCGAGACCACGCGCGCCAAGCGCCCGAGGCTGAAGGGCGAGCGCGTGAACATGGCGCACGGGGCCGGCGGCAAGGCCACCCAGACGCTGATCGAGGGGCTGCTCGTCCCCGCTTTCGACCCACGGGCGTCCGGGCTCGCCGAGCTTGGCGACGCAGGGGTCGTGACGATCGCGGGCTCGGGGATCGCAATCACGACCGACAGCTTCGTCGTCAAGCCGATCCGCTTTCCGGGCGGCTCGATCGGAGAGCTGGCGGTGAACGGCACGGTCAACGATCTCGCCGTTGCGGGGGCCCGGCCGGCGGCGATCAGCGTCGCGATGATCCTCGAGGAAGGGCTGCCGTTCGACGTCCTCGGGGAGGAGGTCGAGGCGGTCGCCCTGGCCGCGAACGAGGCGGGCGTCGAGATCGTCGCCGGCGATACCAAGGTGGTCGAGCGGGGGCACGCCGACGGGCTCTACATCACGACCACCGGGGTAGGTCTCGTCGATCCCCGGGCAGCGCTGAGCCCGGCCGCGATCAGGCCGGGCGATCAGGTGCTCGTCAGCGGTCCGATCGGCGAGCACGGCACCGCGATCATGCTCGCCCGCGACGAGTTTCAGCTCGACGCCGAGATCGAGTCCGACACGCAACCGCTCTGGGCGGCGGCTGACGCGCTGCTCGAGGCGACCGGAGCCGACCTGCGCTGCATGCGCGACGCGACCCGCGGGGGCGTGGCGACGGTTCTCAACGAGCTCGCCCGGGCGAGCGGCGTCGCGATCGTCGCCAGGGAGAGCGATGTTCCGGTCAGCCCCGCGGTCGCGGGCGCCGCGGAGATCCTCGGGATCGATCCGATGTACGTCGCCAACGAGGGCCGCCTGGTCGCGTTCGTCGCGCCGGAGTCCGCCGACGCGGCACTCGAGGCTCTGCGATCGGTCCCGGGCTCGGAGCGCAGCGCCTCGATCGGCGAGGTGCGCAGCGAGCCGCCCGGCATGGTCCTGGTCGACACCGCCTTCGGCGGCACCCGCGTCATGGACCTGCTGGCGGGCGATCCGCTGCCGAGGATCTGCTGATCATGGTCACCGCGGTTGACGCCCATGCATGAGCTCTCGGTCTCTTCGGCGATCGTCGAGACGGTGATCCGTCACGCAGAAGGCCGGCGGGTCAACACGGTCCACCTGCAGGTCGGCACGCTGCGCCAGGTCGTTCCCGAGTCGCTCGACTTCTACTTCGCCGTCGCCAGCCGCGACACGCTCTGCGAGGGGGCGGAGCTGGACGTGGATCTGGTCGATGCGCTGATGCGCTGCAGGCAGTGCGGATGCGAGTGGGACCCGGCCCCAGAGCCGCTGCACTCCGGTGATCCCGCGGCGGCGCTGCCACGGTTCCGGTGCCCGGCCTGCGAGTCGGCGGGAGCCGAGGTGCTCGCCGGAAACGACCTGCTGATCGACTCGATCGACGTCGAGACCCAACCCGCCGTCGCCGGCAACGGCAGCTCCAACGGCCGCGATCCGCGCGATCTGCTGAAGGGCAGGTAGCTGCAGCATGCACCAGACCAAGGTCAAGGTCGCCGAGGACGCGCTCGACGCGAACACCACGATCGCGACCGCCAATCGGGCTGATTTCGACCGCGCCGGCGTCGCGGTCGTCAACCTGATGAGCGCCCCGGGGGCGGGCAAGACGATGTTGCTGGAGCGCGCCCTGGCGGAGCGCGGCGATCTGCGCGTCGGGGTTCTCGAGGGAGACGTGCAGGGCTCGATCGACGCGGACCGGCTCTCCGCCCTGCATGTGCCGGTCGTTCAGATCAACACCGACTCCGGCTTCGGCGGCGAGTGCCACCTCGACGCCAACATGGTTCGCTCGGCCCTCGCCGAGCTGAGGCTCGGCGAGCTCGACCTGCTGGTCGTCGAGAACGTCGGCAACCTCGTCTGCCCGGCCGAGTTCCGGATCGGCGAGGACGCGAAGGCGATGATCTGCTCGGTCACCGAGGGGGAGGACAAGCCGCTCAAGTACCCGCTGATGTTCCGTTCCTGCGAGCTGGTGGTGATCAACAAGACGGATCTGCTTCCACATCTCGACTACGACGTCGACGCGCTGCTTGCCAACATCGACCGGGTCAACCCGGAGGCGGTCGTGATGCAGCTCAGCGCCCGCACCGGGGAGGGGGTCGATCGCTTTCGGGAGTGGCTGTTCGGCATCGCCGATCGGGCGCCGGCCGGGGGCTAGGGGGAGCGGGTGGAGCTCGCCGGCGCGACGGGCCGGGACCAGCTGGCGCCGTGGCTGGAGCGGGCGCTTGCCGCGCGGCGCGAGGCCGGCTCGACGATGTTCGAGCGCGAGTCGCCACGGATCGCCCGCTGCTGCCACCGAATGGCCCAGCGCTTCGCGAGCGGCGGCCGGCTGATCTCGCTCGGCGCGGATCCCGCCGCCCGCTCCGACGCTCGTCACGTCTCGGTCGAGTTCGTGCATCCGGTGATCGTCGGCAAGCGGGCGTTGCCCGCCACCGCGCTGACGGGCGAGGGTGGCCCGCTCACGGCGCAGCTCGAGGCGGTCGTCGGTCGCGACGACATCGTGATCGGCTTCGGGCTCGGCGCCGGTGGTGCCGCCGCCGGGGAGACCGCGGAGGCGTTGGCGGCCGCTGCCGGTCATGGCTGCATGACGATCGCCTTCGGCCCCGGAGGGCCCGTCGACGGGGACGGTCACTGGCTGTTCGAGCCGCCGAGCGCGGATCCGGCGATTCGCCAGGAGCTGGTCGAGACCCTCTACCACGTCCTCTGGGAGCTGGTTCACGTCTTCTTCGAGCACCGCGGACTGCTGGCGGGACCCGGCGATCAGCCGTCCGCTCGGAGCCCGGCCGGCTTTCTCTACCCGTTCCTGGAGGGTGGTGAGGCCGATCTCGACGCGGTGCTCTCAGACGTGTCCGCCTCGGTGCGGATGAAGTCGGACGAGGTTGGGGAGCTGCGCGCCCAGACGTTGCGTGAGAACGCCGCCGAGCTGGCTTCCGCGGCCGAGACGCTCAGGGCCTGCTTCGAGGCCGGCGGGCGGGTGCTGGCCTTCGGCAACGGCGGCTCGGCGACGGATGCGATGGATCTCGTCGCCGACCTCCGCCTGCCCGAGGTCGCCGGATGGCGCTCCCGACCGGCGCTGGACCTCACCGAGGACACGGGAATCATCACCGCGGTCGCCAACGATGTCGGCGTTGCGGAGATCTTCCAGCGGCAGCTGATCGCATCCGGGCGCGAGGGTGACGTGGCGGTCGCCTTCTCGACCAGCGGTGGCTCCGAGAACCTGATCGAGGGCCTCGCGGAGGCGCGACGAAGGCGGATCGGCACGGTTGCGTTCGTCGGCTACGACGGCGGGCGAATCGTCGCCGATCGCCTCGCCGACGCGGTGATCATCAGCCGCTCTCAGCACATACCCCGGATCCAGGAGGCGCAGGCCAGCGCCTACCACCTGTTGCGGGAGCTGGTCGAGACGGCGGAGATGGGCGGGGCGCGGCAATGAGCACCGCGCTCGAGAGCCGTCGGCGGGTCTGCGTCCGGGTCGAGGGCATCGTCCAGGGGGTCGGCTTCCGGCCCTACGTCCACAGGCTCGCCGGGGATCTCGACCTCGGCGGCTTCGTCCTCAACGACGGGCGCGGGGTCCTGATCGAGGTCGAGGGCGATCGGCGCGCGGTCGAGAGCTTCCTCGAGCGGCTTCCGGCCGAGGCGCCGCCGCTCGCCCGCCTCGAGCGGATCGCGTCCGATCGGATCGCGCCCCGCGGCGAGGAGCGGTTCGCGATCGAGGCCAGCCGGGACACCGGGGCGGGCGACACCCAGATCAGTCCCGACAACGCCACCTGCGCCGACTGCCTCTCGGAGCTGCGGGATCCCGCCGACCGGCGCTACCGCTATCCGTTCATCAACTGCACGAACTGCGGTCCCCGGTTCACGATCGTCGCCGGCGTCCCATACGACCGGTCGCTGACGACGATGGCGGCGTTCGAGATGTGCCGGGCCTGCCGGGCCGAGTACGACGATCCCGATGATCGTCGCTTCCATGCCCAGCCCAACGCCTGCCCGGAGTGCGGACCGACGGTCCGGCTGCTCGATCCCTCGGGTGGCGAGGTGCACGAGCCGGGAGCCGACGCGGTGGCCGCGACCGGCCGGGCTCTGCGCTCCGGGCTGATCGTCGCGGTCAAGGGCATCGGCGGCTATCACCTCGCCTGCCGCGCCGACAGCGAGCCCGCCGTGGCGACGCTTCGCGCTCGCAAGCGGCGCGAGGAGAAGCCGTTCGCGGTGATGACGAGAAGCCTCGAGAGCGCCGCCTCCCTGATCGAGCTCAGCGAGGCGGAGCGGGCGCTGCTGGCCGGCCCCCAGCGGCCGATCGTGATCGCGCGGCGCCGGTCGGCCGCCTCGGTCGCCGCGTCGGTCGCCCCGGACAGCCCCGACCTCGGCGTGATGCTCCCGTACTCGCCCCTGCACCACCTGCTGGCGGCGGACGCGGGGGTCGATCTGGTGATGACGTCCGGCAACGTGAGCGACGAGCCGATCGCCTACGAGGATGACGAGGCGCTCGACCGGCTCGGTGCGATTGCCGATCGCCTCTGCGTTCACGATCGCAAGATCCACACTCGCACCGACGACTCCGTCGTCCGTGCGCTCGACCGGCGGCTGCGATCCGAGCCCCTGATCCTGCGCCGCTCCCGCGGCTGGGTCCCCGGCGCCCTCGACATGCCGAACGAGGCAGCCCGCCCGGTGCTGGCCTGCGGGGCTGAGCTGAAGAGCACCTTCTGCCTCGCGCGGGGGCGCCACGCCTGGGTCTCCCACCACATCGGCGATCTCAAGAACTTCGAGACCCTGACCTCGTTCCGCAGGGGGATCGAGCACTTCGAGGACCTCCTCGAGGTCGAGCCCTCGGTCGTCGCCCACGACATGCACCCCGACTACCTCTCGACCGCCTACGCCCTGGAGCGGGCGGGCGTCGAGCGCGTCGCCGTGCAGCACCACCACGCCCACCTCGCGGCGGTGCTCGCCGAGCACGGGTCCGAGGGCCCCGCGGTTGGGGCGATCTACGACGGCGTTGGATACGGGGCCGACGGCACGGCCTGGGGCGGCGAGCTGCTGGTCGGGGGCCTCGGCTCCTACGATCGCGCCGGGCTGCTGCTTCCGGTCCGCCTGCCCGGCGGCGACAAGGGCGCCCGCCAGCCCTGGCGGATGGCCTGCTCGTGGCTGGCCGCAGCCTTCGACGGAGCGCCGGAGCGGGCGCCTGAGCCGCTCGCCGGGCTCGTCGACCCCGGCGCCTGGGAGGCGGTCGCCGGGATCTGTCGGACCGGCCTGGCGTCGCCGCTGACGACGAGCGCAGGCAGGCTGTTCGACGCGGTTGCCGCGCTCTGCGGGCTGCGGAGCGAGATCCACTACGAGGGGCAGGCCGCGATCGAGCTCGAAGCCGCCGCCGCTGCCGATCCGGTCGATCAGCAGCCGTATCCGATGCCGCTGCTCGACCAGCGTCCCGGACCGATCGTGATCGACGCCCGGCCGACGGTTCGCGCGATCGTCGCCGACCTGGATCGCGAGACCGTGCCCACGATCGCGGCCCGCTTCCACGCGGCGATCGCCACCGCCACCGCAGAGGCCTTGGGCCGGCTGGCGGAGCGACAAGGGCTCTCTGATGTCGTGCTTTCCGGTGGCGTCTTCCAGAACCGGCTGCTGCTCGAGGGTGTGGTCCCCGCTCTGTCGGCCCGCGGGCTGCGGCCGCTGCTGCCGCTGCGACTGCCGGCCAACGATGCGGCGATCGCCTACGGGCAGGCGGCGATCGCCGCCCATGCCGCGACCCCGATCGGCGCAGGCCCGGTGGCGCGGTGAGCTTCGAGTTCCTGTTCACGCCGCTCGAGCAGGTCGACGCCGAGCTCACCGAGCTGTTCGCCGCGGCGCCGCTGCTGGTCGCGCTCGGTGCGGCCCTGTTGCTCGGTCTCCGTCACGCCTCCGATCCCGATCACCTGGTCGCCGTCACCTCGTTGGTCGCCCGTGACGATCGCGGCGTTCGCTCGGCGTTCAGGATCGGGGCCTGGTGGGGGCTCGGACATGCGCTCGTTCTGATCGCGCTCGGCATGCCGCTGATCCTGCTCAAGTCGTCGCTGCCGAGCTGGCTCGAACGCGGCGCGGAGATCGGCGTCGGAGTGATCATCGTCGTGCTCGCCGGGCGACTGATCGGCAAGTGGGTTCGAGGCGACTACCGGGCGGCCGGCCACCGCCACGATCCGGGGGCGCCCGGCTCGGGGCCGGCCGGCGTGCACCGGCATCTGCAACCCGCGGGCGGCGCGGGCCACACCCATCCTGCGGCCGAGGACGCCCGGACGCCGGGGCAGGCGTTCGCGATCGGCGCGATCCACGGCCTGGCGGGCACCGGTGCGGTCGTCGTCCTGTTGATCGCGTCGCTGCCGACTCGTCTCGAGGCGGCCGCCGCGCTCGCCGTCTTCGCGCCGATGTCGATCGTCTCGATGTCGTTCGTGACGGCGGCGCTTGCCTGGACCCTGACCCGCCCGTTCGTCGAGCCGGTCTACCGGAGCGTGCTGATCCCGGGCCTGGGGCTGTTCGGGCTGCTGTTCGGTGTCTGGTACGCGGCGCTCGGCGCCTGAGACAGCGCCGGCCGGCGTGGCGCAGCCCGGGCCGCGGCGACCCTGTCGGGGCGGGGTCGAGCCGGGACCGCCGGGCTCAGGCCGCGGTCGTCGCGTCGGCTGCGGAGCCGATCTCGATCGTCTCCCCGGTCTCCTGCTCGGAGACCTGCCAGAGCCTTGCGATCCCCTCGCTCATGCCGATCCTTCGCAGGATCGGCTTGCGGACCGGCGGTCCGCTGTTGACCCAGAGCGGTCCATAGAACTCGCCGCCTCGCGCATTCGGATCGGTCGCCGCCCGGAGCTGGGAGAGGGCGCCCTGAGCCGGTTCCATCCCCGAGCGGGCCGCCATGCCGTGGAAGAAGCGCGCCCAGCGATCGCCGGCGTTCTCGCTCGCGGCGTGGGCCTGTAGGTCGGTGTTCGAGAGCCCCGGGTGAGCGATCAGGCTCGCCGCCGAGACTCCGGCCTGCTCGAAGCGGCGCTGCAGGCCGATCCCGAAGTGGAAGTTGGCGAGCTTCGACTGCCCGTAGGACTTCCAGGGACCGTAGTTGCCCTCGAGGTGGGGATTCGACGGGTCGACGGCGCGGCCCATGTGGTGCGCCGTGCTGGTCACGCTGACGACCCTGGCGGCGGGAGCCTGCAGGAGCGCCGGCATCAGCCTCGACGTGAGCACCCAGTGCCCGAGGTGATTGACGCCGAGCTGCATCTCGAAGCCGTCCGCGGTGCGTCGCTCGGGCATCGCCATCAGTCCGGCGTTGTTGACGAGGATGTCGATCTCGGAGTGGTCCTCGAGGACCGCGGTGGCTGCCTCCCTGACCGAGTCGAGCGAGCCGAGGTCGAGCGGCACGACCTCGAGCACGGCATCGGGGCTCTCGGCGCGGATCTCGGCCTCGGCCGCGGCCGCCTTCTCCTGGTTTCTGGCCGCCATCAGGACTCGGGCCCCCTTTGCCGCGAGCGCCCGCGCCGTCTGGAGCCCGAGGCCGCCGTTGGCGCCGGTGATCAGCGCGGTGCGCCCCTCGAGGCCGGGGATGTCATCACTGCTCCAGGACATGCGCTCCTCCGTCGAGTGAGTGAGTACCCGTTCAGGCTACCCGGGAACGCGCGGGCGCGAGGATCAGCTCGACGTATCCGTCGGCGATCTGCTCGGCCCTCAGCGGGCCCCGGGGCCGGTACCACTGGACCGTGTGGTTGACCATCCCGAGCAGCGCGTAGCGGGCGAGCTCGGCGCTGGGGACTGCGGCGGCATCCAGTGCCCCGGCCAGCAGCTGCTCGAACTCCTTGCGGCTGCGGCGCACCCCGCGCCACTGATCGCCGTGATCGACCACGTGACGGACCTGGGTGAAGACCAGCAGGTGGTCCCGGTGCGCGACCACGTGCGAGACCCAGAGCCGCACCAGGTCGCGGAGCTGATCCTCGGCCGGCGAGGAATCCGTTGCGAGCAGCTCGCGTGAGGCCGCGAGCAGCGGCTCCATGAGCTGGTCGCAGATCTCGATCAGGAGCTCCTCCTTGCCGTGGAAGTAGTGGTAGAGCGCACCAGTCGCCAGCCCGAGCCGCGCCGCCAGCTCCGACACCGAGGTCTCGGCGTACCCGTGCTCGGCGAAGATCCGCGCCGACGAGCCGACCACCTCGGCTCGGCGGCGGTCGTAGCGGGCGCGGAGGGCCGGGCGTGTGGGTCTGGCGGCCACCGCTGCAGATGGTAGCCCAATCTCCGAGCGTTCGTTCGAACATCGAATGAATATTCGGTATATTGAGCCGATGGAGGGCAGCGATTCAGGCGTCCAGGGGCTCGGGCCGGTACTGGTCGCCAACCGCGGCGAGATCTCGGTCCGGGTGCAGCGCAGCGCTCGGGAGCTCGGTCTGCGGACGGTCGCCGTCTTCGCCGCCCCCGATCGCGGCGCCCCGCACGCCACGCTCGCCGACGAGTCGGTCCTGGTCTCGAGCTATCTCGACTCCGACGAGCTGATCCGCGCCGCGCGGGTGAGCGGCGCCCGCTCGGTCCATCCCGGCTACGGCTTTCTCAGCGAGAACGCGGACTTCGCCCGGGCGGTCGATCGGGCGGGGATCACCTGGATCGGGCCGCCGGCGGCGGCGATCGAGCTGATGGGGGACAAGGCCCGCTCGAAGCAGCTCGCATTGGAGTCGGGCGTCCCGGTCGTCCCCGGCACCGAGGGCGCCGACGCGAGCGCCGAGCAGATCCGCGCCCTCGCGGCGGAGCACGGCTACCCGCTGATCATCAAGGCGCTTGCCGGCGGCGGCGGCAAGGGCATGCGGGTCGTTGCCGCCGCCGACGACCTCGACGCCGCGCTTGAGGCCGCCCGGCGCGAGGCGGAGGCTGCCTTCGGCGACGGGCGGGTGCTGGCGGAGCGCTACCTGGAGCGGCCGCGCCACATCGAGATCCAGGTGCTCGCCGACTCGCATGGCAATGCGGTCCACCTCGGGGAGCGCGAGTGCTCGCTGCAGCGACGCCATCAGAAGGTGATCGAGGAGGCCCCTTCGCCGATCGTCGACGCCCGCTTGCGGGAGGAGATGGGATCGGCCGCCGTTGCGCTGGCGATCGCCTGCGACTACGAGGGAGCCGGCACGGTCGAGTTCATCGTTCCCGCCTCCGGCGAGCGCTTCTTCTTTCTCGAGATGAACACGCGGCTGCAGGTTGAGCACCCGGTCACCGAGATGGTTTGGGGAGTCGACCTCGTCTGCCAGCAGCTTCGCCTCGCCGCCGGTGAGCGGCTCGACGAGGGTCTGGCCTCGTCAGGGCCCGTCGGGCATGCGGTCGAGGCCCGCCTGTACGCCGAGGACCCTGCAGCGGGCTTTCTGCCCTCGACCGGCGTCGTCAGGCGCTGGTGCGAGCCGGTCGGCGCCGGGATCCGGATCGACTCGGGCGTCGCGGCGGGAAGTGTGGTCGGCACCGAGTTCGATCCGATGCTCGCGAAGCTGATCGCTCACGGGCCCGACCGGCCGACGGCGCTCGGCCGCCTCGACCGGGCGCTCGCAGAGCTCGAGCTGCTCGGCGTCACCAGCAGCGCCGCGTTCAGCCGCGCCCTGCTCGCCGATCCGGAGGTCAGGGCCGGGCGGCTTGACACGACGCTGCTCGAACGGCTGCTGGAGGGGCTCGACCTGACCGTCCCCGACGACCTGATCGCCGCGGGCGCACTCGGGCTGTTTCTCGCCGACACCGAGGGCTTCGGGATCGGCGCCGGTCCCTGGCGTCGGCGCTTTGCTCGGCTCGGCGGAGATCCGGATCGGCGACGGCGGGATCAGCGGCGCGGTTCGGTTCGCGCGGGCCGAGGCGCGACGGCTCGACGACGGCTCGCTGCTCTGCGAGCTCGACGGGCTCGCCAGGACCTATGCGGCATCGCTTGACGGGGACGCGATCTGGATCGCGCGTGACGGCCACCAGCTGCGGATGGAGCCGGAGCGCAGGACGCGCGGGGCTCCCGAGGCGGCGGGCTCGCTCGAGGCGCCGATGCCCGGCGTGGTGCTGATCGTCGAGGCCGCCAACGGAGACCGGGTCGAGCGCGGCCAGGTCCTGCTCGTGCTCGAATCGATGAAGATGGAGCTGCAGGTGACCGCACCGGCCGCCGGCGTGGTCGAGGGTCTCGAGCTGAGGGTCGGAGATCGCGTCGCCCAGGGCGACGCCCTGGCCGTGATCGGCGCCGATCCTGATCAGGGTCCCGCCGACGGGATCGAGGAGGGCTGATGAGTCACCGCGATGCGCACGAGGAGCTGATCGCCGATCTCGAGCGGCGCCTGACCCGCGCTCGCGCCGGCGGCGGCCCGAGCGCAATGGAGCGGCACGTCGGCCGCGGCAAGCTTCCGGCCCGCGATCGGGTCGAGCTGCTCTGCGATCCGGGCGCCCCGTTTCTCGAGCTCTCGCCGCTCGCGGCCGAGGAGATGTACGGGGGTGATGCGCCCGGCGCCGGGATCGTCACCGGGGTCGGCTCGTCGAGGGCCGGCGCTGCGCGATCGTTGCCAACGACGCGACCGTGAAGGGCGGCACCTACTACCCGATCACGGTCAAGAAGCACCTGCGCGCTCAGGAGGTCGCGCTCGACAACAACCTCCCCTGCGTCTACCTGGTCGACTCGGGGGGCGCCTTCCTGCCGATGCAGGACGAGGTCTTTCCCGATCGCGAGCACTTCGGGCGGATCTTCTTCAACCAGGCGACGATGTCGAAGCGCGGCATCCCGCAGATCAGCGCGGTGATGGGGTCCTGCACGGCCGGTGGTGCATACGTGCCGGCGATGAGCGACGAGACCGTGATCGTCCGCGGGCAGGGAACGATCTTCCTCGGCGGCCCGCCGCTGGTCAAGGCGGCCACCGGCGAGGAGGTGAGCGCCGAGGATCTGGGTGGAGGTGACGTGCACGCCCGTCGCTCCGGCGTCGTCGATCACCTCGCCGACGACGATCAGCACGCGCTCGAGATCGTCCGCTCGATCATCGCGACCCTTCCTCCCCAGCAGTCTGCCCCCTGGGAGCGACGCGAGTCTCGGCCCCCGGCTGCGGACCCGGACGGACTGCTCGATCTGGTCCCGCTCGATCCCCGCACGCCCTTCGCGGTCCACGAGGTGCTCCGCCGGATCGTCGACGGCTCCGAGCTGGACGAGTTCAAGGAGCTCTACGGGACCACCGTCGTCTGCGCGTTCGCCCACATCGACGGCCACCGGGTCGGGGTGATCGCCAACAACGGCATCCTCTTCAGCGAGTCGGCGCTGAAGGCCGCGCACTTCATCGAGCTCTGCGATCGCCGCGGCATTCCGATCGTCTTCGTCCAGAACATCAGCGGCTTCATGGTCGGCAGGGACTACGAGGCGGGCGGAATCGCGAAGGACGGTGCGAAGTTGGTCACCGCCGTCTCCTGTGCCCGGGTCCCGAAGCTGACCGTGATCATCGGCGGCTCCTACGGGGCCGGGAACTACGGGATGTGCGGGCGGGCCTACTCGCCGCGCTTTCTGTTCATCTGGCCGAACGCGAGGATCAGCGTGATGGGCGGCGAGCAGGCGGCCACCGTGCTGAGCACGATCCGCCGCGAGCGGGCCGAGGCGGCCGGGGACGAGTGGCCCCCTGAGCAGGAGGAGGATTTCAAGCGTCGCCTCCGCGACCAGTTCGAGCATCAGGGCAACCCGATCTACTCGACGGCGCGGCTCTGGGACGACGGCGTGATCGACCCGCGCCAGACGCGAGATGTCCTCGCAAAGGCCCTCGCGGCCTGCGCCCCGGCGCCGCTCGCCGAGCTCGGCTACGGAGTGTTCAGAATGTAGTCATGGCCGCCCGTCCCCAATACCGGCTGCTGCCGGCGGGCGAGGCCCACTGGCGCGAGTCGAACCAGATGAAGGTGCTGAACACCGACCTTGCGAAGCAGCTCGAGGCGACGGCGGTGGGCGCGAGGCTCTGGCGGCTGCGTCCCGGCGAGGCGTCGACC
This sequence comes from uncultured Solirubrobacterales bacterium, assembly GCA_963700785.1. Taxonomy (GTDB): domain Bacteria; phylum Actinomycetota; class Thermoleophilia; order Solirubrobacterales; family 70-9; genus CAXMST01. The sequence goes on from CAVOYZ010000010.1 coordinate 46,251, forward strand.
CGGCACCGGCACGGCACCCAGGAGGAGCTGTACCTGCTGCTCGAGGGCCGGGGACGGGCCCGCGTCGGCGACGAGCTGCTGACGCTCGAGCCGCTGGATTCGCTGCTGGTCGATCCGCCGCTGGTCCGCCAGATCTTCAACGACACCGATCAGGACGCGCTCTGGCTCGTCGTCGGCGCCCCGCCTGAGCCCGCGAACACGCTCGAGATGAGCGCGGCGCAGCTCGCCGAGCTCTACCCGGACGGCCCGCAGGCGCTGCCGCCTGAGCTCGGCGGATGAGCCCGGCCGGGCCGCGTGCCGATACGGTGAGCTGATGGCCGAGACGGCAAATGAGCTGGTGATCTTCGGGATCACCGGCGATCTCGCCCGCAGGAAGACGTTTGCGGCGCTCTACCACCTCGAGGCGCGCCGCGACATACCCTGCCGGATCATCGGCGTCGGCCGCCGCGAGTGGAGCGACTCCGATCTCCGCGAGCAGGCGGCCCGGGCGATCTCGGAGACGGTCGAGGCGCCGGACGCCGAGACGGTCGACCGGCTGCTCGGCCGGCTCAGCTACCTGGCGGGCGGCTACGACGAGGACGACACCTACGCGCGGATCAGCGAACGCGTCAACGGCGAGTACAGGCTCTTCTACCTCGAGACGCCACCGTCGCTGTTCGCGCCCATCGTCCACCGGCTCGCCGCCGCCGGTCTCGTCGAGGACTCCCGGGTCGTCGTCGAGAAGCCGTTCGGCCACGACCTCGCCTCGGCCCGCGAGCTGAACCGCAGCCTGCGCGACGTCCTCGCTGAGGACCAGATCCTGCGGCTCGATCACTTCCTGGGCAAGGAGCCGGTGATGGACATCCTCTACCTGCGGTTCGCGAACGCGATCCTCGAGCCGGTCTGGAATCGCCGCTACGTCGACTCGGTCCAGATCACGATGGCCGAGGCGTTCGGGGTCGAGGGCCGCGGTTTCTTCTTCGATCCCGTCGGGGCGCTGCGCGACGTGGTCCAGAACCACCTGCTGCAGGTGCTCTCGCTGGTTGCGATGGAACCTCCGTCAGCCGGGCCCGACGACCTCGACGCGATCCGCTCGCGCAAGACGGACCTGTTCCGGGCGATGCCTGCGGCCGACCCGAGCCGTTACGTGCGCGGTCAGTACCGCGGCTACCGCGAGATCGAGGGCGTCGCCGCCGATTCGCAGACCGAGACCTTCGCCGCCCTGCAGCTCGGGATCGACAACTGGCGCTGGGAGGGAGTGCCGTTCTTCATCCGCGCCGGCAAGCAGCTGCCGGTCGATGCGACCGAGGTGCGGATCGTCTTTCAGCGACCCCCTCGGCTCGGGATCGGCGGGCGGACTGTCCCGGACGCAAACGAGCTGATCATCCGCATGAAGCCGGATCCGGGCGCGGAGCTCTGCCTGATCGCGAAACGGGCCGGGGAGGAGGCGATGCACCGCGTTCATCTCGATCTGTTCTTCGAGGAGCAGGTCGGGGAGCAGCCCGAGCCTTACGAGCGACTGCTGCGCGACGCGATCCACGGCGATTTCGAGCTGTTCCCGGGCCAGGACTCGGTCGAGCAGACTTGGCGCATCGTCCAGCCTCTGCTCGACGTCGATCTCGCTCCCGAGCCCTATGACTCGGGAACATGGGGGCCGAGCGCCGCCGAGCACCTGTTGGCGGGTCATGGCGGCTGGCGCCGGCCATGGGTGGGGGGCAGGCCCTGAGCGGTCGCGATCAGGGCCGGTAGCGAGCGATCTCGATCGTCATCTGATCCTGAATCTTGCGGGCCGCCTCGTAGCTGTAGACGCCGTTCATCAGCAGCGAGAAGGCGACCCGCCCGCGTCCTGACCGGCAGTAGCCGGACAGTGCGGAGACGCCGGTGATCGTGCCGGTCTTCGCCCGGCAGCGGCCGGCGGCGGCGGTTCCCTCCATGCGCTCGTCGAGGGTTCCCTCCTTGCCGGCCCTGGGCAGCGAGCCGTAGAAGGCGCGCCCGGCACGATGATCGAGCATCGTGGCGAGCAGGCGGACGACGCTGCGCGGCGCGGCGCGGTTGTTGTCGCTCAGGCCCGAGCCGTCGAGCTGGTCGATCTTCGCCCCCAGGCTTCGGGCGAAGCGCTCCGACGCCTTGGCGCCCCCGCGGGTCGTGCCGCGCCGATCCCCCGTCGCCCAGAGCCGCTTCAGGAGCATCTCGGCGTAGAAGTTGTTCGAGGGCTTGTTGGTGGCCTCGGCGATCGCCGCGATCGTCGGCGAGGCGACGCTCGCCAGGGGCCTGCGGCCGGCCGCCTTGCGCGGCGTCTTGCCGACCCTGACCCCACCGGTGACCTTGACGCCGCGCTTCTTCAGGGCGCTCTTCAGCGCGGCGGCGGCCTCCTTTGCCGGATCGATCGAGTAGGTCGAGCCGCCGTAGACGAGCCCGGAGAGCGGCGCGATGTAGGGGCTCGGCCCGAAGCCCGAGTCGGGGACCCCGCGCCTGCGGTCGAAGACGCTGTCGTCGGCCACGATTCGCCCCTTGACGCGGCGAATTCCAGCCCGCTCGACCCCGGTCGCCAGTTCGCGCATCTCGCCCTTGCCGAGCGTCGGATCGCCGCCCCCGACGAGGAACAGGTCGCCCTCGAGCCGGCCGTTGCCGTTGCGCCTGCCCCGCGCCAGGAGCGCGGTCTCGATCCGCCCGTCGGCGCCCAGCCTGTCGAGCGCCGCGGCGGTCGTGAACAGCTTCGTGTTCGAGGCGAGCTTGCGCCGCTTGCCCTCCTTGCGGTCGAAGAGCACGCGGCGATTGCGGGCGTCGGTGTCGTACACGTAGAAGCCGCTCGAGCCGGGCGCCTTGCGGGCCAGGCGCTTGAGGCTGCGACGAAGCTGGGAGCGGTTGATGCTGCCGCTGGCTGTCGCCCGGGCGAGCCCCGGGCTCGACCTCTGGGCGATGTCGGGGCCCGGCAGCAGCGCCCCGCCCGCTACCCCGCCCGTGTCCGGCGCGGAGGGCGATGCGTGCGCCGCCACCGGCACCGCCAGGGCCAGCGCCAGCGCGATCAGTCCCACCTGGATCCGCATCGCGACGATGGTAGAGACTGGGCAGGTTTGGTCCAAGCAGGGCCGGCGGTGGACCGAGCCATCGGCGCAATGCCGCGTGGAAAGCCCCGCCCTCAGCCGCCGAGTTCGGTGACCCGGACCCCGGTCTCGGCGCGAACCCGACCGGCCAGGCTCTCAGCGTCGCTCCAGTCCAGCTCGTCCCCGGGGACCAGCAGGACCTCATCCGCCGGGAACTCCCGTAGCCCGTCGAGCAGGCAGCGCATCGGTTCAGCCTCCTCGTCGACCTGGCCGGACGCGGCGACACCCGTGGCGGAGAGTCTCTTGACTGCCGCGCTGATCCGCTCGCGTGCGCGCGTAGTCTCGACGTCGACATCGTCGGAGATCCTCCGTGCGGGCGACGATGCGGGCGCGGGCGCGATCAGCTTGAGCTCGAGCGGTCCCTGTTTGGCCCGAAGCGCGACCTCACTGTCGAGCGCTGGATTCCCCAGACCCTGGTTGGCGATCACGAGGACCTGCTGTGCGGTCTCCGCGGACGGCGGGGCGATGTCGCTGATGTCGGCAGGGCCGCGGCTCGTCAGGGAGATGAGGTAGAAGCTCAGCGCCACGATCGCCGCGCCGAACAGGATCCCGGCGATCGGGCCGGCGACCAGGAAGATCACGAGTGCCAAGCCGACGATGACGACAACGGCGATCGTGGCGTAGACGCCGATCAGGTCGCTCTGCATCCACTGTCGAAGGCGCTCGCCCACCGCACTCGACTCTATCTCACGTCGGGTCGCTCGCGGCCCATCGTCACGTGAAACGTAGGGCCACGACGATTCGACGTGGTGTCAAGTCGGCTGGCCAGCCTGCTAGTTTGGGTGGGCTGTGAGCGAGGTCGTAAAGCTCGATCCGGCCGCCCGTCGCGCGGCGGGGTCGCGCCGGAAGAGGCAGTCGAAAACTGCTCTCGTGCTCGGCGGTGGCGGGTTCACCGGCGCCGTCTACGAGATCGGCGCCTTGCGCGCCTTCGACCTGTTGGCCGTCAACCGGACCGTCAACGAGTTCGACGTCTACGTCGGCACCAGCGCCGGGTCCTTCGTCGCGGCGGCGGTCGCCAACGGCGTTACCCCGGAGGAGATGATGCGGGTCCTGAACAAGAACCTGCCCTCGCCGCTCCGCGACATGGATCTCAACATGCTGCTGCGACCGAACTACCGGGGCTTCGTCGAATCGGCTGCGCTGCTGCCCTTCCGGCTGCTCGGCGTTGCCCGGCAGGTCGCCTCGACGATCGGTGACGTCTCGGTGATGGACGTCGCTCAGGGTCTGGCCGCCGGACTGCCGAAAGGGCTCTACCGGGGGAACGGGATCGAGGACTACGTGGCCGAGATGCTCGCCGATCCGGACCGGACCGACGACTTCCGGATGCTCGAGCGCGAGCTGTACCTGACGGCGACCGACCTCGACACCACCGATCGGGTGGTGCTCGGCGACGGCGAGTGGCGCGACATCCCGATCTCGCTCGCGGTTGCGGCCTCGACGGCGTTGCCGCTGGTCTATGAGCCGGTCGAGATCAAGGGCAGGGAGATGGTCGACGGCGGCATCCGCTCGACGACCAACGTCGACATCGCCGTCGAGAACGGGGCCAAGTTCATCGTCGTCGTCAATCCGATCGTCCCCTTCGTCAATGACTTCGGCAAGCGGGTCCCGACGATCCTCGGCTCGCGCGTGCGGCGCGTCTCCGACATGGGCTTCGTCGCGATCGCCAACCAGGCGCTGCGGATGATCGCCCACGACCGCCTGCACCGCGCCGTCCAGGAGTGGGAGATCCGCTACCCCGGAGTCGACATCCTGCTGATCGAGCCGGAGTTCGACGACGAGCTGATGTTCGGGACCTCGATCATGGATTACGCGGCCCGCCTGCAGATCGCCAAGCACGGCTTCGAGTCCGTCACCCTGCGCCTCGCCCGCGAGTACGAGCGCTACAAGGCGATCGCCGAGCGCCACGGGATCGAGATCTCGGCACGCCGGATCCGGCACGTGCTCGACCAGGTTGAGCGCGAGCGCGACCAGGCCCCCGCCTGGCGCCGCGTCTTCGAGCAGACGACCAGCGCCCTGATGGGTCAGGGCAACGACGCCGGCTAGGCGCTGACGACGATCGTCAGCTTCATCACCGTTCGGTGCACGGAGCAGACGAACCTGTAGGTGCCGGGCCGCTTCAGCCTGCGGCTGAACCTGAGGCCGATCGAGCCGGTTCCCGACTTGAAGTTTCGCTTGCGGACCTTCGGCGGCGCCTTGCGGAGAGTCACGTCGTGGACGTGCAGGTTCCCCGGCAGCCAGCGCCACTTGACCCTCGCGCAGCGCTCGACCGCGACCCGCCGCGGCGCGAAGAAGTCGTCACCGATCCGCACCCGGACGATTTCGTTTGATGTGCACTTGTGCTGGCCCGCCGCCCGCGGCGCGATCGAGCCGTCGCCGTCGCTGCCGATCGGGGCCACCGCGAACAGCGCGGTCGTCCCGATCAGGGTCGCGAGCGCGACCCTGAGCCGTCTCCCTCGTCTCACCCGGAATCCGATTCCCCGCTCCCACATCCTGCCGTCGACGGGCATGTTGTCCTTTGTCAGCGAGATCCAGGGCTCGCTCATCGGGCGCGGTTCTTGGCGCGAGCGATCCGGAAGCGCAGCTTGAACGGGCGGGTCGCGTTAGCGGACCTGTCGATCGCCCTGACCTTGGCCAGGTAGCGGCCCGTGCGGGCCGGGAAGTTCGTTCGCTTGATCCCGAACCGGAGCCCGTTGGCGCCGATGTGGCCGCCCTTGTAGCGTGCGTATCCGGCGAAGCGCCGGCCGCCCCCGCGCTTGTCCCGCAGGTACTCGATCTCGATCCGGGCCCGCTCATTGATCGAGTACTTCATCGAGGTCCCCTTACGGCGAACGGTGCTGCTCCCGAGGCGGAGGTCGCGGAGGTTCGGGGGCTCGAGGTCCACCTGGCTGCGGGGGATCGGGTCCGGTTCGGTCACCGGGTCGCCGGGGGTCGACGAGACGGTCACCGTGCCTCTGACGGTCGAGTGCAGCTTGCAGCGGAAGCTGTAGACCCCGGGCTCGTCGAAGTCGAGCCTGAAGCTGTCGCCGATCCTGTGCTGCGGCTGGTTGGTCTGCGGATCGGAGTCGAGCCCCGCCGAATCGGGCGAGTCACCGGTGATCGAGTGCATCGTGTCGGGCCCGATCCAGTACCAGCTGACGTGCTCGCCGCGGTCGATCGCAAAGTCCATGTCCGACCAGGCGTAGTTGCTGATCGAGATCCGCCGGTTCTCGGCGGAGGCCGCCGCCGGCACCAGCAGCGCCCCGACCGCAAGCACGGGAAGCAGGCGCAGCAGCCGGCTCACTCGACGATGTACCAGCCGGTCATCCCCTGGTGGAGATGGCTGAACACGTGGCAGTGGTAGAGCCAGCGACCGGGGTTGTCCTCGACGTACTCGGCGCTGATCGTGTCGCCGGGTCCGAGGGTGACGTTGTCGACCATCTTGCCGCGGTCGTTCCAGCGGCGCCCGTGGATGTGGAAGGTGTGGAACTCATTGTCGATGCCGTAGACGTGCCAGGCGACGCGCTCGCCGACGCGGGCCCGGTAGTTCTCCGTGTTGCCCGTGTAGGCACGGCCGTTCATGCACCAGAACGCCTGGTTGAGGCCGGTGGCGACCGGCTGGAACGAGTGGAAGGCGACGAAGAACTCCTTGTCCGGCGGGGTCGCGCCCTTCTCGCGGATGATGATCGGCCCGAACAGGCCCTTGTAGACGGGCACCGGGTCGAGCGGCCCGTGGTCGTGGTAGAACCAGGCGCCGACCGTCTCCGGGGTCGCCTCCCAGACGTACTGATAGGTCTCGCCCTGCTGGACGAAACCGCCGGGGTCGGTGTACTTGCCCTTGTAGGCCCCGTCCATCTCGATCGAGTACTGGACGCCGTGCGGGTGGATCGTGACCGGCGAGCTCAGCGTGTTCTGGAAGTTGACGACGATCGTGTCGCCGACCTCCGCCTCGATCAGCGGGCCCGGGATCTTCGCCTTGCCGATCGGGCTCGCGAAGCCCGGGGTGTAGGCGCGGTATCCGAACGCCGTGAACTTGGTCTTGCCCTTGACCTTCTTGCCGAGCATCTGATCGCGGCCCTTGGGAACGATGTTCCAGCGCCGCTGCTCGGCCTTGATCCAGTACTCGCGCCGCTTGCCGCCGGACGCGGTGAACACCGCCGGCGCCGCGGACGCGGCGCCTGAGGCGCTCGCGGCCCGCACCTTGGGCGGGACCTCGATCTCCCGCGCCAACTCCTCGACGTCCGCCTCCCGGTCGTTGCGGATCTGCTGACCGCCGAGCGTGCAGAGCAGCAGGCCGCCGCCGCCCGCCGCGAGGAACTGACGTCGATCTACCGGGGGCCCGGCCATCGGCCTACTTCTTGACCGTGATCGTCTGCGTCATCGTGGTCCGGTGGATCGTGCAGACGAACTTGTACTTGCCGGTCTTCTCCAGCTTGCGGTTGAACTTGATCCCGATCGAGCCGGTGGCCGACTTGAAGTCCTTCTTCTTGACCTTCTTCGGACCGCTGGTCAGCGTCACGTTGTGCGGGTTCAGGTTCTCGGGAAGCCAGTTCCACTTCACCTTCGTGCACTTCTTGACGCTCGTCTTCGCGGGTGCGAAGAAGTCGTCGGCGACGTCGATCTTCTTTTTCTTCTTCGACTTCTTGCACTTGCTCTTGCCGGCGATGTCGGCCGTCGGACCGGGGGCGGCGCTGCCAACCGGGGCGACCACGACCATCGCGAGCGCCGCGACCAGGGCCACAAGCACCCCGCGTGTTGCTGTCTTGCTCATAGCTGCTTTCTCCTTGTTCTGATCAGGGGCAGTCCGGGCCGGGCGTCAGCTCGTACGGCTTGAAGTCCTCGAACGGCGGGTGCGGGTGCTCCGTCCATGAGCACTGCTGCGTCTCGAACGGGTTCGAGGTCACGTAGCCGAGCAGGTCGCCGAGCTGCTGGTCGGGGTCGCCGAGGCTGGCGCCTGTTCCGGCTGCCGGCGGCGCCGGCGCCGGGCAGGTCGGGTAGAGGAACGCGTCCGTCGCCGAGCTGCTCGGATCGAACGTCGAGCTGCTGTTGCCGGCGTAGCAGTTACCGCTGCCCGAGCCGTCGCTGAAGTAGTCGACCGCGTTCGTGTCGGTTCCACCGCGACCGTTCGTGTTGTTGGTCATCGTGTTGTCGGTCGAGATCGCATCGTCGCCGTCGTTGAAGGGGTCCGAGAAGACCGCGGTGCCCCACTTGAAGTTGCCGAAGATCTCGTTGTCCTTGACGACGGTGTTGTCGGTCCCGAACAGCAGCACCCCGACGCCGGTCGGGTAGTTGATCGGGTTGCCCCCGACCTCGCCGAGGCCGCCGGTGCCGACGGTGCCGACCGGCGAGTTCGGCAGGAAGTAGTTGAAGTTGTTCCAGAAGATGTAGTTGTCCCGGATGACGCTGTCGCCGGCCGGCTCGTAGGGCTCGACGTCGAGCGTGTTCGGGGCGATCCCGGCTCCGTTGTTATAGAAATAGGAGTCCTTGATCGTCACGTAGTGGGAGTTCGTCCCCGAGAAGCCGAGCACGTTCTTGTAGCTCTCCAGCTTCTTCAGGACGTTCTTCTTCGGGTTCTTGTTCTGAACCGGCGTCGCGCCGACGTAGTAGCCGGAGTCGCCGTGGCCCCAGGCCTCCGACTTGCTCATCTCGCCGCCCTTGCAGTCGAAGGCGTAGAGCCCGTAGGAGCGGTTGAACTTCGCCCGCAGGTTGCTCATCGTGTAGTTCTTGCAGTCGTGGTAGAAGAACCCGTTGGTCGCGTAGTTCTGCGCGGTCATGTTCTTGACCGTCACGTTCTTGGCGCCGATCACCTCGACGCCGTTCTGCGCCAGTCCGTTCTCGTTCTTGGCGTTCTTGCCCTCGAGGACGACCTTCTTCGCGTTCTTCTTCGTGCCCTTGATCGTCAGGCCGTTGTACTTGGACCCGTCGACGATCACGCCCTCCTTGTAGGTCCCGGGCTTGACCTTGACCGTCGCATTCTTCTTGCCCTTGAGCTTGTCGACCGCCTTCTGGATCTTCTTCTGGTCACAGCCGAACTTGCAGACGGTGAGCGTCTTGTTCTTCTTCTTGGCTGCGGCGGTGGCCGGCAGCGCGACGGTCAGCCCCGCCAGGGCGAACATCGTGCAGGCGACGATCAGAAACCTCTTCATGAAAATCCAAACCTCGATCGGTGTCGTGTTTCCGATCCCCGCGGGACCGATTGCTTTCCCCCCAACGCTAAGACCCGCAACCTACCACGGCGACGAAAGTTGCGGTCCCCGCCGAACCGCTCAGGAGCCGACGTCCTCCTGCTCGTCGATCGCGATCGCGTAGCGGTCCCGCTCGCACTCCCTGAGGTGGGCGATGATCTGCTCGGACGCGTGCTCGACCGCGACCGTGCTCAGCAGACCTAGATCCGCGAGGTGGCGAAGCTCGCGCTCGGAGGCGAGCCGACCGAGATCGGCGGCGTAGTGGCGCTCGGCGCTTGCGACCGCGACCCGGTCCGCGTTCTCGATCAGCCGGTGCAGGTCCTCGATCGACTTGCCCCGCCATCGCTCGAATCGTCCGCGTGCCCGGTCGATGGCCGGATCGGGCACCGCTCCGCAGCGGGCGAGTACCTCGATCGCCTCGGCCGCATCGCCGGTGGCGCGGATCCTCGCGCTCGCATCACGGAACGCGAGCTCGACCCACTTCTCGGCGGTGAGCCTGCCGCCGTGGATCCGGCGCGCCGTCGCATAGACGATCCGGCCGACCCCGCGGACCTCGAACAGACCCCGATGCGGCTCGCGGCCGAGCTGCAGCTCGTCGAGCACGTCCTCGAGGGCGTAGAGGGCAACCCGGCCGTGCCACTGAGGCACGAGCCCCTCGTCGATCAGCTCCTCGAGGGTCCGGCGCTCGACGGCGAGCCCGCGCCGGAGCAGCGCCTGGTAGTGCTCGTCCTCGCTCATCTCCAGCGCCGCGATCTCGTCGGCGGCCGCCTGCTCGACCTCGCGGAGCCGTGCCTCGATCTCGGCGTTGGCAGCGATCTCGTGCAGTTCCTCTCGCGCGGCCGCGGCACCGTCGAAACGCGCCGCCGCGGCGACGAAGCGGCCGACGCGGTCCGGCCGGTCGAGGCCGAGGTAGCGGACCAGGGCCCCGATCGTCGTCGCGTTGATCAGCAGGCTCGCGATGACCACCGCGGCGGTCATCGCGATGAACGTCTCCTGCTCGGGCAGCGCATCGGGGATCGCCAGCGCCAGCGCCAGCGCGACCCCGCCCCGCAATCCGCCCCAGACGAGGACCAGTTCGTTGTGTCGGCCGATCTCGGGAATCCGGGCCAGCCGGGTGACGAGCGGCATCACCGCGAAGATCGCCAGCGGCCGGGTGATCGCCACGGCGGCGACGGCGAGCGCGATCGCGTCGAGGTTGTCGAGGATCAGCCCGGCGTCGATCACGACCCCGATCAGGAGGAAGAGCACGCCGTTGGCGATGAATGCGACCGACTCCCAGAACGCGTGCCAGGTCTGGACCTCCTCTTTCGGGATCAAGGTGTGGGCGAACGCGGCCAGCACCAACCCGGCCGAGACCGACGCCATGACCCCGCTGAAACCGAAGATCTCCTCGCCGGCGGCGAACGCCCCGTAGGCGAGCGCGACGGTCAGCGCCGTCGAGGGCAGCCGCCCGAGGCGGCCGGCGATCTCGGCCACCCCGAGGCCAAGAGCCGTGCCGAGCGCGACTCCACCTACGAACACCCAGAGGAACTGCAACACGCCCTCGGCGACGCCGACCTGCTCGGTGCCGAGCGCGGCGACGAGCAGGATGTTGAAGAGGACGATCGCGATCCCGTCGTTGAGCAGCGACTCACCCTCGACCAGCACCAGCAGCCGGTTCGGCACGCCGAGCTCACGGAAGGTCGCGGTGACGGCGACGGGATCAGTCGCCGAGATCAGGGCACCGAAGAGCAGCGCCGCGGTCAGACTGATGCCGAGGCCGAAGTGGACCATCAGCCCGACCAGCACGGTGGCGATTACGAGGGCGACGACCGCGAGCGCCAGGATCGGGACCAGGTTCTTGACGAACACCCGGGCCGGGAGGGCGAGGGCCGCCTCGAAGACGAGCGCCGGCAGGAAGGCGAACAGCAGCACGTCGTGGAACGTCTCCCCCTCGATCGGCAGCTCGACGCCGGCCCCGCGGGCCAGCTCGCCGGCCACGAAGCCGACGATCACCAGCAGCAGGGTCAGCGGCACCCGGGTGCGACGGGTCAGGACCGCGAGCAGCGAGGCGATCGCGAGCAGCACCGAGACCGCCAGGGTGACCTCGGCGATCCCGTCGATTACGACCTCTCCGAGCGGCATCGCGGCGAGCGTACCGTCCGCCGGCCCGGGGTGAGCGGGCCGGCCTGGCCCCGTCAGCCCTCGTAGAGGGCGTCCACCTCGCCGGCGTACTTATCGGCCACCACGTTGCGCTTGACCTTCATCGTCGGCGTCAACTCGCCGCCCTCCTGAGAAAGGTCCTGGGGCAGGATCTTGATCTTCTTCACCTGCTCGACCCGGGCGAACTTCTCGTTGATCCCGTCGATGTGCGCCAGGATCGACGCCTTCACGTCGGGGTTACCGGCAATCGCCTCGGGATCCTCGGGCAGACCGTTCTCCTTCGCGTACTTGACCGCCTCCTCGGGGTCGAGCGTCACCAGGGCGACCAGGTACGGTCGCCGGTCACCGATCACCACGCACTGGCTGACCATCGGGTGTTGCTTGATCTCCGCCTCGAGGTTGGCGGGGGTGATGTTCTTGCCTCCGGCGGTGATGATGATGTCCTTCTTGCGGCCGGTGATCTTCAGGAACCCCTCGGAGTCGACCTCGCCGATGTCGCCGGTGTGCAGCCAGCCGTCGACCAGGGTCTCTGCAGTCGCCTCCTCGTTCTTGTAGTAGCCCTGGAAGATGTTCGGGCCCTTGATCAGGACCTCGCCGTCCTCGGCGATCTTGATCTCGCAGGCGTCAAGCGCCCGCCCGACGGTGCCGATCTTGAACGCCTCGGGAGTCGAGATCGTGGCGGCGGTCGAGGTCTCGGTCATCCCGTAGCCCTCGAGGATCAGCACCCCGGCGGCGTCGAAGAAGCGCAGGATCTCCGGGTTGATCGGCGCCGCTCCCGTCAGGCACTGACTGATGTTGGCGCCAAAGGCGCCACGGATCTTCGAGAGGACCATCTTGTCGGCGAGGTCGTACTGCCTTTGCAGCAAAAAGCCGGGCTCCTTGCCGGCCCGCTGCTGCTCGCGCACCCGCGTGCCCACCCGCACAGCCCAGTCGAAGATCACCTTCTTGACGCCGCCCGATTTCTCGACGTCGGAGGTGACGGCGGTGTAGATCTTCTCGAAGATCCGCGGCACCGAGGGGAAGTAGTGGGGGTTGACCTCGGAGAGGTTCGGGATGATCTTCAGCGGATCGCGCTCCCAGTAGGCGATCACGCCGCCGACGTCGATGCTGCCGAGCTGGATCAGCAGGGCGAATGAGTGCGCAAGCGGCAGGAACAGGTAGACGGTCTGCCCCGGCTCGATCACGGCCGCGCGCTGGGTCATGCTCACCATCTCGCGGTAGTTGCCGTGGCTGATCACGCAGCCCTTCGGCGGGCCGGTGGTGCCGGACGTGTAGATGAAGGTGCAGATGTCGTCGGTGGTCACCGACGAGTAGCGCTGCTTCCACTCGGAGTCGTCACGACCCTCGCCGCGGGCCGAGAGCTGGGCCATCGAGATCGTGTCGTCGGTCTCGCCCTCGATCAGGATCACGTGCTCGAGCTTCGGCAGGGTGTCGCGCACCCGGCGCACCTTGTCGAGCTGCTCGGCGTCCTCGACGATCACCGCCCTGGCGTCGGAGTTCTCGAGCACGTACTGGCACTCCTCGGGCGAGTTGGTCTGGTAGATCGGCACCACGGTCGCGCCCGCGGTCAGCGCCGCGAAATCGAAGTAGGTCCACTCGGGCCGGGTGTTGGCGAGGATCGAGACCTTGTCGCCCTTCTCGATCCCGAGGTCGATCAGGCCGAGCGACAGCCTGCGGACGGTCTCGCCCACCTCCCGGTAGCTGCGATCGACCCAGACGCCCGACTCGTTCTTGTACTTGACCGCCGTCTGGCTGCCGTACCGCTCCGCCGCCAACGGCAGCAGGTCGGCGAGCGTCGCGCTATCGGTTCCCCCGGTCGTCTCCGCACCTGCGGTCGCGGCCTCCATCCTCGCCCTCTCCTCTCGTCACGTCCGGGCCGGGTCGGCCCCCCGGGGAGTGTATGCATGAGCGAGCGGCCGGCGCACCCGGACAGCGGCCTCGCATGCGATCGCCTCGCGCTCGGGGGTGCGCGGCCCGCCGCGCACGGCTGATCCTCTCAGGCGGCTCGCTTGCCGGAGTCGGCCTGAAGCTGGCGGAGCGAGCTCGCGAACAGGGTCTTGTCGATGCGTCCGTGCAGGATCGGAACCCCCATCTGCAAGCACCTGGCGATCACCTCCTGCCGTTTCATCTGGACCTCGTCGGCCAGCTCGGTCGGCGTCAGGTGATTGGCCAAGATGCGTCCTCCTCCTGCGGGTTGCCGCTGATCCTCTCGCGTCCGCCGAAGGTATATCGCTTGTGGCGGATGTGTCAAGGCCGATTTCGCCCAATTTGCGGGCATCGGACCGGCGCTGCCGCCGCTAGACCGGGTTCGGCACGTCGATGAACTCCGCGCTGACGCCGAACCGATCGGCGATCAGCTCGCCGAGCCGCCGGATCCCGAGCGTCTCGGTCGCGTGGTGCCCGGCGGCGTAGAAGTGGATGCCGCCCTCGCGGGCGTCGGCGGTCACGTGCTCGGCGGGCTCGCCGGTCAGCAGGGCGTCGAGGCCGAGGGCGACGGCCTCATGCGTGTAGGAGGCGCCGGCTCCCGAGACGAAGCCGACGGTGCTGATCGGATCGGGTCCGGCGCCGAGCACCTGCGGCTCGCGATCCAGCAGGGTGCCGATCCGGGAGTTGAGCTCGGCGGCCGAGATCGGCTCCGGCGCGGTGCCGACCACGCCGATCGCGCGGCCACGGGCCGCGGCGAAGCCGGCCGTCGGCTCGAAACCCAGCGCCCGGCAGAGCAGGGCGTTGTTGCCGACCTCGGGGTGGGCGTCGAGCGGCAGGTGGTAGGCGGCGACGGTCAGCCCATGGTCAGCGCGGCGCGCAGTCGCGCCGCCATCTGCTCGCTCAGAGCCCTCGGCAGGAACTCCCAGAAGAGCCCGTGATGGACGGCCAGCAGGTCGGCGTCGGCGGCGATCGCCCGCTCGATCAGCTCGAGGTGGGCCGAGACCCCGGTGACGATCTTGCGAACCTCGCGACGCCCGGGCACCTGCATCCCGTTCGGCCCGTAGTCGTCGAACTCGTCGACCGCGAGCAGATCGTCGCACCAGCCGAGGATCTCGTCGCGGTCGGCAGAGCTCATCGGCGGCGATCTTTGCACGGCAACGGCCGCCGTGGAGCCGAGCATGGGCAATTCGTCCAGTCGGGGCCAAGAAGGTGTTGTCGCGGGTGCGCGATCCCGATGCGGGACCTGCGATGACCACGCGGAGAGCCCCAATCCTGTTGGCGGCGGCACTGGCCGCCTGTGCGCTGATCGCCGTGCTCGGCTCGACGGCGACCGCGTCGGCCGCCTGCAAGTCCGCCGATCAGGCCGCGCACAAGCTGACCAGCAAGAAGGCCCGCAAGGCGACCCTCTGCCTGATCAACAAGCAGCGGGCCAAGCACCGGGCTCCGAAGCTGAAGGCGAAGTACTCGCTCCGCAAGGCGGCCAAGCGGCACACCCGGAGGATGCTGAAGAAGAGCTGCTACTCGCACACCTGCCCCGGCGAGGCCGACCTCGTGGGACGGATCAACGCCACCGGCTATCTGCCCTGCGGGTGCGCCTGGGGCGTGGGCGAGAACATCGCCTACGGATTCGGGGGGCGAAGCAGTCCCAGGGCGATCGTCAAGGCCTGGATGAAGTCGCCGGCGCACCGGTCGAACATCCTCAGCCGCTCCTTCGAGCACATCGGCGTCGGGATCAAGCGCGGGGCTCCCGTCGGCAGCGGGCCCGCCGCCACCTACACGACCACCTTCGGCTACCGGCGCTGACCGGTCCCTGCCCGGCGCCCTGCCCGGCAACGAACTTCACCTCCCAACTCATATCTCCTGGTCAGCGTTCCGGCCCCGCACCGCGGGGCCGGAACGCGTTCGCGCCGACTCTGAGGCCGGCCCGGCTGCCGCGCCGAATACGATGGGGTGATGGCTGAGCCCACTCCCAAGGCCCCGGCGGCTGCAGCGATCGACGGCGGCTTCGTCGAGTCGCTGATGGACACCGATCTCTACTCGATCGGCGCCTACTTCTGCGATCAGAACCCCGGGCTCGTCGACGAGGTCGTCGAGCGCAGCGCCGAGATCGAGGCGGCCGGCCTCCGCGACTGGGCCGAGCGCGAGCGGATGGCGGTCGAGGAGGCGTTCGGCCTGCTGCTCACCGGGCTCGCCGTCCGCTACTACAAGGCCGTCACCGGCTGACCTGCGGCCGAGCCGTCGAGATGCGCAACCGCTGGATCCCGATCACTTTCCTGACCCTCGGCGCGATTGGCGTGATTGCCCTCGTCGTCTCGATCTCGGTCGGGGAGCAGGGCCGGCAGACGATCCGCCTCGACGAGACCGGGGAGGTGCAGGAGCTGATCGCCGGGATTCGCCAGCTCGACAGCCGGCTCGGCGATTCCGACGCGCCGGTGACGATCAACCTGTTCATCGACGTCCAGTGCCGCGTCTGCGCCGACTATGCGCGCGAGGTGGTGAACCCGGTGATCGCCGACTACGTTCGGACCGGGGAGGCGCAGATCATCCTCCGCCATCGTCCGGTCGGGACGAAGCCGGCGACCCTGGGGGCGTTCGGAACCCTGGCGGCGGCTGAGCAGGATCGCGGCTGGCAGTACGCGGAGATCTTCATGCGGAACCTCGACCAGGTGCCCGAGCTCGGCGTCGACGAGGACTTCCTCAACGAGGTCGCGGCCGTCACCCCGAAGCTCGATACCGGGCAGTGGGAGCAGGACGTGCTCGACGAGGACGTCCGCGCCCAGGCTCAGGCCGACGACGAGTTGGCCGCCGAGCTCCGGATCCCCGGCGACACGGCGCTCGTGATCGAGGGCGCGAGTGGCTCAGAGACGCTCGAGCGGGCGCCGCCGCTGGCGGACGTGATCGCAGCGATCGAGCGCGTCCGGTGAGCCTCGTTCCCGGATCGCTGATGCCTGCCATACTCCCGCCACCTCGGGGCGTGGCGCAGCCTGGTAGCGCGCACCGTTCGGGTCGGTGAGGTCCCCGGTTCGAATCCGGGCGCCCCGATTGCCTTCACCTCGCGGCCCGCGCGGAGGAACCGGTGGGCGACGACCCGGCCGGTGTAGATTTCCATCAGCCGCGCAAACGGCGAACGGAACACACCCGCCACAGAAGGAGACAGCATGGCCTTTTCCGTACCCGATCTTCCCTACGACTACGACGCCCTGGAGCCGCACATCGACGAACAGACGATGCGGATCCATCACGATAAGCACCATCAGGCATACGTCGACAAGGCGAACGCCGCGCTGGAGGGCACGGACTGGGCCGACAAGGAGGTCGACGTGGTCGTCGCCAATCTCGACCAGCTACCGGCGGACAAGCAGGGCCCGGTCCGCAACAACGCCGGGGGGCACTCGAACCACTCCTTCTTCTGGAAGGTCATGAGTCCCGACGGCGGTGGCGAGCCGAGCGGCGATCTGGCTGCCGCGATCGACGAGACGTTCGGCAGCTTCGACTCGTTCAAGGAGGAGTTCAAGAACGCCGGCGTCAACCGCTTCGGCTCCGGCTGGGCCTGGCTGATCCACGACGGGACCGGCCTGCTGGTCAGCTCGACGCCGAATCAGGACTCGCCGATCACCGATGGGCAGACGCCGGTGCTCGGGGTCGACGTCTGGGAGCACGCCTACTACCTCAAGTACCAGAACGTGCGGCCCGCCTACCTCGACGCGTTCTGGAACGTCGTCAACTGGGACGAGGCGGCGGCGCGGTTCGCCGCAGCCGCCGGCTGATCGCTGAGAGCATGGGCCCGGGCGCCGAGGCCCGGCCCGGCCTGTCCTAGAACTTGACCTCGGTCGGCTCGCGCTCGGCCGCGTCGCCGATCTCGAAGAACTCGCGGGCGGTGAAGCCGCCGTAGTTGGCGATGATCGAGTTCGGGAAGACCTGGATCTTGGTGTTGTAGGACTGGACGTTCGAGTTGTAGATCCGCCGCGAGGCCTGGATCTCGTCCTCGATCTCGTTCAGGTCCCGCTGCAGCTGCTGGAAGTTCTCGGTCGCCCGCAGGTCCGGGTACTGCTCGGCTACCGCGCGCAGGTCGGTCAGCGCTCCGGAGAGCTTCGCCTCGGCGTCCTGGGTGGCCTCGACGCTGCCGGCCTTCATCGCCTCCGACCGTGCCCGGGCCGTCGCCTCGAACACCTTCTGCTCGTGCGTGGCGTAGCCCTTCACCGTCTCGACCAGGTTCGGCACCAGATCGTGGCGGCGCTTGAGCTGAACGTCGATGCCGCTCCAGGCCTCGTCGACCCGGTTGCGGGACCCGATCATCGAGTTGCGGGTCAAAACGAAGACGAGCGCCGCGATCAGCAGCAGGCCGAGTATCACCAGGAACACAGTCACTGAGCGGATCCTAGCCGGTCACTCGGACCGAGGTGGTCATTAAGCTGCCGCGGCGTGACGCCCCCGATCTCAGCCCTCCTGCTTCGACGGCGGTCGGGGCTCCGGTGAGCGGCTCCCAACAGCGGCAGGCCTGGGTTGCCGCGGTCCGCTCGCTGGCCAGGGACCGGGGCCTGATCTACGAAGAGGTCGGCGGCGTCAATCCCCGGGGCGCACCGACGGCCCTCTGCCCCGGCGGCAGCAATCGGCTGGTCGGCGAGCTGACCGAGGGCTTCTGGGGGGGAAGCTGCGATGCGCTCGAGCGGGAGCGCGGCGGCTTGTGGCGCAAGACGGTGCTCCCCGATGCGGTGCTGGTCAAGTCCCACATGCCCGAGCTGGCCTCGGTCGTGCCGGCCTTCGACGTCGAGTCGATCGAGGCGACCCCCGACGAGCAGCTGCGCAAGCGGGTCTCGCGCCGGGTCAAGTTCGAGTCGATCGAGTTCAACTCGAGGTTCATCGCGACGGTGCCGAAGGATCACGATCCGATCGCGCTGCGCGAGCTGTTCAGCCCCGCCTTCCTCACCTGGGCGACGACGATCGATCGCGAGGTCGACTTCGGTGGCTCCGAGCACCAGCTCTACTTCATGTGGAGGCTGCGCGAGCGATCACGGGGCGAGCTCGAGATCGCGCTCGACAACGCCGCGAAGCTGTACGCCCGGCTGCGCCGGGAGCTGGAGGGTGCGAACGTAGTTCCCTATCCGCCGGGCCCCTGGAACGCGGGGCTCGAGCCGTTCCCCACCGGGCCGGCCGCAGCCGGCGGCTAGCGACTCAGTCGGGATAGCGCGGGTCGCCCGGCAGCAGCACGTCGAACGACTCGCGGCTGCCGACGACCTTGGGCAGGATCGGATCGACCGGGCGTTCAACCGCCGCGTCGAGCACCGCGTCGGCCTCGCCGTAGCGATGCAGCTCATGCAGGTGGTGGACCGTCGGGAACGAGATCTCCATCTCATCGCGCTCGGCCGCGGCCAGCGCCCGCTCCGGCGCGATCCACAGCGCCCGGTCCATCTCGATGCCGTCGGGCTCGGGCTCGCTGTGCGGCGGGGCGAGAGCGACGTAGAAGCGCGTGTCGAAGCGCACCGGCACCGGCTCGGGCGTGATCCACCGCGACCACGGCCTGAGGTCGGCCGCCGCGACCTCGATCCCCGCCTCCTCGGCGAGCTCGCGGGCGCCGCAGATCCGGTGGGCCCACTCCTCGGCATCGACCCCGGCGGGCGGGTCGGCAGCGGCATCGGCGTCCTCGGGATCGACGACTCCGCCGGCGAACACCCAGACGCCCGGCATGAAGCGGGCGTCGGTCCCGCGCTGGAGCATCAGCAGCTCGATGCCGAGCTCGGCGTGGGTGCCGCCGCGGCGCATCAGGATCACCGTTGCCGCGGGGCGCGGGCTGACTGGGGTCGACTCGATCGCCGGACCATATTTGACCCGGCGCCGGTCGTTCGGTCCGATCGCTAGGCTGCTCCGCCAATGGCTGAGACTGAAACGCAGTGGATCTGCACATCGTGCGGCTACATATACGACCCCGACGAGGGTGACCCGGACGGCGGGATCCCGGCCGGGACCAAGTTCGAGGACATTCCCGACGACTGGTTCTGCCCGGTGTGCGGGGCCCGCAAGGCGGACTTCGAGCGCTACGAGGGCTAGCGGCTAGCTCTCGTCGAGGGCGCGGTTGCGGCGCCGGCGACGGACGCCGAGCGCGATCGCGTACGCGGCGGCAGCGAGGATCGCAAGCGGGGCGAGGATCGCGGCGCTGATCAGCAGCACGCCGGCGATCGTCTTCAGGACCGAGAGCGCGTCGTCGGCGGCGTCGCCGAGGGTCCAGCCGTCCTTACGCGCCGCCGGGGGTGCCCTCGATCGTCATGCTGATCTGCGAGGTGCGGGCCCGGCGGGCGATGTTGTCGAAGGCGGCCTCGGCGCGCGAGATCCGGCGGCGGGCGTCGCGAAGCTGCTCGCGCAGCGCGTCGGCCTCGGCCTCGGTCGAGGCGTTGCCGAGCGCCCGCAACAGCTGCCGTCGCTCGGCCCGCGCATCGCGCAGATCGTCCTGGGCGGAGACGAACGGCCGGGTGATGTCGACTGCGGCCTCGTTCAGGGTCTCAACCGTTGCCAGGTCGGTGAGCCGGTCGAGGGTCGGGTCGAGCTCCCGGGTCGGGATCGAGAGCTCGAGGCTCGCGGTCGACCGCTGCTCGGTCTCGCTGAGCTGCGATGACAGCACGACCCCGCCGGCCGACTCGGTGATCTGGATCGCCTGATCGGAGACGTCGCGCACCTCGTCGGTGCCGGTCTTCAGCGCCAGGAAGGCGTTGCGATCCTGCCGGCGCTTGGCCTTGCCGGGGGCCGTGCGGTTGCTTCCCGGGAGCGGCGGCGCGGTCGCAACCTCGTCCGCGGCAGCGCCGCAGTCGCGATCGAACTCCTGAGCGCTTTCGCACCGGCGGCGCCGGCCTTGGTGCCCTTCGCGGCCCCGGCGCCCTCTGCCGAGGAGCCTGTGGAGCTGTCGAGCTGAGAGCTCGTTTCCCGGAGCGGCTCAAGGTTCTGGTCGGTGCCGCCGTCTCCCAGCGAGCTGATCCCGACCCCGACCACGACCAGCGCCGTCGCGAGCGCGCCGGCCGGCAGCAGCATCCGCCGCGGCCGCTCCGGCAGCAGGCGTCGCAGCGAGGGCACGCGGGAGCCGCCGAACCCCGCCCGCGCCCTCGCGTCCATCTCCAGCGCCCACTGCTCGGGTGGCGCGGCGCGCTCGGCCCGCAGGTCGGCGGTCAGCGTCGCGAGCTCGGCGAGGTCGGGATCGACCGGCTCGCCGGCGAGCGCCCGGTCGATCGCTGCGAGCTGTCGCTCGATCTCGGGGTCGAGGCTCTCGTCGGTCCGGTCAGGAGACTTCATTGCAGGCCCTCCTCAGCTTCTCGATTGCGCGGTGCAGCCTGGTCCCGGCGTTCGACTCGCTGACGCCGATCACGCCGGCGATCTCGGCGTTGCTCAGCCCGGCGAAGAACTTGAGCGAGATCAGCTCTCGCTCGCGCGGCTCGAGCCGGCCGATCGCCTGGCGGAGCGCGGCGCGGCGCAGCGCCACCTCGGCGCCCTGCTCGGGGTTCGGGGTCTCGACGTCCTCGGGGTCGGCGGTGAGCTCGGTCTGCCGCCTGCGGCGGCGCAGCTCGTCGAGCGCCGCGTTGCGGGCGATCCCGAACAGCCAGGCGCGCCGCGAGCCCTTGCGGCCGTCGAAGCGGGAGCGCTTGCGGTAGGCGCGCTCGAATGCCTGGGCGGTCACGTCCTCGGCCGCCGAGCGGTCGCGGAGCAGGCCGGCGACGTAGGCGAAGACGTCGTCGCGGCTGGTCCTGTAGAGGGCCTCGAAGGCCGCATCGACGGGGTCGGTTCGGCTCGGTGATTCCGCGACGGGGGCGGTCAGCGTCTGCTCCATACCCCTACTACGGGGTCGGCGGCGATCCATCACAGCGATTATCGGCCGATCGGCACCTGCGCCCGCGCCGTGAACGGTTGAGTGCGCGATCGCCCCCCGAACCGTTCACTCTCGGAGGGGCTCAGGGGAGCTTCAGGCTGCGGGCGACGAGCGCGTCCCAGACGCGGTCGGGCAGCAGCCGGGAGGCGGTCTTCATCGCGAGCGCGTCGCGGCCGACGGTGTAGCGGGCGCGGGGGCGCTTGACGGTCAGCGCCTTGTGGATCGTCCGCGCCACCTCCTCGGGCGGGATCCCGCGGGCCCCCGTCTCGGCGCTGATCTGCGAGGTCCGGTCGATCGCCCGGCCGTAGAGGCCCTCGGCCTCGGGCTCCATCCGCCCGCGCACCTCGTCGGCGATCTCCTGACCGCGGTTCCAGATCTCGGTCGCGACGCTGCCGGGCTCGATCGCGATCGTCCTGATCCCCCAGGGGCGCAGCTCGCCCCGGAGGCAGTCGCTGACCGCCTCGAGGCCGAACTTCGAGGCACAGTACGGCCCGTAGAACGGGGTCGCGACGAGGCCGCCGATCGAGGTCACGTTGACGATCCGCCCGCGGGCGGTCCGTAGCTGGGGCAGCATCGCCCGGATCACCGCGAGCTGGCCGATCAGATTGACCTCGAGCTGACGGCGGACGTCGTCGAGCGGCACGAACTCGAGCGGGCCGGCATAGGCGACGCCGGCGTTGTTGACGAGCGCGGAGAGGCCGGCGCCGCCGGCGCGGCTCTCGATCTCCGCGGCTGCAGCGGCGATCGCCTCGCCGTCGGTCACGTCGATGATCAAGGGCTCGAGCTCCCCGGCGGCCTCGGTCTGCACGCTCTCGCCGTCGGCCGGCTTGCGGACCCCGGCGAAGACATGGAACCCGCAGCGGGCCAGCTCGAGCGCCGTCGCTCGCCCGATCCCGGTCGAGGCGCCGGTGACGAGGGCGGCGCGCCGCTCGCTCATGCCGCCCGAGCCGTTCCCGCCGCCGCTTCGGGCGAGGCCTCGCGGAGCCGTGGGCGCCGCTCGCCGGCGTAGGCCCCGGCGCTGGCCGCGCGGATCGCGGCGACCGTGATCTCGACCAGCCGGACCAGCTCCGACTTGCTGATCGCCGGCGGCGGCATCAGCACGACGGTGTCCCCGAGCGGCCGGATGATCGCGCCGCGCTCCCGTGCTTCGATCGCCACGCGGTGGCCGAGGCCGAGCGCGGGATCGTGCTCGCCGAGGTCGATCCCGACCATCAGCCCGCGGCCACGAACCTCCTCGACCTCGTCCATCGCCGCGACCGGCTCGAGGATGTCGTGCAGAAGCCGGATCTTCGGCTGCAGGCGCAGCAGCGTGTGCTCGGTCTCGAACACGTCGAGGCTGGCGATCGCCGCCGAGCAGGCGAGTGGATTGCCGGTGAACGTGTGACCGTGGAAGAAGGTCCTGAGCTCGGTCGGCTCGCCGAGAAAGCCCTCGTAGATCCGCTCCGATGTGATCGTCGCCGCGAGCGGCATGTAGCCGTTGGTCAGGCCCTTGCCGAGGCAGAGCAGGTCCGGTGCCACACGCTCCTGCTCGCAGGCGAACATCGTCCCGGTGCGCCCGAAGCCGGTTGCCACCTCGTCGCAGATCAAGAGGACCCCGTGCTCGTCGCAGAGCCGGCGCAGCGCCCGCAGATAGCCCGGGGGCTGGGTGCGGATGCCGGCCGCGCCCTGGACGAGCGGCTCGACGATCACAGCGGCGATCTGACCCCCGTCGGCGTCGAGCGTCCGCGCGAGGGCGTCGACGTCGCCCGGCGGCACCTGATGGCCGTCGAACAGCAGCGGCGCGTAGGCGGAGTGGAAGAGGTCGATGCCCCCGACCGATACCGATCCGACGGTGTCGCCGTGATACGCGCCGGCAAGGTTGACGAAGCTGGTCCGGTCGGCGTCTCGCCCGCCCCGCTGCCGCCAGTACTGGAACGCCATCTTCAGGGCGATCTCGACCGCGGTCGAGCCCGAGTCCGAGTAGAAGACCCTGGTCAGGCCGGGCGGGGCGATATCGATCAGGCGGCCGGCCAGCTCGACCGCGGGAGCGTGCGTCAGCCCGAGCAGGGTCGAGTGCGCGACCCGATCGAGCTGGTCACGGACGGCCTGATCGATCAGCGGGTGACGATGCCCGTGGACGTTGCACCACAGCGACGAGACCCCATCGATGTAGCGCCTCCCGTCGACGTCGATCAGATCGGTCCCCTCGGCTGCGGCGATCACCAGCGGCTGCTCCCGCTCCCAGCTGCGCTGCTGAGTGAACGGGTGCCAGAGGTGCCGGTGGTCGAGCTCGCCGAGCGAAGACATCGTCGGTGCTGAATCTAGGCCGGTACCCGGTCGGACCTGCGGTCCGACAAACGCCCAGTTTGCGGTGGCGGCCCGGTTGCGAGATCGAGCCCGGGCCAGCTCTCGGTCCGCGCCGGATCGAGAGCCGGCAGCAGCTCGACCTCGACCTCGCCCAGTGCCTCGATCGAGTCGCGGTTCGAGCGCTCGAGCCGCGACGGTTTCGCCGGCCACGGGTTCAGCACGACCGCCCTGACGGTCAGGCCGACGGCCCTGATCGCCTCCAGGGTGAGCAGCGTGTGGTTGATCGTGCCGAGCCCCGGTGCCGCGACCACGACCATCGGCAGGCCGAGGTCGGCGGCCAGGTCCCGGACCAGGTAGTCGCCGGCCAGTGGAACGAGCAGGCCGCCGACGCCCTCGCAGACGAGCAGATCCGCTCCGTCGGCGGCGAGCGCGGCCGAGGTCCGCAGCCGCCGCGGCTCGATCGGCTCGCCCGCCAGCTCGGCCGCGAGGTGAGGGGAGACGGCCGGGCCGTACCGGTACGGCGCGATCTCGTCGTCGCTCTGAGGCGACCCCGATGCGCGCCGCAACAGCGCGTGGTCGGGCTCGCCGCCCTGCTCGAGCCCGGAGACGGCGGGCTTGAAGACCCGCACCCTCGCTCCCGCCCTCGCCGCGGTCCGGGCGATCACGGCGGCGACGACGCTCTTGCCGACCTCGGTACCGGTGCCGGTCACGAACAGGCCTCTGAGCGCCTCCGGCATCGGTGCCTAGGCGGCGAGCTCGAGGGCCGCGTCCGCACCGCGCACCGCCGTCCCGACCACCGCCGCGGCCCGCTTCAGGTCGGCGGGCTGGTGCGAGGCCATCACCGTCATCCGCAGCCTCGAGCTGCCCTCGGGCACGGTCGGCGGGCGGATCGCCTGGGCGTAGACGCCCCCGTCGAGGGCTCGGGCCGACGCCTCGAGCGTCCGGACCGGGTCGCCGAGCGTCACCGGAATGATCTGGGTGTCGGTCTCGGGGATGCTGAAGCCCTCCTCGAGGAGCCCGGCGCGCAGCACCGCCGCGTTGCTCTGCAGCCGTGCGATCCGCTCCGGCTCGCGCTCGATCACGTCGAGAGCGGCCTCGGCCGCGGCGGCGATCGCGGGCGGCAGGCCGGTCGAGAAGATCAGCGGCCGGGCGCTGTTGACGAGCAGCTCCCGCAGGCTCCGGTCGAGCGCCGCATAGGCGCCGTAGCCGCCGAGGGCCTTGCCGAGCGTGCCGGTCAGCACGTCGACCTCCTCGGCGAGGCCGGCCGCCGCGGCCACCCCGCGGCCGCCGGGGCCGTAGGTGCCGACGGCGTGGGCCTCGTCGACCATCAGCCGCGCCCCGTGCTCCCGCGCGAGCTCGACCAGCCCCCCCAGCGGAGCGATGTCCCCGTCCATCGAGAAGAGCCCATCGGTGACGATCAGCGACGGCGGCGCCTGCGCCCGATCCAGCGCCCAGCGGAGATGCTCCGGGTCGCCGTGCCGGTAGACGAAGATCGCCGCTCCCGCCAGGCGGCAGCCGTCGACGATGCTGGCGTGGTTGAGCGCGTCGGAGTAGACGATCTCCCCGCGCTGGGCGAGGGCGGCGATCACCCCCGTGTTCGCGAGATAGCCGGAACCGAACAGCAGCGCATCCTCGCGCTCGTGGAAGCCGGCGAGCCGCCGCTCGAGCCTCTCGTGCGCGGTCATGTTTCCCGAGACCAGGCGCGAGGCCCCGGCGCCGGCGCCGGAGTCGCGATATGCCTGCGCCCCCGCTGAGCGCACCCGCGGGTCCTCGGCGAGCCCGAGGTAGTTGTTCGAGCAGAGCAGGATCACCTCGGAGCCGTCGATCGTGACCCGCGGCCCCTGGGCGCCCGCTACCGTCCGCATCCGCCGGTGCAGGCCGGCCTCGCGCAGGGCCGCGAGTCGCTCGGCCGCGGCCGGCGGCCCCGTTGCGGGTCGAGCTCGATCAGCGGCGGCGGCCATCGCCGGAGCCGGGCTAGGCAGCCTGCCGCCGCTCCGGATAGGCGGGCGGCTTCGCCTTCTTCTTGATCACGCGCAGCTGGGTGGACGGATCCCAGAGCGAGGTCTCGCGCCGGCTGTCGACGAGATCGTCGATCGGGGTGGCGGGCGTCTCGCCTTCGAGCCATCCGTCGCGGTTGTCCGGGCGGGGGTCGGCGCCGTTGTCCGGCTGGCGGGCGACGTTGAGCCCGTGCTCGGTGAACATCGCGCGGTCGTCGGCGGGCTCGGCGCCGAGGGTCGTCAGGAAGTTCCCCATCATCACGCCGTTGAGCCCGGCCCGCACCGCCAGCGGCTGCAGCTCGCCGAGGT
The DNA here is from genome assembly GCA_963700785.1 of uncultured Solirubrobacterales bacterium. GTDB lineage: Bacteria > Actinomycetota > Thermoleophilia > Solirubrobacterales > 70-9 > CAXMST01. Next base: position 72,001 of record CAVOYZ010000010.1, read on the forward strand.
TCTCGACGCGGCCACCACAGAGCCGGAACAGGGCTCCGGGGATGATCAGGCGGAAGATCGCGACCCACTTGACGACCTCCCATGGGTCCATCAGCTCGCGGTCCCCGAACTTGGTGCCGGAGCGCGGGTTGAGCAGATTGATCGGCACCGACGTGGGGTCGATCTCGGACAGCTCGAAGGCCATCTCGACCCGCTGACGCGGGGATTCGCCAAGGTTCAGGATCCCGCCGACGCAGGTTTCGAGGCCGGCGTCGCGGACCGCCTCGATCGTCCGCACCCGGCCCTCGTAGCGGACCGTGGTCGTCACCTCCTCGTAGTAGGAGCGCGCCGTCTCGACGTTGTGGTGGACCCGCTGGACGCCGGCCTCCGCCAGTCGCTCGGCGCGGTCGCGGGAGATGTGGCCGATCGAGACGCAGCGCTTGAGATTGGTCTGCTCGGAGACCAGCCTCGCGCCCTCGACGATCTTCTCGAAGTCGCGCTTCGAGAGTCCCTGACCCTGGGTGACCATGCAGAAGCGATGGGCGCCGGCGGCCTCGGCCGCCCGCGCGTGCTCGAGGATCTGGTCGGGATCCATCATCGGGTGCATCGGCGTGTCGGCTTCGGCGTAGCGGGACTGGGCGCAGAAGCCGCAGTCCTCGGCGCAGCCGCCGGACTTCGCGTTGACCAGCGAGCACATGTCCGTCGAGTCCCCGAAGCGCTCGGTTCGGACCTGCCAGGCGCGCTCGACCAGGTCGCCGATGGCGTCTTGGTCGGTGATCGCGCCGAGCTCGAGCGCTTCCTCAAAGCTGATCAGGGGCGGCATCCTCGATCCCTCCGTTCGCGGTTGCGAGGGAGGCTAGGAGCGAACCCGGACGGGTCCGGCAGCTCAGCCGGCGGGCTCCGCTCCCTGCCCGCCGGCCGCCGCGGATTGGTCCTGCTGGCAGCGCTTCAGCGCCCGCGCGTAGAAGTGCATGTAGCGCCGCCAGTTCGAGTTCCAGTAGGAGCTCTCGTGCCCACCCTCGCCGATGTACGGCCTGCCCTTGGCCCCGCCGGCGTCGAGCGCGGCCGCCAGTGCCTCGTCAGCCTCACGAAACGGGTCCTCGTCACCGACGTCGAGCCAGTAGCGCTTCTCGGCCAGCGGCGAGCCCGGCTGCCCGAGCAGCGCGATCAGGTCACGCCGCTCGAAGTCGGCGGCATCGTCGAACGCCCCCTCCGCCGTCTCCGAGGCCTCCGTCCAGACCGCCGGGGAGTGGCCGCCGACCGCGCAGAACGTCGCCGGGCGCCCGCTGAGCAGCCGGAACGGCTCCTGGCGAGCGATGTCGAAGGCCCCGAATCCCCCCATCGAGATGCCGCCGATCGCGATCCGCTCCGGTTCGATCTCGAAGCGCTCGGCCAGCGCCGGCAGCAACTCCTCGAGCACGTACGAACCCCAGGCACCGCCCTCGGCCCGGTCGTGCCAGTACGACTCCGGGCCGCCTCGTGGGAAGGCGACGATCGGCGCCCGGCCACCCTGGCGGGCCAGGGCCCGGAACATCTGCTCGTCCAGGTAGCTGCGCTCGTCCTCGCCGCGACCGTGGAGGAAGACGAGCAGCGCGCGGCGCCCGTCCCTGGCGCCGCGAGGGACGACGACCTTGACCGGCAGCGTCTCGCCGATCAGCTCGCTATCGACCTCGTAGTCGACCACCCGGGCTCCTGCGGTCGCGGAGAGGCCCGGTCGCGAGTCGAGCAGCAGCTCGCTGACGGCGATCGAGGCGACGACCACCAGCGCGGCCGCGAGCACCCGCAGCGCCAAGCCGGAGCGCGAGTAGCGGGGGGCGGCGTCGCCGGTGCTCTCCATGCCGACAGGTTGCCAGTTGCGCCGAACCGAATCGGGGCGGGGGCGAGCCGAGCCCGGTCCGGCCCCGCCGCATGCTTGCGTGCACGCCGCGGATCTCGGCGCGGTTCGCTCGGGAGAGCGCTGCAGCAAGTAGTAAGTTCTACTTCCCACAATGTCAGTACTGGGAACCCGCATCGACACGGGCTCGGCGCAGTACGCCGAGAACCGGGAGAAGATGCTCGAGCGGCTCGAGAAGATGGAGTCCGAGCAGGCTGCCGCGCGCCTCGGCGGCGGCGAGGAGAAGATCGCCCGCCATCACCGGCGCGGGCGGATGCTGCCCCGCGAGCGGATCGAGCTGCTGGTGGACCGCGACTCGCCGTTTCTCGAGCTGGCGCCGCTTGCCGCCTACGGCTCCGAGTACGAGGTCGGCGGCTCCTACGTCGCGGGCATCGGGGTCGTCGAGGGTGTCGAATGCATGATCGGGGCCTCGGAGCCGACCGTCCGTGGCGGCACCTCGAATCCCTACACGCTCCGCAAGAGCCTGCGGATGCAGGAGATCGCCGCCGTCAATCGCCTGCCCTCGATCGGCTTCGTCGAGTCGGGCGGCGCCGACCTTCCACGCCAGAAGGAGATCTTCATCCCCGGCGGTGCGACCTTCCGCAACCTGACCCAGAAGTCCGCCGCCGGGATTCCGACCGTCGCCCTGGTCTGCGGCAACTCGACCGCCGGCGGTGCCTACCTGCCGGGGATGTCCGACTACGTGGTGATGGTCCGCGAGCAGGCGCTCGTCTTCCTCGGCGGTCCGCCCCTGGTGAAGATGGCGACCGGCGAGGAGGCCGAGGAGGAGGAGCTCGGCGGCGCCGAGATGCACTCGCGGGTCTCCGGCGTTTCGGAGTTCGTCGCCAGCGACGAGGTCGATCTCTGCAGGATCGGGCGAGAGATCGTCCGCAACCTGAACTGGCGCAAGCTCGGGCCGGAGCCGCGCGGGACCGGCGCCGCGCCGCTCCACGACGAGGAGGAGCTGCTCGGGATCGCCTCCCACGACCTGCGGATCCCGTTCGAGGCTCGCGAGGTGATCGCCCGCATCGTCGACGGCTCACGCTTCGACGAGTTCAAGCCCGGATACGGAAACCAGCTGGTCACGGGCTGGGCCGAGCTGCACGGCTACCCGATCGCGATCCTCGCCAACAACGGCGTGCTCTTCAACGAGGACGCCGAGAAGGCGGCCCATTTCATCCAGCTCGCGGACCAGGTGGACACGCCGCTTCTGTTCATGCAGAACACGTCCGGCTACATCGTCGGCACCGAATACGAACAGCGCGGGATCGTCAAGGCCGGCGCGAAGATGATCAACGCCGTCGCCAACGCCGGCGTCCCGAAGCTGACCCTGATGATGGGCGGCTCCTACGGGGCCGGCAACTACGGGATGTGCGGTCGCAGCTTCGAACCCCGGTTCATCTTCGCCTGGCCCAACTACAAGACCGCGGTGATGGGGCCCAAGCAGCTTGCCGGGGTGATGGAGATCGTCGCCCGGGGCAAGGCGGCACGTGCCGGTGAGGAGATCGACGAGCAGGGGCTGGCGGTCGTGACGAGGGCGGTCGAGGAGCAGATCGAGGCGGAGTCGGACGCGTTCGTCTCCTCCGGTGAGCTCTGGGACGACGCGATGATCGATCCGCGCGACAGCCGGACGGCGCTCGGGGTCGCGCTCTCGGCCTGCCACAACAACGAGGTCGCCGGATCCCGCCGGTTCGGCGTCTTCCGGATGTAGGGCTCAGATGGCTGCTCCGACAACCCGGAGCGGGCGAGCGACGGTTGATCGCTTGACCGCTTCCCGGCCGATAACGAAGGTGCTGGTCGCCAACCGCGGCGAGATCGCGAGGCGGGTGTTCGCCGGATGCCGCGGGATGGGCATCGCGACCGCCGCCGTCTACTCCGACGCCGACGCCGAGGCGCCGTTCGTAGCCGATGCGGATGAGGCGGTTGCGCTCGGCGGCATCACCGCGGCCGAGTCCTATCTGAACGGCGATGCGGTGATCGCCGCCGCCGACGCGGTCGGGGCCGACGCGATCCATCCCGGTTACGGCTTCCTCGCCGAGAACGCGTCCTTCGCCCGCGCCGTCGACGCCGCCGGGCTCGTCTGGATCGGGCCCGGGCCGGCGGCGATCGAGGCGATGGGCTCCAAGGTCCGGGCGCGGGAGATGATGACCGAGGCCGCGGTGCCGGTGTTGCCGGGAGCGGAGCTCGGTGAGCGGGCCGACATCTCCGCCGAGGGCGCCAGGATCGGCTACCCGCTGCTGGTCAAGGCCTCCGCCGGCGGCGGCGGCAAGGGAATGCGGACGGTCCGCGACCCGGCCGCGCTCGAGGCGGCCGTCGAGTCGGCGCGGCGCGAGGCCGCCGGCGCCTTCGGCGACGACACCGTCTTCCTCGAGCGGCTGCTCGAGGAGCCGAGGCACGTCGAGATCCAGGTGCTCGCCGACGCCCACGGAAACACCGTCAGCCTCGGTGAGCGCGAGTGCTCGATCCAGCGTCGCCACCAGAAGGTGATCGAGGAGGCGCCCTCGCCCGCCGTCGATCTCGATCTCCGCGACCGGATGGGGGAGGCCGCGGTCGCGGCGGCTGAAGCCGTCGGCTACGTCGGCGCCGGCACGGTCGAGTTCCTGCTCGCGCCGGACGGGGAGTTCTTCTTCCTCGAGATGAACACGCGCCTCCAGGTCGAGCACCCGGTCACCGAGATGGTCACCGGCCTCGACCTCATCCGCCTGCAGCTGCTCGTCGCGATCGGCGCCGAGCTGCCGCCCGCGGCGCGGCTGGCCGAGCCGCTCGGCCACGCGATCGAGGCCCGCCTGTACGCGGAGGATGTGGCGGCCGGCTTCCTGCCTCAAGCCGGAACCGTCGACGGCTTCTCGTTCGATCGCCATGCGCCGGGCGGGCGGGCGGCCGAGTTCGCGGTCGCCGACCCGGCCCGGGGGGTGGCGTCGCTGCGGGTCGATTCCGGGGTCCGCTCCGGGAGCGTGGTCTCCCCGCACTACGACCCGATGCTGGCCAAGGTGATCGCCTGGGCCCCGACCCGGATCGAGGCCGCCGGCCTGCTGGCGACCGCGGTAGCCGGCGCCGAGCTGACCGGGCTGATCAGCAACCGCGATCTGCTCGTCCGCGTGCTCCGCCACCCGGACTTCCTGCGCGGCGAGACCGACACCGGCTTCCTCGAGCGGCACGACGGGCTCGACCAGCCGCTGCTCGACGCCGCCGGCGAGCGACTTCACGCCGCCGCCGCGGCGCTCGCCGCGGTCGAATCGAGCGAAGCCGGCCCGCTCGGCTTCGCGCCCCCGGGATGGCGCAACAACCGCTCTGCACCGCAGCGACGGGTCTTCGAAGGCGCCGGCGGCGAGCTCGCGGTCGAGTACGAGATCCGTCGAGGCGGGCTGGAGATCGCGGTCAACGGCGACCCGCTCGGCGCCCCGGTCGTGCACGGCTCGATCGGGACAGCCGCCCCCCGCCGGTCGATCGACCTCGAGGTCGACGGAGTCCGGCGCCGCTACGAGGTCGACGCGCGCAGCGACGGCACCGTGCTGCACGTCCGGAGCCCGCTCGGCCACTCGACCCTGCGCGAGATGCCCCGCTATCCATCCGTCACCGAGGGCGAGGCCGAGGGTGCGCTGGTCGCCCCGATGCCCGGCAAGGTGATCCGGGTCGCGGTCGATCAGGGCGCCGAGCTCGGCGCCGGCGACCTCGTCGCGGTGCTCGAGGCGATGAAGATGGAGCATGAGCTGGTGGCCACGGTCGCCGGCACCCTGACCGAGCTGCGGGTGGCCGAGGGCGACCAGGTTGAGTCCGGCGCGATCCTCGGTGTGATCGACGGCCACCGATAGGCCCGGGCCCCGCCTTCACCGGTACTTGTACTTACGAACTTGATTTCGGTATATTGAGCGGCCGGGGGCGGTGTTTGCTCCCCTTTACCCGCCCCCACCCTTGAGACGGCCGCTTTCGGGCGGCCGTCTCAGTTAACCCGGCAGCTCGACGGCCACCGCAGCCCACAGGTAGATCGCGGCCAGCGTCCGGTGTGGACGCCAGCGCTCCGCGATCGCGGTTGCCTCCTGCGGGGTGGGCGTCGCCTCGAGCCGATGGGCGATCCGGATCCCGTTTCGCAGCCCGAGATCGCCGCCGCTGAAGACGTCCTCGCGGCCGAGGTGGAACATCAGGAACATCTCGGCGCTCCAGCGCCCGAGGCCCCGGAGCCGGACCAGCTCCTCGATCACGACCTCATCGTCGGCATCGGCGAGCGCCTCGGTCTCGAGCTCGCCGGCGGCGATTGCCGCGCCGAGCCCGGAGATGTAGGAGGCCTTGCGGCCGCTGAGGCCGCAACCTCGCAGGCGCTGCTCGCCGTCCCGCGCCTCCGGCGCAGTCGGCGGACGGCCCCCGAACTCGTCACAGACGCGGGCCCAGATCGTCCGTGCGGCGCTCGTCGAGACCTGCTGGCCGGTGATGATCCGCGCCAGCGCGACGAACGGGTCCTCGGTCCCGCTCCGTCGAGCATCGAGCGACCTCGGGCCGAGCCGGTCGATCAGGGCGGCCATCGCCGGATCGCGCTCGGCCAGGGCCCGGGCCTCTTCGCTCAGCGCCCCTGCCATCTCGGCTCCCGCTTCTCGGCGAAGGCCGCGATCCCCTCGCGGAAGTCCGCGGACGAGAAGCAGGCGCGGCGCAGCTCGATCAGCTCCTGCTCCTGTCTCGGGCTCAACCGCGGGAATCGCAACAGCGTCTCGATCGCCCGCTTGTTGCCGGTCATCGACAGCGGCGCGTTGGCCGCGATCGCCGCCGCGAGCTCGAGTGAAACCGCCTCGATCTCGACCGCCGGGTGCACCTCGTGCACGAGCCCGATCTGCTCGGCGCGGGCCCCGCCCAGGTTGCGCCCGGTGAGGAACAGCTCCCGGGTGCGCGCTGCGCCGACCGTCTCGATGAAGCGTTCGAGCCCGGTGTGCCCGTAGACCAGCCCGAGCCTCGCCGGCGGCATCCCGAGCTTCGCCTCGGCCGCGCAGATCCGGAGGTCGCAGCGAATCGCAAGCTCGAGGCCGCCGCCGAGGCAGTGCCCGTTGATCGCCGCCACCACCGGGTAAGGATGGGCGCTGACCGCCTCCATCGCGGCGGTGAACGGATGTGCGACGAGCGCCTCGGCGTCGCGCTCGAAGCTCTGGTCCGCGATCCCGCCGATGTCGTAGCCGGCGGAGAACGCGTCGCCCTCGCCGGTGATCACCACGCAACGGACGTCGATGCCGTGGTCGAGCTTCGGCAGCGTCTCCGCGATCGCGTCGAGGACGGCATGCGAGAGGGGGTTGCGCTTGCCGGCGTTGGTGAGCGTCAGGCGGGCGACGGCCTCGCGCGGGAAGTCAAGCCGCAGCTCGCCCGCAGCGAGCTCGGTCGGAGTGTCTCGGGCCACGCGGCAAGGCTAGTGCACGACCCAGTGGCCGATGCGGGCGCCGGGGCGGGCTCGTGGGCTCGCCGGAGCGCGGGGCCGAGACGGCGGACAGGCTGAGGCAAGGCGTGTAATCTCGGCGGCGAGAGGAATCGACCAGGAGGCACGCGTGGAGCCCACAGCAGCGACTGAGACGACCGCCCAGACCAACGGCAAGCCGAGTGGCAAGACCGTCGAGGTCCACAACCCCGCGACCGGCGAGCTGGTCGCCACGGTCGCCGCTCTCGGCCCCGAGGAGGTCACCGCGGCAGTCGATCGCGCGCGGATCGCGCAGCCCGGATGGGCGGCGCTTGGGTTCGACGGTCGCGGCCGGATTCTGCGACGGATGCAGAAGTGGACCCTCGACCACGCCGACCGGATCATCGAGACGATCGTCCAGGAGAACGGCAAGACCTACGAGGACGCGCAGCTCGCCGAGGTCTCCTACGCGGCGGCCGCCTTCGGCTTCTGGGCGAAGAACGCGCCCAAGTACCTGGCCGACGAGAAGGTTCGATCGGGCTCCCCGTTCGTGCTCGGTCGCAAGCTCGCGGTGCGCTACGCGCCGATCGGCGTCGTCGGCGTGATCGGTCCCTGGAACTACCCGCTGACCAACAGCTTCGGGGACTGCATTCCGGCGCTTGCAGCCGGGAACTCGGTCGTCCTGAAGCCGGCGACGCTGACCCCGATGACCTCGCTGCTGATGCGCGAGGGCCTGCTCGAGTGCGGTGTTCCCGAGGACGTCTTCCAGGTCGCCGTCGGCGAGGGCTCGGCGATCGGCAACGCGCTGATCGACGCGGTCGACTTCATCATGTTCACCGGCTCGACCGAGGTCGGCCGCAAGGTGATGACCCGTGCCGGGGAGACGCTGACCGGGGTTGCGATGGAGCTCGGCGGCAAGGACCCGATGATCGTGCTCCGCGACGCGAACCTCGAGCGCGCCGCCAACGCCGCCGTCCACTACTCGATGCAGAACGGCGGCCAAACCTGTATCTCGATCGAGCGCGTCTACGTCGAGGAGCCCGTCTACGACGAGTTCGTCGGCAAGGTGACGGAGAAGATGCGCGCCCTGCGACACGGCGTCCCCGGCGGGCCGGCCAGCACCGACGTCGGCGCGATGACCTCGGCCTCGCAGACGGATCTGGTCGAGGAGCACGTCGACGACGCGGTGGCGAAGGGCGCACGAGCCGTGGTCGGCGGCAGGCGCGGTGCCGGCGACGGGCAGTTCTTCGAGCCCACCCTGCTGCTCGACGTCGATCACGAGATGGAGTGCATGACCGAGGAGACCTTCGGCCCGACGCTGCCGGTGATGAAGGTGGCGGACGCGGACGAGGCGATCCGGCTCGCGAACGACTCCCCCTACGGGCTGCAGGCCTCGGTCTGGACCAAGGACACCGAGAACGGCGAGCGGATCGGCCGCCGGCTCGAGTCCGGGGTCGTCTGCGTCAACGACGCGCAGCTCAACTACGTCGCGCTCGAGCTACCGATGGGCGGCTGGAAGGATTCCGGGGTCGGTTCCCGGCACGGGGCGGACGGGATCCGCAAGTACACGAAGCGGCAGAGCCTGCTGGTCACGCGCTTCGCGCCGACCAACAAGGACATCCACATGCTCCCCTACGACAACGCGACCGTGACCAGGCTGCTCGGCCGCGCCTTCCGGCTGCTCTGGGGACGCGGAAAGCGCGACTAGCGGTCGGCTCGCCGGCGGCTCGCACAGATCCCGGGTCATCAGAGCGGACTGACGCCGATTCCGCACGCCAGTCGCATCGCCGTCGTTGCCGCGCGCAACGAGGCCGACCGGATCGAGGCGACGATCGCTGCGCTGCGGGAGGCGAGCCCGGGGATCGCCGTCGTCGTCGCGGACGACGCCTCCGACGACGGGACCGCCGAGGTCGCGTTGCGGGCCGGGGCGGAGGTGGTGACCAGGGGCCGGCCACACGGCAAGGGCGGCAATGTGACGGCGGCCTGCGAGGCGGCGCTCGGCGACGCGGCCCTCAACGACGTCTTCCTGCTCTGCGACGGTGACCTCGGCGCGACGGCCGCTCGACTGCTGCCGCTGCTCGAGGCGGTCGAGAGCAATCAGTGCGATCTCGCGATCGCGGCCTTCTCGCAGAAGGTCGGCGGCGGGGTCGGTGCGGCGAAGGGCTTCGGGCGCTGGGCGATTCGTTCCCTCGGTGGCTACGAGGCGGTCGAGCCGCTCTCCGGCCAGCGCGCGATGCGGGCGACGACGCTGCGCTCGGTGCTGCCGTTCGCGGCCGGATACGGGATGGAGGTCGGAATGACGATCGACGCGACCCGCGCCGGCCATCGGATCGCTGAGCTCGAGCTCGATCTCGCGCACCGGGCGACCGGCAGGACGCCGGCCGGCTTCCTGCACCGCGGTCGCCAGCTGCGGGACATCTCCGCCGCCTACCTGAGGCGCCGGCGCGGATAGGCTCCCCGGCGGCGCAGAGATGATCCTCGCGATCGATCAGGGCACTACCGGCAGCACCTGCCTCGTCTTCGACGAGGGCGGGGCGATCGTCGGCCGCGCCTACTCGGAGTTCGCTCAGCACTTCCCGCGACCCGGCTGGGTCGAGCACGACGCGGGCGAGATCTGGGAGGTGACGGAGCGGGTCGGCCACGAGGCGCTCGCCGACGCCGGCGTCGAGGGCGCCGAGCTCGCCGCGATCGGGATCACCAACCAGCGTGAGACCGTGGTCGCCTGGGATCGGGCTAGCGGCGAGCCGGTCCACAACGCGCTCGTCTGGCAGGACCGGCGCACCGCGGCACGCTGCGACGAGCTCCGGGCCGAGGGCCACGAGGATCTGGTCCGCGAGCGCACCGGTCTGGTGCTCGATCCCTACTTCTCGGGCACGAAGATCGAGTGGCTGCTGCGCAACGTTCCCGAGGCAGCGGGCGCCGCATTCGGGACGATCGACTCCTGGCTCGTCCACAAGCTGACCGGCGAGCACGTGACCGACTACTCGAATGCCTCGCGGACGCTGCTCTTCGACATCCACCGTCGCCGCTGGGACCCCGAGCTCTGCGAGCTGCTCGGCGTCGATCCGGCCGCGTTGCCCGAGCCGCTGCCCTCCGCCCACGTCTACGGGACGACCGGCGCGTTCGGCGGCGAGGTCCCGGTTGCCGGGATCGCCGGCGATCAGCAGGCGGCGCTGTTCGGCCAGGCCTGCCACTCGCCCGGCGACGCCAAGAACACCTACGGCACCGGCAGCTTCGTGCTGCTCAACACCGGGCCCGAGCCGCCCAGGCCCCAGGAGGGGCTGCTGACCACCGTGGCCTGGGGAATCGGCGACCGGGTCGACTACGCGCTCGAGGCCGCGGTGTTCGTGACCGGGGCGGCGATCCAGTGGCTGCGCGACGGCCTCGGTCTGATCGCCGAGGCGGCGGAGACCGAGGCGATGGCGGCGGGCCTCGACGGCAACGACGACGTCTACTTCGTGCCGGCGCTGACCGGGCTCGGCTCGCCCTGGTGGGACCCCTATGCCCGCGGGACGATCATCGGGCTCACCCGGGGGACAGGCCGCGAGCAGATCGCCCGGGCGGCGCTGGAGTCGATCGCCTACCAGACGGTGGATGCCGTCCGCGCCCAGGAGCAGGCGTCCGGGGAGCGGCTGAAGGCGCTGCGGGCCGACGGTGGGGCCGTCGCCAACCGCTGGCTGATGCAGTTCCAGGCGGACCTGCTCGGAGCGCCGGTGATCGTTCCCGAGATCACCGAGACGACCGCGCTCGGCGCCGCCTACCTGGCCGGAATCGCGACCGGCGTCTGGAGTCAGACTGAGGTTCGCGAGATGTGGCGCGAGGCGGCCCGCTACGAGCCGCGAATGAGCGAGGCGCTGCGGTCCGAGCTGCACGGGCGCTGGCTCGAGGCGCTCGACCGCTCTCGCGGCTGGGCGGCCGAGGGCCCCTAGGCCTAGCGGGCCGGCCTAGCCTGAGAAGCCGTAGATCGCCCGTAGCCAGACGGCGGCGATCGAGTCGACCACCTCGTCGGCGGGGCGCTCGCCGACCGTGGTCAGGATGTAGAGGCTGCGTTCCGCCCCCCAGATCAGCGTTTCGGCCGTGCCGCGTGGGTCGATGCGGCGATCGATCACGCCCTCGGCCTGCTCGCGCTCGATGTGCTCGGCCGTGGCCTCGACGAAGCGCCCGACCAGCTCGTGCCAGAACCGGCGCGTCCGCTCGTCGTAGGTGGCGACCTCGATCGTCGTGCGCAGCAGCGCCTCGTTCTCGACCCAGAGCCCGGCGACCCCTTCGAGCGCCTCCGTGATCAGCTCCGCCGGTTCGCCCCGGCCGTGCCACCACCGCTCAGCCTGCTCGAACAGGGCGCCGCTGACGACCTCGGTGGCGTCGATCAGCAGCGCCTGCTTGTCGGTGTAGTAGAAGTAGAAGGCGCTGCGCGAGAGCCCCGCGGACTCGGTCACGTCCTCGATCCGCAGGTCGCGGAACGATGTCGCGGCGAGCAGGTCGAGCATCGCCTCCTGCAGGCGCGCCTTGACCTCAGCCCGGCGCCGGTTCGTCCTCGCTTCCGCGGTTGTCGACGAGCCCTCCACCGCGATCGAGTCTAGAGCGACCCCGGGCCGCGGCTCCTCGAGCGCGCCCCGCCGGCGGCGCCCCGTAACCGACCCCGATGCCGGGGTTAGTCAAGGCAGGCGCTCGGGCGCCGAGACGATGTCTGAACTGAAGCCGCAGAACTACACCGACGACCGCCCTGAGGAGTATTTCCGGCGCTTTCACGAGCGCGCCCGCAGCCACGACGCCGGCTGGACCTACAGCTTCGTGCGGATGATCGTCACCCCGATCATGCTGCTGCTGTACCGGGCCCGGTCGATCTCGGTCGACAACGTGCCCGCCACCGGCCCCGTGATCCTCGCCTCGAACCACTTCTCGAACATGGACCACTTCCTCGCCGGAGTCTGGCTGCGACGGCAGATCCGCTTCATGGCGAAGTCGCAGCTGTTCGGGAACCCGATCGGCGACTACATCTTCAGCATCGGCGGCGTCTTCCCCGTGCGGCGCGGGAAGGCGGACGAGGAGGCCTTCAAGACGGTCAGGGCGATCTTCGACCGTGGCGGCTGCATGATGATCTACGTCGAGGGCGGACGCTCCCGCTCGGGGGAGCTCGGCAGCCGCCCCCGCCCGGGGGTCGGGCGGGCGGCGCTCGAGTCGGGCGTGCCGGTCGTGCCGATGGCGATCCACGGCTCGCAGGGGATTCGTCGCTGGAAGCGGCTGACCTTCCCCAAGGTGACGATCCGCTACGGCGAGCCGATGCACTTCGAGGTGGTCGAGGAGCCGAGCCGCGAGCAGCAGCTGGAGTGCGCGGAGGAGATCTTCTCGCAGATCCGCAGCATGTACCTCGAGGTCGAGCGCGAGGGCCGCGCCGGAGTGATCAAGCGCCTCCGCGACGGCGAGCAGTCCGCCGGCAGCCCGAGCTACTCGTAGCGGTCCTCGAGCTCCTCCCAGGCGGCGGGGTCGTGCCCGGGGACGATCACCGCGTTCGGGAACCCCTCGCCGAAGCGCTGCAGCTCGCGCCGCGATCGCTGCCACTCGTGCATGTCCTCGGGTCGCGGCGGGACGTTCTTGCCCGCGAGTTGATCGCGCGTCCAGACCGCATCGCCGGCGATCACGAAGTCGTGATCGCGGAGATGGGCGACCACCGAGACGTGACCCTCCGTGTGCCCGGGGGTGAAGGCGAGCCGGACGCTGCCGTCACCGAACAGGTCGAAGGTCCGGCCGAAGGTCGCGTAGGAGTCGATCAACGGGCCGTCGAAGTCGACCGTCCGGTAGTCGAACAGGTAGTCGAAGTGGGCCCTGCGGTAGCCGTGCAGCAGCGGCCGCGCGACCGTTGTCGCCGCCTGCCACTCGCGCTCGCTGAGCACGAACGTGGCGTTCGGGAACTCGGCGATGCCGGAGGCATGGTCGATGTGCAGGTGCGTCATCACGATCGTCTCGATCGACTTCGGATCGATCCCCCGCTCACGAAGCTGGCTCGGCAGGTCGCCGTCCGGCATCCGGAAGCTGCAGACCGCTGCCACCGCGCGACCGAGGTTCGCCGCCGGCTTGGCCTCGACCGAGGGATGCATCGCCGTGTCGACCAGCACCGGTCCGGCGGTCGGATGGTGGATCAGGTACGCCGGCACGGGCGCCCACCACCAGCGTGATCTCGGCACGCCGATGCCGGTCGCCCGGACCATTCCGAGCCGCCCGCCGGCGCTCTCGAAGAACTGCCGCGGCGCGCGCAGCTCGGCACCGAGCAGCGGCTCCACCGCGACAGTCGTGCCCTGGGGCCCGCCGGGCAGCGGCCCGGCGAGCGGCCTGGCTTCGGCCTTGACGCTCATCGCTCGGCAGGCTAGCGGCGCCGGCCCAGACCGAGCCCGGGCCCGGAGCGACGCGCACGCTGCCTCGCAGCAGGCCGCTCGGCGACGGCAACTGCGGCGCCCCGCGCTTGCCGGCACCGGGTCGAATAGGCTCTTCGCCGTGTCGGAGACCGGCTCGAAGATCTTCAACCCCGGCCTTCTCGACGGCCTGGTCTGCCTGATCTCGGGCGCCGGCAGCGGCATCGGACGCGCGACCGCGCTCGAGCTCGCGCGGCTCGGCGCGGTCGTCGCCGGCTGTGGCCGACGGGTCGAGCCCGTCGAGGAGACCGTCGCAATGATCGAGGCGGAGGGTGGGGTCGGCGACGCCGTCGCCTGCGACATCCGCGACGAGGACGCGGTCGCGGAGCTGGTAGACGGTCTGCTCGAGCGCCACGGCCGGCTCGACGTGCTGGTCAACAACGCCGGCGGCCAGTTCCTCGCACCGGCTGAGTCGATCTCGGCCAAGGGGTTCCGGACCGTGACCGAGCTCAACGTCCAGGGCACCTGGAACATGACCCACGCCGTGGCGAGCACGGCATTCATCCCTCAGGAGCGCGGCAAGGTGATCAGCATCACCCTGTCCCCGCACAACGGGATGCCGGGGATGGTCCACTCGGGAGCGGCCCGCGCCGCGGTCGAGAACATGATGCGCGGCCTCTCGATCGAATGGTCGCGCTTCGGGATCCGCTGCGTCGCCGTCGCCCCGGGCCAGATCGGAACCGAGACGCTGATGACCAAGTACCCGCGGGAGATGGTCGAGTCGATGGACTCGACGATCCCGCTCGGTCGCCTCGGCCGGCCCGAGGAGGTCGCCTGGCTGATCGCCTATCTCGCCTCGCCGGCGGGGGATTTCTTCAGCGGCACCACCGTGACCCTCGATGGTGGCCGCGACAACTGGTTCGGGTCCTGGCCACCCGCGGTCGGTACCAGGGACGGCGAGCCGCTGGCCGAGGAGCGCCGCCCGAAGACCTGAGCGGCTGCTGACGGTCAGCTGTACATGCCGGTGAGCTGCCCGCCGGTGACGTTGATCACCTGGCCGTGGACGTAGTTGCCGAGCTCCGAGCAGAGGAACAGCACCGGGCCGGCCGCCTCGGCCGGCTGTGCGGGCCGGCCGAGCGGGATCATCATCTTGCTCATCTCGCGCATCTGCTCCGGGATCCCCAGCGGCGTCCGCTCGCCGGTCTTCGTCTCGAGCTCCTCGCCCTTCTCGCGGGCCTGGGTCAGGCGCGTCTCGACGAAGCCGAAGGCGATCGCGTTGACGTTGATCTTGAACTGCCCCCACTCCTTGGCCATCGTCTTGGTCAGCCCGGTTACGCCCGCCTTCCCCGCCGAGTAGTTGGCTTGGCCGGCGTTGCCCATCGTCCCCGAGACCGACGAGATGTTGACGATCTTGCGGAACACCTCCTTGCCCTCCGCCGCCTCCGCCTTGGCGGCTTCGCGCCAGTGGGGCGCCAGCGCCCTCGTCACCCGGAACGGCACGACCGTGTGGATCTCGAGCATCGCTTGAAACTGCTCATCGCTCATCTTGTGGACGACGCCGTCCCAGGTGTAGCCGGCATTGTTGACGACGCAGTCGACCGTGCCGAACGCCTCGTGGGCGGCCTCGACGAGCCGGTCGCAGGCACCGGTCTCGGTCAGATCACCGCTGAAGACGGCCGTCTCCCCGTCGATCTCGCTCGCCGCCTGCGCGGCGACATCAGCGTCGATGTCGTTGATCAGCACCCTGGCGCCGTGGCTGACGAAGAGCTCCGCCGTCGCCCGGCCGATGCCCCGCGCGGACCCGGTGATGATCGCTGCCTTGCCGTCGAGTAGTCCCATCTGTCGCCCTCCGCGTGATCGTCGATTGCCGTCTGCCTGCGAGCCGCGCACTCTATAGCGGCTCGGATGCTCAGCTCTGTGGCGGGCGCAGCATCACGAACAGATCGGGGCCGCCCGCCGGCAGGGTGGCACGGGCGACCAGCTCGAAGCCGCGGCTCTCGTAGAAGCGCACGTTCTCGGTGGTGTGGGTGTCGAGGGCCGAGGACTCGCCGCGCGAGTCCCGTTCCGCGAGGTCGCGGTCGAGCAACCGGCCCGCGAGACCACGGCGCATCCACCCGGGATCGGTCGCGATCGTGTCGAGGTACCAGTGGTCGCCCTCGGGCCGGAGCCCGGAGACCAGCTCGTCGCCGGCCCGCATCGCATCCGCCCGTGGGCCGTATGCCGCGTACTCGGCCTCCCCGCGGCGAGCGCCGAACTCGTGACCGCCCGGGTGTGAGGGGGGAGGGACCCAGAGCGTGACCGCGAGCCCCGCGATCGTCGATCCCTCGCCGAACGGCAAGAAGCGACCGCGGATGTCGGCCTCGACGAGCCGCGCGAGGGTCCGCTCGCGGGTCCGGGGATCCGGCAGCGCCCAGGCTCCCCAGGGCTCGTGCCAGGCGAACGCGCGGGCAATCGTGATCGCCGCCCGCCCGGCCGAAGCCGGTCTCAGCGGACGGGGATCGCCCGCCGCAGCCGCCCTCGGCGACTCACCCATCAGCAGCCCTGAGCAACTCCACGAGGCGATCGGCGGCCTCGGGGTGGTAGTCGAGAAACAGGGAGGGCTCGATCAGCTCGAGCTCGAGGATCAGCGGGGCCCCGGAGGCCGAGCGGAGGAGATCGATCCGAGCGTAGGTCGGAGCTCGGACCTCGGCGCCGAACCGGTCGATCACCCGCTGCGCGAGGTCGATCTCATCGGCCTCGGCGTCGCGCCGGGACATCTCCTCCTCCCGGAACAGGCCGCTCTCGGGCTCCTCGCCGAGCTCCAGCAACGGGCCCTTGCGCATCGCGTGTGAGAAGCGTCCGCCGAGCATGATCACCGCGGTCTCGGCCGCCGCCTCGACGCTGGGCAGGTACGGCTGGATCATCACCTCGCGATTCGCGGCGAGCAGCTCGGCGGCGTGACGGCGCGCGCGCTCGAGGTCGCCGGGCGCGTAGCGGGCGGTGCCGCGGGATCCGGCGGAGACGGCGGGCTTGAGGACGAACTCCGCCTCCTCGGGCAGCTCGACCGGCTCCCCAGGCGCGATGAAGGCGGTCGGCACGATCGGCAGCCCCCAGGACTCGAGCAGCGTCAGGTAGCGCTTCGAGATGTTCCAGCGCACGATCTCGGGCGGGTTGATCAGCCGCCCGCCTTGGGCCGCGACCCAGGCCGCGAACTTCTCAGGGTTGCTCGGGTAGTCCCAGGTCGAGCGCAGCAGGACGCGGTCGTAGTCGTCCCAGCTGACCGACGGGTCATCCCAGACCTCCGGCTCGGCCTCCACTCCGGCGGCGCGAAGCCGGCCGAGCAGCAGCCGGCCCTCGCCGTCGAGGCCGGACAGCTCGGCGCAGGTCGCGATCGCGAGCCGCAACCGCCGATCGCCGGACGTGCCGTCGTCGGCCCTAGAGGCCGAGCCCACGACCGACGATCTCCTTCATCACCTCGTCGGTGCCGCCGCCGATCGGCCCCAGCCGGGCGTCGCGCAGCGCGCGCTCCACGTGATACTCGCGCATGTATCCGTAGCCGCCGTGAATCTGGACGGCCTCGTCGGCGATCTCGACCGCGGCACGCTGGGTGAAGAGCTTCGCGAGGGTCACCTCGCGGACCACGTCCTCGCCGCCGTGGAAGAGCCGCAGCGCGTCGTAGGTCATCGCCCGGCCGACCTCGACCTTCGTCGCCATCTCCGCGATCTTGTGCCGAATCGCCTGGAAGCTCCCGATCGTGCGCCCGAAGGCCTCCCGCTCCTTGACGTAGGCGAGGGTCCGGTCGAGGCACCAGCGCATGCCGCCCACCGCTCCGAGCGCCATCATCAGCCGCTCCCACTGGAAGTTGGCCATGATCAGGTAGAAGCCGCCGTTCTCCTCCCCGAGCAGGTTCTCCTCGGGGACGGCGACATCGGTGAACGAGAGCTCGCCGGTGTCGGATGCGTGCCAGCCCATCTTCTCGAGCTTCGCCGTCACCTCGTAGCCCTCCATCTCCCGCTCGAGCACGAGGAAGCTGATTCCCCTGTGGCCGCCCTCCGGCGTCGTCTTCACCGCGCAGACGATGAAGTCCGCCCGCACCCCGTTGGTGATGAAGGTCTTCGAGCCGTTGACGAGATAGCCACCGTCGACGCGCCGCGCCTGCGTGCGGATACCGGCGACGTCGGAGCCCGCCCCCGGCTCGGTGATCCCCAGCGCCGCGATCTTCTCGCCGCGAATCGCGGGACGCAGAAAGCGATCCTGCTGCTCGGGCGTCCCGAACTTCCAGACCGGCGGCGTCGCGATCCCGGTGTGCGCTCCGATCCCGGCCCCGATCCCGCCGGTGATCCCGGCCGCGGCGATCTCCTCGGTGAACACGGCGTCGTGCAGGTAGTCGCCGCCCTGGCCCCCCAGCGACTCCGGATACTTGAGGCCGAGGAAGCCGAGCTCGCCGGCCCGCTCGAACAGCTCGCGCGGGAACTCGCGCTCCTCCTCCCAGCGGTCCTGGTGCGGCACGACCTCGGTCTCGATCCAGCGGCGGACCGTCGCTCGCAGCTCCTCGTGCTCGTCGCCGAATGGCGGAGCGAGGCGGCGCTCGCCGCTGTCCCTGATCACGGCCACGGCCTGGAACGTAGCGGGTTCGGGTCGGCGCCCGGCCGGGTCAGCCGGGCCGTGCGGCGTCCGTGAGCAGCTCGCGGACCCGCTCGAGCAGCGTCCCGGCGTCGAACGGCTTGTGGATGAAGGCCGCGCCACCGGCCGTCGGCCCGAGATCCTCGGGTGGCGCCTGGTCGCTGTAGCCGGACATGAACAGCACCGGGAGACCGGGCCGCATCGCGACCGCACGCTCGGCGAGGTCGTCGCCGCGCATCCCCGGCATCACGATGTCGCTGAGCAGCAGATCCACCTTGCGACCCGGGCTGTCGAGCAGGTCGAGCGCCTCGGCGCCGCCGGTCGCCGAGGTGACCGCGTAGCCGGCGCTGCCGAGGATCCGCTCGGTCACTCTCCGCACCGCGGGGTCGTCCTCGGCGATCAGGATCGCCTCACCGCGACCCGCAGGAGCGGCGAGGGTCGGCTTCGTCGCCTTTGGTGCGCCGCTCTCGCTCGCCGGAATATGGATCTCGAAGCTGGTCCCGATGCCGGGCTCGGAGTCGAGCGTGATCGTGCCCCCGGTCTGGCTGATGATCGTGTAGACGGTCGCCAGCCCGAGGCCGGTTCCCTGCCCCGAGGACTTGGTCGTGAACATCGGCTCGAAGACTCGCGACGCGACCTCACTGTCCATTCCGACCCCGGTGTCGGAGACGACCAGCCGGACGAAGCGGCCCGGCTCGACCCCCGGGTCGGCGAGCGTGTCGGCCTCGGTCAGCTCGACGTTCTGGGTGCCGAAGAACAGCGTTCCGCCCTCCGGCATCGCGTCACGGGCGTTGACGGCGAGGTTGATCAGCACCTGCTCCATCCTCGCGGGGTCGTCGAAGACCGGCCAGAGGTCCGGCTGCAGCTTGCGCTCGACCCGGATGTGCTCGCCAATCGTCGAGCGCAGGAACCCGTCGAGCTCCTCGATCATCTCGTTCAGGCTGAAGACCGACTCCTCGCCCGCCTCGCGCCTGGCGAGGATCATCAACTGCCGGACGAGGCCGACCCCGCGCTCGGCGGCCCGCCTGATCTCCTCGATGTCGGCCTGAGCCGGTGAGTCCGGCGGGACCCCGCCCGCGGCGAACCGCGCGTAGTTGATGATCACTCCGAGGATGTTGTTGAAGTCGTGCGCGATCCCGCCCGAGAGCTGACCGATCACCTGCAGCGGCGACTCGGCGTCCGGATGGCCGGGAGCGCCGCCGTGGTCGTTGCCCGGCTGAGCTCCCGTGATTGTGATTGCCGACGCTCACTCGAGCAGGCCCCAGCGCATCGCCGTGGCGACCGCGGCCGCGCGGTCGGAGACGCTCAGCTTCGAGTAGAGGTTCTGCAGGTGGGTCTTGATCGTCGCCTCGGACAGATGCAGCTCGTCGCCGATCTTCTGCGCCGTCCGGCCCTCGGCCAGCAGCCGCAGCACCTCGCCCTCGCGCTCGGTCAGGGCCGGCCGTTCGTCGGTTTCCCGCAGCTGTATCTCGCTGGCGATCCCGGCCGCGAACTGTGGCGCGATCACCGTCTCGCCGCGGGCGGCCGCGATCACCGAGTCGCAGAGCTCCATGTTGTCTGAGCTCTTCGACACGTAGCCGGCTGCGCCTGCAGCGAGCGCGCGATAGGCGCTTGCGGAGTCCTCGTAGCCGGTCAGCAGGATCACCTTCGTGCGCAGCTTCTCCCGCGTGACGGCGCCGAGGATCTTGAGCCCGTCGAGCCCGGGCATCCGGACGTCGATGATCGCCACATCCGGCTCGTCGGCTGTGATCCGCTCGAGCGCGTCACGTCCGTCGCCGCACGAGCCGATCAGCTCGAGCTCCGCCCGCTCCTTGACCGCGCGCTCGAGACCCTGGCGGTAGACGGGATGGTCGTCCGCGATCAGGATCCGGAGGCGCTTGCTGCCCTTGCTCATGGCGGTGATTCTCGCACGGGCGGGGGTCGCTCCCGAGGGCCTGCGCCGGGGAGCGGGTCGGCGCCGTCGGCCGGTCCGGATCCACGGCGGGCGGCTCATCCGATCGGATGAGCGGCTTCATCAGGCGGACCGTGCGGGTG
This sequence comes from uncultured Solirubrobacterales bacterium, assembly GCA_963700785.1. Lineage (GTDB taxonomy): Bacteria > Actinomycetota > Thermoleophilia > Solirubrobacterales > 70-9 > CAXMST01. The sequence continues at coordinate 92,204 of CAVOYZ010000010.1, forward strand.
CCCGATGTGGCGACCGGCACCAGGGACGATGCTTAACAGCGACACGGTTGTCCCCCGGCATGATGCCGACGGTATGGGCGAGATGCCCAACTCAGATACATATACCGCTCGTGGTTCCCAGCGATACGCGGGCGGCGGAACGGCAGAGAAGGCGGCGCGAAAGCGGCGCCTTCTCTAGTTAACCGGGCCGGCGCCGAACTCGACCGTCCGCGGATCGACCAACCGAGGGCGCAGCCGGCGGCCGCCGGCCGCTCGCCGAGCCGGGACCGGCGAGCGGTGCTCGCGCCGGCCCGCAGCCGCCGCGGACGAGCCGCCGCCGATCGGAGGAGGGGCAGTTCACCCTCGCGATCCTCCGTGAGCGCGATCTAACCACCCGCCGTCGGCGCCGATGGGGGGTCGTGAGCGCCGCGCGGACGCAGATGACCGATCGCCTCAGCCGTCAGGTCGAGGCAGCCGCTCGCGTCGGTCGCTGGCGCGCGCACTCGCGTCGGGCCCGCCTGATTCGCCAGCTGCGGGCGCGCCGGCGGACGCCCGGGCCGGCGCCGATCCCCGGCGCCGACGCCTCGCTGCGGACGCTGCTCGACAGCGTTCCGTCACGACGCGACAAGCCCGCGGAAAAGCCCTTCACTCGAGGATCCGCACAGCCCTCAAAGTAGGAACGGACGGCGGCCTCCGTGCCCGCGTCGCTCAGATCCCGTAGCTGCGACCGATCACGTCAAGCATGATCTCGTCGGAGCCGGCGCCGATCCGGTTCAGTCGCGAGTCGCGGTAGGCGCGCTCGACGTCGTACTCCTTCATGTAGCCGTAGCCGCCGTGAATCTGGATGCACTCGTCGGCGACCTCGCAGCCGATCCGCGCGGCGAACAGCTTCGCCATCGTGATCTCTCGCACCGGGTACTCGCCGTTGTTGAAGCGCCAGGCGGTCGAGTAGACCATCTGCTTCGCCGCCTCGATCTTCGTCGCCATCTCGGCGAACTTGTGGCGAATCGCCTGGAACTTGCCGATCGGTCGGCCGAAGGCCTCGCGCTCCTTGGCGTACTCCAGGGTCTTCTCGAAGGCCCGCTCGGCGCCGGCGACGGAGCCGACGGCGCCGACCAGCCGCTCGCCCTGTAGCTCCCAGCTGATGTGGTAGAAGCCCTTGCCCTCCTGCCCGAGCAGGTTCTCGGCCGGCACCCGCACGTCCTCGAACGAGAGCTCCGCCGTGTCGGAGGCGTGCATGCCCATCTTCTCGAGCGTCCTCGAGACGGAGAAGCCGGGCACGTTGTCGCCGGCTTCGTCCTTGAGGTCGACGATGAACAGCGTGATTCCGTCGTGCCGGGCGGCGGGATCGGTCTTCGTCACCAGCACGATGAAATCCGCGCGGGCGCCGTTGGTGATGAACATCTTCGAGCCGTTGATCACGTACTCGTCGCCGTCGCGGATCGCGCTGGTCCGGATGCCGGCCACGTCGGAGCCCGCTCCCGGCTCGGTGATTCCCAGCGCTCCGATCTTCTCGCCCTTGATCCCGGGCTCCAGGTAGCGCCGCTTCTGGTCCTCGGTACCGAGCATCTCGATCGGGGGCAGGACCATGTCGGTGTGCACGGCGAGCCCCATGTTGAGCCCGCCCGAGCCCGAGTAGGAGAGCGCCTCGGCGCGGACCAGCGAGTAGTAGTAGTCGCCGCCCTGACCGCCGTACTCCTCGGGAAAGCAGAGCCCGATGAAGCCGAGCTCGCCCATCCGGCGCAGGACCGAGTCGGGCCACAGCGTCTCCTCCCACTCATGCGCGTGCGGAGCCAGCTCCTTCTTCACCCACGCCTCCATCGACTCCCGGAGATCGTCGTGCTCGTCGCTGAAGATCAGGTGCTTGCGCTTGCTCGAGAAGTCGGGCTTGACGACCTTCTGGCTGCTCTCGGCGGTTGCGATGGCCACGGCTGGGTCTCCTTCCGGTGGGGCTGGACCGGCGGCGCCTCCGGCCCTCAAAAGTAAACAGTAGCACTTCCTACTTCAGACTCGGTGGCGGTCGCCGCGGGGCCGGGGCCGCCGCCTGCACGAGCGCGATCAGCCCGGCGATCGAGGGGTGGTGGAACGCTCGACCGTCGGTTAGTGTGGACCTTGCCGTGTCGAACCCCGTGTTTCTGAGCTGGGTGTGCTGATGACCGATAGCGAAGCGGAGCCCGTCTCGATTCGGGTGCTGGATGAGGATCCCGTGCCGCGGGTTCCACCCGGGTCGCGCCTGCCGGCGACGGTGCAGTCGCTGCAGTGGTTCCGGGACCCGGTCGGGTTCCTGCGCCGCAACAACGCCCGGCGTGGGCCGCTGTTCTCGGTGCGGCTCGGGCCGCTCAGCCGCTGCACCGTGATCGCCGACCCGGCGACCGCCTGGGAGGTGCTCACCGGCAACCCGGAGCTGATGCGGATGGGTTCGACCAACGGGATCTTCCGGCCGGTGCTCGGCGATCGCTCGCTGTTCCTGCTCGACGGCCCCGAGCACAAGCGCCACCGGAAGCTGATCATGCCGGCCTTCCACCGCGGGGCGGTCGGCCGCTACACCGACCTCGTCGCCGAGCTCACGGCGCGCGAGGTGGCCGGCTGGCCGGTGGGCACCACCTTCTCGATCCAGGAGCGGATGCGGACGATCACGCTGACGATGATCCTGCGGGCGGTGCTCGGCGTCGTCGACGACAGCCGCGACCGCCGCCTGCGCGAGCGGATTCACGAGCTGCTCGATCTGGTCCAGAACCCGATCGCCGTGCTGCCCGCCTTCCAGCGGGAGCTCGGCGGGCGCAGCCCGTTCGGGCGGCTGATGGCGATGGTCGCGGAGATCGATCAGATGCTCTACGAGGAGATCGGCTCGCGCCGCTACGACCCGAGCTCGGCCGAGCGCGGCGACGTCCTCTCGATGCTGGTGCGCCCGCAGCCGCACGAGGCCGGGTTCATGAGCGATCGCGAGATCCGCGACGAGCTGCTGACGCTGCTGATCGCCGGCCACGAGACCACGGCGACGGCGCTCTCCTGGGCGTTCGAGCGCCTGCTCCGCCATCCCGAGCAGCTGCAACGGGTGCTCGCCGAGGTCGAGCTCGAGGGCGACGGCTCCTACCTCGACGCGGTCGTGCGCGAGACCCTGCGCCAGCGACCCGTTCTGCCGATCACCGCCCGGAAGCTGGCCGCCCCGGTTCAGATCGGGCAGTGGGTCTACCCGAAGGGCTGGACGCTGATGCCGTGCATCTTCTTGATCCACAACGATCCGCAGGCCTATCCCGAGCCGCAGAGCTTCCGCCCCGAGCGCTTTCTCGAGCCCGGCGGCCCGACCCAGCGCGTCTGGTTGCCGTTCGGCGCCGGGCCGCGTCGCTGCATCGGCTCCTCGCTCTCGACGATGGCGATCAAGGTGATCCTGCGTACGGTGCTGACCCTGGCCGAGCTCGAGCCCGAGAGGCCTGCGGCCGAGGAGATCGTCCGCCGCAACTTCACCCTGGGACCGGCCCGCGGGGCCCGGGTGCGGATCAGACGGCGCCTCGAGCCGCGCCCGGTCCGCGCCCGCCCACAGCGAGCCGCTCGGATCGCAGCCGCTGGGGTAGAGCGGTTCAGGCGCGTCGCGGGCTTTACTTTCCCCGCTCCGCGGCCGATAGATCCACAGGTGCTCGGACCGGGCGGGGGTCAGCGCTTGCCCGGCGCCGGCGCCGGCAACCATCAACTCAACCCGCGGAGTGCGTGTAGTGGGCCTGATGCCCGTTGGAGAAAGCGACCGTAGAAGCGACCGCAGAAGCGGTCTCGCGTACGGCACCCCGGCCGAGTCGCTGAACACCGACTCCGTGCTGATGATCCGTGTGCAGGCGGCGTTCCTGTTCTGCGGGGCGATCGTCGGGTTCCTCGGCATCATCCTGCCGCACCCGGCCTCATTTCTGACCTCCGAGCTGGTGCTGCTCAACTGCGTCAGCGTTGTCACCGCACTGGCGTCATGGGCTGTTCGCCGCCCGGGTTCCGGCCAGCGCGGTTCGCTACATGCCCGCGGCCGGCACCCTGCTGATCACGGCGTCGGTGGTCTTCAGCAGGGACGCGACCAGCGCCTACGCCCTGCTCTACCTGTTTCCCTGCGTCTACGTCTACTACTTCCTGACCCGCGTCGATGCCGTTCTGCACATCGCCTTCGCGGCGATCAACTACGCGATCGCGATCGCGATCATCAGCTCGATGTCGGGCGCCCCGATGGTCGAGCAGGGCAGCGTCCTCCACCACCTCGTGATCACCGTCGGCTCGCTGATCGTGGTCGGGTCGATGCTGATGTTCCTCCGGCGTCGCGTCGAGGTGCTGATCGCCGAGGTGGTCGAGTCGGCGCGCACGGACCTGAGCACCGGGCTGCGCAACACCAAGGGCCTGATGGAGGTACTGACGGCTGAGATCGATCGTGCGCGGATGGGCGCCCACCGGGTCGGCCTGCTGACGATTCAGATCAGCGGGATCCTCGACATCCGGGCGAGGATCGGCGATCGCCGCGCCGAGGCGACGATCGTCGACATCGGCCAGCTGCTCGACGACTGCACGCGCCGGATCGATGCCGTCGCGCGGACCGGCTCGGCGGAGTTCAGCGTCGCCCTGCCGGAGACCGACGAGAACACGGCGTTCCTGCTGGCGGAGCAGCTCCTGGCCCGCTTTCGGCGCTGCTTCCGCGAGTGGGATCTGCCGCTCTCGACGAGCATCGGGGTGGCGTCCTTCCCAAAGCATGCGGCAACCTCCGAGGCGCTGATGCACTCGTCGAGCGGCTCGTGCGAGGCCGCGAAGGCGCTCGGTGGGGACCGGGCGGTTGTCTACAGCGCGGAGCTCGAGGACGTCCTCTCCGGCGATCCCTCGAAAGCGCTGACCGAGCGGCGGACACACCTGAGCACCGTCCTCAGCCTCGCCGAGGTTCTCGATCTTCGCGACGCGCGGACCGCGAGCCACTCGCTTGCGGTCTCCCGCTACTGCGAGCTGATCGGGGCCGAGCTGGGGTTCTCCGAGCAGCGCCTGCAGCGGCTCCGGCTCGCCGGCCTGCTCCACGACATCGGCAAGGTCGGGATCGCCGACTCGATACTCGACAAGCCCGGACCCCTGTCCCCCTCCGAGTGGGATCAGGTCCGCAAGCATCCGGAGATGGCGGCGCGGATCCTCGGGGCCCGGGAGCTGACCGACATTCGCGAGTGGGTGCTCGCCCGCCACGAGCAGCCCGACGGCCACGGCTATCCGCGGGGGATCAGCGGCGATGCGATCCCGCTCGAGGCGAGGATCCTCGCGGTGGCGGAGTCGTACGACGCGATGACCAGCGAGCGCCCCTACCGGCCCGCCATGTCGAGCGAGGATGCGATCGCCGAGCTTGGCCGCTACTCGGGCAGCCAGTTCGACGGTGCGGTGGTCGACGCGATGGTCCGCGTGCTCAATGCGACCGACGTTGAGGCGCGGCTCGCGAACTGACGAGCAGGGGCCGGCCGGCTAGCGGCCGCGCCACTCGGGATCGCGCCCCTCGAGAAACGCCCGGGTCCCCTCCTTGGCGTCCTCGGAGGTCAGAGACCGGGCCCGCGATCTCGCCCTGGATCGACCATCTCTGCTCCGGGTCCCAGCCCAGCGTCTCGGCCAGCACCCGCTTCGAGGCGGCGACCGCCAGCGGCGCGTTCGCGGCGATCCCCGCGGCCAGCCGCAGGGCCTCCTCGAGCGCGCCGCCCGTCTCCGTCACCCGGTTGACGAGCCCCAGATCCGCAGCCCGCGAGGCGCTGATCGGCTCGCCGGTCAGGGCCAGCTCGTAGGCGATCGCCGGCGGGATCCGCCTCGGCAGATCGAGCAGCGCCCCGGCGGCGGCGAGCAGGCCCGCGCCGCACCTCGGGGATCCCGAAGCGGGCGTCGTCCGCGGCGACAACCATGTCGCAGGCCAGCATCAGCTCGAAGCCGCCGGCCAGGGCTCCGCCCTCGACCGCGGCGATCAGGGGCTTCGACGGCGGCGCGTTGACGATCCCGAAGATGCCCCGCTTGGCGACGTAGGGGACGTCGCCGCGCTGGAAGGCCTTGAGGTCCATTCCCGCCGAGAAGTGCCCGTCGGCGCCGGTCAGCACCGCGACCCTGAGCTGATCGTCCTGCTCGAGCTCGTCGAGCGCGTTGCTCAGCGCGTCCGCGGTGGCGAAGTCGAACGCGTTGCGGACCTCCGGCCGGTTGATCGTGATCACCAGGACCCGGTCGCGGCGCTCTTTGAGGATCGGCTCGGACGGCACGCTGGCTCGAGCCTACTCCGTTGTCGCGCGTGTCCCCGGCCACCACGCTCGTGCGCCCAGCATGCGCAGCAGGGCCGGAACCAGCAGGCCACGGACGACCGTCGCGTCGAGCAGCACGGCGATCGCGACGGCGACCGCGAACTCCTTGACGATCACCAGGCCACTGAACACGTTGACCCCGATCGCGACGCTGAAGATCACCGCTGCCGAGGTGATCAGGCGGCCGGTCACGGCGAGCCCCTGGGTGATCGCCGCCTGCTCGGAATCGGCGGTCGCCCGCGCCTCCGAGATCCGTGAGAAGAGGAAGATGCCGTAGTCGGTGGAGAGACCGAAGACGACGGCGAAGGCGAGGATCGGGACCGAGACGTCGATCCCGTCCTGGACGCCGGCGCCGAGCAGCTCGGCCGTCGTCCGGTGCTCGAACAGGGCGACCATGATCCCGTAGGACGCGATCACGGTCAGGGCGTTGAGCGCCAGCGAGACCAGTGGCAAGAGGAGCGAGCGGACCATCATCACGACGAGCAGCAGGTTGGTGACGACGACGACCGCGACCACGGCGGGGGCGCTGTCGCCGATGCTCGATCGCTGGTCCGCGAGCTCCGCCGCGCGACCACCGATCAGGCTGCCGGCGGGCCAGGGCGCCGCGCGAACCTCGGCCAGCAGATCCTGCCCGGCATCGGAGAGGGGATCGGCGTCAGCGACGACGACCAGGGTCGTGCTGCCGTCGGGGAGCAGCTCGGGCGCCGACACCGACTCGACCCCCGCGAGGCGCTCGACCTCGGTCCGCGCCGGCCCGCTGGAGGCCGCGTCGAGCGGAAGCAGCACCCGCATCCGGCTGGAGCCGACCCCGTCGAAGCGCGCCCTGACCGCGTCGTCGACCATGCGCGCGCTCTGATCGGCGGGAACGACCCGGGCGTCGGGGGTGGTGAGCTGGCCGCCGAGCGCCGGTGCCCCGACGGCGAGCATCACCAGCAGCGCCAGCGTCGCGACCGGCAGCGGGTGGGCCATCACCCGCCTCGAGAGCCCGGCCCAGAAGCGCGAGCCGCCGCTCAGCGGGTCGGGGCTGTCGGCACCGTGCCGGGAGACGACCCGGGGCCCGAGCCACGCGAGCAGCGCCGGAAGCACGAGCAGCGCCGAGGCGCCGGAGAGCAGCGCGACCAGCGCGCCGGCGATTCCGGTCGAGCTGAGGAACTGCTGCGGGAAGATGATCAGCGCCGCCATCGCCGTGGCGACGGTCATCGCCCCATAGGCGACCGTGCGCCCCGCCGTCGTCACGGTCCGGCGCAGCGCCGCCTCCGGCTCGGCGCCGGCGGCGAGCTCGGCGCGGTAGCGAGCGACGACGAACAGGCTGTAGTCGATCGCCAGGCCAACCCCGAGGCCGGTCACCACCTGCAGTGAGAAGAGGTCGATCTCGATCAGATTCGCGAGCGCGCTGAGCAGCGCCAGGGTGATCACGATCGAGAGGCCGGCGAGCAACAGGGGCAGCGCGGCGGCCACCGGCGAGCGGAAGACGAAGAGCAGCAGCAGGAGGAGCACCGGCGCAGCGAAGAGCTCGATCCGGCGCGTGTCGCGCTCGGTCCGCTCGCCGATCTGGGCCGCGGCGACGGCGGGGCCGCCGGCGAGCACGTCCGCGTCTGCCGCGAACGCCCGCTCGACCCGCTCGCCGACGTCGACGCGGTTCTGGCCCGCCTCGAGAAAGCCGACCACGAGGGCAGCGTCGCCGTCGCTGGAGATCAGCTCCGGCTGCGAGCGAGGGGTACCCGTCGAGGCGACGCCCTCGATCGCCCCGAGCTCCCGGGCGACCGCCGCGGGCCGCGGCGCGTCCTCGACCCCCCGGTCGAGCAGCAGCAGCACTTCGGGCTCGGCCCGCTGCCCGGTGATCGCGGAGTAGATCGAGTCGGCCCGCTCGACCTCGGACTCGGGATCGGAGATGTCGAACGGTTCGACCCGGTCGAAGACCCCCGCCGCGAACGGGATTGCGATCAGCAGCGCCAGCAGCGCCGCGAGCACGATCGCCCTCGCCCTCCGATAGGTGAACTCGCTGAGCGAGCGCAGACCCGCCTCCTCCACCGACCCTAGATTCGAGTGACGAGCCTAGCGGGCCGCCGCCAAACCGCGCAAGGGAGCCGGATTGCGGCAAAGTAGTCAGCGTGACTTCCTACTTCTTACGAGTGCTAGCCTCAGCCGGCGCATGGATACCGGCTACGAGCAACTTCTCTACGAGGTGTCCGGGGGCGTCGCAACGCTGATCCTGAACCGGCCGGAGCAGCGCAACGCGCTCTCCGCGCAGCTGCTCGACGAGCTCGTCGACGGGCTGCGGACCGCCCGCGACGACGATCGGGTCAGGGCCGTCGTCCTGACCGGCGCCGGCGACAAGGCGTTCTGCGCGGGCGCCGATCTGGGCGGCTTCGCCGCCGACGCGCCGCTCGTCGAGAAGCATCTCGCGAACGACCGCTTCCTCGAGTTCTTCCGGCTGATGCCCCGCCTCGGGAAGCCGTCGCTCTGTGCGGCGAACGGTCACGTGCTCGCCGGCGGCCTCGGCCTGGCGCTGTGCTGCGATCTGCTGATCGCCAAGCAGGGGGTCACGTTCGGCACCCCGGAGATCAACATCGGGGCGTTTCCGTACATGATCATGGCGATCATCTACCGCAACGTGCCGCGCAAGAAGGTGAACGAGATGCTGTTGCTCGGGGAGCGGCTCTCCGCCGATCAGGCCGTCGAGTACGGCCTCGCCAACAAGGTCGTGCCGGAGGCCGAGTTCAGCGCCGCGGTCGACGACTGGGCCGCCAAGCTCGCCTCGAAGTCGCCGCTGCTGATGAAGCTCGGTCACGACGCGATGCACCGCCAGGAGGACATGGCCCTCGACGATGCGCTCGAGTTCCTCAGAAGCCAACTCACGCTCACCCTCTCCACCGAGGACATCCTCGAGGGCGTCAGCGCCTTCTTCGAGAAGCGGGAGCCGGAGTGGAAGGGTCGCTGAGCCGGCATCACGCGCGGATCGTCTGGGAGGGCGGCAAGGAGGATCTGCGTGCGCACCGGGTCGAGGTCGCAGAGCAGGCGATCGCCGCCTCCTGCGCGGCTCAGTGGGGCGGTGATCCGGCGAAGGCCGATCCGGAGCAGATGTTCGTCGCCTCGCTCAGCGCCTGTCACATGCTCTGGTTCCTGGCCCTGGCCCGCGAGCGCCGTCTGCGGGTGCGGTCCTACGAGGATCCCGCGGTCGGCACGCTCGAGGGTGGGCGGATCACCAGGGTCGAGCTGGCGCCGGACGTGCGCTTCGAGGTCGATCCCGGGCCCGCGGTGCTCGCCGATCTGCACCGCGCCGCGCACCAGCGCTGCTTTCTGGCGAACTCCGTCAGCTGCCCGGTCGAGGTCCTGACCGCGGAGGCGACGCGATGAGCGACGAGCGCGACCGGCTGAAGATCAGCGAGCTGGCTGAGGAGGCCGGGGTCCCGGTCGCGACGGTGCGGCACTACCTTCGGGAGGGGCTGCTGCCCGAGGGCGAGAAGACATCGCCGAATATGGCCTACTACCCGCCCGAGCTGGTCGAACGGATCAGGCTGATCAAGCAACTCCAGGAGGAGCGCTACATGCCCCTGCGCGTGATCGGTGAGATGCTCGCCGATGACGGCGCCGACTCCAAGCGCCTGCGGGCGCTGCTCGAGACCGAGGAGCGGGTCTTCGATCTGGCGCTGGCGGATGAGCGCGAGCGGATCTCGGAGCGGGAGCTGGCCGAGCGATTCGACACGCGACCGGAGGTGATCCAGCGCCTCGCCGAGCTCGGGGTGATCGGCCCCGACGACGGCGGCTACTCGCCCTCCGACGCTCGGATCGTCGAGGCGATCGAGCGCTTCCGCGCCGGCGGCTACGACGAGCGGATCGGGTTCACCGTTCACGACGCGGCCCGCTTTGTCGAGCCGCTCGAGCAGCTCGCGGTGCGCGAGGTCTCGCTGCTGACCGAGAAGCTCGTCGGGCGCTTTGAGCAGGATCGCGCGATCGAGCTGTTCGAGGCCGGAAGCGAGCCGTTGCGGGCGCTGATCGCGGCGATGCACACGAAGCTGCTCGCGCGGGAGATCCAGCGCCGCCGACCGGGGCCGGCTGAGCTAGATTGACCGGTCAGTCAGTCGGTCGGAAGGTGTTCCGATCCGGCCTGCTTCACAGACCAGGAGACCGATGCGGGTAGCCGCGATACAGCTCAACTCAGGTGCCGACCGGGAGCGGAACATCCGTCGCGCGGGCGAGCTGGTCACCGCCGCCGCAGCCGACGGAGCCGAGCTCGTCGTCCTGCCCGAGAAGTGGGAGCTGCTCGGGCCGGGGGAGATGCTCGCCGAGCGAGCCGAGCCGCTGGACGGGGCGGCGATCACCGCCGCCCGGCGCTGGGCGCGGGAGCTCGCCGTTGCGATCGTCGCCGGCAGCGTCGCCGAGCGCCTCGCCGAGGACGATCGCGTCGCCAATACCTCGGTCCTGATCGCCGCCGACGGGAGCGTGGGCGCCGCCTACCGCAAGATCCACATGTTCGATGTCGACGTTGGCGGCGTCGCCTACCGGGAGTCGGAGCACGAGCGGGCGGGCGACGAGATCGTCGTCGCCGATGCCGGCTTCGACCTCGACCTCGGGCTCTCGGTCTGTTACGACCTGCGGTTTCCCGAGCTGTTCCGGATCCTCGCCCTGCGCGGCGCCGGGCTCGTGGCGCTGCCATCCGCCTTCACCGCGGCCACCGGCGAGCCGCACTGGGAGCCGCTGCTCCGGGCCCGCGCGATCGAGAACCAGCTGTTCATGATCGCCGCCAACCAGCACGGGCCCGCCGCACCGGACTACGACTCCTGGGGCCACTCGATGATCGTCGACCCCTGGGGCCGGGTGCTGGCCGTCTGCGAGGCCGGCGAGGGCCTGGCGATCGCCGATCTCGATTCGCACGAGGTCGGGCGCGTTCGCAGCGCGCTCCCGTCCCTCGCCAGCCGCCGACCGTCGGCGTACCGTTGGCCCGCCGCAGATCTTGCGATTGGAGCCTATGCCTGAGACGGGGACGGAACGACCGGCCGCGATCGACAAGCGTCGCGCGATTCTCGATGCCGCGATTCGGGTCTTCGCGCGTCAGGGCTACCACGCCACCCGCGTCTCCGACATCGCCGACGAGGCGGGCGTCGCCTACGGGCTCGTCTACCACTACTTCCGCAGCAAGGAGGCGGTGATGACCGAGCTGTTCACCGAGCGCTGGTCGCTGCTGTTGGCCGCCGGTGAGCAGGTGATGGCGAACGACGACCCCCCGCGGGCCAAGCTCTCCGCGATCGCCGGCTTCATCATCGACTCCTACCGGCACAACCCGGAGCTGATGAAGGTGATCATCATCGAGGTCACGCGGGCCGCCAACTCGTTCGGGCGCACCCACCTGACCGAGATCCGCAGGGCCTACGATCAGGTGGCGCAGATCGTCGCCGACGGGCAGCGTGACGGTGTCTTCCGGGACGACATCGATCCCGACTTCGTCGGGATGTCGTTCTACGGGGCGATCGAGCAGCTGCTCAGCGGTTGGGTGTTCGAGCTGATGCCGGCCACCGACGAGGTGTTCGAAGGGGCCCACGAGATGGTCGTCGAGCTGATCTGCGGCGGGCTCGAGCGCCGCGGCTGAGGGCCGGTCGGCGGCCCTGCAAGTCGGCGCCCGGCCCGGCGCGGTATGGTCGCCGCCCCGGCCCGAGCATCCCTGGGGCAGGGCAAGGAGCAGTTGATGGAAAGCGACGTTGTCAGAAGACTGATCTGGTCCGGCCTGCTGGCCCTGACCGGCGCCTTGGCGAGCATCGCCGCCCATCGTGCCGCCGGCCTGATCTGGAAGCAGGTCTTCGACGAGGAGCCCCCCGAGTAGTGGCCACCGAACCCGAGAGCAAGCCGCCGGAGCAGGACCAGGATCGGTCCGTCGGCGAGCTCGTGCTCGACGTCTCGGAGCGGGTCTCGATCCTCGTTCGCGAGGAGATCGAGCTCGCCAAGGCCGAGGTCACCGAGAAGGTCACCTACCTCGCCAAGGGCTCGGTCGTCGGCATCGCGGCCGGGATCTTCGTGGTCTTCGCGCTGGCGATGCTGATGCAGTTCGGAGCGTGGCTGATCAACGACCTGCTCGGCGTCGAGTCCGCCGTCTGGGCCGGCTTCGGGATCATGACCCTGCTCTTCCTGCTCTGTGCCGTGATCGCGGCGCTGGTCGCTCAGCGGGCAATGAAGCGGGGCGCGCCCCCGGCGCCGACGATGGCGATCGAGGAGGCGAAGGTGACGCGGGACACGCTCGAGGGTCAATCGTGAGCGACGCGCCCGACACAGCCCGCCCCGGCGCTCCCGGGCGCTCGTCGGAGGAGATCCGTCGGGACATCGCGACTCAGCAACAGCAGCTTGCGGGCTCGGTCGAGATGCTCCGTGGCAAGGTCACCGAGCTGACCGACTGGCGCCGGCAGGTGAGTGAGCACCGCCAGCAGCTGATCACCGGCGCCGCGGTTGCCGGCTTCGTCGTCGGCGGCCTGCTGATGATGCGCCGGCGCCGGCGCCGCTAGGGCTGCGCCGCCGCTTCGCCCGACTCGCGCTCAGGCGACGTGTCGGCGCGGGAGCCCGCCGATGCCGAGCAGGCCAGGTCCGGTGTGGGCGCCGATCACGGGCCCGATCTCGGAGACGAAGACCGGGTCGGAGCCGAACACCTCGCGCGCCTCGGCGGCGAGCTTCTGGGCGTTCTCGGGATCCTGAACGTGCTGAACGACCCATCCGTCGCGTCCGGACTCCTTCATCTCCCGGGCGAACTGGACCAGGCGCTCGAAGGCGCGGCGCCGGGTGCGGACGCGCTCGACCGGGGTGACCTCCTCCTCGAGCGTCAGGATCGGCTTGATCTGCAGCGCTGAGCCGAGCCAGGCGCGGGCGGCGCCGATCCGTCCGCCCCGGCGCAGGTAGTCGAGCGTGTCGACCGCGAACCACATCCGCAGATCGGCGCGCGCCGCCGCCGCCGCCGCGAGCACGTCCTCGCCGGCCGCGCCGCCGGCCGCCGCCTTCGCCGCTGCGAGCACGGTCATGCCGAGACCGCCGCAGGCGGAGCGACTGTCGTAGACGCGGATCCGATCCTCTTCGAGGCCGTCGTCGACGAGTTGCTGGCGCGCCTGGCCGGCCGACTCGAAGGTCCCCGAGATCCCCGCCGACAGGTGGATCGAGACGATGTCGAGCCCGGCATCGAGGCGGGGCCGGTACGCGGAGAGGAAGTCGCCGACCGACGGCTGCGAGGTGGTCGCGCCCTCGGCGCTCCGCTGCAGCTTGGTGAAGAAGCCGGCGTAGTCGTCGATCTCGGTCTCCTGCCGCTGCTCGCCGGCCAGCATCACGTAGAGGCTGACCTGCTCGATGCCGCGATCCGCGAGCAACTCGGGCGGCAGGTAGCTGGTGCTGTCAGAGACGACAGCGGTCTTCGGAGCCTCACTCACCGCGGCCATTGTGTCACCGCGAGCCGCATCCGGGGCTGCGCTGCGGCCCTGGCGGCACGCCGCCGGCGACCCCGCAATCGCGCCGCAAGCCGTGATCTAGCATCAGGTCAGCATGAGCAGGACGCTGGTAACCGGGGGGACCGGATTCATCGGTTCCCACCTCGTCCGGGCGCTCGCCGCCCGGGGCGATCAGCTGCGGCTCCTGATCCGCTCGGCGAGTCCCGCGACCCACCTCGAGGACGTCGAGTTCGAGCGTGTCAACGGCGACATCACCGACCGCCGCGCGGTCCGTCGCGCCGTCGACGGCGTCGACCGCGTCTTTCACCTCGCCGGGATGACATCGATGCGGCGCGGCCTCGCCGAGGAGGTGGTCGCGACGAACGTGGACGGGACCAGGATCCTCTGCGAGGAGGCGCTGGCAGCGGGTGTCGGCCGGGTCGTGCACTGCTCCTCGGCCGCCGCGATCGGGCCCGCGCCACCCGGCGGCCGCGCCGACGAGACCCAGGCGTTTCCGGTCACCGCACGAGAGATCCCCTACGTGCACTCCAAGCACGAGGCGGAGGCGGAGGCGCTCCGCGTCGCCGCTCACGGACTCGACGTCGTGATCGTCAACCCGACCTTCGTGCTCGGCCCCAACGATCCGACGGGAACCTCGATGGCGCTGGTCGAGCGGTTCCTGCTCAGGTCGATCCCCGTCTACGTCAACGGGGGGATCAACATCAGCGACGTCCGCGACGTGGCCGCGGGCCACATCCTCGCTGATCAGTCGGGGATCTCCGGCGAGCGCTACATCCTCGCCGGCAGGAACTTCACCCTGCAGCGGCTGTTCGCCGACCTGGCCCGGATCTCCGGGGTTCCGGCGCCCGCGCTGCGGCTGCCGGGGAGCGTCGCCGTCAGCGCCGCGGAGGCGGTCGAGCGATTCGACCTGCCGATTCCGGTCTCGGCCGACGAAACGCGCTCGGCGACCCTCTGGTGGACCTACACGCCGGCCAAGGCCAAGCGGGAGCTCGGCTACCGGCCCCGTCCCCACGAGGAGACGCTGACCGATGCGATCAGCTGGCAGGCCGAGCAGCTCGGAGATCGCGTCGGCGGCGACCCGGGTGTCGCCGAGCACGTCCTTCAGGCCGCCGGCGCCGCTGCACGGCTCGTCGGCCGGCTGGTACCGCGGTGAGTGGCGCCGGCGCCGGCGCCACCGAGCGCGAGCTGGTCCTCTACCGCTGCCCGACCCCGACCGACGTGCTCTGTCCCTGCGGCGCGGTCGCCCGGCAGCTGCGCGGGCTCGGCATTCCGTATCGGGTCGAGCGGGTGCCCTACCGGCGCTCCGGGCGACCCGAGATCACCGAGCTGACGGGGCAGAGCCGGGTGCCGTTGCTGATCGACGGCGAGGAGATCGTCTACGACTCGAAGCGCATTCGCGAGTACCTCGAGTGGCGATACCCCGACGGAGCGGCCGCTGCCGGCTCGGGCGAGGACGGGCGCGAGGCGGCGTCGGGTTGACCGCCCTATACAATGTGAAGCACATGGACACACCCGACACAGCGATCAAGATCACCGACACCGCCGCCGAGCGGCTTCGCGACCTGCTGGCGGGTCAGCAGGAGGCGGGACAGGCGTTGCGCGTCGCGGTAAAGGGCGGTGGCTGCTCAGGCTTTCAGTACTCGCTCGCGCTCGACAAGCCGAAGGACGATGATCACGTCTTCGAGCACAACGAGGTGGCGGTGATCGTCGACAAGGTCTCGATGCCGTTCGTGTTCGGCTCGGAGGTCGACTACGTCGAGGGCCTGCAGGGGGCCGGTTTCGCGGTCAACAACCCGAACGTAGTTGCCGCATGCGGCTGCGGCTCGTCCTTCCAGGTCCGCGACGACGCTCCGGCCGGCGCCACGGCCTAGGGCCGTTCGCCTCGACCCCGCTCAGGTCTCGATCTGCATCGGCGGGCTCTGGTACGGCTCATCGGCATCGGTCGCCGGCTGCTGGGCGGTCTCCGCAGCGGCGCCCCCGGGCCCGGGTTGGCTGACGCCGACCAGATCCGCCAGCTCCCCTGACTCCAGCATCTCCTCGGCGAGCTCGCAGCCGCCGACCAGCTCACCGTTGACGTAGAGCTGGGGGAAGGTCTCCCAGTCGGAGATCTCGGCCGTCACCTCGCGCAGCGGCGCGAGCACCGGCAGCACGTCGATCGCCCCATACTCGACGCCGATCTGCTCGAGCACGCCGACGGTCCGCATCGAGAAGCCGCAGCGTGGCGCCTCCGGCGTGCCCTTCATCAGCAGCAGCACCCGGTTGCCGCTGATCGCCTGCTGGAGCTGCTCGCGAAGCTCGGGGTTGGCTGCCATCGCTCTGCTTGCCTCCTGGGTCGCTTGCTCGTTCCCATCCAGGGTAGCCGCCCGAGCGGCTCGGCAGCACTCGCCGTTCAGTCGGGTGGGCTGGTGCTGACCGAGAGAGCGTGGATCGTCCCGTCCTCGAAGCGCGGCTTGACCGCGGCCTTGACCATCCGGTGCTGGTCGATCCGGGTCCTGCCGGAGAACTGCTCCGCCGTGACGATCGCCCGCAGGTGGTCGCCGCCGCCCTCGTCCACCACCTCGACCTCGGCCCCTGGGAGGGCGGTCTCGATCATCCGCTTGAGCTCCGCAAGATCGGCCATCCACCAGGATCCTAGATAACGGCCACTGCCCGGCGCGCTGCGCGGCGGTCGGCGCTCAGGCTCGGGTGGTCTCGAGATGGGCCGGCTCGCCGAGGTAGTAGCCCTGGGCGTAGTTGACGCCGAGCCGGCTCAACTCCTCCGCGGTCTCGGCCGACTCGACCCCCTCGGCGATCGTCAGCAGGTCGAGCTCGCGCGCGATCGTCACCAGCGAGCGGACGATGCCGAGGTCGGTCCGGGACTCGAGCATTCGCTGGACGAACGTCATGTCGATCTTCAGCTGGCTGAAGTTGAGGTTCTGCAGGTAGGTCAGGGTGCCGAATCCCGTCCCGACGTCGTCGAGTGAGAGGCCGCAGCCGAGCGCCTCGACCCGGGCAGCGAAGCCCTCGAGCAACTCGATCGCCGGGGTCGCGACGGTCTCGGTGATCTCGAACGTGAGCCGGGCCGGATCGGCACCGGTGGCCTTCAGTCGCTCTCCGACCATCTCGGTCAGCTCGTCGTCGGCGATCGACGCGGCCGAGAGGTTGACGCTGACGCGCATCCCGGCCGCCGCGGCGTCGACGGCATGCGCCAGCACCCAGTGGTCGATCTCGGTGATCAGCCCGAAGCGCTCCGCCGTCGGGATGAACTGACCGGCGGAGATCGCGCGGCCGCGCCGGTCGATCAGCCGGACGAGCAGTTCGCTTGCGTGCTGTTCGCCGGTGCGCAGGTCGAAGATCGGCTGTGCGAACAGCGCCAGCCGGCGTTCCTCGATCGCGGTTCGCACCTCGGTCAGCCAGCCCGGATGTCCGGTGTGCTCGGCCTCGGAGAAGGCGACGCGATCGCGGCCCTGCTCCTTTGCCTCGTACAGCGCCAGGTCCGCGTGGATCAGGAGGTCCGCCGCCGCCATCCGCTCGGACTCGTCGATCATGATCGCGCCGGCGCTGGCGGTCACCGATGGACCACCACGCCGGCTGACCCGGACGAGATCGATCAGCTCGCCGAGCCGGCGTCGGGCCGCGGCCCCCTCGATCCGCGGGATGAAGAGCCCGAACTCGTCGCCGCTGAGGCGACCGAGCACGTCGCCGTCCCGCAGTGAGAGCCTGACCGCGGCGGCGACCTCCCTCAGCAGCGAGTCACCGGCCGCGTGGCCGTGCGAGTCGTTGATCAGCTTCAGGTGGTCGAGGTCGATGATCGCGAGCGCGGCGGTATCCCCCGCCCGCATCGTGGTCAGCTCCGCGTCGACGGCGGTCTCGAAGCCGCGCCGGTTGAAGAGGTCGGTGAGATGGTCGTGGTCGGCGAGGTGGCGGAGCTTGATCTCGGCGGCCTTCTGCGCGGTGACGTCCGACATCAGGCCCTCGGCCAGCACCTCTCCCTCAGGCCCGCGGGCGCCGACCGATGCCCGGTCGCGGATCCAGAGCGTGCGCCCGTTCCCGGCGGTCATCCGGTACTCGACGTCGAGCGGTTCCAGCTCGGCGGCGGCACGCTCTTCCGCCGCGATCACCCGGTCGACGTCGCCGGGGTGGATCCGCCTCTCCCACCAGCCCGGATCGGCGACGCACTCCTCGGGCGAGAGCCCGATGATCTCCTCGACCTGCGGCGATATGTACTCCCAGCTGCCCTCGGCGCCGAGCCCGGCGCGGTAGGTGATCGCCGGCAGGCTCTCGACCAGCGTTCGCAGCCGGCTCTCGGCGCTCTTCAGGGAGTCGGTTACGCGACCGCGCTCGATCGCCGAGGCGAGAATCTGGGCGATCGAGGCGAAGAAGGTCGTGTCGGCACTGGCGAACCTGCGGCCGACCTCAGCAGCTCCGGTCACGGCGCCGAGCACGCCGTCGGCGCCGAGCAGCACTGCCGCGATAACCGCCGGGGTGTTCTCCTGGAAGTCCTGTGGGGCCAGCCAGGGGCTCGGAAGCAGGCGGTCGCCGACCAGCACGCCTCCGTCGCGGTCGTTCAGGGCCTCGGCGAGGCGGGAGCCGGGAGCCGGGGAAACGTGGGCCCCGACCGCGATCGCGCCACCGGTCGAGCGCCGCAGAACCAGCTCGCCCGGGTCGCTGTCGTAGTCCCAGATCTCGCAGCTCGTGAGGTTGACCTCGTCCGAAGCGGTGGCGAGAGCGCGGATGATCAGTCGCTCGACGCCGGGTTCGGCGAGCGCCGTCTGGCCGAGATCGAGCAACCGCGTCCGCCGTCGCGCGTCGGCCGCCAGCTCGCGCTCGCGCTTGCCGTGCTCACGGTTGTCGCGCAGGTGGGCTGCGAAGTGGCCCGTCTCGGCGGCCCACGCCAGCGTCAGCTCGGCCGGCACCTCGTTGCCCTCGCTGTTCAGCACCATCACCTCGATCGCCCGCTGCGAGGACCCCGCCCAGCCGGCGCCACGCGCCTCGATCACGCCCCGCATCGCCGCCCGCAGGCGCTCCGGGAACAACAGCTCGACGAAGTCGGCCCCCAGCAGCCGCTCCCGTGGCCGGCTCAGCAGCCGCTCAGCCGCCCCGTTGCAGTCGGCGATTCTGGCGCTCGCATCGAAGACGAGGATCGCCTCGGGGGCCGCGCTGAGGATCGCCTCGAGCGTCGCCGCCCCGAGCGCATCCGACCCGCCCTGTCGCTCTGGGGTGGGGCCGGATGCCGCTGCCTCGGCCACCTCACGAGCGGCCCTTTCGAAGCGCGCCCTGGCGAGCTCGTCGTGGCGCTGATCAGCGCCCGCGGCATCGGATCGATCAAAGATGTCGGCCAGTTCTCGGCCCTCCTGGCCTGGCGGACTGCGGGTATTGGCACCCGTCCCATCGGCAGCGCTCGGGTCGATGTTTAGCGCCGGGCAGCTTGGTTCCCTGCGGCTGAGGGAGCCGCTTGCGGGCCGGGCACTAGCCGCGCTCCGGTTCCTCCGATCCGGCGGGTTCCCGCTCCCGAGCGGTAGCGACCATCTCCTCGACCGAGGTGAGCTTGACCCGCGGCCGGCCGAGCGGCTCGCCACGGCCCGTCTCCAGCGCGTCGATCGCCCGCCACCCGTCGTACTCGACGTACTCGATGCCGCGCCCGGCGAGCAGCCGGGGCAATGCGTCGTGGTCGCCGTTGCGGCGCGGCAACAGGCCGGCGGCGGCGTCCTCGAAGACGGCCTCGATCGTCTCCGCGGCGTCCTTCTTGTTGGTACCGATCACTCCGCTCGGCCCGCGCTTGATCCAACCGACCGCGTAGTGGCCGCGCAGCGGCTGCTGCCCGTCGGCGAGGACGCGGCCCCCGGCGTTCGGGATCACCCCGCGACGGGCGTCGTATGGCAGGCCGTCGACGGCGGTTCCGAGATAGCCGATCGAGCGCAGCACGAGCCCGCATTCGACCCTCTCGGTCGCTCCGGTCTCCCGCGCCCGAACCGCTCCCTCCTGATCGAGGTAGAGTTGATTGAGGGCCAGCTCGATGCCCTCGACCCGCTGATCGCCGCTGATTGCCACCGGGCTGCGCAGGAAGCGCAGCTCGACGCGCTTCGGCTTGCCGCTCGGCTCGCGGGCGGCGAGCTCGGCGAAGGTCTCGATGTTCTTGCGGTTGGTCGCGTCGGCCGCCTCCGAATCGAGGAATGCCCGGCTGGCGTCGTCGAGCTCGAGTTGGGCGGGGTCGATCAGGATCTCGGCCTCGGTCAGCTCTCCCAGCTCCCGGACCTCGGGGTTGGTGAAGGCCGCCTGCGCCGGGCCGCGCCGACCGAGCACGAGTACCTCCCGCACCGAGGAGGAGGCGATCGCGTCGATCGCATGATCGGCCGTGTCGGTGCGATCGAGCTCCTCTCGCGAGAGGACCAGCATCCTCGCGACGTCGGCCGCCACGTTGCCGTTGCCGATCACGACGACCCGCTCGCAGTCGAGGTTGAAGCTGCGGTCGGCGAAGTCCGGGTGGCCGTTGTACCAGGCGACGAACTCGGTCGCCGCGTGCGAGCCGGGCAGATCCTCACCCGGGATGCCCAGCTTGCGGTCGGCGCTCGCGCCGTAGGCCCAGATCGTCGCGTCATAGATCGAGCCGAGCTCCTGCGCTGAGACGGCGTCGCCGACGGTCACGTTGCCGAAGAAGCGGAAGGCCTCGTGGCCGGCCGTCTTCTCGTAGCGCCGGATCACGTTCTTGATCTTCGGATGATCGGGAGCGACCCCCGCTCGGACCAGCCCGAAGGGGGTCGGCAGGCGGTCGATCATGTCGACCTCGAAGTCGATCTCGGGGTGCGCGAACAGCGCCTCCGCCGCGTAGAAGCCGGCCGGCCCCGAGCCGATGATCGCGACCCGGAGCGGATCGTTGCTGGTGGCTGGATCACGCATCTGGACCTCGGAACCTGATCGCCCTCGCGGGGCCGCCTAGACGGCTGCCGGCTCGCTGCGGGCCGTGGCGGCTCCGTCGAGCGCGTCGAGCGCCTGCGGGACGGAGACCGCGATGCAGGTGAAGATCGGGATGTCGCGGAGGGTCCACGCGCTCGACTCCGTGCCGCGCAGCTCCTGCACCAGGTCGAGGAAGTCGCCGGGCTCGTCGCACTCGAACGAGACGACGAACTCCTGATCGTCGATCCCGAACGAGTAGGCGGTGTTGATCGTGATCTGCGGGTAGCGGCGACCGGTCTCGATGTGGTCGCGCATGATTCGCATCCGCTCCTCGGGGTCGAGGCGGAACCAGTCCCGCTTCTTCTCCATCGGGTAGATGAACGCGTATCGCCGCTTGCTGACGAGCAGCTCCGGCCGCGTCTCCGAGTCCGAATAGGGGGACGGCTTGGTCATCGCGAGGTACGAGTGGGGGGTCGAGGCCCATTTCGCCAGCCCGCTCTGGGCGAGCACGACGTGGAAGGTGTGGATGTCCGCGAGGACCGGGCTCTGACTGACGAGCAACAGGTCGACGTCTCCCCGGGTGCCTACAGTCGAGTATGCGCGCAGCGGTCGGTCGGTGGCGTAGTCCTCGCAAGCCGCCAGGAACTCGCGTTTATCCTGGGCCCGCTGTTCGGTGTCGCGGCGCTGCCAGGCGGGGTCGATCTTGAGGAAGGTGAACTTGACGAAGGTCCGCTCGGCCATTGCCACGATGCTAGCGCTGCTTGCCGCGGCGCCGGCGGCGGCAGCGGCGCCGGCGAGCGCCGAAGCGCAGCCGCGGGTGACGATCGTCACCGTGCCCCGCGGCACGACGATCCGCGGGATCGCGGCCGAGTCGCCGCGCATCGCGGCCGGCACGATGAGCGCCGGCCTCGGCTCGGTGCTGGCCAGCCAGACCTATCTCGACATCAGCCAGGGGAACCGGATCTTCGAGTCCCTCTACCCACGGCCGCTGACACCGCTGCGGATCGGGCGGGTCGGGGTGCCGCCGGTTCCCTGGGATCGCACGCTGGCGCGGGCCGCGAGCGCGCCGGCGGCGATCGAGCCCGGGCTGCTCGCTCAGAGCCTGCTCGACGCGGGGGTGCCGGTCGCGGCGATGCGGTCGGCGCGTGAGGAGGTGCTGATGCTGGTCGACCGCGACGGAAGGATTGCCCGCAGCGACGGTTGCCGGCTCGGCGAGTGCCCCGGGGTGACGATCGGCAGGGTCGATACCTCGGCCCTCGCGGCGATCGTCTCGCGGCTTCGCGACGGCGATCTGCTGATCGCCTTCGAGCGGCCGCCGCCGCTGGGTCGCCGGCTGGCGATCGGCGTGGCCGGTGACGGCTACGCCGGAACGCTCGAGTCTCCGACCACGCGCATCGACGGCTACGTGCTCTCCACCGACATCGCGCCGACGATCCTCGAGCGGTACGGCCTGGCGACCCCCTCGGCGATGACCGGCGCCGCGATCGGCTCGGCCGGTGGGCGCGACCTGGCCGCGCTCACCGCCCTGGGCGAGCGGCTGGAGGAGGTCTCCCCCCGTCGCGGGCCGGTGCTCGGCACCAACCTGATCATCTGGGTAGCGCTGACGATCGCCGCCACCCTGCTCTTCGGGCGCCCGGGCGCGACCGTCGCGCTGCGCGCCCTGGCGGTCACGATCGCATGGGTGCCGGCGCTGCTGCTGCTGACCGCCGCGCTCGAGCCGAGCCTGCTGGCCGAGCGCCTGCTGGTCGGCGTCGGTGCCCCGCTGCTGGCGATCGCGACCGCTGTCGCGGCCGGCCCCCGGTTCGGGCCGCGGGCCGGCTACGCGGCGTTCGCGCTCGCCTCCCTGGCCAGCGTCACGGCGACCGCCGTCGACGTGATCGCCGGCTCGCCGCTGACCTCGCTGTCGCTGGTCGGCCCGAACCCCGATCTCGGCGTTCGCTTCTTCGGGATCGGCAATGAGCTGGAGGCGGTGATCGGCACCCTGCTCGCCCTCGGCTCCGGAGCGGCGGTTGCGGCGGCCGCCCCGGCCGATCCCAGGCGGACGGTCGCGATCGTCGCCGGCGTTGCCGCCCTGCTCGGCGTGCTCGTCTTCGCCCCCGGTCGCTTCGGGGCTGACGTTGGCGCGGCGGTCACCTTCCCGGCCGGTGCCGCCGGGGTCATCGTCGCAGCGCTCGGCGGCGGTCGCCGGCGTCTGCTCCTGCTGGCGGCGGTGCCGGTGATCGCCGTCCTCGCCCTGATCGCAATCGACCTGGTGATCGGCGGCGATGCGCATCTGTCCCGGACGGTTCTCGACGCTGGGGGGCTCGACGAGTTCGGCCAGGTCGTCGAGCGGCGGGTGAGGCTCGGAGCGCGGAGCTTCAGCCGCTTCGCCGACTCGACCGCGTACATGATCGCCGGAGCGGTGATCGTCGCCGCCGTCCTCGGCCGGCACCGGATCCTTTCCTGGTTCTCCGGCCGCCCGGCGGCGCGGGCCGGCTTCATCGGCGGCATCACCGCGTCGGTCGTCGGCGCGCTTGCCAACGATTCCGGCGCCCTGCTGCTCCTGGTCGGGACCGCCTACCTGGCCGGGTTCGCCGCGCTTGCGTGGTCGTCCCGCTGCGCTGCGTCCGCCCGAGAGTCCGGCTAAGGTTAGGTCAGTTCCGCATGCGCATCGCTTTGGTCACGCCATATTCGTGGACGTACGAGGGCGGAGTCAACCGGCATACCCAGGCGCTTGCCGAGCATCTCCTCGAACGGGGCAACGAGGTTCGAGTGCTCGCACCCTGGGATCCGCCTGACCGGCTCAGTCGTACCCTGCACCGCGGCGCCCCGGCGCGACGGCGGCCGCTGCCCGAGTACCTGATCCCGCTCGGGCGCACGATCGGCTTTCCGGCCAACGGAGCGATCTCCAACCTCTCGTCCTTCCCCGACGCGATCACGAAGATGCGGCGTGAGCTCCGAGGCGGCGGGTTCGACGTCGTCCACGTCCAGGAGCCGCCCGCCCCGACCCTCGCCTGGGACGCCTGCTCGTTCCAGGGGGCGCCGGTGGTCGGCAC
Organism: uncultured Solirubrobacterales bacterium; assembly: GCA_963700785.1. Lineage (GTDB taxonomy): Bacteria > Actinomycetota > Thermoleophilia > Solirubrobacterales > 70-9 > CAXMST01. The sequence goes on from CAVOYZ010000010.1 coordinate 115,772, forward strand.
CTTCCACGCCTACTCGACCAAGGCCGGCCCGAACACGATCGCCAGCCTGTTCGGGGCGCGGCGCAAGTTCAATCAGCTCCACAGCCGGATCGCGGTCTCCGAGGCCGCCGCCTGGACCGGTCGGCGCTGGTTCGGGGGCGAGTACGAGATCATCCCCAACGGCGTCGATCTGGCCCGCGGCACCGAGGCTGGGACGGCCGGCGCCGCCCCGATCCCGGGCCGGCTCGAGGTCCTGTTCGTCGGTCGGGCCGATGAGCGCAAGGGCCTGCCGGTCCTGCTTCGCGCCTTCGAGGCCCTCGCCGAGCACGTCCCGACGCGTCTGGTCGCGGTCGGCGTCACCACCGAGGAGATCGCGCGACACCTTCCCGATCCGGCGATTCTCGAGCGGATCGACGCCCGCGGCGGCGTCAACCAGGAGCGCCTCTGGCAGGCCTACCGGGAGGCCGACGTGCTCTGCGCGCCGTCGCTGTCCGGGGAGAGCTTCGGGATGGTCCTGACCGAGGCCTTCGCCTCCGGCACGCCGGTCCTCGCGTCGGCGATCGCCGGCTACTCCGACGTCGTCAGCGACGGCAGCGACGGGATGTTGATCCCGCCCGGCGACCCGCAGCGACTGGCCGAGGAGTTGCAGCGTCTTTATCACGACCCCGCCCGGGTTGCGCGAATGGGCTCCGAGGCCAGGGAGTCGGCGGAGCGCTACTCGTGGTCGCGGATCGCCGGGCGGATCGAGTGCATCTACGAGCGGGCGCTGGCGGTCCCGCCACCGGTCGGAGCGTCTCAGCGGGTCGCCCGGTCGGCGGGATTCGTCCCGGCGGACGGCAGCGAGCGAGTCCCGGCGCGGCGGCTGCCGTCGCTCGACCCGGCACCGGCGCTCGGCTCGAGGCGCCGGCGGGTCGCGCGGCGGGTCGGCCTGCTGACGGCCGGCTTCTTCGGCGTCGGGCTCACCTACCTCGCGGCACAGCGAATCGGCTTCGACAACGTCGTGCACAGCGCCGTCCGCTCAGATCTCGCCTGGATCCTGGTTGCGACCGGGCTGATGGCCGTGTCGCTGCTGTTCCGCTCCGCGACCTGGTTTCTGGCGGCCCGCTCTGCCCTGCCTCTGGCCCACCTGCGTCGCCGCGACTTCACCTCGGCAACGATGATCGGAGTGCTGATGTCGGCGACGCTCCCGGCCCGGCTCGGCGAACCGGCCCGCGCGATGATCATGGCCCGGAGGATCGGGCGGGTGCGGGAGTCGCTTCCGGTGATGCTCGGCACGCTGGTCACGCAGACGACGCTGAACATCATCGCCCTGGGGTTGCTGGGCGTCGTGATCGTCACCTCCACTGACCTGTTCAGCCGCACCTCCGAGCACCTGTTCCTCGCCAGCATGGCCCCGGCCCTGCTGCTGCTGATCGTGCTGCTCGCGCCAACCCTCGTCCGGCACCGGGGATCGGGCCGCCTCGCCCGGGTTGCCGCGCTGATCCGCGAAGCGCTGGTCAAGGTCCGGCGCGGGCTGGTCGTGTTCCGCGACCCGCGCCGCGGACCGCTCGCGTTCGCCTCTCAGCTCACGGCCTGGGCGATCCAGGTCGGCGCCTGCTATGCGCTCGCGGTGGCGATGGGGCTCGAGCCGCTGATCGGGATCGGCGGCGCGGCGGCGGTGCTGTTCGCAGTCAACGTCACGGCGGCGATCCCGGCCACGCCGTCGAACATCGGCATCTTCCAGCTCGCCGTGATCTCGGTGCTGACCACCGGCTTCGGCGTCGCCGCGGCTGACGCGCTCGCCTACGGCGTCATCCTGCAGGCGATCGAGATCGCTACCGCGGTCGCGCTCGGTCTGCCGGCCCTGGTCCGCGAGGGAATGACCTGGTCCGACGTCAGATTGCGGGCGATCAGCGCGGCCCCGGTCAGGCTGAAGCCGCTGACCTCGAGCGACGATCGCCGGGCGCTGGGCTAGCTCAGGCCTTGGCCGCTCGGGCGGCCTCGAGCGCCCTGGTCGCCGGGCCCAGCAGGTCGGTCGGCTCGGGCCATCCGGGCACCGACCGGTACGGCATCTTCCCGTGCGGCTCGGCCCCCTCGCCCAGCGGCGCGAGCTCGGCCGTCAGCCGCTCGGCGGTCTCGGTCGCCTGCTCGGTCAATCTCGCACCCTTGCGACCGACGCTTCAACCCTACCCCAGCCGGGACGACTCGCTTGGGCCGCTCGCTATGCTGGGCACACCATCCAGAGCGGCTGAGGGACCCGGACCGCCGACGCCGCCGCAACCTACGAGGCTCTCCGGAGCAAAGCACGGTGCGACCGCCGGGACCGATGGAGGTGACCGCCCAATCGATGACTGAGACACGCGACATCCTTGCGGCCGTGCGGGAGCGCGTCGTCGTCTACGACGGTGGCATGGGCGCGACCCTGGAGCCGATGGAGCTCAGCTCGGAGGATTACGGCGGGCTCAAGGGCAAGTGCCATGAGGCTCTCGTCCTGCACCGGCCCGATCTGATCGAAGCGGTGCATGACTCGATGATCGAGGCCGGCGCCGAGGTGCTCGAGACCGATTCCTTCCAGGCGTCGCGGCTGAAGCTGGCCGAGTGGGGCCTCGACGCCGAGACGGTCGAGATCAACCGCCGGGCGGCCGAGATCGCCCGCCGGGTCGCCGGCCCGGACCGGTTCGTCGCCGGCTCGATCGGACCGACCGGCTTTCTGCCGGCCTCCGACGACCCGACGCTCGGCGACATCACCTTCGGCCGATTGGCCGAGGTCTTCGACGAGCAGGCGGGGGCGCTGGTCGAAGGCGGCGCCGACCTATTGATCATCGAGACCGCCCAGGACATCCTCGAGGTGCGGGCGGCGATCGCCGGCGCCCGCGAAGCGTTCAAGCGCGTCTCCCGCAGCGTGCCGATCCAGGTCTCGGTCTCGCTGTTACCGAACGGCGGCAAGATGCTGCTCGGCACCGACATCGAGGCCGTGCTCGCGATCGCCGAGGGAATGGAGGTGGACATCCTCGGCCTCAACTGCTCGACCGGTCCCGAGGACATGCGCGATGCGATCCGCTATCTGGGCGAGCACTCGCCGCTGCCTGTGCACTGCATCCCCAACGCCGGTCTGCCGGTCCAGGGCGCCGACGGCGAGACGATCTTCCCCGAGACCCCGGAGCAGATCGCCACCGTGCTCGGCGAGTTCGTCGAGCGCCACGGGGTAGGTCTGGTCGGAGGCTGCTGTGGCACGACTCCGGAGCACATCACCGCGCTCGCCGAGCGGGTCGCCGGGATCGTGCCCGGGGCTCGCCCCGAGCCCGGGCCGCCGCGCCTCGCGTCGATGATGACCGCGGCCGACCTGGTCCAGGAACCCGCCCCGACCCTGGTCGGGGAGCGGGTCAACTCGCAGGGCTCACGCAAGGCCAAGGAGTTGCTGCTGGCTGACGATTACGACGGCCTGGTTGCGATCGCCGAGGATCAGGTTGGCGGTGGCGCGCACGTGCTCGATCTCTGCGTCGCGCTGACCGAGCGGCAGGACGAGGACGCGCAGATGGGCGCGGTGGTCGAGCGCGTCTCGCTGACCCAGCCCGCCCCGCTTCAGATCGACTCGACCGAGCCCGAGGTGATCAGGGCCGCGCTCGAGCGGGTCCCGGGCAGGGCGATCGTCAACTCGGTCAACCTCGAGGCCGGTCGCGACAAGCTCGACCTGGTGCTGCCGCTGGCCCGTCGCCACGGCGCCGCGGTGATCGCGCTGACGATCGACGAGGAGGGGATGGCGAAGACGGCCGCCCGCAAGGTCGAGGTGGCGGAGCGGATTCACCGGTACGCCTGCGCGGAGCACGGCCTCGACTCTCGGCTGCTGATCTTCGACGCGCTCACCTTCACGCTGACGACCGGGGACGAGGAGTGGCGCCCGTCGGCGGTCGAGACGATCGCCGGGATCAGCGCGATCAAGGAGGCGTTGCCCGGGGTCAAGACCTCGCTCGGCGTCTCGAACGTGAGCTTCGGCGTCTCCCAGCCGGCCCGGTCGGTGCTCAACTCCGTCTTCTTGCACCACTGCGTCGAGGCGGGGCTCGACCTGGCGATGGTCAACCCCAACCACATCACCCCGTACGCGGAGATCTCCGCCGAGGAGCGGCAGCTCGCCGACGATCTCGTCTTCAACCGGCGCGAGGATGCGCTCGAGCGGTTCATCGCCCACTTCGAGAGCATGGGCGAGGAGGAGGCCGAGAGCGCCGCTGACCCGACCGAGGGCATGGACCCCGAGGAGGCGCTGCACTGGCACATCCTGAGGCGCAAGAAGGACGGCGTCGAGGAGTGGATCGATCGATCGGTCGAGAAGATCGGCGCGGTGCCGACCCTGAACCAGGTGCTGCTGCCGGCGATGAAGGAGGTGGGCGACAAGTTCGGGGCGGGCGAGCTGATCCTCCCGTTCGTGCTGCAGTCGGCGGAGGTCATGAAGCGCGCCGTCGCGCGGCTCGAGAACTACCTGGAGCGGATCGAGGGCCACACCAAGGGCACGGTCGTGGTCGCCACCGTGTTCGGGGACGTGCACGACATCGGCAAGAGCCTCGTGAACACGATCCTCACCAACAACGGATACACGGTCATCGACCTCGGCAAGCAGGTGCCGATCGACCAGATCATCGACGCCGCCGTCGAGCACGATGCCGACGCGATCGGGCTCAGCGCGCTGCTGGTCTCGACCTCGAAGCAGATGCCCGCCTGCATCGAGGAGCTGCACGACCGCGGCCACGACTTCCCGGTGCTGCTCGGGGGCGCTGCGATCAATCGCGATTTCGGCCGCCGTGCGCTCTATCCGAAGGGTCGCGATTCGGAGCAGACCTACGAGCCGGGCGTCTTCTACTGCAAGGACGCGTTCGCGGGGCTCGACACGATGGATGCGCTGATCGACGGGGCCCGGCGAGAGCAGCTGACCGCGAGGATCCGCGACGAGGCGAGAGCGCTGCGCGAGAAGGTCGAGGACGTGGACGACGCGCCGCCGACCGACGACGCGAGCGTCCGGTCGCCCGCGCGGATCGACGTTCAGGTACCCGAGCCCCCGTTCTGGGGCCCGCGCGAGATCGAGTTCGACCTCGACCGGGTCTTTGCCTATCTCGATCGGCACGTCCTGTTCAAGCTCCACTGGGGCGGCCGCGGCAGGAAGGGGGAGGAGTGGCGGCGGATCGTCGAGGGACACGACGGCGAAGAGGGATTTGCCGCGCGGCTGCAGCGGATGTGGCTGGAACAGGACTACCTGCACCCGAGGGGGCGGGTCGGCTACTTCCCCTGCAACGCCGACGGCAACGAGCTGGTGGTCTTCGACCCCGCCGACCGCGATCGCGAGCTCGAGCGCCTCGTCTTCCCGCGACAGCCTCGACACGATCGGATCTGCCTGGCGGACTTCTTCAGGCCGCTCGAGAGCGGCCAGCGCGACGTCGTCGCGCTGCAGGGTGTGACGGTCGGCCCCGAGGTGACCGAGTTGATCGAGCGGCTCGAGCGCGACGGCGAGTTCGCCGAGCAGCTGTTCGTGCACGGTCTCGGCGTCCAGGTGGCCGAGGGGCTTGCGGAGTGGAATCACGCCGAGGTGCGGACCGCGCTCGGCATCGATCCTGGCCAGGGCCGCCGCTACTCATGGGGCTACCCGGCCTGCCCGGATCAATCGGAGCACGCGAAGGTGTGGCGGTTGCTCGACCTCGAGCAGGTCGGCATGTCGCTCTCCACCGGCCACGCGGTCGAGCCCGAGCAGTCGACGGTGGCGATCATCGCGCACCATCCGCAGGCGGTTTACTTCGGGATGAAGTCCGGCTTCATCCCCCGGGAGCCGAAGCCGGACGAGCTGATCGCCGGCACCGAGCGCGGCGGCGAGCTGCCGCCCGATCAGGACCTCCGCGACGACGGCACCGTGACCGCCGAGGTCGATGCCGCCGCCGTGCCGCCCACCGCCTCGACGCCCTAATCCGCGACTCGCGGGGCTCGGCAAGGCCCGCGCGTTCAGGCGTGCTCGTAGCCCTCGGGGAAGTCGAGCAGCATCCTGCAGAGGAGCTCGGGAAGCTCGACCTGGGGGCAGTGACCGCAGTCGGGAATCACCTCGATGTCGGAGTACGGAACCGTGCGCAGCACCCGCTCGGCGCCGCCCGTGTAGACCATCCTGTCGCGGTCACCCCAGACGAGCAGCAGCGGGCAGTCGATCCGCTCGAGCCGGAACGGGTCCTCGAGCTCCGGCAGCAGCTGCCGCCCGATGTCGAGGATCTCGCCGGCGCGCTCGACCGACGGGAAGTGGCGGGTGAACGAGGCAACTGCCTCGGCGCTGGCCCGGCCCGGCGTCGAGAACGCCAGATTGGAGTAGACGCGGCCGACGATCTCGCGGACCGCCAGCTCGGGGATCGGGAAGGGGGAGAGGCGCAGCAGGCGGATCAGCCGCTCGCCCTCGATGACCGGAAACCAGCGAGCCATCTCGAGCCCGGCCGGCGCGATCGGAACGATTCCGGCCAGCGGCACCTCCTCCCGTTGCGCGGCCCGGATTGCGAGGCAGCCCCCGAGTGAGTTGCCCGAGACGTAGACCCGCTCGCCGCCGTATGCCTCGCTGAGCTCGCGGACGGCCTGGTTGACCATCAGGTCCCACTGCCCCAGCAGCGGCGAGCTCGGCTCGGGCATCCCCGCGGTGGCGAAGCCGGCGAGGTCGATTGCAGCGGCGCCACGGCCGGCCGCGGCCAGCTCGCGGAGCAGCGGTCGCCAGGTGTCGGCGCTGTCCGCGAAGCCGTGCAGCAGCAGGTACGGTGGCCCGGCGCCGGCGGCGGTCAGTCGCCGGGTCGGGATCCCGCCGAGCTCGGTCCGCTCCTCGGTTACGGTTAGATTCCGGCTCGCGCGGGTATCGGGCACGGCAGCATTTGTACCGGCCCGGCCGGGCGTATGGCAATCGACAAGGAGGCCTCGTATGACCGATCGCAATGTCCTTTCGGAGTCGAATCGCGCGAGGCGCGAGGAGATCATCGCCCTGCTCGAGCAGGCCTACTGGATGGAGATCGAGACGGTGATGAGCTACGTCGCCGCCTCCGTCAACCCCGACGGCGTGCGCGCCGCCGAGATCAAGGAGTCGCTGCAGAACGACATCGCCGAGGAGCTCGCGCACGCGCAGCAGTTCGCGGCCCGGATCAAGGAGCTGTACGGGACCGTCCCGGGCTCGGAGCAGTTCGAGGCGGCGCAGAGCTACCTGCAGCCACCGGCCGAGCCAACTGATCTGACCTCGGTGATCAAGGGCGTGATCGACGCCGAGCGCGGTGCGATCGACCACTACAACAAGGTCATCGCTGCCTGCGAGGACATCGACCCGGTGACCGAGGACATGGTCATCGCGATCCTCCGTGACGAGCAGGGCCACATGCGTGAGTTCGAGGGTTTCCTCAAGGAGTACGAGGCCGAGAGCTACGGTTGAACAGGCGGCCGCCGCCGCGGGCGGCGACGGCTTCGGGGCGGGGACCTATGCGCCGGCGCGGCTGAAACGAATGTTTCACGAGCGCATCATGAGGTTTTGCTAACGTCACCGCCAGATGGAGCAGCAACCCGATCAGACGGTGCAGCCACCGCCCGAGCTCGAGCTCGGGGACGGCTCGAAGCTGGTCCGCGAGGATCAGGCCGGGCCCCCCGTCCGCTGTCGCCTGGAGGGCCCCGACCGCGAGCGGATCTCGCTCGAGGACGTCCTCAGCCTGTCGGGCGAGCCGTTCGCCGGCTACCGCCTCGATCGGCGCGACTGCGACCGGGACTAGGGCCAGGCGGGCCGCTCAGCGGCTCGGCTTCAGCATGAAGACCGTGTCGCTGTACAGGTTCGCGATGTAGATCCGCCCGCGCGCGTCCTCGCCGAAGCTCGAGATCCCGGGCTGCCGGGCGAGCCCGGCCGAGCGGTCGCCGCGCGACCGCTTGGTGGTCGGCGTCAGCGAGCGGATGTCTCCCTCGCAGAAGTCGGCGTAGATGTAGCGGCCGAAGAGCGATCGGAGCCGCGGGTCGCGAACCACGTAGCCGCCGGTTATCGCGCAGTTGCGACCCGAGTGCGGGTAGTCGTGGATCGGCGGCTCGTGCCTGCGAGGCGGGGGGCTTGCGTCGGGCGAGTCGAACCGGATCTTCCCCTCGAAGGCGTCCCAGCCGAAGTTCGCGCCGTTCGCCCTGCCGAGCTTCTCGAAGTCGATCTCCTCGCGCCGGTCCTGGCCGACATCGCCGATCGCGATCCGGGGGCGCTTGCGATCGAACGAGAAGCGGTACGGGTTGCGCAGGCCGAGGGAGAAGACCTCGTTCGCGCCGGGCCGGCCGACGAACGGGTTGTCGGCAGGGACCGTGTAGGGCTTTCCGCGCGCCCGCCGGGGATCGATCCGCAGGATCTTGCCGAGCAGCTGATTCTTGTCCTGGGCGTTCTCGGGCGGGTCGCCGCCGGCGCCGCCGTCACCGGTCGCGATGTAGAGCTTGCGGTCGGGGCCGAACTGCAGCTGGCCGCCGTTGTGGTTCGCGTTGGCGCTGTGCTCGATCTCGATCACCTTGCGCGCGCTGGCCTCCTTGGCGTCGCGCGGGGCCCGGCGCGAGCGCCGGTACTCCTCGACGCGTAGATCACCGCCGTCGTCGGTGTAGAAGACGTAGAAGCGACCGTTGCGGCGGTAGGAGGGGCTGAAGGCGACCGAGAGCAGGCCGCGCTCGCCGCCGGACAGGACGCGGTTCCTGATGTCGAGGAACTTGCCGCCGACGCGCTTGCCGCCCTTCAGCATCCTGATCACGCCCCGTTGCTCGACGACGAACACGAGCCCGCGAGCGCCCTTGGGCCCGTTCACGTAGACCGGATCGTCGAATGAGGCAAGCGCCGCGAGCCTGAAGCCGCCGCGCCCGTCAGCGGCGGCGTCCACGACCGGGGCGGACGCGCCACCGCTGCCGCTGAGCGCCAGCGCAGCAACCGTCGCCGCGAGCACGCCGACCCCTGCCCTGCTCCGCCAGCCCGCCATCTGCGGAGCTTAGCCCCTCGGATCGAGCCGGTAGACCGGCCCGTCGAGCGAGGTCACGTAGATCCGGCCCGCGTTGTCCTCGCCGAAGCTCGAGAGCTGGGGGACCTCGAGACCGAGCTCCCGGTCATCGCTCGCCGGCTCGCCGGGTCGCGCTGGGAAGCTGCGCAGCTGGCCGCGACAGAAGTCGCCGTAGAGGTAGCGTCCGTAGAGCGGTTCGAGCCGCGGGTCGCGGACGACGTAGCCGCCAGTGACCGAGCAGTTGCCGCCGCTGGTCGGGTAGCTGAGCACCGGCGGGACGGCGTCACCGGCCGGTTGGTCGGTGTTGAAGCGCTGATCGGCCTCGAACGCCGACCAGCCGAAGCTGGCCCCGTTGCCCTCACCGCGCCCGACCAGGTCGACCTCCTCCCGCGAGTTCTGGCCGACGTCCCCGATCGCGAGCGCGCCGGTCTCGCGGTCGAACGAGAACCGCCAGGGATTGCGCAGGCCGTAGGCGTAGATCTCCCCGCGCCCGCCGCCATCGGCGAACGGATTGCCCTTCGGCACGCCGTAGGCCCGACCGGCGGACGGGCCTGGATCGATTCGCAGCAGCTTGCCGAGCAGCGAGTCAGGTTGAGCGCGTTTCGCTGCGGATCGTCGGCCGACCCACCGTCGCCGGTCCCGACGTAGAGCAGATCGTCCGGGCCGAACTGGAGCAGCCCGCCGTTGTGGTTCGAGAACGGCTGATCGATCCGCAGCAGCTCCCGCCGCGACGCGCCGTTGACGCTGCGCCCGTCGTCCGATCGGTACTCGACCACCCGGGTGTTTCCGTCGGGGTCGGTGAAATCGACGTAGAGGAGCCCGGAGCTCTGGAAGTCGGGTGCGAAGGCGACCGAGAGCAGGCCGCGCTCGCCGCCGGAGGAGATCTCAGCGGAGATGTCGAGGAAGTTGGAGGTCGTGCCGTCGGCAGCGACCCGGACGATCCGCCCGCCCTGCTCGACGACGTAGATCGCCTCGCGGACGCCGGGCGGCTGCGCCACGTAGAGCGGATTGTCGAAGCTGCCGATCTCCTCGAGGGCGACGCCGCCGCGCCCGTCGCCGGTCGCGGGGCGGGCTCGGTCCGTGCCGAGCCGGCGGAACCCGTGGCATTCGGCGGTGGCGGCTCGGGGGTAGCGCTCCCGGCCCCCTCGTCGGAGCCGCAACCGGCAAGCGCCAGGGCGGCGATGATCAGGCAGAGGGACGGCGCCGAGCGGACTGCTCGGCGGAGGTCACTCCTGGACGACGACCTCGCCCTTGTTGTTGACCCGCGCCTTCGCTGGTTCATCGGTGATCTCGACTATGAACGCCCCCTCGACCTGCTCGCCGCTGGACGTCACGGCCCTCGCGTTGCCGTCGAGACCCGCCTCGACGATGTAGTGGAGAGTGTAGGTACCGGCCTGCACCGGCGTCAGCCTCCAGACCACTGCCTTGGTCTCGCCCGGCTCGAGCGGCCCGAACCCGAAGGTGTTGGTCTGCGCCCGAAAGCCGCCCGACAGGCCCCGCGGCGGCGGTGCGCCGACGAACCGCGGGTACTTGCTCTCGAGCACCCAGACCGGCCGGCTCCGAGTCGCCAGGCCGGGTTGATCGGAGAGGACCATGAACGAGCCGTTTGCGTTGCCGTCGTCGGTGAAGATCGTGAACGCCAGCTCGGGCAGAGGCTCGGTGCCGGTGTTCTCGACCGCGAGCACGAGGTTGCTGGTCTCGGCAGACGCTGGTCCTTGTCGAACCTGTCCGCTGGTCACCGCGACCTCGAACTCGCCGCTCGGCTCGTTCGCATCCTGGGGCTCATCGGAGCCGCCGCAGGCGCTGATCAGGATCGCCGCCAAGGCGGTCGCGAGCAGTAGTGCGGGTGGGCGGGGCACTGGCATGGGTTTGCCTTCAGGACTCTCCCCCAAGGCGCGCGCAACATACCACGCACCGGTGCCGCCTATTGCGGGTTGCCGGCGGTCCGCGCGATGGGTCAACGCCCTTCCGATCGACGACTCCTGCGGTCGTCGGTGGCGCCCGACCTCCCGATGGACTAAGTTTCAACCAGTTCGGTCGCGAAGGGCGCCGGGCGTCGCTGGAGGAGTAGATGGTCAGAACAGTCGCCGATAGGGCATTCCTTCCCGCGAAGGGCCTATTCGAGCAGGTCGGGAACATGATGATCCTGACCGGCAAGACGATCACGGCGACGGTCAGGCCCCCATATCCGTACGGCGGCGAGTTCGTCAGCCAGTTCCTGTTCGCACTCCAGCTCTGCTGGTTCCCGATGTTGATCAGCACGGTCGCCTTCGGCTTCGGCGCGCCGGGACTGCAGGCCGCGAACTTCCTCAGCCTGTTCGGGGCGCTCGATCGCCTCGGTGGCTTCTTCATTCTCGCCACGGTGCGTGAGTTCGCCCCGTTCGTGACCGCCGTGGTCGTCGCCGGCGTCGCCGGCACCGCGATCACCGCCGATCTCGGTGCGCGCAAGATCCGCGAGGAGCTCGATGCGCTGATGGTGCTCGGCGTCGATCCGATCAAGAACCTCGTCGTCCCCCGCTTCCTCAGCCTGATGATCATCACCGCGCTGCTCAACATCTACGCGCTGTTCTTCGGGATCACCGGCGGGATCTTCGCCGAGCTCGCCTACGGGCAGCCGCTCGGGGGCTTCTTCGCAACCCTGTTCAACAATGCCTCGGTGACCGACCTCTGGGGCAGCGTCCTGAAGACGACCCTGTTCGGCGCGATCATCGCGATCGTCTGCAGCTACAAAGGGATGAATGCGTCCGGAGGCGCTCAGGGCGTCGGCACCGCCGTCAACGAGGCGGTCGTGATCGCCTTCATGGGCGTGTTCGCGTTCAACTACGTGTTCACCCAAACCCTGCTCGCGACCCACCCGGAGATCTCGACGATCAAGTAGATGTCGGGCTGGCTGGCGATACCGCGCGATTGGCTCTCCTCGTTCGGCGAGATGACCCGCTTCTGCCTGCGGGTGATGGGCCTCGTCTTCTCCGGCCGCGTCCTCCAGTTCTTCGGCGAGACGCTGCGCCAGGCGGGGATCCTGATCCTCGGCTCGACGATCGTGATCTGGGGCCTGGTCTTCATTCTCGGCCTCACCTGCGGAATCGAGGGTGCCTACTTCAACCGCTCGGTGGGCGCGCCGGCCTACGCAGGAGTGTTCGCCGCCTGGTGCGACCTCCGCGAGGTGATCCCCTACGCCTTCGGCTACATGATGGCCGCCAAGGTCGGCACCGGGATCGTCGCCGAGCTCGGCGCGATGCGGATCTCGGATGAGATCGACGCGATGGAGGTAATGGGCATCCCGCCGGTCACCTTCCTCGCCGCAACCCGCCTGCTTGCCGCCTGGATGACGCTGCCGTTCATGTACCTGGCGGCGATCGGCGTCGGCTTCTTCGCCTCATGGCTGGCCGTCGTGCAGCAGATCGGCGAGGTCTCGTCCGGTGGCTACCTGCTGATCTTCTGGATGTTCCAGAATCCGCCTGACCTGTTATTCAGCGTGATCAAGGCGATGGTGATGGCGACTGTGATCGTGCTGGTCGGCTGCTACTACGGCTATACCGCCGGTGGAGGCCCGGTCGGGGTCGGCACCGCTACGGCGAAGTCGATGGCGGTCAACATCGTCTTGGTCCACATCATCGGCATGATGGGCACCCTGGTGTTCTGGGGAGCAAATCCGAGAGCGCCGATCGGCGGCTAGGCCCCGCCAGCGTCCCCAGGAACCGAATCGAGGAGGAGAGAGCGAATGGAAGCATCAGGAGGCGACGAGCAGGTACCGGCACGCCGGCGAGCGCCGACCGGGCGGACCCGGACTCGGCCGCGCCTGAGCTGGGTCGCCTCAACGGGACTACTCGATCCCGGGCGTCGATCCCGGGGATTCGGATCCGTATCGGTGGCACACCGGCCGCAAGCGCGATCACGGCGGCGAGGACTCGATCGAGGTGATCGATCTGGTCAAGCAGTTCGGCAAGACACGGATCATCAACGGGCTCAACCTCGGGTTGCCGGAGGATCAGGTCTCGATGGTGCTCGGACCCTCGGGCACGGGCAAGTCGGTGCTGATCAAGCTGGTCGTCGGCCTGCTCTACCCCGATGCGGGAGACATCCTCGTGCACGGCGAGTCGGTGCCGAACATGACCGACGACGAGCTCTTCGAGATGCGGAAGAAGTTCGGCCTGCTGTTCCAGGACGGAGCGCTGTTCGGCTCGATGAACATCTACGACAACACGGCGTTCCCGCTCCGCCAGCACACCGACAAGTCGGAGGACGAGATCAGCGAGATCGTCAACCGGCGCCTGGCGGAGGTCGGGCTGGCGGAGGCCCACTACAAGATGCCGAACGAGCTCTCGGGAGGCATGCGCAAGCGCGCGGGCTTTGCGCGGGCCCTGGTCCTCGACCCGGCGATCGTCTTCTTCGACGAGCCGGATTCGGGCCTCGACCCGGTTCGCACCGCCCTGCTCTGCGAGTTGATCCGTGAGATCCACGAGGAGCACAGCGGCTGCTATCTGGTGATCAGCCACGACCTCGCCACCGCGCGGCGGATCGCGGACTTCATCGCCGTGCTCTGGAAGGGGCGGATCGTCGAGAGCGGTCCCTCGGAGGAGCTGTTCGACAGCCCGAACGACTTCGTCCGGCAGTTTCTCAACGCGGAAGTGGTCGGCCCGCTGGCAATGGACTGACCCGGCGGCCTCCGAGGCCGCTGGGCGGTGTCCTCGGTCGCTTGCATAGCGGTTGCTATGCGGCGCTCCCTGCGTCCTTGCCCAGCGGCCTCGGAGGCTCGCCGGGCGGCGGCGCGTTCAGCTTAGGAAGCGATCGGTGATTCGGTTGATCGTGTTCAGGGTGCGGACGGTGCTTGGGCCGAGTAGCGCGGCCAGGGCCTTGAGGTCGAGGTCGGAGCCACTGACGCCGGCGTTCGGGAGCCAGTGCAGCTCGCGGTCGCCGAACTGAAGGCGGTCCTCGGCGCTCGCAAGCTCCAGCGCCTGCTCCCGGATCGTGGCGGAGGGGGCGGCGCTGAGCAGGATCACCTGATGCTTGCCGCCGGACGCCTCGAGCTCGGCGGGGCTGAACGGGCGCTCGAGCGTGATCGCCCGGACCGCGTCCGCCGCGCGCAGGTAGACCGGCACCTCGAAACCGAGCGCCTCGGTCAGGGCAGCGGCGAGCTCCGTGGACAGCGCAACCGGCGGCGGCCGACCGGGAGCGTCGAAGATCAGGTTGCCGCTCGCCAGGAAGGTCTCGACCCGGCGATGGCCGAGGGCCTCGAGCGGCGCACGGAGCCGATCGGCGGTCGCGCGGTGTCCGCCGACGTTGATGCTGCCGAGGAAGGCGACGAAGCGATTCAGTCTCGGGTCGTTCAGGCGGCCAACCGTAGGGGCGGGTCCGGCGGCGTCCCTGGCCCCGCCACTACCTAAGCTTCGTGCGGTGACGGCATTCCTGGGCAGGGTCAGCGAGTGGGCGGTGGCCCATCCCGGGCAGACGATCGCCTCGGTGATCTCGATCGTTGCGATGGTCGGGGTGGTCGGCGCCCTGCGGCTCGCCCCGGACGCCGGCACCGACAAGCTGGTCGACCACGGCTCTTCCGCCTACGCCGGGACCCAGGACTTCCGCGACCGGTTCGGCGACGACGCGATCGTCGTCCTCGCCGAGGCCGAGCTGCGGCAGCTGGTCAAGGGCGATCAGCTCGGCCAGCTGCTGAAGCTCGAGGCATGTCTGTCGGGCAACGCGCCGACCCCGGCCGAGATCCCCGACGGCGAGGAGCCGTTTCCGCGGGTCTGCGAGCAGATCCGGGGGCTCGGAGCCACCCGCGTGGTCTTCGGCCCGGCCACCTTCCTGAATCAATCGGCGGTTCAGGCGGGCACCTTCATCCGGGAGGAGTTCGCGGCGACGCTCGCCGAGGCCGAGCGCGCCGCGACCGCGGCTTCGAGGCGGGCGGCGAAGCAGGGTCTCGGCCAGGCGCAGCAGCAGCAGGCGGCCGCCGCCGCGCAGCAGGCCGTCATCGCCCGCGCGATCACCGACTTCCAGGACGTCGCCGCCAGCTTCGGCGAGTTCGGCGTACCGGGGATCGACAACCCGAGCTGGGTCTCCGCGGTCGTCTTCGACTCGAGGCTTGCGCCGGGCACGCCGAAGGCGCGGTTCGGTTACCTGTTCCCCTCCAGGGACGGAGCGTTGATCTCGATCCGCCTCGAGCCGGGCCTCGACGACGACACGAGACGGGAGGCGATCGGGCTGATCCGCGAGGCCGTCGCCGACCCCGCCTTCGAGCTCGAGGCAGGTGGCTACGAGATCAGCGGCCTGCCGGTCTTGGCTCGAGGGCCTCGCCGACGAGCTCGGGACCGAGATCCTGATCCTCCTCGCGGCCGCGCTCGTGGTCATGGCGATCACCCTGATCGTCGTCTTCGGCCCGCCGCTGACGCTGCTGCCGCTGTTCGTCGCCCTCGGCGCCTCGGCGACGGCGTTCGGGCTGCTTTCGATCGTCGGCGGCTCGCTGACGATGGCATCCGTCGCGGTGTTGCCGGTGGTGATCGGGCTCGGCGTCGACTATGCGATCCAGCTCCAGGCGCGATTCAGGGAGGCGCTGGCCGCCGGCAGACGCCCGGCGCCCGCGGCCGTGACCGCGGCTGTCACGGGTGGACCGGTGATCGGCGTCGCTGCGGTCGCGACCGCGGTCGGGTTCCTCTCGCTGCTGCTCTCCCCGATCCCGATGGTTCGCGAGTTCGCGTTTGCGCTGGTGGTCGGAGTGATCTCGGCCCTCGCGATTGCTCTGACCGCCGGCCTGGCGGCGCTCTCGACGATCGGCGACGGTTCGCCCCCGGCGCGCCGGCCCTCGGCGCTCGAGATCCGGGGCCGAGCGATCCGCCGCCGCGCCGGCTCGGCCGGCGCGCGGTTCCGGGGCCTGCTCGAGCCCGCCCGTCGCCGGGCGTCCAGCTTCGGCCGCTCGGCGCTCGCCACGGCGATCTCCAGGCCCGGCCGCGTGCTGGCGATCGGGGCGCTGCTCGCCGCCGTCGGCTGGGCCGTCTCGCCGCGGACCGAGGTGGTCTCCGACATCAGGGAGCTGGTCCCGTCCGAGCTCCCGGCGCTGCAGTCGGTGAACGCGCTCGAGTCGGCGACCGGCGTCTCCAGCGAGCTCAACGTGATCGTTCGCGGCGAGGACGTGACCACGCCGGAGGCGGTGACCTGGATGCGCGACTTCAAGCAGCGGGTGCTCGAGCAGCACGGCTTCGAAGGGAAGTTCCCCGAATGCCGCGCCGAGGGCACCGAGCTCTGCCCGGGGCCGGCCCTCTCCGATCTGTTCCGGGGGCGCGGCGACCCCTCGCAGGCTCGAATCGACGGCGTGCTCGATGTGGTCCCCGACTACTTCCTCCAGGCGATCCTCTCGGTCCCGGAGGAGGGCGAGCAGGTCGCCAACATCTCGCTGTTGATCCCGGTGATGCCGCTCGACCGCAGGAGGCGCTGATCGACGGGATTCGCGATCAGCTCGATCCACCAGCCGGGCTGACCGCCGAGGTCGTCGGCCTGCCGGTCCTGGCCGCCGACGCCAATGCCGAGCTCTCCGGCTCGCGCTACTGGCTGACCCTTGTCGGGCTGGCGGCGGTCGCCCTGGTTCTGCTGGTGATCTACCGGAGCCCGCGGCGGGCGCTGTTGCCGCTGATCCCGATCGGTCTCGCGACCGGCTGGTCGGCCCTGATCCTCGCGGCGATCCAGATCCCGCTGAACCCGATGTCCGCCACCCTCGGGGTGCTGGTGATCGCGGTCGCGACCGAGTTCAGCGTGATCCTCTCCGCCCGCTATCACGAGGAGCGCTCGGCCGGTCGCAGCGTCGGGCAGGCGCTTCGCCAGACGTACGCCCGGACCGGGACGGCGGTGCTCGCCTCGGGGATCACCTCGATCGCCGGCTTCGGTGTGCTCTCCGTGAGCGGGATCACGATGCTGCGCGACTTCGGCCTCGTGACGATCGTCGATCTCAGCGTCGCCCTGCTCGGGGTGATGCTCGTGCTCCCGGCGACGCTGGTCTGGGCCGAGGGAGGCTTCCGCCCGTTCCCGGCCTGGCGGCGGCACGGCGGCTCGAGGCTGGCCGACCCGACGGAGCCGGCGGCCTGATCAGCGATGGGCGATCGCGGCAGCGGCTGGTGGCCCTCCGAGCCGGGGCCAGGGGGCGAGGAGTCCGGCGATGGCCCCGACGACGGCTCCGGCGACCGTGAGCCGCCGCGTCGGCCGCGCGGGCTGCAGTCGCGTGACCGCCCCCGGTTCACCTCGCGCTACTCGCTCTTCGTCGGATTCGCGTTCATCGTGCTTGCCCTGGTCGCGGTCTTCAACGCGATCCGGACTGACGAGGGCGGCCTGCTCGGGGCGGATCCGGTCGAGCGGCGGGGCGAGCCGATCCCCGAGTTCGCGGCCCCCGACGTCCTCGCGGGCCTCGGCAATGAGCTCGATGCGAACATCGCCCAGGACGACTGCGCGAGCTCCCGCAACCCCTGCCCCGCCGATCAGGTCCGCACGCCCGCCTGTCGGATCGAGGCGCCGGGGGCGATCAGGATCTGCGATCTGTTCGACCGGCCGCTGGCGATCTCGTTCTGGTTCACCCGGGGCGGTGATTGCCTGCCGACCCAGGACGCATTCGACCGGGTCAGCTCCAGGCGGGGCGGTCGGATCAACTTCCTCTCGGTCAACGTGCTCGATGATGTCGACGAGGTCGGGCGACAGGTGCGGGAGCGCGGCTGGGAGGTCCCGGTCGCCCACGACGCCGACGGCGCCGTCTCGAACCTGTTCGGGGTCGGCGTCTGCCCGACCCTCGTGCTCGCCTATCCCGGTGGGATCCTGCACTCCGCTGAGATCAAGCCGGGCAACTTCAGCGAGGCCGAGATCGATGCGTTCCTCGACGACCTGCTCGCGGCGAGCGCGGCCCGGGCGCGGGACCCGCGATGAGCTTCGCCGACGAGGATCGGCCGACCGAGGCCGGGTTCCTCGACCGCTCGCTGCGCGACGAGTTTCCCGGCCTCGGCCTGCGATACGTGCTCGTCGATCGCGGGTCCGGGCGTAGCAATCGAGCGCTGAAGCAGCGTCTGCGGGTGCTCTCGGACCGGTTCGCCGGGCGGCAGGCGATTGCCCTCCGCCGCCGGCCGATTCCCAGCGCCTACAGGGTCTTCTTCCGCCATATCGGTCTCGACCCCGACGAGCAGCCGACGCCGGTCGAGGAGATCGCGCTGGAGCGGATGAAGAAGGGCGGATTCGTGAGCCGGAATCTGCTCGACGACGCGCTGACGATCGCGATCATGGAGTCCGGCGTCGCGATCCGGGCCTTCGATGCCGACCGGGTGATCGCGCCGCTCGGGCTCCGCCTCAGCCGCAGCGGAGAGGCGCTCGCCGGGCGACCGGGAGAGCTGCCCCCCGGCACGATCGTCGTCTCCGACCAACGGCGTCCGATCGGGCTGTTGTTCGGAGCGATCGCCGTCGGCAGTGGGGTCAGCCCGAAGACGCGGCGGATGCTGCTCAGCTCGATTCAGGTCAAGGGGGTTCCCGACATCGCCGTCGAGGAGGCGCTGTGGCTGGCGGTCCAGGCCCTGGAGACCGCCTGAGAGCCGAGCCTCGGCGTGCCGCCTTGCGCCTCGCTCTACAATGCGGGAGGTCCACGACTGGGAAAGGGGCTTGGGCAGATGCCCGGAGTTCTAGAACTCGATCCGCATTTCCCGCAGCCGGCCGATCCGCCGGTCGCCTTCGCTCCGGACGCACCGCTCAAGCCGGCCACCGATCGCGCCGCCCGCGGCGAGTTGCGCCGCCAGATCGCGCGCCTGGAGCGCGAGCTGGGGGAGCTGTTCGCCTCGACCTTTCCCCGTCGGGGGATCGAGTGGACGGTCGGCGCCGCGGGGGGGCCCAGGGTGCTCGGGGTCGGTGAGCTCGAGCGGATCAGAGACGGTCTCGCGAACCGCCTCGCGGAGGCGAGGGCCGAGATCGCGCGGAGGGCGGACGCCGAGGAGGCCGGCCGGGCGTTGGTCGAGCGGATGATCGCCGACCCGGACGAGTATCACTGGGTTCGGGTGTCGAACGAGGACGTAGGCGAGCCGGGCTGCAAGCACTGGCACTCGCGACCTCGCTTCGGGATCCTCGGGATGCTGCTCGGCTGGTGGCGGGTCAAGCTCTCCTCGGGCTGTCCCTTAGCCGTGGGGCCCGGCGTCGGCCGCGGCCCGCACCAAGCTCTCCTCTGATCACGATCGACTAGTGGCCTCGAAGTCCAGAAGGCGCCGGCGCAAGCGGCGGCCCGGAAGCGGGCCCCCCGCGCAGCAGAGACGGGCCGGCGACGATCAGGCCGCCCCGTCCCGGCAGCGGCCTGCGCTTCCGCGCCACAGCGTTGACGATCAGCGGCCGCCGGCTCCGTGGGGGAGCTTTCCCCTGGTCGAGCTCGCGGTCCTGACCGGGATCGTGATGCTGATCCTCGGCCTGGTCGCGGTCCGCGGCGAGCGAGGAACGATCCTGATCGGGACCGGCCTGGTGCTGGCTTCGATCGGGGGGCTCGAGCTCTCGATCCGAGAGCACTTCGCCGGCTACCGCTCCCACACGCTGGTGCTCGCCGGGGTGCCGGCCGCGATCGTCCTCGGCGTTCTCTTCTACGCCGGCCCCGACGGGCTCCCGCCGGTCGCCCGAGCGGCGATTGGGCTCGCCGTGTTCGCCGCGGCCGCGCTCCTTCTGGTCCGCGTGTTCCGCGACCGTTCGGGCGGTCGAGCCTTCCGGTTCAGCGGCTTCGGTCGGCGCTGAGCCGGCCCCGAACGAACGGCCCGGGGCTGCGCCCGGGCCGTTCGGTCGGATCGTCCCGCCCGGCGGCGGCGGCTCTCTCAGCAGTTCCTGTGGGCCCTTGCGACGGCCTTCGCCTCGAGCGCTGCGGCCAGCATCTCCCGCTGGCGCAGGGTCAGCCGCCCGAGCTGACGGTTCTCGCTGACGGCGAGCGGGACCAGGAACTTGCGGGCCCTCGTGCGGCCCCAGCGGCTCTGGCTTCTGAGCAGCTCTGACACGGACATCGTCTCGGCTTCCCAGGGGCAGGACCGAACGACCTCGTAGGCCTCGATCCCTCCGGCGCGGATCGCGCGCTTCAGTGCGGCGCGGGCCAGCCGGACCCGGTTCGCATGCTCGAGCGCTTCCAAATGCTGCGGGACGGGCACGTGGGCGGCAGCCGTAGAGGCAACTTCCATACTCACTCCTCCTCTTGTGAGAGATCAGCGACGGTACTGTTCGAGTTGTGGGTCGTCGCACCGATGCGAGCAGGTTCGGCGCGGCGGCCGGATGAGCCGCGGGGGTCGGGCTCACCCCTTCCCCCTAGCTCCCTGCCCCGTTCGCACGGTGCGGGGACCAACCTAGCGACTTGGTCGCGGCGCGTGGCGCCGATCGCGGGTCCGGTCCCCGAGACGTTCGCTATCAGCACCTTTTTCTCAGCCGGCCCGGCCGAGAATCCTCATGTGCTCTTCTGGACAAGGAAAAACTACCCTCGGCGGGGTAGGGGCCAGCCCGAAGTTCGCGGGCGATCGCCTGCCCGGAGCGCCCAGATTCAGATCCTGGGGAGGTCAGGGAACTCGGCGATCACCGCGCCGATCGTCTCCAGCGCCCGGTCGAGGTGCTCGCGCTCGTGGGTCGCCATCAGGCTGGTGCGGAGCAGGGCGCCGGCCGGCGGCACCGCCGGGTGCAGGGCGACGTTCGTGTAGACGCCGGCGTCGTAGAGCGCCTTCCAGACGGTCACCGCAAGCATGTCGTCACCGACGATCACCGGCACGATCGGCGTCAGGGCCTCGCTGCCGTCGGGGAGAGTCGTCGGCTCGACCACCCGCAGGCCGAGGTCGGTCAAGCCGCGGTGGAGGTAGGCGGCGTTGTCGAGCAGCTTCGCCATCAGCTCCGGTCCCTCGGTGCGGATCACCCGCAGGGCGCCGAGCGCGGCGCCGACCGCGGCGGGGACCGCGGCGGCGCTGAACAGGAAGGAGCGGGCGGCGATCCGCAGATACTCGATCACCTCGGCGGGGCCGGCGATGAAGCCGCCGCAGGAGGCAAAGCTCTTCGAGAAGGTCCCCATCCGGAGATCGACCGAGGACTCGACCCCGAACAGCTCCGAAGCGCCGGCTCCCCGGGCTCCGATCGCCCCGACCCCATGGGCCTCGTCGACCATCAGCCGAGCTCCGTAGCGCCGGCTCAGCTCGACGACCGGTGGCAGGTTGCAGATGTCGCCCTCCATCGAGAAGACGCCGTCGACCACGACCAGCGCTCCGCCCCCGTCGCCGGCCGCGCGCTCGAGCATCCGCTCGAGCTTGTCGATCCGGTTGTGGCGGAACGGGCGCAGCTTCGCCCCCGACAGGCGGCAGCCGTCCAGGATCGACGCGTGATCGCCCGAATCGCAGATCACCGTGTCACCCGGCTCGAGGATCGTCCCGATGCAGCCGACGTTCGCCTGGTAGCCGGTCGTGAAGACGAGCGCCGCCTCGGTGCCCATCCACTCCGCCAGCTCCTCCTCGAGCTCGACGTGAAGCGGGATCGTGCCGTTCAGCAGGCGTGAGCCGGTCAGCGCGGTCCCGTACTGCTCGAGGGCGTCGCGGGCCGCGGCCTTGACCCGCTGATCCCCGGTCAGGCCGAGGTAGTTGTTGGAGCCGAGCATGATCGTCTCCCGGCCCTCCATCTCGACGACCGGCCCCGCCTGCGAAGTCAGCAACCTGAAGTACGGGAGCATGTCCGCCCGCTTGGCGATCTCGAGCTGCTCGCGGCGGTCGTGGTTGCGGGCCTTGTCGAAGAGGTCGGCCTGGACTCGGGGCTGCGCTTCGGTTTCCATGTCCACAAGTCTCCCAGAGCGCCTTGCGTCTTCGCCTCCGCGTAGACTCGCAGCTGTGACGAATGAGGTGCTCGAAGCTGACGCGGTCGAGGAGCCGGCGCCCGAGGCCGCGGGGGACGAGCAGGTGGTTCGCCCGCTGCCGCTGCGGCGGCCGGGGACCGAGCTCGACGCCTGGCGAGGCGAGATCAAGGTCGCCGCGCTGGCCGCCGCCTCCGGCATCGCGGCCGGGGCTGCGACGGTCGCGGCCGTGACCGCGGTCAAG
The DNA here is from genome assembly GCA_963700785.1 of uncultured Solirubrobacterales bacterium. Classification (GTDB taxonomy): domain Bacteria; phylum Actinomycetota; class Thermoleophilia; order Solirubrobacterales; family 70-9; genus CAXMST01. The sequence continues at coordinate 137,742 of CAVOYZ010000010.1, forward strand.
GCCCGCAAGGAGCGCAAGCGGCCGACCCGGCTGATCCGGCGTGGTGGCAAGCCCGAGAGCGTGCGCGCGACCCGCTCTTTCTTGATCGACATTCATCTGCTCGACCGCTGATGGCGCCCCTAGCGACGCCCGGCTCGGGCGTGCTCGCGGAGCTAACCCCCCGCTGGCCGTTCCGCCTGCCGTCGCGAGGCGGTCCGGACGGGGTCTCCAGGGTCCGCGGCGGCGTCTTCGAACGGTTCCTGCACTGCGAGGGCGCGCCGGTGCTGGTCCGGGCCTGGGAGCGCCGTCGAGAAGGCACGGTGAGGGTGGCGGCGATGCCGGTCGAGCCCGAATGGCTCGCGGCAGGCGGGCGAGCCGTCGAACGGCGCCCCGGCAAGCGGCGGTCGGCCCCCGCCGGCGCTCCGGCGGCCGTCCGGGCCAACCGCGCGCAGCTCGAGCGGGCGATCGAGCGGACCCGCCACGCGCTCGGAGTGGACGATGACTACGGCGAGTTCTACGCCCGCTTCAAGCGCGATCCGCTGCTGGGGCCGGCGATTCGGCGGCGCCCATGGCTGCGCGTGCGCCGTTGCCTGTGGCCGTGGGAGGCGCTTGCCTGGGCGGTGACCGAGCAACTGATCGAGGTCGAGCGGGCGCATCAGATCCAGCGCCGCATGATCAGCCGCTGGGCGCCCGCCGCGTTGCCCCCCGACCGCTCTCGCCCGCTCCGCGACGTGCCTGGTCCGGAGCTCGTTGCGGCCCGTGCCCCGGCTGAGCTGGCGGCCCTGGATCTGGCGCCGAAGCGGGCAACGGCACTGATCAAGGTCGCCCGCGAGGTCGCATCGGGTCGCGCGGACCTCGATCGCTGCGAGCACGACCGCCGGCTGCTGGCGATCAGCGAGATCGGGCCGTGGACCGTTCAGGTGCTCGGGCAGAAGGGCCGGGGGGATCCGGATTCCCTGCCGGCCGGGGACCTCGCCTACCTGAAGCTGGTGCCCCGGCTGGTCGGCATGGATCGGCGGGCGACGGTCGCCGAGGTCGAGGAGTTCTACGCGCCCTACGCGCCGTTCAGGGGTTGGGCCGGGCTGTTCACGTTGGCTGCCGGCCGGGGTGGGGGCGAGGGAGCGAAGCCACTGCGCTACCACCCGCCGCGCCCCGAGCTCGAGGCGGCCTGAGCCGGGCGCTACTCCGGGATCCTGCCGGGCAGCAGCTCGTTGGTCAGCAGCTCAGCGGACGGGAGCCGCTGCTCGATCTGTCCCTGGTCGGCCATGAAGCCGGCGAACCCATCCCACTCGCCCGGGTCCATGTAGCCGAACGGCCTGCCTTTCTGCGGGAAGAACAGCGGCAGCGTCCTGCGGACCTCGGCCAGCGTCAGCTTCGGCTCCAGCTCCGGCGAGGCGGCGATCAGGGCATCGGCTGCGAACGGAGGATTCCTGCGGGCGTCGATCGCGCCGCGCTCGAGGGCGGCGATGAACAGGCGGATCGGCTCCGGGTCGTCGAGTACCCGGCTGTCGCGCGCGACGAGGACCAGCTCATCGTAGGTCGGGATCCCGAGCCGGTCGACCGGTACGACCGAGGGGTTCTTGCCGGCACGCTCGAGCTGCACCCCCTCGACGTTGCGAAAGCCCCCGAACATCGCGTCGGCCCGGCCGCTGAGCACCGGCTGCAGCAGGTTCAGGCCGACGTCGACCTGCTCGACGTCGCCGGGGTCGACCCCGTTGTTACGGAGGATCGTCTCGAGGAAGGCTGTCTGATACGGGATTCCGGCGGTGACGACGGTCTTGCCGGCGAGGTCGGCCGGCTCGGCGATCCTCGCCGCCGGCAGTGAGATCAGCGAGGTGAGCGGCTCCTGCACCAGGGCCGCGACCGAGACCACGTCGAGGCCGGCATCGCGCGCCAGCATCACCTCAGGCTCGTAGGAGATCGCGAGATCGACCTGGCCGGCGGCCACCTGCTTGATCGGGGCGGACGGGTCAGCGGGGACCCGCGGCCGGACATCGAGACCGGCGTCGGCGAAGTATCCACGCTCGAGCGCCGTGTAGATCCCGGCATGATCGGCGTTGACGAAGAAGTCGAGCGCCAGGTCGAACTGCTCGGTCCTGCCCCCAGTGGCATCCTCCGCCTTCTCGCCGCAGCCGGTCCCGGTCGCCGCGACGGCGCCCGCGAGCAGCGCGACGACGATCAGTCGGCTGAGACGTCTTCTCATGGTCAGATGCTCTCCGGTCTGTGGTTGGTCAAGTCAAGGGACGTGAGCGCGGCTCGCCCCACCAGGCGAAGCGGCGCTCGATCAGGGCGATCAGCCCGAACAGGGCGACCGCCATCACCGACAGCACCGTCATCGCGGCAAACAGCCGTGGGACCTCGAGCTGCGCATTATCTATCAACATCAGGTGGCCGAGGCCGGAGGCCGAGCCGCTCCATTCCCCGAAGACCGCGCCGATCACGGCGACGGCGACGGCGATCTTCGCGCCGCTCAGGAGGTAGGGGAGTGCGGTCGGGGCCTCGAGCCGGACGAACGTCTGCCCGCGCCCGGCACCGAGCGTCCGCATCAGCTTGCGCTGCTCGGGGTCGACCGTGCCGAGGCCGTCGAGCGTGTTCACCGCGATCGGGAAGAAGCAGATCAGGGCGATCACCGCGAGGATCGGGCCGATCCCGAAGCCGAACCAGATCACGAAGATCGGGGCGACGACGATGATCGGGATCGTCTGCGAGGCGACCACCAGCGGGTAGAAGGCGCGCCGCAGGGTCGGCGACAGATGCAGGATCGAGGCGAATGCGGTCCCGACGATCAGGGCGACGAGGAAGCCTCCGACGACCTCCCGCAGCGTCACCCAGGCATTCTCGGCGAGCAGCGCACGGTCCTCCCACAGCGACGCGGCGATCTCGCTCGGTGCGGGTATCAGAAACGGCTCGATCTTCAGCAGGTCCGCGAGCAGCTCCCAGCGGGCCGCCAGCTCCCAGCCGGCCACCAGCAGGAGCAGCAGCAGCACCGGCGCCAGGTAGTTCCCGGTCCGCCTCATCGCCCCGACCCACCGCCCGCGAGCGCCAGCAGCGCCCGCTCACGCGCCGCGACGAAGGCCGGGTCCGTGACCACCTCCGCCCGGGGCACGGCGCGATCGGCCGGGCTCGGCTCGGCGAGCACGGTCCGCGCCGGGCGCTTCGAGAGGACGAGAACCCGGTCGGCGAGGTAGAGCGCCTCCTCGACGTCGTGGGTGACCAGCAGGACGGTCCGGGGCTCGGACCGCAGGGCCTCGATCAGCCAGACCTGAAGGTCCGCTCGGGTAATCGCGTCGAGGGCGGCGAACGGCTCGTCGAGCAGCAGTAGCGGCTTGCCGGTCAGCAGCGTGCGGGCGAACGCGACCCGCTGTCGCATCCCGCCCGAGAGCTCCGGTGGCCTCGCACCCTGGAAGCCGTCGAGGCCGAGCCGCTCGAACAGCGGCGCTGCCTCGCGGCGCGCCCGCTCGCGGGAGAGGCCGCGCAGCCGCGGCGCCAGCGCCGCGTTGTCGATCGCCCGCAGCCAGGGCAGGAGCATGTCGCGCTGGGGCATGTAGGCGCAGCGGCGGAGCCGTTCGGCTGCGGAGTCCAGGCCCTCGACGGCGAGTCGTCCCGCGCGTGGCTCAGCGAGCCCGGCGGCCAGCTCCAACAGCGTCGACTTGCCGCAACCCGAGGGCCCGACGACCGCCACCGTCTCGCCGCGCCGCACCCGCAGATCGAGGCCCGCGATCACCTCGACGTCGCCGAATCCGTGCCGCACGCCCGCAAGCTCGAGCTCGACCTCCGGCGAGGCGGTCTCCGTGGGTCTGGGTGCTTGGGCCGGACCGGCCACCGTCTGTCGCATTCTCCCTCCGCGCGCATTACCGCACAGGTTCGAAGGGTCAGCGCCGGGACGGCCGGGCCGGGGGACGCTATCTCAGCCCGCTTGCCCGCGAGCACCCCTGATCTCCTGGGTCCAGTCTAGTGCAGGTTTTCCTACTCGGCCGCCTCGATTCCACCGGCGATGACGTTGACGAAGTCCTCGAGATGCTTCGTCGTCCAGCACTCGAAGGCGCGGGTCACGAACGGCTCGTATGCGGCCATCACCGAGTCCCCGTAGTTCCAGTAGAGGCGGGGCTCGGGGTTGAGCCAGAAGCTGCGGCCCGACCGCTCGGTGATCCGGGCGAAGACCTCGGGGTGTGGGTCGCGGCCGTTGGTCCGTGCGTCACCGAGGATGATCACGGTCGAGCGGGGATCGAGGTCACCGGAGATCTCGGCCATGAACTCGTTCCAGACCCGCCCGTAGTCGGTGTAGCCGGAGACATCGGCCACGCCCCCGTCGCGGCTGATCGCCTCGCTGATCTTGCGGAAGTCGCGCTCCTTCTCGAAGGTCTCGGTCACCTCGCTGATCCGCTCGATGAAGACGAAGCTGCGGAGCTTGCGAAACGAGTCGTGCAGGGCGTGCAGAACGCTGAGGAAGAAGACGCTGGCCGAGGTGACCGAGGTGGAGACGTCGCAGAGCACGTAGATCTCCGGGCGCCGCGGTCGCTTCGGCCGGTAGCGCAGGCGCATCGGCACGCCGCCGGTCTCGAGCGAGCTGCGCATCGTCCGCCGGATGTCGACCACCTGCCCGCGCCGGCGTCCGCGCTGCTCGTGGCCGAGCGTCGCCAGGCGGCGCTTGAGCTGGGCGACGGCGCGGTGCACGGCGGCGAGATCCTGGGTCGGGCTGGTCGGGAGCGCCCGGTCCAGCTCGGCGAGCGGACGGGCCGGGGGGAGCGTCTCGCTGCGTTCGATCAGCGCCCGCTCGAGCTCCTCGCGAAGGTGACCCTCGAACTGGCGCATGCTCTCGCGATCCAGCGTCGGGACCTGATCGGAGTCGAGCTCGTCGCTGGGCGCTGTCTGCCCGGGTTGCAGGCCGAGCGTCCGGCGAATCCGCTGCACGTCGACTCCGACGACCCCGGATCCCTGGCCCTGGCGACCGAAGGCGGCCACCGCCAGCCGAGCCAGATCTCGCATCTCGCCCTCGCTGCCCTCCGCGATCGCCCGCCGGACCAGCTCCTGGAGCTGGTCGAGGTCGAGCCGCTCGCCGCCCTCGAACCGCTGCTCCCCCTCGCTGATCCCCTGCTCGAGAGCCTCGCGCTCGGTGGCGCGGAAGAAGAAGCGATCGAAGATCAGCTCGAACACCCGCCGGTCCTCCTGGGACTTGGCCAGCGTCGCCGCGAGCGCCTCGCGGAAGTCCTCGCGCTGCTCCCAGGGAATCGCGGAGACCGCGGCGAAGCCGTCGAGGATCTCCGAGGTTCCGACCGCGACGCCCTGCCGGCGCAGCTCGTCGCAGAAGGCGACGAGCTTCGGAGCCAGCCCAGCCGGGAGCGGCGGCGGCTCGGCCATCGATCCTCAGTTGCCGCCCGCGACCTGCTGTGGCAGGGTCTTGGTCAGCCGCATGCCGACCCGCTCGGCGACCAGGTCGATGTCGGTGCGGTGCTTGACGATGATGCTCATCGTCTGCTCGAACAGCTGCTCGTCGATGTCGTCGGCGCCGAGTAGCAGCAGCGCCCGGGCCCAGTCGATCGACTCGGCGATCGACGGCGGCTTCTTCAGATCCAGCTCCCGGACCATGCCGACCACCTCGACCAGTCGGCGGGCGAGCGCCTCGTCGAGCTCCGGCGCGTGCAGGCGGACGATCGCCATCTCGCGCTCGGCCTCGGGGTAGTCGAGCCAGAGATACAGGCAGCGCCGCTTCAGCGCCTCGGTCAGCTCCCGCGAGTTGTTCGAGGTGAGGACGACGATCGGGTGGGTGGTCGCCTCGACCACGCCGAGCTCGGGGATCGAGATCTGGAAGTCGGAGAGGACCTCGAGCAGCATCGCCTCGAACTCCTGATCGGTCTTGTCGATCTCATCGATCAGCAGCACGACCGGCCGCTCGGAGGCGATCGCCGTCAGCAGCGGGCGGGTCAGCAGGAACTCGTCGGTGAAGATCTCGTCGAAGGAGGTCGTTCCCACGGCGGGCTCGTCGTCGCCGTCCGCCGGCGCGGTCGCCGCCTCAGCCTGAATCCGCAGCAGCTGCTTGCGGTAGTTCCACTCGTACAGCGCCTTCGATTCGTCGAGCCCCTCGTAGCACTGGAGACGGATCAGCTCCCTGCCGCTGGCCCGGGCCAGCGCCTTGGCCAGCTCCGTCTTGCCGACCCCGGCGGGTCCCTCGACCAGGATCGGCTTGCCGAGGCGCTGCGCCAGATGCGAGACCAGGGCCGCCGATTCGTCGGCCAGGTAGCCGACCTCCTCGAGCGCCCGGCGGGTGCCGTCGACGGAATCGGGCTCGCCCGCGACGGTGTCTGGTGCGTCGGCCATCGAAAGCCTGATGATAATGCGGGTATGTTGCTGACCCTCGCCGACCTGCTGCCGGACTCCTCGACCTACTACGGCGTCCTGATGGGGGCGGGTCTGTTGCTGGGCGTATACGCTCACGCAGCGAAGATGCCGCGACTGGTCGCATTCTCGATTCTGCTCGTGTTCCTGACGACGCTGCTGACCCTGCTCGCGGCGCGCACCTTCCAGGGCGACACCGGGACACCGCTGCCCTGATGCCGGCCGACGCCCCAGGATTCGCCCAACGGCCCGCCGCCGCTCCAAAGCGTTGCCGATTCCGGTTGTATTGGGGCCTTGATGGCTGACCACGAAGGCACCCGGAGTCAACCCGGCCGATCGGGCCGGCCCGCAGGGGCGGAGGCTGCCGTCGCCCGCGAGGCGATCGACGGGCTCGGCACCGCGGTCGCCGAGGCGCGCCGCAGCGGCGTCGAGGTCCTCGCCGAAGACCTGCGCAGGATCACCGAGGAGGCCCGCGAGGCTGGGATTCGCGCTGCCGGCGCCGAGGCCAGGGCGGGTGAGGCCCTCGACCAGAAGGGGGAGGCGGAGCAACGAGCGGAGCGGGCGCGAGAGGCCGCCGAGGAGGCGGAGCGGTCGGCGCTCGTGGCCGCCGACGGTGCCGCACAGCGATACGAGGAGCGGCTGACCGAGAGTCGCCAGAAGCTCCGCCGGCAGGCCGAGCAGAAGCTGCGGGCGGCGGGCCTGAAGCTCCAGCGGGACGCTGCCGCCAAGGTCCGCGAGCAGGTCGAGGTCTCGGTTGCGGAGCGGCGTGAGCAGATCGAGCTGCAGCTGCGCCGCCGCCAGGAGCAGCTCGACGCCGAGGCGGACGGGCTCCGCGCCGCGGTCGAGAACCAGATCGCAGAACGGACGCGGGCCGCCGAGCAGCGTGCGGAGGCCGCCGAGCGCGACCGTGACGAGCTCCAGCGCCGTCTCAGCGCCGCCGAGGGCAGGCTCGAGCGGATCGCCGAGAAGTTTGCGGTCGAGGCCGGGGGCGAGGCTCGCCGCGAGGCTGAGAAGCGGCTCGCCGCGGAGGCAGAGCGGGTCCGCCGCCGTGAGCAGGCGGCGGCTGAGCACCAGCTCGAGCGAGCGACCCGGGAGGCGGAGCAGGACACCAAGCGCAGGCTGGTCGCGGAGCAACGGCGCGTCCGCGAGGAGGCCGAGCAGCGGGCGCGCGAGGAGGCCGAGCGCCGCGCCGCCGATCTCGAGCGCCGGCTTCGGGCTCAGACCAAGCGCGAGGCGACCGAGGCAGCCCGGCGCCTCGAGGAGCAGGCGCGGCGACGGCGTGCGCAGATCGAGGCCGAGGTGCGCGAGCGCGCCGACCTCGAGGCCCGGGAGGCCGCGGATCGTGCCCGCCTGGCCGTCCTCAAAGGCGAGTAGCCCGGGCCGCCCCGCGAGCCGGCCCACCAAGGAACGGTGGTGGGGGCCGGCTCGCGCTTCGTGGGCGGTCTTGGTTCGGGTCAGGCCGCCGGGACCTCAGGTCCCTCGTGCGCCTGCAGCACGTCCTCGCCCTCCTCTCCCGTCCGGATGCGAATCGCTTCCTCGACGGGGACGACGAAGATCTTGCCGTCACCGACAGATCCCGTCCGGGCGTGCTTGAGGATCGTCTCGACGACGATCTCCTTCTCGGAGTCATCGATCACGCACTCGATCTTGAGCTTCGGCCGCACGTTGACGGTCAGGCTCGCGCCTCGGTAGTGCTCGACGACGCCCTTCTGACGCCCCGAGCCCTTGACCTCGGAGATCGAGAGGGACGGGATGCCCTGTTCGAGCAACTCCTGACGGATCGGCTCGAACGCCTCATGGCGGATGAACGCCTCTACCTTCTTCATCTTGCGTACCTCCTTCCTATGACGCGGTCGGACGCGCTGTCGCTGTGGTTACGGAGCTGGCTACCGGAGTTCCGGCCACATGTGGCTCGAAAGCACCGACCGGGTACTCCTCCTGCGGGATGAACGCCTCCGGGTACCCGTACATCCCGTGGGTCGAGATGTCGAGACCGGAGAGCTCTTCCTCCTCGGAGACCCGGAGACCGATCGTAGCCTTGATCGCTGCGAACGTCGCGTAGGAGATCGCAAGCACCACGGCGAACGTCGCGACGACCGCCACGGCCTGGACTCCGAGCTGGCCGAGCGCGCCGGCGAACTCGACGTTGCCGTCCGTGATCCCGTACCAGATCCCTGGGCTGGCGCCATCGACGATCAGTCGCGGTGAGGCGAACAGGCCGACCGCGAGCGTTCCCCAGATGCCTGCCAGGCCGTGCGCAGACAGCGCGCCGACCGGATCGTCCAGGTACTTCTCGATCGTCAGTACGCCGTAGACGACCACCACACCGGCGATCAGGCCGATGATCGGCGCCGCCCAGAACTCGACGAACCCGGACGGGGCGGTGACCCCGACCAGGCCGGCGATCGCCCCGTTGCCGGCCATGCCGACATCGAGCGTCTTCGTCTTCATGTAGACGACGCCGAGCGCACCGATCACGCCTGCGGCCGCGGCCAGCTGCGTGTTCAGCATGACCTCGCCGAAGAACGCGCCGCTGGTCTCGAAGGTCGAGCCACCGTTGAACCCGAACCAGCCGATCCAGAGGATCATCACCCCGAGGCCGACGATCGGCATCGAGTGGCCCGGGATCGCCCGTGGCTTGCCGTCGCTGCCGTACTTTCCGATTCTCGGGCCGAGCAGCAGCAGCGCCGCGAGGCCGCCGACGGCACCGGTTAGGTGCACGACCGAGGATCCGGCGAAGTCCATCACCGGCTTGCCCAGTGGCCCATCGATCGAGAGCAGGCCGCCGCCCCAGACCGCGTGAGCGATCAGCGGGTAGATGATCGCGCCGAAGACGACCGCGTAGATCACGTAGGAGGCGAACTTGATCCGCTCGAGCGTGGTTCCCCAGACGATCGCCAGAGAGACGGCACAGAACGCCAGCCCGAACAGCATCAGCATCGCGTCCGGTCCTGCGACCGCGAACGCGTCCTCTCCGCTTCCGATCACCTGATCGAAGTGGAAGAAGAACCCGCTGGTGCCGAACAGGTCGTTGCCGGGCCCGTTGATCCCGTAGCCGACCGCCCACCAGACAAGCGTGACGATGCCGAGGTTGACGAGGATCTTGGCCACTCCGGCCCCTGCGTTCTTCTGCCTGGAGAAGCCGATCTCCAAGAACAGGAACCCGGCCTGCATCAGGAAGACGAGGGCTGTCGCCACCGCCACCCAGACCATATCCAGTTCGAGGGCCTTCGCTTCGACCAGGTTTGCGACGTCCTGGGCGGAGGCGATCGCGGGCAGTGCCAGCGAGATCACCATTGCCATCAGGGCCGCGAGGCTGAGCCTCTTGGTCATTGTGCTGTTCCCTTCCATCGCCGCACGGGTGCGCGGCGGTCGCGTTTTCGGACACGTCCAGTCTGCGGTGCCCCCCGCCCCCCATGTTTGGACCGGAGTCGAAAATTCGGCTCGGCGCTTTGTACGCAGCGGCGGAGCCGCGAGCGCGGCTCTCAGCGCAGGGTTCGGGCTGGAGCCGCCGCCGGCGTGCCGGGCGCCGGGACGGCCACCGGTCCAGGCTCATCGCCGACGATCAGCTCGCCACGCTCGCGTGCCATCTCGATCATCGCCGGGTCTCCGCCCAGCTCGGCCCACTTCTCGCGAGCCGCGCCGTGAAGGTCGTCGAGGAAGCCGTCGGTGTGGAGCGGGTCGTGGTGGAAGAGCAGCGTTCGCTTCGCGCGGACCCGCTTGGCGAAGGTCAGCGTGTCGGTGATCCGCGAGTGGCCCCAGCCCTCGTGACCGGGGTACTCGTCATCGGTGTACTGGCAATCGTGGATCAGCAGATCGGCGTCGCGAGCGAGGTTGTAGCCGGAGATCCACTCCGCGTCGAGCTCGTCCAGGCGCGCGCCCAGCGCCGGCTCGTGATCGGAGATGTAGCAGAGCGTGGTGTCCCCGTCGGTGATCCGGAAGCCGAGCGTCGGCCCGCGATGGGTGACCGCCTCGGCGCGGATCTTCGCCCCCCCGATCTCCCACTCGCTCGCGGGCGCGTCGAGGAAGGAGACGTCGCAGGGGAGCTCTCTGACCTCGACCGGGGAAAGGGGCGCCGAGATGTAGCGGGCGATCCGTGCCTCGAGCGACGCCTCCGGCGAGCTCGGGCCCCAGATCCGGATCGTCGACTCGGCCCGGAAGCAGGGCGGGAAGAACATCAGCCCCTGGATGTGGTCGAGGTGCAGATGGGTGAGCAGGATGTTGATCCGGGGCAGGTCCGGCGGCAGCGCGAAGCCGAGCGTGCGGATTCCGGTGCCGGCGTCGATGATCAGCGTCTCGCCCGTCGAGAGCGTCACCTCGACGCAGGAGGTGTTGCCGCCGTAGCGGTTCATCTCCGGACCGGGAGCGGGAACCGACCCGCGCGCCCCCCAAACCCTGACCCTCATCGCGTCACCCCGATCACACCGCCTCGTGCTGGCCGGTCACCAGCTTGCGCGCCTGCTCCTCGTCCAGGGGCCAGAAGAAGACGATCGCCCCGGAGGCCCCGTGCACGTTGCTGATGATCGGCATTCCGCTCGCGGCGATCTCATAGCGATGGCCCTTGGTCGAGCGAATCGTGAAGTTGGCATGCGCCGGGCGGCCGTCTCGCAGCGCGACCGTCAGCGGCAGCCTCTCGACCTCGATCGGGTCCCCATCGGTATCGAACGGGCCGAAGGTCTCGATCCAGTCGGCCGGGCTCATCCGGCCGATCTCCTCGAAGGGCACGCCGAGCAGTGCTCCTGCCCCCTCGTTGTAGAACAGCAGCGAGCCGTCCTTGGCGACCAGAAATGCGGGCGTGGCGATACTGGTCAGGAGGTTCCTGGCGAGGATCAGTTCGAGCGGTTTTTGCTGCCCCGACATGCGAGACGGCCCATTGTTCCATCACGCGCCCCTCCGGTCACCCGAGAGGCTCCCGCTTGGGGGGCTTGGTGCGCCTCAGGGCGCGGGTGCTCAGAGCGATCTAAGAACGCGTCGCCAGGCGTCAACTTCCCGTCCGCACGGGCGGGCAGCATCCAGCGGGGCGCGGGCCGTCAAGCGGCCCGCCGGCGGTCAGCCGTTGAGCTTCCCGATCCTGAAGATCTTCGTGCCGCAGTCGGGGCAGGTGCCCTGAATCGCCGGCCTACCGTTCTTCATCGTGATCTGCTGGGGGTCCTTGATCTCGACCTTCTTGCGCTCCTTGACGCAGTATCCCTCGGCCATTGAGACCTCTCCTTCCGGGCGCATAGCACCCCGTTTGACCCGGTAGTCGTGCTGCAACGCCCAACCACCATCGAGCCGAATGTAGACGGGATGGCGGACGGCACGCCTGCCGCTAGGGTGTTGAGCCGCCGCTCCCGCCTCCACCGCCACTTCCGGTTCCGCCGCTGGTGGCCTGGGATTCGAGGTCGGAGAGCTGCCGGCGCAGGTCCTCGATGTCGTCCTCGACGACCTCGAGCCGCTTCTGCAGCTGATCGTTGCTGCCGACGGCGCTGTCGACGGAGTCCTGCAGCGCATCGATCCGCCCGCTCAGCGAATCGATGCTGTCCTGGACGTCCGCGGCGCTGCCGGCGTCCTCGGCGACGACTCCGAGCTCCTGCTCGAGCCGCTTGACGTCGCCCTTGGTCGCCGAGTTGTCGCTGGCATCGATCGCCAGCACCAGCGCCACGATTGCGGCGGCGAGCGCCATCACCACCGCCGCGGCGCCGATGTAGGTCCGCGTGCTCAGCTTGCGGTCGAGCTGCGCGAGCCGGGTCTGCGGGTCTCGCGGCTCGGTTGGCTCCGGCCCCGGCTCGGGCGGCTCGTTCGCGGCTTCCATCGCGCTAGCCGTTGCCCGGTTGTGGCTTGGCGACGGCGCCGTCGCCGGGCTCGAGCGGGAGACCCTGTTGCACCCACGCCTCGAGCCCGCCCTCGAGGTTCAGCGCCTCGACGCCGGAGGCCCGCATCACCTCGGCCGCCATCGCCGAGCGCACGCCGGTCCTGCACTGAAAGATCACCGGTCTGTCGCGCGCGATCTCGCCGTTTCGCTCGGGCAGCGCCTCGAGCGGGATGTGGGTGGCGCCGGTGATCCGGCCGCTCTGCCACTCGTGGTCCTGGCGGACGTCGACGATCTGCACGCCTCCGGACTCGAGCATCGCGGCGGCTCGGGTGGCGCTCACCTCCCGCTCGCTCAGTACCTCGTCGCCCATGCTGGCAGGATAGGGCCTCGGCGGACCGGGGCTGCCCCCCGCCGGCCCGCAGTTGAGGCGGCGGCCCCCATAGCATTGGCGGTGCATCCACCATCGCCTTCGAGACACCAAAGGAGAAACATGCCTGAAGCAGTAATCGTCGACACCCTCCGGTCCCCCATCGGTCGCGCCTTCAAGGGCTCGCTGGCCCAGCTCCGCCCGGAGGAGACCGGTGCGTTCGTGATCGACAAGCTCCTCGAGCGCAACCCCGATCTCGACCCCAACCTCGTCCAGGACGTGATCTGCGGCGCCGGCATGCCGCAGGGCCTGCAGGCGTTCAACATCGCGCGGATCATGGTCCTGCTCAGCGAGAACCTGCCGGAGACCACGACCGGGGTGACGGTCAGCCGCTACTGCGCCTCCTCGCTCGATGCGATCCGGCACGCGTCGAACGCGATCAAGAACGGCGAGGGGGACGCCTACATCGCCGCCGGCGTCGAGTTCGTCAGCAAGTTCAACGAGCGAACCGAAGCCGGCCGGAGCGGCCGACCGCAACGAGAAGCTCACCGGTGAGCACGAGGGCTACCCGAACGTCTACATCGACATGGGCGATACCGCGGTCAACGTCGCCAAGCAGTACGGCGTCAAGCGCGAGGACATGGACGACTACGCGCTCCGCTCGCAGCACCTCGCGGTCGGGTCCCAGGACTCGGGCTTCTTCGAGCGCGAGATCGTGCCGGTCCCGGGTCCCGACGGCAACGAGATCAGCAAGGACGACGGGCCGCGGCGCGACGAGGGCGATATGCGCGAGAAGCTCGCCGGGCTCGGCGAGGCCTTCGAGGGCGGCGGCGGCGTCACCGCCGGCAACTCGTGCCCGCTCAACGACGGCGCCGCGGCGGTGCTCGTGATGAGCGACACCAAGGCCAAGGAGCTCGGGTTGAAGCCGCGGGCACGGATCATCACCGCCGCCACCGAGGGCAACAACCCCGAGTTCATGGGCGTCGCCCCGATCGGCGCGATCAAGAAGGTCCTCGACCGGGCCGGAATGACGATCTCCGACATCGACGCGGTCGAGCTCAACGAGGCGTTCGCCGCCCAGGTGATCCCGATCATGGATGAGTGCGGGATCGCGCTCGAGAAGCTCAACACGCACGGCGGCGCGATCGCCCTCGGCCACCCGTTCGGGATGACCGGCGCCCGGATCATGGGGACGCTGCTGAACGTGATGGAGACCGACGACCACCAGGTCGGGCTGGAGACGATGTGCGTCGCCGGCGGCCAGGGCGAGGCGATGATCGTCGAGCGGGTCTAGGAGCGACCGCAGCGACCCGGAGGGGTCGCCTCGATCGCTGAGGGGCTCCCGCGGGAGCCCCTCGCTCGTTCCACCGGGTGGTTGACTGTGGGGATCGCGGTACTCGCCTGCATCCACCATCTCGAGCGGCCGTCGCTCGGTCTCGCCGAGGGCCCGCTGCGCCGGGCCGGCCTCGAGCTCGACGAGCGCGACCTGCGGGCCGGCGATCCGCTGCCCGAGCCGGGGGCCTTCGACGGCCTGCTGACGCTCGGCGGCGAGCAATCGCTGCGCGAGATCGACCGCTATCCCTATCTGGGCGAGGAGCTCGATCTGCTCCGCGAGACGGTCGCGGCCGAGGTGCCGACGCTCGGCATCTGCCTCGGCGGGCAGCTGCTGGCGCGCGCCCACGGCGCTGCGATCGAGCGGCTGCCGAGGCGCAGGATCGGCTGGCCCGAGGTCGAGCGCACCGCTGCCGGCGCGGAGGATCCGCTGCTCGCGGGCCTGCCGGGCGTGGTCGCCGCCCTGCACTGGAACGAGGACTGCTTCACGGTCCCCGACGGCGCCGTCGAGCTGCTCTCGCGCTCGGATCTCGGTGGCGAGGCGTTCCGGCTCGGCGACCGGGCCTGGGGTCTGCAGTTCCACCCCGAGGCCGAGGAGTCGATTCTCGACGGCTGGTACGCGCGCCCGGAGGTGCTGGAGCAGGCCGCGATCACCGAGCGGCAGGGCAGGGCCGCCGACGCGCGGCGGATGCCGGGGCAACGGCAGCTGGCCGAGACCCTGTTCGCGGCCTTCGCGCGGCTGGTTGATCGCGGCAGCTAGACCTCGGCGACGGCCTGGCTGGTCGGCGCGCCGATCGCCGCGTACTCCCAGCGGGGTGAGGCGCCGATCGCGCCGGCGACGACCGGGCCGGAGCGCACCGCGGTCCGAATCTCGAGCGGGCCCTGGCCGCGCTCTCGGAGCTCGAGGTTGACGGTCGCGAGCGTCAGCCCGGCGATCTCGGCCTCGGCCTCGGTCGCCCGCTCGCGATGGTCGTCGGTCGCGATCGGCGCGCCGAAGACGGCGAGCGCCCCGTCCCCGGGGAACGACATCAGCGTGCCGTCGCGGGCGAGGATCGCGTGCGAGATCGCGGAGAGCAGCAGATTGAGGACGTCGAGGGCGGCCGTCGGATCGGCCTCTGCCAGCGGCCGGAAGTCGGCGACGTCGCAGCAGAGCACGCTGACCTCGAGCGTGCGGCCCCGCAGCAGGTCCTCGGGGCTGGCGAGCACCGCGTCGGCGCTCGCCGGAGAGAGGAACTGCAGCAGCTGTTCTCGGGGCAGGCGCATCAGCGCTCATCCGAGCCGATCGAGGCGGTCGCAGATCTCCTCGGCAAGGGCGAGGGAGGCTGTCGCGGCGGGGGAGGGGGCGTTGCGGACATGGACGGTCGCCTCAGTCTCGCTGACCACGAAGTCGTCGACCAGCGTCCCGTCGCGCCCGACCGCCTGGGCGCGGACGCCGCTGTGCGCGCTGCGCTCGACGTCGGCGACCCTGAGCTCCGGCACGTAGCGCCGACACTGAGCGACGAACGAGCGGATGCTCGCCGCGTGGGCGATCTCCGCCATGCCGGTCCGCCAGTGGTTGCGGAACAGGCGCCAGGTGCCGGGCCAGGCGAGGCTCTCGCGGAGGTCCAGGGGCCGCACCCTTCCGAGGCTGTAGGCGTCCCGCGCGCCGGCGAACAGCGCCGTCGGACCGAGCAGCACCTCCCCGGCCGGGCTGCGGGTCAGGTGCATCCCCAGGAACGGCAGGTCCGGGTCGGGGACCGGGTAGATGCTGGCCCTGACGAGGTCGGCCCGGCCGTCCCGCAGCCGCAGGTAGGCGCCGCGGAAGGGGACGATTCGGGGATCGGGATCGGCCCCGGCCGCGACCGCGATCCGATCCGCCCACGGTCCCGCGCAGACGACGGCCCGCCGGGCAGCGGTCGTGCCCTTGCTGTGCGAGATCACCGCGCCTCCGCCGCCCTCGCTCAGGCCGCGGACCTCGCAGTCGTAGGTCAGCTCGGCGCCGGCGTCGCGGAGATCCTCGGCGTAGGCGCCGGCCACGACCGAGTAATCGACCACCCCGGTGCTCGGCGAGTGCAGCGCCGCGATCCCCGCCGCGTGCGGCTCGAGCTCGCGCAGACGCTCGGGGCCGATTCGCTCGAGCCCCGGCACCCCGTTCGCCACCCCGCGCCGCTCGAGCTCGTCGAGCCGGGGAAGCTCGGCCTCGGCGGTGGCGACGATCACCTTGCCGTCTCTACGGACCGCGATCCCGCGCTCGGCGCAGTAGTCGTAGAGCGCCCTCGCGCCGTCGACGCAGAGCCTCGCCTTCAGCGAGCCGGGCCGGTAGTAGATGCCGGCGTGGATCACGCCGCTCGAGTGACCGCTCTGGTGCAGGGCGGGGCGATCCTCGCGCTCGATCACCGCGATCTCGGCGCCCGGGTGCCGCCGCTGCAGGGCCCTGGCCGCCGCCAGGCCGACGATCCCGGCTCCGACCACGCAGATGTCGCAGCTGAGCGGTGGTCGCGAGCCGGCCATCGCGCCTGACGCTAGTTCAACCGCCGAGGCGTCGCTGCTTGAATGGCACGGCGATGCCCGTCTCGCTGCCGCTCAAGCCCCCAGTCAAGCCGCAGCTCGCGCGCTCACGCAAGACGCTCCCCGAGGGCGACGACGTCGCCTACGAGCCGAAGTACGACGGCTTCCGCGCGATCGTCTTCGTCGACGGGCCCAAGAGCTACGTGCAGTCGCGCGGCGGCAAGCCGCTCAGCCGCTACTTCCCGGAGCTCGTCTTCCCGCCCGGCCGCTACGTCGTCGACGGCGAGCTGGTGATCCTCGACGACGCGGGCCGCGAGGTCTTCGACGCCCTGCAGAGCAGGATCCACCCGGCCGAGGTGAGGATCAAGCTGCTCTCCGAGCGGACGCCGGCGCGGTTTCGGGCCTTCGACCTGCTGGCGCTCGACGACGAGGAGCTGCTGGCGCGCCCGTTCAGCGAGCGCCGGGCCGCCCTGGTCGAGCTGATCACGGGCCTCGAGTCGGCCCGCGAGGAGGGTCCCGGCGGCTGGAGCGCCGGCTCGATCGAGCTCACCCCGTTGACCCTGGAGCCGGCCGCGGCGGAGCCCTGGCTCTCCGGCGGCGAGGGCGTGATCGCGAAGCAGCTCGATGCCCCCTACCTCCCCGGCGAGCGCAAGGGCATGTCGAAGATCAAGCGCCTGCGGACGATCGACGCGGTGCTCGTCGGCTGGCGGCCGGGCAAGGAGGAGGGCACGGTCGGCTCGCTGATCCTCGGCCTCTACGACGGCGACGAGCTCCGCGTCGTCGGCCACAGCTCCGGCCTCAAGGCGGCCGAGAAGCGCGACCTGGTCGCCAAGCTCGCCCCCTACGAGACCGGCGAGCGCGGCTCCGCCGACCCGAGCCGCTGGGCCGCGGACCGCGAGCTCGAGTGGATCTCACTGCGACCGGAGCTGGTGATCGAGGTCAGCTTCGACCACGTCTCCGCCGGCCGCATCCGCCACGGCTCGAAGATCCTCCGCTGGCGCGACGACCGCGACCCCAAGTCCTGCACCATCGACCAGCTCGATCAGTAGACCGGCGACCTGCGAGCGTTCGGCCGGCGACCGGTCGACGCTCACCCTTCGGTGCGGCTATTGGGCGAATGACACACTGAACCCGCCTGGCAATCGAGGTTGAACTTGACCCCGGATATCGGTGTCGATCTCAACCTCGGCCCATCCCTGGCGCGCCGGAGACGTCCGCTTCACGGGCGGCAGCGCCATCTGTCTGGCGGCTTTGCCTTTGGAGGCCGTCTGGTGACGCCGCTGCCGCCCGAGATCGTCTTTGGGCTGGTCGATGGGGTCTTCGTGGTCGCGTCCGATATCGAGCTCAACCTACCGCGCCGGCGAGATCAGCCGCTACCAGCCAGCAGGGCACGGCTAGCTACGACGAGGCCGAGCGCCAACAACGCAAGGCCGATCGCCAGCCCCGCCAGGAACCGAGCGGCTCGGGGGAGGGCGAACGAGCGATCAAACATCGCGTTGGCAGCTTCCCGCTGCGCGACGGCTCACTCGCCGACGCCGTTCAGCTCCTCGACGGCGCCGACCACGTCACCCTGCTTGTAGAAGTCGACGGCGATGATGTTCGGCTCGACGCCGCGGCGGCGCGTGCACATCGCGGCCCGGTCGAGCAGGAACCTCTTCCTGTTGACCAGCTTCGCGTTGGTCGGCCGCGGGGCCGGCGAGGTGTCGACCCAGTTGTTCATCAAGAAGAACGGGGCGTCCGGGGGGCCGCGGTTCTCGTCGCAGGAGCTCGGCCGCTCGAGCTCCTCGGGATCCTTGAAGTCGAACGGCGTCTCCTGCGTGATCTCGAACTGCCGGCGGTACCAGGGCGGGTCGCCGCCGTCGCGCTCCGCCATCACGACCAGGCGCTCGTTGCTGTCGATCAGCTCGCCGAGCGTCGGCCAGTCGGGCCCGTTCGGGCCGCGGTAGATGTAGGGGCCGAGTCCGGCCTTCTCGATTCCCGCGACCGTGTCCTCGGGCGTGGTCGCGTCCTCGATCGAGAGGATCACGACCTCGCCGGGATTGGCGAGCAGGAAGTCGCGGACCTCGCGCATCCCGTCGACCCATCGAATCGAGCCGATCTCGCAGAATCCGTGGCAGAGGAAGACCTCGGTCTCGCCTCCGCCCTGGTAGCCGATCTGCTTGCGCAGGGCCTCCGCCGCCGCGACCGCCTCGGAGCCGAGCCCGGCCTCGATCTTCTCCCTGCTGCCGAGGTCCTTCTCGAGGTCGGTCGCCACCCCGGCCGAGGTCTCGACCCCGTAGTGGGGGTCGATCAGCAGCGCCCGGATCCCATCCTCGAGCTGGCTGGTGATGCCCTTCTCCTGCTGCGCGAAGAACCAGTCGTCGTAGGTGGCCGCCGACATCGAGTTGTGCGTCGCGGCGAACGCGACCTCGTCCAGGGGTCGATCGCAGAGCTCGACGCTGCCGTTGCAGGTGGTGACGGCCAGCGGCGGCAGCTCCTCCTCGTTGCTCGCGCTCCCGGCGATCAGGATCAGGCCGAGCAGGGCGAGGCCGACCAGCGCCACCCGCGCCAGGCCGCCGCCGCTCAGGTCCTGCTCGGCCGCGAGCGCCGCGTCGGTCTCCGCGCTCCGCTTCCGCACCGATCCCGCCGCGAGCCGCATCAGCTCCGCCGCGCCCGCGTAGATCACCAGCGCCCCAAGCGCCACCACGAGGATCTCGACCATCGTCGCGACGTTCCGGATCACGATGATCCCGACCACGATCAGGACGACGGCTCGCACGATCCGGCCCAGCCGTGCTCTTCGGGAACGACGTTCAGCCGCGCCCACGCCGCACGAAGGATCGCCTCGATATCGACCGGCTCGCGGGTCGAGCTGGCGCCGGCCGTGATCACGATCCCGAAGCCGGCGAAGACGAGGAACCAGGTCCGCAGGTCGACCAGGAAGGCGTCGTAGATCGCCCTCGCCGTGTCGCGGGCGACCTCGGTGTCGAACTGGCCGACGACCAGCCCCCGCCCGACCTGCCAGGCGATCACGGCCCCGACCCCCCCGAGCGCCAGCGCCCTTCCCAGGCGCCGGATGCCGGCCAGCCGGGTCGGGGCGAGCGCGACCGAGCCGAGCGCCGCCGCCAGCGCCACCGCGAGCGCCAGCCACTGGCCGATCTTCAGGTCCTTGGCGAACTGGGTCGCGTCGATCACGATCCCCTCGCCCTCCCCGTCACCGCCGTTGAACACGGGGACGTCGAGCGAGGCCGAGACGCCCTCCGGAAGGTTCGGGGCCGCCGCCCGCAGGCCCTGGCGGATCAGGACGCCGACGTTCTCGAGCGTCACCACCAGCGTGTCCTCGTCGCCGTTGATCACCGTCGCGTGCACGTCGGCAACGCCACTGGCGAGCAGCGACTGCAGGGCGGGAGAGCGAACCACGACGCCCGCGACCGATTCGAGCAGCGGCCGGACGGCGACCGCGTTCGGCGCCGCCTCGATCACGCCGTCGGTGATCTCCGAGGCCAGCTGTTGCTGGACGGCCTCGTCGTCGAGCACGCTCACCGCCCGATTCGAGAACGCCTTCGAGTCGAACAGCGTCTCCTCCGCGTAGGCGGCGAGCGAGGCGACGAGTGCGGCGAGGACGGCGAGTGCTGCCAGCCCCCGCGACAGGAGCCGCTTGCGGCGGGTCGTCACGTCCTCACCCTAGCCGTCGCCGCGGTCCGCATCCCTGCTCGGCTGCACCCGCTTCGGCTCGTCTCGCTGCTTGCGGAAGTGGGGCGGCCAGGGCGCGTCGCCGAGGCCCTTGCGCTCGTCCTCGGCGGCGAGCTCGAGCAGACCGTCGAGGCTGCCGACGCGCTCGTCGATCTCCGCCGAGGGATCGCCGTCGCGCTCGATCCGGGCGGGCACGGTTCGCAGCGTGAACGCCGCCGCATCGACCTCCGGGACCTCGTCCCACCGCAGCGGCGTCGAGACCCGGGCGTCGGGCGTTGGCCGGACCGAGTAGGCGGAGGCGACGGTGCGGTCGCGGGCGTTCTGGTTGTAGTCGACGAAGACGCCGTGCCGCTCCTCCTTCCACCACTTGCTCGTCGCCAGGTCGGTTCGCCGCTCGACCTCGCGGGCAAGCGCCAGCGCCGAGCGCCGGACCTCGGAGAACGGCCAGTCGGGCTCGATCCGGATGTTGATGTGCATGCCCCTGCCGCCCGAGGTCTTCGGGAACCCGACCAATCCATGGTCGTCGAGCACCTCACCGCAGACCAGCGCGACCCGGCGGACGTCGTCCCAGCTCGCCTCCGGCGTCGGGTCGAGGTCGACCCTGAGCTCGTCCGGGTGATCGAGGTCGGAGCGGCGGCAGGGCCAGGGGTTGAAGTCGATCACGCCGAGGTTCACCGCCCAGACGAGGTGGGCGGCGTCGTTCGCGCAGAGCTCGGTCGCGCTGCGTCCGCTCGGGAAGTGCACGGTCGCGGTCTGCAGCCAATCCGGCGCTCCCTTCGGGACCCGCTTCTGGAAGAAGAAGTCGCCCTCGACCCCGTCGACGAACCGCTTCATCGTCGTCGGCCGCTCGCGTAGGTGGTTGGTCGCCGCCGCCTCGACCGCGACGTAGTACTCGGCCAGATCCCGCTTCGTGATGCCGAGCTCCGGGAAGAAGACCTTGCCCGGGCTCGACAGGCGAACGCTGCGCCCGGATACCTCGATCTCGATCGCTTCCTTGGCCATCGTGGCCGCGCAAGCGTAAGGCCTGGCCGACGCGCGGCGGAGCCGTCCGACCGGTGGCGTGTGATTCGCCGGGTGAGCGAGCCCGAGACGATGCGCTACGAGGTGGAGGGACGGATCGCGAGGATCACCCTCGACAGGCCCGAGCGCGGCAACGGGATCACGCTCGAGATGCCGCAGGAGCTGGCGAGCTGCGTCGAGCGCGCCAACCTCGACCCGGAGATCCACGTGATCGCGCTCTCGGGGGCCGGCTCCGGATTCTGCGGCGGCTACGACCTGGTCGCCTCGGCCGAGCGGCTCGGCACCGAGGGCGATGCCGACGGCGGGGGTGCGCCCCAGGGCTCACCGATCGATCCCGCCGTCGTTGCCGCCAACCATGATCCGAACGGGACCTGGGATCCGGTCACCGACTTCCAGATGATGTCGCGGAACCTGCGCGGCTTCATGTCGCTGTTCCACTCGGAGAAGCCGGTGATCTGCAAGATCCACGGCTACTGCGTGGCCGGCGGAACGGACATGGCGCTCTGCTCCGACCTGATCGTCGCCGAGGACCGGGCGAAGATCGGCTATCCGCCGGCCCGGGTGTGGGGAGTGCCGACCTCGATGCTCTGGGCGCACCGGATCGGCCTCGAGCGCGCTCGGCGGCTGCTGCTCACCGGCGACTCGATCAGCGGCACCACGGCGGCGGAGTGGGGCCTGGTCAGCGAGGCCGTCGAGCTCGATCGTCTCGACGAGCGGTTCGAGGCGCTGCTCGGGCGGGTCGCCCGGCTGCCGATCAACCAGCTCGTCATGCACAAGCTGGCGATCAACCAGGCTCTCTATGCGCAGGGATTGCAGGCGACGCAGGCGATCAGCGTCTTCTTCGACGGGATCGCTCGGCACACTCCCGAGGGCTTCGCGTTCCAGCAGCGCGCCGCCGAGGCCGGTTTCAAGCAGGCGGTCCGCGACCGCGACGAGCCGTTCGGCGATCTCGGTCTGTTTCGCAACTCTTAACGTCGTGGTATTAGATAACCGCGGATGCGTCGACCGACCGACTTCACCGAGGCGCTCGAGCAGCTGAGCTGCTCGGCCTGGACCTACGCTGCGCTGGCGACGGCGGTCGAGCTGGGAATGCTCGAGCATCTCGCGGAGCCGGTCGCGGAGTCCGCGGTCGCGGAGCGTTGTCAGGTCGAGCCCGACATCTGCGCTGACATCGTCGAGGCCCTGATCGCAGTCGGGGCGGTCACCCGCAGCGACGGCAACCTGATTCCGGCGCCCTCCTTCCAGACTCTGCTCTCGCCCTCGGTGGCGAAGGTGCTGCAGGCCGAGATCCGCGGCGACCACCTCCAGACGCGGAGCCTGATCCGTCGGGCGCGTGAGGGCGAGCCGCTCGGCGGCTGGCGCATGGAGGACCCTGTCGCGCTCACGGCCCAGGGTGAGACGGGTGGCCTGACCGGCCTGCTGATCGAGGCGCTGCTTCCGGGTCTCGATGGGCTCGAGGCGCGGATGCAGCGGCCCGGGGCGCGGATCCTCGATGTCGGCGCCGGGGTCGGCGTCGTCTCGACCGAGCTCTGCCGCCTCTGGCCGCAGGCGGAGGTGGTCGGGCTCGAGCCGCATCGCACCGCACGCGAGCTCGGCCGCTCCCGGGTCGCCGCCGCCGGCCTCAAGCACCGGATTGCAATCCGCGACGAGTCGGTCGAGATGTTGGGCGAGCTCGATGCCTACGACCTCGCGTTCGTGCCACAGCCGTTTCTTCCGGCCGGCTCGCTGCTCGCCGGGCTGCCGAGAATCCGGGTCGCGCTTCGCCCCGGGGGATGGCTGGTCATGCTGACCAGTGAGCTGCCCGAGGATCAGCCGATGGTCGCCGCCGCGCGGCGTTTCCGCGCCCGGATCTGGGGTGGCGGGGTGATCGGCTCGGAGGAGCTGGAGGCAGCGCTCCGGGCCGCCGGTTTCGGCGGGGTGCACTCAGAGCACCCGATCGGGTCGTTCCGGGCGATCACGGCCCGCCGGGCCCCGGCCGGCGAGCCGCCCGAGAGCCGCGTCGCCCGGATCGCCCGCCGACGACGACCCGGCGCTGGAATACTCAGGGCGTGACTGAGCCCGAGGAGCGGATCACGCCGGAGGGCTTCAAGCGGATACTCGCCCGGATTGGGCGCAGCTATCCGTCCGAGATGGGTATCGAGCCGCTCGAGATCACCGATCAGTACTCGCTCGGCCGGATCGTGGTCGGTGAGCAGCATCTGCACCCGGGCGGCCTCGTGCACGGGGGGGCCTGGTGCGGCCTCGGGGACACCGTCGCCGCCTGGCAGACGTTCCGCCACCTTCCCGCGGGGCGCAGCTTCACGACGATCGAGATGAAGCTGAACGCTTTCGGCGCGGCGGGCCCGGGCGACGAGATCGTGGCCCGGGCGGAGACCCTGCATGCGGGCCGCTCGACCCACGTGATCGAGGTCCGGATGAGCCGGAGCGAGCGGCTGCTCGCAAACCTCGTGGTCACGCAGTTCATCCTCGAGCCGGCCGATTAGAGCCGCTCGATCGATGGATCGAGCGACTGGCGAGCCTGCCCCGGGCCTGAGCGCGTCGCTAGACCCGGTGGATCTCGAACAGGTTCGTGCCGAGCTGCTGCTCGGGCAGCCCGGCAACGACGGCGATCAGATCGCCGGGGGCCGCCACCCCGACCTCGCGCGCGATCGCTGCCGAGTCGTCGAGCAGCTCGCGCAGGTCCTGCCAGTCGTCGTGGAAGACCGAGCTGACCCCGAACAGCAGGTTGAGCCGCCGCACGGTCTCCCGGCGGGGCGAGATCGCGACCACTGGAACCCGTGGCCGCAAAGCGGAGACCAGCCTCGCGGTGCGCCCGCTGTTGGTCGGGACCATGATCGCTCGCAGTCCGAGGCGATAGGTCGAGGCGACGGCACCCTGGGCGACCGAGGCGGCGATGTCGTCGGGCGCGGCGTCGACGCGATCGCGCAGCCACGACTCGTAGGGCAGGTGCTGCTCGGTCTCGATCGCGATCCGGTCCATCATCCGGACCGCCTCGAGCGGGTAGTCGCCGACCGCCGTCTCCTCCGAGAGCATCACGGCGTCGGTCCCGTCGTGGATCGCGTTCGCGACGTCGGTCACCTCAGCTCGGGTGGGACGGTCGCTGTGGACCATCGAGGCAAGCATCTCGGTCGCGGTGATCACCGGCCTCGAGCGGCTTCCCGCGAGCCCGATCAGGTACTTCTGGGTCGAGGGCATCGATTCGATCGGCAGCTCGATCCCGAGGTCGCCGCGGGCGACCATGATCCCGCTGGTCGCCTCGTCGACGATCGCGGCGGTGTCCTCGAGAGCCTGCGGCTTCTCGATCTTCGCGATCAGCGGGATGTCGGCGCCGCGCTCGCGGATTCGCTCGTTGACCGGACGCAGGTCCCTGTCGCTGCGCACGAACGAGACGGCGAGCAGGTCGACGCCTTCGTCGACCGCGAACTCGATCCAGTCGAGATCGGTCGGCCCCGCCGACGGCATTCCGGCGATCGCCCCCGGCAGGTTGACGCCCTGGTGCGAGCAGACCGAGCCCCCGGTCTCGACCTCGCAGACCACGTCGGCCTCCCGCACCTGCTTGGCCCGCAGGCGCACCCGGCCGTCGGCGAGAAAGATCGGATCGCCGACCTCGACGGCGTCCGGCAGGCCCGGGAACGAGACCGGCAGCAGCTCCGCGGTTCCGAGGCACTCGACGGTGGTCAGGGTCAGCTTGTTGCCGGCGTTGACCTGCACCAGGCCATCCTCGACCTCGTCCAGCCGCAGCTTCGGCCCCGGCAGGTCCCCGAGGACCCCGACCCACTTGCCCTGGCGCTCGCTCGCCGAGCGGATCCGGGCGATGGTCTCGGCGTGCTCGTCGGGGCTGCCGTGCGAGAAGTTGAGCCGGAAGACATCGGCACCGGCTTCGATCATCTCGACCAGCATCTCCTCGTCTCGCGAGGCGGGCCCGATCGTGGCGACGATCTTGGTCCGCCGCGCGGCGGTCGTGCCGCTCATCCGCCCCAGCGCCCCGCGTACTCGCTGATCCTCCGGCCGATTCCGTGGGTCGGGCCCGGCAGCACCGTTCCGTCCGGGGCCTCCGGCGGATCGGCCGCGGGCTGCTCGAGATGCTGGATCACCGGCAGACGCCACAGCAGACTGGCCGAGATCAGCCCGACCGCGACCGCCAGCAGGCACAGGAACCACTGGCCGGCGGAGAGCAGGGTGAGCTCGAAGAAGTCGCGGACCGGGGCCGCCGCAAGGGCCAGGGCATAGAGCGCGCCGAGCGCCGAGACCATCGCCAGCATGTAGCTCTGGATCGCGATGTGCTCGCGACCGGGTCCGCGCTCGAGCAGCAGGATGAACGCCAGCCCGAGGATGATCAGGGTCGTGGTCGCCGCGGTCCGCCCCTCGTCCAGGCTGCCCCCGAAGATCGCGTCGACGAGGAAGAAGGAGAGCAGCGACCCGACTCCGATCCCGATCCCCGCCGGCAGTGAGAATGCGGTCAGCGCCCGCAGCAGCCTGCCCCGGTACAGCGGTCCCTCGCTCGGGGCCAGGGCGAGCACGAACGAGGGGATGCCGATCGTCAGGGTGGCCGCGATCGTCAGCTGCCGCGGCAGGAACGGGAACGGGAAGCCGAACAGCGCCGCCGCGAGGATCAGGAAGGCGGCGTAGAAGGTCTTGGTCATGTAGAGCCGCCCGAGCCGGTGGATGTTGCGCGCGATTCGCCGGCCCTCGGCGACCGCACGCGGCAGCATCGAGAACTGGTCGCGAAGCAGGACGATGTCGGCGATCCCCTTGGTGATCTGGCTGCCGGAGCCCATCGCGACGGCCAGTCGGGCCTGCTTCAGGGCCGGCACATCGTTGACGCCGTCGCCGATCATCGCCGTGAAGCGGCCCGATTCCGACAGCGCCCCGACCAGCGCCTTCTTCTGATCGGGCGTGATCCGGCAGAAGACGGTGTTCGCGCCCGCGACCTCGGCCAGTCGCTGCGGATCGTCGGGCAGCGCCGGGCCCTCGATCACGCCGGCGTCGCCGGGTAGGCCGAGCGCCTTGGCTACCGCGGTGACCGTCTCGCGCGCGTCGCCGGAGATCACCTTGAGATCGACCTCCTGCTCGCGCATGAACTCGATCGTCTCCTCGGCATCCGGCCGCATCGTCTCCTCGAGCACGACCAGCGCCCGCGCCTCGAGCCTCGGCGGAGGTGAGCTGGCCGGGTCGTCGGGCAGGCCGCCCGGAGCCTCGCCAAAGGCGATCACCCGCCGGCCGCCGGCGGTCTGCTCGCTCAGCACCTGGGCCAGCTTCGGCGGTAGCTCCAGCGCCCCGGCGCCGATCAGCACGTCGGGCGCGCCGATCACGTAGCTGCGCGGCCCGCCGCGACCGTTCAGGTCGAGCCCACTCCACTTCCACTTCGAGGAGAACGGCACCTCGCTCGCGACGCTCTGCGGCTCACCCGGAAAGGCCTCGGCGATCGTCTCGAGCGTCCGGTTCCGCTCGCCGGCCGAGGCCGCAAAGCTGCTCAGCTGCCGGCGGACATCGGCCTCCGCCCCGTCGGGGGTCGCGACCTCGATCAGCTTCAGGGTGCCGTCGGTCAGGGTGCCCGTCTTGTCGACGCAGATCGTGTCGACGGCCGCGAGCGCCTCGGTCGCGGCCATCTGCTGGACGAGCGTGTTCTGCCGCGCGAGCCGCATCGCGGCGACCGCGAGGGTGACGCTCATCAGCAACACCAGGCCCTCGGGGACGAGCGTGATCAGCCCGGCGGTCGCCTGCTGCGCGGCCTCGGTGAACTCGACGCTGCGGACGCTGAGGCCGACCAGCATGATGATCGCCATCGGGACGAGCAGCACCGCGGTCGCCCAGAGCACGCTGTTGACCTCCGTCTGCAGCGGCGACGGCGGGTGGCGGAACTCCTTCGCCTGCCCGGCGATCCGCTCGGCGTAGCTGTCCTCGCGTACCGCCTCGACCTCGAAGTAACCGGAGCCCGAGACGCAGAACGAGCCCGAGAGCAGCTGGTCGCCGTGGTCCTTGCGGATGCCGTCTGCCTCGCCGGTCAGCAGCGACTCGTCGATCGTCATGCCGCGGGAGGAGACCACGCGGCCGTCGGCGACGAGCTGATCGCCTGGCTCGATCCTGATCGTGTCCCCAGGCACGACCTCCTCCGCGAGCAGCTCGACGAGCTCGCCGTCGCGGATCACGCCGGCGCGAGGGGCGACCAGCAGCGCGAGGTTGTCGAGCACATCCTTGGCCCGCAGCTCCTGGCGGATGCCGATCGCGGAGTTGACGATCGCGATCAGCCCGAACAGCGCGTCCGCGAACAGCCCCTGGCTGATCACCAGAATGAAGAAGACCAGCACGATCGCGTTGAACAGCGTGAACACGTTCGCGTAGACGATCGAGCGGGTCGAGCGGGAGGAGTTGTCCGCCGGCGCTCCCAGCTCACGCAGACGGCGGGCTGCCTCCGAGGAGCTCAGCCCAAGTGGGGCGGTGTCGGCCATAGCCTCGGGCACGCTGCCATTCATACAGCAAGGATCGCGGGTCAATCCCGCAGCCGCGCGCCGGCCCCGGTCAGGTCTCGGCAGGTAGGGTTTGCGGCGATGGCGCTGAAGCTTGGACTCAACCTCGGTTACTGGGGGATCGGCCCGCAGGGCGAGGAGGCCGTGGAGTTGGTGCAGGCCGCCGAGGCGGCAGGATTCGAGTCGGTCTGGGCGGCTGAGTCCTACGGCTCCGACGTCGTCTCGGTCCTCGCCTCTCTGGTGCCGCAGACGACCACGATCAAGCTCGGCGCGGCGATCATGCAGGTGCCGGCCCGCCCGCCGGCGGCAGCCGCGATGGCCGGCGCGACCATCGATGCGCTCTCCGGCGGCCGCTTCATCTTCGGCTTCGGGCCGTCGGGCCCGCAGGTCTCCGAGGGCTGGTACGGCGTCGCCTATCCGAAGCCCTGGGGCCGGACCCGCGAGTACATCGAGGTGGTGCGCGAGATCGTCGCCCGCGAGGGCCCGCTCGAGCATCACGGCGCCCACTACGACCTGCCGTTGACCGGCGCCGAGGCAACCGGCCAGGGCAAGGCCCTGAAGCTCAACTTCCATCCGGTTCGCAACCGGATCCCCGTCTTCGTCGGCGCGATCGGCAGCAAGTCGGTCGAGATGGCGGCCGAGATCTGCGAGGGCTGGATCCCGGCGTTCAGCGACCCGACCCGGATCGAGGAGGTCTGGGGGGAGAGCCTCGCGGCCGGCTTCGCGAAGGGCAACAGGACCCGGGGGGAACTCGAGATCAGCCCGACGATCTCGGTCGCGATCGACGGCGATCTCGAGGGCGCCAGGCACCTGGTCCAGGCGTCGCTGCTGCTGTATCTGGGCGGGATGGGATCGAGGGAGAAGAACTTCTACGTCGATCTCAGCGAGCGCTTCGGCTATGGGGATGAGGCCCGCAACGTCCAGTCGCTGTACCTGGACGGCAAGCGCGAGGAGGCCTACGCGGCGGTGCCCGAAGAGCTCGTCTCGGCGACCTCGCTGATCGGCACCGAGGATCAGGTCGCCGATCGGATCGAGGCGATCGAGGCGGCCGGGATCGATCGCCTGATCGTCTCGCTGGCGCATTTCGATCCCGCCGAGCGCAGGCACACGATCGAGCGTCTCGCGGCGCTGGCGGGCGTGCAGGCGGTCGCCTGAGCCGCCGGGCCTGAGCGCGCCTCGGCGCGCCGCGATCTATAACTGCCCCATGCCCGATCTCGCGGAAGGGGCGATCTTCGCTGGCCATCGAATCGAGGGCGTGGCCGGCCGGGGCGGGATGGGCACGGTCTATCGCGCGACCCACATCGCGCTCGATCACATGGTCGCCCTGAAGGTGATCGCCCCCGACCTCGCGGATGACGACTCCTTTCGCGAGCGGTTCAAGTCGGAATCGAGGATCGCGGTCTCCCTGCGGCACGCGAACGTGGTGCCGATCCATCACGCCGGCGAGGAGGACGGTCTGCTGTTCGTGACCATGGATCTGATCGACGGTCCCGACCTGCGCAAGCTGCTGGTCGCCCGCGGCCCGCTGGAGCCCGACTACGCGATCGCGATCCTCCGGCAGGTCGCCTCGGCTCTCGATGTGGCCCACTCGCGCGGGCTGGTGCACCGCGACATCAAGCCCGGCAACATCCTGATCGACGAGCGCGAGGGACCCGATCACGCCTACCTGACCGACTTCGGGCTGACCAAGCGTATGGACCAGGCCACGGACGTGAGCGCGCTGACCAGCACCGGCGCCTTCGTCGGCACCCTCGACTACGTCGCGCCCGAGCAGATCCGCGGCGACCGCCTCGACGCCCGCACCGACGTCTACGCGCTCGGCTGCGTGCTCTACGAGATGCTCAGCGAGGGGGCGCCGTTCGGCAGCCGCGAGGAGAAGGTGGCGAAGATCTACGCCCACCTCCAGGACCCGCCGACGCCGCTCGGCGGGGAGCTGGCCCGCTTCGATCCGGTCCTCGCCCGGGCGATGGCAAAGGCGCCCGACGAGCGGTTCCCCTCGGCCGGCGATCTCGCCCGCGCCGCGACCGCCGCCCTCGAGGGTGGCGAGGTGACCGAGTCCGAGCGCAGCGTCGGCGTCGGGCCGGCGGCACCGACGATGGCCTACGCGGCCGTCGAGATCCCTGACACCGCCGAGGCTTCGGTCGCCCGGGAGCCCGAGCCGGCTGCGGTCACCGAGGCGGCGACCGAGCTCGAGGCGACGGAGGCGGGTACGCCTCAACCGGCGGAGCCGCCGCCTGCGGGACCGTCCCGCCCGGCCGGACGCTCGGGGCGGCGCCTTGGCCTGCTGGCCGCAGCGCTCGCGCTCGTCGGCGCCGGCCTCGCCGCCGTGCTGGTGCTCGGAGGGGGCGACGATCCGGCTCCGAGCGGCGGCCCGGGGCCGGAGTCCGGTCCGGTTGGGACGGCGGGCCAACCGGTGGAGGTGAGCGGCTTTCCGGTCGGGGTTGCAGCGGGGGGCGGCGGAGTCAGGGCGGCGACCCGCGAGGGTGGAAGCCTGGTCGAGGTCGACGGCGAGACCGCCCAGCCCGTCGAGCTCGGGACCCCAGTCGAGGACACCGTCTTCTCCGGGGGGGTCTGGTGGGCTACGGCCTTTGGCGTCAACTCGGTGATCGGCGTCGAGGACGGTGCGGACGCGCCGGGCCCCCGGGTCCAGGTTGGAGCCGAGCCGAGGGGCATCGCCAAGCAGGGCGCAGCCGCCCTATGGGTGACCAACTCGGCCGATAACACGGTCACCAGAGTCGCGCTCGACGGTGCGAGCGCCATCGCCGAGCCGGCCGTCGAGCTCGCCGATGCGGACAGGCCGCAGGGGATCGCCGTCGACGGCGGCAACGTGTGGATCAGCTCCCGCGGCAACGACCGCCTGATCCGGGTCGGTCTCGGCGATCCGACCAGCGACCAGGAGTTCTTCGATGTCGGCGACAACCCGAAGGGCGTCGCGGTCACCGACGGAGCGGTCTGGGTCGCGAATGCCGACGGCAAATCGGTGACGCGACTCGACCTCGACGCGGGCGAGACGGCGACCACGAAGGTGGGCGGCACGCCGCGGGACCTGGTCGAGGCGGCCGATCGCATCTGGGTCAGCAACGGCGACGGCTATGTCAGCGCCCTCGACCCCGCCGACGGCTCGAAGCTCGGCAAGGTGGGGCTCGCCGGCTCCAAGCCCGAGGACATCGCCTTCGACGGGGAGCGACTCTGGGTGACCACGGGAGGCACCGGGACCGTGATCCCGATCGATCCGAGCTGACTCACGCCAGCCGGCCGCAGGCGCCATCGAGGTTGAAGTTGACACCGGATATCGGTGTCAGTTTCAACTTCGCGCCCGGATCGGAGGAAGACGCGGTCCCGCACGACGAGACCCCCGCCGGGGCGGGGGTCTCGTCTGGAGGATTCCGGCGTTGTCGAGGGAGCGGGGTTACTTGACCTTGCCCTCGATCAGCATCCAGCAGCCGTCGGTGTCGTCGTAGACCCGGTAGCCGTCCTTCTTCTTCAGCGGCGGGTTGTGCTGCAGGGTGTTGTCGCCACCCGAGCTGCAGCGCAGGGTGCTCGTCTTCGCGGTCTTGATCGCGAGGCGCTCGCCCTGCTTGATCTTGACGTGGGTCGGGAACTTCTCGACCCGGTAGTTGTCGTTGTCCCAGTTCGCCTGCTCCTGGCCCTCGTAGCTGAGCTTCGGACCGTTGCGCTTGATCTTGGTGTGACCGTCGAACGTGGTCTTGACGATCTGCAGCTTGAAGCTGCCTGACTCGCCTGCGATCAGCTTGACCTTCTTCAGGTAGCCGGTCTTCGGGGACTCCTCGCCGCCCGGGTTGCCGTAGGCCTCGCCCATCACCCAGGTGCACTTGCCCGGCGACTCGCACTTGTGCGCGGTGCCGGCGTTGGAGGGCTGGACGTTCTTGTTCAGATCGGAGCCGAACGAGGCGGCCTGCGCTGCCCCGGCGCCGATCCCGATCCCGATCAGGGCCGCGATCAGCGTCAACAGGCCGGCGATTGCCGCCCGCCCGCCGCTGGCGGCGCGGCTGCTCTTGGCGATCATGTTGGTGTTGGAGCGAATCATTTGGTGGTTTCCTTTCGTTTGGATCTGGCTGGGCCGGGGCGTTTGCGCCGGCAGGACAAAGATCGCCCGGATCGGGGCTCGCAACCAGGGGTCCGCGGGGGGTTCTCGCAACGCCTCGGGGGTGGTCTTGCTCACACCCCGGGGTGGGGGTCGGGTGGCGTCCGGGGTCGTCGCTCGGATAGGCTGCGCGACCGCCCATGCGGATCGGCGTCCCCAAAGAGCCCGTCGACGGTGAGAAGCGCGTCGCGCTGATCCCGGACACGGTCGCGAGCCTGATCGGCAAGCGACTCGCGGTCGTGGTCGAGGCCGGAGCGGGCGAGCAGGCGGGTCATCCGGATCCCGAGTACGCCGAGGCCGGCGCCGAGATCGGCACCGCCGACGACGTCTACGGAGCGGACCTGGTCCTGCGGGTCGCGACGCCTTCGGTCGCCGAGATCGGCGGCATCGCCACCGGCAAGGTGCTGGTCGGCTTTCTCGCCCCCCTGACCTCGGGCGAGACGACCCGGGCGCTCGCAGAGGGCGGCGTGACCGGCTTCGCGATCGAGTCGATCCCTCGGATCACCCGGGCCCAGGCGATGGACGGCCTCTCCTCGCAGGCGAACGTTGCCGGCTACGCCGCGGCGTTGCTCGCCGCCCGTGAGTGCGGCCGGTTCTTCCCGATGATGACCACCGCCGCCGGGACGGTCTCGCCGGCCCGCGTGATGGTGCTCGGGGCCGGCGTCGCCGGTCTGCAGGCGATCGCGACCGCAAAGCGCCTCGGCGCCGTCGTCAGCGGCTTCGACATCCGTCGCGCCGCATGGGAGCAGATCGCCTCGCTCGGCGGCCGCCCGCTGGAGCTCGACTTCATCCCCGACGCCGAGGACGAGGGCGGCTACGCGAGGCCGCTGACCGAGGAGGAGAACGAGCAGGTCCGCGAGGCGCTGGCCGAGAACGCCGCCAAGCAGGACGTGATCATCACCACCGCCCAGATCCCGGGGCGCAGGGCCCCGATCCTGATCACCGAGCAGGCGGTTCGCAACATGGCGCCGGGGTCGGTGATCGTCGATCTCGCCGGTGACTCGGGGGGCAACTGCGAGTTGACCCAGGCCGGGGAGACCGTCGAGGTCGACGGGGTGCGGATCCTCGCGCCGCGCAACCTGACCTCGGACATGGCCGCCCACGCCTCGCAGCTGTACGCGAAGAACCTGGAGAACTTCATCGACCTGATCACCGACGAGGGCGAGCTCGCGATCGACTTCAGCGATGAGGTGGTCGCCGGCGCCTGCGTCACCCACGAGGGAGCGGTGCGCAACGAGCGGGCCGGCGAGGTGGCCGGCCTCGAGGCCGAACCCGTTCCCACCCCCGATCCCGAGCCCGCCCCGGCGGCGGACCGGACCGACGCCGAGGAGGCCGATTCCTGATGGACCTCGTCGATCAGCTGACGATCTTCGTGCTCGCCGCGTTCGTCGGCTTCGAGGTGATCTCGAAGGTGCCGGCGACCCTGCACACGCCGCTGATGTCGCAGACGAACGCGATCCACGGCATCGTCGTGCTCGGCGGCCTGTTGGTGATCGGCGCCTCGGACAGCCTGCTCACCGACGTGATCGGGTGGATCGCGATCTTCTTCGGGACCGTCAACGTCGTCGGCGGCTTCCTCGTCACCGACCGGATGCTCGGCATGTTCGTCCGCAAGCCGAAGCCCGCGCCTGAGGCGGAGGAGGACGGCTGATGACCGTCGGCGCGCTCTCGCTCGACTCCGACTTCCTCGCGCTCTGCTACATCGTCGCCTTCTCCCTGTTCATCTTCGGCGTCCGCCAGGGCACCCACCCGACCACGGCGCGGCGCGGCAACATGCTCGCTGCGCTCGGCATGGCGATTGCGGTCGGGGCGACGCTCGCGACCGACGTGATCGGCAACTGGGGGATCATCCTCACCGCGATCGCCGCCGGCGCCGCCGTCGGCTGGATCGCGTCCGCCCGGGTCGCGATGACCGACATGCCGCAGATGGTCGCGCTCTACAACGGCCTCGGCGGCGGCGCCGTCGCGCTGATCGCCTGGTCGGAGTTCCGCGACATCCAGGGCCACGGCGAGCTCTTCGACCTCAACGTCTTCATCCCGATCCTGTTCTCGATGGTGGTCGGCTCGATCTCGTTCTGGGGCTCGAACATCGCCTTCGGCAAGCTCCAGGGGGTCCTCCCCCAGCGCTCGGTCAGCCTCCCGGGCCAGCAGTTCATCAACGGCCTGCTGCTGGTCGGCCTGATCGTCGCCTGTGTGGCGATGGCGATCGACAACGAGTCGCCGTCGGAGGAGCTGTTCGTCGCCTGCCTGATCGCGGCGGCGCTGCTCGGCAACTTCTTCGTGCTGCCGATCGGCGGGGCCGACATGCCGGTCGTGATCTCGCTGCTGAACGCGTTCACGGGGCTCGCCGCCGCCGCCGCCGGCTTCTCGCTCGACAACACGGCGCTGATCGTCGGCGGCACCCTGGTCGGCTCCTCCGGCACGATCCTGACGCTGGAGATGGCGACCGCGATGAATCGCTCGGTCGCCAACATCCTCTTCGCCGGCTTCGGCGGCGCGCCGGCGGCGGGGGCCGCCGCCACCGAGGAGCGCCCGCATCGCTCGATCGGCGCCCAGGACGCGGCGATCGCTCTGGCCTACGCCGACAGCGTCGTGATCGTGCCCGGCTACGGGCTGGCCGTGGCCCAGGCGCAGCACGCGGTGGCCGAGATGGCGGACGAGCTGGAGCGCCGAGGGGTGCAGGTCCGCTACGCGATCCACCCGGTCGCCGGCCGGATGCCGGGCCACATGAACGTCCTGCTGGCCGAGGCCGACGTCGACTACGAGAAGCTGGTCGAGATGGACGACATCAACCCCGACATGCCGCGCACCGACGTCGCCGTGGTGATCGGCGCCAACGACGTCACCAACCCGGCCGCCAAGGAGGACCCCGACAGCCCGATCGCGGGGATGCCGATCATCGAGACCCACGAGGCGCAGCAGGTGATCGTGATCAAGCGCTCGATGAGCCCGGGCTTCGCCGGGATCGACAACGACCTCTTCTACATGGACAAGACGGCGATGCTGTTCATGGACGCGAAGGGCGCCGCCCAGGAGATCACCAGCGAGCTCGGCGAGCTCTGAGGGCTCGAACCCGCTCGCCCAGCGGGTTCGTCCGTCCGGTTGCTACCAGGTCCCGTCGGCCTCGCAGCCGCCGGTACCCGCGGGGACGCAGGTGTGCTCGCTGCCGGTCGCGGTGAGCTCGAGGTAGAAGGTGCTGCTGCTGCCCGAGACCACCTGCAGGCGGTAGGTCTTCGCGTTCGCCGCGACCACGGTCAGCGGGGCGCCGGTGAGGGTCTCCTCGATCTGGGTCAGCGCGGCAGCGGTGACGTCCGTGTACCTGCCGCCGTTGTCGATCGCGTAGGTCTCGGTTGCGAGCCGGGCGGTGGTCAGAGTCTGCTTCGCCTCGGCGTCGCGGGCCTTGTCACGCTGGCCGAAGAAGGAGGGCAGGGCGATCGCCGCGAGCAGCCCCAGCACCAGCATCACGATCAGCAACTCGACCAGGGTGAAACCCGGCTCGTCCTTCAGCCCTCTGATCGTGCCGCACCCCGATCGGGTGCTCCTCTTGCCCAGGCGGTTGCTCATTACGCATCCTGATCGTCAAGAATCGCCTCGGGCATTAGCCCGGGCGGCGATCGGTCAGCGGTCGCGATCGGAGCGCCGCACGCGTGGCGTCAGCCAGCCGATCAGGGCACCGAGCGCGATCGCGATCACCAGCGCGAAGAACAGCGGCAGCTCGGTCGTGGCGAAGAGGAAGGTGACGTTGGTCTGCTCGGTGTTCTGGAGTACGAAGATCAGCGCCAGCAGCGCCGCCGCCGAGGCGACGTAGAACCGCCACCCGCGCTGCTTTCGACCGCCGGCCGGCAGTGTCAGGTCGCGTTCGTCGGCGCTCATCTCCGCCGCGAGGCTACCACCGCGTCGCCTGGATGCAGGCGACTCCTTCCGCCGGCGATCCGGGCGCGGATCGCCACAGGACGTTTCCCATCCGTAGCCGGCGGCCGCCTAGGCTCGGGCGATGAGCGCAAGGCCGGGCTCGTGTCGCGGACAGGCGAGCGTCGAGCTGATCGGGGCGACGCTACTCGTCGCCGTCCTCTTCGGGTCGTTGCTGGCGGCCGCCGGCCCGGCCGGCCTTGCCGCGAAGTTCGCGGCGACGATCAGCGGGCGTCTGATCTGCGCGGTCAAGGCGGCGGAGGGTTGTCGGCCGCCGGCCGCTGCGCTGCAGGCCGCCTACGGCACCGATCTCGCCGCGGTCGTGCAGCGGCATGCGCCCGAGATCCGCTTCGAGGAGGGCGAGTTCGTCTCGCTGCCCGTCGACCCGAGGACCTGTCGCGAGCGGCGCTGCGCCGACAGCAGCGAGCCGGGCAGGCTCGGTCGATCGTTCGACGATCATCCCGCGACGGCCTTCGTCCACCTGATCGACTGCCGCCGGACCGCCCAGCCGGCGACCGCGGACTGCAGCGGGTCGCGGCAGGGGAACGTCTACATCCAGTACTGGCTCTACTACCCGGAGTCCGCCACCAGACCGCTCGGCGGGCGCGGCTTCCATGCCGACGACTGGGAGAGCTTCCAAGCCCGGATCGGGCCGGAGCGGCGCGTCTCGGTGCGGGCCAGCTCACACCACGGCTACAACCACGGCGCCGATCCGATCTCCGACCTGGGGCGGGTCGGGCTCGGGCCGATCGCGATCGACGGCCGACAGCCGGCCTGGGGCCCGTCGAGCGGCTATCTCTGGGTATCGGCCGGCTCGCACGCCGGGCGGGTCGTGGGCGGCAGCTACACACGCTCGATTCCGCGCCGGCAGCTGCGGTTGGTCCCGATCGAGTCCGAGCTGCGCTCGCTGAGCGATCTCGAGTTCGCCGTCGCGCCGCCGTGGCAGAAGGCGGTCTGGCGCGATCCCGAGCAGCTCGGCAGCTGAGCGCCTGTCGCCCGCCCGGGCCCCGCTGGCCGCCGGCCGGCTGCCGGGGCTCGATAGGGTCTGCGCATCGCGGAACTCGCCCAGGCAACCGGCAAGGAGCGGATCGCGGAGCGGATGGCGGCCGCTCGTGAGCGGACGCTCGCCCTGATCGAGCCGCTCAGCGAGGAGCAGCTCAACACGGTCTACTCCGAGCTGCTCAGCCCGCTCGCCTGGGACCTCGGCCACATCGCCAACTTCGAGGAGCTCTGGCTGGTGCAGACCGTGGGCGCGCCTCGAGCCGCTCGACGGCGCCCTCGGCCGTTACTACGACGCGATCGAGAACCCGCGCTCGGTCCGCAACCGGCTGCCGCTACTCCGCGGCGATCAGCTCCGGAGCTACCTCGGCGACGTTCGCGAGCGGACGCTGGCCGTCCTCGATCGGGCCGACCTGGAGCAGGGCGACGATCCGCTGCTCGACGACGGCTTCGCCTACGAGATGCTGATCGCCCACGAGCGCCAGCATCAGGAGACGATGCTGCAGCTGCTGCAGATGATCGACGGCTACGAATGCCCCGATCACGACCCGGCGATCGCGCGGCTCGCGGCGCAACCGGGCCCGGAGATGGTCGACGTGCCCGGGGGCAGCTACTCGATCGGCGCGGCCGGCAACGGCTTCGCCTATGACAACGAGCGCCCCCGGCACACGGTCGAGATCGAGCCCTTCCGGATCGACCGCACGCCGGTGACCAACGAGGCCTTCGCCCGGTTCATAGATGAGACCGGCGCCGAGCCGCCGCTGTACTGGGAGCCGGACGGCGAGGGCGGCTGGCTGCACACCGTCTTCGGGCGGCGCGAGCCGGTCGAGGGGCGGCTGCCCGTGGTCCACGTCAGCTGCGGGCAGGCGCAGGAGTTCGCCCGCTGGTCGGGTCGGCGACTGCCGACCGAGTACGAGTGGGAGGCCGCGGCGGCCGGTGCCGATCCAGCCCATGCGAACCTCGACCAGCTCGGCTACGGCTGCGTGCCGGCCGGTGCCTATCCCGAGGGTGCCTCGGCCTGCGGTGCCCTGCAGATGCTCGGCGACGTCTGGGAGTGGACCGCCTCCGATTTCGCCGCCTACCCCGGGTTCGAGGCCTTCCCCTACCGGGAATACTCCGAGGTCTTCTTCGGCTCCGAGTACCGGGTGCTGCGCGGTGGCTCCTGGGCCGCCTGCCGCGAGGTCGTGCGGACCTCGTTCCGCAACTGGGATCTGCCGGTCCGCCGGCAGATCTTCGCCGGGTTCCGCTGCGCGGCCGACCTTGGAGCGGGATCATGAAACGAACCGCCAACCCGCGGGTCTACACCCCGATGAGCCCGACGCCGACCACCTCCGCCGGGGCCTGCCGCTGATGGAATCGACCGCTGAGCAGGTGAGCATCGACGTGCGCTTCGACGGCGACGGTCCCGTCTCCGATCTTGCCGAGGACGCCCGCTCCGGCCTCAGCGCGGAGTTCAAGCAGCTGCCTCCGAAGTACTTCTATGACGAGCTCGGCTCGAAGCTGTTCGAGCAGATCACCGAGTTGCCGGAGTACTACCCGACCCGCGTCGAACGGAAGATCCTCGCCGAGCAGGGCGCCGCGATCGTCGATGCCGCCGATCCCCAGTGCCTGATCGAGCTCGGCAGCGGCTCAGCCTCGAAGACCCGGGCCCTGCTCGACGCGATGCGCGACCGGGGTTCGCTGCACACCTACGTCCCGGTGGACATCTCCGAGGAGATCACGCGGCAGACCGCGGTCGAGCTGATCTCCGAGTACCCGGGCCTGCGCGTGCACGGCGTGATCTGCGATTTCGAGAACGATCTCGAGCGGCTGCCTGCATGGGGTCAGCGCAGGATGATCGCCTTCCTCGGCGGCACGATCGGGAACTTCCCGCCGGCGCAGCGGGTCGCCTTTCTGTCGCGCATCGCGACGATGCTCGGGCCCGCCGACAGCCTGTTGCTGGGAACCGACCTGGTCAAGGAACCGGCGATCCTCGAGGCGGCCTACAACGACTCGGCCGGCGTCACAGCGCGCTTCAACAAGAACGTCCTCACGGTCCTCAACCGCGAGCTCGGCGCCGATTTCGACCTCGACAGGTTCGATCACCACGCCTTCTACGACGCCGAGCGGCAGTGGATCGACATCCGCCTGCGCTCGCTCGCCGATCAGGTCGTGCCGATCCGGGACCTGGGGATCGAGGTCGGGCTCCGCGCCGGCGAGGAGATCCGCACCGAAATCTCCTGCAAGTTCACCAGGGCCAGCCTCGAGTCGGCCTACGAGGAAGCCGGCCTCGAACTGGTCGAGTTCTGGACCGATCCCGACGAGCAGTTCGCTCTCAGCCTCGCCCGCGCGAGGTGAGCCGCCCGCTCAGGACGGCGGTCGCACCGAGTAGACCGCGAGGTCCTTCGGCGCTCCCTTGGCCCGGAACAGCAGCTTCCGCCTGGTCGGGTAGAGCTCGGCGTCGAGTTGGTCGCGCACGGTCTGCGAGACGAGCAACTCGCCGCCCTTCGCCGCCTGCGCCACGCGCGCCGCGATGTTGACGTCGATGCCGACGTAGTCGCGCCCGACGCGCCGCGGCAGTCCGTGATGGGCGCCCGCCCTCATGCTCGGATGGGCACCATCGACCTCGAGAGCGGCGACCGCGGCCTGCGAGTCGAGCGTGCCGCGCACCGCCGCGACGGGGTCGAGGAAGGTGACCATCGCGCCGTCCCCGAGTCGCTTCACGAGCCGGCCGCCCTGGGCTTCCATGGCCGGGACGAGGGCCTCGTCAACGGAGCGCAGCAGGGTCAGCGCCGCCTCATCGCCGGCCTCCAGCGCCCAGTCCGAGAAGCCGACGAGGTCGGTGAAGACGATCGTCAGCTCGGTCTCGCCCTGTTCGTTCCAGCCGCCGGCAGCGAGCGCCTCGTAGACCTGAAGGGCACCCAGTCCGAGCTCGCGCAGGGCGCTCGGGCGTTCGGCGCTGGCCTCGGCGAGACGGCGCCCGAGCTGCTGGGAGGCTCCCTCGCCACTGGTCGAGAGCGAGTCGCCGAAGGAGCTGTCGCCCGGCAGGAGAGTCCGCACCGCCCTGGCGATCCTCGCGAGCCGATCGCCGCCGCCGTCCTCCTCGAGCGCCACCACCTCGAGGTCCTCACCGGCCCCCTCCCCGGGGCCCGGCGCATCGGGCCGCTGCTCCGGCCGGTCGCTCAACGCGAGCCCGGGCCCAGCGCCTCGACCAGATCGACGACGGCGTCGGGCCGGGTGATCGGGGTCAGGATCGGCAGCGTGATGCCACCCTCGACGAAGCGATCGAGCGCGTGCGCGCATCTGCTCGGGCTCGCCGAGGATGAAGATCTCCTCGATCAGCTCCCACGGCGCTGCCGCCAGCGCCCGCTCGCGGTCCTTGGCGCGCCAGGCCTCGACCATCTCGTCGATCGCGTCTCCATGTCCCAGCCAGCGAAAGAAGCGCTCGTAGACCGGGACGGTCGCGTAGGCGGCGAACATGAAGCGGGCGGTGCCCTCGACCTGTTCCCGGGGTCCGGGCAGGCAGAAGAACCGGCAGAGCAGCTCGAAGCCCTCGGGGGCATCGCCGAGCTGCTCAACCACCCGGCCCAGCCCGCTCAGCGGCAGGAAGTTAGTGAAGGCGCCCTCGGCCTTTGCGGCCGCCATCGCCAGCATCTTGCCGCGCAGCGCCGCGACGATGATCGGGATCGGCTGGCTCGGCGGCTGCTCGAGCTTGAAGCCGCCGCCGGTCCGCCCGCCGGCGAGCGCGGGGCGGAGGAAGTCGATCGTCTCCGAGACCTTGCTCAGCGGGCGCTCGAACGGGATTCCGTTCCAGCGCTCGACGATCACGTCGGAGGATGAGCCGATGCCGAGCGCGAAGCGTCCACCGCTGGCGTCGGCGAGAGCTGCGGCCTGCATCGCGAGCAGCGCCGGCCCGCGTTGAAAGACGCCGACGACGCCGGTGCCGAGCCGCAACTGCTCGCTCCAGCATGCTGCCAGCGCCAGCGGTGTGAACCCGTCCGGGCCCTGAGTCTCGCCCGACCAGACGTCGGTGTAGCCGGCGGCCTCGGCCGCGCGAATCACCGGCTCGTGGTCGACGAGCGAAAGCCCCGGCACCGGCACCGTCAGTCCCCAGCGTTGTGCGGCCTCGCCCATCAACCCCGAGGCTATCCCACCGCGGGGGCCCGATCGGCATCGGCGCTTCCCGACACCGGTCCCGGTGCTATAGGCTCGCCCGCGGTATGGACTTCTCCAAGTTGTCGCGCTGGGAGGTGGTCGGGGCGGTCGCCTCGGTGATCCTCGTGTTCAGCCTGTTCTTGCTCGACTGGTATCACCTGGCGCCGAACCCGGTCCGAGCTGAGGGCGCGGGCTTCATCTGTGGCGTCGGTGAGTTCGAGTGCACCGGCTGGGAGACCTTCCCGATCCTCCGCTGGCTGTTGCTGCTGGGGGCCTCGGCTCCGCTGGTGCTCGCCTACATCGTCGCCCGCGGCAACAGGCTGTCGTGGACGCCCGGGGAGTTGACCATGGTCTCGGGGTTCATCGCCTTCGTGCTGATCGCCTACAACGGGATCATCGATCCGCCGGGCTCGACCGTCGAGGAGATCGGCGTCACCGAGCAGGTTGGCTACTACGTCGCCCTGCTGTCCTCGCTCGGGATCGCGACGGCCGGGATCATGCGGGTGATCGAGGGTCAGAAGGGGAATCTGCGCAAGACCCCGGGCACCGTCTAGGCGACGGGGCCTCGTCGCCGGGTCTGGGATAGTGGAGCCCTGATGGGAGTCATCTCTCACGACGTCCGCTCGGGCTCGAAGCCCGATCGCAACCTCGCCTTGGAGCTCGTCCGCGTGACCGAGGCAGCGGCGCTCGCCGCGGCCCGCTGGGTCGGCCGCGGCGAGAAGGAGTCCGCCGACGGCGCCGCCGTCGACGCGATGCGGCTGCTGATGGACACGGTGCCGATGGACGGCGTCGTGGTGATCGGCGAGGGCGAGAAGGACGAGGCGCCGATGCTCTTCAACGGCGAGGAGATCGGCGACGGCAGCCCTCCGCACGTCGACATCGCCGTTGATCCGCTGGAGGGCACGACGCTTTGCGCGAAGGGAATGCCGTCGGCGCTCACGGTCGTCGCGCTGTCGGATCGAGGCACGATGTTCGACCCCGGTCCCTGCGTCTACATGGAGAAGCTGGTCGGCGGCCCCGAGATCGCCGATTGCCTCAGCCTCAGCGACCCCGTCGATGAGGTCGTCAGGCGGGTGGCCGAGCGCCGCGGGGTCAGCACGACGGAGATCACCACCGTGATCCTCGACCGCGAGCGCCACGCTGAGGGCGTTGAACGGATCCGCGAAGCGGGCTCGAGGATCAGGTTCATCTCCGACGGCGATGTCTCGGCGGCGCTGCTCGCCGTCACCCCGGGCACCGGCGTCGATCTGCTCTGGGGCATCGGTGGGACTCCCGAGGGGGTTCTGTCGGCCGCTGCGATCAAGTGCCTAGGGGGCGAGATTCTCGGGCGCCTGTGGCCGCGGGATGATGCCGAGCGCAGGGCCGCCGAGGACGCGGGCTACGACGTCGACCGGCTGCTGACGGTCAACGACCTGGTCGGCGGCGATGACGCGTTCTTCGCGGCCTCGGGCGTCACCGACGGCGATCTCCTGCAGGGGGTTCGCTACCTCGGCAATGGCAAGGCGACGACCGAGTCGCTGGTCATGCGCTCGCGCTCAGGCACGGTGCGCAAGGTGTCGGCCACCCACGATCAGGCGAAGCTGCGTGAGGTGACCGGCGGCCTCTATGGCTGAGCCCGCTGCGATAGGCCGATGATCCTCGTCGCCGGTTCAACCGGCTATATCGGCGGGCTGCTCTCCGCGGCGTTGCTCGACGCGGGCGAGCCGGTCCGCTGCATGGCCCGCTCGCCCAGCAGCGCCTCCGAGCTCGCACGGCGTGGCGCCGAGATCGCGGTCGCCGACGTGCTCCGGCCGGAGACGCTGTCCGGGGCGCTCGCCGACGTCGACGTCGCCTACTACCTGATCCACTCGATGGGTCGCGGCGGCGGCGGCGACTTCGCCGAGCGCGACAAGCAGGCGGCCCGCAACTTCGGCGCGGCCGCGCGGGAGGCAGGGGTGGAGCGGATCGTCTATCTCGGCGGCCTCGGCGAGGTGGCCACGTCCGAGCACCTCCGCTCCCGGCATGAGACGGCGCTGATCCTCAACGACTCCGGGGTCCCGATCGCCTACTTCCGCGCCGCCGCGGTGCTCGGCGCCGGCAGCGAGTCGTTCCGCACCGTCTACTACCTGGTCAAGCGGCTTCCCTTCATGCTGACCCCGAGCTGGACCGAGAACGAGACCCAGCCGATCGCGATCGCCGACGTGCTCGCCTACCTGCAGGCCGGCGCACGCGAGCCCTACGCGCGCGGCGCGACGATCGAGATCGGCGGCCCGGAGGTCACGACCTACGCCGGGATGATGGATTCGGTCGCCGAGGCGATCGGCATTCACCCGCGACCGCGGATCTCCGTTCCGGTCCTCAGCCCCGGTCTCAGCTCGCGATGGCTCGGCCTCGTCACGCCGGTCGACACCGGCGTCGCCCGCCCGCTGGTCGAGGGCCTGACGACCGACACCGTCGTCCGCGACCCCACCGGCATGGCTCACTTCGAGATCGAGCCCACCCCGCTGAAGGTCGCGATGCAGGACGCCGTCTCGACCATCGAGGGGCGCTGAGGCCGGCTCTCGCGCAAGCGCCGCCGCCCGGCCCGCGCCTAGCCGACCCCGAGGTCCTCGCGGGCCACCCGGGCCCGGGCCCGGATCCGCCTCAGCTCGTCCGGATCGATCCGCTCGAGGTTGCCGTACGCGAGGCGAAGGCGATGGTTGTCAGCGAGCCGACTGCGGTTGCGGTCGAGGAAGTCCCAGTACATCGCCGAGAACGGGCAGGCATCATCGCCCGTCCTGCGATCGGGCCGGAACCGGCAGGACTCGCAGTAGTCCGACATCCGGTCGATGTAACGCCCACTTGCCGCGTAGGGCTTGGTCGCCATCACGCCGCCGTCAGCGTAGGTGGCCATGCCGAGGACGTTCGGATCCATCACCCACTCGTAGCCGTCGATGAACACGGCCTGAAACCAGTCGCGGGACTCGCGCGGCTCGATCCCGGCCAGGAGGAGCAGGTTGCCGAGCACCATCAGCCGCTGGATGTGATGGGCGTAGGCGGTCTCGGTGACCCCCTCGACGGTATCGGCCAGGCATCGCATCTCGGTCCGCCCGCTCCAGAGCACCTCGGGCAGGGGTCGACGGGCACGGAGGGCGTTCATCCGCCCCCAGCGCTTGCGCTGATGCCAGTAGAGGCCCCAGACGAACTCCCGCCAGCCGATGATCTGGCGGATGAAGCCCTCGACCGAGGCGATCGGCGCGTTGCCCTCGCGGTAGGCGCGCTCGGCCGCCTCGACGCAGTCGAGCGGGTCGAGCAGCCCGAGGTTGAGGGCGGGGGAGAGCAGCGAGTGCCACATGAACCTCTGCCCGTCGACCATCGCGTCCTGATAGGCGCCGAACTCCGGCGAGCCGGGTCGCGACGAATCGCGCGAGGGCCCGCCTCGCCTCGGCCTCCGACCCGGCGTAGAGGCGCGGGCCGTCGGCTCCGAAGGTCTCGATTCCGAGCTCGTCGAGCTCGGCCCTGACCTCGGCGTCGAACGAGTCCTCGCGGGGCCGGTAGGGAGGCGGGGGTGAGCGCTCTGCGGGGGGCGGCCGGCGGTTCTCGAGATCGAAGTTCCAGCGGCCACCGGCCGGGCCCGAGCCGTCGATCAGCACCCCGAGGCGCCGGCGCTGGGCGCGGTAGAAGTCCTCCATGCGCAGCAGCTTTCGGCCCCGGGCCCAGTCCGCGAACCGATCGGGATGGGTGAGAAACAGCGTGCCCCTGACCAGCTCTACGCGCTCGCGCTCGGCGAGCGCCCGCCCCATCCAGGTGTGCGGCTCGAGCGCGCGGACCCGCTCGGGGTGGTAGCGCGCTCGATGGCCCGCCAACCCCGCCGAGAACGACTCGGCGCGGACGTAGTCGACCTCGATTCCGGCGTCGCGGAGCTCTGCCGCGAAGCGCCGCATCGCCGAGAGGACGAGGTGTAGCTTCTGGCGGTGGAAGCGAAGCGAGCCGAGCTTCGCCGCCGACTCGATGATCAGCACCCGGTCGGCGCCGTCGAGCGCGG
The DNA here is from genome assembly GCA_963700785.1 of uncultured Solirubrobacterales bacterium. Taxonomy (GTDB): domain Bacteria; phylum Actinomycetota; class Thermoleophilia; order Solirubrobacterales; family 70-9; genus CAXMST01. The sequence goes on from CAVOYZ010000010.1 coordinate 182,343, forward strand.
CGTTGCGACGGGCGAGTTGATCGCCGAGAACCCATGCGGTCGTGCCCGACACCCGTCAGCCGCTTTCCGGGCGCGGCTCGCTCATCGAGCCCACCCTGGAAGCAGGGAGGTCGAGGCGGGCGAGCGAGCGCAGAAACCCGTTCGTGACCAGCGTGTGGATTCGCGCCTGGGTCTGGTTGTAGATCCACGCCCCGAGCCGCGCCACCGGGCCGCTGAGACGGAGACCGGGGTAGAAGTTGGCGACCTCGGCGGCGACTCGGACGAGGGCCCGGCCGGGCGGGAGCGTCGGGTCGTCGACCCGACGGATCGAGATCCGCAGCCGCCCGCGGCCGCGTCCGCTGGGTGCGACCAGCACACCACGCTCGATCGGCCAGGTGACCTGACCGAGCCCGGGAGCGGTCTCGTAGCTGGGGGCGCGGAAGCGCAGCAGCGGCAGGCGCCGGGTGAGCAGCACGACGGTTCGCGAGTGCGGCTCGTAGACGACCCGCAGGGCGCCGAGCGAGATCCGCTCGAGGTATGCCCAGTAGGCCCGCGCCAGTCGCTCCAGGTACTCGGGATTCCAGCTGCGCTCGAGGTAGGCCAGCGGCAGGCCGATCTCGGCCGCCTGCAGCGACCGGACCGGCCCGTCGGCCCCGGCCGGGCCGCCGACCGGGTCCCCCAGCAGATGGATCTCCGCTTTCTCTGGCACGGCCGACCGATCCGCCTAGGTGCGGTCCGCCGAGTCGCTCTCGCGGGGCTCCCAATCGGCGGTCGGGTCCGAGGGGGCGAAATCGGCGGTCATGCCCCGCACGGTGCCGGTGTCGTGCAGCTCGTAGCGGAGCGCGTTGATCACGGCGCCGGCAAGCAGTCCCAGGGCGAGCACGTAGAACCAGATCAAGCCGACGAGGACGAAGCTGACGATCCGACCGAACTCGCCGATCGTCGAGAGGTTGACCAGGTAGGCGGGGAAGAGGACGCTCGCCAGGCCGCCGGCGATCGTGACGAACAGCGCTCCCGGCCAGACCCCGCGCCAGGGCAGCCGGCCCTTCGGCACCGCCCAGTAGATCACGCAGAGGATCGCGAAGCTGATCAGCGCGCTGCCGAGGATCAGCATCAGGTTGGCGATCCAGTCCAGATTCGAGAGCCCGAGCGGGAGGTCGTCGACTCCGGTCAGCACCAGCGTCTCGAGGGCCGGGATCGTGACGCTCGCGACGAGAAACAGGGTGACGACCGCGAGCATGATCAGCGAAAAGCGCTTCTGCTCCAGCCATCCGCGGCAGCGGACGTGGTAGATCCGGCAGAAGGCGGTGTCCATCGCCCCCCAGAACGAGGAGCCGATCCAGAGCCCGGCGACGATCGCGACGATCCCGATCTCGGTCGAGCTGCTCTGGACTCGATCGAGCGCCGACTGGAGCTTGTCCTGCTCGGTCGACGGGAACAGCTCCTGCAGGTCGCGGAGCACCGTCGACTCGATGTCCGAGCTCTGCAGGATCTGGCCGAAGATGAAGAGGACGAGCAGCGCGAACGGGAACAGGGCGAGCATCAGGTTGTAGGCGACCATCGCCGCCATGCCGGTGATGTTCTCCTTGTATGCCCTCTGCCAGAAGGCCGCCAGAGACCGCCGCGCGGTGCCGCTGCTCACCGTCGCTCGACGGCGTTCCGCAGGGCGGCGGCTGCCCGCCCCGCGACCCTGAAGCCGAGCGTCGCCGCCTCGCCCGCGAACGAGACCCCCGCCCGGGCAAGTGCCTCGAGCTCCGCCTCGCGGCCGCGCGCCTCGGGCTCCGGCGCCTCCGGCTCCGGCTCCGGGCTCTCGGCGGTCGCCACCGGGCGACGCGGGCTGCGTACCGCCGGCCGGGTCCTGGGGAGGCTCCCGAAGACGCTCGCGCCCTGCTCTGACTCGGCGTCGAGCGCGGGGTCGGGCGGGGTGCCGTCGTGGTTGGCCATCGGTCCATTTCAGCGCTTTCCGCGGACGTACGCATGCGGGCGCCGACGCTCACCGTAACCAAGGGCCCCTTCCCGTGTTTATCGAGCAGGGCCACGGCCGCCAGGACACGGATTGCCGGCCGGCCTGTGATTTCCCCAAATAGCGGCTCTTCAGGGGCCCCATCGGCTTGACTTCAGAAAATATAGTGAGTAGACTCCGCACAGCAATAGCTCTCGAAACGGCACACCGGGGCGAGCACAGGACGGAGCGGACCAGTCGGATCCGCTCTTTTGGCGCCAAAAGCTCAACTTGGCCATGCGGGTGCCCGATAACTCTCTTGCCGACAGAAAACAGCCGGGTACCGGGGCGGAAACCAGGCCAGGATCGAAGTAGAAACGGAGCACGAAAACGCGAATGCTTGTAGCTGAGCTTCAGGAACTCGAAGAGGTAAAGAACCTGCTGGCCAAGGGCCAGCAGGTCGGCGTGCTCACCTTCGGCGAGATCGCCACCGCGGTCGCCGAGGTCGACGTCGACGAAGGAGACATCGAGGAGCTCTACGGCCACCTCGAGCGGTCCGGCATCGAGCTGGTCGAGGACGTCGACCCCGCCCAGGCCAGCCAGCCCGAGCGCGATGACGGCAAGCGGGGCAAGCGGCGCGCGAAGACCGCGATCGACCTGAAGCCCGACATGACCACTGACAGCCTGCAGCTGTTCCTCAAGGACATCGGCAAGGTCCGCCTGCTGACCGCCGCCGAGGAGGTCGAGCTGGCGAAGCGGATCGAGCGTGGCGACCTCGCCGCGAAGGAGAAGATGGTCGAGTCCAACCTGCGGCTCGTCGTCTCGATCGCGAAGAACTACCGCAACCAGGGATTGCCGTTCCTCGATCTGATCCAGGAGGGAACGCTCGGCCTGGTCCGGGCGGCCGAGAAGTTCGACTACCGCAAGGGCTTCAAGTTCTCGACCTACGCCACCTGGTGGATCCGCCAGGCGATCGCGCGGGCGCTCGCCGACAAGGCGCGGACGATCCGGATCCCGGTTCACGTCGTCGAGAAGCTGAACAAGATCGGGCGCGCCGAGCGCAAGCTCGTCACCGAGCTTGGTCGTGAGCCGACCCCGGAGGAGATCGCCGACGTAACCGGCATCGAGCCCGAGGAGGTGGACTCGATCAAGCGCTCCGCACAGGCCCCCGTCTCGCTCGAGAAGCCCGTCGGCGACGAGGAGGAGTCCGAGTTCGGCCAGTTCATCGCCGACGAGAAGGCCGAGTCCCCGTTCGACCGGGCGGCGGATCTGCTGACCAAGGAAGCGCTGCGAGAGGCGCTCGAGAACCTCTCATACCGTGAGCGTCGCGTGCTCGAGCTCCGCTACGGGCTGGGCGGCGAGCATCCGCGCACCCTCGACGAGGTCGGCCGGACGTTCAACGTCACCCGCGAGCGGATCAGGCAGATCGAGAACCAGAGCCTGAAGAAGCTGCAGACGTTGGCAGAGGCCCAGAAGCTCCGCGAAGTCGCCTGACGGCGTCGGAGCGCCGCGGGCGGCGTTCTCGCTCGCTTGCATAGCGGTGCTATGCGGCGCTCGCTGCGGCCTTGCCCGCGACGCTCCGACGCTCGTCAGGGGGCGCTCGGGCGGCGTCCTCGTCGGCTTGCATAGCGAGTGCTATGCGGCGCCTCCTGCGTCCTTGGCCTCGACGCTCCGGCGCTCGTCAGGGGGGCAGGCCTCGCGCGGCTGCTGCGAATCGCGGCTGACGCGGCTCAAGACCTACCGGGAACCGCCGATATAGCTGCTGATGCAGTTTGAGATCGACGATTGCCTTCGCTACGTAGTCGAGAACGAGGGCTCTGACCTTCATGTGAAGATCGAATCCCCGCCGATGGCGCGGATCCACGGCGAGTTGCAGCCGATCGATGGGCTCGGCCCGCTCGATTCCGAGGACACGGAGGCCGCGCTGCGGAAGCTGATCGACAGCGACCGGACCCGCGAGGAGTTCGCCGAGGACGGAGAGGCCGACTTCTCCTACCAGCTGGAGGGTGTCTCGAGGTTCCGGGTCAACGCATTCCGCCAGCGGGGCGCGGTCTCGATCGTCTGCCGCGCGATCCCGTTTCAGGTGCGGACGATCGAGGATCTCGGGCTGCCGCCCGTGATTCGCGATCTTGCCGACGAGCAGCGCGGAATCATCCTGCTTACCGGGACCACCGGTTCGGGCAAGTCGACGACGCTCGCGGCGATGATCGACCACATCAACTCGAAGTACTCGCATCACGTGATCACGCTCGAGGATCCGATCGAGTACCTGCACCGCGACAAGCGCTCGATCATCAACCAGCGCGAGGTCGGGTTCGACACGAAGAGCTTCTCGCGGGCGATGAAGCGCGTCCTGCGCCAGGACCCGGATGTGATCCTGGTCGGCGAGATGCGAGACGAGGAGACCGTCCGCACGGCGCTCAGCGCGGCCGAGACCGGCCACCTCGTGCTTTCGACCCTTCACACCCTCGACGCGACCGAGACGATCAACCGGATCATCGACTTCTTCCCGCCGCATCTGCAGCAGCAGGCGCGGGTGATGCTGGCGGCGACGCTCAAGGGGGCGATCTCCCAGCGCCTCGTCCCGACCGTGGACGGTGGCGGCCGGGTCGCGGCAAGCGAGATCCTCGTGGTCACCGGCCGCGTCCAGGACCTGATCCTGAATCCGGCCGAGACCGGGAAGATCAGCCAGGTGATCGGCGAGGGCGAGTACTACGGGATGCAGACCTTCGACCAGTCCCTGCTGAAGGAGGTCACCGCCGGGAGGGTCGCCGAGGAGACCGCGATGGAGTTCGCCTCGAGCCCGCATGACTTCAAGCTGATGCTCGCGTCCTCCGGCCGGTCCGCAAGCGACCTGAGCCAGCTCGACGCCGAGAGCCCGGAGCAGGTGCCGCCCGCCGCGGCCGAGCCGGCGGCGGCGCCGGAGCTCGTCCCAGCGCCCGAGCCCGAGCCCGCGCACTATGAGCCCGAGCCGGTGCACTATGAGCAGGTGAGCCCGGTCGACCCGGTTGAGTACGGCGCGCCGCCGCCCCCGGTCGGTGAATCGGTCGGGCCGGTCGGGGTCAGTGCCGGGAACGGTGCGGCAGGGCACCTGCAGGAGAGCCAGGTCAGCCCGCCGCCGGCCCCCAGCCCGCCGCCGCCCCCCTACCCGCCGACGGTCGAGGCGCCCGGCCCGGTCGGCGCCGACCCCGCGATGCCAGATCTTGCCGCACCCCCCAACGGCGGGCCGGTCGACCCGGTGCCGCCGGAGGCCGACTCGGTCGAGAGCGCGCCCCCGCCCCCGCCCCCGGCGGGCGCCGATCGCCTCTCCGAGTTCCGGCCTGAGGGCCACGGCGAGGGCTGAGCGCCGCCCCGGGCCGCCCGCGCGGGGGGCCCTTTACTTCAGTTCGTGAAGTATGCGGTATCTTGTTCGTGGCGTGCTTTCCCGCGGTTCGACGGGGAGGTCGTCGGAGAGAGCGAGCCGATGAGCAAGAGCGACAACTGCCCAGTCTGTGCCTGTGCCGAGATCGTCTCCGGCAAGTGGACACTGCTGGTGATCCGGGACCTCGCCGACGGCAGTCGGCGCTTCTGCGAGCTCGAGCGCTCGCTCGAGGGGATCAGCCCCCGGACGCTGTCGCTCCGGCTGCGGGCTCTCGAGGAGCAGGGGGTGGTCGAGCGCCACACCTATCCAGAGGTGCCGCCGCGGGTCGAGTACGCGCTCACCGACAAGGGCCGCGACCTCGCTCCGCTGATCGACGACATGCGTGAGTACGGCAGGCGCTGGCTCTGCCGCGAGGGCGAGTCGGCAGCCGATTCCGAGCCGGTTGCCGCCTCGGTCTGAGCCCCCGGCCCGGCCCACGCCCGTCGCAGGGAGCGCATAAGGCGCAACGAAAGTTGCAGAATGTCGATCGCCGCCGGCGCGGCGGCAGGATCGCGGCGGGGCCGGGCGAAGACCGCCTTCGTGCGCGACCTTCACCTCAGACATACGCTGACCAACCTGTCCCGTGATGCCTCGGCGGTCTTTGCCGAGATCGTTGACGGCGGTCAGGAGATCCCCTATGAGATCGCCGAGCCGGGCGATGCGATCGGCTTCTGCCAGTACCGGCCGCTGACCGCGAAGTTCGTTCGCGACAACGCGGCCGAGCTGCGCGAGCTCGAGAGCTTCCGCGAGGCGACCGAGACGATGCGCCGGTCCGAGATCGCGGCCACCTACCTCGAGGAGGCCGGGATCGCGCCGCCGGCCGACCCGGTCGAGCGTGCAACCCTGGCGGTCACCTACTTCCTCGCGCGCCTCTGGGACGGCTGCTCGGACTTCGAGATCGACGACGACCGGTTCGCGGCGGCTCTGAACGAGATCGAGGACTGCGCGGAGCCCGAGGCCGGCGAGGTCGAGGCGATCGTGCCGCTTGTCGGCTTCGTCGCGCCGACCTCCCGGATCGACCTCAAGGGCGCCTCGATCGTCCGCGCCGACACGGTCGATGTGCCGCCGGAGGCGGCTCGCAGCGACCGGCCCGTCGGCGCCGACTGGCAGCCGACCTTCTTGATCAGCGCCCGGATCGCGCTCGACCCGGACGGCGGCTTGGCCGGCGCCGGCGAGCGCGTCGCACAGACCTTCGAGCGCGTGATCACCACCCTGCGCCTGCACAAGGCGGGAGGCGTCGGCCTCGGCCCCCACGGCTGGGTCCGCGTCGCCGGCGACCGCTGGCGGCGAATCGCGACCGGTGCCGGTCGCCCGCGTGCAGGCGGCTACCGGCTGGACGAGGAGGAGATTCCGGCACTGACCGACCTGGCGCGGACGGTCTCGGTCCATCCAAAGCGCCTCTCGCGCCTGCGGCGAGCGCTGCTCCGCTTCGAGAGCGGGCTCGATCGCCGTGGCGCGGTCGATGCACTCAACGATCACCTGCTCGGCCTCCGGTTCCTGCTCGACGGGGAGGGTCCCGCCGGCGTCGGGCTGCCGATGAGAGTTGCCGCCCTCACCTCCGACGGCGCCGACCGGGCGGCGACCAAGCAGACCCTGGAGCAGGCGATCGAGCTCGAGCGGGAGCTGTGGAGCGGGGAGCCGGCCTCGAGCCGGACCTCGCCGTCCGAGATCGCAGCCACGATCGAGGGGCTCTTGAGAACGATTCTTCGCCGGGGAGTGACCGGCGAGCTCGGCGGCGATCTCCGGGCGGCGGCCGACGAGATGCTGATCGCCGACGGCATCGCCGTCGGCGAGAGCCCCGCTGTCCGTGGATCGAACACCGAGTGGGATCTCGAGCCGACGACCGGCGAGCACGACCCCGCCGAGGCGTTCGAACGATTCGAGGCGGATCCCGAGCCGGAAATCACCGCTGCCCGGACCGGGGATCTCGAGCCCGCGCAACCTTCAGCGGATCCCCGATCGCTGGGCCAGGAGATCGACGGGCTGGAAGGCGAGCTCGGTCGTGTGCCCGAGCGGGCCGACGAGCACGAGACGGGCGTTCTCGACGCGCTCCGGCGACCGGCGGAGCGACCCGAGCGCCCGTGCGCGCCCCGAGGCCCCCGCGTGGCTCGAGGAGGTCGAGGAGGGCCCGGAGGTGCCGATGCAGTTCCCGCGCAAGCGCGGCGACAACCACATCGAGGAGCTCTCGCGACCGCCGATGGAACGCGAGGAGGTCAAGGCCCGCGTCCAGTACCTGTTCCCGCGGACCGAGACCGACTGGACCGTCGGCGGCGGCGATCAGCGGCGCGGAGCGACCGCGGGCTGAGCGGACCCGGCTCGATCGCCGGCCGCTCAGGCAGGCTGCCGATCGGCGAACAGGTATGAGTCGATCTCGAACAGGCCGGCGAGGTCGTGGACATCGTCGGTCAGGTACGGGACCTCGATCACGGTGCTCGAGCGCAGCTCCCGCGTGAGCCGGGCGATGTTGCGGGCGTCGCGATCGGCCAGCGACCGGTAGTCGTCGAAGTTGGAGCGGACGCGCCGCGCGAGATCGGCGTCGCCGAGCAGGCCCGTGAGCGAGTCGGTCAGCCCCTCGTCGACGTCCGACCCGCGGCCTTCAGCGTGGACCTTGTTGACGATCACGCCGCCGAACGGCAGCTTCGCCTCGACCAGCTTCCGGTGGAAGTAGACGGCCTCGTTGATCGGTTCGCCGGCCGGTCCGCAGACGACCAGAAACGAGGTCTGATCGTCGGCGAGCAGCTCGTTGACGCGCTGGGCACGCTCGCGGAAGCCGGCCACCATGCCGCTCATCGCGGTGAAGAACTCCGAGAGATCCTCGATCAGATCCATGCCCGTGACCCGCTTCAGGACCGAGAAGATGACCGAGGTGCCACGTCCCAGCACCCGCATCCCAAACCCGCTCGGCCTGATGAACAGCTGCAGGGATCGACCCTCGATGAACTGGGTCAGCCGCCGGGGTGCGTCGAGGAAGTCGAGGGCGTTGCGGCTCGGCGGCGTGTCGAGCACGAGCAGGTCGTAGCGCTCCTCCTGGTGGATCTCGAACAGCTTCTCCATCGCCATGTACTCCTGTGAGCCGGCGAGCGCGTTCGAGATCTGGCGATAGATCCGGTTCTCGAGGATCCGGTCCCTGGTCTCCTCGTCCTCCGAGTGCTTGCCGACCACCTCGTCGAAGGTGGCCTTCGCGTCGAGCATCATCGCCCAGAGCTCGCCGCCGCCCGGGTCGACGCCGGCCTCGCTGAACAGCGCCGGATCGACCTGCCGCTCGACGTTGCCGAGCTCCTGCAGGCCGAGCGAGTCCGCGAGCCGCTTCGCCGGGTCGATCGTCAGCACCGCGACCCGCTTGCCCCGCGCCGCCATCCCGGCCGCGATCGCCGCCGATGTGGTGGTCTTGCCGACGCCGCCCGAGCCCGCGCAGATGCAGATCGACTTGCCCTCGAGCAGTTGCTCGACGTCCTTCACCGCACCAGCTCCGCAAGCTCGCTCAGGTCATCGATTCCAAGCTCCGGGGTGAAGACGTACGGGAGCGTCTCGACCTCGGCCCGGGTCAGCTCGCGCAGTCGCTCGAGCTGCATCCGCTGGCTCTCGCAGCGGCGTGCCTCGTCGATCGCGGCCTTGATCGCCGCAGCCGCATCGCCCTCGGCCTTCGGCAGCGCCGCCGTCAGCTGTGCCTGATCGGCGGCGTCGAAGCGGTCGGGGTACATCGCGTTCATGTAGATCCGGTCGATGGTCACGCCGATCGCGTCGACCAGCTCGGCCTCGAGCGTCGCCGTCTCGTTCACCGGCATCTCCTCGGGCAGGGCGACGATCACGACCCCGGCCGCCTCGTGGTTGGTGATCGTCGAGTTGATCAGCGATGCCTGATGCGCCATCGGCCCGACCTTGGCGATCTCCGCGAAGTTCTTCGGCGTCTGCATCAGGCCGATGCCGTGCCCGGTTGCCGGCGCGTCGACGATCACCAGGTCGTACGGCCTCGCCTTCTTCGTCCGGCGCTCCGGCAGCGCCAGCTCCCAGATCTTGCCCATCGTGACCATCTCGCGCAGCCCGGGCGTCGCCGCGGCCAGGTAGCTGAAGATCTTGCTCCGGTAGAGCAGGTCGCTCATCGCCTTGACCGGGAGCTGCTGCTCGAGGTACTCCCGCGTCGCGTTGTCGGGATCGATCGAGATCGCGAACAGGTTCTCCCGTAGCTCCACCTCGTGGAAGCCGATCTCGGCCCGGCCGAAGACCCGCGAGGCGTTCTCCTGCGAGGCTACCTCGCAGACGATCGTCCGTTTGCCGCTGTCCGCCGCCGCGATCCCCATCGCGAAGGCGACGGTCGTCTTGCCGACGCCGCCCTTCCCGGTGACGAAGACGATGCGCTTCTCGAGGGGCTCCACGGTCGGGCATTCTCTCAATCGCCGAGAGCTTCGACTCACCGGGCGGCGGCCTGCACCCGCGGCAGTTGCCACGGGGCGGGGAGGAAACGGGCTGCGCTGCGCGAAATGTGCCGACGAGATGGGCTTGTTCAAGAGGAAACAACCAACTGAAGAAGACCCTGCGGAGGACGATCCGCGGTCGCGGAGTGCCGACGCTGAGGTTGGTCCACCGGACGAGACCCCGACCGAGCCGATGAGCACCGAGCGGGAGCGGGACGAGATCGTCCCACCCGAGCCCGAGGCGGAGGAGCCCGTCGTCATCAGGGCCGACACCGACGAGGGTGACGACGATCGGGTTGACACGGCGGTCCCGGATCGGGCCGGCATCGAGAAGGAGGAACTGCGACGAGCCATGAATGCTTCAGCGAACAAGACCCCCGACGAGGTAGCGGTACGGACCGGGGAGGAGCCCGAGCGCGTTTCGGCCGATGAGCTGATTGCCCCGACCCCGAGACGGCATCCCTACCAGCCGGACTCGGTCGCCGAGCGCGTCGACCGGCGGATGAAGGTCTACGCGTTCGCGAACCAGAAGGGCGGCGTGGCGAAGACGACGACGACGCTGAACCTCGCGGTGGCGCTCTCGGAGTCCGGGCACAACGTGCTCTGCATCGATCTCGATCCGCAGGGGAACCTGACGATGAGCCAGGGAATCGATCCCGACGAGGTCGAGAAGTCGATGTACGACGTGCTCACCGGCAAACTGCCGATCAGCGAGGTCATCCAGCACGCCGAGGTCGACATCGCGGTCTCCTCGATCGATCTCGCCGGTGCGGAGATCGCGATGAGCACGCAGATCGGCCGCGAGCGGTCCCTGGAGAAGGCGCTGAGCGAGGTCGCTGACACCTACGATTTCGTCTGCATCGACACGCCGCCGAGCCTCGGTCTGCTGACGATCAACGCGCTGACCGCCGCGGACAAGGTGATCGTCCCCGTGCAGTGCGAGTATCTATCGATGCGTGGGCTGGTCCAGCTGCAGAACACGCTCGAGATGATCCGCGAGAACCTCAATCCGGATGTCCAGATCGAGGGCATCCTGCCGACGATGCTCGACTCGCGTACCGTGCACGCCAAGGAGGCGGTCGAGATTCTCGAGGAGAACTTCGGTGAGCTCGTGTTCAGGTCGCGGATCAAGAAGGCGATCAAGTTCGCCGAGGCGCCGGTCAAGGGCAGCTCCGTACTCAAGTACGATCCGGACGGCAATGCAGCCAAGTCCTATCGAGACCTTGCGGAGGAGGTCCTGACACATGGCCAGGCGACCTAAGCGGGCGAGCATGCGCGAGGGCCCCCTCGCCGACCTCTTCCGTTCGACCGAGCCTCCCGAGGATCCACCCGAGGCCCCGGCGCAGCCGAGGCCGTCGCGCGAGCGCGAGTCCGCTGAAGCCGGGGGGAAGGGGCCGGCGTCGGCCGCCGAGGGCACTGAGCCGACGGTCGCCCCGCGCGATGAGCCGGTGCCCGAAGACGCCGAGGTCAGCGCTTACCGCGCGGAGGAGGCAGCTCCCCGCCGCCAGCCGAAGGACCGGCTTCGGGATGTCTTCAGTCACGACCACGACGAGCGCGAGGACCGCGAGCCGGCCTACGGACGGGGCGAGCCCGGAACGGCGACGTCCCCGCTGGCACCGGCCCTGGCTCATGACCCGGTGATCCGGGTGATCGGAGTCGGCGGCGCCGGGGTCAACGCGATCAACCGGATGGTCGAGGGTGGCGTCAGCGGGGTCGAGTTCATGGCGATCAACACCGACCTTCAGTCCCTGCAGAGCAGCGCCGCCGATGTCACGGTGCATATCGGCGGCGGCGTGACGCGCGGCCTCGGCTCCGGGTCCGACCCCGAGCTCGGCTATCGGGCCGCGTTCGAGGAGCAGGACCGGATCAAGCGCATGCTGAAGGGATCCGACATGGTCTTCGTGGCCGCCGGCGCCGGTGGCGGCACCGGCACCGGTGCCGCGCCGGTCATCGCCCGCCTCGCGCGCGACGTCGGAGCGCTCACCGTCGGGATCGTCACCAGGCCGTTCTCGTTCGAGGGCACGCGCCGCGCCAAGCAGGCCGAGAAGGGCGTCGACTCGCTGGCCGAGGAGGTCGACACCCTGATCGTCGTTCCCAACGACCGGCTGCTCTCGGTGCTCGAGCGCGACACCTCGATGGTCGAGGCCTTCCGGGTTGCCGACGACGTTCTGCGTCAGGGCGTCCAGGGGATCAGCGACCTGATCACCCTGCCGGCCCTGATCAACCTCGATTTCGCCGATGTCCGGACGACGATGCGCGACGCCGGGCCCGCCCTGCTCGGCATCGGCATGGGGACCGGTGACACCCGCGCCGGTTACGCGGCCGAGCGCGCGATCTCCTCGCCCCTGCTCGAGACTTCGATCGAGGGCGCGCGCTCGATCCTGCTCTCGATCACCGGCGGCAGTGACCTCTCTCTGGTCGAGATCAGCGAGGCGGCGGCGGTGATCAAGGAGGCGGCTCATCCAGACGCCCACATCATCTTCGGAGCCAACGTCGACGATGAGCTCGAGGAGCAGATCTGGGTGACCGTGATCGCGACCCGCTTCGACGCGCGTGGACGGCGCGCCGACGGCAGCTCGACCGGGGTGCACCGCTCGACCGCCCGCCCGTCGGCACGACGCGGCAGTGGCGATCAGAGCGGCGCGCGCCGGGTCCCGGGCTACGAGAAGCAGCCCAGCGAATTGGGCATCGACGTCCCCGAGTTCATTCCGAACTGACGGCGATGAGCCGGGGTGCGGTCGCGGCCGGCCATCCGGCGACTGCCGAAGCAGGCGTCTGGGCGTTGCGCGAGGGTGGCAACGCGATCGATGCGGCGATCGCGGGCGTTCTCGCCTCGATGGCCGCCGAGAGCCCGCTGACGGGGCTCGGAGCCGGCGGCTACATGCTCGTTCACGAGCCCGATCATGAGGCGGTCGTTCTCGACTTCTTCGTGGCGGCGCCGGGCCTTGGAGCAGGCGAGCACTCGGCCGATCTGATCCCAGTCGACATCGACTTCGGCGGTACGACCCAGGTCTTCAACATCGGAGCGGCCTCCTGCGCCGTTCCCGGGACGCCGGCCGGGCTCGACCGAGGCTGCAGGCCGGTTCGGCTCGATGCCGCTGGCGGAGCTGGCCGGCCCCGCGGTCCGGCTCGCCCGCGAGGGGGTGCCGCTCAACCGGCAGCAGGCGTTTCTGACCGAGATCCTCACCCCCGTCCTCACCTTCGAGCCCGCCGGCGCCGCGATCTACGCCCCCGGCGGCGCCGCGCTCCGCGAGGGCGACCGGTTCGTCTTTGCCGACCTCGCCGATGCGCTCGAGCGGCTCGGCTCTGACGGCTCCGAGCCCTTCTATCGCGGCGAGGTCGCCGACCGGGTCGGCGAGTGGGTCGGCGAGCGCGGCGGTGCGCTCTCGCGCGAGGATCTGGCCGGCTATGCCCCGATCGCCCGGGAGCCGGTGAGGATCAGCTTCATGGGCCGCGAGATCCTCACCAACCCGCCGCCCTCGTCGGGTGGGCTGCTGATCGGCTTCGCGCTCGCCTTGCTGGAGCGACTCGGGCGCACCGACCTGGCGGCCGTGGTCGCAGCGATGGAGGAGGCGCAGGCGGCCCGGACGCCGGAGTTCGTTGCCGGACTTCAGGACGACGGCTTCGTCGCTCGTTTCCTCGACGAGTCCCGACTGGCCGCCGCCGAGCGTCGCTGCCGGGATTCGATTCGGCCCGGCGCCGCAGAGCGGCAGCCCGGCGACGGACTCGGCTCCACGACTCATCTGACCGCCGTCGATGCCGACGGGCGCTGCGCCAGCGTGACCTGCTCGAACGGCACCGGCTCAGGCCTGGTCGTGCCGGGGACCGGGGTGCACGTCAACAACATGCTCGGCGAACAGGATCTGAACCCGTTCGGCTTCAACGCGACGAGCCCGGGCCGGCGGATGCCCTCGATGATGTCGCCGACGGTCGTGCTCCGCGACGGTGAGCTCGAGGCGGGCCTTGGGAGCGCCGGATCGAACCGGATTCGCTCGGCGGTCCTGCAGGCCATTCTCCGGACGGTGGCCGAGGGGATGTCGGCGTCGGAGGCCGTGGGCGCGCCGCGGGCCCACTTCGAGGACGGCATCGTGCACGCGGAGCCGGGCCTCCACGAGGACCAGTTGCGCTCGGTCGAGCAGCGCGGCTACGAGGTGCTCCGCTGGCGAACCCCGAACCTGTTCTTCGGTGGGGTCAACGCGGTCGTCCGCGACCCCGCCAGCGGGCGCCTCGAGGGCGGCGGCGACCCGCGTCGTGGCGGCGCCGTCGCGGTCGCCTGACCGGGCGCCCGGGGCAGGGGGCGGTCCGGGCCGGCTAGATCGGCGCGTGACCGTTGCCGCGGGCGCGCTCGGCCACCTGCCGTGACCGCTCGGCCTGCTCGACGAGCGCATCGAGTGCCTCGCGGAGGGTCTCGAGGCGGATCGCCTCGGAGTCGCACTCGAGCAGGGCCTGCTTGGTGGCGATTGGCAGCTCGACGCGCGCCGCGATCTCGAAGGCCGAGCGCATCGCCGGGCCCTGCTCGGGCGGCGAGCCCGCGGCCTCGAGCAGGCGCTCGAAGGCGGCAAGCGCGGGCCCCGGGTCGGCGTCGGCAGGATCGCTCTCGGGGAGCGGTTCGACGCTCGCCAGCGGGTAGTCGTCACCGTCGTGACGGTCGACGATTCTGAGCCGATCGCGCCCGGTGACGATCACGTTGAGCCGGCCGTCATCGAACTCCTCGAGAATCTCCGTGATCTCGACGGCGCAGCCGATCGAGCTCGGCCCGGCGTCGGTGCGAAGCAGGATCGCCAGCGGCGAGCCCTCGCCCCGGCAGTCCGCGAACATCCTTCGATAGCGCTCCTCGAAGATGTGCAGCGGCACGCGCTCGCCGGGCAGGGCGACGAGCGGCAACTCGAAGAGCGGGATCTGGGCTCTCTGCTCCTCCACCTCCACGACTATAGGAGGCGGCGGGCGGCGGCCGTCCCGGCCGCCTGGATTCGAGCTCAGCCCAGCAGCGAGTCGGCCTCGGCCGCGGCCCGCTCCCCGGAGCGCACGGCGCCGTCCATGAATCCGGCCCAGCGGCCCGCCGTCTCCGAGCCCGCCCAGTGCACCGCGCCGTGTGGCTCGCGCAGCGCGGTGCCGGCCTCCGTCCAGGCGCCCGGCGGCATCAGGAACGTCGGCCCGCCGCCGCTCCATGGCTCCGCGCCCCAATCCTGTTCGAGGTAGAGCCGCGGATCGAGAGCCGCGTCGCCGAACAGGCGAGCGAAGCACTCGAGCACCGCATGACGCCGCTCCGCCTGGCTCAGCCCGGCGTGAGCCGGGGCGTCGCCGCCGCCGACGAACCCGAGCAGGATGCCCGGCCGCCCGTTGGGCGGCGAGTTGTCGAACGTCAGCGAGGCAGGCCCGAGGTCGCTGAGGGCCTCGCCGGAGAGCCCAGCATCGCGCCAGAAGGGCGTCTCGTAGACGGCGACGCACTTGATCAGCCGGCCAAAGCGGGCAACGCGGTCGAGGGCGCGGTGCGCAGCCGGGAGCGGCGGCGAGAACTCGATCCGGTCACGCAGCGGTAGCGGGACCGCGACGATCGCCCGACGGGCGCGAACGGTCCTGCCCGCGTCCGCCAGTACCCCCTCCGGCGCCGATCTGATCGCGGTCACCGGCGACCCGAGCCGCAGCGCCGGACCGAGGTCGACGGCCAGCCGCTGAGCGAGAACCTGTGATCCACCGACTATTCGCGACTCCTGTGCGCCCCCCTCGACATCGAGCAGCGGGTCGAGGCCGCCGGCGCCGCGGATGTAGAACAGCGCGTGCAGCAGCGACATCTCCTCCGGCTCGGCACCCCAGATCGTTCGCCCGGCGATCCGCATCATCGTCCGCGCCGGGCGGGTCCGCATCTCGGCCTCGAGCCAGCTCTGGAGCGTCCGTCCGTCGAGTGCCGCCGCGTCTTCGGCCAGCCAGGGCGCCTCCGTGTCGATCCTCGAGGCGAGCTTCTGCAGCCGCCGCCGAGCCCGTGCGATGTCGGCCAAGACGAGCGGCCCGACGCGCGGGATCGTGCCCGAATAGCGCCTTCGCCGTCCGCCGAGCTCGAGCACGCTGCGGCCCTCGTTGAAGGTCGGGAAGGTCTGCACGCCGAGCTCCTCGGCGAGCGCGAGAACGCGATCCTGCCCGGGCCCGACCCACTGGCCGCCGATCTCGACGCTCGAGCCCTCGCTCACCGCCACGTTCAGGATCCGCCCTCCGACCCTCGGCCGAGCCTCGAGCACGATCACCGATCGCCCACGCTGGCGGAGGCGGCGCGCGGCGACCAGCCCGGCCAGCCCGGCGCCGACGATCAGCAGATCCGCTTCGTAGTCCACGAACCGACATTCTGACCGGGGTCGAGCGGGTCCGTTTAGCGGTCGTTAACCGCCCCTGAGCAAGATCGCGCTCGAATGCTGCTGCTGATGCTCTTCGCGCTTCTGGCGGGCGCGGCCACGGCTCTCTCGCCCTGCGTGCTGCCGATCCTGCCGGCGATCCTCGGGGCCGGCGTGACCGGCGGCCGGCGGCGCCCGCTCGGGGTGGTCACGGGGCTCGTGCTCTCGTTCACCTTCGCCGCGGTCGCGCTCGTCTACGTGATCGATGCCCTCGGGCTGCCGAACGACATCCAGCGCACGATCGCGATCGTGGTCCTCCTCGGCTTCGGCCTCGCGCTACTGATCCCACCCGTCTCAGACCGGATCGAGGCATCGATCTCGCGCCTGGTCGGCGCCCCGCGGATGAGCCGGGGGGAGGGCTTCGGCTCGGGCCTGCTGCTCGGTGGCGGCCTCGGGCTCGCCTACTTCCCCTGTGCCGGGCCGATCCTCGCGGGCGTGATCACGGTCTCGGCGGCACAGGACTTCACCGTCGGACGGCTGGCGGTGGCGCTCGCGTACGCGGCCGGCTCGGCCGCGGTGCTCTACGCGCTGATGGTCGGTGGTCGCCGGCTGGCCGATCGCCTGAGGCCGTTCCAGGGTCGCGTGCAGATGGCGATGGGGGCGCTGATGGTGGCAGTCGCCGTGATCATGGCCGTCGATTTCGACACCCGCTTTCAGAACTCGATCGCGGATGACCTGCCTGGCTTTCTGACCAGCCCCGGCTCCCCGATCGAGGAGAGCGACGCGGTGGCCTCGCAGCTGCAGCTGCTCTCCGCCCACGGCGCCGCCGTCGAGGCGGGGGCCGAGCAGGTCAAGTCCGGGGCCGAGCTTCCCGACCTCGGCCCGGCGCCGGACTTCGTCGATCCGGGCGAGTGGTTCAACACCGGCGGCAGGCCGCTTTCGATCGAGCGGCTGACCGCTCAGGGCAAGGTCGTGCTGATCGACTTCTGGACCTACACCTGCATCAACTGCATCCGCACGCTTCCGCAGCTGAAGGCCTGGGACGAGAGGTATCGCGACGACGGGCTGGTGGTGATCGGCGTGCACAGCCCCGAGTTCCCGTTCGAGCGCGAGGCGGACAACGTCCGCGACTCGATCGACCAGAACGGGCTCGGCTATGCGGTCGTCCAGGACAATCAGCTCGGGACCTGGGACGCCTTCGCAAACCAGTTCTGGCCGGCGAAGTACCTGATCGATGCCGACGGTCAGATTCGCTACGTCCACTTCGGTGAGGGCGAGTACGAGACGACCGAGGAGGCGATCCGGCGCCTGCTGGCCGAGGCCAACGACGACGGCGATCTCGGTGATCTCACCGGAGCCCGGGCGGAGCGAGCGGCGCCCGGCGTCGGGACTCCGGAGACCTACCTGGGCGCCGCCCGTGCGCAGGGGTTCGTCAACCGGCGCTTCCCGACCGGAATCACCGACTTCGGCAGCGTCGGCGATGCGATCGTCGGTCAGCTGCCGCCAAACGCCTTCGCCTACCAGGGTCGCTGGCGGATCTCGAGCGAGGACGCGACCGGACTCCGCGGCGCGCGGATCGACGGCCGCTACCGGGCGCGCCGCGTGTTCCTGGTGCTCGGCTCATCGGGCCGGCCGCGCGAGGTCGAGGTCCTGCTCGACGGCAAGCCGCTCCCGAATCGCCTCGCCGGCGAGGATGTCGAGGGCGGCAGGGTCGTCGTCGATGAGCAGCGCCTCTACCGCCTGATCGACACCGGCCGGGCGGAGGACCACGTGATCAGCCTGAAGTTCGATCGGGGCGTTTCCGGCTACGCGTTCACATTCGGCTGAGCGCTCGTCGCCCGCTACGCTGACGGCGATGATCCGCCTCCGGTTTGGACGCACCGCGGTCGCGGCCTCGGTTCCACTGCTTCTCCTCTGCGCGTCGCTCGCCGCGTTTGGCTGCGGTGACGACGGCGACGTCACCGTCACCGAAACCGCCGAGACGACGGTCACCGAGACGGCCACGGGCGCCTCCGGGGAGGGGCCGACGACCGACGCCGACACCCCTGACGGCGCCCCCCCGGCAGCGGACAAGGTGGTCACCGAGGCGACGCCGTTCTCGTCGCCGAGCGGCAACATCGGCTGTGTGATCGAGCCCCTGTTCGTGCGCTGCGACATCGCTGAGCGGGATTGGGACCCGCCGCCGGCCCCCGCCGACTGCGAGCTCGACTACGGGCAGGGCCTGACTCTGGAGGCGGGCGCGACCGCCGAGCTGGTTTGCGCCGGGGACACGACCCTTGGCGTCGGTGGTCCCGATGCGGCGCTCGCCTATGGGGAGTCGATTGCGGCCGGCCTGCTGCGCTGCGAGAGCAACCGCTCGGGCATCCGTTGTCAGGATGTCGAGACCGGCCGCGGATTCGCCCTCGCCCGCGAGGGCTACGAGGTCTTCTGAGGCGAGTTCGGGGCGCCCGGCGCGGGCTTGCGGGCCGAGAGCACCAGGTTGTAGAAGAGCCGCGCGGGCAGCCGCGGCTCGAGCAGCCTCGCGTCGACCGTCTGCAGCGCCAGGTAGCTGCGAAACGCGAATTGCCGCCACAGCCACGGGATGCCGTCGGGGTCGGCGCTCGCCTCGACGGTTCGCAACCCCCACCCGTAGGCGTTCGCCAGCAGCTCCTCGCCGCGGATGTAGGTTGCATCGAACCCTGCCATGGCGAACGTCTCGGCGAGCCCGCTCGGGTCGAAGGCATGCACGTCGACCTCGCTCTCGAGCTCGTGGCCTGCTGCCTCCTCGGCGGAAATGGCGGCCCTGCCGTTGGCCCGCGGCGCGCGAACGAGCGCCCGCCAGATCGGCGCGGCGACGGCACCGAGACGCTTTGGCACCGCGGCGACGCGGTCGCCGTTTGCGCTGGGCTCGCCGCAGAAGGCGACGGTGCCGCCGGGACGCAGCACCCGTAGGAACTCGCTCGCCGCCCTCCGCAGGTCGGGGATGTGGTGGAGGACCGCGTGGCCGAAGACGAGGTCGAAGGAGCTGTCCGCGAACGGCAGCCGCTCGGCCTCGGCCTCGACCGTCTCGATCTCGAGGCCCTGCCGGGCGGCGTTGCCACGCAAGGTCGTCAGCATGCCCGGCGAGATGTCGGTGCAGGTCGCCGTCTCGATCGCTCCGCAGCTCAGCAGGTTGATCGAGAAGTAGCCGGTCCCCGAGCCGATCTCGAGGGCGTCCCCGAAACGCGGCTCGGCGCCGTCGAGGGCCTTGCGGAGCTTCTCGGTGACCTGCGCGCGCCCGGTCTCGCCGAAGTCGATTCCCCACTTCGCGTCGTAGCCCGCGGCCGCCACGTCGTGGTAGCGGGTGTTCGCATCCTTGATCCGCTCGGCGGTTGAGTTCGGTGCCGCAGGCATGCGCGGCACTGTAGCGTCCGCAACCCCGATGGAAGCCCCCTACTTGCAGCAGAATCAGCCCGCCGGCGTACCGCCGCTCGCGTTGACCGGCGAGCGCACCCTGCCGGACGTGCCGGAGGAGAACTACTGGTTCCGGCGCCACCTCGCCGTCTACGAATGGATCGCCGAGCGGGTCGCGGGAATGACCGTTACCGACCTCGCCTGCGGCGAGGGTTACGGTGCCGATGTTCTTGCCGCCGCGGCCGCAGAGGTTGTCGCCGTGGACGCCAATCCCGAGGCCCATGCCCACGCCGTCGCCCGCTACCGGCGTCCGAACCTTCACTTCCAGCGCGATCTCGTCGAGAACGTCAGCGGGCCGCGAGACGCGATCGTCTTCCTGCAGACGATCGAGCACATCGCCGATGCGGACGCGCTGCTCGAGCGGATCTCCGCGGCGGCTCCGCTCGCCTACATCTCGACGCCCAACCGCTTGACCCTGGCTCCGCCCGGAGCCGAGAAGTCCGACAACCCCTGGCACCTGCGCGAGTACGCGCTCGAGGAGTACCGGGATCTGCTCGCGCCGCACTTCGCGAGCGTCGAGATCCTCGGCCTCCGGCACGCAGGCAGGCTCCGGGCTCACGAGTGGGCCCTGCGGCTCGGCTGGGACCGGCTACACGGTGCCCTCGGCGTCACCGGCGCCTTCTACGACCGCTTCACCCCGGCGATCCGCGCGGCCGACTTCAGCCTCGGGGCCGGGCGGCTGGAGGGAGCGCTCGACTTCCTCGCCGTCTGCCACCGCTGACAGCGGCTGAGCGGTGCCCGACCCCAGCGCAGAGCCCACTGCCGGCCATGTCGGCGACATCGCGGTCGTCCTCCACAGCCACATGCCGTACGTCGAGGGCTTCGGCACCTACCCGTTCGGGGAGGAGTGGCTGTTCGATGCCGCGATCCGCTCCTACCTGCCGGTGCTGGCACTCGCCAGGCGGCTGACGATGACGCTCACCCCGGTACTCGCCGACCAACTCGAGGACCCCGGCGTGCACAGCCGAATGCTCGAGTTCGCGCGCAGCTTCCGGCTCGGATCGGCGGAGCTCGACGCGGACGACATGGACAGCGCCGAGCTTGCGCGCCGCGTGCGCGGCCGAGGCCGACCGGTACCGGGTCGCCGTCGCGACTCTCGAGCACCTCGGCGGCGATCTGCTCGCTGCGTTCGGCGAGGCGGACGCCGAGGGCCGAGTCGAGCTGATCCCCTCGTCGGCGACGCACGCGATACTGCCGCTGATCGCGACCCGGGGCGGCCGCCGGCTGCAGATCGAGACCGGGCTCCGCTCGCATCGTCGCCGGTTCGGGCCGGCCGGCGGTTTCTGGCTTCCCGAGTGCGCCTACGAGCCCGGCCTCGAGCACCTGCTGGCCGAGAGCGGGATCCGCTACTTCCTGGTCGACCAATCGCGGCACGAGCCGGCCGCCGCCGCGATGCGACCCGTGGAGAGCGATGCGGTGACGGCCTTTACGATCGACCGCGAGGCGGTCGACTGGCTCTGGTCGATGGACGGCTACCCGTCGGACCCCGGCCACGCCGACTTCCATCGTCGCTCGCTCCGCGGGACCCGGCCCTGGGCGATCAGCGGGCGGCCCTACGACCCCGATGCGGCAGCGGCGCGGGCCGTCGCCCAGGCCGACGAGTTCGCCGCGGCGGTCGCCGACCGGCTCGCCCAGCACCGGCGGCGCTCCGGACGCCCGGGTCTGCTGACGTTTGCGATCGACACCGAGCTGATCGGCCACTGGTGGTGGGAGGGTCCGCGGTGGCTCGGCGCAGCGCTCGACCGGCTCGAGGCGAGAGGGGTCCGGGCGTTGACCCTCTCGCAGGCGCTCGACGAGCATCCGGCGGAGCAGCGCCCGCTGCACCGGTCGAGCTGGGGGGAGGGCCGGGACTTCCGGACCTGGGACTCGCCGCCGGTCGCCGATCTCGCCTGGGGCGCGCGGCGGCTCGAGCTCCGCTTGCTTCGCGAGTTGTTCGCGGGGCGGCTGCGGGGCGCCGCCCTGCAGCGGTCCGCACGCGAGCTGCTCGCGGTCCAGTCCAGCGATTGGGCCTTCCTCGACTACAAGCGGGAGGCCGGCGACTACGGCCACGAGCGCAGCCTCGGCCACGCGCGGGAGCTGTTCGAGGCCATAGACTCCCCCGAGCGCGCCACCCCGGCCCTGCGGAATCTGGCGCCGGACCTCACCCTCGCACCCTTGCTCGAGCCCTGAGAACCCACGCTTTGAGCCGAATCCTGATTCTTTCCTGGGAGTACCCGCCGCTGATCGAAGGCGGCCTGGCCCGCCATGTCCGCAAGCTCTCCGAGGCGCTGGTCGAATGCGGCACCGAGGTTCATGTGCTGACCCGGGGCGGGGAGGAGTCCCCGCGGGAGGAGAGGGGCGGGGGCGTCCACATCCACCGGGTGCTGGAGCCGACCCGGCCCCGGGACCTCGGCGAGTTCGTGGCCTGGGTCGAGCGGATGAACTCGGACATGCTGGCCGCCGGGGTCGAGCTCGGCGACCGCTTCGACTTCGAGCTCGTACACGGGCACGATTGGCTCGTCGCCGGGGCCTGTGACCACCTCGCGAGGCGGTTCGGCGCGCCGCTCGTGACCACGATCCACGCCACCGAGCACGGCCGTCATCAGGGCTGGGTCGAAAAGCACCCGCAGTCCTACATCCACGAGGTCGAGCGCTGGATCTCGAATCGGGCCGACCGGGTGATCGCCTGCAGCTACTACATGCGTGAGCAGATCTCCGACATCTTCGACGTTCCCGAGCGCCGCGTCAGCGTGATCCCCAACGGGATCGACCCCGGCGATCTGCCGGCGCCCGACGGCGCCGAGCTGGCGCGGCTCCGCGCCGAGTTCGCCGCCCCCGAGCAGCCCCTCGTGTTGCTGATCGGGCGGCTGGTCTACGAGAAGGGGTTCCAGTTCGCGCTCGAGGCGATGCCGGCGCTGATCGAGCGTGCGCCCGGCACCCGATTCTTGGTCGCGGGCTCCGGCACGCACGAGCCCGAGCTTCGCCGTCAGGCCTCGGAGCTCGGTCTGATGGAGCACGGCACCTTCCTCGGCTGGATCGGTGACGACGTCCTGCACTCGCTGTACCGGATTGCCGACGTCTGCGTGGTTCCGTCCCTCTACGAGCCCTTCGGGCTGGTCGCGCTCGAGGCGATGGCCTCCGAGTGCCCATGCATCGTCGCCGATACCGGCGGTCTGCGCGAGGTCGTGCCTGACGGCGGACAGGTTGGCCTGCGCTTTCGCTCGCGCGACCCCGAGGCGCTCGCCGAGGTTGCGGGCCGGGTCCTGACGGACGCCGGCCTGCGGGACGATCTGGTCAGCGAGGCTCGTGAGCACGTCCTCTCCTTCGACTGGCTCGAGGTGGCCGAGGAGACCGCGACGCTGTACGGGCGTCTGATCGCCGAGCGCGCGCCGGCCTGATCAGGCTCTCAGCGAGGCCCGGGGGGACCGTAGTCGCGGGGCTCGACCGGATCGCTCCAGCGCAGCGTCTGAGGCGGATCTCGCCTGCGGATCACGCGGGCCGGGGCCCCGGCGACCACGGCGTTGGCGGGGATGTCGCGGGTGACGACGGAGTTCGCCCCGATTATCGAGTTGTCGCCGACGGCGACCCCGCGGAGCACCTGGGCGTTGTAGCCGACCCAGACGTTGTTGCCGACGACGACGTCACGCTTGTAGATGCCCTGCCTGCGGATCGGCTGCTCGACGTCGGAGACGCAGTGGTCGAAGTCGATGAACATCGCCCGGTCGGCGATTACGCACTGCTCGCCGATCGAGACTCGCTGGTAGGCGGAGATCGTGCAGTCCTGCCCGATCACGGTCTTCGCTCCGATCTCCACCCGGCCCTCGTGGCAGCGGATCTTGCAGCCGTGGCCGACCCAGACGAAGCGGCCCAGGCGAACGCCGGCACCGGGCCCGATCTGAAGCTGCAGCCTGGGACCGAGAAAGACCATGCCGTCGGTCTCGAGACGCCGGCCGGCGGCGGTCAGCAGTCGCCGCGCGAAGAAGCGCACGAGCAGGCGGGCGTACTTGGCGTTGATCATCCCGTGCGCCCGCGCAAACCGCAGCGCGGCGATCGGCCCCCGCTTCGGGGCGATCGACTCGACCGCGGACGCGGAGCCGGTGTCGCGCTCGCTCGCTGTTGTCGCCTGGGCGCCCACGGCGCGGATCATACGGTCGCCCAACGGCGGGATGCGGCGATCTGCGGGGTCACTCGCTCGGCCGCTGAGCCTTGCAATCATCCGGCGCCCGATGGCAACGGTCACCGAACTTGCGGAGCGGCTGCTGAGCGGCGACAGGCGCGCCCTCGCGCGGGCGATCACGCTGATCGAGAGCGGAGACCCCAGCGGCACGGATCTGGTCGGCGCGGTCTTCCCGCGCACCGGCGGCGCAAGGATCGTCGGATTCACCGGTCCGCCCGGGGTCGGCAAGAGCACCCTGATCGGCGCCCTGACCCGCGAGCTGCGGGCCGCGGAGCGGAAGGTCGGGGTGCTCTCGATCGACCCCTCGAGCCCGTTCACCCGCGGCGCACTGCTCGGGGACCGGATACGCCTGTCCGAGCACTTCCTCGACCCGGACGTCTTCATCCGCTCGATGGCGACTCGCGGCGCGCTCGGCGGACTCGCCGAGGCGGCCCTGCAGGCGGCGCTGGTGATGGACGCGGCGGGGTTCGACGACATCCTGCTCGAGACGGTCGGCGTCGGTCAGGCCGAGATCGACATCATCGATCACGCCGACACCGTGGTGCTCGCGCTGATGCCGGGATCCGGCGACTCGATCCAGGCGCTGAAGGCCGGGGTGATGGAGATCCCGGACGTGATCGTGATCAACAAGGCCGATCATCCCTTGACCGACACGATGCTCC
The DNA here is from genome assembly GCA_963700785.1 of uncultured Solirubrobacterales bacterium. Classification (GTDB taxonomy): domain Bacteria; phylum Actinomycetota; class Thermoleophilia; order Solirubrobacterales; family 70-9; genus CAXMST01. Next base: position 206,649 of record CAVOYZ010000010.1, read on the forward strand.
GCGAGGTGCGGACCGCGCTCTCGCTCGGTCCGCCGCAGGACTGGGTGGTGCCGATCGTCAAGACCGAGGCGACCACGGGGGCCGGCGTCCCGGAGCTGCTCGAGCAGATCGATGCGCACCGGGCCCAGATCGAGTCCGAGGGAACGCTCGAACAGCGCCGTGCCCGCAACCTGCGCAACGAGGTGCTCGGCCTCGCCGCGGCAAGGCTGCGACGCGGGCTCGAGACCCGGGTCCGCGAGGACCCGGAGGTGGCGCAGCTGCTCGAACGCGTGGTCCAGCGGGAGATCGATCCGGCAACCGCCGCCGACCGGCTGCTGGAGCACGATCGCGGTGGCTGAGCCGGCCCTGGAGGAGGCGTTGGGCTGGGTCGGCTTCAGGCTCGACGAGATCGGAGGCGCCGGCGCCGGGCGGGTCGAGGGACTCCTGGTCGACGCGCGGTCCCGGAGGCCGACCTGGCTGCTTGTCAGGACCGGCCGGCTCGGGCATCGAGTGGCGGTTCCGTTCGATCACGCCGTCGCCGGTGTCGGGCGCGTCTGGGTCCCCTACCGGCGCGACCTGATCCGGAGCTGCGCCGAGGTCGATCCAGCGGCCGGGACCGGGCCCGATCTGGAGGCAGCGCTCTGCGAGCACTACGGCATTCCGGCGCGATGGCGGGCGCAGCTTGCGGGCCCCAGCGGTGAGGCCCCGAGCTCGGTTCCGGCGGCCGGCTAGTCGTCGGCGGGCGGCTGCGGCCGCTCGCCCTTCGCGGACTCGGCCTCCCCGCCGCCCTTGATCTCCTCCGCGTAGCTTCGCTCCAAGGTGCGCGTCGCCTCCTCGATCGCGCCGAGCACCTCGTCGAGGCTCGAGAGCTGCCGGGCGATCGAGGCCCCGCGTGGCTCGGGATCCGGCTGCTGGGCTGCAGGCGCCGGCACCTCAGCCTGGGTCCGGCCGCCGGGTGGCGGGATCGCGGCACCGCCGCCCCCCTCGATCGCCTTCAGGATCTCCTGGATCGTTCTCTCGTGCTGGCCGAAGGCGAGCCAGAGCGCGGCGATGTCCCGCTTCAGCTCCGCAATCTCGGTGTCTCGGGCTCCGATCTCCGCCTCGACGTCGCTTGCCTTGAGGCCGAGCAGGCGGCGGCGCAGCCGCGGGCCGTCGGAGCGCGAGGCGTCGGGGGCCGGCAGCGCGAAGCCCTGGTTCTCAGCGGCTGCCTGATCGCCGCCGGCCTGCTGCTCGTTGTCGGGGGACGCGCTCAACTCAGCGGCGAGGTTACCTCTCCGCTCGTTGCGGCTGACGGCCGGCTGCGGCGGCGCCATTCCGGGTGGTAGGTTTCCCCTCCGGCGCCACGGCGCAACCGTATCGGAGGATTGGATGATCGCCGCTGAGCTTCGCGGAGGAAGCAGGCTGAGCCTTGATGAAGCCTTGGGCTGGATCGGCTCCCGGGTCGATGACCTCTACGGGGTCGGAGTCGGCCGGCTCGAGGACATCTGGATCGACCCCGGAACCGGCATCCCGCGCTGGCTCTTGGTCAAGGAGGGCCGCTTCGACGGCCGCGCGACGTTGATCCCCTTCGACGACGCCAGCGCCGGCGCCGGCCGCGTCTGGATTCCCTACGACCAGGACGTCGTCAGGCGGGCGCCGGAGGTCGAGCCGGGCTCGCCGCTAACTCAGCAGCTCGAGTCGGCACTGCGCCGCCACTACGCTGCCAGCGCCGCCGCGGCCGTGCCACACGCGGGCGTCCCGCAGGCGCCTTCGGGACCCGGGCCCGGCGCCGGGACGACCCACTCCCAGCAGCCGCCGTACGAGCAAGCTTCCCCCTACCGGCAGCCGGACCCCTACTACCGCCAGCCCGCCGCTGACCGGCAGCCCTACGGGCACCCCGGTCAGGCCGAATACGGGGCCCCTGCGCAATATCCCCGGATCGAGGAGCCGGGCGGATACCCGCAGGCTCCGATCGACCCCGACCACTCCCGGGCCCAGCAGTATGCGGCGCCGCCGCCGGCCGACGCGGTGCCGCCGCGCACGGTGCCCCCGATGCGGGCAGCGCCGCCGCCACCGCGGCCGCCGGCCCCCGTCCAGCGCTTCCCCTCACCGGTCCCTCCGCCCGAGCCACCCGAAGGCCGGCTCGGGCGTCGGCCCGGGCAGCCGCCGCTCGCCGCGGTCGAGGACGATCGCGGCCCCGAGGACGGCGGAGCCTCTTCGCCGGTCCCGGATTCGGCCGCGGCCTCCGGGGATCAGCAAGGGGCAGTGGCGATGCCCGTGATTCACGCGCTCGACCGGCCATACCGGGTTGAGATGCAGTTCGAGGGCGAGTTGCGGATCTCCGGCGAGCTGAAGGGATTCCGGATGACGCCGGTGGAGGAGCCCCCCGCCTGAGCGATCGGGGCCCGTGCTCAGGCGGCCAGCGCGTCGCCGGGGAGCGCGTCCGGCCGGCCTGGCAGGGCCGTGGCCTCGGTCTCCGCCTGCACCCTGTCCTGGTCCGGCTCCGCGATCTGGCGCGCGGTTTCCGAAAGCGCCCGGACGAAGTCATCGAACTGGTGGCGAATCCGTTCGGCGTCCTCCATCCCGACGGTGAGCGCTTCGGCGCGCTGCGTGATTCCGTCGCTCAGCGAGCCGAGGCGCTGCTGCTGCTCCGCCACCATCCCCTCCGAGACCCGTCTCGCATCGTCGAGGTAGATCCCGGCCTCGTGCTCGACCGCCCCCCAGCGCTCGCGAATCCCCGCCTCGGCGACCCGGCGGATCTCCGCTGCCTCATGCTCGACCGCTCCGAGCATCGTGTTGACGAGGCTCTCGACCCGCCGCTTGGCGCGCTCGAGGTATTCGTGCGCCTCGCGTTCGGCGGCCCGCATCGGCCCCTCGAAGGCAGCGGTGCGGTCGGACTGCATCGGCCGGCCCAGCGCCTGGTGGGCGGCGGCCCGCTCGGTCAGGGCCTCCACCTTCCGGGAGAGGTCACGGGTCGCGAGGTCGAGGCCGGAGATCGCAGCATCGATGTCGCTCCCGGTCCACTCGGGTTCCTCGCTCAGAGCTAGCGGCCGCATTGGGCTGTCCTGGTGGTCCGGCATCGGCTCTCCTCTCGACAGCATCGGTTGATCCAGATCCTGCGTGGCGGCTGACTCGGTGAGTCTAAGAACCGGTGCGGCGGTAGAAGTCGTGCTCCGTCGGCCGCGAACGACGCCCGTCTTCGAGGCCGCTAGCGGGGAAAAGCAGCCCAGGGGACGCGGGCGCCGCCGGCGCTGCCGGCGCCGAAGACCTCGTCGAGGATCGAACCGGGATCGGGCACCCCGATCGAGTTGTGGAGGTGATCGCCGACCTCGGCTCGCGTCTGACCGGCCGCCGCCATTCGCATCGCCGCGAGCAGCCCCTCGTCGAACCCGTACCGGCCCGCCTCGGTCGGCTGAGGCGGCGCCGGATCCGGGCCCGGCGCCGCGGGCGGCTCCGGCGGTGCGGGTGGGGCCGTCGGGGCCCACGCCGGTGGGCCCGTGTCGGCCGTCGACGCGGGCGCTGCCTCGAGAGCCGGTCCCGCGGGCGGAGCCGGCGATGCGACGCCCTCGTGAAGTGCTGGAGCGCTGAACCCGGTCCTGCCGCGCTCGGCCTCGGTGCTGAGCCGCTCGGCCGCCTCCCCGAGGCCCCGGACCAGGCTCTCGAAGCCCTCGCGAACCGGGGCCGCGTCGTCGAGCCTGCCGACGACCGCGTCGGCCTTGGAGACGATCTCGTCGCTGAGCTCGGCAATGCGGCGACGGCGCTCATCGATCAGGTTGTCCGCGTGGCGGCATGCCTGATCGAGGTAGCGGCGCGCCTCCTCGTGGGCATCCGCGCGGAGTTGCTCGGCCTCCCGCTCGACCGCGTCGAGGATCGCCGTCACCCGGCGCGAGATCTCCGGCGCCAGAGCGCCCTCCGGGAAGCTGACGCCGTTCGGGGGCGCCGCCGCTTCGCTGCTCCGCTCGGGGCTCTGTGCTGGTTCCTCGCTCATCAAGACGCGAACACCCGGACCCGGCGCGCCGGCCGGGCAGCTGCTCGCTTTGCAGCGTACTCCACCGCGGGCCGTCAGCAGCCGAGCTGGCGGGCGATCACCATCTGTTGGATCTCGTCGGTGCCCTCGCCGATCGTGAGGATCTTGGCGTCGCGATAGAAGCGGCACACCGGGTACTCCTCGATGTACCCGTAGCCGCCGTGAATCTGGACCGCCTCCTCGGCAGCACGGACCGCCAGCCGCCCGGTCTTCAGCTTCGCCTGGGCCGCGGTCAGGGTGAACGGCTCGCCCCGGTCCTTGAGGATCGCGGCCTTGTAGGTGAGCAGCCGTGCCGCCTCGATCTCGGTCGTCAGATCGGCGAGCTTCGCCTGGATCGTCTGGAACTTCGAGATCGAGCGGCCGAAGGCCTGACGCTCCTTCGCATAGGCGAGCGCCTCATCGAGGGCGCCCTGGGCGAGGCCGACGCCCATCGCGGCCACCCCGATGCGGCCCCCGTCGAGGATCTGCAGGAACTGCTTGAAGCCGGCGCCCCGCGGCCCGAGCAGGTTCTCCTCGGGCACCCGGCATTCGTCGAACGCCAGCGGCCGCGTGTCGGAGGCGTTCCATCCCATCTTCCGGTACGGCTCCAGCTGGCTGTAGCCGGGGGTGCCGTTCGGGACGATGATGTTGCTGATCTCGCGGGCGCCGTCGCCGCCGCCGGTTGTGGCGGTGATCGACACGCAGCCGGAGATTTCGGTGCCGGCGTTGGTGATGAACTGCTTGCTGCCGTCGATCACCCACTCGCCGGCCTCAAGCCGGGCGGTCGTCCGGACGTTGCCGGCATCGGAGCCCGCCTCGGGCTCGGTCAGGCCGAAGGCCGCGAGCTTGCGGCCGGAGGTCAGCTCCGGCAGCCACTCCTGCCGCTGCGCGGCGGAGCCGAACAGATGGATCGGCATCGTCCCGAGCGAGATGTGCGCCGCCATCGTGATCGCCACCGAGGAGTCGATCCGGGCCAGCTCCTCGACCGCGAGCGCGTAGCTGAGGCCGTCGGCGCCGCCGCCCCCGAGCTCCTCCGGGAACGGGATCCCGAGCAGGCCGAGCTCCCCCATCTGGCTGACCAGCTCGTAGGGGAAGGCATGCTCGCGATCGAGCCGCTCGGCGGCGGGAGCGACCTCGCCGATCGCGAACTCGCGCACCGTGTCCCGGAGCAGGCGCTGCTCGTCTGTCAGATCGAAGTCCATCGCCTGAGCAGGTTAGGCGGGCTCTGCCCGCTGCGCCAGCGAGCGGGCGACCTCGACCAGCAGACGGACGCCGTAGCCGCTCGGGCCCCTGCCGAGGTAGGTCCGGCCGACGTCCCAGGCGGTGCCGGCGATGTCGATGTGCGCCCAGCGAGCCCCCTCGATGAACTCCTCGAGGAATGCCGCGGCCGTGATCGAACCCGCCTTGCGCTTCGCCGCGGCATTGGTCAGATCCGCGACCGTTCCCTTCATCAGCTCCCTGTACTCCGGGTGCAGGGGCAGCCGCCAGGCAAGCTCGCCGACGAGCGCGCCCGCCGCCTCGACCTCGGCGACGAGCTGGTCGTCGTTGCCGATCACGGCGGCGTGAGTCGAGCCCAGCGCGACGACGACCGCGCCGGTCAGCGTCGCCAGGTCGATGATCCGGCCCGCCCCCTCTCGGGCAGCCCAGGTCAGCGCGTCGGCGAGGATCAGCCGTCCCTCGGCGTCGGTGTTGTTGACCTCGACCGTCTTGCCGTTCAGTTGCGTGATCACGTCGCCGGGCCGCGTCGCGCGACCGCCCGGCATGTTCTCGACGGCCGGGACCACGGTCAGCAGGTTCAGCTCGAGCCCGAGCTCGGCGATCGCCGCGGTCGCCTCGAGCGCCGCCGCCCCACCCGACATGTCCATCTTCATCTCGTGCATTCCCTGCGAGGGCTTCAGCGAGATCCCGCCGCTGTCGAAGGTGACCGCCTTGCCGACCACGGCGAGCGGCTCGGAGCCGGGCCTGCCGGTGTAGCGGAGGACGATCAGAGCCGGGTCCTTGGCCGAGCCGGCCCCGACTGCGATCAGCCCTCCCATGCCGAGCTCGGCCAGTTCCCCGGGGCCGAGGATCTCCGCCTGCACCGCTGCGAAGTGGGCGGCGATCTCCTCGGCGCGTCCCGCGAGAAAGGCCGGGTCGGCGACGTTGGCCGGCAGGTTCTGGAGGTCCCGGGCCCGGTTCGCGGCCAGGGCCGCAACCCGAGCGGTGGCGACCGGCTCGTCGGCTTCTTTCGCCCCGTGGAGCCGGAGCAGGTCCGGACCTTCCGGGTGCTCGTCGTCGGTACCGGTCTTGAGCCGGTCGAATCGATACGCGGCGAGGATCGTGCCGTCGGTCAGTGCGGCGGCGATCCGCTCGTCGCCGGGAACGTCCCAGGCGAGGCTCGCGGCCCCGTAGCGCCGTCCCTGCCTGACCCCGAGAGCGGCCGCGACCCGGGCGCGCTCGGCGTCGAACGCCGGCCGCTCGCCGAGGCCGATGACCAGCACCCGCCCCGGGGAGTCGGGGCGCAGCATCGTCAGCTCCTTGAACTTCGACCGCACATCGCCCGCGCCCGTGGCGTCGGCCAGCCAGCCGGGCAGCGCCTGCTCGTCGAACAGGCCGAGGCAGAGGAGGTCCGCGTCGGTCTCGGCTGCGGGTGCGGGATTGACCTCGACCTTCACGGGCGCGGCAGTATATGAGCCCGGCGAGTGGCGGACATTGCGCCCGGCGGGCCGGCGGCCTGTAGCGTTCCTCCCCTCTCTCTCGCACCCACCATCAGGACCAGGAGGACAGATGTCTCAGTCCGTGATTCTCTCGACCGCCCGCACCCCGTTCGGGAAGATGGGCGGCGCGCTCGCGTCGCTCGACGCCACCGACCTCGGGGGCCGTGCGATCAGTGGGGCGCTGGAGCGGGCCGGCGTCGACCCCGAGCAGGTCGAGCAGGTCGTCTACGGCCAGGTGCTGCAGGCGGGGCAGGGTCAGATCCCCTCGCGGCAGGCCCAGATAAAGGCGGGGATCCCGAAGGAGGTGCCCTCCGAGACGATCAACAAGGTCTGTGCTTCGGGCATGCGCTCGGTCGGCCTGCTCGACCAGGCGGTTCGCGCCGGCGACGTCGGCGTCGGCGTCGGCGGTGGCATGGAGTCGATGTCGAGCGCCCCCTATCTGCTGCCGGGCGCGCGCTTCGGGTTCCGGATGGGCGACGTGAGCGCGGTCGACGCGATGACCCACGACGGCCTGACGAATCCGTTCAGCGGCAAGCAGATGATCAACGAGGCGAGCGAGGTCTCGAACGAGCTCGAGATCGCCCGCCCCGACATGGATCGCTTCGCGGCGCGCTCCCACCAGCTCGCAGCGAAGGCGACGGACGAGGGCCGGCTTGCCGAGGAGATCGTCGGCGTCACGGTCAAGTCCCGCAAGGCCGAGACGACCGTCGAGGTCGACGAGGCGATCCGTCCTGAGACGACCCAGGAGACGCTTGCGGGCCTGCGCGCGATCGGCGGCGACGACGCGAGCCACACCGCCGGAAACGCTCCCGGCGTCAACGACGGCGCCGCCGCGGTGGTCGTCGCTTCGGCCGAATGGGCCGAGGCCAACGGCAAGCGGCCGCTGGCCCGCGTCGTCGGCTACGGGATGATCGGCGATGACTTCCCCTATCTCGCCCGGACCCCGGCGAAGGCCGCGCTGATCGCTCTCGAGAAGGCGGGCCGCACGGCCGAGGAGGTCGACGTCTGGGAGATCAACGAGGCCTTCGCCTCGGTCGCCCTCAACTCCGTGCGGATGCTCGGCGTCGACGAGGAGCGGGTCAACGTCAACGGCGGCGCGATCGCGCTCGGCCACCCGATCGGGGCTTCCGGCGGGCGGATCATCGGGGCGCTGGTGCACGAGCTCCAGCGCCGCGGTGGCGGCCTCGGCTGCGCTGCGATCTGCTCCGGAGGCGGGCAGGGCGACGCGATCCTGATCGAGGTCTAGGCCGGGCCGGCGGGCCCGGTCGGCCGCCGGCCGCTGGCAAGATAGGCGGCGATGAGCGTCGCCGGCGCATTCTTCGATCTCGATCGGACCCTGATGGCGGGCTCCTCCGGGATGCACTTCGGGCGGGCCGCCTACCGCTCGGGGATGGTCTCGCGCCGGCAGCTGGCGACCTGGGCGATCCACCACCTGCGCTTTCGGCTGCGCGGCTCGACCGACTCCGACACCGAGGAGCTCGTGCGCCAGGTCGAGGAGCTGCTCAGCGGCGTCCCCGAGCGGCGGCTGAAGCGCATGGTCCCGGATCTGCTCGCCGGGATCCTGCCGCGGATCTATCCGCTGATGATCGACGAGGTACGCCGCCATCAGGACGAGGGCCGGCCGACCTTCATCGTCAGCGCGGCCGGTGACGGGATCGTCTCGCTGCTCGCCGGGGTCCTCGACATGGACGGTGGGATCGGCACCCGCTACGAGGTCGACGAGCAGGGCAACTACACCGGCCGGCTCGACGGCGGCCTCGTCTACGGCGAGGGCAAGGTGCCGCCGATGCGGCGCTTCGCCGCCGAGCACGGGATCGACCTCGAGTCCTCGTGGGCCTATTCCGACTCGGCCTCGGACCTGCCGATGCTCGAACTGGTCGGCAACCCGGTCGTCGTCAACCCCGACCAGGAGCTGGCGAGGATCGCCAGGGACCGGGGCTGGCGGGCGATGCGCTTCGAGAAGCTCGGCCGGCGACTCGCGGTCGCCGGCACGGTGATCGCGGCCGGGGCGATCGGCGGCAGCGGCACCTGGCTGGCCGCGCGGCGGCGGCCGCGGCACGGCGGCGGGCGGATCGGTCTCGGCTAGCGCCGGCGGGCGGCCCCCGGCTGCCGCTCAGGCCCCGGGATCGGGCCCGTGGCCGGCCGTCCGCGCCCCGAGCTCGAGGGCGAGCGCGACGGTGAGCAAGGCGGAGATCGGGTTGAGGAGGATCTCGACGCTCGAGGCCGCGAGCCAGTCGGCGAGGAAGGTGTCGAGGCCGGCCCGCTGGACCGCCTCCTTGAGCAACTCGGTCCCGAGGTCCGCGACGGCGGCGGCCGTGAACAGGATTCCGAAGACCAGACGGCGTGACCCCCGGGAGAGCTCGGTGCTGCGCCGGAACGAGTCCCTGACGCCGAGCTCCTCGATCTCGGCGAGGACCGCCGAGAGCACGTAGCGAGCGAAGAAGAAGATCGCCGGGATCACGAGCAGCAGCAGCGAGAACATCATCCCGGCGGTGAACAGCAGGTCGATCGCGATCAGCGCGCCCCAGCGCGTCTGCCGGATGACCCGGCGCAGCGACGGGTTCTCGCCGGCCGGGGTGCTGATCACCGCGATCGAGACCGCGCCCGCGAACAGCACCTGCCCGAGCAGGGCGGAGCCGGCGTGGACCGCGGTCTCGGCGCTGACCGCGAGCAGCTGGAGATCATCGAGCCGGTCGCTGTCGATGCCCCCGGTCGCCTCGTCGATCGCGTCGAGCAGGCCGAGCGGGACGAAGATCAGCGCCGCGAGGCCGAACAGAAACGGCAGCCGGCCTCGCCCGCAGGCGATCGCGCGTCGGATCACGGTCCCGGTGCGGCCCATGCGGCGGAATCTAGTCGCCGCCACCCGGCGCGGCCGGGCGAATAGGATCGCTGCCATGGATCGAGCGGAGCTCGCGTTTGCAGGAATCGCCCGCCAGGCGGCATTGCTGCGCGACAGGCAGGTTTCCTCCGTCGAGCTGGTCGACCTCTATCTGGAGCGGATCGACCGGATCAACCCGACGCTGAACGCGTTCACCGACGTCTTCGCCGAGCAGGCCCGCGTCGCGGCAGCCGCTGCGGACGAGCGGATCGGCAGGGGCGAGGCGGGGGCGGGGATGCCGCTGCTCGGCGTCCCGATCGCGCTCAAGGACGAGGTCGAGGTCGAGGGCCTGATCGCCCAGCACGGGACCAGCGCCTACTCGCAGCCGGCGAGCGCCGACGCCGAGCACTGGCGCCGTCTGAAGGCGGCCGGCGCGATCCTGCTCGGCAAGACCACGCTTCCGGAGCTCGCGATCGTCGGCTTCACCGAGACGGAGACCTGGGGCGAGACCCGCAACCCGTGGAATACCGACCACACGACCGGCGGCTCCAGCGGCGGCTCGGGAGCCGCCGTCGCGGCGGGCCTGGTCGGTGCGGCCTCCGCCTCCGACGGCGCGGGCTCGATTCGGATCCCGGCGGCCTGCAACGGTCTCTTCGGGCTGAAGCCGCAGCGGGGCAGGATCAGTCTCGCCCCGGCGCGCGAGCACTGGCTCGGGATGTCGGTCGCGGGCTGTCTGGCCCGTCGGGTCCGCGACACGGCTCTGTGGCTGGACGTCGCCGCGGGGCCGGCCCCGGGCGATCTCGATCCGCCGCCGCCCCCGGCCGGTACCTACAGCGAGGCGGCCGGCCGCGACCCGGGCCGGCTCCGCATCTGCTGGAGCCTGACGGCGCCGCGCGCGGCGCTGCCGCCGCTCAGCGATCCGACCGTCGAGGGCGCCGTCCAGCGGATCGGTGCGCTGCTCGCCGACCTCGGCCATCAGGTGAGCGAGCGCGATCCCGAGTGGGGGATGGTCGGCAACGACTGCGTCAACCGCTACCTGAAGGGGATCGAGACCGACTACGACCTCGTCCCCCACCCCGAGCGCCTCGAGCGCCGGACCCGCGGCTTCAAGCGCCTGGCCCGGCTGGTCCCGGACCCGCTTCTGCGTCGCTCACTGGCGGCGGAGGTTCGCCACGCGAACCGCATCGGCCGCATCTTCGAGCACTGCGACGTGCTGCTCACGCCGGTCACCTCGACCCCGCCGGTTGAGGTCGGCCGCTGGGCCGGCCGGGGTGCCCTGCGGACCCTGCTCGGGATGAGCCGCATCTACCCGCACACGATCGCCTGGAACTACCTGGGCCACCCCGCGGCCTCGATCCCGGCGGGCAGCACCGACGGACGGGCTGCCGCTCGCCGTGCAGTTGATCGCCCCCGCCAACCGGGAGGACCTGCTGATCTCGCTCGGCGCCCAGCTCGAGGCCGAGCTCGGCTGGCCCGATCAGCTGCCGCCGCTGGCCGTCTGAGGCGGCATCGGTCGACTCAACCAGCGGTTCGGACGCCGGGGCCTCGAGGCCTCCCGCCGACGGGCCTTAGCCAGCTCGGCGCTCCTGGTCGACAGCGGCGTAGTGCTGGTAGCTGGCGGCGAGAAGCTCGTACTCGGCGGCAGCTCGGGCGGCGGGTCGATCGCGACGGCCGCGTCGGCCTGCTCGGCGCGGCGATCGGCCCGCGCCTGGTCGTAGGGGCCGTCATCGAAGCCGGGGCACGCCGAGGCGCTCGGGAGTTCGGTTGACCGCGACCGCGTGCTCGACGCAGGTTGCGTCGACGGCCGCAGGAAACCCGTCGCCGCCGGCCTCCCAGAGCGCCGGGCACTCGTCGTCGCCTCCGCGTCATCAGTCCGAGCGCAGGCGCGAGCACGGGGCAGACACGCAGAGTCGGTCGATCTCGCTTGCTCCTCTCGGCCCCGGCCACCCATCGCGCCGGCAGACTCGGCGGTAGCCTGTGGGGATGGCGATCGAGCCCGACGCGCAGCGCCGCGCCCACCAGTGGTTGCAGGAGGAGTACCCGCACGAGAGCGAGCGCGACGTCGCCTTCGAGACGCTCTCGGGCCACCCGGTGAAGCCGCTCTACACGCAGGACGACCTCGACGAGTCCGGTCACGACCGCGATCGCGACGAGGGCTTCCCGGGCTCCTATCCGTTCACCAGGGGCGTCTACCCGTCGATGCACCGCGGGCGCCTCTGGACGATGCGCCAGTTCGCCGGGTTCGGCACCGTCGAGGAGACGAACGAGCGGTTCCGCTACCTGCTCGATCACGGGCAGACGGGGCTCAGCACCGCGTTCGACATGCCGACGCTGATGGGTCTCGACTCCGACCATCCACGCAGCCTCGGCGAGGTCGGGGTCGAGGGTGTCGCCGTCGACTCGGTCGACGACATGGAGACGCTGTTCAGCGGCATTCCGGTCGACCGGGTCAGCACCTCGATGACGATCAACGGACCGGCGGCGATCCTGCTCGCCTACTACGTGGTCAACGCCGAGGAGCAGGGGATCGGACCGGAGTCACTCGCCGGCACGATCCAGACCGACATCCTCAAGGAGTACATCGCCCAGAAGGAGTGGGTCTTCCCGATCCGCCCGGCAATGCGGCTGGTCACCGACATGGTCGAGTATTGCGCCGCCGAGATGCCGCGCTGGCATCCGATCTCGATCTCCGGGTATCACATCCGTGAGGCCGGCGCGACCGCGCAGCAGGAGCTGGCGTTCACCCTCAAGGACGGCCTCACCTACGTCGAGGAGGCGGTCGAGCGCGGGCTCGACATCGACAGCTTCGCGCCGCGTCTCAGCTTCTTCTTCAACGCCCACATCGACTTCTTCGAGGAGATCGCCAAGTACCGCGCGGCGCGGCGGATCTGGGCCCGCGAGTTGAGGGAGACCTTCGGCGCCAAGCAGCCCGAGTCGTGGCGGATGCGCTTCCACACGCAGACCGCGGGCGTCAGCCTCACGGCCCAACAGCCGCTGATCAACATCGTCCGGACCACCGTCGAGGCGCTGGCCGGGGTGCTGGGGGGGACCCAGTCGCTGCATACGAACTCCTACGACGAGGCGCTGGCGTTGCCGACCGAGGACGCGGCGCGGATCGCGCTGCGCACCCAGCAGGTGATCGCCCACGAGACCGGCGTGACCAACGCCGTCGACCCGCTCGGCGGCTCCTACTTCGTCGAGAAGCTGACCGACGAGATGGAGGCCGCCGCCTACGACTACTTCTCCCGAATCGACGAGCTCGGAGGCATGGTCGCCGCCATCGAGGAGAACTTCCCCCAGCGCGAGATCGCGGACGCCGCCTTCGCCTACCAGGCCAAGCTGCAGTCGAAGGAGAAGATCATGGTCGGCGTCAACGAGTTCCAGGTCGAGACCGACGAGCAGATCCCCACGCTCAAGATCAATCCCGAGCACGAGCGCCGGCAGGTCGAGCGCGTCGAGCGCACCCGCGCGGCGCGCGACGAGGGCGCGGTGCAGCGGACCCTCGGCGAGCTCCGCCGCCAGGCGGCGACCGACGCCAACCTGATGGGGCCGATCCTCGATTGCGCCCGGGCCCGGGCCACGGTCGGCGAGTTGGTCGCCGCGATGCAGGAGGTCTTCGGGACCTATACCGAGACGCCCGTCTACTAGCCACTGGTGGCGCTCGGTCCGGTAGTGTCGGGGCCGGGCCCGGTGAACCGAAGGGTGGCGCGATGCGAGTACGGGATCTGAAGATCGGTGTCGGCTTGGCGGTCGTGGTGTTGGCGGCCCTGATGGTGAGCGCGGCGCCCGCCGCGGTCCCCTCGACGGTCAAGTTCAAGCAGGCGAAGCGCAACGAGGCCCGCTTCTACGGCAAGGTCAAGTCCCCGGCCGGTGAGTGCGTGATCGGCCGCAAGGTCAAGATCCGGCGCTCGGTGAAGGGCCGCGACCCGGTCGTGACGAAGACGTTCGCCTCCGAATCCGGCAAGTACGTGGTGATCATCCCGATGCAGTCGGGCGGCCGGAAGCTCTACGCGCAGATCAAGGGAACGAAGGCCCCGAACGGCGTCGTCTGCGGCGGCGACCGATCGCCCAAGCTGAAGCCCTGAGGGTCGCCGGCAGCTGTTGAGCGACTACGATCCGGGCATGGACGCCGGATCGACCCCCGCCGCTGAGCCTGCCGCAACCGATCTCAAGATCCGCGTCGTCGTCGCGAAGCCGGGCCTCGACGGCCACGACCGGGGCGCGAAGATCATCGCCCGGGCTCTCCGCGACGCCGGCATGGAGGTGATCTACACCGGCCTGCACCAGACTCCGGAGCAGATCGCGGCCACCGTGATCCAGGAGGACGCCGACGCGGTCGGGCTCTCGATCCTCTCGGGCGCCCACATGACGCTGGTCCCCAAGGTCGTGGAGACCCTGCGCGCGCAGGGCGCCGACGACGTCCTGGTCACCGTCGGCGGCACGATTCCGGCCGATGACATCCCGGCGCTGAAGGAGCAGGGGGTCGCCGAGGTCTTCACCCCGGGCGCATCGACCGACGACATCGTCGGGTTTCTGCGCTCGGCGCTGAGCGCCGCCGCCTGACCGCGCGCTCGGCCGGCCCTGGTTGATTGACTGGTCAGTCAACCAGCCCCCGGTTGCAGTATCCTCAGCCGCCGCGAAGTTCCCAGAGAATGTTCGGAGGCACCCGACTTGAAGATTTGCTGTCTTGTCAAGGAGGTGCCGGACGCCGCTGTTCAGAAGCGGATCGACCCCGGCACCAAGCGCCTGGACCGCTCAGGCGAGAGAAACCTCAACCCATTCGACACGCACGGGATCGAGGCCGCGATGCAGCTCCGCGAGGGCGGCGCCGTCGAGGTCGAGGAGATCGTCGCGGTGACGATGGGTCCCGACACCGCCCAGCGCGCGCTGCACAAGGCGGTCGCTCTCGGCGCTGATCGCTCGGTTCACCTCAGTGACGACGCCCTTTCCGGCTCCGACGTCTGCGCCACCGGCTACGCGCTGGCGAAGGTGCTCGAGGCCGAGTCGCCCGACCTGGTCCTGCTCGGCCAGCAGTCGGATGACGGCGAGTGCTACACGATCGGTGCGGTCGTCGCCGACCATCTGAAGATGCCCTCGCTGACGCAGGTGATCAAGATGGACGTCGCCGACGGCGCGCTCCGTTGCCAGCGTCAGGCCGAGTACGGCTACGACACCGTGGACGTCGGGCTTCCGGCCGTGATCAGCGTCGGTGACGCGATCAACGAGCCGCGCTACCCCTCGCTGAAGGCGATCATGGGGGCGAAGAAGAAGCCGCTCGACACCAAGGCGACCGCCGACGTCGGAATCGAGCCCGACCGGGTCGGTGAGGCCGGATCCCAGACAACGGTCCTCGCGATCAACCCGCCGCCCGAGAAGCAGGCCGGCGAGATCATCGAGGACGAAGACACGAACGAGACGGTCGAGAAGATCGTCGCCTGGCTCGATGAAAGGAAGCTGATCTGAATGGGAGGCATCCTCGTTTACGCCCTCCACGATGGAGAGGGCAACTTCAACAACAACTCGCTCGGCGCGATCTCGGAGGCCGCGAAGCTGGCCGGCGAGATCGGCGGCGAGGCGGCCGCGCTGGTGGTCGGCGCCGTCGACGACTCGAAGGCCGCGTCACTCGGCGCCTACGGGGCCGCGAAGGTCTATCGCGCCGCCTCGGTCGAGGAGGGGCTCGCCCAGCCGATCGTCGACGCGATGGCCAAGGTGATCACCGAGAACGAGATCTCCTACGCGCTGTTCGGCGGCGGGCTGCTCGGCTTCGAGATCGGTGCGGGCCTCACCGCCCGCCTCGGAGCCGGTGTGACGATGGAGGTCACCGCGGTCAGGGCCGACGGCGGCAAGCTGGTCGCCGAGCGCCCGGTCCTCCAGGACTCGGCGATCGTCGATGTCGGCTACGTCGGTGAGCCCGGGGTGATCATCGGACGCCTGAACGCATTCGATCTCAGCGAGGGCGACGGCTCGGACGCCGAGGTCGTCGACATCGAGGTCGAGCTGAGCGAGTTCTCGACCCGGGCGAAGATGGTCAGCCGCGGCGAGTCCGGCGATGAGGGCGGCGTCAACATCGAGGACGCCGACATCCTGGTCGGCGGCGGTCGCGGCCTCGGCGAGAAGGACAACTTCGCGCTCGCCGAGGACCTGGCCGGCGCGATGGGCGGCGCCGTTGCGGCCACCCGGGCGGTGGTCGACGCGGGCTGGTACCCGTACGCGACCCAGATCGGTCAGACCGGCAAGACGGTCGCGCCGAAGCTCTATCTGGCCGCCGGGATCTCCGGCGCGATTCAGCACAAGGTCGGCATGCAGAGCAGTGAGAACATCGTCGCGATCAACAAGGACCAGAACGCGCCGATCTTCGAGTACTGCGACCTCGGCATCGTCGGCGACCTGCACAAGATCATGCCGAAGCTGACCGAGGCGATCAAGGCGAAGAAGGGCGGCTGATCCCGCCCCGGCCAGGGGGCGGCGGGTCGTGATCCGGCCCGCCGGCCGTTGACCATCGAAGACGAAAGGACCCTCCGGTTTATGTCCGTTGCACCCTCAGAGTTCCCGCCCCCGTTCGACCCCGAGGCCTACATCGGCCCGCCCACGGACGCCGAGGACGAGCGTCTCGAGGTCGGCGTGGCGATCGTCGGCGGCGGTCCGGCCGGCCTCGCCTGCGCGAACCGGCTGATGCAGCTGCTGGCCGACGAGCCCGAGCTGACCGAGAGCCTGGGCGAGGTCCCGGTCGCGGTGATCGAGAAGGGCAAGGTCTGCGGGGCGCACAACCTGAGCGGCGCCAACGTCCGGCCCTCGGCCCTGCAGGAGCTGTTCCCGGACGAGGGTCCCGACGACTGGCCGATCTACCAGACGGTCGAGAAGGACGCGGTCTACCTGCTGACCAAGAAGCGGGCGCTGCCGCTGGTGCCGATGCCGCCCAACTTCCGCAATCACGGCAACTACACGCTCTCGGTCTCGAAGCTCTCCCGCTTTTTGGCCGAGCGCGCCGAGGAGGCGGGTGCCTACATCCTCACCGAGACGGTCGCCGACAAGCTGCTGGTCGAGGATCGGATCGTCCGGGGCGTGCGCTCCGGCGACAAGGGCCGCGGCAAGGACGGCGAGGAGCTCGCCAACTTCGAGCCCGGCTCCGACCTGATGGCGCGGGCGACGGTGCTCGCCGAGGGAACGCTCGGTCACCTGACCAACAGCGCGCTCGACTACTTCGACCTGCACGGCAGCCAGCCGCAGCGCTGGGAGCTCGGCGTGAAGGAGATCTGGGAGGTCCCGAAGCCGCTCGACAGGGTGATCCACACGATGGGCTGGCCGATGCGCAAGGCGGCCAAGTACAACGAGTTCGGGGGTTCCTTCATCTACCCGATGGGCGAGGACAAGCTCTGCATCGGGATGGTGATCGGGCTCGACTACACCGACGCGACCGTCTCCTGCCACGACATGCTGCAGGAGTTCAAGACGCACCCCTTCATCCGCAAGCTGCTCGAGGGAGGCAAGCGGGTCGGCTGGGGCGCGAAGACGATCCCCTCCGGCGGCTACTGGGCGATGCCGAGAAAGCTCGCCTCCCCCGGAATGATGATCGCGGGCGATGCCGCGACGATGCTCAACGTGCCCGAGCTGAAGGGCATCCACTACGCGATGCACGCCGGGATCTACGCCGCGGAGGCGATCGTCGAGCAACTCAAGGCGGATCCCGAGAGCGTCGACTTCTCGGCCTACGACGAGAAGGTGCGCGGCTCGCTGATCGAGCGGGACATGTACCGCTCGCGCAACATGCGCCAGCCGTTCGAGAAGGGCTTTTTCGTCGGCGGCGCGATCGCCTCGGCGATGACGATCACCAAGGGCGCCTTTCCCGGCGGCCAATGGGATCAGGAGGACGACGCCGAGCATCAGATGACGATCGGCAAGGGCGCCGACTCCTACCCGGCCCCGGACAACGAGCTCACCTTCAACAAGCTCGACTCGGTCTTCCTCTCGGGCAACGCGACCCGCGACGACGCGCCGAACCACGTCCGCATCCAGGAGCACGTGCCGCGCGAGGTGGCGCAGACCTGGGTCTCGATGTGCCCGGCCCAGGTCTACGAGATCCCCGAGGACCAGCTCGAGGGCCACGATCCGGTCGTCGACGTCCACGTCACCGCCTCCAACTGCGTCCAGTGCGGCGCGATCACCGCCAAGGGCGGCCGGCTGACGATGCCCGAGGGTGGCGACGGCCCCCTCTACCAAGAGACCTGAGCGTCTCGGCGGCCGTCATCCGGCGTCATCGTCGGCTCACGTGCCGGGGCACGCTTCGCCTCCTCTTCCTTGGCTGACGTCCGCCGAGACTGCTCAGGAGACCTGAGGCGACGAACGCTGTCCGGCATGACCCCTCAACGAATGTTCGAGGGCAGGCGATCAGGTCCGTCCGGATCCGCGAATAACGTCTAGATTCGAGGATCGGCCGATGGCCGTGCCGGCTATTCGCGGTCGCTGCCGCGGTTGAGCAGAAGGAGAAGCGTGCAGGGATTGCGATCGGTGAACCGCCTCGGCTGCGCGTGGCTGGTCCCCCTGATCGCGGTCGCGCTTCTCGCCCTGCCCGGTTCGGCCTCGGCAGCGGGTACGCCGAACATCTCCTTGAACAAGTCGAGCCCGGGCAAGGTCCTCTACGGGGCGACCGCGGCGGTGACGCTCGAGGCCTCGAATCCGGCCGGCCAGCCGACGGGCTACAACCTCAGCTTCCGCGATGTCCTTCCGAACGGCGTCTCCTACGTTCCCGGCTCGGCCGGCTCGCTCGCGGGTGAGCCGCAGATACTCAACGACAGCCCGGCCACCGACCAGACGACGCTGATCTGGAGCAACGTCTCCGATCTCACACCCGGCTCGAGCTACTCGCTCGGCTATCAGGTCGCCCACGATCCGGCCGAGCTCGCCGTACCCGACACCTACACCAACAACGCCGGCGCCTACATCAACTGCGACCCCCGGTACGTGCCCGACTTCGGCGCCAACGGCGCGCCGGTGCAAACGACCGGCGCCGACTGCACTCCGGGCCCGCCCGATCCCTCCTACACGGGCTCGGCGACCGACAGCGCGACGACCGAGCTGACCGCCGATCGAGGTCTCGAAGTCGAGCCCCGACGGGCAGATCCTGCGCGGGATCCACGACCACGTCGGCGCCTACACGATCACCGTCGACAACAACCTGATCAACCCCAGCAACGACCTCGAGGTCGTTGACTACCTGCAGGCCGGGGTCGAGTTCGTCGGTTGCGGCGGCGCCGGGATCGACAACACGACCGATGCCCCGACCAACCCGGGCTCGGCCGACGAGTACCCGGGCTCCGGCCCGATCGCCGAGAGCGCCCTGGCCGGCTGCGTCGATCCCGACACGGTCGAGACCGTGCTCGACCCGGCCGGCCTGCCCGCGGGCGTCTACACGAAGCTCACCTGGGACGACCTCGGCGACATGGCCGCCGGCGACACGATCACGTTGAGGTACCTGGCCGGCGTCCCGATCCGCGAGAACACGATCGACTGGAACGGCGCCGGCGCCGGCAACGGCACCGCGCCCGCGACCGACGGCGACCAGGGCGCCAACCTCGACAACAACTCCGGGCCGGAGACCAACGAGGACGGGGCCTCGGCGAAGACCTACGGGAACTTCGTCACCGGCAGCGCCGACTACCAGGTCCCGGGCGACCCGCCGCTCACGGTCAGCGACGATGCCACCGCCAGCGTCACCCCGCAGGACCTGCGGATCTTCAAATCGGTCGCTCCGGGCGGCTTGACCTCGGGGACGATCTCGACCTGGACGCTGACGATCGACACCGGCGAGTACCGCTACGTCGACGACCTGGTCGTCACCGACACGCTCGGCGACGGCTACTGCCCGCTCGGATCGCTGGCCGGCGGCAACCTCGAGGAGACGCCGCCTCCGGCCAGCAGCGAGTGCGACCCGACGGGACCGCCGAACCTGCCCTCGGCGCCGTATGAGTCGGTGCAGGAGAACAGCGACGGCACCTGGACGATCGTCTGGGACGAGACCACCGATTCCGCCCTGGCCCGGATCCAGCCTTCGTCGAGCCACACGATCACCTTCCCGACCAACACCCGGGTCTTCTACCAGCAGAACTTCGCCGACGACACCCCGATCCTCGCCAACGACGCAGCGACCAACTCGGTCGCGCTGACCGGCGACGACTTCATCATCTGCGCCCCGGGCCAGCCCGACCTCGGCGCTCCGGGCTGCAGCGGGGCCGGCGCCGCCAAGATCGACGCCGACGAGGCCGACGGCACCGAGGATCGGCACAGCGCCGACGCCGGTCAGGCGGCCCCGGCACCCTCGATCGACAAGCGAGTCAACGACACCGCGAACGCCGACCTGCTCGGCAGCTGCCTGTCGTCCGGCACCTACGTCGACAGCCCGCCACCGACCGCGGCGCCGGGCGATCACGTCTGCTTCCGCCTGCGGATGGACTTCCCGGCCAGGGTCGAGACCGGCACCGTCGCGGTCACCGACTTCGTCCCGCCAGGTACTACCTACTTGCCCGGGTCGACCGTTGCCACACCCAACAACACCGTGACGATCGGCTCGGCGGTGCCGCCGGAGCCCGACGTATCCGGCGCCGCGCTGGTCTGGCCGCTCGGCGACGTCGACGACAACGGCGAGACCTTCGAGGTCGTCTTCGCGGTCGTCGTCGGGCGCACGCCCACCAGCAGCGACGGCGACATCACCGACAACCTGATGAAGTCGGTCTTCCAGAACACCGCCGGGACCACCTTCCCGCTGCGTGATGCGGCCGCCTTCGAGCTCGAGCAGCCCGAGCTCGACCTGGTCAAGGGCGTCCGCGACATCAACAACGTGCCGGCCGGCGGCCGTGGGCCCAACGTCGACGGTGGCACGGTCTACGGCGGCGACGTCGTCACCTACCGGGTCGACGTCAGCAACGGCGGCTCGCTCGACGCCGACAGCACCCAGGTCTGGGACGTCCTGCCGCCTGAGGTCAGCTGTGCGGATCTGTCCGCGATCAGCAACGGCGGGGCCTGCAACTCGGGCCCGAGCCCGGACCGGATCGAGTGGTCCGGCCTCACCGTTCCGGCGGGCGGGTCGCTGATCCTGACCTACGACGTGACGATCCCGGATGGGCTGACCGGCGGCGACCGGCTCGACAACACCGCCGGCGTGCGCCAGTACCAGCACGACGCCTTCGGCGGCCCGTTCACGAACATCCCCCAGACGAACATCGATCCGACCCAGAATCCGGGCGCCAACGCGCCGGCGGCGGACGACCCCTCGTTCGTGACGACCGGCAGGCCGACGGTCGTCAAGACCCGCACGACCGAGATCAACGAGGCCGGCAACAACCTCGGCAGCCAGGCGACGATCGGCGAGCAGATCGCCTACACGGTGACCGCGACGATTCCGGCGGGAACCTCGCTCTACGGGGCCGATACGGCCCTGGTCGACGCGCTCGGTGCCCGCAAGACGCTGCTCCCCGGGTCGGCGTCGGCGACGCTCGACAACGACGCGGGCGGGCCGAACGCGCCGGTTTCGCTGCCGACGGCCGGGCTGGCCCTGACCGAGGCGCCCGCGAATACGCTGCGGATCGACTTCCCCGACCCCTACAACAACCCGACCGGCTCGGGCGACGACGTGATCGTGCTGACCTTCACCGCCACGGTCGATGACGACTACCCCGCCAACCGGGTTGACGGCACCGCCGGCCAGCGGACCCTGCCCAACAGCGCGACCCTGAGCTACCGGAACTCCGACGGCGACCCGCTCAGCAATAGCGGCAGTGTCAACACCTCGATCGTCGAGCCCGACATCTCGATCGGCAAGGCCGGCAGCAACAACGGCGCGATTCTGAGCCCGGGCGAGAACGTCACCTTCACCCTGACCGCCGGTAACGCTGCCGGCGCCTCGGTCGCGCACGACAACACGATCGTCGACACGATCCCGGTCGGCCTGACGCCGGTCAATGGTCCCGATCCGGGCACCCCCGTCGCCGACGGCGCTGCCGCCGACCCCGACGGCGGCATCTGGGACGAGACCGCCCGGACGATCACCTGGGACGAGACGACGACCCCGGCCCTGGCCGCGATCCAGCCGGGCCCGGCCGGTGAGCTGGACGTCAGCTACAAGGTCATCGTCGACAACGACCCGGTCGGCGCAAGCACGGTCAAGAACACGGCCGGAATCGTCACCAGCTCGCTGCCCGACGGCGCCGACGACGACGGCGAGCGCGACTCGACCTCGCCCTCGATTCGCTACGCGGACGGCGCTGAGCTGGAGAGCGAGCTGGTCGCCGCCTCGATCTCGAAATCGTCAAGCCCGACGTCCGGCACGATCGGGGACGAGATCACCCACACACTGACCGCCACGATTCCCGCCAACGTGCGTCATTACGACACGACCGTCGTCGATGACGTCCCCGACGGGCTGATCTTCGGCGCCTACGTCTCGGCCACCTGCACTGCGGGCTGCACCGGTGGTGGCACCGACATCACGCCCTCGGATCTGACCCCGGTGGCGAACGGCGACGACACGAGGATCGGTTGGTACCTCGGTGATCTCGACCCGGCCCCGACGAGCCGCACGGTCGAGCTCGTCTACACGACCAACATCGGCGCCACCTACGGCGCCGGCGGTGACGTCGCCGACGGCGATCAGCTGATCAATACGGCGACGCTCGCCTTCAACCAGACCGATCAGATAACCACCGACCCGACCACGCCGCCGGATCCCGCCGGCTTCGACGAGACCCGGGAGTCGAGCTCGACGACCGATGTCGACGAGCCCGCCATCGGCATCGACAAGGACGTCTCCGGTCAGGTCGGTGACAGCGATGCGCGCGACACCGAGCCGGGGGACTCGTACAGCTTCTCGATCGCGGTCACGAACGCCGGCACCGCGCCCGCCTATGACGTGTTGGTCACCGACCAGCCCGACGCCGAGCTCGAGAACGTCGTCGTCGCCACCGACGCCGACTGGACGGTGGACGATGACTGGAGCGCCGCCGACCCCGATATCCGGTGGACGATTCCCGGCCCGATCGCGCCCGGCGACACCGTCACCCTGACCTACACCGCGGACCTCGTCGGCGGTGGCTCCCTGAGCAACGGCCAGCAGATCGTCAACACCGCCGACGTGCCGCAGTTCTTCGGTGTCCCCGAAGCCGTACGGACCGATCCGGCCAACTCCGGGGTCTCCTACCGCACCTATACCGATGTGACCGAGGACACGGTGACGATGACCGTCAACGTCCCGGCCCTCACGCTCGACAAGACGACCGGCGCCGCCGGCTTCCCCGATGACGCGCCGGCGCAGATCGAGCAGCCCTTCCCGTGGCGGATCGTGATCACCAACCCGAACGCGGGCGGCAACCTGATTGGGGTCGATCTGACCGACACGCTGCCGAAGAACTGGACCTACGAGGCGGGCTCGGCGGTCATCGGCGGCACCGGCACGCTGACCCCCGGCGGCCAGGTCGAGCCGTCGATCACGACCGACGCGGACGGTGACCTACTCAGTTGGGGCAACCTCGGCGACCTCGCCGGTGGCGAGACGCTGATCGTCGACTTCGAGGCCACCCCCGACGTTGCCGCGGCGCTCGATCCGGGTGTCAGCCAGGCACACCTCAATGACGCGACGGCGGTCGGCGAGGACGGCTCGGGCGCAACCGGGAGCGCTGACGGCCCGTATGCCGACGACGACGACGCGACCGCGACGCTCGGCTCGTCGCCGGCAGACATCGCGGTCAGCAAGGTCGCTGACGATGCAACGCCGGTCGCCGGCACCGAGACCACCTGGACGCTCGTGGTCACCAACAACGGCCCCGCGACCGCCGCCGACGTGCAGCTCTCGGACGTGATCCCCGCCGGCCTTAGCTACGTCGACGCCGTCCCCGATCAGGGCACCTGCGGCATCAACGCCGGCACGCTCGAGTGCGATCTCGGCGCGATCGCCAGCGGCAATGCGGTCAACGTCGCCCTGACGACACTGGTTGACGCTGACCAGGCGGGCGCGACGATCCTCAACTCGGCCACCGTCTCCGATCCGACGATCAACGACAGCAACCCCGCCAACGACACCGACGACGACTCGATCGATCCGACCGGCGAGGCCGACGTGGCGATTGAGAAGGGCCTTGCGGCCGACCTCCGGCCGGGCGTCGTCGGCACCTACGAGCTGACGGTTACGAACGCGGGCCCGAGCCTTGCGGAGGCCGTGATCGTCAACGACCAGTTGCCGGCGGAGCTCAGCTACCGGGAGGCCCGCGGGGCGACCTGCAATGACACCGGTGGTGGGCTGGTCGAGTGCGATCTGGGCGATCTGGTGCCCGGCGCTGTGGTGGTGATCGAGATCGACGTCGACGTCAACGGCGGCGGCCCGGTGACCAATACGGCTGAGGTCGACAGCGACACCAGCGATCCCAACCCCACCAACAACACCGACGAGCGCACCGACATCGCCGGCAACGCCGATCTGGCGATCAACAAGACGGCTCCCCCGAGCTTCGTCGAGGGCGAGATCCGCGGCTACACGCTCGAGGTCAGCAACGTCAACGACATCACCTCGGTCGGCACCGTGACCGTCGCCGACGAGGTCCCCGAGGGACTCGAGATCATCAGGGCCTACGGCAACGGCTGGGACTGCAACGTCGCCGGCCAGCAGGTCACCTGCACCCGCGATGACCCGCTGACGCCGGGATCCAGCTTCCCGCTGATCCGGATCCGAGCCACCCCGGTCGCCGGCTACGGCTTCGGGACCGTCGTCAACACGGCGACCGTCGCGATCATCGGCGACCTGAACCCCGACAACGACACCGACAGCACCGAGACCCCGAGCGGACCGAGAGAGGACGTCAAGGAGAACGCGATTGCGGGCAAGTGCGGCGGCGGCTCGCTCAGCCTCTCCCCGAGGTTCGTCTGGGTGGCCGAGAGCTCGCGGGTCCGGGTCCTGGTCGAGGACGCCGACGGCAACGCCGTCACCGGCGTGCCGGTCGTGCTCGAGGGCAAGGGCAAGGCCCGTGGCTCCCTGCAGACGAAGAAGACCAAGAACAACGGCCGCGCGAGCTTCAACGTCCGCGCCAAGAGCCACAAGGCGAAGTGGGTGGCGAGCGTAGCCGCCTGCGAGCTGAAGAAGCGGCTTCGCGCCAAGCGGCAGACGAGCTGTTCGACGATGAAGCTGCGCCCGCGGACCGTTCCGGTCGCCGTTCGCAGCAGGCTCAAGGTGCGACTCAGGGCGCCCGACGGCTCGCCGCTGTCGCGAGTCCGCGTCAGGGTCTCCGGCCAGGGCACCGGCGACAGTGCGCGGACGAACGGCAAGGGCATCGCGAAGCTGAAGGTCGAGCCGGACGGCGCCGGACTGCTGACGGTGCGGGCGCCGAAGGCGACGACCTGCAAGCTGAAGCTCGGGGCGGTTGCGCAGACCGGCGCCGGCGGCCAGCTCACCGGCTAGCGATGCGACCGACGGTCGCTCTGCTGATCGCTGCCCTGGGGGCTCTCGCCGCCATCCAGCCGCCGGCTCAAGCGGCGGGGGCTGGGCCGCCCCCGGGCGCCGCGGAGGTCGCTGGAGCCGGCGTCGCGTTTCCCGCGGTCGGCGAGGCGCTGGTCGCGAAGGTCCGCGCCAGGCGCAAGCCGCGCGGCGGCTCGGAAAGGCTGGCGACGATGCCGCAGTTTCGTTTCGACCACCGGCCGACGGTCTTCTACCTGCTGCGGTCACGTCGCAACCATGCCGGCGAGACCTGGTACAGGATCAGCGTTCCGGGTCGCCCGAACGGCCGCAAGGGATGGGTGCGGTCGTCGCAGGTCCGGGTCAGGCGCTCGGTCGGCAGGCTCGAGATCGTGATCGACCGCAGCGCGCTGCGCCTCAAGCTGAAGCGCGGCGCCAAGAAGCTGCTCGCGGCCCCGGTGGCCGTTGGCACGGCGGATGCACCGACGCCGCTCGGGCGCTTCTACGTGACGGCGAGGTTCCGCCCGGGCAATCCCTTCCTCGGGCCCTGGGCGTTCGAGACGAGCGCCTACGCGGCGATCACGGACTGGCCGCGGGGCGGGATCGTCGGCCTGCACGGCACGAACCTGCCGTCGTCAGTCGGGACCCGCGCCTCCCACGGCTGCCTCCGCGTCTACAACAGCGTGATCATGGCGCTGAAGCGCAGGGTCCGGCCCGGGACCCCGATCGTGATCAAGCGCTGATCCGGGCCCGGCGCCGTCCGGGCGCCGGCTCTATCGTCACCGCCGTGGACCTCGCCTATCGCTCGCTGCATCTGCTTGCGGCCGCCGTCTGGGGTGGCGGTCTGGTGATGCTCGCGGTGGTCGCCGCCTCCGCGAGCCGGGCGCTGAGCGACGCCGACCGCAGCGAGCTGTTCCACGTCGTCGGTCGCCGCTTTTTGATCGTCTCCGGGGCCGCTGCGGCGGTGCTGTTCGCTACCGGCCTCGAGCTTGCGACCGACCGCTTCGGCTCGCTGTCGGCGATCGACGGCGCGCCGGACGGTGGCCTGGTGATCGCCAAGACGGCGATCTTCGTCGTCCTGCTGGGCCTCGCGTTGGTCCACAGCTTCGTGCTGGCGCCGCGGCTTCGCGAGCTCAAGCTTCAGCTCAGCCGCGGTGCCGCCGATCCGGCGATCGAGCGCAGCAGGCGAACCGTCGGGGCGCTGTCCGGGCTCGTCCACGTCTCGCTCCTGCTCGGGACGGTGACGATCTTCGTGCTCGCGGCCGACCTCGTCAGCTGAGTCCGGTCCGGGCTGGGCCTGATCCGGGCCGCGTCGGCGCGGCGATCGAGGCGGGCTACTCGATTCGCTGCTGCCACTCCCGGCGCTTGTCGCGATAGGCCTCGGGCACGACCAGGTTCAGCCCCTCCGAGACCTCGAGCCAGTGCAGCGCCCGCCGGTACTCGCCGTTGGCGGCATCGAGGTCCGCCCACCGCAGCGCCAGCTCCAGCGCCTCCTCGTGCTCGAAGTCCCTGCCCTCGTCCGCCTGCAGGTCGAGCATCTCCTCGTCGATCAGACTCGGATCGACCCGGCGGCCTAGGTAGGGCGCGAGCAGCCGCCCCGCGACCTTGGCCGGCGGCCACCACAGGGGCGCCCGCTGGCCGCCGTCCTCGTCGGTCCCGGATCGCATGTAGAACGGTCCCTTGTCGGTCATCAGCGCGGCGCGGAGCACCGGCGCATAGGCGGGGACCTCGACGTCCGATCCCGCCTCGACCGCGATGTCGGCGGCGGCGACATCGGCCTGCTGAGCGGCGATTCCGCCCTGCTTGATCGGGGTCCAGGTGACATCGCCCACCGCCCAGACGCGCTCGGCGCCCTCGACCCGCATCGTCGGCCCGGTGGCGACGAAGCCGCGGGCCGACTGGGTGAGGCCGGGGAGCTCCGGCACGTCGAGCGCCGGGACCGTAACGACCCGGTCGGCCTTCAGGCCGGCGACCGTGGCGGCCGTGACCTCCTCGCCGCAGCGGAGGTCGATCCCGGCGTCGGCGATGATCGTCTCCAGCCGGCCCGATGCGGCCGGGCCGAAGACGTCCAGCGGTGCGGCCTCGTGGGTGATGAAGCTGATCTCGGTGTCGGTCTCGCTGAGCCGGCTGGCGACCTGCAGCGCCAGCTCGTAGAGCGGGAGCGGCCAGTTGACGTCATCGGGAACGGCGAAGGCGATTCGGTCCGCGTCGCCCGAGATCGCGCCCTCGACGAGGTCCTCGATCGCCGCGGCGTCGTGCGACCCGCGGAAGTTGAGCGCTCCCTCGAGCACCGGCCGGCGCCGGGCGCCGGTGCAGACGAGCAGCGCGTCGTAGGGCAGCTCGTCGCCGTTCTCGGTCAGCACCCGCTGCTGGCCGGGCCAGACCTCGGACAGGCCGGACTGAATCAGGTCGACGTGGTGCTCCTTGCAGAACTGCACGAGGTTGACGCGCGGCGTCGCACCGCCGCCGAACGGCTCGACCACGCTCAGCGGGGCGATCACGAACTCCGAGGTCGGTGAGAGCAGGTCGATCTGCAGTGAAGCGGGGCCGGCCTCACGCAGAGCGAGGATCGCCTCGAGGCCGGCGATGCCCCCGCCGGCGATCACGACCGTGAAGTCCTCGCCCTCGGCGGGCCCGGCGCCCAAGCTCACTCCCCTGCCACGAGCTCGGCGACCCGCTTCGCTTCCTCGCCCTGAAGCAGCCCAGCGGGCATGCCGCCGGTGCCGCGGCCGCCGTTTTCGATCGCCTCGAGCACTGCCGCGGAGTTTAGGGGGGTCGTGTCGAGGTTGGGGCCGATCGTCCCGCTGGTCCCGGCCGCCGCCAGGGTGTGGCAGGAGCCGCAGCTGGCGCTGAACAACTCGACGGCGACCTGATCGACAGCGGCCTGCTTGCCCGCGGCCGCCGCAGCCGGCTCCGCCCGGGGCTCGATCCGGGTGACGCCCAGGGCGATCACGGGGACCGCGATCGAGGCGAGGATCGTGCCGCTCGCGAGGCCGATCTGACGCGGGTCGGCGAGCAGCCGGCGGCGATCGTTGGGGCGCTTTCGGCCCCTGACGGTCTGGACGATGTTGTAGACGAAGATCAGCTGTCCGACCGCCATCAGCAGCATGAACGGGACCGAGATCAGGGTCCACGGATCGTAGAAGTCGGGCAGTACCGACCAGCGCCGAGGGGCCCCGGTCAGACCCTGGATCAGCCACGGGACGTAGGTCCCGTAGCCGCCCACCATGGTCAGCCACAGGTGCCAGTTGCCGAGCTTCTCGGAGTACCACTCCGATCCGACCAGCTTCGGCAGAAACGCATAGGTGGCGCCGAAGATGAAGGCGCCGATCGTCAGCACCGCCATGTGGTGGAAGTGGCCGACGACCCAGAGCGTGTTGTGGACGTCGACGTCGAGCGCGATCGTCGCGTTGACCACCCCCGAGAGCCCGGCGGTGATCCAGCCGACCAGCCCGGCGACCAGGAACTTGGAGGCCGGGTTCCACTGGAAGTCCGACTTGTAG
Organism: uncultured Solirubrobacterales bacterium; assembly: GCA_963700785.1. Taxonomy (GTDB): domain Bacteria; phylum Actinomycetota; class Thermoleophilia; order Solirubrobacterales; family 70-9; genus CAXMST01. Next base: position 235,057 of record CAVOYZ010000010.1, read on the forward strand.
ACGGTCGCCGAGAGGCTGTAGAGGCTGAGCGCGGAGACCAGCGTGATCGAGAAGGTCAGCGGCTGCATCGCGACGTTGAGGACGCTCTGCGCCGAGCCCTCGGGATAGTCGACATAGATGTGATGCGCCCAGATGACGACGTTCGCGACCACCGCGATCAGCCAGGCGAGGCCGATCACGTTCGCGGCGGCGAGGGGACGACCCGCATAGCGCGGGATCAGCAGGTAGAGGATCGCGACGCCCGGGAACAGCAGCAGGTAGACGACCGGGTGACCGAAGAACCAGAGCATGTTCTTGGCCAGCAGCGGGTCGACCGTGATCGCCGGGTTGATCGCCTCGAGGATCATCACGATCAGCAGGGCCGCGAGCGGCAGGGTCGCGATCAGCATGTCGATCGCGATCACGGTCAGGGGGATCACGGCGTAGGGGATTCCGTCGCCGCGGGTCGGGAAGCGCTTGCGGAAGATGATCCCGACGCCGAGCGCCACCGCGAGCCGGTCGACCAGGAACTCGCGCTTGGCGGGGTTCGACGGCCCGACCACGGTGTGCAGGATCGCCGCGCACCAGGTGAGGATGCCGACGCCGACGAACAGCACCGAGGCGGCGAACAGGGCGGTCGCCAGCTCTCCCCACTGGTCGGCCGAGAAGAAGGGCAGCGGGTAGAGGAACACCCAGGACCCGGCGAACCCCATGAACAGCGTCGTCAGGATGATCCCGGCGGTGCCGCCGACGGTGACCCACCAGGTGACGTTTGCGAGCCGGTAGCCGGCAGTGCGCAACTCGAAGCCCGACTCCCGCAGGACCCAGAAGCCGAAGCCCATCACGGCGAAGGCCCCCCAGGCGATGAAGGCTCCGAGCCCGTGCGCGGTCATCGTCGCGTAGAAGAAGTTGTCCTCGATCCGGAAGACGTCGGCCTGGCTCTGGCGCATCAGCAGGCCGAGCGCCCCGGCGACCATGAAGACCGTGGTCGCGGCGTAGACGTAGCGCCTGACGAGGCCCTTGACCGCCTCCTCGCTGACGGCCGATTCGGTGCGCTCAAGCGCAAGCGTGGGGGCGGTGCCGGCCTCCATCACTCGCCCCCGACGACCTCGAGCTCGGCGATCATCAGGTGGTGGCCGACGCCGCAGAACTCGAGGCAGTTGATCTCGTAGGTGCCCGGGTCTCGAAGGTGTAGGTCATGCGCTGCTCGCGCCCGAACTCGAGTCCGATTCGGGCCGGTTCGCCTGCACCTGGACCTGCTTGAGCAGCTTCGTGTCGTCGTAGAGGCCGAAGCCGTGCTGGACGTCCTTCGAGCGGGTCACGAACACGACCGGCTCGCCGGCGACCACCCTTTCCGGGCTCAGCGTCCAGCCGAACTGAAACGAGTCCACCGTCACCACCTGAGCCCCTTCGGCGTCGGTATCGCCGTAGGGAATCGCGAACAGCGTCGAGACCAGCAGCACCAGCAGAGCGAGAGCGACGCCGATCGCGTAGCGGTTCTCGCGCTCGACGATCGTCTCCAGATCGGCGCCCGGCTGCCTCCGGCGCCGTGCCGAGGTCGAGCGGATCACGAAGATCGAGATCAGGACCGCAACGATCACGGCGGCCCCGTAGAGGACGGTGATGAGTATCTGAGTCGAGTTCATCCGGAAGAGACGGGTTGGATCCTCTATGGCGAGCACCACCGCCGTTCCGTAGTTGGCCGCAAATCGACCTCAGGGCAGTGCCGAGCCGATCCATCCGGCCCCCGGCGGAGTCGCATGGCCTATCGTCCCGCCCCTCCGATGCCCGGCGGCGATCAAGATCAAGCGCCCGCAATCGTGGTCGCCTTCGACGCCCGGCCGGGTGGCGAGGATGCGACCGCGCTGGCGGCGCTGCTCGCCACCGAGGGCGACCGCGTCCTGGCGACGATCGTCGTGCCGATGCCGCCGGGTGAGATCGGCGATCCGCCGCTTCGGCCCGCACCGGAGGCTGGGACCTGGCAGGAGATCGCCGACGACCTCGAGCGGCAGGGGCGCGAGGCGCTCGAGCGGGCCGCGCTCCCCCGTCTGGTCCGCTTCGAGGTCGAGCCGCGGGTGCTGATCGACGACTCGGCGGCGCGGGGCTTGACCGGCCTCTGCGAGCGCGAGTCCGCCCGCCTGCTGGTGCTGGGCTCGACCCACCGCGGTCGACTCGGCAGGCTTGCTCCCGGATCGACCGTCGATCGGATGCTGAGTGGCTCACCGTGCCCGGTCGCGCTTGCACCGCGCGGCCTCGCGGCGGCGGAGCCGGGCCCGCTCGAGCGGATCGGGGTCGGCGTCGACGGCTCGCCGGACTCCCTTCAGGCCGTCCGGTTCGCCGCCGATCTCGCGCTCGCGCACGACGCCGCGCTCGAGCTGATCGGCGTCGTCGATCTCCGCTCCCATGCCGGAGTCGCGCGTGGTCGGCGAGGCGCTCGACGCGCTCGCGGGCCGGGGCCTGCACGATCGCCGCGGCGAGTTGATCCGCGAGGCCGCCGAGGCGGCGCTGGCCGACCTCGAGGAGGCGCCGGCCGGCACGGTTGAGATCGTCCACGGCGATCCCGCGGCGGAGCTGCTCGCCCGCTCGGCCTCGCTCGATCTGCTCGTGCTCGGCTCCCGCGGTTACGGACCGATCCGCCGTGTCCTGCTCGGCAGCGTCTCGAGCGAGCTCACGGCCTCCGCCGAGTGCCCGATGATCATCACCCACCGCGTCTAGCGGCCGGCCGGCCGGTGCCCGCGGGCCGGCTAGGCGGCGGAGCCCGAAGCGGCGACGACCTTCGAGACCAGCTGTGCCGGGACCTCCTCGTAGCGGGCGAACTCGAGCGTGTACTCGCCGCGTCCGGCCGTCATCGCCCGCAACTCGGGCGCGTAGTCGAGCACCTCGGCCATCGGCGCCTCCGCCCGGATCTCGGTCAGCGACGCCTTCGGCTCCATCCCGAGGGGATGGCCGCGGCGCGAGCTGAGGTCGCCGATCACATCTCCGACCGATTCCTCGGGGACCGAGATCGCGAGCTGGACGATCGGCTCGAGCAGGGCGGGGTCGGCTTCGGCCATCGCCTGCTTGAAGGCCATCGAGCCGCAGATCTTGAATGCCATCTCGGAGGAGTCGACCGAGTGGTGCTGACCGTCGTAGAGCCGCACCTCGACGTCCTTGACCGGGTGGCCGGCGAGGGTGCCGTGCTCCATCGCCTCGCGGACGCCCTTCTCGACGGCGGGAATGAAGCCGGTCGGGATCACCCCGCCCTTGATCTTGTTGACGAAGGTGAGACCGGTTCCGGAATCCGCCGGACTGATCCTCAGCTTGCAGTCGGCGAACTGACCGCGGCCGCCGGTCTGCTTCTTGTAGCGCGCGTGTGCCTCGGCCGGGCGGCGGATCGTCTCGACGTAGGGGACCTGCGGCGGGTGCAGTTCGATCTCCGCGCCGTAGCGGCGCTTCATCCGATCGACCACCACCTCGACGTGGATCTGGGTGAGCCCGGCGATGATCTGCTCCCCGGTCTGCGGGTCGCGGTGGACGTCGAGGGTGGGGTCCTCCTCGCGCAGCCGCCGGATCGCGTTCGCCGCCTTCTCCTCGTCGCCCTTGCTCCGCGGCTCGAAGGCGAACGCCATCACCGGCGACGGCAACTCGAGCGGTGGTACGGCGAGGTCCTCGTGGCCCGAGCAGAGCAGCTCACCGGCGCGGGTGCTCTTCAGCTTCGGGATCACGCCGATATCGCCGGCACCGAGGTCATCCACGGCCTGGATCTCGTTACCCCGGGGCTCGCCCAGCGTCCCGATCCGCTCCCGCTTGCGCGCGGTCACGTTCTCGACCTGGCTGTCGGTCGCCAGCGTCCCCCGCAGGATCCGCACCAGGTTGATGCGGCCGGCGTAGGGGTCCGCCGTGGTCCTGAAGACCTGGGCCACGAGCTCGCCGTCGTGATCGGGGGCGACCTCGACCGGCTCGCCCTCGCCGTCCAGCAGGGTCTTCGGGCCGCGCATCGCCGGGGACGGGAGGTCCTCGACGATCGCCTCGAGCAGGCGGGCGGTGCCGAGGTTCTGGGTCGCGACGCCGCCGGTGACCGGAAACAGGTGGCCCTCGGTGACGCCCCGCTTCAGCGCGGCGACGATCTCATCGTGTGAGATCTCCTCACCCTCCAGATAGCGCTCCATCAACTCGTCCGAGTTCTCAGCGACCTCGTCCATCAGGTTCTCGCGGAACTCGGTCGCGCGCTCGAGCAGCTCCTCCGGGATCTCGGTCTCGGTGAACTCGGCGCGTCCAGGGCCGTCGTGGACGAACGCCTTCATGTCGATCAGATCGACGACGCCCTCCACCTCGTGCTCGGAGCCAATCGGGATCTCGGTCGCGACCACGTGCGGGCCGAACGCCGACTTGAGCGCATCGAGCGTCGCGAAGAAGTCGGCCCGCTCGCGGTCGAGCATGTTGATGCAGATCAGTCGCGGCAGCCCGGCCGCAGCGGCGTGCTCCCAGACCCGTTCGGTGCCGACCTCCACCCCCTGCACGGCGCTGACGACGACGATCGCGGAGTCGGCGACCGAGAGCGCGTTCAGCGTCTCGGCGATGAAGCTCGGTTCGCCCGGCGTGTCGATCAGGTTGAGCTTGCGCTCCCCGTACTCGAAGCCGCAGACGGAGGCCGTGATCGACATCCCGCGCTCGCGCTCGTCCTCCTCGAAGTCGGCGGCGGTGGTGCCGTCGTCGACCCGCCCGAGTCGATTCAGAGCCCCGGCCTCGAACAGCAGCGCCTCGCAGATCGAGGTCTTGCCGCAGCCGCGATGGCCGATCAGGGCGACGTTGCGAATCCGATCAGCCGGTTTGTGCGACACGGCGCAAGCCTATAGATGAGCTGCATGCGTAGTTGCCCGCAGCGAGCTGGGTTGCTCTCCGCTTGCGGCGATCCGGGGTGGCCGGTAGGGTCGTGGCCGTGGTCGAGGCAGCTTCGCAGCGGGTCGTGATCGCCGGTGGAGGAATCGCGGCACTCGAGGGGCTTCTGGCCGTCAGGGAGTTGACGGACGGTCGGGCGGAGGTGACGCTGGTCGCGCCCACGGACGAGTTCACCTACCGGCCGTTGCTGGTCCGGGAGCCGTTCTCGCCCGAGCCGGCCGAGCGCCGGTCGCTCGCCGGCATCGCCGAGTCGCTGGGAGCTTCGTTCGTGCAGTCCGCGGTTGCGTCGGTCGACGCGGACGAGGGCCGGATCGGCCTGGTCGAGGGCGGCGAGGTCCCCTTCGGCCAGGCGCTGATCGCCGTCGGCGCCCGGATGCGCCCGATGCTCGCCTCGGCGCACACGCTGTGGTCGGAGTCGGCGCCGACGACGATCGAGCAGATCCTCGCCGGCGTCCCTGACGACGCCACGCTGAACCTGATCGTCCCTCCCGGAGTGACCTGGACGCTGCCTCTGTACGAGTTCGCGCTGATGACCGCGCGTCGCCTGCGGGAGATCGGCCCGCGGGGCATCGAGTTGATGGTGATCACCCCGGAGCAGGCCCCGCTGATCGTCTTCGGCACGCGGGCGGCCGCGGAGGTCGCGGAGCTGCTCGAGTTGCGCGGCATCGGTTTCTGCCCCGACACCTGGGTGACGGAGGCCGACGACGGTGCCCTGCATGCGACCGGGCGGGAACCCGACCTGAGCGGCCCGGCGGTCGCACTGCCGGTGATGGAGGGGAGGCGGATCGATGGGCTCCCCGCGGACGAGCACGGCTTCATCCCGATCGACGATCACTGCCGCGTACGCGGTCTCGACCGGGTCTACGCGGCCGGTGACGGGACCAGCTTCCCGATCAAGCAGGGTGGAATCGCGACGCAGCAGGCCGATGCCGCCGCCGAGCAGATCGCCCTCGAGCTGGGCGCCGCCGTCGACCCCGAGCCCTTCCGGCCGATCCTGCGCGGCAAGCTCCTGACCGGCGGCGAGAGCGTGCACATGCGTTCCGAGGTGAGCGGCGGAACCGGCGAGGGCGTCGTCTCCAGCGACTACCTGTGGTGGCCGCCTCACAAGGTCAGCGGTCGCTACCTGGCCCCCTGGCTGGCCGAGGAGTCGCTCGCGTCCCAGCCCGAGCCCCCCGGCCGCTCGATCGACGTCGAGGTGTCACTTCCCCATGAATGGCACGGCGAGCCGCTGCAGGCCGATCTCTACGAGCCCTCCGGGGGAGGCTGAGCGGGGCCGGGAGCCGCCGAGGATCGTCATGGAGCTCGATTCCGTCCCGATCGCGCCACTGCCGCCCGAGCGGTTTCGCGTCGTGCTCGGCGACGGCTACGACGTCGTCGAGGAGGCGATCGAGCGAGCCCGGACCCTGTTGCAGGGCCGGGCGATCTGGCATCTCAACTCGACCGCGGCCGGCGGCGGCGTCGCGGAGCTGCTGCATTCGTTGCTCGCCTACGCCCGTGGCGCCGGGGTGGACGTCCGCTGGAGCGTGATCGGCGGCAACGCGGACTTCTTCAGGATCACCAAGGGCCTCCACAACCGGCTGCACGGCATCGACTCGCAGGCGGACGGGATCGGGGAGGCGGATCGTCGCGAGTACATGAGCGTCTCCGAGGGGAACGCCGAGGCGCTGGCCGAGCTGGTCAGGCCGGGCGACATCGTCTATCTGCACGACCCCCAGACGGCCGGCATGACCGAGAGGATGGTCGAGGCGGGGGCGATCGTGATCTGGCGCTGCCACATCGGTGCCGACAACCCGAACGCGACGGTGCGCGACGCCTGGTCGTTTCTGCGTCCGCTGATCGAGCCGGCCCACCAGTACGTGTTCTCACGTGCCGACTACGCCTGGGAGGACCTCGATCCGGCAAAGGTTGCCGTGATCCATCCGTCGATCGACGCCTTCTCGCCGAAGAACGAGGAGCTGCCCCCGAAGACGGTCGCCTCGATCCTCGATCGGATCGGGCTCTCCCCGGACAGCGGCGATGCGGCGGTCTTCCGCCGTCTCGACGGCAGCGTCGCCCGCGTCGACCGGCGGGCGCTGATCGTTCAGGACGCTCCGCTTCCCGCCGACGCGCGGGCGCTGACCCAGGTCTCCCGCTGGGACCGGTTGAAGGACCCGATCGGGGTGCTCGAGGGCTTCGCCGAGCACGTTGACAACCCAGACGCGCATCTGCTGTTGGTCGGACCGATCGCCGACGGGGTCGCCGACGACCCCGAGGGGACGGAGGTCTACAGAGATGTCGTCGCCGCCCGCGAGGCGCTCGGCGAGGATCTCCGGCGGCGCGTACATCTGGTCAGCCTCCCGATGGACGACGTCGCCGAGAACGCGGCGATGGTCAACGCGATCCAGCGTCGCTCGACGGTCGTCGCTCAGAAGAGCCTTGCCGAGGGCTTCGGTCTGACCGCGACCGAGGCGATGTGGAAGTCGAAGCCGGTGATCGCCGGCGCCGTCGGCGGCCTACAGGAGCAGATCGTCGACGGCGTCACCGGGCGCCTGATCGAGGACCCCGCCGATCTCGACGCGTTCGGGCGCGCCGCGGCCGAGCTGCTCGGGGACCGATCGCTGGCCGAGCTGATGGGCGCGGCCGGGCACGAGCGGGTCCGCGAGAAGTACCTGGGTACGCGGCACCTGATCGCTTACGTGGACTTGCTCAGCAGCATGCTCGCCTGAGCCAGTTCGGCGAGCGCGTCGATCTCCGCCTCGATCGCACCCCGCAGGACCGCGAGGTCGGGCACCGAGTCGTGATCGGCGTTGACGCAGAAGAAGACCGATCCGTTGTAGCTGAGCACCGCGAGGCCGATCGCGTGCTCCGCCGCGAGCGGCACCAGCGGCCAGATCTCCTGCACCTCCGAGCCCATCGCGTAGAGCGGCATCTGCGGGCCGGGGACGTTGGTGATCGTCACGTTGAAGAGCCTGGTCGCGAACAGCGAGCGGGCGATCGTGCTGTGGATCACCGGCGGTGCGTGGGCCGTCAGATCGATCAGCGCGCTGGATCCGATCCCCTGATCGGAGGACTTCAGGCCCTCGGCCTCCTCGAGCTGGGTGCGATAGCGCTCAGCCGGCTCCTCGACTGCGACGGGGAGATGCACATAGAGCGTCGTCACCCGGTTGCCCAGCGCGAGACGCTCGGCGGCGGGCCGGATGTTGACCGGGACCATCGCCCGCAGGCCCTGCTCGGGGAGGCTCTCGCCCCGCTCGATCAGCAACGCCCGCAGCCCGCCGGTTGCCGCGGCGAGCACCGCGTCGTTGACCGTGCCGCCGAGGCCGGCCCTGATCGCCTTCAGCTTCTCCAGCGGCACCTCGATCACGGCCAGTCGCCGGTGCGCACCGATCGGGCCGTTGAGGCTGACCGAAGGGGCCGCGACGACCTCATCGCGGACCAGCAGCTCGACCATCGCCCGCGACTGCCGCATCGTCTCGGCAAGCTGGTGGGGGTCGGTGACGCGCTCGAGCGCCGACGCCGCCGTACCGAGCGCCGAGGATGCGGCGCGCATCGCTCCGCCTGCCGCTCGCAGCGGCAACCGGGCGACGGTGCGGAGATCGAGTCCGGTCGGACCGTCGTCCACCGATTCGCCGGAGCCATCCTGATCGGCATCAGACTGGGGTAGCTCGCCCCCCGACTTCTCGGCGGTGGGGGTGCCGTCGCGCTCGGTGTCCAGCATCACCTTCGCGGCGTCGACCGAGCCGACCCCGTCGACCAGGGCGTGATGGGTCTTGCTGGCCATCGCCCAGCGACCGTCGCCGAGCTCGACCACGACCAACTCCCAGAGCGGCCGGTAGCGATCGAGCCTGATCGAGAAGTACTCGCCCGCCCATTCGCGCAACTCGTCGGTCCCGCCCGGAGCGGGTAGCCCCTCCGCTCGCACGTGGTGGGCGATGTCGAAGTTTGGATCGGTCTCCCATTCAGGCCAGTTGAGGCCGCCGGTGCGCGGGCTGGAGAGCCGCTTGCGGTAGCGGGGAAGCCCGCCTAGGCGGGCCATGATCTCGCTGCGGACGACGCCCAGCGGCGGGGCGCCGCCGCCCGGTCGCGGTTCCAGCACCATCACCGCACCGATGTGCATGTGCGCGCACTCATCGGCCTCCTCGAGCTCGAGGAAGGTTGCGTCGAGGGCTGTCAGTCTCTCCGCCGACTCCACGGGATCGTCACGCTATGAGACCGCCGGAGTCGGTTCGTCCGCCCAGATCACGGGGGGCCACCAGTAGAAACAACGGAGCGCGCGGCGCCGCTCAGGGCTCGGCCCGTTCGCTGATCACGGCCTGTGCAGCGGCAACGCGCGCGATCGGAATCCGGAACGCGGAGCAGCTGACGTAGTCGAGGCCGATCCCGTGGAAGAAGCCGATGCTCGCCGGATCTCCGCCGTGCTCGCCGCAGACACCGAGGTGCAGCTTCGGCTTCGTCGCCCGCCCGCGCTCGGCCGCGAGCCTGACCAGCTCGCCGACGCCGTCGACGTCGAGGCTCTCGAACGGGCTGCGGCGAAGCAGCCCGCGCTCGAGGTAGAGCGGGATCAGCTCGCGCTCTGCGTCGTCGCGGGAGAAGCCGAGCGCCGTCTGCGTCAGGTCGTTGGTGCCGAAGCTGAGGAAGTCGGCATGGGCCGAGATCGCCCCGGCCGTCAGGCAGGCGCGCGGCAGTTCGATCATCGTCCCGATCGCGTAGCCCGTCGCCGGCTCGCCCGCGCTCTCCGCGGCGACGATCTCCTCGATCCGGGCTCGCATCTCCTCGAGCTCGCTGGCGAATGCAACCAGCGGCACCATGATCTCGACCTCGGGACGCTTGCCCCCGGCGCCGGCCTCGGCCGCGGCGTGGACGATCGCCCGGACCTGCATCCCGTAGAGCTCGGGGAGCAGCAGGCCGAGCCGCACCCCGCGCGACCCGAGCATCGGGTTCGTCTCGAGCGCTGAGGTCGCGACCTCGAGCCCCTCGCTCGCGACCGCGACCGCCGCCTCGCCCTCGGCCCGGGCGTCCGCGAGCGCGCGCTCGAGGGCCTCCAGGTCGAGGAACTCGTGCATCGGCGGGTCGAGCAGCCGGATCGTCACCGGCAGTCCGGGCATCTCGCGGAAGAGCTCGACGAAGTCGTCCTTCTGAAGGCGCTCGAGCTGTTCGAGCGCGTCCCCGAACCGCCGCCGGCTCTCGGGCGTGCGCTGACGTCGCCAGAGCTCGCCGGCGATGAACATCTCCCGGACCAGCGCCTCGCGTCCGTCCCCGAAGAACATGTGCTCGGTCCGGCAGAGCCCGATCCCCTCGGCCCCGAGCTTTCGCGCCTGGGCCGCGTCGCCGGCCGTATCGGCGTTCGCCCGGATCTCGAGCCGCCGGATCGAGTCGCTCCATTCGAGCACCGTCGCGAAGGCCGGGTCCAGCTCAGGTGTCAGCAGCGGCACCTGATCGGCCGTGATCGCCCCCGACGTGCCGTCGATCGTGATCTCGGTTCCCGCCTCGAGCTCGAGCCCGTCGGCCCGGACCACCCCGGCCTCGCTGTCGATCTCGAGCTCGGCGGCGCCGCAGACGCAGGGACGGCCCATCGCACGAGCGACGATTGCCGCATGCGAGGACTTGCCGCCGTGGGAGGTGACGATGCCCCGGGCCGCGTTGAAGCCGCCGACATCGTCGGCCGAGGTGAAGGTGCGAACCAGGATCGTGTCGATCCCCTCGGCGGCCTTCGCGATCGCCTGCTCCGCCGTGAACGCGATCGCCCCTCGGGCGGCGCCCGGGGAGGCGCCGACCCCGTGGGCGATCTCCTCGTACTCGCTCCCCGGGGCGAAGGACGGGTGCATCAGCGCCTCGAGCGCGGTCGGGTCGATCGTCTCCAGAGCGCTCCCGCGATCGAGCATGCCCTCCGCGACCGAGTCCACCGCGAAGCGCACCGCGGCCCGGGCGTGGCGCTTTGCGTTGCGGGTCTGGAGGATGAAGAGACGCCCCCGCTCGACGGTGAACTCGATGTCCTGGATGTCCTTGAAATGGCGCTCGAGCTTGGCGAGGCTCGCGAGCAGCTGCGCGTGGATATCGGGCATGCGTCGCTTCAGGCCGCCGAGATCCTCGGTGTTCCGGACCCCGGCGACCACGTCCTCACCCTGGGCGCCGTCCAGATAGTCACCGTCGGGAAGCGGCTCTCCGGTGGTCGGGTTCCGGCTGAAGGCGACGCCCGAGCCGGAGTCCGAGCCGAGGTTGCCGAAGACCATGCGCTGCACGACGACGGCGGTTCCGAGCTCGTCGGGAATCCCGTTCAGCCGCCGGTAGGTGACCGCTCGCTCGTTCTGCCAGGAGTCGAAGACCGCCAGCAGCGCCTCGCGCAGCTGCTCGCGGGGATCCTCCGGAAAGGGATCGCCACTCGAGTCGGCCAGGAGCCTGAGGAACTCCTCGATCAGGCCCTCGAGCGCCTCGGCGTCGAGCTCGCTGTCGATCGCGACCTCGGCCCGCTCGCGGGCCGCGGTCAGCGCCTGCTCGAAGACGGTGCCCGGAACGCCACGGACGACCTCACCGAACATCTGGACGAGCCGGCGGCGGGAGTCGAGCGCGAATCGCCGCTCGCCGCTGATCTCCGCCAGGCCGGCGATGCTCTGCTGGTTGAGGCCGAGGTTGAGGATCGTGTCGAGCATCCCGGGCATCGAAACGGGCGCGCCGGAGCGGACCGAGAGCAGCAGCGGGTCGTCTGCGTCGCCGAAGGTCTTCCCGGAGGCGCGCTCGAGCTCCGCGAGCTCGGCGTCGATCTGATCATCGAGGCCGTCCGGCGCCGCCCCTGTCCGCATGTACTCGACGCAGGCAGCCGTGGTGACGATGAACCCGCCGGGCACCGTCTCGGGGCCGAGGACCCGGACCATCTCCGCCAGGTTCGCCCCCTTGTTTCCCAGCAGGCGGCCCATCGAGCTGTTGCCGGCGGCGAATCCGTGAACCCAGCGTTGCGAGCCGTCGGCGCTCAACAGGGGGCCTCCTGGGCCGGCGGGCGCGGCGCCTCGAGCTCGGCGATCAGCGCCGCTGCCACCGTCGCGCAGGCGCGCTCGACCGCCGCCGAGGGCCGCCGGCCGAGGCCGAACTCCGTGCCCTCGATTCCGATCAGCTCGAGCCGAGCCGGCAGCAGGCCGAGCTGCGAGCCAAGCTCGATCACCTCCGCGAGGCCGATCAGGTGAGAGGAGCCCGGGGCGAGCGCCAGGGCGAGATCGTCGCCGCCCGGCGCCGGCCGGCTGATCGTGCCGGGACTCGAGCCCGAGATCGCGTCGATCAGCACGACCCGGTCGCGATCCGGCCAGAGCTCGAGCAGGGAGATCGGCTCGCCGTCGAAGCGGATCGCGTCGATCCCGCGTTCGGCGAGCAGGTCGACGACCCGGAGGCCGGCGGCGTCGTCGCCGCGCATCTCGTTGCCGAGCCCGATGATCATCGGCGGCTCAGTCACGTCGGTCGATCTCCATCCGCAGGAAGTGGGTCGAGCAGGAGATGCACGGGTCGTAGTTGCGGACCGCCTGCTCGCAGCGCCACTGCAGGTCGTCGTCGGGGAGGTCGAGGTTGGCCTGCACGAGCCCGGTCAGGTCGTCCTCGATCGCGGCCTGGTTCTGCGAGGTCGGCGGCACGATCCGCGCCTTGCTGATGCGTCCCTCGCGGTCGAGCTCGTAGCGGTGCCAGAGCATCCCGCGTGGAGCCTCGCTCCAGCCGCTCCCGGCCGCGACCCGCGGGGCGGGCGCGGGGGCCGGGGGCGGTGGCTCGTAGGCATCGATCAGGCGCAGCGCCTCGTCTGCCGCGTACAGCATCTCGACGCAGCGCACGACGATGCTCTGGAACGGGTTGCGACAGACCGGCCCGAGGCCGGCCGAGCGGGCCGCGTCGGCGACCGCGCCGGGCAGCAGATCGAAGTTCAGGCTGTAGCGGGCCATCGGGCCGACGATGTAGTTGCCGCGCTCCCGGTGTCGTGAATGCAGGGCGGTGGAGTGGGGCACCTGGGACTCGAGGTATTCGTGCTCGAAGCGATCGGGGCCGATCGGCTCGCCGGCGCTGGAGTGCAGCGCGCCGCGCTCCATCGGGTACGCATCCTCTGTTCGTAGCGACGCGTACTCGGTCTCCAGCTCGCGCTCGGGGAACGGCAGGCCGCCGGCCCAGGCGACGGCCTCGAGCAGCTCATCCCGGGCGCGGCGCAGCGTTTCGGTGACCGGCCGCAGCTCCTCGACCCGCAGCGGGCGGTGAAACCCGCCGACCCTGAGGTTCACCGGATGGACCGATCGCCCACCGATCAGCGCCATCAGCTCGTTCCCGGCCCGTTTGATCAGCAGGCCCCTCTGGAACAGCTGCTCGTGGCCGTCCCGCGCCATCTCGATCGCGCCCTCGTAGCCGAGGAAGTCGGGCGCGTGCAGCATGAAGACGTGAAGCGAATGGCTCTCGAGCCACTCGCCGCAGTAGATCAGACGCCGCAGCACCCGGGCCCGCTCGTCGAGCTCGATCCCGAGCGCGTCCTCGACCGCCGCGCAGGCACTCACCTGGTAGGCGATCGGGCAGATCCCGCAGATCCTCGAGGTGATGTCCGGGGCATCCGCCGCCGGCCGGCCGCGCAGCAGCGCCTCGAAGAACCGCGGCGGCTCGAAGATCTCGAGCCGGACGTCCTCGACCTTGTCGGCGCGGATCCGAACGTGAAGCGCCCCCTCTCCCTCGACCCGGGCCAGCTCGCCGACGCTGATCGTGCGCTCGCCGTCGCCGCTCACGTCTGTCGCTCCTGGGCGCGGCCGGCGATCGCCGCGGCCTCGTCGGCGAACTCGGGGGCGAAGCCGTTGATGTGCCGGTAGGCGCTCTCCAGATCCGCGTCGGAGACGCCGAGGCGCCCCCACCAGGCGCTCAGCGACGGCGGGTTCGGGGTCTCCTTCGGGCCGAAGCAGCCGTAGCAGCCGCGCCCGTACGCTGGGCAGATCGCACCGCAGCCGGCGTGGGTTATCGGGCCGAGGCAGGGGGTTCCACCGGCGACCATGACGCAGGTGTTGCCCCGTTCCTTGCACTCCATGCAGACCGAGCGCGAGCTGATCCGCGGTCGCCGGTCCTCGAGGTAGGCACCCAGCACCTCGAGCAGCTGGGCTGGGTCGGGCGGGCACCCCTGGAGCTCGAAATCGACCTCGACGTGCGAGCTGATCGGCAGCGAGCGCTCGAGCGCCGACACGTACTCAGGGGTCGCGTAGACCGCGGACAGGGTCTCGTCCAGCCTCGCGAAGTTGCGCAGCGCCTGGATCCCGCCCGCGTTTGCGCAGGCGCCGATCGCGATCAGGGTCGATGAGGCTTCGCGAATCCCGTGGATCCGCTCGATCTCCTCGGGCGTCGAGACCGAGCCCTCGACGATCGAGATCTCGTAGGGCCCGCCGAGGTTCGCCCGGGTCGCCTCGGTGAAGTGGGCGATCTGGACGGCGTCGGCGAGCGCCAGCAGCTCGTCCTCGAGGTTGAGGATCTGAAGCTGGCAGCCGTCGCAGGAGGTGAACTTCCAGACGGCGAGCTTCGGCTTGGCGGGCGCGCTCACAGCTCCCGCACCCCGATCCGCGGGCCGACGGTCGCCCAGTCGAGCACCGGACCATCCCGGCAGATGAACGAGCCCCCCCACTGACAGTGCCCACAATGGCCGACGGCGCAGCGCATATTCCGCTCGAGTGAGAGGTGCAGGCGGTCCGGTTCGACCCCGAGCTCTAGCAGCGCTGCGGCCGCGTAGCGCATCATCACCTCTGGGCCGCAGACGAGCGCGATGGTTCGCTCCGGATCGAGCTCGAGCCGATCGATCAGGCTCGGGACCACTCCCACCCTGCCGCGCCAGGCGGGGTGGGCAACGTCGACGATCACCTCACACTCGAGGTCCTCGCGCCCGAGCCACTGGTCGAGCTCGTCACGGAACAGGAGCTGATCCGGCTCGCGCCCGCCGTAGAGCAGGATCAGTCGCCGAAAGCTCTGACGCTCGGCCAGGGCGCGGTAGATCATCGGCCGCAGGGGCGCCAGGCCGAGGCCGCCGGCCACCAGCACCAGGTCGTCGCCCTCGCGCTCGGGGCCGGGCCAGCCACGCCCGAACGGGCCGCGGATGCCGACCTCGTCGCCGACCGAGAGGCCGCAGAGCATCTCGGTGGTCGGTCCGACGGCCCGCACGGTGTGGACGAGCGGGCCGGCGACGCCGGGATTGCCGCTGATCGAGATCGGCACCTCACCGGCGCCGAAGGCGTAGACCATCGTGAACTGACCCGGCTCGTAGGGGATCCGCTCGCCCTCGACCGGGATCAACTCGAGCGTCTGGGTGTCGGTGGTCTCCTCGCGGGTCGCGGTCACCCGATAGGGCGCGGGGATCAGCGCCGTCAACGGCCCTCGCCCCTCGCAGCCGGGGCTCCATACACGTCAAGCAGCCGCATCCTGGTCGTCTGCAGCCGCTCGCAGATCAGCCCGGCGAAGCGGCGCATCAGCTCGAAGCCGAGGTCATGATCGGCCTCGCACTTGCCCCGCAGGCAGGCGCCGTCGAAGGCGATCACCCGGGCGTCGCCGACCGCCCGCACGTCGAAGCGGCTCCGGTGCGGCTCGAACAGCCACGACCAGCCGACGACGTCACCCTCGTGCAGGGTCTCGATCATCAGCGGCGAGCCGGATCGGGTCGCGATCTCGACCGCGGCCGCCCCGTGCCTGATCGCGAAGAAGGTCGTCGCCGGCTCGCCCTCCTTCATCAGGTAGTCGCCGTCGCTGAAGATCGCGTTGACCCCGCAGCCGGCAACCAGCGCCGAGTGCGTCGGCTCGAGCCCGCGCAGGACCTCGATCTCCTCGAGCAGCTCGCTGATCTCCCTCATGCTCGGCTCCCGTCGGTTGCGCGTATTGCTGCCGCCTCCTCGGTGATGTCGATTGCCACCGGACACCAGGTTATGCAGCGCCCGCATCCAACGCATCCGGAGCTGTGATCGAACTGCTCGTTCCAGGTCGAGAGCTTGTGCGTCATCCACTGGCGGTAGCGGGAGCCAACCGACTGGCGCACGCTGCCGTCGTGCAGATGGGTGAAGTCGAGGGTGAAGCACGAGTCCCAGCGGCGCCGGTGCTCGGCGACCTCGCCGCCGAGGTCGACGGCGTCCTCGACATCGGTGCAGAAGCAGGTCGGGCAGACGCTGGTGCAGTTGCCGCAGCTCAGGCAGCGCTCGGCGACCTGGTCCCAGCGTGGATGCTCGAGGTTGCGGCCGAGCAGCTCAGCGAGCCCCTCGGCCTCGAGCTCGCGGCCCATGCTCGCGGCCGTCTGGGCGACGACCCGCTCCGCCTCATCGCGCTCGCCGCCGCTTGCCTCCGAGGTCGGCAGGGCGGCGAGGATTTCCTCGCCCGCGGCGCTCGCCGCCCCGATCACGAAGTAGTGCGCGTCATCCCCGACCACCTCGGTCATCGCCAGGTCGTAGCCGGATTCGACCTTCGGCCCCGTTCCGGTCGAGACGCAGAAGCAGGTCCCGCCCGCCATGCTGCAGTTGAGCGCGACGATCAGCGTCGATTCGCGTCGCGCGCGGTAGCCGTCGTCGGGATGCTCGATCGAGAGCAGCGCGTCGTCGAGGGCGGCGATCGCGTGCAGGTCGCAGGACCGCACGCCCAGGAATGCGCGCCGCGGCGCCTGATCGGGCTCCTTCTCGACCTCCAGGCGCCCGTTCTCGTCGCGACGCGAACGCCACAGCCGCAGGACCGGCGGGTGCAGGTAGCGCTTCCATGACTGCGGTCCGGTCGAGAAGCCGAACAGGGCGTCGTCCCCGCGATCGCTGAGCGCGTAGCTGCCGCCGTCCTGCTCCTCGGTGACGCCGACCGGCAGCTCAGCCGAGCCGGCGATCGGGCCGAGCTCGATTGCCCCCGATCCGACCCGCGGGCCGATCACCTCGTAGCCGGCGGCGCGGATCGCGTCCAGCAGCAGGTCGAAGTCGGCGCGCCGTAGCGTTCTCAGGGAGCTTGTCGCTGGCAGTTGCTCTCTCCGATCCGGTCGCCGGCTGCGGGTGCTTCGAGCCTGCAGATTAGATTGTCCTGTGCCGCCCGCCTCGGGTCAATGTCGCCGATCGGGACCGGGGTTCCTACGGATGGCGAGTCGGCTCCCGGCCGCCCAGGACCCGGCTCCAGTCGATCTTGACCAGCGCCGCCAGCCCGCCGAGCATCAGCAGCTGAATCGCGATCCCCAGCGGCGAGCCGAGCGTCTCGCCGATCAACTCCCCGAGGTTGTCGGCGGCGACCGTCGCCAGCCCGACGTAGATCGAGTAGGCGACCAGCCGCCCGATCAAGAAGGCGGCGATCAGCGGTCGCAGCGGCGCGTCGAGCAGTCCGGCGCCGATGAACAGCTGGGCCGAGGGCAGCGGCGAGACCAAAAACAGCGCCAGCGCGCCCAGGCCCCGCGTCCGGCTGGCTGTCAGCCGCTCCGCGACGAGGTCGAGGTTGTCGAGCCGCTCCGCCGACATCCGCCCGCGCATCCGTCGCGCCCCGAGCGCGAGCAGCAGCCTGCCACAGGCCGCCGAGACCGCGCCGATCAGGACCAGCGCCGCCGGTTCGAGGTCGAGGTTGACCTGCAGCAGGACGAGCACGGCCCAGGTCGGCGGCCCGAAGGCCGGCATCAGGTTGACGACGAAGACGACCGCCGCAGCGAGCAGGTACTCCTCCATCGCCGAGGCGATCGTCGCGGCGCGGTGCCTAAGCGCCGGCCGGGTCCGAGGCGGGCCGGCTCCAGCCGCGTGGCACGACGATCACCGGGCAGGCCGCCTCACGGGTCAGGCTCGAGTTCACGTCGCCGAGCAGCGCCCGCCGGATCGGGCCGTAGCCGCGGGATCCGACGACGATCAGGTCGAGGCTCTCGCTCTCGGCGGCCAGCGTGTCAGCCGGATCGCCGCTCAGCAGCGAGGTCTCGGTTTCGATGCCCGGGCAGGCGGCCTCGCCCTCGGCGAGGGCGTCCTCGAGGCGCTCACGGAGGGCGTCCTCATAGCCGAGCGGCGCGACGATCGCCTCCAGCGTCGAGCTCGGGGGCGGGACGACTGCGATCAGGCGCAGCCCGGCGCCGAGCGCCGGCGCGATTCCGGCAGCGAAGGTGAGCGCGGCGGATGACTCCTCGCGGCCGTCGTAGCCGACCCCGATCCGCTCGATCCTGTGGGTGCTCTCCGCGTAGCCGCGCGGCGCGATCGCGACCGGCGCTGGTCCGCCGCCGAGCAGGCGGTCCCCCAGCGAGCCGGGGAGCACGCGGCCGATCCGCCCACGGTGGGTGGAGCCGATCACGACCATCATCGGATCGAGCTTCTCCGCGAGCCCGGAGAGCGCGCCCGCCGGCGAGGGCCCGGTGAGGCGATGTGCGGTGTAGGTGAGGCCCGGCTGATGCGCGGAGACCTGCTCGAAGATCCGCTCGAAGTGATCGCGGAGCGCGACCTCGTAGGGCTCGAGGTCGATCGGCAGTGGGCTGTAGTCGAGGACCGCCGCCAGCTCGAGCCCGGCGCCGGTGCCCGCGGCCAGCTCGGACGCGAGCTGGACCGCATCGCGTGACTCGGCTCGTCCGTCGATGCCGGTGATGATCCTGTCGCTCACGGTTCTCCTTCTGCCCGTCGGCGGCCCGCCGTCGTGGTCGGTGCCGGTCGCGCCGCCACCGTAGCTCGGCGGCGGTCGCGATGTCATCGGGGATCGCCGCGGGCCCACCCGTAGGGCCTACTGAGGGGCGGGGCTCGCCTGCGGGCCGAGCCGCGGGTCGGCGCCGGGCGTACAAAGCCGCAGGATCTGGCGGGCACGACCGAAGGCGGGGATCCCGTGCTTGTTGGATGATCCCGGGGTGGTCCTCAGCCGGTTGAGAGAACCGTGGGCGCTCGCGCTGCTCGCCACCGCGGCGATCGCCGCCGGCGGCATCCTGGCGCTGGCCGATCATCCGCAGGCCGCGGATGCGGTCTGGGCCGCCGTTACCGCGATCGTCCTGGTGCCGCTGGCGCTGGACGTCGGCCGCAGCCTGCTACGGCGCGACCCCGGCGTCGACGCGATCGCGCTGCTGGCGATGGCCGCGGCCCTGGCGATGGGCGAGTACCTGGCGGGCGCGGTGGTGGCGCTGATGCTCTCCGGGGGAAACGCGCTGGAGGACTACGCGGCGGGCAGGGCCAAGCGCGAGTTGCGGTCGCTGCTCGAGCATGCCCCGCGGGTCGCGCATCGCTACACACCGTCGGGGCTGGAGGAGATCGACGCTGAGCTCGTCGAGCCCGGGGACCGCCTGATGGTCCGCAGCGGCGAGGTCGTGCCGGCCGACTGCCTGATCGAGTCGGGTACGACGAGCATCGACGAGTCGGCGGTGACCGGGGAGTCGCTGCCGGTCTCGGTCGCGCCCGGCGCGATGCTGCGCAGCGGGACGCTCAACATCGGGAGTCCGATCGATGTCGCCGCCGCGCGCAGCGCCGCCGACAGCACCTACGCCGGCATCGTCCGGCTCGTGCGCTCGGCCGAGCACGAGCGAGCCCCGTTCGTCAGGCTCGCCGACCGCTATGCGGCGATCTTCTTGCCGGTCACCTTGATCGTCGCGGGGGCCGCCTGGATCGGGTCCGGCGATCAGGTGCGGGCGCTCGCGGTGCTCGTTGTCGCCACCCCGTGCCCACTGATCCTGGCGACGCCGATAGCGATCATCTCAGGCGTATCCCGTGCCGCCCGGCGCGGGATCGTCGTCAAGGGCGGCGGCGCGATCGAGGCCCTCGGCGACGCCGGCACGATCCTGCTCGACAAGACGGGAACCCTGACCAGGGGCGAGCCGGAGATCAGCCGGATCGCGCCGCTGGACGGAGTCGACCCCGATCGCCTGCTGTTCTACGCCGCCTCGCTCGACCAGGCCTCGGCGCACGTTCTGGCCGAGTCGCTCGCTGCGGCCGCCCGTGGACGCGGGCTCGAGTTGCGCCCGCCGGCCGGGACGGTCGAGGAGCCGGGCAGGGGATCGAGGGCCTGGTCGAGGGTCGCCGGGTGGTGCTGGGCCGGCTCGCCTGGGTCGAGGACAGGCTCGCGGGGCCCCTCGACGCGGACCTCGAGCGGAGCCTGCGGCACCGGACTCCGGGCTCGGCGACGGTCACGGTCGCGATCGACGGTCAGCCGGCCGGGTCGATCGAGCTCGCCGACCCCCTGCGAGAGGACGCCGCCGAGATGATCGCGACGGTCCGGGAGTCGGGACTCGATCGGCTCGTGCTCGTGACCGGCGACGACCGGCGCGTCGCCGAGCGGGTCGCGGCCTCGGTCGGGCTGGACGACGTCTACGCCGAGTGCTCCCCCGAGCGCAAGCTCGAGTTGGTGAGGACCGAGCGGGAGCGCGGCGAAGGCGCCGTCGTGATGGTCGGAGACGGCGTCAACGATGCGCCGGCACTGGCGCTCGCCGACGTCGGGATCGCGATGGGCGCCCGCGGAGCGACCGCGGCCAGCGAGTCGGCCGATGCGGTGCTGACCGTCGATCGGGTCGATCGCGTTGCCGATGCGATCGGGATCGGGCGACGCTCGCTGCGCGTCGCGCGCCAGGGGATCATCGCCGGCATGGGCCTGAGCGCGATCGCGATGGGGTTCGCGGCATTCGGCTATCTGACTCCGGTCGCCGGCGCCCTGCTGCAGGAGGGAATCGACGTCGCCGTGATCCTCAACGCGCTGCGCGTCCTGCGCGGATGAGGCCGGGACTCGCGGCTGATCGGATCTCAGGGCTCCTGCGTCGCGCTGATCGTCTCGATCAGCGTTGACGGAGGAGCGTCCTTGAGCAGGTAGGCGGCGGCGCCGGCACGCATCGCGCTGGCCCGAAATCCCGGCTCGTCGTGCATGGTCAGGACGATCACCTCCAGCCCGGGCAGCTCCGCGATCATCGCCGGGATCGCCGGCAGCGAGGAGCCGTCGCGCAGGCCGAGATCGAGCAGCACCACGTCGGGCGAGCCGGTCCGGACCATCTCCACGGCACCCTCGATCGTGGCGGCCTCGCCGGCGACCTCCATGCCCTGCTCGCCCGATACGAGATCGCCGATCGCGCGGCGCACCGAGGCGTGGTCATCGACGAGCCCGACGCGAATCGGCCGCCGGGCCGATCCGCTGCGACGGCGGAGCGGCTCCCGGCGACGGAGCCGCGATGAGCGGCTCGCTTCTCCGCGCTCGGGCCGATTGATCACGGTCTCGAAGCTACGAGCCCGCGGTCGTCCCTCCATCCGCTCGATTCCGCGAAAGGGAACGGAGAACTACCTACCCGGCGGCCCGAAGCCCGAGGCCGAATTGCGACTACGCTGCCCCAGGGTGGAGGCCCACCTCGACGAACACGCGCTGCGACGTCTGCTCCGAGCCGGGCGCTACCTGGTCTCCGACCTCGACCTCGACAGCCTGCTCGGCCGGGTGCTCGAGACGGCGGTCGAGATCACCGGAGCCCGTTACGCCGCCCTCGGCGTGCTGAACGAGGATCGCTCCGGCCTCGCGAGCTTCATCTACCGCGGGATCGACGAGCAAGCCCGCGGTCCGGATCGGTGATCTGCCATCCGGTCGCGGTGTCCTCGGCGTCTTGATCGACGACCCGAGGCCGCTGCGGCTGGCCGAGGTCTCCAGCCATCCCGACTCCTTCGGATTCCCGGACGGGCATCCCGACATGCATGCGTTTCTCGGCGTCCCGGTGATCGTCCACGGGGAGCCCTGGGGCAACCTGTATCTGACCGAGAAGGCCGGATCGGCGCCCTTCGACGAGGCGGATGAGGCGGTGATCGTGGTCCTGGCCGAGTGGGCTGCGATCGCGATCGGCAACGCCCGCTCGGTCGCCTCCGAGCGACTCCGGCTGACCATGGACGCGGCCGAGCAGGAGCGGCTGCAGTGGGCTCGAGAGCTGCACGACGAGTCGCTGCAGGGCCTCGCGGCGATCCGCCTGATGCTGGCCGGCGGCCGGCGTCAGGGCGGGGCGGGTCTGGAGTCCGCCGCCGATCGCGCCCTCGAGCAGATCGACGCCGAGATCGCCGCGATGCGGGCCCTGATCAGCGACCTCCGCCCGGACTCGCTCGATCGGCTCGGGGTGGCGGCCGCGCTGGACGGGCTGGCGCGTCGCGTCGAGGCGCGCAGCAAGGGGGTCCGAATCGAGGTCGAGGCCGATCGCAAGGTGCGCGGTCGCTTCGACCAGGCGGTTGAGATCGCCGTCTACCGGGTTGCCCAGGAGGCGATAACCAACGCGATTCGCCATGGGCTCGCGGAGCGGATCCTGGTCGCGCTCGCCCCGCGCGACGGTGACATCGAGCTCCGCGTCATCGACGAGGGCGCAGGGTTCGACCCCGAGGCCGCCGACCTCGGTTTCGGGATCGTCGGCATGACCGAGCGGGCCGAGCTCGCCGGCGGGTCGATCGCGATCGAGTCGGCGCCCGGCGGCGGCGCCACGGTTCGAATGCGGCTGCCGATCGAGGATCGCCGGCGCGATCCAGGCTAGGCGTTGCCGAGGCCGTCCTGGGCGCCGATCATCTCCCGATCGAGCGCGTAGGCGACCAGCTCCGCGCGGGTCTGCAGGCCCAGCTTCTGCTGGATGTGGGCGCGATGCGATTCGACGGTGCGGACGCTGAGGAACAGCTTCTCGCCGATCTCCTTGTTCGTGTGGCCGAGCGCGATCAGTCGCAGGACCTCGGCCTCGCGCTCGCTGAGCCCGTCCGGCGGCCAGTCCTCGGCCGGCTCTGCCGCGAGTTGAGCGCCGATCGTCGGCTGCACGTAGCTGCGCCCCGCTGCCGCCGAGCGAACGGCCTCGACGAGGTCGGTGTCGGCGGCCTCCTTGAGCAGGTAGCCGTTCGCCCCGGCCCGGAGCGCCTCGCGCGCGTAGGCGGTCTCCTTCTGCATCGTCAGCACCACGATTCGCGTCTCGGGTGAGGCCCCGCGGATCTCGGCCAGCTCGTCGAGGCTCGAGCGCCCGGCCATGTTGATGTCGAGGACGAGGACCGTCGGCTTGTAGGCCATCACCTTGCGCAGGGTGCCGTCGACGTCCTCCGCCTCGGCGACAACGCTCAGGTCCCCCTCGGACTCCAGCACCAGCCGGAGACCGCTGCGCACCACCGCATGGTCGTCGGCGAGGACGATCTCGATCTTCTCGTCTGCCATGGAGCGAGCCTACCGCTCCGCGGAGGGGAGGCCGGCAGGGGGACCCTTGCCTTGCTCTAGAATCGTCGGCGATGAAGACCGATATCCACCCCAGCTACGGGCTCGCCCACGTCCGCTGCTCCTGCGGCAACGAGTTCTACACCCGCTCGACCAAGCCTGAGATCCACGTCGAGCTCTGCGCTGAGTGCCACCCCTTCTACACCGGCAAGCAGAAGCTCGTCGATACCGGCGGTCGCGTCGAGCGCTTCCGCCGGCGCGCCGCTCAGCGACAGGGCTGACCGCCGCCGGCCGAGCCGCCGCGCCCGGCCCGGATTGCGCTGCCTGAAGGTTTCGGGCCCGGATGCCGATTCAGTAGGACGATGGCGGACTTCGAGCAGACCGAGGACGCCGGCAGCGCCGGCGCGCCGCTGATCTCCACCGAGGCGATGCCCGACGGCAAGCCGGTCGGCTGCCGCGACGCCCCGGTCGGCGGTCAGGCGGTGCTCGAGGGTGTGATGATGCGCGGTGTCTCGACCTGGGCGGTGGCGGTGCGCAAGCCCGAGGGCGAGATCGAGGTCGTCTCCGAGCCGATCGTCAGCTGGGCGAAGCGACACCGCCTGCTGCGGCTGCCGGTGGTCCGTGGCGTGGTCGCCCTCGGCGAGTCGCTGAAGGTCGGGTTTCGCGCACTCTCGATCTCGGCCAATGCGCAGATCACCGAGGACGACGACTTCGAGGAGATCGGCGGCCTCACCTGGGGCCTGACCGTCGCCGGCTCGCTGCTGCTCGCGATCGTGCTCTTCTTCGTGATTCCCGTCGGCCTCACCAGCCTGATCAAGGACCAGCTCGGCTCCGCCTTCCTCTTCTGGCTCGTCGAGGGTCTTCTGCGGACCGGCATCTTCATCGGCTACATCGTGCTGATCAGCCGGATCAGCGACCTCAGGCGGGTCTTCGAGTATCACGGCGCCGAGCACAAGACGATCTCGTGCTTCGAGGCGGGAGACCGGCTGACGCCGGAGTGCGCGCAGCGCTACTCGCAGATGCACCCGCGCTGCGGGACGAGCTTCCTGCTGATCGTGATGGTGCTCGCGATCTTCGTCTTCGCGCCGATCGGACTCCCGGCCTGGTACTGGCTGCTGGGAAGCCGGATCCTCGGTATCCCGCTGATCGCGGGGCTCGCCTACGAGGTGATCAAGTGGGCGGGCCGCAACCGCCGGCGCGCCTGGGTCCGGGCGCTGATGTGGCCGGGCCTGATGCTGCAGGGCCTGACCACGCGCGAGCCCGACCGCGACCAGCTCGAGGTTGCGATCGCGGCTCTCGAGGGCGTGCTGGCTGTCGAGGGCACCGAGCTCGATCGGGAGACCCCGATCGAGATCGTCGCCTAGCGATCCCGTCCGGACCGGGCCGCCGCAGGTTCGCGGCTATCGTCAGGGGCGTGATCGGGAAGCTTGTTGAACAGATCGAGCGGCGCTTCGACGAGCTCGAGAGCGAGATGTCGGACCCGGCGGTGATCGCGGACCGCGAGCGCTACGCGGAGGTTGGCCGCGAGTACCGCGCCCTGCAGCCGGCCCGGGCGCTGGCGGCCGAGTACCGGACGCTGAGCGACGATCTCGAGGGTGCCGGCGAGCTGCTGGCCGAGGGGGGGAGGACGAGGAGCTGCGGGGGGTCGTCGCCGAGGCTCCGGGCCGGCTCGAGCGGCTCGCCGAGGAGATCCGGATGGCGATGGTCGAGCGGGATCCGAACGACGACAAGAACGTGCTGGTCGAGATCCGGGCCGGAGCCGGGGGCGACGAGGCGGGGCTGTTCGCCGGCGACCTCTACAACATGCTCAGCCGCTACGCCGAGGAGCTCGGGTTCAGCACCGAGGTGATCTCTCAGAGCCCGGCCGAGGTTGGTGGATTCAAGGAGGTGACCTTCGCGATCAAGGGCGATGCCGCCTACTCGGTGTTCAAGTTCGAGGGCGGCACGCACCGGGTCCAGCGCGTTCCGAAGACGGAGTCCCAGGGCCGGATCCACACCTCGACGGCCACCGTCGCCGTGTTGCCCGAAGCAGAGGAGGTCGATGTGCAGATCGAGCCGAACGATCTGCAGATCGACGTCTACCGGTCCTCCGGCCCGGGCGGGCAGTCGGTCAACACCACCGACTCCGCGGTGCGGATCACCCACGAGCCGAGCGGCATCGTGGTCTCGATGCAGGACGAGAAGTCGCAGCTGCAGAACAAGGACAAGGCGATGCGGGTGCTGCGGGCCCGGCTGCTCGAGCACGCGATCGCCGAACAGCAGGCCGAGCAGTCGGCGGAGCGCCGGGCGCAGGTCGGGACCGGCGAGCGCTCGGAGAAGATCCGCACCTACAACTTCCCGCAGGGCCGGGTCACCGATCACCGGATCAAGCACACCTCGCACAACCTCGAGCAGGTGCTCGCTGGGTCGCTCGGCGAGTTCACCGAGGCCCTGGCCGCGGAGGAGAAGCGGGCCAAGCTCGAGGCGCAGACCGCGGATGCGGCCGCCGCCGAGATCCCCTGACCGATGCCCGCCGCCGTCACCGGCAGCGTCCGCGAGGCGCTCGACGCGGCAGCCGACGCCCTCGGGGCGGCCGGCGTGGATCGGCCGCGGCTCGACGCCGAGCTGCTCTTGGCCGAGGCGCTGGGAGTCGAGCGGGCGCGGCTTGCAGCTGCTCCCGAGGCTCCGGTCGGAGCGGCGGCGGGCCGCGCCTTCGGTGCGATGGTGCGTCGCCGGATCGCCCGCGAGCCGGTCGCCTACATCCTCGGTCGCAAGGGCTTCCGCAATCTCGAGTTGGCGGTCGATCCGCGGGTGCTGATCCCGCGCCCGGAGACCGAGCTGCTGGTCGATCTCGCCGTCGAGCTCGGGCCGGCGACCGTGATCGACGTCGGCACCGGCTCGGGAGCCGTGGCGCTCGCGATCGCCGAGGAGCTGCCGACCTGCACGGTCGTTGCGACCGACACCTCGCCGGGGGCGCTGCAGGTCGCCATCGCGAACGCCAACCGGCTCGGCCTCGGTGATCGGGTCGCCTTCGAGGCCGGGTCGCTGCCGGCCCGGCGGGAGTTCGAGCTGCTGGTCGCCAACCTCCCCTACGTTCGGAGCTCCGAGTGGAGCGCGCTTCAGCCCGAGATCACCCGATTCGAGCCGCGCCCCGCACTGGTCGGCGGCGACGACGGCCTCGGCCCGATCCGGTCGTTGGCCGGATCGATCTCCCCGGCCGGCGGCGAGCGGCCGCTGCGGGCGGCGGCTGTCGGCCTCGAGGTCGGCGTCGATCAGGCCGAGCAGGTCGCTGAGCTGCTCGAGGCGGCCGGCTTCACGCGGACCGAGGTCCGGCGCGATCTCGCCGGCCTGGAGCGGGTGGTGGTGGCGAGGTGAGCACGATCCGGATCACCGAAGGCGACGCCGACGGGGTCGCGGCTGAGGCGCGATCGCAGCTCGGGCGCGTGGTCGCCGGGGGAGGGGTGGTGCTGTTTCCGGCCGACGGGGTCTACGGGCTCGGCTGCGATCCGCTCTCGCCGGCTGCGATCGAGCGGATCAACGAGATCAAGGGACGCGACGAGGGCAAGCCGTCCGCGATCCTCTACTTCAGCCCGCTGGCGATGCGAGAGCTGCTCCCCGCCTTGGGGCCCAGGACCCGCGAGGCGATAGCGGCACTGCTCCCGGGCCCGCTGACCCTCGTCGTCGCCAACCCTGAGCGCCGCTATCCGCTCGCCTGCCGCGACGACCCGGAGCGCCTCGGGATCCGGCTGATCGACGGGCCGCTCGCCGGGACCGCGTGCCCGCTGTTTCAGACCAGCGCCAATCGCTCTGGGGAGCCGCCCGCCGCCGGCTTCGATCGGATCGCCCCCGCGATCGTCGAGACCGTCGATCTCGCGATCGACGGCGGCGAGCTCACCGGCTCAGCCTCGACCGTGGTCGATCTCACCGGGATCGAGCGCGGGGGCGCGCCCGAGATCCTCCGGCCGGGCGCGATCTCGGCCGAGCAGCTCGCCGGTCGGCTCCAGGCCCTCGGTTGATCGGAGCGCCGGCCGAGCCTCAGGCCCTGGCGCTGGCGTTGACCGCGACGCCGGCGCCGACCGCGGCGGCGACGATGCCGCCGAAGACGATCCACTCCGCCCAGCTGTCGATGTCGAAGGCGGCGGAGTAGATCAGCAGCAGCAGCACCGCCAGCAGCACGATCGAGAGGATCTCGATGTGGCGGTCCTGGCGGGCGATCTTCTCGGCATGTGGGAGCTGCGAGGTGGGGGTGCGGAGGTGGTGCCCGCGCCCCCTCCTACCGCCGCGTTCGGTGCTCATTCGCGCGTCCTCCCGAGGTTTCGCTGCGAGGCCGGCTGCAAGCATACGGCGCTCGGTCGCTGCCGCCGGGAACGTCGCTCCAAACGCGCAAATAGCGCTGGTTCACCGCCCCGGAGCGGGCTTCCGCCGCTGCTATCGTCGCCGGCGTGAAGGTGGCGATCGGATCCGACCATGCGGGCTACGAGCTGAAGCAGGCCGTCGGCCCGATCCTGCGCGAGGCCGGCCACGAGGTCGTCGACGTGGGCACCGACTCCGAGGACTCGGTCGACTACCCCGTATACGCCTCGCGGGCCGCCCAGCTCGTGGCCGGGGGTGAGGCCGAGCGAGCCGTGATCGTCTGTGGCTCGGGCGTCGGCGTCTCGATCGCCGCGAACAAGATCGAGGGCATCCGCGCGGTCAATGCCCACGATCCCGACGAAGCGGAGATGAGCCGCCGCCACAATGACGCGAACGTGCTGACGCTCGCCGGACGCCGGCTGCCGCCGGCCGAGGCGGCCCCGATCGTCGAGCGATTCCTCGCGACGGAGTTCGAGGGCGGCCGCCATCAGCGCCGCGTCGAGGAGATCGCCGCGGTCGAGCGCGGCGAGGAGCTTTAGACGGCGACCACTGAAGGAGACCCCGTGACCGACCTGCCAGACGACTTCCAGACCGCCCCGCTTGCCGACGTCGACCCCGAGATCGCCGCGGTCCTCGACGGCGAGCTCGCGCGCCAGCAGGACACCCTCGAGATGATCGCCTCAGAGAACTTCGTCCCGCAGGCGGTTCTCGACGCGGTCGGCTCGGTGCTGACCAACAAGTACGCCGAGGGCTATCCGGGGAAGCGCTACTACGGGGGCTGCGAGCACGTCGATGTGGCCGAGCAGCTGGCGATCGACCGGGCCAAGGCGCTGTTCGGCGCCGAGCACGCGAACGTTCAGCCGCACGCGGGCGCCCAGGCCAACAACGCCGTGTATCTGGCGCTGCTGGAGCCCGGCGACACGATCATGGGCCTGGCCCTCGACAACGGGGGCCATCTCACCCACGGGATGAAGCTGAACGTCTCGGGCAAGCTCTTCGAGGTCGCCCCCTACCACGTCGACCGCGAGTCGTTGCTCGTCGACATGGAGGAGGTCGAGCGCGTCGCCCACGAGGCGAGGCCGAAGCTGATCATCGCCGGCTGGTCGGCATACGCGCGCCGGCTCGACTTCGCCGCCTTCCGTGAGATCGCGGACGCCGTCGGCGCCAGGTTGATGGTCGACATGGCGCACTTCGCCGGGCTCGTCGCCGCCGGGGAGCATCCGAATCCGGTGCCACACGCCGACGTCGTCACGACGACGATCCACAAGACGCTCTGCGGCCCGCGCAGCGGGATGATCCTCTGCACCGAGGAGCTCGCCAAGGAGATCAACCGGGGCGTCTTCCCCGGTACCCAGGGCGGGCCGCTGATGCACGTGATCGCGGCCAAGGCGGTCGCCCTGAGGATCGCCCAGACCGAGCAGTTCAGGGCCCGCCAGCGGCAGACCGTCGCCAACGCCCGCGCCCTCGCCGAGGGCCTGATCTCCGGCGGTGTCGAGGTGCTGACCGGCGGCACCGACACGCACCTCGTGCTGGTCGATCTGCGGCCGAGCGGGCTCGACGGAAAGACCGGCGAGTCGCGGCTCGACGAGATCGGGATCACGGTCAACTTCAACACGATCCCGTTCGACCCGAACCCGCCGATGAACCCCTCGGGGCTGCGGATCGGGACCCCCGCGCTGACCACCCGCGGGCTGGTCGAGGACGACATGCGCGAGATCGCCGAGCTGATCACGGCCGCCCTCTCCGATCGCTTCGAGGCCGACAAGGACGGCCTCCGGGCCCGCAGCGCGGCGCTGATGGAGCGCTATCCCCTCTATCCGCAGCTGGCTCCGATCACGGCCTGACCGGTTGAGGGTCTGGGTCGACTGCACGGCCGCCGCGCACCCGCTGGTGCTGCGGCCGATCGTCGCCGGGCTGCTCGAGCGTGGTCACGAGGTCGCCGTCACCGCCCGCAGCTACGGGCAGACCGAGGGCGTGCTCGACCGGCTCGGGATCCCCTACGAGTCGTTTGGCACGCATGCGGGCGCCGGAACCGTCGCCAAGGCGCGGGCGCTTGGCTCGCGGAGCCGGGCCCTGCTCGGGTGGGCGCGGGGCAGGGGATTCGACCTCGCGCTCGCCCACGGATCGGTCGACGTCGCGGTCGTCGGCTCGATCCTGAGGATCCCGCAGGTGCAGATGCAGGACTACGAGTACGCCGGGCTGCAGCGCAAGCTTGCCTGGCGCTCGGCCCGCCGGGTGATCGTCCCTGACGCGATACCCCTGGAGCGGTTGAAGGCGGCCGGAGCCGGCCCCGAGAAGCTGTTTCGCTATCCCGGCTTGAAGGAGGACTACTACCTCGCCGATCTCGAGCCTGATCCGGCGGTCCTCTCCGAGCTCGGCCTGATCGAGGCGGGGGTCGACCCCGCGCGAGCCGACGACGAGCGGATCCTGGTCGTCGTCAGGCCGCCGCCGGAGAGCTCCGCCTATCACCACGACAACCCGCTCTACGAGCGGCTGCTCGACCGGCTGACCGCCGAGCCGGCCGCGGTGAGCGTCCTGATTCCGCGCACTGACCGGCAGCGGCGCGCCGCGATCGAGCGGGGGGCCGAGAGCCTGATCATCCCCGAGCGGGCGATCGACGCGCAGAGCCTGATCGCCTACTCGGATCTCGTGGTCAGCGCCGGTGGGACGATGAATCGCGAGGCCGTCGCCCTCGGGGTCCCGGTCTACACGATCTTCAGCGGCCGGATGGGGGCCGTGGACGAGCGGCTGATTGCCGAGGGCCGGCTGCTCGAACTGGGCGATCTCGAGCGGCTCGAGCTGCAGCGGCGCTCCAGTCAGCCCGGGCCGAGGGACCCGCGCGACCCCGGGGTCCTGGTCGAGGGGGTGATCGGGGCGGTCGAGTAGTCTCGGCCGCGGCCCTGCTAGGCGGCGGGGGCCCGATCCACATGCCTGAGACGATCGACGCACTCTTCGCGTTCGCGGCCGCGCTGGCGATCGCCTGGCTGCTGGTTCCCGTGGCCGAGGAGCTGGCGATCAGGATCGGGGCGATCGACGTCCCCCGCGAGCGCAGCCTGCACACCAAGCCGACGCCGCGGCTCTCCGGGGTGGCGATTCTCGTCGCGGTGCTTGCCACCGGCGCGATCTTTCTCCCCTGGGACGCGGAGACCCGGG
The DNA here is from genome assembly GCA_963700785.1 of uncultured Solirubrobacterales bacterium. Taxonomy (GTDB): domain Bacteria; phylum Actinomycetota; class Thermoleophilia; order Solirubrobacterales; family 70-9; genus CAXMST01. Next base: position 265,432 of record CAVOYZ010000010.1, read on the forward strand.
CGATTCTCGGGGGGGCGGCGGTGATCTCGCTGGTCGGCATGGTCGACGACATCGTCGAGCTTCCGGCGCCGGCCAAGCTCGCGGGGCAGACGATCGCGGCGATCATCCCGGTCTCGGCCGGGGTCACCGTCGACGTCTTCACGCTGCCGTTCATCGGCGGCGTGGAGCCGGGCTCGACGGCGCTGTTCGATCTGCCGATCCTCGGCGAGGTCGATCTCGGCCAGGTGATCACGGTGATCGGCCTGGTCGGGATCGCCAACGTGATCAACCTGATCGACGGTGTCGACGGTCTCGCCGCGGGGGTCTGCGTGATCAGCGCCGTGACCCTGGCGGCGATCGCCCTCTCCCTCGACCGCAACGCGGCGGGCGTCCTCGCGGCGATCACCGCCGGCGCCGCGCTCGGCTTCCTCCGCCACGGCTTCCCGCCCGCCTCGAGCTTCATGGGCGACACCGGCTCGAACCTGCTCGGCTTCCTGCTCGGGGCGATCGCCGTCCAGGGTGCCCTGAAGACGAACGCGGTGGTCGCCCTTGCATTCCCGCTGGTGGTGCTCGCGGTGCCGATTCTCGACACGAGCTTCGTGCTCGCCAAGCGCCTCAAGTACCGGCAGCCGATCTTCGTCGCGGATCGCTCCCATTTCCACCACCGCTTCGCCAACGTCGGCTTCAGCCAGCGGCGGACGATCGCCTACCTCTATGGATGGACCGCGGCGATGGCCGCCTTCGCGCTCGCGCTCAGGTTCGTCCCCTACTCGAACGATCGTGGCGACTTCGACCTCGGCTGGACCGCGGTGATGATCGGCTTCTTCGCGTTCGCGGTCGCCGCCAGCCTCCGGCTGCTGATCGCCCTCGAGATCCTGAAGCTGCGCCGGTTCCGCTTCCGTCAGGTCAGCAGCGCGACCGGGGTGGCCGGGATCGACCAGGAGCAGATCGACGCGGGCGTGGCCCGCGAGCTCGAGACGGGGGCCTTCGCGGCGGTCGATCCGGCGACCGGGGAGCTGCGCGAGATCGACCCGGAGACGGGCGAGTTCGACGTCATCGAGAGCGGCTGAGCGCTAGCCGACGCCGAGCAGATCGACGACGAAGACCAGCGTCGAGGAGGGGGCGATCGCCGGCGGCGAGCCCTGCTTGCCGTAGGCGAGGTTCGGCGGGATGATCAGCTCGCGCCGGCCGCCGACCTTCATCCCCTCGACCCCCTCGTCCCAGCCACGGATAACTTCGCCGCCGCCGAGCTGGAAGCTGAACGGCTGGCCGCGGTCCCAGGAGGAGTCGAACTCCTCCCCGGTGCCGGCGTCCACCCCGACGTACTGGACCGTGACCAGGCTCCCCGGCTCGGCGGTCGGGCCGTCGCCCTCGACGATGTCCTCGGTGACGAGCCCGTCTGGCAGCTCGGCCGGCGTCTCGACCTCGGGCTTGGTCGAGGTGTCGACCGCGGCGTCGCCGGTGGCGGTCGTTTCAGAGGCCGCCGTGGTCGTGCCGCCATCGTCGCTGCCACAGGCCGCGAGGGCGAGCGCGGCGAGCACCGCGGCGAGCAACAGAATGGGCTGCTTGGCATTCATCGGCCCCTAGACTCGCACAGCGGCGCCACCTGCCGCTGCTGCGTCGGCCGCGCTCATCCGTCGACGCCCTCGATCTGCAGCAGGGTCCGCGGCTCCGCATGGTCCATCTGCAGGGTCGTGTGCTCGAGGTCGAAGCGCGACCTCAGCATCGCCTCGACCTCGCGACGGCGGGCGTGGCAGTCCTCGTCGGTGCCGACCATTACGTGTGCGGAGAGGGCCGCGAAGCCCGAGGTGATCGTCCAGATGTGCAGGTCGTGGACCGAGACGACCCCCGGTGCCGCGGCCATCGCCCGTCCGATCTCGGTTGCGTCGAGGCCCGCGGGGGCCTCCTCGAGCAGGATCCTGACCGAGTCGCGGATGATCGGCACGGCGCTGAGGGCGACGAGCACGGCGATCAGCGCGCCGATGATCGAGTCGGCCTGGTCGAAGCCGGTGGTGATGATGATCACCGCGCCGGCGATCGCCCCGACCGATCCCGCGAGGTCGGCGATCACGTGGCGCATCGCGCCCCTCATGTTGAGGTTGTCCCCGGAGCCGGGCATCAGCACCCGGATCGCGGCGAGATTGGCGAGCGCGCCGGCGCTCGCGACGACCAGCATGCCGACGCCGGCGACCGCCTCCGGCGACTCGAGTCGCTGCCACGCCTCGTAGAGGATCCAGACCGAGACGGCGACCAGGGCGACGCCGTTGAACAGCGCTGCGAGGATCTCGGCCCGCTTGTAGCCGAAGCTGCGCTGCGGGGTCGGCGGCCGGTCGGCGAGCCGGATCGCCAGCAGGGCCAGCGCCAGGGAGAGGTTGTCGGAGAGCATGTGCACGGCGTCGGCGAGCAGCGCCAGGCTGCCGGTGAGGATCCCACCGACGATCTCGACGACCGTGAACGACGCGGTCAGGGCGAAGGCGATCGTCAGCGCCCGCTGGTTGGCCGCCCTGTCGGGGCCCGGCTCCTGCGGCGGGCCGCCCTGCTCGAAGTGGGTGTGCGCCATCTCTTGTGCCCATTGTGACCACCTCGGAAGCGGTCCGTGAGGGCGGCGGGTTTCGGCTATATTCGCGCTCCCGCAGCCACTTGGCCGGCACGCGGGAGAATCACCCTGCCGGCGCTCCCAGGATGGAAACACCTCACTTCGACAATCGCGGCGACCGGCGTTTCGCGCGCACCCGCCCCAGCTTCGGTAAGCGATTCGCCGCACGGCGGCGTTGTCCTCTCCACCTCGGCCGCGAGAGCGGCGAGATGGCCTACAGGGCCTTCGGTGGCGAGAGTCGCAGGGCGCGTCGCCTCCGCTCATGTCGGTGACCGCACCCCGCATCTCGGCGGTCGAGGTTGCGCGCAACCTCGACCTTCTGGTGCTCGCGCTTGCCCTGCCCGTGTTCATCGCCGTCGACGCTCCGATCGCCGGCTATCTGGCCGCCGGTGGTGCCTGGGTCGCGGGGCGGATCGGCAAGGCCTTCGCCGACCGCCGGCGAGCGGTCGCGCTCGGGGCCGCCGACCGGACCACCGCACTGGGCCTGACCGCCGCCGCGATGCTCGGGCGCCTCTGGGTCCTCGCCGCGGCGATCCTGATCGTCGGCCTGACCGTCGACCGGGAGGCGGGGCTTGCCGCCGCGCTGCTTGCCGCCGCGCTGGTCACCGCCCACCTGCTCGGCGAGGGTCTTGCGCACCTGGCTGAGGGCGAGGGGCAGGCGCAACTGCATGAAGGCGAGGGCGGCCGATGAGGGCTCGCTGGAGCAGCCTCAGCACCGGCAGGAAGGTGCTCGTGATCGGCGGCGTCTACTTCGTCGGCCTGGTCGCGTTCGGCCTGATCTTCGGCAGCGACGGCAAGAACGAGACCTTCAAGCCCCAGGACGAGTTCCGGCTCGAGCCCTGGGTCGAGATCACGATCCTCGGGATCGACATGTCGATCAACAAGGCGGTGCTCTATCTGGCGCTCGCATCGGCGGTGACGATCGGCGGCATGCTCTGGATCGCACGCCGGATGACGCAGAAGCCGAACCTGGTCCAGACCACGGTCGAGCTCGCCTACAACCTGATCCAGGGCCAGATCACCGAGGACAACCTCGACGAGCAGCGGGCCCAGCGCTGGTTCCCGGTCCTCGCGACCCTCTTCTTCTTCATCCTCGTCTCGAACCTGATCGGCCTGATCCCGCTGCCGACCAACACCGAGCATCCGGTCAACGTCTTCGGGGTCGAGGTCCCGACCTTCGCGCTCTACGCGGCGACCGCCAACATCTCGATCCCGCTGGTGCTGACGATCATCGTCTGGACCAGCTACAACGTCGAGGGCATCCGCGAGCACGGCTTCTTCAAGTACTTCGGGACCTGGCTGCCTGCGGGCCTCGAGGAGATGCCGTTCGCCTTCAAGGCGTTCGTCTGGGTGATCGAGGCGATCTCGAACATCGTGCGACTGGTCTCGCTCTCGGTGCGGCTCTTCGCCAACATCCTCGCCGGCCACCTGCTGCTGCTGTTCATGGGCGGCGGGCTCGCGGTGCTGCTCGGCCTGACGGCGCTCGGCTGGCTGACGCTCCCCGCCGCCTTCGCCTTCTTCGTCTTCGAGATCGGCATCGTCGCCGGTCTTCAGGCGTTTATCTTCACGATCCTGACCGCAATCTACATCGGCGGCGCAACCGCCGAGAGCCACTAGAAAAGGAGACAACGACCAATGGACTTTCTACTCCTGGCCCAGGCGTCCGAAGAGGTGCTGGCCAACGGCATCACCGACGCCGGCAAGGCGATCGCGCTCGGCGTCGGCGCCGGCCTCGGTTCGATCGGCGCCGGCATCGGCATCGGCTTCATCTTCGGCAAGGAGATCGAGTCGGTGGCCCGCCAGCCCGAGATGGCCGGTGAGCTGCAGAGCATCCGCTGGCTCGGCTTCGCGCTGACCGAGGCGGTCGCCTTCTACACCTTCATCTTCGGCCTGATCGCCTTCTTCCTCTAGGCCGCCGTGGAGTTCGTCAGCGACATAGCCGGCGTCCTGTTGCTCGGCGCCGAGACCGCCGAGGACGAGGGCGGCGGCGCCTTCCTGGTCGAGCCCGGGCTCGGCTTGATGATCTGGACGGTGATCGCCTTCCTGTTCACGCTGGTCGTGCTCTCGAAGGCCGCCTTCCCGCGGATCCGCGACGCCCTGCAGAAGCGCGCCGACGCGATCAACGAGAACATCACGGCAGCCGAGCGCCAGCGCCAGGAGGCCGATGAGCTGCTCGCCGAGTACCGCGAGCGGCTCAAGGAGGCCCGCGAGCAGGCCGACGAGATCGTCACCCGTGCGAAGCGGGCCGGCGACAACGCGAAGGCCGAGGCGACCGAGGAGGGTCGCGTCAAGCGCGAGGAGCTGATCGAGGCCGCCCGCAAGGACATCGAGGCCGAGACCCGGCGCTCACTCGAGAAGATCCGCAAGGAGATCGCCGACCTGACCGTGCTCGCGACCGAGCGGGTGACCCGCAGGTCGCTCTCCGCCGATGATCAGCAGCGGCTGGTCGAGGATGCGCTCAGGGAGGTCGACTTCTCGGCCCTCGCCGGCGACGCCGGAAGCGGGGGCGAGTAGCCGATGGAGGAGATCGCCCGGGTCTACGCGGAGGCGTTGTTCGACGTCGCCAAGCAGCGGGGGGACCTCGACGAGGTCCACGACCAGCTCGGCGAGGTCGCGGACGCGCTCTCGACCAACCGCGACCTGCAGGTGTTCTTCTTCAGCCCCTACTTCTCGTCGGAGGAGAAGCGGGACGGGATCTCCCGGGCGATCAGCGGCGCGAACCCGGAGCTGGTCAACTTCCTCGAGCTGCTCGCGGAGAAGCATCGGATGCCGGCCCTGTTCAGGATTCGCGCCCGTTTCGATGAGCTCTGGGCGAAGGAGAACAGGCGGCTGACGGTGACCGTGACCAGCGCGGTCGAGCTCGATCCGAGCGTCGCCGAGGAGGTCGGAACCGCGATCGAACAGCAGACCGGGCAGACGATCGAGTTGAACACGGTCGTCGACGACGGGATCATCGGCGGGCTCATCCTGCAGGTGGGAAACATGGTTCTCGACGCGAGCATTCACAACCGCCTCGAGAAGCTGCGCAAGGAGGTCGCGCAGGCTGCCTAGCCCCTGACCGGGTCGGGCCGCAGCGCGCCTCGCTGAAACTTCGAAGGAACCAAGGAGACGACGAACCAGATGGATATCAAGCCCGACGAGATCTCATCGATTCTGCGGCAGCGGATCGAGGGCCTCGAGACCGGTAGCGCCGACCTCTCCGAGGTCGGCACCGTGCTCTCGGTCGCCGACGGAATCGCCCGCGTGCACGGCCTCGACAACGCGATGGCGCTCGAGATGCTCGAGTTGCCGCACGGCGTCACCGGACTGGCACTCAACCTCGAGGAGGACAACGTCGGCGTCGTCCTGTTCGGCGAGTGGGACAAGGTCGTCGAGGGCGACACCGTCAAGCGCACCGGCCGGCTGCTCGAGATCCCGGTCGGAGAGCAGTTGCTCGGCCGCCTCGTCGACCCGCTCGGTCGGCCGCTCGACGACAAGGGCGACATCAACACGACCGAGTCGCGGCCGGCCGAGTTCAAGGCGCCGGGCGTGGTCCAGCGCCAGGGCGTCAAGGAGCCGATGCAGACCGGGCTCAAGGCGATCGACTCGATGATCCCGATCGGCCGTGGACAGCGGGAGCTGATCATCGGCGACCGCCAGACCGGCAAGACCGCGATCGCGATCGACACGATCATCAACAACAGGGACCAGGACCTGATCTGCGTCTACGTCGCGATCGGTCAGCGGATGTCGACGGTCGTCCAGTTCATGGAGACGCTGCGTGAGAACGGGGCGATGGACAACTCGATCATCGTCGCTGCGCCCGCCGACGAGGCAGCGCCGATCAAGTTCATGGCCCCCTACGCCGGAACTGCGATGGCCGAGTACTTCACCTACCAGGGCAAGCACGCGCTCTGCATCTACGACGACCTGACCAAGCACGCCTACGCGTATCGCCAGATGTCGTTGCTGTTGCGACGGCCTCCGGGCCGGGAGGCCTATCCCGGCGATGTCTTCTACCTGCACTCGCGGTTGCTCGAGCGCGGGGTGAAGCTCTCCGACGCGCTCGGCGGCGGCTCGCTGACGGCGTTGCCGATCATCGAGACACAGGCATCCGACGTCTCCGCCTACATCCCGACCAACGTGATCTCGATCACCGACGGGCAGATATTCCTCGAGTCGGACCTCTTCTACTCCGGCGTCCGGCCGGCGATCAACGTCGGCATCTCGGTCTCCCGGGTCGGTGGCAATGCCCAGACGAAGGCGATGAAGAAGGTGGCGGGCAAGCTCCGCCTCGAGCTCTCTCAGTACCGCGAGCTCGAGGCCTTCGCGCAGTTCGGGTCCGAGCTCGACGCGGACACGCAGCGGACCCTGGCCCGCGGCGAGCGACTCGTCGAGGCGCTCAACCAGAGCGAGCGCAAGCCGCTCTCGGTCGCTGATCAGGTCGCGACGATCTACTCCGGCACCGGCGGGTTCCTCGACCGGATCAAGACGGAGCGGGTCCGGCAGTTCCTCGACGACCTGCAGACCCGCCTGCACTCCGAGCAAAGCGAGCTGATGAGCGCGATCAACGACGACGGGCAGCTCGACGATGAGCGCGAGCAGAAGCTCGGCGATGCGATCGCGGAGATGATCGACGACTTCGGGCCCGACTTCGACGCCGAGGGCAACCCGCTCGAGGAGGGGGAGTCCGACCGGATCAAGTCGCAGGACGAGCGCGAGGCCGAGCCGGAGCCGACCGAAGCCGAGGAGGTTCCCGCCTAGAGACTCCGCCGACGCGGTAGCGGGCAGACGCCATGGCCAGCCAGAAGGACGTCAAGACACGGATCAACTCCGTCAAGAACATCCGCAAGATCACGCGGGCGATGGAGATGGTGGCCGCTGCCCGGCTGCGGCGCGCGGAGCAGCGGATCGAGGCGCTGCGCCCGTACGCGCAGTCGATCCGCAAGGTGACCCGGCAGGTCGCCGAGGCGGCCGGGCCGAAGGCCGAGCGGGTGCCGCTGCTGCAGCAGCGCGAACAGACGGAGCGGGTCGGGATCCTGCTCGTGACCGGCGACCGCGGCCTGGCCGGATCGTTCAACACGCAGATCATCCGCGCCGGGCTGACCCTGAAGGCGGAGCTGGCGGCCGAGGGCAAGCAGGCTTCCTTCTACGTCGTCGGCCGGCGCGGCAACTCGACCCTCGGCTTCCGCGGCGAGACCGTCAGCGAGTCGTTCATCGGGTTCACCGACCGGCCGAGCTTCGCCGACGCGCGCTCGATCGGCGATGTGCTCAGCGCCGGATACATCGACCGGAACGTCGACCGGGTCGACCTGATCTACAACCGCTACGTCTCGCCGTTGACCCAGTACGTGCGGCGCCATACGCTGCTGCCCCTGCAGGAGGCCGAGGTCTTCGGCGAGGGCCTGCCGGAGCCCGAGGTCGTCGAGGACATCGGGCTGGCGGACGCGCACAACCGTGCCGATTGGCTCTACGAGCCGGATCCCGAGCAGGCGCTCTCGCTGCTGTTCGGCGAGTACGTGGACCTCTCGGTCTACCGGGCGCTGCTCGAGTCGGCGGCCTCCGAGCACGGCGCGCGGATGACCGCGATGCGGAGCGCCGCCGAGAACGCGGGCGAGATGATCGACCGACTGACTTTGGAGATGAACCGGGTCCGCCAGGCCGAGATCACCCAGGAGATCCTCGAGGTGGTCGGCGGTGCCGAGGCGCTGGGCTCGTAGAGACAACGACTGACTTGGAAAGCGAAGGAGCAGAGATGTCCGACAACGGAAACGGGACCAACGTAGGCACGATCGAGCAGGTGATCGGCGTCGTCATCGACGCGGTCTTCCCTGAGAAGCTGCCGGAGATCTACTCGGCCTTGAAGATCGAGGTGCCCGAGGGCGATGGCCGCAACGCGATCGACCTCACCTGCGAGGTCCAGCAGCACCTGGGAGACGACCGGGTCCGGGCGGTGGCGATGGACGCGGCCGACGGTCTGCGCCGCGGCGACCAGGTGATCGATACCGGCGGCTCGATCACGGTGCCGGTCGGCAAGGACACGCTTGGCCGGATCTTCAACCTGCTCGGCGAGCCGATCGACGAGGGCGAGCCCGTCGCCGGCGAGGATCGCTGGCCGATCCACCGTGCCGCGCCCTCGGCCGAGCAGCTGACTCCGACCCAGGAGATCCTCGAGACCGGGATCAAGGTCGTCGATCTGCTCGCTCCCTACGCGAAGGGCGGCAAGGTCGGCCTGTTCGGCGGCGCCGGCGTCGGCAAGACGGTGCTGATCCAGGAGCTGATCAACAACATCGCCACCGAGCACGGCGGCCTCTCCGCCTTCTGCGGCGTCGGCGAGCGGACCCGCGAGGGCAACGACCTCTACGTCGAGATGCAGGAGTCCGGGGTGATCGACAAGACGATGATGGTCTTCGGCCAGATGAACGAGCCCCCCGGCGCCCGCCTGCGGGTGGCGCTGACGGGACTGACGATGGCCGAGTACTTCCGCGAGGTCGGCGGCCAGGACGTGCTCCTGTTCATCGACAACATCTTCCGCTTCGTGCAGGCCGGGTCCGAGGTCTCGGCGCTGCTCGGCCGGATGCCGTCGGCGGTCGGCTACCAGCCCACGCTCGAGACCGAGATGGGCGAGCTGCAGGAGCGGATCACCTCGACCCAGCAGGGCTCGGTCACCTCGATCCAGGCGGTCTACGTGCCCGCCGACGACCTGACCGACCCCGCTCCGGCGTCGGTGTTCGCCCACCTGAACGCGACCACGACGCTCTCGCGGGCGATCTCGGAGAAGGGGATCTACCCGGCGGTCGATCCGCTCGACTCGACCTCGACGATCCTCAAGCCGGACATTCTCGGCGAGGAGCACTACCGCGTCGCGACCCAGGTTCAGGAGGTGTTGCAGCGGTACAAGGAGCTGCAGGACATCATCGCGATCCTCGGCATCGACGAGCTCTCCGACGAGGACAAGCTGATGGTCAACCGCGCCCGCAAGATCGAGCGCTTCCTCTCGCAGCCGTTCAACGTGGCCGAGCAGTTCACCGGGACTCCGGGACAGATCGTTCCGATCGCCGACACGGTGGAGAGCTTCCGCCAGCTGGTCGACGGAGAGCACGACGAGATCCCGGAGAGCGCCTTCTACATGAAGGGCGCGATCGATCAGGTGCTCGACGCCGCCCGGGGCGAGGGCGAGGACGAGACCGCGGGCGCCGATGCCGAGGCGGCCGAGCAGGAGGAGAAGGAGGAGGCGGCGGCGACCGCATAGCGGCGCCGATCGTCCGATTGAGCTGATGGCTGACTCCCGGCAGATCCAGGTCGAGGTCCTGACCCCCGAGGGCAAGGTCTTCGAGGGAGACCTGTTTCAGGTCTCGACGCGGACGGTGATCGGTGAGCTCGGCATTCGCGCCCGCCATGCGCCGATGCTGGCCCGCCTGGTGCCGCACGAGCTGCGCCTCTACGAGAGCGCCGAGGAGTTCAACGCCAAGCGCGGCAGGCAGTTCGCCGCCGCCGAGGGCTGGCTCGAGGTGTACGCCAACCGGGTCGTGGTCCTGGTCGAGGAGGCGCGCGACCCCGAGAGCCTCGACAGCGCCGCGCTGAAGGAGCGGATCGCCGAAGCCAGGCAGCGTCTCGAGGAGGCCGAGGAGGGCTCGGCCGCGTTCGAGGTTGCCGAGCAAGACCTGGAGCGGGCGGAGGCCTTCCTCTCGGTCGCTGAGCGCTGAGCCTGCCGCGACGATCGCCGCGCCGCGCCTGAGGCCGCAGGCCGTTTCCGGCTCATCACTACCCTACCCCGGATGGAAGAGCGGCATCTCGCTGAAAAGCTGATCGGCTACGACACCTCCCACGGTGACGGGATCCGTCTCTGCGCCGGATTCGTCAAGGGCTGGCTCGAGGCGCGCGAGATCCCCACCACCCAGCTCGAGATCCGTGGGCTGCCGATCCTCAAGGCCTCGGTTGGGCCCGAGCAGGGCCCGGCGATCGTGCTCCACGGCCACATCGACGTGGTGCCGGGGCGCGACGGGCAGTTCGACCCGCGGGTCGAGGGCGATCGGCTGATCGGCCGTGGCGCCTACGACATGAAGGGCGCCGCCGCCGCGATGATGCTCGCCCTGAACGACCTCAAGGACCAGAGCGATGTCCGGGTTCTGCTGACGATCGTTCCCGACGAGGAGAGCGAGGACGAGGACTACCGCGGCACCGACCTGCTGGTCGACGAGGGCCTGGGGGCGAGCTTCGCGATCACCGGTGAGCCGACCGACATGCACGTCGGCGTGGCCGCGAAGGGCGTCCTCGCGGTGCGCCTCGAGGTCAGCGGCCGGGCCGCGCACGGCTCGACCCCCTGGGAGGGCGACAACGCGATCCTCAAGTCGTTCGCGGTGTTCCGCAACATCGAGTCGCTACCTTTCAGCCGGGAATCGTCCGAGCTCTTCGATCGGCCCTCGATCAACCTCGGCCGGATCCTGGGCGGCGACGCCCTGAACAAGGTGCCCGACACCTGCGTGATCGACGTGGACATCCGTTATCTACCCGAACAGGAAGAGGATGAGATCCTCACCCAGATAGAGGGGCTGCCGGATTCGCGCGTGGTCTCGACCTTTACGCGGCCACCGGTCGTGGTCGACAGCGAGTCGGTCTTCGTCCGCGCGCTCTGCGCCGCGACCAGCGCCCACCACGACGGCGACGTGACCGGGGTCGGCCGCGACGGGGCCTCGGACGCGATCTCGTTCATCCGCGCGGGTGTCCCGGCGGTCGAGTTCGGTCCCAGCGGCGCCGGCCACCACGGGCCGGACGAGTGGGTCTCGCTTGCCTCCCTTCAGGCCTACCGGCGGGCACTCAGCGAGTTCGCCACCGGGTTGCCGGCGGCGCTCGAGAGCGAGGGCCGGGCGTGAGCGACACCGAACGCGACGGGCCGGGCTCCGAGGAGGAGCGCGACCAGGATGCCCCTGCGCCTGAATCGGTCGAGCCGGGAGAGCTGCCCGCGGCCCCCGAGCCCGGCGGCGATGACGATTCGGCCCTCGAGACCGGGGAGGACTCCGGGCTCGGGCTGACCGATGAGTTCGCGCGGATCGAGGCCGAGATAGCCGGCGACGAGGAGGGCGCGGAGCCGCCGGGCCCGGAGCAGGCCGAGCCCCCGCCGCCGACTGACGAGGAGTGGGTCGTGACCGAGGGGCAGGCCGATGCGGAATCGTCGGGGGCGGCCGCCGACGCAGACTGGGCCGGGCAGGGCGATTCGGCTCAGCAGGGGGACTCCGAGGCGTCCGACTCCAGCGAGGCCGCTGACTCCAGTGGGGGGTCCGCCTCCAGCGAGGCGTCTGACTCCACCGAGGTCTTCGATTCCACGGACGAGGCCGCCGCAGCCGCCGCCGCTCCGACCGCCGCAGCCGCCGGCGCCGGAGAGCGGCCGGATCAGGCCGCTGCCGCCGGCCCTCCCCCGACCCAACGACCCCCGATCGTTCGCCCGTCGAAGCCGCCGCCCGCACCGGTTGCGCCGCTGCCCAGCGATGACGAGCTTGAGTCGGTCGCCTCGAACCTCTGGCTGCGCTTCCTCAGCGGCTCGGTGTTGATCGTCGCCTCGATCGCCGCGGCAGTCGCGGTCGTCGGCCTGCTGTTCGTCGAGGACATCGCGGCGAAGCTGCAGCCGATCCCCGGGATCAGCGAGCAGCTGGCGGACGTGGAGAGCGACGACCCACAGACGATCCTGATCATCGGCTCCGATCGCCGTGCCGGCGACGATCCGGATGCCGGCGCCCGCTCGGACACGACGATGCTGCTCCGGGTCGACCCCGACAAGGAGGTTCTCTCGCTGTTCTCGCTGCCCCGCGATCTCAAGGTCGACGTTCCCGGGATCGGGCCGGCGAAGCTGAACGAGGCCTACGCGATCGGCGGTGAGGAGAAGACGCTGAAGACGGTCAAGCGCTTCACCGGTCTCGAGATCAATCACGTCGTCGAGATCAACTTCACCGGCTTCGCCGATGCGGTTGATGCGATCGACTGCGTCTACATCGACGTCGATCGCGAGTACTTCAACGTCAACGACGGCACGATTGCCAACGACTACGCGGAGATCGACATCAACGCCGGCTACCAGCGCCTCTGCGGGCTCAAGGCCCTGCAGTACGTCCGCTATCGCCACTTCGACACCGACCTCGTGCGCGCCGCCCGCCAGCAGGACTTCCTCCGCGAGGCCCGCCAGAAGGTCGAGCCCCGGGAGCTGCTCGGCGCCGTCGCCGGAATCGGGATCGGGACCGAGCTGATCGACATCTTCACCGAGTACACGCGCTCGGACATCGACAGCGGCAGCGACGTGATCGGGATCCTCAAGTCGTTCGCAGCGGTCCGCGACGTGCCGGTCAACGAGGTCCACTTCGAGGGTGACATCGGCGGCCCCGAGGACCCGTTCGTCACCTCAACCGACGAGCAGGTCCAGAAGGCGATCGACGAGTTCCTCAACGGGGTCGGATCGAGCGGCCAGCGCGGCGGCGAGAAGTCGAACAAGAAGAAGGGCGAGAGCAAGAAGAAGAACAAGAAGAAGAAGGGCGGTGACGACGCCGACGTGGTCGCGACCGATGCGCTCGCCGACGAGAAGTTCCCGACCATGGCCGACCGGTTCAAGGCCGACGCGGACAAGAACGCCCGGCGCCTCGGAATCCCCGTCTTCTACCCGACCGCGGTCGTCCCGGGATCGACCTTCAGCAAGGACTCGCGCACCTACGAGTACGAGAACGAGGACAACAAGAAGGAGTCGGCCTACAAGACCGTGATCGCGCTGAGCTCGCCGTCGACGCTGACCGAGTACTACGGGGTGATGGGCACCACCTGGGAGAACCCGCCGATCCTCCGCAATGCCTCGGAGGTGCGCGAGATCGACGGCCGCGACTATCTGCTCTTCTACGACGGCGGTCGCCTGCGACTGGTCGGCTGGAAGGAGAAGGGCAACTCCTACTGGCTCAACAACACCCTGGTCCAGAGCATCGGTGAGGCCGAGATGCTCGCGATGGCGACGTCGATGCGCGAGGCGTAGCCGCTGCCCGGCACCGGCGCCGCGCGCGCGAGCGCGAGGCCTGAGAGCATTGCCGCCCCGATGAACCCGAACCGCGACAAGCAGAGCACGCCCGAGCCGATCGGCGTCGTCGGCGTCGGCTGGGTCGGCGTGGTCACCGCCGCCTGCTTCGCCGCGCAGGGCCATCAGGTCTGGGCGATGGACATCGACGCCGAGAAGATCGCCTCGCTGGCGGCCGGCGAGTTGACGATCCACGAGCCCGGCCTGCCGGAGCTGGTCCGCGACAACGCCGAGCGGCTCAACTTCACGACCTCGATGGACGAGCTTCTGGCGCATTCCCGGCTGCTGTTCTGCTGTGTCGACACTCCCCCGACCTACTCGGGCGACGCCGACCTCTCCCGGGTCCAGGCGGTGGTCGGCGAGCTCTCCGGCGACTCCGAGCACGCGCTGGTGATGAAGAGCACGGTCCCCGCCGGGACCGGTGAGTCGATTCGCCGCGACATGCCGTCGCTTCCCTACGTCTCCTGCCCGGAGTTCCTCAAGGAGGGCTCGGCGGTCGCCGACTTCCTGCACCCGGACCGGGTGGTGATCGGCGCCGACCGCGGCGACGAGTGGGCCGCGGAGGCGGTCGCCGATGCGTACCGGCCGCTCGGCGGCGCGCTGGTGCGCACCGACGTCGCCAGCGCCGAGATGATCAAGCTCGCCTCGAACGCCTTCCTCGCGACCAAGATCAGCTTCATCAACGAGATCGCGAACGTCTGCGAGGAGGTCGGTGCCGACGTGACCGAGGTGGCGCGTGGCATGGGCCTCGACGAGCGGATCGGGCCCCAGTTCCTCAATGCCGGGATCGGCTACGGCGGCTCCTGCTTCCCGAAGGACGTGACCGCGCTGAAGCAGCTGGCCGGTAACTCGGGGTATCACTTCCAGCTGCTGAACTCGGTGATCGAGGTGAACGAGCTGCAGAAGCGGCGCGTGCTCGGCAAGCTGACCCGCCACCTCGGCTCGCTGGTCGGCAAGCGGGTCGTGTTGCTCGGGCTCGCCTTCAAGCCGCACACCGACGACATGCGCGAGGCGTCGAGCCTGGTGCTCGCCGCCCGCCTGCAGGGCGAGGGCGCCAAGGTAGTCGCCTTCGACCCGGTCGCCCGGGAGAACGGCTCCGGGCTGCTGCCCGCGGTCGAGATGGCCGGATCGGCCGAGGAGGCGCTGCGCGGCGCCGACGCGGCGGTGCTGGTCACCGAGTGGCCCGAGTTCGCGGCGCTCGATTGGTCGGCGATGGCGGCGGAGATGGCGAATCCAGTCGTGGTCGACGGTCGCAACTTCCTCGACCCCGAGACGATGCGCGAGGCGGGCATCGTCTACGAGGGCATCGGCCGCGGCAGGGAGTGAGCTTGCAGGCGCTGATCCTGGTCGGAGGTCATGGAACCAGGCTCCGCCCGGTGACCCTGACCCTGCCGAAGCCGGTGATCCCGCTCGTCGATCGGCCGTTCATGCGCTACATGGTCGACTGGCTCGCGCGACACGGGGTCGACGACATCGTCATGGCCTGTGGCTTTCTCCCCGACAAGCTGCGCCAGACCCTCGGCGAGGGCGGCGCCGGCGGCCCGCGGATCCACTACGTCGAGGAGCCCGAGCCGCGCGGGACGGCCGGCGCGATCAAGTTCGCCGAGGACCTGCTCGAGGACCGCTTCTTCGCGCTCAACGGCGACTCGCTCACCGACCTCGACCTGACCAAGCTGCGCAAGCGACACGAGAGCAGCGGCGCCAGGGCCACCCTCGCGCTCTATCCGGTCGCCGATGTCACGGCCTACGGACTGGTCCGGCGGCGCGAGGACGGCGAGGTGATCGAGTTCGTCGAGAAGCCGGACCCCGAGACGGTCGACACCGACGAGATCTCGGCCGGCGCCTACCTGCTCGAGAAGGATGTCCTCGACCTGATCCCGCCCGATCAGGACGTGTCGATCGAGCGCGAGGTCTTCCCGCAGTTGGTCGGGGCGGGGCTCTACGCGGAGCGACTCGAGGGCTACTGGATGGACATCGGCACCCCGGCCCGCTACCTCGACGCCTGCTGGGACATCCTCGAGCGCCGGGTGGAGACCGAGCCCGGGAAGATGGTCGACGGCGACGGCGTCTACGTCGATGCCGGGGCGGCGATCGATGACGGCGCCGAGGTGATCGGCCCGGCCTTCGTCGAGGCCGGAGCGGCGCTCGCCGCCGGGGCCGTGGTCGGCCCCCGGGCGGTGATCGGTCCCGGCAGCGTGATCGGCGAGCGGGCGCGGATCGAGGGCTCGGCGGTGCACGGCCACTGCACGATCGCGGCCGGCGCGACGGTCGTCGGGGCGATCCTCGCGGCCGGAGTCACCGTCGAGGAGGGAGGCTCGGTCCCCGAGGGCTCGGTGATCGGCGAGGGCGCGACGATCACCGCTGTCGCCGACCTCGGGCCCGGGGCCAAGGTGGGACCCGGAGAGACGGCATGAGCGACCTCGAGCGACGGCTGGCGGAACTTGATTCCGGCGATCAGTACGGAGCGACGATGGCGCTGCCCGACCATCTCCGGGACGCGCTCTGGCGCTTTTCATCGGCGAAGATCGATCAGCTCGAGTCGACCGGGCTGCTCGTCTGCGGCATGGGCGGATCGGCGATCGGAGGCGACCTCGCCGCGGCCGCTCTCGGCGGCCGGCTCGGCAAGCCGCTCGACGTGGTCCGCGGTTACGGGGTCCCCTCGTGGACGCCGCCGGATCGCGCCATCTTCTGCTCGAGCTACTCGGGCAACACCGAGGAGACGATCGCCTGCTACGCGGCTGCCGAAGCCGTCGGTGCGGACCGGATCGTCGCCACCACGGGCGGTGCCCTGGCCGAGGCTGCCCGCAGCGACGGCGTCCCCGTGATCGGGATGCCCGCCGGCCTGCAGCCCCGGGCCGCGGTCGGGTACACGTTCGCGATCGCGGCTGAGGTTGCTGCGGTGGTCGGGATCGGCCCGACGATCCGCATGGAGATCGACAGCTCGGCCGCCCACCTCGAGGCGGCCGGCGACTCGCTGCTGGCCAAGGCCGCGGAGCTCGCCGATTCGATCTCGGGATCGGTGCCGCTCGTCTACGGTTGCGGCCTCACCGCCCCCGTCGCCTATCGCTGGAAGTGCCAGATCAACGAGAACGCAAAGCTGCCCTGCTTCGACCACGTCTTGCCGGAGCTGGATCACAACGAGATCGTCGGCTGGGAGGGGGGAGGCGACGCCGCCTACTCGGCGATCTTCCTGCGGGACGAGGACCAGCCGCCGCGCGAGCACCGGCGCGCGGAGCTGACCGCCGAGCTGATCGCGCCGAGGGCCCGGAGCGTGATCCAGCTCGACACCGAGGGCGAGACCCGGACCGAGCGGCTGCTCTGGGCGGTGATGCTCGGCGACCTGCTCTCGCTGGAGCTCGCGGCACGGGCGGGGGCCGACCCGACCCCGGTGACCGTGATCGAGACGCTCAAGGACCGCCTGGGGCGGCCCTGACTAACCTGCTGAAGCGATGAGAGCGATGGTCATGGCAGCGGGGCTCGGAACGCGTCTGCGTCCGATCACCTGGGAGATCCCGAAGCCGGTCGTCCCCGTCTGCAATCGACCGATTGCCGCCCATCTGGTGCAGCTGCTGTCGAGCCACGGCTTCGACGAGGTGATCGCCAACCTGCACTGGTTCCCCGACACGGTCAAGGCCTGCATCGGGGACGGCTCACGGTACGGGGCGGAGCTCAGCTACACCTACGAGGAGGAGTTGCTCGGCACGGCCGGCGGCGTGCGCGGCGTCTCCGACTTCCTCACCGGCGGTGACGACGACGTGTTCGTTGTCCTCGCCGGCGACGCGCTGACCGACGTCGACCTCGCCGATCTGGTCGCCGCCCACCGGGCCAACGGCGGCCTCGCGACCCTCGCGGTCAAGCAGGTGGCCGACGTCAGCCAGTACGGCGTGATCGTCACCGACGGCGAGGGACGGGTCCAGGGCTTTCAGGAGAAGCCGGACCCGGCCGAGGCGCTCTCGGACCTCGTCAACTGCATGGTCTACGCGTTCAGCTCGGAGATCTTCGACTACTTTCCAGACGGCGACCCGCTCGACTTCGCGACCGACGTCTTCCCGGCGCTGCTCTCCCACGACGTGCCGTTTCACGTCCACCGCATCGATCGCTACTGGAACGACATCGGGACGCTGCCCGAGTACGTGAACGGCAATCTCGATGCGCTCGGCGGCCGGGTGGTGGTCGATCCCGTCGGCGAGCTGGTGGAGGGCGAGCAGACGCTGCCCGGCGGCGCCGAGGTGATCGGCCCGGTGCTGATCGGCCCAGACGTGGAGATCGGGCCCGGCGCCAACCTCGTCGGGCCGCTGGTGCTCGGTGCGGGCTCGCTGATCGGCGCCGGCGCCCGGCTTCGGGAGGGCGTTCTGCTGCCCGGCGCGGAGATCGCTGCGAAGGGGGTCTTCGCCCACGGCATCGCCGGCGGCGCCGAGCGCCTCGCCTCCGGCGACTGGTAGTCGGCGCGCTGCACTAGTCTCGAGGCGTGGCTGACGAGCCGTTCGCGAGTACCCCGGTCGAGTTTCTCTGGTGGCGTGGCTGCCCCTCCTGGGAGCGGGCGCTCGAGCGGTTGCGGGCGGCGATGGAGGGCGCCGGCCTCGATCCCGACTCGATCGTCGTCCACGAGGTCGAGACCGCTGAGGATGCCGCGGCGGAGCAGTTCGTCGGCTCGCCGACGATCCGGGTCGGCGGTCGCGACATCCAGCCGCCGGCCGATGCCGCCACCGGGCTAACCTGCCGCGTCTACAAATTGCGCGACGGACGGATCTCGGCGATCCCCGACCCGGCCGACATCCGGGAGGCGCTGATCGAAGGAATCGAGAGGAGCGGCAGGTGAACGCAGACGGGCCCGAGATCGGCGATCTGGTGCCGACGCTGGAGCTTCCCGATACCGAGGGTGCGGTGCACACGCTGCCCGGCCCCGGGGACGCGCCGGCGACCGCGGTCGTCTGGACCTGCAACCACTGCCCCTACGCGCTCGCCTGGCACGACCGCCTGCTCGACGTCGCGCGCGACCACGCCGGAGCCGGCGTCGGCCTGCTGATGGTCAACTCCAATGACGCCGCCCGCTATCCGGCGGACTCCCTCGAGGCGATGCGGCAACGGCACCGCGCGGAGAGCTGGCCGGTTCCCTACCTGCACGACGAGACCCAGTCCGCGGCCCGCTCTTGGGGGGCGCGGACGACCCCCGATGTCTTCCTGCTCGATTCCGGCTTGCGACTCGCCTACCGGGGCGCCCCCGACCCCGACCACGAGCGGCCGGAGCTGGCCGCCGGGTGGCTGCGGGATGCGCTGACCGCCGTGCTCGCCGGCGAGCAGCCCGATCCGCGCAGCACGCAGCCGATCGGCTGCTCGATCAAGTGGCGCGAGTGACCTCCCGCCGCCGGCTGGTCAGGGTGCCGGCCTCCTCGGGCAACCTCGGCCCGGGCTATGACGTGCTCGGGGCGGCGCTGTCGCTGTTCCTCGAGCTCGAGGTGAGCGAGAGCCCCGACGGCGAGTTCTCGGTCGACCCGGGAGGCGAGGGTATCCCCACCGATCGCAGCAATCTGATCGTCAGCTCGTTCGAGCGCCTGCACCCGGCCGACGGCCTCCGGTTCGAGGTCCGCAGCGAGATCCCGCTCGCCCGCGGCCTCGGCTCCAGCGGTGCCGCGATCCTGGCGGGGCTGCTCGCAGCCGACCATCTGTTCGAGCTCGGCAACTCACGCGAGCAGCTGTTCGCGATCGCCACTGAGCTCGAGGGCCACCCTGACAACGTCGCCGCCGCGCTCTACGGCGGGATCACCGTCTGCTCGCCCCCCGGCGCGCCGTTCCGGGAGACGCCGCCCGATCCGGTCGAGATCGCGGCGGGCGAGGCGCCGCCGGCCAGGATTCCCGTGCCCGCCCGGCTCGCGCCGCCGGAGGGCGTTGAGACGCTGGTCGTGATTCCGGCCGACGAGGTCCCGACCGAGGCCGCACGGGCCGCGATGCCGGCCGAGGTGCCGATCGCTGACGCCGCGCACAACGTCGCCGCCGCGTCGCACCTGGTGCTCGGGATCGAGCGCTCCGACCTGACCCTGATCGAGCGCGGCCTCGCCGACCGCCTGCACCAGCCCCATCGCCGCCCTCTCTACGAGCGCTCGATGGAGGTGGTCGATGCGGCCCGCGACCTCGGCGCCCTCGGGGCGACGATCTCAGGCGCGGGCCCGACCGTGCTCGTCTGGAGCTACTGGCAGTCGAGCGCCGACCTGATCACCGATCTCGCCGCCGTCGCCGGCGAGTGGGCCGAGGTCGTCCGCGTCCCCTTCAGCCCCTACGGCGCCGCGGTCGAGCTCTAGCCGCCTCCCGCATCATGCGCCGCCCGTCCGTGAACGGTTGGGAAGCTCCCAAGGCACCTAACGGTTCACCCGATCGACCGCGCCGGCTCAGACCAGGGTGCCGATCGGCTCGGTCTGCTCGAGCACCCGCGGGGGCAGCGCCTCGCGGCGGATCTGCTCGAGGGTTGCCAGCCGGTCCGGCATCCCGAGCCGGGCGATGATCTCGGCGGTCAGGGCGAGGTAGTCGCAGCCGCGGTCGGGGCGGTAGTCGAGGATCGGCACCGCCCGCTCAGCCGACTCCGCGTAGGCGATCGACTGGCGGATGACGGTGTCGAAGACCTTTTCGGGGAAGCGCTCGTCCAGGGCCTCGAGGGTCTGACGGGCGTGACGGGTGCGCATGTTGGCGATGTTGAGCACGACGCCGAGCAGCTCCAGATCCGGGTTCAAGGTGTCGCGGGCGAGATTGAAGATCTCGACGGCCTGCTCGACTCCCTGAAGCGAGAAGTGCTGGGCCTGCGTCGAGAGGATCGCGTGCGTTGACGCGACCAGGGCGTTGACCGTGAGTAGCCCGAGGGTTGGGGGGCAGTCGATCAGGACGACGTCGTAGTTGCGCTTCACGTCGCGAAGCGCGTTTCGCATCGTCACCTCGCGACCGATCTTGCCGGCGAGCACCAGCTCGGCCTCCGCGAGACCGAGGTTCGCGGGGATCACCGGGCCGTGGATCGCGTCGGCGGCTCGGCTCTGGCCGGCGAGCACCTCGCCGAGAGTCGGCTGCGCGCTCGGATCGACGTCGAAGTAGTCCGAGAGGTTCCCCTGAGGATCGGCGTCCACGGACAGAACGTCGAGCTCGAGCCGGGTGAGGACGTCGGCAATGCTGCGCACGGTCGTCGTCTTGCCGGTGCCGCCCTTCTGGGAGAGCACCGCGATCGTCACCGACACGGGAAGGGCCCCTCGAGTTGGTCGCTGGCGCTGGCCACGCCGCGACTATAGAGGCCGCCCAGCGCTCGGGCTGCCCGCGCGTCGGGCGTCAGGCCAGGGCTGACCCGGCGCGGGCCGGGCGCCGGATCGTGAACCTGACGTTGCCGATCGCGAGCTCGTCGCCGTCGGCAAGCTCGGCCCAGCGGACCCGCTTGCCGTTCAGGAAGACACCGGTCAGGCTGCGGTCGTCGATCACCCGCAGGCGCTCGTCCTCGGTCCGCACCATCACCGCGTGTCGCCGCGAGACGCTCGGATCGTTGAGCCGGATCTCCGCCATCGGGCTGCGCCCGACCCTGCTCCAGCCGACCGGGATCTCGATCGGGCCGCGCTGCTCCGCCGCGTCGGAGCGGATCAGGGCCGGCGTCCCCAACGAGTGGCTAGCAATCATCGTCACAAGTGATCTTAGCTCGCGATCAGCCGGCCGCAAGTGAAGTGCTCGTGAAGACGGTCGCTCTTTGCGGCCTCAGGCCGCGCGGCGGACGTTCATCGCGCCGCCGATCGAGCGGATCCTGAGCCGCTCACCGGGGGCGCCGATCGCGTCCCCCCGACCGGCGGCCTCGCAGCGCTCACAGACCCAGCCGCTGCGCTTGCGTCCAGCGTGATGCACGACGTGCTCGCCAACCAGCGGAAACCGCTCGCAGCAGGAGCAGCGGGCCACGCCGTCGATCGGCTGCCGGCTGCAGCTCGCTGCTTCGCGGGGCAGCGGCGGAGCGGCGGGAACCGCACCGTCTCGGGTCAGCATGCCGGGCCGGGCTGTCGTTGCCGCTTCCATGCGGTCAGCTTCGGCGCCGGCCCGCGTCCTCCTCCCGCGGCCCGCCTCAGGCTGCCGGGATAGAATCGCCGCGCCGATGAGACCCGTCACGGCCAGGATCTCGATCGACGCTCCCCGCGAGCGCGTGTTCGACGTGCTCGCGGATCTCGCCAACCGGCCCGCGTTCTGCGATCACTTCGCCGACGACTTCCACCTGCAGCGTCTCGACTCACGTGGGGTCGGGGCCGCCGCCCGCTTTCACGCCGACGCGACCCTGTTTCCGATCTGGATGGAGACGGTGATCACCGAGCTCGATCCGCCGCACACGATCATCGAGCGGGGCCGCGGCTCGCGCGCCGACCGGATGGAGCTCGGGATCGCCTGGGAGTTGGTCGAGGGACCGGCCGCGACGACCGAGCTGTCAGTCACCTTCTGGATCGAGCCCGCCAACCACTTCGACAGAGCCAGGAGCAAGCTCGGCGCCGCCCACTGGTACCGCAAGCGCCTGCGGCGAGCCCTGAGGCGGCTCCGCGATCTACTCGAGAACGACGAACCGATAGAGCCGCTCCGCGTCGCGGGTGCCGCCCGTATCTGAACGCCGAGGCCGGCGGGACTCCCTGCTGCGGCGCCTATAGACTCCCGGCCTCTCATGCGCCGGAGGTTTCCGACACTCGATTCTGCTTTCCCTCGCGCTGCTCGGAGCGGCGCTGCTCGCCGGCTGCGGCGGCGAGGAGGAGGAGGAGGGGGTGGCCGTCGAGGGCGAGGCGCTGGAGCTGGGCAACCTGCTCTACAACGTGCAGATCACCCGCTTCCTGAACCCGGCGGGGACCGACGACGCGGGCTATCTCGAGGGCCAGCCGCCGCCTCCCCTTGGCGAGGACTACCTCGCCGTCTTCATGCGGATTCAGAACGAGGGCGACGAGCCCGAGCTGATCCCGGACTCGTTCACGATCCGCAGCAGCCGCGACGAGACCTTTCGGCCACTCGATATCAACGAGAACCCTTTCGCGCTGCCGCTCGGCTCCGAGATCCCTCCCGACGGCCAGCTTCCCGCGCCCGACACCGCAGCGGCCAGCGGCCCGATCAAGGGCGCTCTGGTCCTCTATCTGATTGACGAGGCGGCGACCGAGAACCGCCCGCTCGAGCTCGAGATCCCCGGACCGGACGGCGAGACCGGCCGGATCGAGCTCGACATCTAGCCGCGCCCGGTCACAGGGCGGCGTCGAGAATCTGGCGCGCGATCGGCGCGGCGACGACTCCGCCGTCACCGTCCGCGTTGACGATCATCACCGCCACGGCAAGCTTCGGCTTCTTCGCCGGCGCGTAAGCGGTGAACCAGGCGTCGACCTCGAGCTCGGGCTCGGCGTCGGGATCGGCCGGATCAACAACCGACCCTGGCTTCGGGCCGAGCTCGGCGGTGCCGGTCTTTCCGGCGACGGTCGTGTTCGGCAGCGCGGCCGCGCTGCCGGTGCCCGAGCGGACCACCTCGACCATCATCTTCCCGACCTGAGATGCAATCTCGGGGGTGGTCACCTCCACCTCTCCGACCTCGGCGACCAGCTCGGGGTTCTTGACCATCGAGGTCGGGGAGCGCACGCCGCCGTTAGCGATCGTCTGCGCGACCGACGCCATCTGCAGCGGCGTCGCAAGCACCTTCCCCTGGCCGATCGCGCTGACGCCGGCCTCGATATCGCCCTCGATCGGGTCGGGGATCGTGCTCGAGGCCGGCTGGGTCGCCGCAATCGCGGCCTCGTTGTAGATCGTCGGCGGTGAGTTGAAGCCGAACCGCTCGGAGAGCTCGAGCAGCCGCTCGGGGCCGAGCTCGACCCCGAGCGGGGCGAACACCGTGTTGCAGGAGCGGGCGAAGCTCTGCACCAGCGTGCCGCCGCAGGACTCCTCGTGGGCGTTGTCGATCTGTCGCCCACCGGCATCGGCCGAGGTCACCACCGGGTACTCGGTCGACGGCTCGGCCAGCCCCTCCTCGAGCGCTCCGACCGCCGTGATTACCTTGAAGGTCGAGCCCGGAGGCTGCGGGGCGGAGAACGCGAGCCCGGCCAGCGCCCGGACCTCGCCGTTGCGGGCGTCGAGCACCGCGACCCCGCCGAACTGCCCACCGAGCGCCTCGGCGGCGATCGCCTGAAGCTCGGGATCGATCGTGGTCCGCAGCGGCGATCCCGGGATCGGGTCCCCCTTGGCGAGCGTTCGCCGGCCGCCCTGGCCGACCGCGAGCAGGCTGCCGCCCGGCGTTCCGGCGAGCAGGCCGTCGAAGGCAAGCTCGAGCCCGTTGTTGCCGGCCGGCGTGCCCTCGGGGAACCCCTGCCGGCGCATCTCTGCGGCCCGTTCGGCCGGGGCCGCTCCGAGCTCCCCGGTGACGATTCCGCCGGCGCCGACCGTCGTCCGTGCCGCGGCCGGGCCGGTCGCCAGCGGGGAGCGGTCGGCGGCGAGGATCTTCGCCCGCTCCGGAGCTCTCATCCTGCGGTCGAGCTGCTCGCCGGGCTCGAGCCCGGGGAAGACGAGGCTCGGGCGCCACCCGACCGCGCCGTCGGAGACCGGAATGCCGATCTCGCCGCTGATCGTCCCGAATGAGGCGGTGGTCAGTGTGACGCCGACCGGGACGGCGTCCTCACCGTTGTCGCTGACCGGGCCGCGCGCCTCGCCGACCTCGACCGACGAGATCGTCGCAGTCCGCTCGGCCCTGGAGTAGGCCTGTTCGAACTCCTTGCGGCTGGTCTCGTCCCGGGCGGCTTCGCTCAACTCCGCGTACATCGCGTCATAGTCGCCCGCCGCCCAGGCCCGCGCGAAGCGCTCGGCGGCATCCCGTTCCGGGGAGCCGGAGGCGGTGACGGCCCCGGCCACGAACGCCCCTGCGGCGAGCAGGCCGATCGGCAGCGCGCGACCCAGGACGCGGCGGCGACGTCGTGCCTGTGGTGAGATCCGGCTCAAGCAGTGGGTGGGTTGGCTCGCCGCCGCGGCGTTCGCACTCGCTCGCGGCGACCGAAGAGTCCCCCTAGGCTAGCCGGGCAACCACTCGGAGGACCGCGGTTCGGCTGGATTCCGGTCCGCAGCGCGGTCGCGGCCTCCCAGGACAGCGCTTCGCCCGGGGCCGTGATCGCCCTCCGCTACCCTGAACGGGATGGCTTCCACCTCGGTGGATAACGCCCAACGGGAGGGCGCCGGCGCCAGGCCGCCCGGGAACGGGGCGCCTGCGACCGTCTGTCCGCGCTTTCACGCGGCGGTCGAGTTGATCGGTCGCCGATGGTCGGGCGCGATCCTGATCACGCTCCTCGACGGCCCGCTCTACTTCCGCGAGCTCGGCGGCGCCGTGCCCGGCATGTCGGATCGGCTGCTCTCCCAGCGACTGCGCGAGCTCGAGGCCCAGGGCCTCGTCGAACGCTGCGTTCACGACGGCCCGCCTGCCCGGGTGTCGTACGCACTGACCGAGACCGGCGGCGCGCTCGAGCCGGCGATTCGCGAGCTCCACGCGTGGGCGCAGGGCTGGGAGGCGGCCGGGAAGCCGACCGCCTGACCGGCCGCTACCACTCGCGCGGGTTCCCAGGTGGAATCCGGTCCCCGACCAGGACTCCGTCGACGAGCTCGACCGGGTGCGGCAGGGTCGTCCTGCGATATTCGGACCGGTGCCCGTCTCCGAGCCGGTCGAACGCCAGCTCGACCGCCCGCGCGTAGCTGCTCAGGATCACCGCCCCCGACGGCGGCCGGGGCGCGTGGTTTGCCGGCCTCGCCACGTAGGTGATCACCCGCTCGAACCGAGGGCAGTCGGCCTCGGGAGCGATCGCTGCGCCGACCTCGACCCGTCGATAGCGGAGCTCGCGCACGTCGAGCCGGGCCAGGTCAGCCTCGGTGACCTCGATCAGGCCCCCGTTCGGCGCGAGCGACGCTTGATCCGAAGGCTCCAGGCTGAGGCCCAGGATCCACCGGGGAACACTGCCGTCGTCGGCTCGGGCGAAGGTCTTCTCGCAGGCGGCGTTGTCGCGCGCCTGCGAGAAACGGCGCCGCCAGCCCCCGAGCCGCGCCGGCCAGATCCGCTCCACGTCGCGGCCGAGAGTCTGCCCGGCGCTGTCGCGATCGACCAGCGACCCGTATGCGAACACGGCGAGTTGCGGCACCTGGCGAGCGTACCCGCATCGGCCGGTCCGCCCGCCCTAGCCGGGGAGGCCGGCGCCCACCCGGCCGCGATCCCCCGTCCCGGTCAGCTCGGGGGGATGGGGGCAGAGTCGCCTGCGCGCGGGGCAGTCGCGGCAGAGGCCCCAATGGGGCGCCTCCGTCGCCTCGAAGCGACGGCCCCGGATTCCGTCGATCAGCTGCTCGATCCGAGCCCGCCCGGCCTCGATCTGCTCGTCGGCGAGCTCGGCGATCACCGGCTGGTCCGGGGAACTCAGAAACACGTATGCGCTCCGCACCTGAGGGGCGCCTCTCGCCTCGGCCACGGCCAGCGCGTAGAGCGCCCGCTGGAGCAGGTAGCCGTCCGCCAGGGGCTCGCCCGGGGCCGGGGGCGCCGCATCGGTCTTGTAGTCGATGACGAGCGGCGGTTGCCCCTCGACCTCGGCCAGGAGGTCGATCGTGCCGCGGACCACCGTGTCCCTGCCGAGGGCCAGGCGGAACGGCAGCTCGGGCCGCAGGCGGGCGCCGGCGTCGATCAGCTCGGCGAGCAGCGGCGAGGCAAGCCAGCCGGAGACCAGTCGGGATGCCGCGTCGGCCAGGCCGGGCCCGGCCCCCTCGCTGGCCAGGGCCGCCTCGACGATCGCCGCCTCGGGCGCCCGCCAGCCGTCGCGCGCGGAGCGCTCGAGCAGTGCGTGCACCGCCCTGCCGAAGCCAAGCCCCGAGCCACCCCCGGCGGCCGCCGGCGCCGACCTCGGACCGGCGTCCCCGGCGCCGCCTGCCGGGACCTGGTCGCCGACCCCGCGCTCCGGCGGAGCAGTCGCCCCGAACGCGATCGCCTCGCGGGCGGCGCCGAGCCCGAGTACCCGCTCGGTCAGAAACCGGTAGCCGCAGCGGTCGTACTCGGCGAGCGCGGCGTAGGAGAGGCTGCGCGCGGCGCTGCCGCCCCGTTCGCCGAGCGCCAGTAGCGGCGGTCGCCCGCCCGGGGCCGGGTCCTGCACGCCGTCGCTACCCCGCAGGTCGAAGGCCAGGGCGGCGGCCGACTCGGGGGTGGGCACGTTGACGCGGACGCCGGCCGCGACCGGCTCGAAGGGTGCCTCGGTCGGGAGGTCCGCCCGGAGCTCAGCCGGTGGCAGCTCGACCAGCTCGCCGTCCTCGCCGCTGACCGCCAGGCTGGGAAGCAGCCGCGCCAGCACGGAGTGGCTGGGTCGGGATTCCGGATGCCCGCCCTCGACGTCGATCGGCTCGAACATGCCGCTCAGGATCAAGCGGTGCCTCGCGCGCGAGGCGGCGACGTAGGCGAGCCGGCCCGCCTCCTCGGCATCGGCCGCGGCAGCGTCGTCGTTCAGCGCTCGGTAGCCGTCGAGCGTCAGCGCCGGTCCGCCCGCCCGGGCCAGCCTGAGCCCGACCCGCGGGGCCTCGTCGGGGTCGCCGGCGGTCTCGCCGTCCTGGTCCCCGAAGGCGAGCCGCAGTGCCGGTGGGGCGCCGATGCCCGCCATCTTCCGCCCGAGGTCTCCCACCGCGACGCAGTCGAACTCGAGTCCCTTGGCGGCGTGAACGGTCATCACCGTGACGCCCTCGTGGCCCTCGGCCGCGACCGTGGCCTCCGCCTCACGGTCCGACAGCGCGGCCCGCTCGGCGACGTGGGTGAGAAAGCCGCGCAGATCCCGGCCCTCGTGCGTCTCGAACTCGCCCGCGAGCCGGATCAGCTTCAGCAGGTTGGCGGCCCGCCGCGCACCACCCGGCATCGCCAGCGCGGCGAGGTCGTAGTCGAAGCGCTCCAGGGTCGCCTCGACGAGGCTGTCGAGCGGCATCAGCTGCGCCTCGGAGCGGAGCCGCCCGAGCCGATCGGCAAAGCCTGCGATCCGCTCCCGATCGGCTTCCGCCAGCCGGCCCAGCCACTCCGCCTCCTGCCGGCGGCGCTCGATCTCCTGCTCGTCGTCGCCGTCCCGGTCCCCGCCGGCGTCCGCCGGTTCCTCGGCGGCGAGTCGGCGGACCGTCGGCCAGAGGTGGCGATCGGCCCCCGCCGCCCGGCGCAGCAGCCAGAGCGCGTCCGGGCTCGCCCCGCAGGCCGGCGAGGCGAGCGCGCCGAGTAGCGCCTCGTCCTCGAGCGGGTTGGCGACGCAGGCGAGCAGCTTCAGCGCGTCCTCGACCTGCTGGGAGGACCAGTAGCCGCGTCCGCCGACCACGTAGGGGTCGAGGCCGGCGAGCTCGAGGGCCTCGGTGTAGGCGTCGACGTGGGTGAAGGCGCGCAGCAGCAGGACCATCGATCCCGGCGCGACGCCGGAGTCGGCCAGTTCGCGCAGCCGGCGGGCGAGGAACCTCGCCTCGGCCGTCCGGTTGGGCTCCGTCTCGACCGCGGCGGTCGCGATCTCGATGCCGTCGTCCTTCCAGCCTCCGCGCTGGGTCAGCAGCAGCTCGACGGTCGGGCCCGGAGGGCCGGGCGGCGGCCCGTCCGGCCGGCGCCCGACGCGCAGCTCACGGAAGTCCTCCAGCAGGCAGTGCCCGAGCGCGTTGACCGCGGCGACGATCTCGGGCGTCGAGCGGAAGCTGCCGCTGAGCGGCAACACGGCCCCGGCCCCCCGTTCGGCGCGAACCAGCTCCCGCTCCTCGCGGAAGCTCGCCAGGTCGGCGCCGCGGAAGGCGTAGATCGACTGGAACTCGTCGCCGACGGTGAACAGGCGCGTCGCCGGACCCTGCAGCGCCTGAACCAGGCGTACCTGCAGCGGACTCGTGTCCTGGAACTCGTCGACCAGCAGATGCAGGTAGCGCTCCCGGTAGGCGCCGGCGATCGCCGCGCTTCGCTGCAGCAGCTCGAGCGCCAGCAGCTGCAGATCGTCGAAGTCGACTCCCGAGCGCTCGGCCTTGACCCGCTCGTAGGCGTCGCCGAAGCCGACCAGCAGCGACTGCAGCGAGCGGTACGAGCGATCGGCGAGCTCGACCTCCGCGGGGTCAGGGGGCTCGTCGCCGAGCCCCTCGAAGGCCGCGATCTGAAGCGGCGGCAGCGCGGGCCGCCGCTGGCCGTGGCTGCGGAGGTCGTCGTAGGCCGAGTGGATCAGCCCCTCGAGGCCCTGTCGGTAGCCGGCGGCGACCGCCGCGAGATCCCCGTCGGCGCGGGCGAGCTCGTCCAGCGCCCGCTCGAACGCGACCCGCGCGAGCCGCGCGGCCTCCTCCGCGGCCAGCACCCGGAAGCGCGGGTCGAGCCCGGCCGCCGCCGGGTTCGCCGCCAACAGCCGCCGGCAGAAGCCGTGGATCGTGGTGATCTGCGCGCCCTCCCCGGAGCGGGCTGCGAGGAGCAGCCGCCGCCGGCGCTCTCCGTCGCCGCTCGCCCTGGAGCGGCGCATCAGCTCGACCCGGACCCGGCGACGCATCTCGGCCGCCGCCTTCTCGGTGAAGGTGATCGCGAGGATCTGCTCCGGCTCGAGCTCGTCGAGATCGATCGCGTCGCAGTAGCGGTCGACGAGCACCCGCGTCTTGCCCGTGCCGGCGCCGGCCTCGAGGAACACGTCGCGGTCCCGGGCGTCGATCGCCGCGGCCTGCTCTGCGGTCGGCGGCAGCGGGTCGCCCGGGCCCTCGCCGGACTGCGGCCCGGGCGCCGCCGCGGGATCGGCATCGAAGCTGAGCTGCTCGGGGTCGATCATCGCGGCCCCCCGTCATCCTCGTCCTCGGGATCGACCGCGCCGCGCTCCATCCGGCAGATCGGCGCGAGGCCGCACCACCGCGGGCACTTCCCATCGCGCGGGGCGCGGCCGATGCTGCCGGCGCGGATCGCCGCCACGATCTCGCGGGCGCGGTCGGCGGCCCGCTCGATCGTCGCGTCGAACTCCTGCTCCTCGATGAAGTCGGTGCCGACCTGCGCCTCGGTTCCGGCCGGGACGAGCGAGCCCTTGTGCTCCTTGACGATCAGGCCGCGCGGCCGGTCGTCCTTGCTCGCACCGAGCGGGTGGTAGAGGCCGCCGATCGGCTCGAGGCCGATGCCCTCGACCGCCAGCATGTAGAGCGGCAGCTGCAGCTTGCCCTCCGCGAGCAGCTTCGCGCCGGCGACCACCTTCGCGCTCAGCTTGTAGTCACGGATCAGCGCCTTGCCGTCGCTGGAGACGTCGATCCGATCGATCCGGCCGTGCAGCTTGAAGGTGCCGATGTCGGCCGGCGGATAGGCGTCCCCCTCGCGCTCGCCGAACCCCGCCTCGAGCAGCTCCGGATCGGGCAGCATCGGCCCACCCGTCTCGGCATCGCGGCGGACGAAGCGCTCGATCACCGCATCGAGCCGGGCCAGCGCGATCCGTGCCCGTGAGCTCTCCAGGTCCCACTCGCGATCGGTCGCCGACTGGCGCAGCCGGTCCCGGCCCGCCTCGATCCACCGCTCCACGGTCTCGGGGTCGGGACGGGCGCCCGCCGGCGGGTCCCGGTAGAGCTGCTCGAGCGCGTCGTGGGCGATGCTGCCGGTCTCCATCGCCTCCGGATCGGGTTCGATCCGCTGCGGCCGCAACTCGTGCGAGACGAACCAGCGGTAGGGGCAGGTGTCGAACTCCTCCAGCGTCGAGGCGCCGTACAGCTCGCGGGCCGCGAGCGCCTCGAGCACGACCGGATCGGTCAGCGGGCCCGGGTCCCTCGCCGCGGCGATCCGGCCGCGTGCCGAGGCCACCGAGCCGCTCACCGCCACGCGGATCTCGTCGGGCAGGTCGAGCGCCGCCAGCCGGCGCTCCCCGGCCTCTCCGGGCAGTGCCGCGATCGCCCGGGCCAGTGCCCGCGGCGAGCTCGCGAGCTCGGGCTCGACCGCGACGTCGCCGATCCCGATCCGCTCGGTCAGCCGCTGCTCGAGCGCGTCCTCGGCGGGGTTCGGGTCCGGCGGCGGCTCGAGCAGCGATCGGATCTCATCGACGAACGGGCTGCGTGCGAGCGTCGCCCCCGACTCGTCGGCGCTGACGAAGCTCAGGTGGAGGGTGCGCTCCGGACGGGAGACGCAGGAGTAGAAGAGGTAACGCTCCTCGGCCGCGGGGTCGCGGCGCGACGGCAGCCCGAGCGCTCGGCGGCGACCGTCGGAGAGCAGCGGATCGGTGGCCTCGGGCGAGGGGAAGTAGCCGTCGACGAGCCCGGCCACGAACAGGTCGGCGACCCGGGTCGCCCGCAACCGGTACGGGCTCAGGATCCGCACCCGGCCCTCGGTCGGTCCCCGCCAGAGCGGCACCCGGACCTGCCCGAGCAGCTCGGGGATCTCGGCCGGGGCCGGGGCCAGCGAATCGAGCTCGGCCGCCTCCGCGAGCGTAGCCGCGACCTCGCGCGCCGCCCGCAGCTCGACGGCTGCGCCGGCGGAGGGCACCGATCCGAGGCGACGATTCGGGCTCTCGGCCAGGTCGGCCGCAACCGACGAGACCGCCGCCGCGAACCGGGCCGGGTCGGAGCCCGCCCGCTCGAGCTGCTCGAGCGCCCAGATCCGCCGGTCCCAGCGGCTCCGCCACGCCTCCAGCGCCTGCTCGGCGGTCTCGAGCCGGCCGCGGCGCACGGCTCGCTCGAGCCAGTCCACGGCCTCCGCCGATGCCGTCGCCGGCCCGCGCAGGAAGGCGACGACGTCATCGGCGGTTCCCGAGCCGTCGGCGATCGCGAGCAGCCGCAGCAGCGCCGTCCCGGTCGCCGTCGAGGCCAGCGGGATCTCCGCCTCGGCTGCGACCGGCACCCCGAGTCCGGTCAGTACCCGGGCGATCAGCGGGGCCTGCCGGTCGGGGTTGCGGACGGCGATCGCGATCTCGTCGGGGTCGCGGCCGGCGGCGATCAGCAGCGCCAGGCGACGGCCGATCAACTCCGCCTCGCCGCGGTGACCGGCCGACTCGAGCAGGCTCAGCGAGTCGTCACACTCCGCCGTCAGCGGCTCGGGATCGAAGACGTTGCGCTCGAGGTGAAACAGCGTCGGGCTGTGGGTGTGCGAGCGATCCGGCTCGAGCTCGGCGACGATCTCACCGCCGAGCTCGTCGCGGAGGACCCCGATCAGCTCGGCCCGAGCGGCCAGCGCCGGCCGGTCCTCGAAGGCGATCGCGACGGTCACCTCGCACGCATCGGCCAGCGCCGCGAGCAGCTCGACCTGCTCACGGACCAGGTCGTCGAAGCCGTAGAGCATCACCGGCCGGCTTCGCCATCGCTGGCGATCCGAGCGCAGGGCCGCCGTCGCCCGGGCGGCGAGCCCGTGCGCGTCGCTGCGGCCGAGGCCGTCTCGAAGCTCCTCGAACGCGGCGAACAGCCGGACGAGCTCGCGCTCGTAGCGAGCGCTGCCTTCTCCGTCCGCAGCCTCGAGCTCGTCGACCGCCGCCTCGAGCGCCGCGGCGTCGAGCCCAGCCGCCTGCAGGTCGGTGAGCAGCCGCTCCAGCGCCGGGGCGAAGCCGCCGTGACCGCTCGAGCGCCGCAGTAACCGGAGGTCGACCCGCGAGGCGGCCGTCCTCGCGATCCAGGTGCGTTGCGAGCGGCTCAGCGGAGGCCCGTCACCGACCCCGTAGCAGCCGGCGACCTCCCTGAACAGGCCCAGCACGGTGGTCACGGTGCCGCCGAGCAGGCCTCCGGGGCGCCCGCACAGCTCCCGCTCGAAGCGGTCCACGTCATCGCGGGTCGGGACCACCAGGAGTGGATCGAGGTCCTGCTTGGACGTGAACCGGTCGAGGATCGCGCCGGCCCGGCCCGAGTTCGGTGGGCCGACGATCAGCTCGAGGCTCATCGCGCGGCTCTCCTGTCGCTCTCAGCTTCCACCGTCGCGAGCATAGGTCGCGCCGCGGGCGGCGTTCCTGACCGAGCGGCGCCGGCCCGCCCGATATCCGCTCCTAGCGCATTCTCATGCGCCCTTTTGCCGTCTTGACCCGCGTCTATCTTGGCTCTCGAATCGCCCATCGACCCAAGGAGCCCAAACGCACCGTGCCGCTCTGCTTCATAGATCCCGCTGATGCGATCCGGGTCGTTGCGGACTCCGTCGGTCGCGAGGCTCGCCGGCAGCTGTTGGGTGAAGCCGTGCGGGCCTGGGTCGACGAGATCCCCGACGACCAGCTCGAGGGCCACTACACGAAGGCGATCTCCGAGCTCGACGAGCACGACCTCTCGATGCTCGCCGCCTGGCACGCCTCGATGAACGTCGGGCACCCGTTGCCGAGCCGCGACTTCTTGATCGGCTCGTTCGGGTCGCTCGGCGAGCACCGTCGCGAGGCCCTGAAGCTCGCCGCCGGCTTCCGCGGCGAGGAGGCCGTCGACCGCGGCGTGACCGAGGAGCGCGCCCTGGAGACGGTGCTCGAGTGGCTCTCGGAAGAGCGCCGGATCGAGCTCGCCGCCGAGGCGATGGAGCTCTATCTCTGGGACCGCATCGGCTCCGACAACTGACCTCGCGGGCTGGGAGCGCCGATCGCGGCGTCCCCGTTCGCTCACGTGGCTCCGCCACTATCGCTCACGGGTCCTTGCGCTCGACCCTCCCAGCCTCGCGAGGAGGCGCGGCGGCGCGGCTCGGCTTCGGCCGGGCGACGCCGGGGTCAGTGGGTGCCGGGGCCGACGTCCTTCGGGGCGTAGCGGTGGTGGAGGATCAGGACGTTTCCGTCGGGGTCGGTCAGATAGGCCATCTGGCAGACGCCGGAGTCGATGTCGTCCATGATGAAGCTGGCGCCCGCCTCCTCGAGCCGGGCCCGGGCAGCCTTGACGTCGTCGACCTGGAAGGCGACCGGCTGGTTCGATGGCTTGAACTCCTGGCCGAACGCGTCCATCTGCATGATCGCGATCGTCAGGTTGCCGGTCTCGAACTCGTGGGCCGGCATGTTGCCCCACTGCTTCGAGCGCTCGAGGCCGAGCGTCTCGCCGTAGAACTCGACCGCCCGGTCGATGTCGGCGGTGCCGATCACGACGAAGTCGGTGCCGGTCACGGCGCCGGTCGCGGTTGTGCTTTCTGGCATCTCTCTACCTCCCAGTGTTCGCGGTTGTCTTGGCGCTTAGAGGTCCTGCTCGTAGATCCGGTAGCGCTTGACGATCTCGCCGCCCATTCCCTCCATCGCCTTGTTCATCGGCTTGTTCACCTCGAGGATCCAGCCCATCTCGCCGCCCTTCTGCGGCGTGACCTCAGCCATGTCGAAGTGGCGCTTGTAGAGGCCCGCGGCGACGCCGGTGTGCTGGTACTCGGGCTTGACGCCGAGCGCGAAGACGCGGACCGAGTCGATCTTGCGCTTCTCGCGTAGCGCCTTGATCCAGCCGAACGGCAGCAGCCGGCCGCCGAGCTGCTTCAGCACCTGATTGAAGTCGGGGAGGGTCAGGGCGACGCCGACGGTCTCTCCCTCGGCGGTCTCGGCGACCATCGCCCAGTTCTCGTCCATGATCGGCTTCAGCTCGGCCGCGTAGTGCTCGATCTCGGCCTCGGTCAGCGGCACGAAGCCCCAGTTCCTCTCCCAGGCGGCGTTGTAGATCTCCATGAAGGCGCTGATCTCCCGGGTCATGTTGCGGCGGCTCATGCCGCGGATCGTGATCCCGTGCTCGGGCTCGAGCTTCTCGGCCAGGTCGAAGATGATCGGCATCACCTCGCTGCGGCCGCTGACGTGCAGGCTCCACTTGTAGAGGTCCATCGCCTTGGTCAGGCCACAGCCCTCGAGCAGCGGCGCGTAGTAGGGGAAGTGCCAGTTCTCGAGGATCTGGGGCCGGAGCTCGTGGCCCTCGACCAGCAGCCCGCACTCGTGGTTGGTCGAGAAGTCGAGCGGCCCGATCAAGTGATCGCGTCCGCGCTCGCGGAGCCACTCGCGGGCCGCGTCGAGCAGCGCCGCGGCGAGCGCGGGGTCGTCCTCGCACTCGAAGAAGCCGAACTGGCCCCAGTCGTTGCCCTGGATCTCGTTGAAGCGGCGATCGACCTGGGCGCTGATCCGGCCGACGACGCGACTCGCCCCGGCGGGCGAGGAAGTACTCGGCCTCGGCGTGCTGGAAGTACGGGTTCTTGCGGCGGTCGAGGTGCCGCTTGCGCTCGCTGATCAGCGGTGGCACCCACTGCTCGACGCCCTCGTAGAGCCGGAACGGGAGCAGGATGAACTGACGCAGCTCACGGCGGCCGGATACCGGCCGGACCGTCAGATCAGTCATCGCTTGCCATCGCCAGCGCTGACTCTATCTCCGGGATCGAGCGCCCGTTGTCGAGGAACTGGACGGCCTCGATCCCGAGCGCGCGGGCGGCCTCGCAGTTCGCCTCGACGTCATCGACGAACAGGCACTCGGCGTGCTTGACGCCGTCGAGCCTCGCCACGGTCAGCTCGTAGATCGCCGGATCGGGCTTGCGCATGCCGACGAAGCCGGAATCGACCACCGTCTCGAAGATCTGGTCGACCGGCAGGAACGCCCGCCACAACGGCTCCCACTCCCGCACGTTGTTGGTCAGCAGCGCCATCCGGTAGCCGCGATCGCGGAGCTCGGCCATCAGCCCGATCATCGGCTCGTTCGGCTCGAGCGCCTCGAAGTAGAGCTCGCTGAAGCGGTGCAGCTCCGGTCGGTGGCCGATGATCGGCTCGAGCTTGTCGCGGAGCAGGTCGAGGAAGCGCCGCTCGCTGATCCGGCCGCACTCGAGCTCGAACA
This sequence comes from uncultured Solirubrobacterales bacterium, assembly GCA_963700785.1. Classification (GTDB taxonomy): domain Bacteria; phylum Actinomycetota; class Thermoleophilia; order Solirubrobacterales; family 70-9; genus CAXMST01. Next base: position 300,711 of record CAVOYZ010000010.1, read on the forward strand.
GCGGGTGGGCGCCGTCGAGGTCGACGGTGCCGGCGGCCATCGCCATGCCGAGCTGCTCGGGCGAGATCCCCGAGTGATCCTGGTAGGCGGCGAACGCCTCGATCAGGGGCGAGGTGAGCACGCCGCCGAAGTCGCTGATGACGGCGCGGATCGGCACGGTCCGATTGTGGCGCAACGGCGTCGGCGCGCGTCTAGCCGCTGAGTATCTCGTAGGCGCCGATGCCGGGCACGCCCCCCACCCGCCAGTCGAAGCGCGCCGCCTCGAGCGTCTGTGCCGCGATCCGGCCCGCCCCTCCCGAGACCCGGGTGCCGCCGGCCCGATCGGCGATCGCGCCGTCCTCGGCGTCGTCGTGCCAGAGCTCGAGCGTCGCGCGGGTCTGGGTTCCACTCGCGTCGTACTCGGTCGAGATCAGCGGCTCGGCGTAGGCGGTGACCCCACCGTCGCGGTCGATCTGCGCGGCCCCGATCGTTTCGGAGCCGTGATCGCCGGCATCGGATGGGCGCAGGGCGAACAGCACCAGCAGCGCTCCGTCGGCCGGCAAAGCCCAGATCGTCCGCAGCGAGCCCTGGTCGTGCTCGCCCTCGATCGCCCAGGCGACGCCCCTGGCCTCGAACCCCGACGAGCCAAGCTCGCAGCTTGCGCCCACCGCCTGGACCGTGACGCTGCGGCCCCCGCCGGTCTCGAAGGCGAGCGGGCTGGTCTGCGCCGCGAGGCCGAGGATCAGATCGTCACCGTCCGCGGCGATCCGCAGGGTGCCCTCGCCACGGGCGACCTCGGCGTCGTCGATCGACCGGGCGGAGTCCGGCCCACCCAGGTAGCCGCCTGCGGCCCGGTCCCCCTCCAGCGCGATCGCGCCGTAGGCGTCGCCCTCCAGATCGGCGAACGAGATCAGGCGGTCGATCACGACTGCTCGCGGCCGTCGGCGTCGACCGGCGCGCCGCCGTCTCCGGCGGGGAGGCGATACTCGGACTCGTCGATCTCGTGCGCCGAGCCCTCGACGTCATAGCCGCGCGATGCGCGCGCGGAGCCGAACGGGTCGCCGCCGGCAGGTGCCGGCCCGGTGCCGGCAGCACCGCCCTTGCCGCGGGAGGCGCCGGGAAAGCGGTCGTAGAAGAAGAAGGCGGGGCGGCCGGCGGGAGTCCGGCCGGCGGTGCGCCTGAGGGTGCCGCGGATCAGGGCCCGGCCCGGTGCGACCAGCATGAAGATCCCGATCGCGTCGGTGATGAAGCCGGGCGCGAGCAGCAGGGCGCCGCCGAACACCACCAGCGCCCCGTCGACGACCTCGCGGGCCGGCACCCGACCGGCGGCCAGCGTCCGGTTGAACCGAGTCCAGGCCTGTCGGCCCTGCGAGTGGGCGAGGGTGGCGCCGATGATCCCGGTGAGCAGCATCAGCGACAAGGGTCGGGAGCACGCCGATCACCTGCCCGACCTGGATGATCACGAACAACTCCAGCAGCGGGAGCACGATGAAGACCGCGAAAAGCACCAGCGCCATCGGCCCAATCTAGATCACCGGCCCTCCCGGTCCCTGCGGCCGCGATCGGCGTCGAGGTCGCAAGCGCCGGCGGGCCCCGTTCCGGACCGCCGCCCGGCGCGGCTCTCTAGTAGCGTCTGGCACCGAAGTGGCCGCTCAGCGTGAGCGGGCTGGGAGGGATCCGAGAGGAGACATATGTCAAGCGGTCTTGGCCGGGTTCGCGGCGTCTGGGTTGTAGTCGGTTCGATCGTCGGCCTGGTGTCCGCATTGGCGCTGCTGGCCCTGGCGCCGCCCCCGAGCGCTGACGGCGCGGCCGTCGCCAAGAAGGGCAAGGGCAAGCAGAAGAAGTACGCCGGCCCGAAGATCTCGACTCCGGACGCGAGTCGCTGCGACTTCCTCGACCCGAGCGTCTGCCTGCAGCCGTTTCCGAACAACCTCTACCTCGACTCCGATCCCGACACGGCGACCGGCAACCGGCTCGACCTGAACCCGCAGTCGATGCCGACCAACGCTGCCGGGACCGTGGTCGATCCGACCGAGATCAACCGCAACGACGGCTTCAGCCCCGGCCAGGCGATCACCGTTCACATCGACGGCCTCGAGAGCCAGGCGGCCTTCGACCGCAGCGGCATCGTCCCGATCGACGCGCCCGCCGAGTACAGGGACAAGAAGCAGCCGGTGATCGTGATCAACGCCAAGACGAAGAAGCGCCATCCGGTGTTCGCCGAGATCGACGCGGCCGCCGAGTCGGACGCTGACCGCAACCTGATCATCCGGCCAATGCGCAACTGGGAGGAGGGGCAGCGCTACGTCGTCGCCCTCCGCAACCTGCGGACAGCGGACGGCAAGCGGATCAAGGCGCCGAACGCGTTCAAGGTCTACAGCAAGAAGCTGATCACCAAGCAGAAGCAGGTCGAGAAGCGGCGTCCCTACTTCGAGAAGCGGGTCTTCAAGCCACTGAAGCGGGCGAAGCGAACCGGCCGCCGCAAGGATCTCTACATGGCCTGGGACTTCTCGGTGGCCAGCGGCGAGAGCCTCTCAGAGCGGGTCCTGGCGATGCGCGACGACGCCTTCGCCAAGCTCGGCGATACCGATCTCGACGACCGCACGGTCCAGGGCGCTTCCCCGGACTTCACGGTGACCGAGGTACAGGACAACCCCGACGTCGAGATCCTGCGCCGGGTGAAGGGCACGATCGACAACGTGCCCTGCTACCTGAACGAGAACGGCTGCCCACCCGGGTCGCATTTCATGTTCGACTCCGACGACTCGACGATGCCGACGTGGGACCCCTCCTACACGGTCGACGTCCCCTTCCAGTGCGACATCCCGAACGCGATCGTCGGCGCCGGCTCAGTCAAGCCGGCGCGCCCGGCGCTGTACGGGCACGGGCTGCTCGGCAGCAAGGGTCAGGCCGGCTCCTCCTACATCCGCTCGTTCTCGGATGCCCACAACGTCATGCACTGCGCGGTTGACTGGGCCGGGTTCTCCGAGGAGGACGTCCTCGCGGTGATCCTGCCGGCACTGACCGATGTGACGGTTCTCAACAGCGCGTTCGATCGGATGCAGCAGGGCTTCATCAACTTCATGATGCTCGGCCGCGCGCTCGTCCATCCCGACGGCTTCGCCAGCGATCCCGCCTTCCACTACGACGCCGGCTCGGGCCCGGAGTCGGTGATCGACGACACCGAGCTCTACTACTACGGCAACAGCCAGGGCGGGATCATGGGCGGCGCCCTGACCGCGATCTCGCCCGACATCGAGCAATCGGTGCTCGGGGTGCCCGGGATGAACTACTCCACCCTGCTGCGGCGCAGCGTCGATTTCGACGACTACGCCCTGTTGCCCGGCATCGGCCTCTACGACAACTACCCGAACGAGCTCGAGCGGCCGCTGCTGCTCGGCCTGATGCAGCTCGGCTGGGACCGCGGCGAGGCGAACGGCTACGCCCACCACATGACCGACGACCCCTATCCGAACACGCCGACCCACAACGTGCTCCTGCACGCAGCGCTCGGCGATCACCAGGTTGCGAACCTGACCGCCGAGATCGAGGCGCGGACTATCGGTGCCAAGGTGCTGGAGCCGGCCCTCGATCCAGGTAGGCACTGGCAGCCCGACCCGTTCTTCGGCCTGCAACCGGTGCCCGGCTTCCCATGGACCGGTTCGACCCTCGTCTACTGGGACGGCGGGCCGCTCGGGTTTGTCGGCGTCGATGGCGACGGCACCCCGCTGCCGCCGAACGGGAACATCCCACCGCGCGAGGTGGACGGCTTCGGCGGCGATCCGCACAGCTACCCGCGCAAGGACCCTGACGCCCAGCAACAGATGTCGGACTGGATGCGTCCGGCCGGTGCCCTGCTCGGCGGCTGTGGCGGGCCCTGCTACTCGAACGGCTACGCGGGGCCCTGAGCACCGCTCTCGCGCGGCTCTGAGCCCCGATCTCCTTCCGGGTCCGCCGGTCGGTTCCGCTACCTTGATGGGTGATGACTGACGCAACCAAGGTCACGACCGAAGAGGTTTACGAGGCGCTCGAGGAGGTGATCGACCCCGAGCTCGGGCTCGACTTCGTCAGCCTCGGGCTGGTCTACGACGTCGAGATCGAGGGCGAGGGCGACGTCTACGTCACCTTCACGCTGACGACACCGGCCTGCCCGATCGGGCCGCAGGTCTCCGAGCAGATGAAGGAGTTCGTCGGCGACCTCGACGGCGTCACCAACGTCTACCCGAAGATGATCTTCGACCCCCCCTGGTCCCCGGAGATGATGTCCGAGGACGCCAAGTTCGCGCTGGGGTTCTGAGGGCTCTAGGAAGCGGAATTCGAGCGTCCTGGGCTTAAGGTCCGAGGGCTACCGCAGAAACCGACCGCCGATGGTCTCGAGGCTCGTCGGCACCGCCAAAGCACGCGAAACCCCAACGCCGGGCGCGGGGCGTCGCTTTTCTACTTGACGTTGAGGCGGCCGTACATGCCGGCGGCGTAGTGACCAGGCACGTTGCAGAACATCACGTACTTGCCGGGAACGAGGTCGAGCTTGGTTGTCCCGGTCTTGCCCGGTGGCATTTCCGGAATCTCGCCGGTCACGTCGAGTGCGTCCTCGTCGACGTCGCCGTCCGCGGTCGTGGGCAGCTTCCGCGGCTTGAGGTCGCTCGCCGCGATGACGAGTTCGTGCTCGCCGTCGCCGACGTTCTTGGCCTTGAACCTAACCGCGCCGGCCTTCACGCTCGCAAGATCCGGCTTGAGCTTGAAATCGTCCAGCTTGATCAGGAGCCGGTCGGACACGGGCTCGTTGACTCTGGCGCAGACCAGGCCGACCTTCAGCGTCCAGTCCTCCGCTGTTCCCCCGTTCACCTCGATCGCCGAGGCCACCCAGCCGCTCTTTGGGTCGGCGGGCGGAGAGGCCTGACGGCTCTCTGAGAGCGCCACGAATCCCGGGGCCCCCTCGGTCCAGGCACTGCCTGTGACTGGGACCTTCCCCTTGTCGCACTTCACAAAGAGCGTCTTGTCCTCTGAGTTGCTTGTGCTTTCCCCGCCCACCGGCGCGCCGCTGTCGTACGGGATCCCCTTCCCGAGGTCTTCGGCCTTGACCTGACCGTTCTTGATCTTCTTGGAGGTGACGGCATCGTTGGCGATGTTCTTCGTCCTCACCTTGCTCGCCGCAAAGGCCGTGCCCGCCGAGAGCACGACGAACAGCGCCAGGTAGGCAACTGCGTTGCCCCTCAGATGTCGGAGCAGAGCGGTCATTGGGGGTCCCATCCTTTACGTCTTCGTCGTGCGTCGGGGCTGCGTACCGTACCGGTATCGGGGACTACGGCTTCCGTTCCGTGCTGGTCACCGACTGGCCCTGGCGACCGTGGATGTCGGCTCGTCGGATGGGGAGGTCATCGTGCCGGTCACGATTGACGATGTCGTAGAGGTCCGAGGTCGCGATCGCTCACCCATCGCGCGGAGCTTCTCGGCCTGCCGGTCCCGCCCCCCGACCTCAGAGATCGCGGTTGACGTGAGCCGCCGTCCCAAACCGTGTCCCAGAATATGTCGCCAAGTTCGCTCTGGGGTTCTAGGGGCTCAGAGGCCCGGCGCTCGAGCGGTTCAGAACTGGACCGTGGCGACCGAGGCCCGGTGATCTGAGGGCCAGGGCTCGTAGACGATCTCCGCCGCGTCCTTCGACTCGCCGACGATCGAGGCGTCGATCACCTCGAGGTCGTCGCCCTTGGCGAGGACGAAGTCGATCCGGTCGTGGTGGTCGAACTTGTCGTCGGGTTCGCCGCTCGGGGTCCAGGTGAAGGCGGGGTCGGCGACCGGGTCGGGATGGATCTCCCGGTAGCTGTCAACAAAGCCCCGGTCGGTAATCGCCCGCGTGGTCGGCCAGTCGACCTCGATCGGCTGGTAGCCGCCCTCGGCGACGGCCTCTTCGGTCCAGTCGAGACCCGAGGGCTCGTTGAAGTCGCCGGTGACGAAGGTCGCATCGGCATCGCCCGCCGCGTCCATGTCCTCGAAAAGCAGGTCGAGAGCCGGACCGCGCGTCTTCTGCGCCCACTTGATCGCGGCCGGCTCGGTGCTGACGGCCGGGAACCCGCCGTAGTCGATGTCGAGCAGCTGGTAGGGGCCGTAGGGCGAGTCGTCGAGATGGACGTTGAACATGTGGACGCTCTTGCCGTCGACGTCAATCTCGACCCCGGTGTCGTTGGCGGTGGGCTCGCCGATCGGAAAGCGGCTGAGGATCGCGTTCGCCCACAGCGCGTCGTTCTCAGCCGTCTGCTCGTAGACCTCGTAACCGAGCTCGTCGGCCAGGTCCTGGGCGACGCTTGGTCCGGCTGCAGGGCAGTGATTTGCCGTGCATGGCCGGCTTTCGCCCCGTGTCTCCTGGACGCCGACAATGTCGGCATCGGCCACTTCGATCGCGGCCGCCGTGTCCTCGAGGTCGGTCTTGCCACCGTTGACGCCGCCGCCGTAGATGTTGAAGCTCATCACGGTGACCTCGGTCGGCTCGCCCGAGCCCTCGCCGCCGCCGCAGGCGCCGACCGCGATCGCCAGCAACGCGACGGCCGCCGCTGCCACGCCGTTCCAATACCTAAGCAATGCGTTGCCTCCCTTCGGTTTCACGAGTATCTCACGATGTCTGATGCGCCGAGCCGGCGCTGCGGCCGGCCGGACTTTCATGGAAGATGTAGCGATGCGTCGTCTCGTCCCCGCGCTGCTCGTGCCGGTTCTCGCCGGGCTCGTGCTCGCCGCGCCTGCGGCAGCCAAGCGTCCGGTGCTGAAGCCGGCGAGCTACCCGGGGATGACGACCTTCAACTGCCGGACCGATGCGATCACGCTGCAGCCCGGGCAGAACCTGAACCGCTACGAGCTGACCAAGGCCTGCCCGCACGCGGAGGTCGTGAAGGGGCCGCTGGACGAGAGCGTCTTCGCCGCCGGCTCCAACGCCGAGGGCTTTCTGACCCGCTTCGAGCCGAGCATGGTGGAGATCAAGCCCAGCGGCAAGCTGGTCACGCCGGCCGTCTGGGACCTTCACCTGCACCACGTGGTCTGGCTTCCGCCCAGCGGAGGAGTGCTCGCCGCGGGGGAGGAGAAGACGATCGCGATGCTGCCCCAGGGGTATGGGATCGGGTTGGACGCGACCGCCGACTGGGGCCTCGATCCACATGCTGCACAACCTCACCGACCAGCCGGGCCGTGAGGTCTATCTGACCTGGCAGATCGACTGGGTCCCGCAGACTGAGCCCGAGCGCACCGACATCTCGAGGATTCGCGGCGAGTTCATGAACGTTGCCAACGGGGGCGCCTATCCGGTCTTCGACGCCGAGCGCGACTTCGACGCCGACGGCGACGGCAAGTTCGTCTTCCCCGATGACGTCTCCAGCGATCCCGGCGATCCGAGCAACGAGGAGCTCGGGAAGATCAGCCCGAACCGGTCCTGGACGGTCCCCTCGACCTTTACCGATGGCGTCACCCTGCTCACGGCCGGAGGTCATCTGCATCCGGGCGGACTCCACGTCGACCTGCAGGTGGCGCGCGACGGCCCCGACCCGGGAACCACCGACGGCGACGACCCGGCGGAGGTCAGACGGCTGTTCCGCTCCGACGCCAAGTACTACGAGCCCGCGGGTGCGGTGAGCTGGGATGTCGCGATGACGGTCGCACGGCGCGGCTGGAGGGTCCACCTCGAGCCCGGCGATACGGTCTGGATCAACGCCACCTACAACGTGCGCAGGGCCTCCTGGTATGAGTCGATGGGCATTCTCTCGCTCGGCTGGACTCCGAACGCCGACCCGAACGCCAGAGATCCGTTCGAAGACGCGGCAGCGGTGCGCGCGATGTACAAGAAGGGCGGCGCGCTCACCCATCGCCGGCTGCCGGAGAACGTCGACACCCACGCGCGCAAGAACCTGAAGCTCCCCGACCCCCGCAAGCTGAAGGCCCGCGGCAGGGCGCCGGCGGCCGGGATCGGAATCAACGGCTTCTTCTCGACGCCCGGCGGCTTCTCGGCGGCGCGCGGCTTCCCCGCGAACCTCATGCGCCCGCCCGTGATCCGCCCGGGTGGGACGCTGACCTTCACCAACCAGGACGCCCTCCTCGGCCAGTCGCAGGACGAGCAGGCGTGGCACACGATCACCGCGTGCCGGGCACCGTGCAACAAGGGATCGGGGATCGGCTATCCGCTGGCGAACGGCCCGGTGGACTTCGACTCCGGGCAGCTCGGCTTCGGCACGGGGCTGAACAGCAACGTCACGACCGGCTCCGACACCTACACGACGCCGCCGCTCAACAACCTGCCGCAGCGCCGGAAGGGCAAGCGGATCAAGCGCGGGACGACCTACAGCTACTTCTGTCGCCTGCACCCGTTCATGCGCGGCTCCTTCCGCGTCCGCGGGCCGCAGGGCCGCAGCTAGCGCGCTCCGCCAATTCCGGAGGCGCCGAGCTGAGCTTCGACCCAAGTTCTGAGGCCTCAGCCGGCGAGCGACTCGGCCTGGTCGAGGGCGCGGTTGCGGATTAGCATGATCCGGGCGAACGCGGAGCCGGTCAGGACCATGAAGGTGCTGTAGACGGCCGCCGGGACGATCAGCTCGGGGTCGATTGCGGCGCCGACCGTGATCGCCAGCGCCGAGTTGTGGATCCCGAGCTCGAGCGAGATTGCGGTCGCCTGCCGGGAGCCCAGCCGCGCCAGCTGCGAGGCGCCGAAGCTGATTCCCATTGCCAGCAGGTTCAGGGCGAGGCAGGCCGCTCCGACGACGGCGATGTTGTCGATCACCGTGTCGTGCTCGCTGATGATCGCCCCGGCGACGATCACGGCGAAGACGGCGAGCACCACCCGTCGCAGCGTGCTGTCGGCGGCGGCGATGGGGCCGGGGGTGCGGTGACGGATCGCCATGCCGGCTGCAAGCGGCACGACCGTGATGCCAAGTACCTTCGGGACCACGCTTCCCATGTCGACGCCGCCGAGGTCGACGGCGTCGAAGTGGGCGGTGGCGAGCGCGAGGTAGAGGGGGACCGTCAGCGCCGCGGCGGCGCTGCTGACCGCGGTCATCGTCACCGAGAGCGCGGTCTCACCGCCGCTCAGGTGAGTCAGCGTGTTGGCCATGATCCCGCCCGGCGAGGCGCCGAGCAGAACGAGGCCGACGGCGAGCTCGGCCGGCAGTGAGAACGCCTCGGCGAGCGCAAAGGCGAGCAGCGGCGCAACGAGCATCAGGTTCACCAGGCCGACTCCGACCCCGCGGGGAGCGGTGAAGACCCTGCGGAAGTCGGCGGCAGTCAGCGACAGGCCGAGGATCAGCATGATCACCGCCAGGCCGATCGGCAACACGTAGATGGTGGTGAACGAGTCCTCCAAGATCGTCGGCGCCGTCCGCGGCGCCCACCTACCCTATGCCCCGGGTCGAGCGCGACCGCCGCGGGTGTGTCGAGTTGGAACCCGAAGTGGTTCGTACGCGGGAGTTCCGGAATGACGTCCGCTTCGCCGGCCTAGACCTTTGGCTCCCGACCGCCGCGGCGCCAGCTCGCCGCCCCAGCCGAGCTCCCCTAGTCGTGCCTGACCTCGTAGCTGTGCCCGGCCTCGCGAAGCCTCTCGGCGAGGCGTGCACCTATGGCGGTGGCAGGGGTCAGGACACCCGCACGCTCGGGGAGCAGGTCCCCGTCGAGGGCGAGGGCGAGAGCGGCCTCGCCGAGCATCACGGCGGTGGCCTTGTAGCCGGGATCGCCGTCGGCGTGGATGGCGCAGACGATCTCGGTTCCGCCGCTCGTCTCGGCGTGGATGTCAAACGTGAAGAAGCCCTTCTCGCGAGCCTCGGCGCTTGGTCCCTCGCCGGGGTCGGGCAGGACGCGGTCGAGCAGCTTCCGGGTCGGCGGCAAAGCCAAGCCCGCGAACAGCCCACCCAGGGTCGCCACCGTGCCAGCCGCCCTGGCCGCGCCGAGCGGGCCGCCGCCGGTGAGCATGAGTTCGCGGTAGCGCAGCCCTCGCCCGTAGGTGTAGTCCAGCAGCGCATTGCTGCGGCGCACGACCCGCGTGTTGACCGTGCCCATCACGAAGGGGGCGAAAAATCCGCCCAGCTCGGGTTCGTGGATCACCCCTCGGGGGTCGCGCTCATCGCCGTTCTGGGGCTCCGCCGATCGGTCAGGGCTGAGGGCGTACGGGTCGAGCATGATCTTGCGGGCGCTCTTGTCGGCCTTGCCCTCGTCGATCGATGCGCGGGCCGAGTCAATCGTGCCGCCGCTGGCGCCCCCGCGCATCTTCCTGACCACCAGCGTCGTCTTGCCGAGGTCCCCGAGGCCGTGCTCGGCCGCATACTCGTGCAGGAGCAGCACGCCGATGTCTGACGGAATCGAATCGAAACCGCAGGTGTGGACTATCCGCGCCCCGGTCGCCAGCGCCCTTTCGTGAGCCGCGTCGATCGAGCGCCGCATGAACAGGGTCTCGCCCGTTAGATCGGCGTAGTGGGTGCCGGACGCCGCACAGGCCTCGACCAGCGGAAGCCCGTACTTGAGGTAGGGACCGACCGTAGTCGCTACGACCTTCGCCGGCTCCGCCATCGCCTGGAGAGAGGCGCGATTGGACGAATCGGCCTCGATCAGGTCCCAGCCGGCCACCTCGCCACCGACTTCAGCCTGGAGCCGCTCCAGCTTGTCCCGCGAGCGGGCCGCGAGGGCCACCGACGTCCCCGAAGGGATCGCTCCAGCCAGATATTCGGTGGTCAGCCTGCCGACAAAGCCGGTGGCGCCGAAGAGGACGAGGTCGTACTTACGCGAATCGCTGGTTGAGCCCATGCGAGCAGCCTAGCCGCAGCTGTCCTTGCCAGCACCGGCGGCGGGGAATCCAGCAAGAGCCGCGACGCTTCGATCCGGGCCTCGGCCGGGTCAGTGAAACGCACGATCTAGACCCGCACGGGTGTCGCGGCTCGGCGGGTTGAAAAAGGGAGGAAGCAGGTTGGAATCCGTCCTGACTGAGCGCGCGCGCCTGTAACTTCGCAGGGGCAAGCGTTCGGAGGAAAAATGGTTGAGCGGAACAGGGATGGGCGACCCAGGGCGCGCTGGTCGCGGACCATCTCACGCTGCCTGACGGCGGCGCTTGCCCTAGCCGCTTTCACGGCTGCCGTGGCACCTGGATCCGCGGCCGCGGCTGCGGCTTGCTCGACCAGCGACCAGCCAAGCTACTCGGTGACGGTCTGTTTCTCGGCTCCGCTCGCCGGCGGCGTGCTGGTCGGCAACTCGGCGGTTACGACGTCGGTCACCGTGACCGGGGTCAGCCCCGGCGTGCAGCGACTGGTGTTCACGCTCGACGGCGAGCCGCTGCTCACCGACGTCTCCGCGCCCTACGAGTTCGAGATTCCAACCGCCAAGTTCGCGGACGGCTCAAGAACGCTGAGCGCGGCGGCGCAGATGCGCGACGGATTCTCCGCGACGCCGGTGTCGATCGGGGTCACGTTCTCGAATGGGAACTCCCAGCCTCCGATCAACAGCAACTCGTTTACGCCGCATACGCCGAGCGGATCGCATGGGCGCGTGTTCGCCACCGGAGACGGCGCCGGTGGCAGGCCCGAGTCCGCCGCCGTGGCGAGCAGCATCACCGCGATGAACCCGGACATGTTCCTCTACCTGGGCGACGTCTACGCGAAGGGCACCTCGACCGAGTTCTTCAATTGGTACGGACACGGCGGCAGCTTCTACAACGCGCTCTACGACATCACCAACCCGGTCGTCGGCAACCACGAATACGAGAACGGCGTCGCGCCGGGGTACTTCGACTATTGGGACAACATCCCCAACTACTACAGCTACGACGCTCTGGGTTGGCACTTCATCGCGCTGAACAGCGACATCCACATCGGTCAGTTCGATCCCGGGACGGCTCAATACGACTGGCTGCAGCAGGACCTCGCAGCCTCGGGCGCCGCCTGCACGATGGTCAGCTTCCACCATCCGCGTTTCAGCATCGGTCCGGAGGGCTCGACCCCGCGGATGCAGCCGATCTGGCAGCTGCTCGCCGACAACGGCGTCGACGCGGTCCTGACCGGCCACGATCACAGCTACCAGCGCTGGCAGCGGCTCGACGGGGCCGGCAACCCCGATCCCGACGGAATCATGCAGTTCGTGGTCGGGACGGGCGGTCACGGCGTCCAGAACTTCGTCGACTCCGACCCGCGAATGGCCGCCGGCATCGATACCCCGGGCAACGAGGGCTCGCTGCGCGCCGATCTCAACCCCGGGGGAGCTGAGTTCGCCTACGTGAGCAAGAACGGGGACGTCCTTGACTCAAAGCCGCTGGAGTGCTCTGGAGCGGGCCCGGACACCTCGCCCCCGACGACCCCGACGCAGCTAACCGCCGTCGCCTCCGGCTCGCAGGCGGATCTGTCCTGGGGCTCAGCCCAAGACGACGTCGCGGTCGCCGGCTACACCGTCTACCGGGACGGCTCCGCCGTGGCGACGGTCGATGCGCCCGCCACCTCCCACACCGACCTCGGCCTGGCTCCGAACACGACCTACGGCTATCAGGTCGACGCCTACGACACGGCCGGCAACCATTCTCCGCGGACGGCGATCGAAACGGTCTCCACCCCGGGAGCGCCCAGCTCGTACAAGTTCGACGCGGCCGCCGATAGCTACGTGAACGCCACGAATCCGGGTGGCAACTACGGGAGCGCATCGATCCTCAGGCTTGACGGCTCCCCCGAGATGCGCTCATACCTCGAGTTCGACATCGCCGGCGTCAACGGCAACGTCAACGGTGCGACACTCAGGGTCCTACCGAACAACTCCTCCTCGGTGGGGTTCGAAGTCCGGGCGGTTCCGGCCGGAAGCTGGTCGGAGGGGAATCTGACCTACAACAACGCCCCGGCTCCCGGCGCCCTGATCGCCACCTCAGGTCCGCTGACCGCCGGTCAATACGTCGACGTCGATCTTCCCGGCTTTGCGACGGCCGAAGGTCAGTACTCGATCGTGCTCATGCCGCGGTCGGACAGCGGGATCTCGCTCGCCAGCCGCGAGACCGCGACCCCGCCCGAGCTCAAGATCAGCGTCGCGCCCACCGGCAATGTCGCTCCGACCGCCGGAAACGTCAGCCTCGACGCGGTCCAGAACGTCTCGACCAACTGGAATCCGGTCGTCGACGACGCCAACGGCGACAACCTGTCTTGCTCGATCGGGACGCAGCCCGCGCATGGGACGGCGTCGGTGGCGGCCGACTGCAGCTCCGGCACCTACACGTCCAACGCCGGATACGAGGGCTCCGACTCGTTCACCTACGTGGCCGATGACGGCCAGGCGACCGACGCGGGGCAGGTCGACGTGAACGTCACCGCGCCGCCGTCGTATGGGCCGAATCCGGTCGCGGACGCATATGTCCTGGCGACGAATGCCTCGTCGAACTACGGCAGCTCGGTCCAGCTGCGGACCGACGCGTCCCCGGAGATCCGCTCGTATCTGCGCTTCGGTGTGAATCCGGCGCAGGAACCGGTCGGCTCGGCCACGTTGCGGGTCTACGCGACCAGCAGCCTGTCGGCCGGCTTCGAGGTCCGCGCGGTCAACGACAACGGCTGGGGCGAGGACACGGTCACCTTCGCCAACGCCCCCTCGACCGGTGCTGTGATCGCGACCTCCGGGCCCGTGTCGGCCGGCAGCTACGTCGATATCGATGTGACGAACTACGTCACCGGAGCGGGCCTGTACTCGTTCGCGCTGACCCCGCTCAGCAATACCAACCTGCGCCTCGCCAGCCGCGAGACCGCGACCCCGCCCGAGCTCAAGATCAGCGTCGCGCCCACCGGCAATGTCGCTCCGACCGCCGGAAACGTCAGCCTCGACGCGGTCCAGAACGTCTCGACCAACTGGAATCCGGTCGTCGACGACGCCAACGGCGACAACCTGTCTTGCTCGATCGGGACGCAGCCCGCGCATGGGACGGCGTCGGTGGCGGCCGACTGCAGCTCCGGCACCTACACGTCCAACGCCGGATACGAGGGCTCCGACTCGTTCACCTACGTGGCCGATGACGGCCAGGCGACCGACGCGGGGCAGGTCGACGTGAACGTCACCGCGCCGCCGTCGTATGGGCCGAATCCGGTCGCGGACGCATATGTCCTGGCGACGAATGCCTCGTCGAACTACGGCAGCTCGGTCCAGCTGCGGACCGACGCGTCCCCGGAGATCCGCTCGTATCTGCGCTTCGGTGTGAATCCGGCGCAGGAACCGGTCGGCTCGGCCACGTTGCGGGTCTACGCGACCAGCAGCCTGTCGGCCGGCTTCGAGGTCCGCGCGGTCAACGACAACGGCTGGGGCGAGGACACGGTCACCTTCGCCAACGCCCCCTCGACCGGTGCTGTGATCGCGACCTCCGGGCCCGTGTCGGCCGGCAGCTACGTCGATATCGATGTGACGAACTACGTCACCGGAGCGGGCCTGTACTCGTTCGCGCTGACCCCGCTCAGCAATACCAACCTGCGCCTCGCCAGCCGCGAAACCGCGACCCCGCCCGAGCTCGTCGTCGGGCAGTGAACGCCGGCCGGCTATCGCTCTCGGTCGAGAGCTGACCCCGAGGCCAGCTCAGATTTCGGAATTTGCGCCCATTCTCCGCGCCGCCAGGACCGGAATGTCTCGGACAGACGCTATGGTAGACACGTAATGGGTGGTGAGTCAACCAAGACCGACTGCCGGGTCAGCGTCGGCTTCGATGATTTCGGTTGGGAAGAGCTGAACGCGGCGGCTGATGCCAGCGGCCTGCCGGTCGAGCGCTACCTCCGGCGAGCTGTCGCCAGGTTCATCGACACGCTTCCCGCAGGAGATCGGACCGCGCTGTCGAGGGAGGTGCCGGACATCGCCCGGCGGCCTGTCGACAAGCCTTTCGAGGTCGTGGTCGAGCTCAGCAGCGAGCAGCATTCAGCCATGGCGCAGGAGGCCGCGAGGCAGGAGGTCCCGCTCGCGGAACTCGCGGAACATGCGCTCCTGCTCGGTCTCTCAGAGCAGGACCGCAAGCCCTCCGGGAAGCGCCGGGAGTTGGCGGTGCGACGCCCCGGAGACCGGCCCCGAGCAAGCGGTTTCGCGGTGGCCGGACCGGACGCGATACTGGTGCTGCACGGGCTGGCGTTCTGCGCCCAGCTGAGCTGAGTCGGTGAGTCGGACGGCGGCGGTCGGCCGCAATCCGACCGCCGCTTCAAGCCGGCCATCAAGGGCAGGGGGGTCCTCAGGCCGCGATCGTAGGCTCGCTCTCGAGCTCGACCAGGATCTCTTTCAGGGATGCGCGACCGCGGTGATGGAGGCCGTGGATCGAGGGCTCGCTCCGTCCGAGCTGCTTGGCGATCTCGCTTGGAGTCATGCCCGCGACGTGGCGCATCATCACTACCCGGCGCTGTTCCTCGGGTAGGCGCAGCAGCGCCTCCCGGAGCGTGCGCGACCGCTCCGCTGCGATCGGGCCGGCCGTGGAGTCGGCGACGCGGATCTCCTCGACCGGCACCTGCCGACGGGCGCGGACGTAGTCGAGGGCTGCGTTACGAGCAACCCTGCTGATCCAAGCCGCGAAGGGTACGTCGCGCTCCTCGTAGCGGGCGATCGCTTGGACCAGTTTCGTGAACACCGCCTGGGCGATGTCCTCAGCGGCGTGATGGTCGCGAACGACGCGCTGGATCACCCCGTGGACGTGGTCGACATGATGCACGTATAGATAGTGCAGGGCATCCATCTCCCCACGCTTGAGCGCGGCGATCGCACGCCTCTCGCGCGCTTTCCCAGAATCAGTACACAACGGCGTATTGGTACGCGCGTTTCGCGCGACAGCTGATGAATTACCGAGGGACTGGGAACGGCAGTCTTTGTCCAAGACCTGACTCCTCTGTATTAGCCAGGTCAGGAACAATCGACACGGTTGTCACTAATCCTGGGGAGCTCCATTGGTGAGCTCTCGCTGGCGATCATCGCAGAACCAAGTAACAATTGTCAACAAGTTGTTACCGCGGCTTCCGGGCGAGTAGTTTCCCACGATTACCGGGACCGATTAGTCGGTCGAAGTCTGTGGGTCCTCCCGGGCCCCCGGAGGCCTCGCTCACTGAAGGCAGATTGTGGTTCCCGGCCCGACCACGATCCGCGTCGCCCGCGGAACGCGGAAGTCACGGTAGACGTGGGCATGCGGGCCAACCACGCTCGAATCGAGCCGCGCGCCGGCGTAGGAGATCAGGCTGGCCTCCAGGACGACCGAGTTCTCCAGCTCGGCCCCCTCGATCTTGGCCCGCGGGCCGATCGTCGTGAACGGACCGATGTATGCGTGGCTAAGGCTGGCACCCGCACCGATGACGGCCGGCCCCCGCACGACGCTCGACTCGATCCGAGCGTCGGCCGCGCAGCGTACCGGCCCGACGATCTCGGAGTCAAAGAGCTCGCCTTCGAATCCCCAATCGGAGAGCCCGGCCAGCACGAACCTGTTGATCTCCAGGGTCGGCTCCTCCTGTCCGCGGTAGCGCCACCAGTTCTTCACGGGTCGCCGCTCGATGCGGCCACCGTCCCTGCCCATCTGGCCCAGGGCGGTGTGGACGACCTGCGGCCCTCGTATCGACGTGGCAGGCGCCGTCCCGACGCGCGTCAGTGCCTCCGGGAAGCCGGCGCCAAGCAGGTAGATGCCGACCTGTGCATCCGGATCGCTCGCTACAGGCTCGCCGGGCCCACCAGCGGCGCCGTTGGTCGCGGCGGCGACCCGCCGGTTGCCGCCGCTCTCGCGGGCGGTGGATCCGGCGGTCAGCACGATCGCGTCGTTGTTGCCCAGCTCCGTTGGGAGCTCCAGCGCCGGCTCGAGATCACCGTGGCCGAGCCCGTCTGCGAAGCGGAGCAGGAAGGGGCCCGGGCCGAGCAGGCTTCGTGCTTCGGCGATCCCATCCAGCAGCGGATCGAGGGGGTCACGCTCAACCAACCGGACCGACTGAGGACGCGGCTCGACCAGTTCGAGGGCGGCGGCGACAGGAGCCCAGATCGGATGATCGATCAGCACCACGGTCCGCGTAACACCCAGCTTCGCGAGATCGGAGAGGGCGTGCGCGACCAGGGGACGGTCGAGCGCCGGGAGAAGCGGGGCCGGTCGCCGGGCACCGCCGGCGGCGAAATGTGACTCGAACGGCCCGGGGCTTTCGGCCAGCGCAACGAGCACCGCGGAGGGGGTGATCGCTGGAGTGGTCATCGTCCCAAGCAACGGTTCCGGACCACACGCATGATCGCGGGGCGGGCGGATCGGGCAGGGGGAAATTAGTACCTGTTCGCAGCCCGCGCTATGGCGACGGCGCTGTAGCTCGCCCGAGCTCCTGGGCTTGGCGCCATCGCCGAACGGCTCGATCTCGACGTTCGCATGGCTGCCGGCCGACCGTGGTCGCGATCGGTCGGGACCGGCCGCCGCACGAACTGGTCTTTGGGGGGGCGGCGCAAGCAGGGAGGTTCTCAGACCGTTTCCCAGCCATGGCAGCAATGCGGCCTACCACCCTGACAGCCGACGACAGCACCCCCGCTCGGAGGAACGGGGCGCGATTCGTGCGAGTCGACGGTCCGGATGGACGGCTTCTCGTCAGCTTCGAGCGGCAACGCGGTGACCAGGCGCCCGTTGTCGCGGTCGTCCCGGCGGCTCGGGGCGAGGACGTCGCCGGGCTGCTGGCAGCGGGCGCCGCGGCCGTGGTCGAGATCAACTCCCTGGGTGTCCAAGCGGCGGCGGCAGCTGCCTCGGCAGGACTCGCGACCGTCCCCTGGAGGTTGCGGCTACGGCTGTTCAGGCCGTCGCTCTCCTACAGGGAGACGCTGATCCTGGCGGCAATCTCTCGCGGGCTGACCAACGGCGAGATCGCTGCCGAGTTCTACCTCGAGCGCAGCACGGTCAAGAGCCACATCCGAGCCATATACAGCAAGATCGCCGTTACCTCGCGGGCGGAGGCGACCGAAATGCTGACCGCCTGTCGCCGTCTCGACCGCGGTCAATCCGCGACTCGCCCGTTACCGCGGCGATCCGGGCCGCATGACGGCCCGCTGCTGGTCGAGGTGGTTACCCCAGACTTCCGGCGGCGGGTCGAGCAGGCGGCGGGGGCTCGCGGGGTCGCGACCAGCGCCGGGCGCTCGGAGCTCGGCGAGCCCAACTGCTCGGCCGCCGTCGTTGAGATCCCACCCGGGGCGAGCCCGCTGCGGCTGATCGCGGGTCGCAACCGAGCCCACCATCCTCAGGTCCTCGCGCTTACCCACAGTCGAGCGATGGCGCTGCGGGCGATGGGGGCCGGCGCCTCGGGCGTGGTCCTCGCCGAGCACGGGCCCGAGGCCGTCAGGGCGGCGATCGATGCCCTAAGGGGCGACCTGCTGGTCTTTCCGAAGTCGATCCTCAAGAACGGGCGGCGGCCGCGGCTCTCGCCCCGCGAGCAACAGGTCCTCGGACTCGCCCGCGTCGGCCTCAGCAACAGCTCCGTAGCCAGCCGCCTCGACCTTGCCGAGAGCACCGTGAAGACGCACCTCTCGTCGGCCTACCGCAAGCTCGGCGTCTCCGGCCGCGCCGAGGCGATCGCCGCCTACCACGTCCGCTGATCGGCTCCGGCCTCCGCCCGCGCGCCCGCGACCGACTGGCTGCACGGACTTACGACTTTTGCCCACCCAGCACAAGTTTCCCATCCCCGCCCTCGTGGGAAGAGCATGGAAACGAGCGGGAAAAGCGTCGCGCGCACCCCGGCTACGGCCGAACCCGAATCGCCCCTCGGCCGCGAGCCCCGTATCCCGACCAGCCGTGCTGATCGAGCGCGGCGTTGGTTCCCTCGTCACGGAGCGGGTCTCGAGCCCAACGGAGCCGGTTCCGAGCCCGAGTACCAAGTCTCGGTCGTCGTTCCGACCCGGAACGAGGTGGACAACGTCAAGCCGCTGGTCGATCTGATCGCCGACGCGTTGATCGGCGAGCTCACGGCCGAGGTGATCTTCGTCGACGACAGCGACGACTCCACCCCGGACGCGGTCGAGCAGCTTCGATCCCGCGACGGGTTGGCGATCCGGCTGATCCACCGGCCGCCGAACGAGCGGGCGGGCGGGCTGGGGTCCGCCGTCGTCGCCGGGATCGCCGCCGCCGAGGCCCCCTACGTCTGCGTGATGGATGCCGACCTCCAGCACCCGCCTGCGACGATCCGCGACCTCTACGACCAGGCCATCTCGCAGAGCAGCGACCTCGTCGTCGCCAGCCGGTTTCACCGGGCGGGCGATCTCGGCGAGTTCGGGCCTCTCCGGACCGCGGTCTCGCGAGCATCCGCGGGGGCCGCCCGACTGATGTTCCCCTCGAAGCTACGCGGGGTCAGCGACCCGATGAGCGGCTTCTTCATGGTCCGCCGGGAGGCGATTGACCTTGAGCGGATGTCACCACGCGGCTTCAAGATCCTGCTCGAAACGCTCGTTCGGACTCCCGGTCTGCGGGTCTCCGAGGTGCCGTTCACCTTCGGCTCACGCCACGCCGGCGAGACCAAGGCGTCGGCCCGCGAGGGTGCCCGCTTCGCGCTCCACCTCTGGGAGTTGCGGGCACGGGCGGTGGCCGACCGCGTCGGACGCTTCGCGCTGGTCGGCGTCAGCGGTCTCCTCGTCAACACCGCCCTGCTCGCCCTGCTGGTCGAGCTGACGCAGATCAACTACCTGCTCGCGGCGGTGATTGCCTCCCAAGGCTCGACCGCCTGGAACTTCATCTGGTCGGAGCGCCTGGTGTTCGCCGACCGCAAGCAGGCGCTCCAGCACCGCGCGGCGCACCGCCTCGCGATGTTCTTCGTGCTCAACAACTCGGCGCACCTGCTGCGGATCCCGTTGCTCGCGCTGCTCGTGTCGAGCTTCGGCATCCAGTACCTGGTGGCGAACGTGATCAGCCTGCTGGCGATCTTCGTCGTCCGCTTCATCTTCTCCAACAGCATGATCTGGGCGCCGCTGAACGCGGCTCGCTGGAACTACGACATCCACGGGATCGTCACCATCGAGTCCGACGGCCGGCTGCCGGAGCTCGAAGCGTTCCGAGTCGCCGAGGGCTTCGAGGAACCGACGATCCGGGTCCGGCTTGGGCATGTCAACCGGGAGACTGAGGTCGAGCCGGCGACGGGAGTCCACACCCACATTGCCTACTCGGAATGGCGCGGCGTCGGGTTCTCGATCGAGATGGATCTCGGCGAGGACAGGGCCGAACTGACCGCGTCGCCGTGGCTACGCAGGTCTCCCCACGTGCTTTACACGAACGTGGTCGAGCCGGTGATCCGCTGGACGATGGTGAGGAAGGGCTACGCGCTGGTCCACGGAGCCTGCTTGGCCGAGGACGGTCGAGCGTTCCTGATCACCGCCCGGACGGACACCGGCAAGACCACGACCATCCTGAAGACGCTCGACGCCCACCCGCACGCGTTCGTCTCCGACGACTTCACGATCGTCGGGCCCCAGGGACAGGTGCTCACCTACCCGAAGCCCCTGACCATCAGTCGCCACACACTGCACGCGGTGAAGACGCCACTGCTGAGTCGCAAGGAACGGACGGGGCTGGTGATCCAGAGCCGGCTGCACTCGAAGAGCGGCAGGCTGTTCGGGATGTTGCTCGCACGACTGCGACTGCCGGCGGCGACGATGAACGGTCTTGTCCAGTGGGTGGTCCCACCGCCGAAGTTTCACATCGATCGACTGGTCCCCGGCGTCGAGATCGCTTCCGAGGCACAACTCGCGGGTATGGCGGTGATCCAGCGCGGCGGAACCGGCGACGCCACCATGGATCCTGGGGAGGCCCTCAAGACGCTGATGGAGAACTGCGAGGACGCCTACGGCTTCCCACCCTATCCGGTGATCGAGGAGCAGCTCCACAGCGGAAACGGTGAAGATCTGCGCAGCCGCGAGCGCGACATCGTCAGTAAGGCGCTGGGCGGGTTGTCGACGACCCTGATGCGCAGCGAGAATATGGACTGGGCTGAGCGCCTACCGGATCTCCTTGATGGGACGATGCTCGCCAACGGAAACGGATCCGCGACCGCGGGCCGCAGTGGTGGCGGGGCTAACGGCGACGGACATCCGGCAACGTCGAACGGTGAACGGCCCTCGCAGGCCACGGCAGGCTCACCGATGCACGCCCACTGACCTCGCAAGAATCGTCTCCTCGGAGCATGGTCTCACTCCGAGAGACCGCGGGCGGAGCCGGCCCCACGAGCTTTCGTAGACGGATTCCGTGGCTTGCCGGAAGTTTCGCTGCGCGCAGTTCGTATGACAGTGTGATGGACCAGGTGCCGAGCAAGGGCCGCTTCCGGCGAAGGCAGGCCACGCACGTCCCCAGCGGATCCGCCGCCGGGGTCGGGGACTCGGCGATCATCGGCGCTAATCAGGGGGTTGAGCGCCTAATGACAGGTGCCGTCGCCGACCCCCCGAGCGCGACGTGGCCGCCACCGCAGGCCGCTCTGCGCGCTGATCACCCGGGCAAGATCCCGGAGCAGCCGCTGTTCGAGCCGCCAGCGGCGGCGCCGCAGTCCGGATGGGCTCGGGTCCCGGTCTGGGCATGGCTGGCCGCGATCCTCGCGCTCGCCGCCTTCGTCCGACTCTGGCAGATCAACGCGCTCGGCTACAACAGCGACGAGGCCGTCTACAGCGGGCAGGGAGCTGCGATCGCCGACGACCCGCTGGCCGAGTTCTTCCCGGCGTTCCGTGCCCACCCCCTGCTGATGCAGACGATCTTTTCGATCGGCTACCGGATCGGCGCCGGCGAGATCTTCGCCCGCCTCGTCGTCGCAGCAGTCGGCGTGTTGACCGTCTACGTCGTCTATCGGCTCGGCGACCTGATCTACAACCGGAAGGTCGGACTCGTAGCGGCGCTCTTGATGGCGGTCATGCCCTACCACGTGATCGTCACCCGCCAGGTCCTGCTCGACGGGCCGCTGACCCTGTTCGCGACGGTGACGCTCTACATGCTGGCGCGCTTCGCACTGACCCAGCGGCCGATCTGGCTCTATGCGACCGGAGCTGCGATGGGCATGACCTTTCTCGCGAAGGAGTCTGGAATCGTCCTGATCGGCTCGATATACGCCTTCTTGGCCCTCACCCCGGAGGTCAGGTTCCAGCCGAAGGTGCTCGCCCGCGCGGCGGGGGTGATGCTCGCGTTCATGGCAGCCTTCCCGATCTCGCTGGCGATCGCCGGCGCTACCTCGACCGGCGGTAACTTCCTCGCTTGGCAGCTCTTCCGCCGCCCCAACCACGACCTCTGGTTCTATCCGAGCGAGGTCACCTTGGCGCTCGGACCGCTACTCGTGATCGCGGCCGCGTTCGGCCTCTGGCGCGTACGGCACCACTTCAACTGGCGCGAGATCCTGCTCGTCAGCTGGATCGCGGTACCCGTTGTCTTCTTTGAGATCTGGGCGGTAAAGGGTTTCCAGTACCTGCTACCGATCGCGCCCGCGATTGCGATCCTCGCCGCCCGCGGCCTGGTCTCGACGCCGAAGCGGCCGACGGTGCCGGGTTGGCGGATGCAGCGAGCGGGCGGGGGACCGCGCCTCGCAGTGATCGTCACCGCGGTGGTTGCCCTCAGCCTCCTGATCCCGACCCTGCAGCGAATCACCCCCTCGGACTCCGGAGAGTTCCTGGCCGGATCAGGCGGAGTGCCCGGCGGCCGCGAGGCGGGCAACTGGATCGCGGAGAACGTCCCCGAGGGGGCGCGGATCATGACCATCGGCCCCTCGATGGCGAACATCCTCCAGTACTACGGCCGACGCCAGGCGAACGGACTCTCGGTCAGCCCGAACCCACTGAACCGCAACCCCGTGTACGAGCCGCTCGACAACCCGGACGAGCTGATTCGAGACAACGAGCTGCAGTACGTCGTCTGGGACGCCTTCTCGGCGAGCCGGTCGGAGATCTTCTCCGACAAGCTGCGCCGATATGCCGATCGCTACAACGGCCGGGTCGTCCACGACGAGACGGTGTCGGCGACCACAGCGAGCGGCGAGCAGACCACGAAGCCGATCATCCGCATCTGGGAGGTGCGGCCGTGAGCCGTCGCGGCGCTTGCGCCACAGCCCTCGTTGCGGCCCTGATCGCGGCCCTGTCGCAGAACAGCTTGGCCGCCGCAGAGGTGGCTCCATCCGAAGTTCCGACGAAGACGCCGATCAAGCACTTCGTCACCCTGATGCAGGAGAACCACTCCTTCGACAACTACTTCGGCACCTACGAGGGTGCGGACGGTATCCCGGCCGGAACATGTATGCCGATCGACCCCGACCGCCCGGGGGGCGGCTGCGTCAAGCCACGCCATATCGGCGACCAGGCCGTGGCGGATCTGAGCCACTCGGTGAAGATCTCGAGGGCGCAGCTCAACGGCGGCAGGATGGACGGCTTCATCGACGCGATCCGGACCAGCTCAGGTCGGATCGACGAGAACGTGATGGGCTACTACGACGACACCGATCTGCCCTACTACTGGAACGTCGCCGACAACTACACGCTCTTCGATCGCTTCTTCACCTCCTCGAGGGGCGGCAGCATCAGCAACCACATGTTCTGGGTGGCCGGCCAGGCCGGGGTCGACAGGCTCGACAAGGAAGTGATCCCCGAGGGGGGATTCCAGGGAGTCGAGACGATCTTCGATCGCCTGCAGGAGCAGGGCATCTCCTGGAAGTTTTACGTCCAGAACTACGATCCCGAGATCACCTTCCGCACCCCGGCGAGCGGTGACCGCGGCTCGCAGATCGTCTGGGTCCCTCCGCTGACGATGCCGCGCTTCCTTGACGATCCAAAGCTGGCGCGCCACATCGTGCCGCTCGAGGACTACTACCGCGACACCGCCAAGGGGACGCTGCCGGCCGTCTCCTACATCGTCCCGTCCGGCTCCAGCGAGCACCCCCCGGGGTCGCTTCAGGCCGGCGAGACGTTCGTTCGAACCCTGATCAATTCATTGATGCGGAGTAGCGCCTGGGATTCCTCGGCATTCATCTGGAGCTACGACGACTGGGGCGGCTGGTTCGACCACGTCCGCCCGCCCCGCGTCGACAAGTTCGGTTACGGCTTCAGAGCGCCGGCGCTACTGGTCAGCCCGTACGCCAAGCGGGGTCACATCGAGCACTCGACGCTCGACTTCACCTCGATGCTGCGGTTCATTGAGAGCAACTGGGGCCTCGAGCCGCTCGCCGAGCGCGACCGCGAGGCGAACAGCCTCGCGCCCGCATTCGACTTCGCCGCAGGACCCCGGAAAGCCGTCTTCCTCGACCGCACCCGGAACGTCCCGCCCGAGCCCGAGCCGCGACGGGCCGCCGTCTACGCTGCCTACGGCCTCGTAATCGTCGCCTTCGCCGCGATCCTTGCCGGGCTCTGGATCCGCTCCCGGCCCGAACGCGGCCAAACGTTGCCGGAGGCGTTCGGCCGATGAGGATCGGGACCAAGCCGACGCTGACGGCTATCGTGGCGCTGGGAGCGTTGGTGCTGCCGGCCGGCGCCTTCGCCCAGGCGGCGCCACCGACGCAAGAGGTGGAGATCGCAACGATTCCGCCGATCGCGGGGGTCGAGATCAGCTCCGCCGGGGCCCGCTTCACGACTGACAGCGAGGGCAGGGTCCGGCTCCCACTGCCGACCGAGGCGGCGGACGGCAGCAGGCTGAACCCGCAAGAGGCGCTCGAGGTGACGCGGGTGCCGAGACTCGGCGAGAACGTCCGCGCCCGCTTTGCCAGGGTCTACGGGCGACCGAGCGGCGGCCTCACCCTGTTCTTCGATGTCCTCCGCCGGGCCAAGCCCCGCTTTGTCGACACCGCCGGGAAGCGGGTCGACCCCGAGCGGGTGGAGTCGATCACGCTCAAGGCTCGGACGGGGGTCGTCCGCACGATCAAGAGCGACCGACCGGCCTGGCTGCATACCCGGCGGGTCGTCCCGTTCGCCGGCGGGTTCGAGGTCAAGGACATCGAGTGGGCGGTCCAGGAGGTGCTGGTCGACGGGACCAACGTGGTCAATCGGGCGCAGTTCAGCTTCGTCCCGAGCGTGAAGGGCTTCTACGAGGTGCCCCTGCTCTTCTACTCGGCCTCGTTCGAGGTCGACGATGCGCTGCTCGGCTTTCCGGTTGGCTCCGCGATCGAGCTCCGCTATCCGGACGGGACGGTGAGAAGGCACGAGCTCGACAGTGACGGACGCGTCACGCTGCCGGCGCTCGCCCGCGGGACCTACGACGTGAGCGTCGACGGGCCCGGCTACTCGTTCACCCGGCCGGTCTCGGTCACCAAGGACCAGCAGATGGCTCTGCAGGTCGTCAGCTATCTCGACCTGCTGATCGCCGGCGGGGCGTTCCTCACCGTCGTTTTCGGCTTGCTCTTTGCTCGCCGGCCGGCGCTCCGGCACCGGCTGCGCGAGCTGGCCTCCCCGCTGCCTGGGATCTCCCCCCCGAGCCCGGATCCGGTCCCAGCAAACGTGATCCCGCCCGACGACGGATCAACCGTAAGCGAGCCGCTGGAGCCGGTCGCCGAGCCGCCCGAGGCCAGGACTTACTAGGCGCATGCACTCTCGCTCCCACCAGGTCGGCGCCTGGATCCAGCTGCGCAGGGCGGTTGCTCTGCTGGCGGCGAGCGCGGGCCTCCTGCTTGGAGTCGGCATGACGTGTCCCGCGGCGGTCGCCGCCCAGTCGACCGCCGAGGTCGTTGGTGACGAGCCACCGACCTTCGCCTACTACTACATCTGGTTCGATCCAAGCTCGTGGAACCGGGCCAAGACCGACTACCCCTTGATCGGGCGCTACTCGAGCGACGAGCGGCGAACGATGCGGCGCCACGTGCGCATGGCCAAGCAGGTTGGAATCGACGGTTTCATCGTCAGCTGGAAGAGCACGCCCGCACTCGACGCGCGGCTCGCGACGCTGAGCCGGATCGCCGAGCGCCTCGACTTCAAGCTGATCGTGATCTACCAGGGCCTTGACTTCGAGCGGCGCCCGCTGCCGGCGGAGCAGGTCGGCTCAGACCTCCAGTTCTTCGAGCGCCGCTTCGGCGACGACCCGGTGTTCAACTTCTTCGGCTCCCCGGTGATCATCTGGTCTGGGACCTGGGAGTTCTCCGCGGCGGACATCGGCAGGGTGACCAGCGGACGTGAGAAGCTCAAGGTGCTGGCCAGTGCCAAGGACGTCGACGATTACCGGCGGGTCGCCACGCTGGTCGACGGGAACGCCTACTACTGGTCCTCGGTCAACCCGGATACCTTTCCCGGGTACGAGGAGAAGCTGGTGGAGATGGGCGAGGCCGTGCACGCGGACGGTGGCCTCTGGATCGCGCCGGCGGCACCCGGCTTCGACGCGCGAATGATCGGCGGGACCACGGTGGTCAAGCGCAAAGATGGCGAGACGCTGCGGCGGGAGTACGCGGCGGCCGTCGGCTCTGCCCCCGACGCAGTCGGGATCATCAGCTGGAACGAGTTCAGTGAGAACAGCCAGATCGAGCCAAGCCAGAACTACGGGACTGAGTCGCTCGAGGTGATCGCCGACCTCAACGGTGCCAAGGTCCCGGTGCTCGGTGACTTCGACTCCAGCGCCCCGGCGGCGCGGTCCGAGAGCGGCTTCCGGAGCCTTGCCGGGATCGTGGCGATCGTGCTGATCATTGGCGGCGGCACCACCTTGCTCGCCAGGAGGCGAGGAGCCGGGCGAGGGGCGGGGTCACCGTGATCCGCCGCCGCCAGATCCCTTGGACGTGGCGCCCGCCCGCCCGATTCCTGCTCGCCGCCGGGGCGGTCGCGGTGCTGCTCACGGCTACCCACGTTGTCCTGCAGTCGGTGCGGGCGTCCTCAGGCGCCTACCGACCGCAGCAGCCGGATCCAACCTACGCGACCCAGGTCGGCAGCCAAGCCGACGTTCGCGCTCAGCACCTCGAAAACCTGACCGATGAGATCACCGACGGCACCTACGAGGCCTGCGAGGTCCGCACGATTCGGCAGTGGGGCGCGATCCTCGGTAGCGCGCCGAACCCTGAGGCGGTGTCGCGACGCTACGCGGCCGTCAACTATCCACCCGCCGAGCGACCAGGTGCTCGAGCCGGCTGTAGGAACGCCTTGATCGACCAGCTCGCGGTCCGCAGCGGCCCGTGATCGGGCTCCTTCGATCGCTAGGCGGGGCGCTGGTCGCAGCCGACCGGTGGCTGCTGGTGGTGATGCGGAGCTACGGCCACTGGCAGCCGCTCGAGCGAGCGGTGGGAGCACTGTCGCGCTCTGGAGAGCACTCAAGGCTCTGGTTCTTGATCGCTGGAACCGGGCTGATCGGCGATCGCCGCGAGCGGGGGCGCTACCTGCGCCTTGCGATCGCGCTGGTCACGACCGAGGTTGCGAATGCAGCGCTGAAGCTGGTTTTCATGCGCCCGCGACCGGTGCTCGAGGACCTGCCCGCGCTCACCGGTGCCCGCTCGCAACG
This sequence comes from uncultured Solirubrobacterales bacterium, assembly GCA_963700785.1. Lineage (GTDB taxonomy): Bacteria > Actinomycetota > Thermoleophilia > Solirubrobacterales > 70-9 > CAXMST01. The sequence continues at coordinate 328,015 of CAVOYZ010000010.1, forward strand.
ATCCTTCCCCTCGGCCCACGCAGCGACATCGTTCGCGGCGGCCGCGTGCCTCGATCAGCGGGCACCCCGCCTGCCGCTCTACGGGCTGGCGGGCGCGATGGCGCTGTCGAGACCGTACCTCGGGGTCCACTACCCGTCGGACCTCGTCGGCGGAATTGCGCTCGGGACCGTGATCGGGCTGATCCTTCGCCGGCCGGCCCGTCCCAGCGGGCCGCTCGCCGACGTCCGGCCCAGGTAAGCCGGAGACCGCTTTCAGGTGCCGCCGAACACGGTTCATCAGATGTGGTCCGAGGGGGGCGCCCGGCAGCGCTGGGAGACGACGCCGGCGCTTCGGACCGAGCGCTTCTTCGAGATCGTCTGGGGGATCCAGAACGCGGTCGCCGAAGGCAGGCCGCCTCCGGAGCTAGACCTCGACGAGTTCAGCGCCGAGTTCCGCCTGGCGTGATCCGCGCTGGGAGCGCGCCGCCGGCGGCGGTGTCGAGCGGGCGGAGGTGTGCGCGGGGCGACTGAACACGGCGATCGGACCGTGTGCGAGGGTAGGATCTGGTCGCAAAATCAGGCTTCGGCCGCATGAGGTGGCCGGATTACAGAAAGGACACCTATGAGAGGCACAGGGAGAGTCGTATTTGCGGCGATCGTCCTCGGACTCCTGGGCACGATCAACATCATCTACGGAATCGGGGCGCTGGACGATGCCAGCTACTTCGTGGGCGATACGCGTTTCGTCCTCGACAACCTCAACACCCTCGGCTGGGTCCTGATCATCGTCGGCGTGATCCAGCTCACCGGCGGGTTCTCGCTCGCAGCGGGCAATGTCTACGGTCGAGTGATCGGCGTCGTGGCCGGCACCATTGGAGCACTCAGCGCGCTGCTGTCGATCGGCGGCGCGAACCCGTGGTGGTCGCTCTGCGTGTTCGCGCTCTGCGTCTGGGTCGTCTACGGGATCGTCGTCTTCGGTGAGGACGAGGCGGCGTCCGGACTCTGAGCCTGGGGCCGATTGAAGCGGGAGCCCGCCGGTGCGGCGGGCTCCCGGTTCGGTCCGCGGTCCGCGGTCGGCCCCGACCGCTGTCGATCGGTGCCGGCAGTGGCGCTCGAGGCCGAGGAAGGGGAGAGGAGGGCAGGCCCCCGGGGCTCTAACCCTGGTTTAATCCTGCCTCCCTAGGTTCGATCGACAACCGTCGAACCCAAAGCGGGAGGAGCTGGACCATTTCTCGCCCTGCGGCCGTTCTCTTATTGCTCGTCGCGATCGCCGTGCCCGCGGCGCTGCTGGCCGATGGCGGCGACAGCCCGACGGGTCCCGCCGCTGCGAAGGCGGGCAACGGCCCGGAGCCGCTCGCCCGCAAGAAGGCAGGGCGACGAGTCGTGGTCTGGGCCGTGGGGGACGCGGCCAACGGGAGCAGCACCGCTCGAGCCGTCGGGCGGATGATCGCGGCGGACCGACCCGACCGCCTGCTCTACCTCGGTGACGTCTACCCGGACGGAACCGCCGCCGACTTCAGGCGTAAATACGCCCCGGCGTTCGGGGCCCTGAAGCGGATCACCCTGCCGACCCCGGGCAACCACGACTGGCCCAACCACGCGCAGGGCTACGACCCCTACTGGGACGGGTTGGCGGGCGGGCGCCTCCCCCGCGACCACTACGCGGTGCGGATGGCGCGCTGGCAGCTGATCTCGCTCAACAGCGAGTCGGGAATCGACGCCGACTCAGAGCAGGTGCGATGGCTGAAGCAGCGCGTCGCGGCGGGCGGCGACTGCAGGATCGCGTTCTGGCATCGCCCGTTCTACAGCGCTGGCAAGCACGGCGATTCGGGCAACGTCGCCCCGCTTTGGGAACCTCTGGCCCGGCGGGCGCGGCTGGTGCTCAACGGGCATGAGCACAACATGCAGCGGCTTCGTCGCGTCGATCGGATCGTGCCGCTGATCTCGGGGGCCGGCGGCGGGAGCCACTACGACGTCGATGTGAACGACCCGCGGCTGGTCTTCTCCGACACAGAGCGCTCGGGCGCGCTGAGGATGGTCCTGAAGCCGCGCCGAGTCCGCTGGAAGTTCATCACCACGGCGGGCAAGGTTCTCGACCGGGGGAAGCTCGGATGCCGGCCCCCGGGCCGCTGAACGGCTGACGGCGGCGTCCGGAGCCATGTCCTCCCCCCGACCGGAGGACATGGTGCCGGTACGTCGGGCCGCTAGGCGAGCTCGGAGATCGCCGTCTGGTACTGGCCCATCGCGCGTGCGATCCCTTCGTTGATCACGGCGTCGACCACGCCCTGGTTGTCGACGATCATGTCGACGTGGCTCGTGCGCTGCTCGAACTCCTCGTCCGCCCGCAGCGCAGCGAGTTGCTCCGCGCTTCCGCGCAGCAGGGCGAAGCCACCGAGATCGCCACCGTGGGGGGAGAGCAGGACCGTCTCGAAGTCCTCGATCTTCCCGTCCGCCTGGAGGCGACCCCAGTACGCGACGCTGTCGTTGAACACCTCGACCGCCCGCTGCTCGCGACCGCGAACGACCTGACCCCAGCCAATGAATAGTGCGGCGTCAGCCATCTGCACTCCTTCCGTTGGGTTGCTCTCAACCGTAGTCCTCGGCGTCGGCGAGATCAAGCTCCGATCCGGCTCGGCGACCCGGGCCGGCATTCGCCGTCGGCGATAATCGAACGACGTGAGCGGCGGGCGGCCACAGCGAAGCGTGTACGAGGCGGCCAGCATCGTCTTCGGGGCCGTGATCGTCGTCTTCGGGCTCTGGGGAGCGATCGAGACACTCGCCTCCGGCGATGGCCCCGGATCCGCCGCCTTCATCATCAGCGTCGTCTTCGTGCTGCTCGGCGCGGGCCGCGTCTATCTCGGCCTGCGGACGCAGACCTGATCGGCCGCCGGGTCCGAGCTGCCGCTATCCGGCTTCCGGGTCGGCCGCGGTCAGCAGGCCGATGTTGAAGCGGCCGCTGCCCTCGGCGGCCATCAGCCGCAGCCACAGCGGCAGGAACATCTCGGTGCCGCGCGCCGCCTCGATCCCACCGAGGTCGATGACGCGCTGCGACGGCCAGCCGAACTCGCCGAGCAGCTCCCTGACCCGCGCCTTGGCTGCCTCGTCGTCGCCGCAGATGAACGCGGCGTGATCGCCCGCGATCATCTCGGGAGCGACCATCACCTCGCAGTTCATCGTGTTCAACGCCTTGACCACGCTGACCCCGGGGAGCGTTCGCTGAATCCGCTCGCCGAGGCTGTCGTTGTTCGAGACGAACAGGGTCGGGGGCATGCCCCCGGAGAAGTCGAGCGGGTTGGCGACGTCGATCAGGACCTTGCTGCGAAGGTTGTCGGCGCCCGCGGACTCGAGCGCATCGACCGACCCCGATCCCGAGGTGCAGTTGAAGACGATCTCCCCGAACGACGCCGCATCGGCGAAGCTGCCCTCGCTCGCCGACGTGCCGGCGTCGGCTGCCCAGGCGACGGCCTTCTCGTTTCCCGCGGCGCGCGATCCCATCTTCACCTCGTGACCGAGGGCGACCAGCCTGCTCGCGATCGCCGCTCCCACCATTCCCGTTCCGAGCACTCCGTAGCGCACCTGCAACTCCTCATGTCGTGTTGAGCGCCGGCCGATGCCGGCCGCCTCATCCTCGCACGGTCGCCCTTGCGGACTGCGGAGGGGCGGCGGCGAGCGGGCGATAGGGTTGCCCGGCCCCTGTCTTCGCCCGAGAGGATCGATCGATGGCCGACGTCAACCACCGCCTGCTCCTGAAGTCGCGGCCCGCCGATCGGGTCTCGCTCGACAACTTCACCGTCGACGAAGGCGAGCTGCCGGAGCCGGGCCCCGGCGAGGCGATCATCAAGACGCTCTACCTCTCGCTCGATCCGACCAACCGGGTCTGGATGGCGGGCGACTCCTACCTGCCCGCGGTCGCCGAGGGCGAGGTGATGCGCGGGCTGGGCCTCGGCCAGGTCGTCGCCTCCAGCGACGAGAGCTTCCCGGTCGGGGATCTCTGCGTAGGCGCTCCCGGCTGGCAGGAGTACGCGAGCACCGGCGAGGCGCAGATGCCCTGGAACGTCTTGCCCCGGGGAACCGGGCTGCCGCCGACGACGATGCTCGGCGCCCTGGGAATGACCGGGATGACCGCCTACTGGGGCGTGACCGACGTCTGCCGGGTGCAGGAGGGTGAGACCTTCGTCGTCGACGGCGCCGCCGGTGCGGTCGGCTCGGTCGCCGGGCAGGTCGCGAGGGCGCTTGGCGCGCGCGTCGTGGGAATCGCGGGATCGGCCGAGAAGTGCGAGTGGCTGACCTCGGCGCTCGGCTTCGATGCGGCCGTCTGCTACCGGGACGACGACTGGAGGGCCCAGCTCAAGAACGCCTGTCCGGACGGCGTCGACGCGCAGTTCGAGAACGTCGGCGGCGAGATCATGGACGGCGTCTTTGACCTGCTCAACGTGCACGGCCGGGTCGCGGTCTGTGGCCTGATCAGCGACTACAACGAGAATCGCCCGCCGAGCGGCCCGACCAACTTCGGCAAGGTGATCTTCGCCCGGCTCACGGTCCGGGGCTTCTTGATCCTCGACTATGCGGGTCGCACGATGGAGGCGCTCGGGGTGATGGTCCCGTGGATGCAGGAGGGCAAGCTCAAGCACGAGGAGACGCTGGTCACCGGCGGGGTGACGAAGGCACCGGAGACCCTGAACATGCTGTTCGACGGCGATAACCGCGGCAAGCTGATCCTCCAGGTCGCCGAGCCCGAGCTCGAGGTCCCGGCCGCATAGCGGCGGTCGCCGGCCCGTCCATCTAGAGTCCATCCCGTCCCAGCAGAGCGAGTTCCCGGAGGTCGAAGTGGAGAGCAGCGTCAAGGAGTCCCCGGAGTCCGGTGCCGGCGCCGCGGTGGCGGGAGACGGCGTGCTGCTCAATCCCCACAGCTACGCAGCCGAGGAGCTCGACCCTGAGTCGCGGCGGATCATGCGGGCGACGATCGAGTGGTTCGAGACCCGCGGCAAGCGGGCCCTGAAGGAGGCCGACCACGAGCGCACCTTCTATCGCGACTTCCTCGGCTTCCAGGGTGGAGAGCGGGTGTTCGCGACGCTGCTGACGCCCGAGCGCGACGGTGACGGCGCGGCGGAGAAGCGCTGGGACACGTACCGCAACTGCCAGTTCAACGAGATCACCGGCTTCTACGGGCTCGCCTACTGGTACACGTGGCAGGTCTCGATTCTCGGCCTCGGCCCGATCTTCATGTCCGACAACGAGGCCGCCCGGGCGAAGGCCGCCGGGCTGCTGGACGAGGGCGCGATCTTCGCCTTCGGGCTCTCCGAGCAGGCTCACGGCGCCGACATCTACTCGACCGACATGGTGCTCAGCGCCGACCCCGACGTCGAGGGCGGCTTCCGGGCCAGCGGCGCCAAGTACTACATCGGCAACGGCAACGAGGCCGGGATGGTCTCGGTCTTCGGCCGCCGCGCCGACGTCGAGGGACCGGACGGATACGTGTTCTTCGTCGCCGACCCGCGGCGCCCCGAGTACGAGCTGGTCAAGAACGTCGTCAACTCGCAGAACTACGTCTCCAACTTCGAGCTGCACGACTACGCAGTCGGGCCCGAGGACGTCCTCCACACCGGCAAGGAGGCCTTCAACGCTGCCCTGAACACGATCAACGTCGGCAAGTTCAACCTCGGCTTCGCCTCGATCGGGATCGCCACGCACGCGATGTACGAGGCGATCACCCACGCCGAGAACCGGGTCCTGTTCGGCTCCCGGGTGACCGAGTTCCCGCACGTCCGCCGGCTGCTCGCCGACGGCTACGCGCGGCTCGTCGCGATGAAGCTGTTCGCGACCCGGGCGATCGACTACATGCGCAGCGCCGGCCCCGACGATCGCCGTTACCTGCTGTTCAACCCGATCACGAAGATGAAGGTGACGACCGAGGGCGAGCGGGTGATCGACAACCTTTGGGACGTGATCGCCGCGAAGGGCTTCGAGAAGGACATGTACTTCGAGATGGCCGCCCGCGACATCCGGGCGCTGCCGAAGCTCGAGGGCACCGTGCACGTGAACATGGCGCTGGTGCTCAAGTTCATGGCCGGCTACCTGTTCAACCCGGGCGAGTTCGAGCCGGTGCCACAACGACGGGATGCTGTCGACGACAGCTTCCTCTTCGACCAGGGCCCGACCCGCGGTCTGTCGAAGATCCAGTTCGCGGACTGGCGGGAGCTCTACGGCCGCTTCTCGGGGGTGCCGAACGTCGCCGTCTTCGCCGAGCAGGCCGGCTCGCTGACCGAGTTGCTGACGACGGCTCCCCCCGACGAGCACCAGCAGAAGGACCTCGACTACCTGCTGACGCTCGGCGAGCTGTTCACGCTGATCCCCTACGGGCAGCTGATCCTCGAGCAGGCGGAGCTGGTCGGGTTGTCGGAGGATACGCTCGATCAGATCTTTGACGTCTTCGTCCGTGACTTCTCCGCCTACGCGATCGAGCTGCACGGCAAGATCTCGGCGACCGAGACTCAGCGGGACTGGGCGCTGCGGGCCGTGACCGCGCCCGCCGCCGACGCCGACCGCTTCGACGCGGTGGTCGGCAAGGTCCGGGCGCTGGCCGGCGCCTACGAGATGAACGCCTAGGCGCGGGCCGGCGCGGGCTCCAGCTCGGCCTCGGCCGCCCGGACCGGTGCCGGGGTGAGCGCCGCCGCGGAGATCACCAGGGCGAAGGCGAGGATCCGGACCGAGAACCCGAGAGCACCATCGGGCATCGGTTCCTCGAAGACGAGCGGCCCGGCGGCGATCGTCAGCGCGTTCGCGGCAACACTGGTCAGCGCGATCACCGGGACCGCCTTGCCGATCTGCAGGCTCTTGGCCGATACGGTGAGGCCGATCAGCGAGTAGGCGAGGATCAGAAATGCGAGCGGGCTGAGCAGGATCAAGAGCACGCTCTGCTCGCCGAGTGCGTCGCTGGACGCCTTGATCGCCGTGTCGGAGGCGGCCCACAGCAGGCCAGCGGCGGCGCCGAGCGCGACGCCGGCGTGGTGGGTGCGCTGCCCGAAGTAGCCGATCAGCACCGCGCCGAGGCTGACGGCGAGCAGAAACCCGACCAGGCGCGACGTCTGATACGCGGAGTGAGCCTCGCCGCCGGTGCCCTCGAGCGTCGCGGCGAGGAACGCGAGCCCGACCGCGGCCAGCCCGACGCCGATCCACTCCCTGCGCGTCACGCTGTGGGCGAACAGGCGGTCCGCGGTCACCGTCAGCAGCACCAGTCCGCCGGCGATCACCGACTGGACCAGCGAGATCGGGGCGAGGGCCAGAGCGGCCACGTGAAAGCCCCAGCCGACCAGGGCGATACCGACGCCGAGCACGTACCAGGGGCTGCGGAACAGCCCGAGCGAGGTGCTCACCGGCCTTCGCCACTCGACCTCGGGGGAGGCGACGGCGCCCCGGTGCTTGTAGAGGAAGCCGACCACCGAGGCGAAGGCCGTGGCCACCGCGAACAGCAGGCCGATCTGGACGGAGACGGACATCCGAACCGCGGCAGGCTAGCGCCGGCGTCTCAAGCGGCGTTCAACGGGTTGCGGTACCGGGGCGCCCGGGGTCAGCGAGCGCGCTACGCGGCTGATGGTCCGTCGTCGTCCCCGTCGTCGGGAGCCTGCTCGAGCACCGGCGGCCCGGCGCCCCCCTCGAGCTCGCGCTCGATCTCCGTCTCGAGCCGGATCGCGCGCATCGCGTGCTCGTCCGGGAGCTTGTCGAGGACCTCGCGGATCACCTTGTGGACGTCGGACTGCTCGTGACCGAAATCGTCGAGCAGCGAGTGCAGGGCGGTATGGGTGATCTTCAGCTGCGCCGGGCTCAACTCCAGGTGGTAGCGGAACGGGCCGGGGCTGGGTGTGGTGTCGTCGCTCAATGTCGCTCTTCGCTCGCAGGGCGTTCGGCCACCGATCAGGCCGGGCCGCCGCCGCTCTCGGTCTGCACAGTGTCGCCGGTTCTGATCGCCCCCGCGGTCTGCCTCGCGGCCTCGGCCAGCTCGCTGATCTCGGCCTCGATCCCCTCGCCGATCAGGCCGACGTCGTCCATCGTGTCGTAGTCGGCGAGCAGCCCGAAGTTGATCCCGCCGTTGTAGGACATGATCGCGATCGCGAGCGCATGGTTCTCGGGCAAGAAGGCGACCGGGAAGACGTCCTGGAGCTCGCGCCCGAGCACGTAGAGCGGGATCTGCGGGCCCGGGACGTTGGTGACGATCACGTTGAACAGCCGGGTGGAGAAGTTGAGCCGCGAGGCCTGAGCGAGCAGGGTGGGCGGGGCGAAGTCGTTGAACCGCGAGATCACCTCGGCGCCGACCGCCTGGCTCGAGTTCTTGACCTGGCCCATCTCCTCGCGGACGACCCGCAGGCGCTCGGCCGGATCGGCGACGTAGACGGGTAGCGGCCCGCGCACCGCCGCGATCTGGTTTCCGGGCGAGCTGTGATCGTCCTCGGCACGAATCGAGACCGGCACCAGCGCCCGCAGCTCGAGCCCCTCTGTGCGAACTCCGCGGGTGTGAAGCCAGCGGCGCAGCGCGCCCGAGACGACCGCGAGCACGACGTCGTTGACGGTGCCGCCGAGGCCGCGCTTGATCCGCTTCAGCTCGTCGAGGTCGGCGCGCACCCAGACGTACCGGCGGTGGGAGCCGATCTCCGTGTTGAGCGGCACCTCGGGGGAGGGATTGGCGAGCGCCCAGGCGACCTCGGCGACCCCCCCGACGGCCTCGCGCGCGCGGCTCAGGGTCGAGCTCGGGTGGCGGACGGCGCCCTCGATCCGCCGGGCGAGGCCGACCGGGGTCCTTGCGAGGCCCTCGGCACCCCGAGCGGCGAGCTCGGCCGGCGACGGCTCGGGGCTGGGTTGCCACTCGCGCTCGTCGGTCGCCGGCTCGGGGACCGGCTTGACATCGAACAGGACCGTCGCGATATCGACCCCGGAGACCCCGTCGACGACCGAGTGGTGGGTCTTGGAGATCAGGGCGAAGCGCTTCCGCTTCAGGCCCTCGACCAGCCACAGCTCCCACAGCGGCTTGGTCCGGTCGAGCTGCTGCGAGAAGACCCGCGCGGCCATCTTCCGCAGCTGGTCCTCGCCGCCCGGCGCCGGCAGGGCCGAGTGCCGCACGTGGTAGGAGAGGTTGAACTGCGGATCGTCGATCCAGAACGGCCGGCCGGTCTCGACCGGTGGCACGGCGAGCTTCTGCCGATAGCGGGGGACCAGGTGAAGCCGGCCCTCGATGTGATCGAGCAGGTCCTCGTAGCTCGGCGCCGGACCCTCGCAGACGACGATCGCGCCGATGTGCATGTGGCTCGAGCTCGTCTCGTTGCTGAGAAAGGACGCGTCGATCGACGAGAGCCGCTCCATGTGACCGTTGCTCATATGCCTAACGTACCGCTAGTGAGCGTCCGGCGGCGAGACGGTTGGGCCCGGATCGGCCGCGGTGTGCCGGTTGCGCTCGCCGCCCTGGCGATCGCCGGGTGCGGCGCCGGCGAGACCGAGCCCGCCGGCGAGGCAGCGAGCGCCGGCTTCGATGCCGAGCGCGCGCTCGCCGACCTCCGCGCCCAGGTCGAGCTCGGGCCGCGCCCGGCCGGCTCGGCCGCGAATCGCCGCCAGACCCGGCTGCTGGCCGCCGAGCTGCGCCGGGCCGGGGTCGAGGGGGTCCGCATCCAGCGGCCGCACCGCAACGTCGTCGGCACGATCCCCGGGCGGGGCCCGGGCTACGTGGTGGTCGGCGCCCACCACGACACCAAGGCGGGCGTCGGGCCGGACTTCGTCGGTGCCAACGACGGGGCCTCCGGGGTGGCGGTCGTGCTCGGGCTGGCGCGGGATCTGCCGCGGCCGCTGCCCGGCCCCTCGGTCGCGATCGCCCTGTTCGACGCCGAGGAGGCGCGGGGCGAAGCATCGTTCGCCGAGGACGGAACGCGGGGAAGCCGTCAGTACGTCGCCGACGCGGCGGCGGCCGCTCAGGGGACGCCGCCGCTCGAGCGGATCCGGGCGATGGTGCTCTTCGACATGGTCGGTGACTGCGACCTGCAGCTGCCGCGCGAGCAGCGCTCGGACGAGGCGATCTACGAGCTTTTCGCCGAGGCGGCGGGCGGCGAGCCGTTCGGGGGCGTGACCTCGGCGATCGCCGATGATCATCTGCCCTTCGTCGAGGCGGGAATCCCGGCGGTCGATCTGATCGACTTCAGCTACGGCTCGGATCAGAGCCCGGGGCCCTACTGGCATACCGAGCAGGACACCCTCGACAAGGTCTGCGCGGACAGCCTCGGGGCGGTGGGCAGCGCTGCTTTGCAGGCGATCCCGCGGATCCGCTGAGCGCCCGCGGGACTAGACTCGTCGCCGATGGCTGAGCCCCCGAGCCCCCCGGAGCCGCCTTCGGGCGAGGAGCCGATCGCCTCGCGGCTGCTCGAGACCGGCGTCGGCGTGACCCAGCGGGTCGCGCGGGTGACCGGCGTCGACCAGGCGCTCAACACGGCGTCGGAGGAGGCGATCGTCGGCGCCTTCGAGAGCCCGGCATTCGAGCGGGCGCTGATCCGCCTCGCCGAGGACGGCCGGCTGCTGGAGGTCCTGGAGCGGGCGGTCGGGACCGCGGACGTCGAGGACGCGGTGACGATGGCGCTCGACAGCCAGGCTGCGGACCGGATCTGGGCCGAGATCCTCGCCTCGGACAAGGCGCAGATGCTGGTCGAGCGGGTCGCCGAGGCGCCCGAGGTGCGGGCCGCGATCGCCCAGCAGGGCCTTGGCCTGCTCGGCGATATCGGCCTGCAGATCCGGCGCCTGACCCGACCGCTCGATCGCGTCCTCGAGCGGATCGCCAGGGCCCTGGTGCGGCGGTCGCCCCGCACCGAGCCGACCGAACACGCCGGGCTCGCCACCCGGTCGCTGGCCGGGGCGGTCGACCTGCTTCTGCTGGTCGGCAGCCTGGCGCTGATCTCGGCCGTGATCGCCGCCGTGAAGACCGCCATCTTCGGCCCCGGCGACGGCCTCTCCGCCGACCGCGGCCGTGATCGCTGCCGCCCTCTACTGGGTCCTTGCGGGAGCGCTCCTGGCCTCCTTCTGGGCGCTGGCCGGACGGACGCCCGGGATGGCCTTCCTCCACATCCACCTCGAGGCCGCCGGCGAGCGCCGGATCGGCTTTCGGCGGGCGTCCCGGCGACTGCTCGGCCTGCTCGCGGCGTTGATCCCCTTCGGTATCGGATATCTGTGGATCCTGATCCAGGATGAGCGACGCGGCTGGCAGGACCTGTTCGCCGACACCACGGTCCGCTACGAGGACCCGAAGACGCCCTACGCGGATCGCCCGTAGGGCCAGCGACCCGGTGCCGGGCAGCGGTGCGAGCACCGCTAACCTCTGTTGCGATGCCCGCCGCCACCAGATCCGCGCCCAGCCGGGTGCTGCTCGCCGCGCCGCGCGGTTACTGCGCGGGGGTCGACCGCGCCGTGCAGGCGGTCGAGCACGCGCTCGACATCTACGGCCCGCCGGTCTACGTGCGCAAGGAGATCGTTCACAACAAGCACGTGGTCAGCGAGCTCGCCGAGCGCGGGGCGATCTTCGTCGAGGAGGAGTCGGAGGTGCCGGAGGGCGCCCACGTCGTCTTCAGCGCTCACGGCGTCGCGCCCTCGGTGCATGAGAACGCCGCCAAGCGGCGTCTGCACACGATCGACGCGACCTGCCCGCTGGTGACCAAGGTGCATGTCGAGGCGCGCAAGTTCGCGGCCGAGGGCTACACGATCATCCTCATCGGCCACGACGGCCACGAGGAGGTCGAGGGCACGACGGGCGAGGCGCCGGACTCGATCGTGCTGGTCGAGACCGAGCAGGACGTCGCCGACCTCGAGGTGCCCGATCCGGACAGGACCGCGTTCATCACGCAGACGACGCTGTCGGTCGACGAGACCGCCGGAATCATCGCCGCGCTGCGGGAGAAGTTCCCGAACATCACCTCGCCGAAGTCGGACGACATCTGTTACGCGACGACCAATCGCCAGCTCGCGGTCAAGCAGCTGGCGCGTGAGTGCGACCTGGTGCTCGTGATCGGCTCGAAGAACTCCTCGAACTCGAACCGGCTCGTCGACGTGACCCGCGAGCTCGGCACCGCCTCGCACCTGATCGACAACGCCGACCAGGTGCAGGAGGAGTGGCTCGACGGGGTCGAGACGGTCGGCATCACCTCCGGCGCGAGCGCCCCCGAGGAGCTGGTCACGGCGCTGGTCGAGTTCTTCCGCGGGCGCGGCGCGGACGAGGTACGCGAGCTGCGGACGGTCGACGAGGATGTGCGGTTCATGCTCCCGAAGGAGATCCGCACCGAGCTCGCCGCCCGCGGCTGAGGCCCTCCCGATTCAGCTCAGGCCGGCCCGGCTGCGAAGGCGACCGACCAGACGCGTATCGATCCGTCGAAATCGAGCCGGACCTCGTGCATCCCGTGGCGCCCGTGCTCGGAGAGCTCGTACAGGCCCGGCGCATCGACCTCGAGCTCGGTCTCCGTCGACCCGGCGTCGATCGAGACGGTGACGGTGCCGGCGCCGTCCATCGCCGCCCAGGCGCCGGCGCCGGCGTACTCGACCTGCAGCGGCTCGCCCGGTGCGGGCGACCAGGGCCGGTCGTGCGCGCCGCCCGGGAACACCTCGTCGCTCGGTTTGACCAGCTTCCGCCTGCCGCTCGGCTCTCCGGCGAGCGCTCCGGGGAGATCGCGGTCGCCCTCAGCGGCAAGCAGCTGCTCGCGGATCGCCCGCTCGCTGCCCGCGAGGTCGGCGATCCCGAGATGGAACCAGGTGAGCCTGCCGCCCTGTGCCCAGAGGAACAGCGAGGGCCAGCCGCGGCAGCCGTAGGCGTGCCAGACGCGGTAGTCGCTGTCGTTGCAGACCGGAAAGCTGACCCCGAGCCGACCGAGCGCGGCGGCGAGCGCCGCGGGGGTGCGCGCGAGATCGGAGCGCGGGCTGTGAACGCCGACCGTGGTCAGGCCCGCGGCCGCGTAGTGGCGCGCCCAGCCATCGACGAGCTCGAGGCTCCTGACGCTACTCAGCTCGCCGGCCTCGAAGAAATGGACGAGCAGCGGCCCGCCGGCCGTCAGGCGCTCGACGGCCGCCGGCGCGTCCCCGATCCAGGTCGCGTCCGGTGGAAACGGCGGCAACGGGATGTCGGAGCGATTCGGTCGCACGGGCGCGCATCGTAGGGGAGCGGCTCGCGGCTCCCGGCCGGCTGCCGGCGGCGCTATGCTCACCGCCCGCCATGTCAGACCGAGGAGCAGGAACCGTGCAGAACACCGTCTGGGATCGAATCGAAGCAGCCCGCGACCGCTGGAACGTGCTCGAGCACCCCTTCTACCAGCGCTGGTCGGCGGGCGAGCTCAGCGCCGAGGAGCTGGCCGATTACTCGGGTCAGTACCGACACGCGGTCGAGGCGATCGCCGAGCTCTCGGCCTACGTGGCGCGCGAGCTCCCTGACGAGCCCGGCCTCGTCGGCCACGCCCGCGAGGAGTCTGAGCACGTCGCCCTCTGGGACGGCTTCGTCGAGGCGGTGGCCGGTCGCTTCGATGCCGATCCAACGCCTGAGACGAGCGACTGCGTCGCGGCCTGGACCCGTAACGACGGCGCCGTGCGCGCGCTTGCGCGCCTCTACGCGATCGAGAGCGGCCAGCCTGAGATCTCCCGCACCAAGCTCGAGGGCCTGGCCGCCCACTACGGGGTCGAAAACGGCGCCGGCACCGACTACTTCACGGTTCACCGCGGTCGTGATCTCGAACACGCAGCCGAGGGGCGGGCGCTGCTCGACTCCGTGCTCGATCAGCGCGCTGCGGATCTTGCGGTCGAGGCCGCGGAGGACGCCTTCAGGGCCAATTGGAGGCTCCTGGACGGCGTTTGCTGAGCCAAGCGGCGCGCAGCCTGGCCCCACGCCAAAGCAACGCCCAGTCGCCTCCTCCGCCGGAGGTTGAGCGAGCCGTCGTCTAGCCTGGTTGGGATGAGCTGGCGCGACCGGACCATCGGGATTGCCCTCGGCCTCGTGATCGGGGTCGCGGCGGTGATCCTGTTCGTCTTCCTCGGCGGTGCCGGCAACATCGACGAGCCGTCGATCGATCAGCCGGGCGCGATCGAGCGCAGCGCCCCGACCGAGGGCGATGCCACGGGCGCCGTTGAGTCGGAGCAGCAGCGATGAGTGCGCTGCGCCTACGCCTGCTCGCGACACTGCCGCCGGCGGCGCTACTGCTTCATGAGGGTGCCTTTGCGATCTCCGGCGGCGGGCTGCGGGCCTCGCACGGCTACCTCGAGCTGGCGGTGCCGTTGGTCGCCGCGCTGACGGCGTCCGCCGCCGTCGCGGCGATCATCGCCCCGCTGCTTGCGCGCCGGGGTGACCCACGCCAGCCGAGCCGGGCGCCGCTCTCGCTCGCGGCCGCGCTGATCGGCATCTTCGTCTTCCAGGAGCTGGTCGAGGCCGCGCTGCTCGGCGGCGGGCTCGCGGGCCTCGGTGCCGCGCTTGCGGCGGCCTGGGCGCTGCCGCCGCTGGCGCTCGTCCTCGGCAGCTGCGTCGCCGCCCTGATCCTGGGACTCGAGCGGACCTCGGAGTTGCTCCTGCACCTGGTCGGGCCCGCCTCGAGGCTCGGCGGGCGCCCGCCCGTGGCTCCCCGCCCACCCGCGTCGGAGCTCCGGGGCCCGGCGATCTCCCCGCTCGCATTCGGACTCGCTCGGCGCCCGCCGCCGCCGGCAGCGGCCTGCCGATAGTCCGTCGCCGGCCTCGGCTGAGCGCCGGCGGCCCGAATCAAGGAGTTTCAGTAGATGCAATCGAATGCAGCAAGAGTGCTCGTCGCGCTCGGGTCGATCGCCGCGGTCGTCGTCCTGTTGATCGTCTTCGCCGGTGGCGACGACGGTGGCGACGGCAGCACGACGGTCGCGGAGCCCGCGACCACGGCGGAGACCGGGGGCCCCGGCGGCTCGGCAAAGCCCGAGAAGCCGAGCAAGCCGGCGAAGCCCGAGTTCACCCGGATCACGGTCGTCGACGGCCAGCCGAAGGGCGGCGTCAGCGATCTCAGCTACGGCAAGGGGGACGAGGTCAGGATCGAGGTCGTCTCCGATGTCGCCGAAGAGGTCCACGTTCACGGCTATGACATCAGCAAGGAGGTCGAGGCCGGTGGCGAGGTCAAGATCAGCTTCGACGCCGGGATCGAGGGCGTGTTCGAGGTCGAGCTCGAGCAGACTGCGGTTCAGATCGCGCAGCTGACGGTCAAGCCGTGAACGCCGGCCTCGGCCGCATGTTCCGGGTCGGCTTTCCGGTCGCCGTCGCCGCCTTTCTGGCGGTGCTGGCGACCGGGGCGGCCTTTCCCGGCTACGCCGAGGCTCACGGCCTGATCGGTCGCGGAGATCTACCGCTGCCGGACTGGCTGCTGGCGTGGGGGGCGACGCTGCTGCTGATCGGCTCCTTCGCCGGCCTGGTGCTGCTCTGGCAGCAGCCGAAGCTCGAGGGAGACACCTGGCGGCCGATCGCGCCGCGGTTCTCGGCGGTGCTGCTGCACCCACTCACCCGGGCCCTCCTCGGCCTGCTCTCGGTCGGGCTCCTCTTGCTCGTGGTCTATTCCGGGTTGAACGGCACCGAGGCGCCCGATCGGAACTTCTCCGTCACCTTCGTCTTCGTCACCTTCTGGCTCGGGCTCGTCCTGCTCAGCGTCCTCTTCGGGCGCGTGTTCGACGCGCTCAGCCCGTGGCGCGCGATCGGCCGCGGGGTTTCGGCTCTGTTCTCGCTGGTCGCCGGTCAGCGCGCTCCCGCCCCGCTGTCGTACCCGGAGGGGCTCGGCCGCTGGCCCGCCGCCGTCGGGCTGGTTGCGTTTCTCTGGTTTGAGCTGGTCTGGGGGCAGAGCGGCTTCGCGGCAGCGGGCGTCTCCCCGCAGGACGTCGCCGTCGCGGCGATCATCTACTCGGTCGTCACCTTCGTCGGCATGGCTCTCTACGGCGTCGACCGGTGGCACGAGCGCGGCGAGACCTTCTCGGTCTACTTCGGCATGTTCGCGACGATCTCCCCGCTCGAGGTCCGCGACGGTCGCCTCGGGCGCCGGCGCGTGTTCGAGCGCACGACCGGCTGGGCGATTGTGCCCGGCTCGCTCGCCGTCGTCCTGATCGCAATCGGTGGCACCAGCTTCGACGGGGCCCAGGAGGGCGCGCTCAGCGATGCGATCACGAGCACCTTCGAGAGCTTCACCGACGGTGGGATGTCGCCGATCACGGCCCTGCGGCTCACCAACTCGCTCTTCTTCGCCGGGTCGTTGCTCGTCGTCGCCGGGATCTTCTGGGCGGGGATCGAGGGGATGCGGATCGTTGGCACGAGGCGCAGCTCCCGTGAGCTGGGCCGGCTGTTCGCGCACGCGTTCATCCCGATCGCGCTCGCCTACCTGGTCGCGCACTACTTCAGCCTCGTCGCTTTTCAGGAGCAGGCGCAGTTCACCTACCTGCTCTCCGACCCGCTCGGCGACGGCGCAAACATCTTCGGCACCGCGAACTCCGCGATCGACTACACGTTGATCGGGGCGACGACGATCCAGTGGGTCCAGTTCGCGTCGATCGTCGTCGGTCACGCGATGGCGCTGGCGCTCGGGCACGATCGCGCCCTGGCGACGTTCGGCGGCACCCGCGATGCGTGGTGGTCGCAGCTTTGGATGCTCGCCGTGATGCTGATCTTCAGCACCCTCGGCCTCTACCTGCTGAGCCAGGCCAATGCCTGAGCCCGGCGTCGTTCTGCCGCTGGCCCACTCCGGCCACTGGGCGCTGTGGGTGCTCTACGCCGCGCCGGTGGTGGCGGTCGTGGTTGCGCTCGTGGTCAGCTCGATCCGGGTGCGGCGGCTCGAGGAGGAGGGGGAGGAGGAGGGTGAGCGCGTCGCCGGCGAGTCCGGGCCGGATCCGGGGAACTGACCGCGGCCGTGGCCGGCGTCAGCCGTCCGGATCGTTCTCGATCGCGAGCACCGCGCTCGTCATCCGCTGCTGTCCCGCCGGGTCCAGCTCGCTGAAGCGCAGGACCGTGTTAGCGGCCCGGAAGCAGACGAACGCGGGCGCCCCTTCGCAGCGGACGAACTCCGCCTGAGCGGCATCGGCGTCGTCGAGGACCACGACCGCGCCCGCGGAACCGCCGCCGCCACCGGCGGCGAAGTCCACGACCCTGACCTCGACGCTCTCCTCCGTGCTCGGCAGCGCCTTGCCGAGGACCAGGCCGGCACCCGCGTCGTTGAGCTCGGCGACGAGCGTCTCCGCGT
Organism: uncultured Solirubrobacterales bacterium; assembly: GCA_963700785.1. Classification (GTDB taxonomy): domain Bacteria; phylum Actinomycetota; class Thermoleophilia; order Solirubrobacterales; family 70-9; genus CAXMST01. The sequence goes on from CAVOYZ010000010.1 coordinate 345,213, forward strand.
CGAAGCTGCGCTCGTCCGAGCAGCCGGCGAGCGCCAGCAGCCCGAGCAGCGACGCGGATGCGAGTCGCAGCCGCCTCTTTCGCCGGAGCCCCATCGAGTTGATCGTAGGCGGCGCCACACCCGTGAAAACGGCCTCAGCGCTTCTGGCAGCTCTCGCAGATCCCGTGCAGCGTGACGTCGTGCGCCTCGACCTGAAAGGAGGTCTGGTCGCTGACTGCGTGCACCGCCCGCTCGAGGGCCTGGTCGGAGAACGCCACGGTCCTGCCGCAGGCGTCGCAGACGATGTGATGGTGGTGCTCGCCGCTGGGCAGCACCAGCTCGAAGCGGGCGGCGCCGTCGGAGACCGCGACCTTGTGCAGCAGGCCGAGATCGGAGAGCAGCGCCAGGGCCCTGTAGACGCTGGCGGTACCGACGGCCCTGCCCCGTTTGCGCAGCCGGCCGGCGACGTCCTCGGCCTCCAAACAGCCGCCCTCGGCGCCGAGCAGGTCGATCACCGCGGTCCGCGCCTCGCCGGCACGGTACCCGCGCGCGGCGAGCTCGGCGCGGGCCCGTCGCGCCCACTGCGCGCCGGGGCCTTCCTCCCGGGCGAGGTCTCGATCCTGCTGTCGCTTCGCCACGCTGCAGATGCTACCGGCGAGCGATAATGATAATCCTTCTCACATCCCGCTAGAATCTGGTCAGGCGACGCCGCGCCTGATCGCGACGGACGCCGGCTCGAGTGAACAGGCCCTTTGCGCACAGCTGCGATCGTCGTTCTCGCCGTCCTCGCGGCGGCGCTGACGGCCGGCTGCGGCGAGCAGGGCTCGGCCTCGGCGGAGCGGCCTGAGATCGTCGCGACGACCTCGATCGCCGCCGACATCGTTCGCCAGGTCGCCGGCGACGCGGCCGACGTCACGCAGATCGTTCCCGACGGCGCCAGCCCGCACAGCTACGCGCTCAGCGCCCGCGAGCAGCAGGAGCTCGCCGACAGCGACCTCGTCGTCTACTTCTCGCCCGCTCTCGAGGAGGGACTGCCGATCGACCTGGCGGCGCGCCGGTACGCCTTCGCCGACCACGTCGGCACCGGTGGCGAGGATCCGCACGTCTGGCTCGACCCGACCCTGATCGCGGCCGCGCTCCCGGACCTTGCGGCGACGCTCGCAGAGATCGACCCCGCCGGCGCGGAGGAGTACCGGAGGCGTGCCCGCCGCTACCGCGAGCGGCTCGGCGAGCTCGATCGTGAGCTGGCGAGGATGGTCGCGACGATCCCGCCGGCCTCCCGCGAGCTGGTCACCTCGCACGACCTGATGGGCTACTTCGCCGACCGCTACGGGTTCGAGCTCACCGGGGCGCCGTTCGGGCTGTCGCCGGAGGCTGAGGCGAGCGCCGGCGAGCTCGCGGAGCTGATCGATCGGATCAGGGCCGAGGCGGTGCCAGCCGTGTTCGCCCAGCAGGGCGACGATCCCGAGGTGCTGCGGCGGGTCGCGGAGGAGGCGGGCGTCGAGGTCGTCGATGACCTGCTGCTCGAGTCGCTCGGCGACGGCTCGGGCGGATACGTGGAGATGATGGAGGCCTCGACCGCGAGGATCGTCGCCGCTCTGGGGGGCCGATGAGCGACGAGCTCGAGGACGTCGCCGTCGAGCCGGCCGCCGCGCATGCGGGCCAGGCGCTCTGCATGCACAGCCTGTCCGCGTCCTACGGCGGCGTCGTCGCCCTCGAGGAGATCGATCTCGAGGTTCCGTACGGAGCGTCGGTGGCGGTGCTCGGCCCGAACGGCGCCGGCAAGAGCTCCCTGTTCGCCGCCGCCGTCGGCCTGCTGCGGCCGAGCGCCGGATCGGTCGGCGTCGGCGACCGCGGCGTCGCCTGGCTGCCGCAGCAGCTCGACGTCGAGCCCGCCTTCCCGCTGACCGTCGAGGACGTGGTCCGGATGGGTCGCTGGGGGCGCGGGCGCTGGCTCCGCCGTCTCGATCGCGAGGACCGGCGCCGGGTGGCGGCGGCGATCTCGGAGCTGGGCATCGCCGATCTCGCCGGTCGGCGGCTCAGCGCGCTCTCGGGCGGGCAGCGCCAGAGGGCGTTGATCGCGCAGGTCATGGCCCAGGACGCGGGCCTGATCCTGCTCGACGAGCCGCTGACCGGGGTCGACCGACCGACCGCCGCGGCGATCGGGAGCCTGATCGCCCGCTGGCGCGACGAGGGGCGGACGGTGATGGTCGCGACCCACGATCTCGAGTCGGCCGCTCACGACTACGACCTCGTGATCGCGATCAACCGCCGGGTGATCGCCTACGGGCCGGCCGCGCAGGTCTGCACCGAGGAGGTGCTCCGCCGGACCTTCAGCGGCCACGTCGCGCGACTCGACGGCGAGGACCTCGTCGACACCTCGCATCAGCACCCGGGGGCGGCCTGACCTTGTCGGCGGCGCCGCAGATCCTCGCGCTGCTCGGCCCGATCGGCGAGCCGTTCGAGTCGGAGTTCATCCGCACCGGCGCCACCGCGGCGATCATCATCGGCCTGCTCTGCGGCGCGGTCGGGGTCCTGGTCGTGGTCCGGGGCATGGCGCTGCTGGCCGACTCCTTCGCTCACGGCGTGCTGCCGGGCGTCGCGATCGCGGTCCTGCTGACCAGCGCCGAGGCGGACCCCTCACAGGTCGCGGTGCTCGCGGGAGGGCTGGCCGGGGGGCTGGTCACCGCGGCCGGCACCGCCCTGATCCTGCGTCGCAGCGGGCTCAAGGACGACACCGCCGCCGCGGTGATGTTCGTCTTCATGCTCGCGCTCGGCGTCGTCCTGATCTCCCGGGTCAGCAACTTCGCGGTCGATCTCACCGCCTTCCTGTTCGGGGACGTGCTCAGCGTCGACGCCGCCGAGCTGCCGCTGACCGCGGCCCTGGCCGCCGGCGTGCTTGCCGCCTTCGCACTGCTCTACCGGCCGATCGTCCTCGTTACCTTCGACCGCCGCCGGGCTGCCGCCGCCGGGCTGCGCGTCGATCGGATCGAGCTCGCGACGATGGTTCTGCTCGCGTTCGCCGTGGTGATCGGCTTTCGCGTGGTCGGGGCGCTGCTGGTGCTCGGCCTGTTGATCGCGCCGCCGGCGGCCGCGGCGATGGTCACCCGGCGGCTGCCGGCGATGATCGCGGTCTCGGCCGCGATCGCTGCGGCCAGCGGCCCGCTCGGCCTGCTCGTCTCCTGGCACCTGGACGTCGCCGCCGGCGCCTCGATCGTCCTGGTGGCGGTCGGGATCTCGCTCGTCCTGATCGCCCTCCGGCCCCGCGGCCGGCTCGGCTGACTGCCGCCGCGATCCGGCGCCGATACGGTTGGCCGATGCGCGCCCTGGTCCTCAACCGCACCGACGGCCCCGAGCAGCTCGAGCCGGCCGAGCTGCCGGAGCCCGAGCCGGAGCCCGGCCACCTGCTGATCGATGTCCGCGCGGCCGGGGTCTCGTTCCCGGACCTGCTGCTGACCCGGGGCGAGTACCAGCTCAAGCCGGAGCTGCCGTTCACCCCCGGGGTCGAGTGCGCCGGCGTCGTCCGGCAGGCACCCGAGGGGTCGGGATTCTCCCCGGGTGAGCGGGTGATGGCGCTGACGATGCTCGGCACCTTCGCCGAGGTCGTCCGGGCGCCGCTGGCGATGTGCTTCCCGATCCCCGAGGGGCTCGACTTCGAGCAGGCGGCCGGCTTCGTGATGAACTACCACACCGCCCATTTCGCGCTTGCCCGTCGCGGGCGTCTGCGCGCGGGCGAGACGCTGCTGGTGCACGGCGCAGCCGGGGGCGTCGGGACCGCTGCGGTCCAGGTGGGCAAGGGCCTCGGCGCCCGGGTGCTGGCCGTGGTCAGCGATGACCAGAAGGCGGCCGTCGCCCGTGAGGCCGGCGCCGACGAGGTGATCGACTCGGGCGGCGACTGGGTCGCGGCGACGCGCCAGGCGACCGCGGGCCGTGGAGCCGACGCGATCTTCGATCCGGTCGGCGGCGAGCGACTCGAGTCCTCACCGCGCTGTCTGGCGCCGGAGGGGCGGCTGTTGGTGATCGGCTTCGCCGAGGGATCGATTCCCTCGCTGGCGGCAAACCGGATCCTGCTGCGCAACATCGACGTCGTCGGGGTCAACTGGGGTGGCTTCTTGCCGGTCGATCCGGCCCTGCCGGCCGCCACGCACGCGGCGCTCGCGCAGATGGTCGCCGACGGGCACGTCGCCCCGATCGTCGGCCAGAGCTACCCGCTCGAATCGGCGCCGCAGGCGCTCGCCGATCTCGACGCTCGGCGAGCCCGGGGAAAGCTGGTGCTGGCGATCAGCCCCGGCTGAGCGGCGGGCTCGCCTAACCCTCGAGCACCAGCTCCGCGGCGGTGCGGAGCAACTCGGCGTCACCCTGGATCAGCAGCGTCGTGACCACCGACTCGCGCCACTTGGCGAGATCGTCGGCGATCTTCTCCCGCGGGCCGATCAACGACATCGCGTCGATCAGCTCGAACGGGATCTTGGCGGCCGCCTCGTCCTTCTTGCCGTCGAGGTAGAGATCCTGGATCTCGAGGACCTCCTTCTCGTAGCCCATCCGGATCGGGACGTTGGCGTGGAAGTTCTTCCCCTTGGCGCCCATCCCACCGAAGTAGAGGGCGTAGAAGGGCCGCAGCGCGTCGGCGCACTGCTGCACGTCGTCGGCGACGATCATCGGCACCATGCAGGCGACCTCGAAGTCCTCGGCGCTGCGCCGCGCGCCCTCGCGCGCCCAGCCCTCCTCGAGCGAGGGCAGGTAGATGTCCTGGTGGCTGGGCGAGAACAGCATCGACATCCAGCCGTCGCAGACCTCCGCGCAGAGCGCGATGTTCTTCGGGCCCTCACAGCCGAGGAAGATCGGGATCTCCTCGCGCAGCGGGTGGATCGAGGCCTTCAGCGGCTTGCCGAGCCCGGTGCCGTCGGCCATCGGCAGCGGATAGTGGGGGCCGTCGTTGGTCACCGGAGCCTCGCGGGCCCAGATGTCGCGCATGATCGCGATGTACTCGCGGGTCCGCGCCAGCGGCTTCGCGAACGGCATCCCGTACCAGCCCTCGACTACCTGCGGTCCGGAGACGCCGATCCCGAGGATGAAGCGGCCGCCGGAGAGGTGGTCGATCGTCATCGCCGCCATCGCCGCCGCCGCCGGCTGGCGGGCCGACATCTGCATGATCGCCGTCCCGAGCCGCATCGTCTTCGTCTCCGAGCCCCACCAGGCCAGCGGCGCGATGCAGTCGGACCCGTAGGCCTCGGAGGTCCACATCGAGTCGAAGCCGAGTCGCTCCGCCTCAGCGATCATCTCCTCGATCCCGGCGGGCGGCCCGCCGGCCCAGTAGCCGGTGTTGAGCCCGAGCTGAAGATTGCCGGCCACGCCGCAACCCTACCCGACCGCCGAGCGCTCCTCGGCCGCCCGCAGCGGTGGCCCGTCGACCCCGCAGCTGTAGTCGACGTCGAGGTTGCCGGGGCAGTGCCCCGCCCTCTCCGTCGCCTCCTCGAAGACGTCGTTGGAGATGAACAGGAATGAGAGCGCGGCGCCGGCGACCGCGAGCCCGGCCGTGACCACCATCGCGGCGTCGAAGCCGGCCTGCAGGGCGACGGGATCCTGGAAGTCGGTGCCGCTCAGCCCGACGATCAGCGGCAGCGCCGCGACCGCCCCGAGCTGGCCGGTCCGCGCGACCGCGTTGTTGACGCCCGAGGCGACGCCTGCCTGGCGCTCATCGGCGGCGGCGAGCACGGTGGCGGTGATCGGGGCGACGACCAGCGCGAGCCCGAGCCCGTAGACGACGACGGCCGGGAGCACCGTGCCCAGGTAGCTGTCGCCGGCCTCGATCCCGCCCATCATCAGCATCCCGACCGCGATCAGCAGCGAGCCCACGGTCAGCGGCAGCTTCGGGCCGATCCGCTGCGCGAGCGCGCCGGCTCGCGCCGAGAGCAGCAGCAGCAGGACCGTGACCGGCAGGGCGGCCGCCCCGGCCTCGATGGCCGAGTAGCCGAGCACCACCTGGAGCACGATCACGAGCAGGAAGAAGACCCCTCCGAGCGCCGCGTAGACGGCGAAGGTGACGGCGTTCGCGGCCGAGAACTGCCGCGATCGGAAGATCGACAGCGGCAGCATCGGCTGCTCGGCGCGACGCTCGGTCGCAAAGAAGGCGGCGCCCGCGCTGAGCCCAAAGATCAACGCGATCGCGACGCCACCGGACATCTCGCCCCGCTCGGCTGCCTGGATCAGCGCGAAGGTGATTCCGCCCAGCGCCAGCGCCGCCAGCAGCGAACCACGCAGATCGAGGCGCCCGGTAGCCGACTCGTCGCGGCTCTCGGGAATGTGCCGCGGGGCGGCCCAGACGATCAGCGCGCCGAGCGGCAGATTGATGAAGAAGATCGCGCGCCAGTCGACGGCGTCGACGAGATAGCCGCCGAGCAACGGTCCGATCGCACCGGCGATCCCGCCCAGCGCCGACCACGCTCCGATCGCCCGCGCCCGATCGCCGCGGCGGAAGCCGGATTCGATGATCGCCAGGCTCCCCGGGGTGAGGAGCGCTCCGCCGACCCCCTGGAAGATCCGGGCGGCGACCAGCCATTCGATCGTCGGCGCCAGCGCGCAGAGCAGCGAGGCGCCGGTGAACCAGACGACGCCGATCACGAAGACCCGCCGCCGGCCGAAGCGGTCGCCGAGCGAGCCGCCGATCAGGATCAGCGAAGCAAGCGTCAGCAGGTAGCCGTTCAGGGTCCACTGCAGCCCGGCGACGTCGGCGCCCAGGTCCGCGCCGATAGCCGGCAGCGCCACGTTGACGACCGTCGCCTCGAGGAACGCGATGCCGGAGCCGAGCACGGTCAGCGCGATCAGCCATCGCCCGGCCGGGGTCCCGAATTCGATTTCTCCCGGCCCGCGGCATCGCTAGAGGCCGAGGCCGCGCACGCCGCCCTCGTCCCAGCCGAGGTGATGGGCGAGCTCGTGGCGGACCGTGCGCTCGACCTGCGCCCGCAGCAGATCGGGGTCGTGGCCGAAGTCGCGCTCCAGGGTGTCCTGGTAGATCACGATCCGATCCGGATAGCCGTCGCGGGCGACCGTGTCGCCGATGTAGTGCCCGTAGGCGCGGTGCTCGTGGCCAAGGCCCGAGACGACCACGGGCGTGCTCTCGAGCAGCTCCTGGAATTGCTCCGGCAGGTCGTCGAGCGCGCTGATCACGAGCTCGTCGAACTCGCTCGGCGGCTGATCCGGGACGGGCAGCGTGGCCAGCGCTTCACTGCGATCGACCAGCCGCCGGAACTCCGGCTCCGGCATCTCCTCGCCGGCCAGCGTCACGGTCAGCCAGCCGGCGACCAGCACGATCAGAAGGGCGCCGGCGAGGAGCGTCAGCAGGCCGCCGAGCCCGGCGAACGAGGGCGGGTCGAGCAACAGCAGCAGCAGGCCGGTGAGGAAGATGACGAATGCGGCCGCTCGCAGCGGTGGGCCGATGATCTCCCACATGGGCCGAAGGTTAGAGCGGCCCCAGGCCGGGCTTAGCCGGCCGGCGGACCGTCCCCGCCGGGGCGTGAACCGTTGAGTGGCTCCTGGCCCCCCGAAGGGTTCACTCGCCCGGTGCGGCTCAGCCGGTGCCGAGCAGCTCGCCGAGCCGTTGCTCGAGGGCGGCGGCGAGCGCATCAGCGAGCGGGCCTGCGGGCACGCGCTCGACCAGCTCGGCGAGGAAGCCGCCGACGATCAACTCGCCGGCGGTCTCGCGACTCAGTCCGCGAGAGGTCAGGTAGAAGAGCTGGTCGGGGTCGATCTGAGCGACCGCAGCGGCGTGGGTACAGGCGACATCGTCGGCGCGGATCTCGAGGCCCGGGATCGCGTCGGCGTGAGCCTTCCGCGAGAGCAGCAGGTTGCGGCAGTCCTGAAAGGCGTCGGTCCGCTGGGCCCCGGGGTCGACGAAGATCATCCCGCGCCAGACCGAGGTGGCGCGATCGTCGAGAACCCCGCGGAAGGCGAGATCGGATGTCGTGTCCTCGGCCGCGTGCTCCTGCGTGGTGTCGTAGTCGAGGTGCTGGCGGCCGTTGCCGATGTAGGCGCCGGTCACCTTGGCTCCGGCGCCGCGGCCGGCGAGCTTGGTCTCCATCCTGATCTTCCCGTTCGCCGACCCGAACCCGAGGGCGACCCACTCGAGGTTGCCGTCGCGCTCGACCTCGGCCCGCTGGGTCGCGAACGCCCAGGAGGAGGGGGAGAGCGCCTGGCCGCAGACGTATCGGAGGTTGGCGCCGGCTCCGACGATCAGTTCGGTGACGCCGTTGAAGAGCGCGTCGGTGCCCGCATCGGCCGACAGATAGCGCTCCCAGACCTCGGCCTCGGCCCCCTCCTCGAGCACGATCAACGTGCGCCAGTTGAGGCTGTGGCCGCTCGCCCGCTGGATCGCCGTCAGGGAGATCGGCTTTTCCGCCCTGGTGTTCCGGGGGACGTAGACCAGGGCGCCGCCGCTCCAGCCGGCCTCGTTGATCGTCACGAACGGATCGTCGGCGCCGGAGACGATCGTTCCCAGCTTCTCGCCGAGAAGCTCGGGGAACCTCGCTGCGGCAGCATCCAGGGGGACGACGATCGGCCCGTCCGGCTTGCCGTTGCCGCTGATCTCGCCGACGGCGTCGCCGATCACGGAGCCGTCGATCTGGGTCAGGCCCTCGGCGCCCTCGGGCACGGCGAGCGCTCCCGGGGCGGCGCCGTCCACTCCCTCGGCGGGCGACATCGGCTCATACGCCGCGAGGTCGAGGCCGCTCAGGTCGGTGAACTCCCAGCCCTTGACCTTCGGTCCGGGCAGCGAGAGCTCGCGGGCAGCCTCGAGCGCGCGCGAGCGACGCTCGCGCAGCCAGTCGGGCGCCTCAACCAATGCTGCCTTCCATCTGCAACTCGATCAAGCGGTTGAGCTCGACCGCGTACTCCATCGGCAGCTCCTTGACGACCGGCTCGATGAAGCCGTTGACGATCATCTTCGAGGCCTCCTCCTCGTCGAGGCCGTGCGACTGCAGGTAGAACAGCTGCTCCTCGCCGATCTTCGAGACCGAGGCCTCGTGGCCGACGTTGGCGTCGTTCTCGTCGATCCGGATCGTCGGGTAGGTGTCGGAGCGCGACTCCGCGTCGAGCAGCAGCGCGTCGCAGACCACCTTCGAGCGGACCCCGGTGGCGCCCTTGGCGACCTCGAGCAGGCCGCGGTAGGTGCTGCGACCGCCGTCCTTGGAGATCGACTTCGCGAAGACCGAGCTGGTCGTCTTCGGCGCCGCGTGGATGATCTTGCCGCCCGCGTCCTGATGCTGGCCCTTGCCGGCGAAGGCGATCGAGAGGATCTCGCCGTGCGCCTCCTCGCCGAGCAGGTAGATCGAGGGGTACTTCATCGTCACCTTCGAGCCGAGGTTGCAGTCGACCCACTCGACCGTCGCCCGCTCCGCGGCGGTCGCCCGCTTGGTGACCAGGTTGAAGACGTTCTGCGACCAGTTCTGGACCGTCGTGTAGCGGATCCGCGCGCCGGGGCGGGCGATCAGCTCGACCACCGCCGAGTGCAGCGAGTCGGTCGAGTAGACCGGCGCCGTGCAGCCCTCGATGTAGTGCACGTCGGAGTCCTCGTCGGCGATGATCAGGGTCCGCTCGAACTGGCCCATGTTCTCGGTGTTGATCCGGAAGTAGGCCTGCAACGGCATCTCGACCTTGACCCCCTTGGGGACGTAGACGAACGAGCCCCCCGACCAGACGGCCGAGTTGAGCGCGGCGAGCATGTTGTCGTTGGCCGGGATCACCGAGGCGAAGTGCTCGCGGACGACGTCCTCGTACTCGCGCAGGCCGGTGTCCATGTCGAGGAAGACCACGCCCTGCTTCTCGAGGTCCTCGCGGACCTGGTGGTAGACGACCTCGGATTCGTACTGGGCGCCGACGCCGGCGAGGAAGTTGCGCTCGGCCTCCGGGATGCCGAGCTTGTCGAAGGTGTTCTTGATGTCGTCGGGGACGTCGTCCCAGCTGTGCTCGGCCCGCTCGGAGGCGCGCACGAAGTAGTGGATGTCGTCGAAGTCGATCTGGTTCAGGTCGGCGCCCCACTGGGGTACGGGGCGCGCGAGGAAGTGGTCGAGCGCCTTGAGCCGGAACTCGCGCATCCACTCAGGCTCGTCCTTGTACTCGGAGATGTCCTCGACGAGCTTGCCTCGAGAGGCCCTTCGGGGCCTTGTACACGTAGCCGGTCTCGGGATCGTTGAAGCCGAACTTCTCCTTGTAGTCGGCGTTGATGTCCTTGATCGCCTCGCGCTCGGCGAGCTTCGGGTCAAGCGTGACTTCCGGTGCGGCTGCTGTCTCGGGTGGGTTCATCTAGTCGACCTCCAGTTTGATCTCGCCGTCCTCGACCCGCACCTCGTAGGTCTCGACCGGGGTGTACGCCGGCAGGCTCTTGGGGCGTCCGCTGCGCAGGTCGAACACCGATCCGTGACGTGGGCACTCAACCGTACAGGTAGCGGGATCGAACTCCCCCTCGGCGAGCGGACCGTCGTCGTGGGAGCAGCGATCCTCGATCGCGAACAGCTCGCCGCCCGCATTGAAGACGCCGATCTTGACGCCGTCAACCTCGACCAGGCGCATCGCGCCCTCGGCCAGGTCCTCGCTCTTGCAGACTGTGTGTGTGTCCATCGCAACTAATCCCTACCGGGTCGGTCGGATTTTAGCGCCCGCGGCGGTCGCGGCTCGGTGAGCGCCAGGATCGGAGCCGGTTGGCGTTGGTGACGACCGAGAGCGAGCTCATCGCCATCGCCGCGGCCGCGATCATCGGGCTCAGCTGCAGACCGAACGCCGGGTAGAGCACCCCGGCGGCGATCGGGATGCCGACCGCGTTGTAGCCGAAGGCGAAGCCGAGGTTCTGGCGGATGTTGCGCATCGTCGCCCGGCTCAGATCGAGCGCGTCGACGACGCCGCCGAGGTCTCCGGAGACGAGCGTCACGTCGGCGGCCTCGATCGCGACGTCGGTGCCGGTTCCGATCGCGATGCCGACGTCGGCCTGCGCGAGCGCCGGGGCGTCGTTGATCCCGTCGCCGACCATCGCCACCAGCCGTCCCTGCTCCTGCAGGCGCTCGATCTCGCGGGCCTTGTCGGCGGGCAGCACCTCGGCGAGCACGCGATCGATCCCCATCCGCGCGGCGATCGCATCCGCCGTCCGGCGGTTGTCGCCGGTGATCATCGCCACCTCGATCCCGGCCGAGCGCAGCTCCGCGATCGCCGCGGCCGATCCCGGCTTCGCCGTGTCGGCGACCGCCACCAGCCCGGCGGGGTCGCCGTCGACCGCGATCAGCATCGCCGTCTTGCCCTCCGCCTCGAGGTCCGACGCAGCGGCCTCGAGGCCGCCGAAGTCGATCCCGCGCTCGGCCATCAGCCTGCGGGTGCCGACCAGCACCGAGAGCCCGCCGACCCGCGCCTCGATGCCGCTGCCGGTGATCGAATCGAACGACTCGACCTCCGGCGTCCGGATGCCCCGCTCCGCGGCGCCGGCGACGATCGCGGCGGCCAGCGGGTGCTCGGAGCGGGACTCCGCGGCGGCCACCAGCGCCAGCAGCTGATGCTCGCTCCGGCCCCCGTCGGCGACGACGTCCGTCAGCGCCGGCTCGCCGAGCGTGATCGTCCCGGTCTTGTCGAGGACCACGGTGTCGATCTTGTGCGCGTTCTCGAGCGCCTCCGCCGACTTGATCAGGACCCCGCTCTGGGCGCCGTTGCCGGTCCCGACCATCACCGAGAGCGGCGTCGCCAGGCCGAGGGCACAGGGGCAGGCGATGATCAGGACCGAGACCGCGGTGACCAGCGCGAAGGTGAGCCGGGGGTCGGGCCCGAAGTCGAACCAGACCACGAACGCCGCGATCGCGATGAAGATCACGATCGGCACGAAGTAGCCGGAGATCCTGTCGGCGACGCGCTGGATCGGTGCCTTCGAGCCCTGGGCCCGCTCGACGAGGCGGACGATCTGGGCGAGCATCGTGTCGCTGCCGACCGCGGTCGCCCGGAAGCTGAAGGCGCCGGTCTGGTTGATCGTCGCGCCGATCACCTCGTCGCCGGCGTGCTTGCTCACCGGCAGCGGTTCGCCGGAGACCATCGACTCGTCGACCGCCGAGCTGCCCTCGACGACCTCACCGTCGACCGGGACCTTCTCCCCGGGGCGGACGATGACGATGTCGCCGGGGCGGACCTCCTCGACCGGGATCTCGATCGGCTCGCCCTCGCGCTCGACGCGGGCGCTCTTCGCCTGCATCCCGATCAGCTTGCGGATCGCCTCGCCGGTGCCGGCCCGGGCCCGGGCCTCGAGCAGCCGTCCGAGCAGGATCAGGGTGATGATCACCCCGGCCGCCTCGAAGTAGACCTCGCGAAGGTCCTCCGGGAACAGCCCCGGGGCAACGGTGACCAGCGTGCTGTAGCTGAAGGCGGCCGTCGTGCCGATCGTGATCAGCGTGTTCATCTCGGCCGAGCGGTTGCGGAGCGCCCGCCAGCCGGTCACGTGGATCGGCCAACCGACGTAGAAGAAGACCGGGGCGATCAGGGCGAGCTGCAGCCAGGGGTCGGTGAGCAGGTCCGGCACCCAGTCGGCGCGAACAGCTCCATCGCCATCGAGGCGAACAGCACCGGCGCGGTGAGGATCGCCCCGATCGCGACGCGCCGCTTCAGGTCGGCGAGCTCTTCCTCCCGCTCGAGATCCTCGGACTCGCCGGCGTGCCCGCCGGTCGCCTCGCCGCGCTCGCGCGCCCGGTAGCCGCTCTCCGACACGGCCCGCTCGAGGTCCTCGATCTCCGCCCGGGCCGGGTCGTAGGTGACGCTCGCCCGCTCGACGCCGAAGTTGACCGAGGCGTCGGCGACGCCGGGGACGGCCGTGAGCGCCTGCTCGACCGTACGCACGCAGGCGGCGCAGTGCATGCCGCCGATCTCGAGGTCCGCCGAACGGGTTTCCTCAGCCGCCACCCGGTCGACTCCCGACCCCGCCCCGTCGGCCGACTCCCCGGACGGCTCCACCAGCAGCGTCCCATGGACCATGTTCATCCCGCAGGCGAAGCCGAACTTGCCGGGCCGATCGGGGAGCAGCTCGACGCTGGTCTGCTCGTAGGCGGGCAGCGCGGCGTTGATCGCGAAGTCCGGAAAGACGACCCGCGAGGTGCACTCGCCGGTCTCGCGACGGTCGAAGTTGATCCGCACCGGCACGCCCTCGCGGACCCGGATCAGGTTCGGCGAATAGCCACCGCTGACGGTGATCTCAACCTCCTGGACGCCGTCGCGGAGCTCGCCGACCGCTGTCCGCCTGGCCCCGAAGAAGAACCAGGCGAGGCCCAGGATCGCGAGCAGGCCGCCGGCGGTGACGAGCAGTTCAGCCACGGTCGCGGCCCTCGATCCCGAGGTCTCTGCTCATCCGGTCACGGGTTATACCCATATGGGGTATTCTAACCGGATGGACGACAGGCCCGGCTATGCGCCGACCAAGGAGCAGATGCGAAACCGGCTCAGCCGGATCGAGGGCCAGGTGCGCGGCGTCTCGCGGATGGTCGAGGAGGAGCGCTACTGCATCGACGTGCTGGCCCAGATCAGCGCGATTCAGGCGGCGCTCGACAAGGTCGCGATCGGGCTCGTCTCCGATCACACCAGGGAGTGCGTGATCGGCGCCGACGGGGAGCAGCGGGCCGAACGCACCGAGGAGCTGATCGAGGCGATCGACCGCCTCGTCGCACGACGTTGACGCGGCGGCCGATCGTGGCGGGCCGTCGCGGGGTCGCGTCCGGCCTCAGCCCTGGCCGACCGGAGTTCCCGGGTTGGCGAACGCGAAGAACCAGACGAAGAAGACGATCGACGTCGATGAAGACCGCGCCGAAGATGATCAGTTCGAGCGGATGGACGTCGCTGATCGAGTCGACCCGTCGCTCCTCGCTCATCCCCCGCATCCAGTCCGGCCGATCGAGGTGAGCCTGACGGGAGCGGTCCACCAGGAAGCTGACGACGCCCGCGATCAACAGCAGCGTGAAGATCATGCCGACGTGAACGACCGCGAATGCCGTCCATGAGGGGGCCGTCGTCTCCTGGATCTGGGATCCGATCCAGACCCACATCACCGGCACGCCGAGACCGACCAGGACGGCGAGCACGGCGATCAGGACCCGGAGGAAGGTTGCCGAGATCCCGTGCCTGATCAGCCGCAGCGCCTGCATCTACGAGAGCGAGGATAGCCACAGCACCGATCCGGCCGAGCCGGGCCGCGACGGGCGAACTACGGCCATGCGACCTTCTAAGCTGCCGCGCTGTGCTGAGCGCGATCACTGCCGTGCAGCCGGCGACCGAGGCGGCGCCGTTGGAAGCCTCGCTGACTCGACCGCTCCCGGATCCGCTCGAGGTCGGCGCCGGGACGGTTCTCTACCTCGAGGGCGTCTGCAGCACAGCGGTCGAGCCGGGCTCGCTTCGCCTCTCGGTCGGCGCCGCAAGCTCCGCCGTCGACGCCGAGCGGATGCCCGCGATCGGCGGCTCGGGTCCGGCCGGTCGCTGGTGGGCGTCGATCGAGATCCCGGCGGAGCTTGCCGAGACCGAGGTCGAGTTGACCCTCCGCGCCCGTCGCGAGGATCGTGAGGTCGCGGCGCCGCTCGGAACGCTGCGGCTGCTCAGCGCCGATCCGGCGCTGTCGCCGCCGCCACCCTCGGTCGTGGTCGCCGATGCGGCGCCGTTGATCGCCGTCTGCATGGCCACCCACGAGCCGGATCCCGAGCGGCTCGCCCGCCAGCTCGAGTCGATTCGCGCCCAGCGCTGGGAGGACTGGGTCTGTGTGATCAGCGACGACGCTTCGTCGCCCGAGGCGCTTGCGGCCCTGCGTGAGTTGACCGCCGGTGACCGGCGCTTTCTGATCTCACGCTCGGACAGCCGACTCGGCTTCTACCGCAACTTCGAGCGGGCGCTGCGGATGGCGCCGATCGAGGCCTCGTTCGTGGCGCTCGCCGACCAGGACGACGTCTGGCTCCCGGACAAGCTCGCGGCGCTCCACGAGGCCCTGGAGGCGGACCGGGCGGCTCAGCTCGCCTACAGCGACATGCGGATCCTCGACGAGTCCGGAGAGGTGATCTCCGACACCTACTGGATCCTGCGCAGCAACCGCTCCGACGATCTCACCTCGCTGCTGGTCGCCAACACGGTCACCGGTGCCGCCTCGTTGATTCGCCGCGAGCTGCTCGAGACCGCGCTGCCGTTCCCGCCCCCGGTCGGCGAGCCCTACCACGATCACTGGCTGGCGATCTGCGCGCTCGCCGCGGGCGGGCTCGCCTACCTCGACCGGCCGACCTACGACCGGGTCCGCCATCTCGACTCGGTCACGGCCGACACGGCCCACGCGCGGGCGCTGCGCGAGATGCGCGCCGGTGGGGCGGCATCCGGGGCATCGCCGGTGGGGCGGCAGGAGCAGGCCCGCGACCTTGCCTCGATCTACCGCGACGGCTACCTGCAGGCGGCGCATTTCGCCCGGATCGCGGCGATCCGGCTTGGCGATCGGATCGATCGCCGGCGCCGGCGGGAGCTCGAGCGCTTCGTCGCCGCCGAGTCCTCGCTGCCGGCAACGCTCTGGCTCGCGGCACGCTCGCTACGGCCGTTGATCGGGCGCGATGAGACGCTCGGCCGGGAGCGGGCGCTGGCGGCCGCGATCCTCTGGCGCCGGCGCGCCGCCCGCCGCGGGAGGCGAGCGGCGGCGGAGAGCCCTCAGGCCTCGTAGCCGAGCTCTCGCAGCTTCGGGCCGATGATCTCGGTCGACCGCCTGCTGCTCGGAGGCGGAGAGGTTCTGACGCCAGAGGCCCGGCGAGGCCGCCCGCACGCCCTTGCGACGCCCGCGCAGGCGGTTGCGCAGCGAGCCGAATCGATTGGCCCGCACGGCGGCGCGGATCTGGCGCTCGCTACGGCTCAGGCCGAGCCAGGCGTCGAGGCGGCTGAGCTCGCTCTCGGTGTCGGCGAGCAGGTCCTCGTAGCGGACCAGCACCGAGCCCTCCGGGCCCAGGGCCCGGCAGGCCCGTTCGGTGGCGATCGTCCGGACCAACCAGAGGTGGGCCTGGCGGCGGACGCCCTGCAGGCGCTGCTCCGGCGTCCGCAGCGGGCTGACGCCCTCGGTCCGGGTCCGCCAGCCGCCCTCCGAGTCGGCATCCATCATCGAGTCGACCACGTCGCGACCGTCGCGGAGCAGGAAGATCATCCGCGAGTCGGGCAGGAGGTCGGCGATCAGGTCGGCAGCGTGGGAGCCGTTCGGCTCCTTGATCAGCACCAGCGGGTCGACGATGCCGTGCTCGGCGCGGGCTCGCTCGACCTGGGCCGCAAAGCGCTCCAGCGCGAGCCGCCTCAACGGCTCCCTCCAGGCATCGCGGTACGCGTCGCTGAAGAAGTAGGCGGGGTCGCCGCGCCGGGTGTCGTTGAGCAGCAGCGATGCAGCGGCGGCCGACTCAGGCGGCGGCAGCGGGTCGCGCAGCGGACCGAGATGGTGGCCGAGGTAGGACTCGTTCACGGGGACCACGTTGCCGCCGCGGGGCCGGAAGCGCGACGGGTCGATCCCGGTTGCGGTGCGCCCGACGCCCCAGGGATGGCAGAGCAGCCGCAAGAGCCAGGTGCTCCCCGTCCGCGGCGATCCAATGATCCAGACGAGCCGCTTCTCGATTGCCTCGGGTGTGGTCCTGTCGTTCATCGGCGGTCGACTCTAGAGGCGAAGCCGGGGCGGCTGCGATCAGAGGCCACCGGACCGCGTCTCGGCAGGATCGCCTGGCTCGCCCTCGTCCTCCCAGTCGGCCGGCTCGCCGAGCGCCGCCGACTTGACGATCTTCACACCGAGCATCGCGCACTTCATCCGGGTCGCGGAGATCTCGATCCCGAGCAGCTCGAGCACGTCCTGCTTCGGGATTCGCAGCAGCTCCTCGCGAGTCATCCCCACCAGCTCGTCGGTCAGCAACGAGGTCGCCGCGGTCGATATCGCGCAGCCCTGACCGTCGAAGGCGACGTCGCTCACCCGGCCGTCATCGCCGAGCTTGATGTAGATGTGCTGCTCGTCGCCGCAGAACGGGTTCGTGTCGGCGTACTCGAGGTCGTATTCATCGAGCCGCCCGAAGTTGTGCGGGCGCTTGTAGTGCTCGAGGATCTGATCGCGGTAGAGCTCGTCCAACTCGGGCCCCCGGCCTACTCGAAGATCCTGATCACGTCGTGGAGGCCGACGAGAAGGCGATCGATCTCCTCCTCGGTGGTGTAGACCCCGAAGCTGGCCCGCGCCGTCGCCGGAACGCCGAGCTTGTCCATCAGCGGCTGCGCGCAGTGGTGGCCGGAGCGGACCGCGATCCCGTGCCGGTCGAGGATCTCGGAGACGTCGTGGCCGTGGACTCCCTCGAGCTGGAAGCTGACCGGGCCGATGCGCTCGGGGGAGGGGGGAGGGCCGAGGACTCGCAGCCCGGGGACCTCGCCGAGCCGCCCGAGCGCATAGGCGGTGATCGTGCGCTCGTGCTCGGTCACCGCCTCGAGGCCGACCGAGGCGAGCCAGCGGATCGCGGCGGCGAGGCCGATCGCCCCTGAGATCGCCGGGGTTCCGGCCTCGAATCGGGCCGGGGGGTCGGCGTAGGTGGAGCCCCGCTTGGTCACCTTGCGGATCATCGAGCCGCCGCCGAGGAAGGGGGGCATCGCCGCGAGCAGGTCGAGTCGCGCCCAGAGGGCGCCGATTCCGGTCGGCCCGTAGACCTTGTGGCCGGTGAGCGCGTAGAAGTCGGCGCCGAGCGCGCCGACGTCGATCGCGAGCTTCGGGGCCGCCTGGGCGCCGTCGACGAGCA
Organism: uncultured Solirubrobacterales bacterium; assembly: GCA_963700785.1. Lineage (GTDB taxonomy): Bacteria > Actinomycetota > Thermoleophilia > Solirubrobacterales > 70-9 > CAXMST01. Next base: position 362,954 of record CAVOYZ010000010.1, read on the forward strand.
CCAGCGCCCCGGCTTCGTGGGCACGGCGGGTGATGTCGGCGATCGGGTTCAGGGTCCCGAGCACGTTCGAGACGTGGGTGACCGCGACCAGCTTCGGCCGGCGCTGCAGCGCCGCCTCGAGCGAGGCGTCGATCAGGTGACCGTCGTCATCGACCTCGACCCAGTCGAGCACCGCTCCGGTGCGCTCGGCGAGCTGCTGCCAGGGGACGATGTTGGAGTGGTGCTCCATCTCGGTCAGCACGATCCGGTCGCCGGCGCCGACGTTCGCATCGCCCCAGGCGCGGGCGACGAGATTGATCGCCTCGGTGGCGTTCCGGGTGAAGACCACCTCGCGGCGGTCGGCGGCGCCGAGGTGGTCGGCGACCGTCGCGCGGGCGCCCTCGTAGGCCGCGGTCGCCTCCGCGGACATCGTGTGCGAGCCGCGGTGGACGTTCGAGTGATGGCGACGCTCGTAGCGGTCGGTGGCCTCGATGCTGGCCAGCGACCGTTGCGAGCTGGCCGCGGAGTCGAGGTAGGCGACCGGCCGGCCCCCGACCTCACGCTCGAGCGCCGGGAACGAGGCCCGGATCTTCGCGATCGGGAACTCCCTCGCCCCGGTGGCCGTCGCGTGGCCGCTCATCGGCGCACCTAGCTCGCCGCCCCGACCTCGTCCTTGATCCAGCCGTAGCCCTTCTCCTCGAGCTCGGCAACGAGCTCGGGGCCGCCGCTCTTGACGATCCTTCCCTCGTGCATCACGTGGACCCGGTCGGGCTCGACCAGGTGCAGGATCCGCTGGTAGTGGGTGATGATCAAGACCCCCATCTCGGGTCCGGCGAAGTGGTTGACGCCCTCGGCGACGGTCCGCAGAGCGTCGATGTCGAGGCCCGAGTCGGTCTCGTCGAGGACCGCCATTCGCGGCTCGAGCAGGGCCATCTGGAGCATCTCCATGCGCTTCTTCTCGCCCCCGGAGAAGCCGTCGTTCAGATAGCGGCTGTTGAAGTCCTGCGGGACCTCCATCAGCTCCATCGCCGCCTTCGTCGTCTTCGCGAACTCACGGAGCTTGATCTCGGGTTCCCCGCGCGCGTCGCGGTGGGCGTTGACGATCATCCGCAGGTACTTGGCCACGGTCACCCCGGGGACCGCGACCGGATACTGGAACGCCATGAACAGCCCGGAGCGCGAGCGCTCGTCGGGGTCGGCCTCGGTGATGTTCTCGCCGTCGAAGCTGATCTCGCCCTCGGTGACCTCGAGTGAGGGATGCCCCATGATCGCGTTGGCGAGCGTCGACTTCCCGGACCCGTTCGGGCCCATCAGGGCGTGGATCTCGCCGGCGCCGACCTCGAGGTCCAGCCCCTTGAGGATCTCCTTGTCCTCCGCGGATACATGCAGGTTGCTGATCTTCAGATCGGCCATTGGTCTCCAATCAGTTTGGTTCGGTCCGTGCTCGGACACCTATCGAGGTTGGGGCCTGTGGTCGCGCGCGATCGGCCCTGGGGATAAATCCTAGCTGGCTGGTCGGTTTTCGACCGTCGCAACGGCGCCGGCGGCTCAGGCGGCTGCGCCGGTCGTCTCGCGCCGACGTTCGAACTCGACCAGCTCGGCGAGCGTGGTGCTCGTGAGCGCCTTGGTGATGCCACCCTGAACCCGCGTCCAGAGGAGCTTCGTCGAGCAGGCGTGATCGCCGTCGATCTCGTGCGAGCAGAGGACCTTGCCGACCCTCCCCACCTCGTCCGGTTGAAAACACTCCATCGGGGTGATCGGGCCCTCGAGCGCCTCGACGACCTCGAGCATCCGGATCTCGTCGGCCGGCCGGCCGAGCCGGTAGCCGCCGTGGGCGCCGCGCTGCGAGTCGACCAGCCCGGCGCCGCGAAGCTTCGCGGCGAGGTGCTCGAGGTAGGACAGGGGCAGGGTCTCGGCCTCGGCGAGGGCGGCGAGCGGTACCGCGTCCTCGCCCTCACACCTCCCGAGCGCCACCAGTAGACGGACCCCGTACTCGGCCTTGGTTGAGAACAGCATGGGACAAATCCTAGCGATGCGGTCGGCTTATTCGGGGCTCCCGCGGTCGCCGGGTGGACGCTCGCCCGTCTCGCGGAGGCGCCGTTTGAGCACTCGCCAGGGGTTGATCACGACGCTTCCGTGGGCGGCGGTCCGCAGGGCCCGAGCGAGCATCGTCCCCGCGATCGCATCGTCCTCGGGCAGCTCGATCAGCAGCTCGAGGTTGCCGCTGGCGCTGCGCCTCGGCTCGGGATCGTCGGAGGAGAGTGCCTTGAACAGCTCGATCGCCGCCTCGTTCTCCTCGAGGACCAGCGCCAGGAACCGCTCGATGCCCTCCTCGCGCGCACGGACCACCAGCTGCTCGAGCAGCGCCGTCGCCACACCGCGGCCCTGCCAGTCGTCGATCACGGTCACCGCTACCTCGGCGACCCGCGGATCCTCGGAGCGAACGAAGCGTGCCACCCCGACCGCGTCGCCGCTCTCGGCGTCGAAGCCGATGATCGCCTCGTGATCGCGATGGTCGACCTCGGTCAGGTAGTGCAGATCGGTCGCCTTGAGGCTGCTCAGCGGAGCGAAGAACCGCCGGTAGCGCGACTCCTCGCTGAGCCTGGCAAAGCCGTCGGCCAGCGCCCGCTTGTCGCCGGGCTCGATCGGTCGCGCCCGCAGCGAGCTCCCGTCCCGGGTCGTGACTACGGCCGCGGTCATTGCCGCCAGCCTAGATCACGCCCACGGGCGGACCGGGGTCAGGCCTCGATCAGACCGCGGCGGATCGCGTAGCGAACGAGTTCCACCCGATCGCGCATGCCGAGCTTGCGCATCGCGTTCGACCGGTGGTTCTCGACCGTCTTCTCGGAGAGCGAGAGGATCTCGGCGATCTCCTTGTTGGTGTGCGCCTCGGCGACCAGGGTCACGACCTCGAGCTCCCTCGGGGTCAGCTCCGCCTCGCCACCCTGGCCGCGGCCGAGAACGTCCTTGATCAGGGCCTGCTGGGCCTCGGGGGTGAGGAACGGCTCACCGCGCTTGACCGCGTCGATCGCATCGAGCAGATCGGTGTCGGCCGCGCGCTTCAGGACGTACCCCGACGCCCCCGCCTTCAGCGCCTCGAACAGGTAGCGGTCCTCGTCGTGCATCGAGAGGATCAGGATCGAGACCTCGGGCGCGTGCTCGCGAATCTCGCGGGTCACCTCGAGCCCGGAGAGGCCCGGCATCTTGACGTCGAGGATCGCCAGGTCCGGGCGCTCGCGCAGGGCGATGTCGCGGGCGTCGGATCCGTTGTCGGCCTCGGCGATCACCTCGATCCCCTGCTGTTGCTCGAGCAGGAGCCGCAGGCCCGAGCGGACGATCCCGTGGTCATCTGCAATCAGTACGCGCATCTCTAGTCGACCTCATCGGCAATCGGGAGCCACAACCTGACCCGCGTGCCCATCCCAGGCTCCGAGTCGATCTCCAGCGAGGCCCCGACCAGCAGGGCCCGCTCACGCATGCCCGCGACCCCGAGGCCGGCACCGGTCCGATCGGCGTCGAACCCGGTGCCGTCGTCGGCCACTCGAAGCTCCAGCCGGCGATCGTCGATGCAGAGGCGGACCCGGATATGGGCGGCGCCGGAGTGCCGGACGGCGTTCGACAGCGCCTCCTGCGCGACCCGGTAGGTGACCAGCTGCAGCTCGTCGGACAGCTGCGGGAGCACGCCCTCGCCGAGCTCGCGATCGAATGCGGTGCGGATCTCGGTCTGGCGGGCGATCTCCTCGACGAGGCCCGCCAGGGCGGCCTCCAGGCCGAGGTCGTCGAGCGCCGTCGGCCGCAGCTGCCGAGCCAGCTTCAGCAGCTCCTGCATCGCCTGGCTGGCAACGGCGCGCGTCTCGACCAGCTCCTCGGAGAGCTCCGGCGGCGCCTTCGTTCGCAGCGCCTCGAGCCTCAGGACCAGCCCGGTAAGCGCCTGGTTGACCTCGTCGTGGAGGTCGCGCGCGACGCGGGCCCGCTCGCGCTCCTGGGCTTCGAGGGCCGCGCTCGCGCTGCTCCGCCGCTCCGCCTCGAGCCGGCTGAGCATCTCCCGGAACGACTGGTCGAGCCGGCGCACCTCCTCCGGCCCACCGATCGCGACCGCCTCCTCGGCGGTCTGCGGCCGGGAGAGGTTCGACCCGCTCCATCTCGTCCGCGAGCCGCTCGAGCGGCTCGACCCGGCGGGAGAGCAGGAAGACGTTGGCGGCGACGGTGGTCGCGAGCGCGAACCCGAGCACCAAACCGGCCGCCCCGGTGTCGCGGAGGCTGTTGTCGGGGGCCGATGCGATCACGGCTGCGACGACCGCAGCGCCGATCAGCAGCAGGTTTACGAGGATGACCTGGGTGAGCAGTGTCCCGCGCCTCATCTACCCTCCTTATCGCACGCCGGCGGCGGAAACCCGACCTTAGGGCCCCATTTAGGACGTGTGGCAATATTCCTTTCAGACCCATCGCACCCCCAGGAGGCTTGAAGCAGTGAAGACCACCCGCAGCTCGAACGTCGCAGCCGGCGTCCGCACGACGCTGCTGCTGGCCACGCTCACCGGTCTCTTCGTCGTCATCGGCGCGGCGATCGGCGGCCCGCAGACGGCGCTGATGTTCCTCTTCTTCGGCGCCATCCTGAACCTCGGCGCGTTCTGGTTCAGCGACAAGATCGCGCTGAAGATGAGCGGCGCGGTGCCGCTCGAGGAGTCGCAGGCGCCCGGGATCTACTCGATGGTTCGCGAGCTCTGCGAGCGCGCACAGATGCCGATGCCGGCGCTGTACATGATTCCGCAGGCTCAGCCGAACGCCTTCGCCACCGGTCGCAGCCCGAACCGCGCCGCGGTGGCGGTGACCGCCGGGATCACCAAGTTGCTGAGCGAGGAGGAGTTGCGTGGCGTGATCGCTCACGAGCTCGCCCACATCCAGAACCGCGACACGCTGATCCAGTCGGTCGCCGCGACGATCGGCGGCGCGATCACCTACCTCGCCTACATGCTGATGTGGTTCGGTGGCGACAACAACAGCCCCCTGGGGCTGATCGGCAGCCTCGCGATGGTCCTGCTGGCGCCGATCGCAGCCTCGCTGATCCAGATGTCGATCAGCCGGCAGCGCGAGTTCTCGGCCGACGCGACCGGGGCGGAGATCAGCGGCCGGCCCGAGAGCCTCGCCTCGGCCCTGCTGCGGCTCGAGCAGGGCGCCAAGGACATCCCGATGGACGTCAACCAGGCGACCGAGTGCATGTACATCGTCAAGCCGCTCTCGGGCAAGGGCATCGCCGGCCTCTTCTCGACCCATCCGCCGATCGAGGAGCGGGTCCGCCGGCTTCGCCAGATGCGGACCAGCGTCGGCTGATCCGGCCGCGCTGATCCGGCGCTGCTCGGCGCCCCTGCCCGCTAGCATCGCGCGCCCGTGGGACGTTTGACCAGGCTCAGGATCGCGCTCGGGCGCTTTCGCCCGCTGCTGGTCGCTCGGTCCTTCCTGCATGCCCCGCGGATGCTCCGCAACCGGTCGCTCTACCGGCGCTACGGGATCAGGCGCAGCGTGTTTCGGACGCTCGCCCAGCGGCACGTCCCCGACGGCGCCTACGAGGAGAGCGAGCTGCCGTGGCTCGATCGAGCCGGGGCCGACGAGGCGCTCGCTGCCGACCCGCGCCTGGGGCGCTTCCCCGAACCGATCCGCGAGGCGGTGCGGCACTGGCCCGAGCGGGGTTACGCAGTGCTCGAGGGCTTCTTCGAGCCGGGGCTGATCGATCGAATCAACGGCGAGATCGAGGCCCAGCTCGAGCGTGGGCGGATCAGCTTCAACCGTGGCTCGGAGCGGGTCCGGAACGTCTACAAGCGCTGTCCGGCGGCGGCCGAGGCGGTCGGCGACCCGCGGATGCTGGAGGTGCTCTCGTTCCTGTTGGGTCGCGAGGTCGGCATCTGGCAGTCGATCAGCTTCTTCAGAGGCAGCCGGCAGGGAGCCCACTCCGACGCCTTCCACATGACGACCGAACCGCCCGGCTACCTGATCGCGATCTGGATCGCGCTCGAGGACATCGAGCCGGGTTGTCGGCCCGTCTTCTACCTGCCGGGCACGCATCGCCTCAGCCAGATCGTGACCGAGGACCTCGAGATCGACCACGAGTCGCCGCTGTTCGTGCCCGACAAGGCCGCGGCCTACTACGACCGGATCAAGCGCCAGGTGCGCGGCTCCGGCGTCGAGCCGGTCCGCTTCCTGCCACGCAAGGGTGACGTCCTGATCTGGCACTCGAACCTGCTGCACGGCGGCGGGCCGATCACCGAGCCCGATTCGACCCGCCGCAGCCTCGTCGCCCACTACTACGGCAAGGGCAGCCTTCGCTGGCACGAGATCGCCGAGCATCCGTCGCTGGTCTGAGCCGCCCGGCGTGCGGCCGGGCGGCTGACGGCCCCCTGCTACACTTTCTGAAGTAATAGCCCTAATCCTGATCGAGTTTGAGGTGAATCGATGCCGACCGGCGCAGAGCTGATCGAGATCATCAAGGCGGGAATCGAGGAGGTTCAGCCCTCCGAGGCGCAGGCGGAGCTGTCCGCGAACGGCGTCGCCCTGGTCGACGTCCGCGAGCAGCACGAGTTCGAGGAGCGCCACATCCCGGGGGCGATCCACGTTCCCCGCGGCCACCTGGAAACACGGATCGAGCAGTTCGTTCCCGACAAGGACACGCGGGTGATTCTCTACTGCGCCTCCGGCAACCGCTCGGCCTTCGCGGCGCGGACGCTGGGCGAAGAGCTCGGCTACTCCGACGTTGCCTCGCTCGCCGGTGGCATCACCCTCTGGAAGGACCGCAACTACGAGACGGTCGTTCCCCGCAAGCTCAGCCAGGAGCAGAAGGAGCGCTACAGCCGTCACATCCTGGTTCCCGAGATCGGCCTCGAGGGGCAGCTGAAGCTGCTCGACGCAAAGGTCCTGCTGCTCGGAGCCGGTGGCCTCGGCTCACCGACGGCGCTCTACCTCGCCGCCGCGGGCGTCGGCACGATCGGGCTGATCGACGACGACGTGGTCGATGCCTCGAACCTGCAGCGCCAGGTGATCCACAGCACCGAGACGATCAACGTGCCGAAGACGACCTCGGCGCGCCGGGCGATCGAGGCGCTGAACCCGGACGTCACCGTCAACGAGCACCAGACGCGGCTCGACGCCTCGAACGTGATCGAGCTGCTCTCGCAGTACGACGTGATCGTCGACGGCGCCGACAACTTCCCGACCCGCTACCTGCTCAACGACGCCTCCGTGCGACTCGGCAAGCCGGTCGTCTCGGCCTCGATCCTCGCCTTCGACGGTCAGATCTCGACCTTCGTGCCGGATCAGGGCCCGTGCTACCGGTGCCTGTACCCGACGCCCCCACCGCCCGAGCTTGCGCCCTCCTGCGGCGCGGCCGGGGTGCTCGGCATGCTGCCCGGCGTGATGGGGCTGTTCCAGTCGCTCGAGGTCTTCAAGCTGATCACCGGAGCCGGTGAGCCGCTGGTCGGCCGGCTGCTGCTGTTCGAGGCGCTGAGCACGACCTTCACCGAGCTCAAGGTCAAGCGCGACCCGAGTTGCCCGATCTGCGGGCCCGATGCGCCGCAGGTGGCCGACGAGGACCTCGGCAAGTTCCAGGACTACGAGGCGTTCTGCTCCGGCGCCGTCCCGGCCTGAGCCGGGCCACGATTCTGCCTGTAGGGTTCGCGCCGCAATGCCGACCGTCAAGATCCCGCCCGTGCTTCGCGCCCAGACCGGAGGCGAGTCGCAGGTCCCGATCGAGGGCGCCGACGTCGGGCAGGTCCTGAGGGGCCTGGCCGACGCCCACCCGGGCACCGAGAAGCAGCTCTTCGGCGACGACGGCGAGCTCAACCGCTACGTCAACGTCTACCTCAACGACGAGGACGTTCGCGTCCTCGACGGCCTTGCGACCGGGGTCGGGGCGGACGACACGATCGTCATCCTGCCCGCGATGGCCGGCGGGCGATAGGCCGGGCCCGCCCGCTCGGGGCTCAGGGCTCGCCGCCGGTCAGCTTCGTGTACTCGACCCAGGACGGCTTCGGGTCGAGGTCGTTGTCGACCAGACCGGCCGAGGCGCACCATCCGCACAACCCCTCGGGGTTGGCCGGATCCCGCCAGGTGTACCAGAGCACGCCCCGGAGGTTCCAGGCGCTGCGCCGGTCGAGCATCAAGCTGTAGGTCCTGCGCAGCAGCGCAGCCTGGCGTTGCGGCGTCGTCGCCAGCTGGCTGCCCGAGCGCGGGTCCGACCCCCAGCCGATCTCGGTCACCCAGATGCCGTCGTCGCCGTCGCCGCCGCGTCGCATCTCCTCGCGGGTCTCCCTCATCTGCCTTCTGACGTCGTCGATCCGGGGCCCGTACGGATGGACCGCGACCAGGTCCGTGGCGTCGGCGACGCCGGGCCTCTCGTAGAGCCGGCGGAGAAATGTCGGATGACTCGATCGCGCCTTCCCCCCCGGGCGTCGCGAACATGCCGGCGATCATCACCTCGGCCGCCGGGTCCGCTCTGCGGAGCGCCTGCGCGGAGCGCGTCAGAAGCCTGGCGTACTCGGCCGGGTCCGGCTTCGGCTCCCAGAACGCCGGCCCGTTCTCCTCGTTCCAGATCTCCCAGGTCCGCAGCGGCCTGGGCTCGGCGTCCGGGTGGGTGTCCGCGAACGTCTCCCAGAACCTGCCGTCCGGCCCGTAGCGGGCGACCGCCTGTCTCAGGAAGCGCTCCCAGGCAGCCATCGCCCTGCTGCTGGTCGTCGGCGGGGTCGACCGTGTCGGCGCGTATGCGGTCGGGGTGCCGAACACATACGGGATCGGCTCGAGGCCGTGGACGGCCAGGCTCCCGATCAGCTCGTCGTAGCCCGACCAGGAGAAGACCCCGGGGCTGGTCTCGACCCGCGCCCAGGAGAGGAACAGGTGGTAGCTGCCGACCCCGCCCGCGGCCATTCGCGCCAGATCAGCCTCGCTGGTGGCGTCCTGGGGGGCGACGCCGAAGAAGCCCGGCGGCGGGGTCGGCCCGGTCGTTTCCGTCGCCACCGCCGCAGCCGGCGATCGCGACCAAGCTCAGCGCGATACCCGTGATCAGGCGTCGGATCATCGCGGGTCGCGTGTGCGGCGCAGCGCCAGCGCCACCGCCGCTGCCAGCGCCAGCGCGAGCACCAACCCTCCCGGCGAGGCCGCGGCCGCCCCGATCCCCGCCAACGCGGACGGCGCCGGCCGTCGCTCACCGGTGACGCCGACGGGGCCGACCCGGCGAGCCCGCCCGTCCGGGGGGCTGGACTGACCGATGCCGCTCGTCTTCACTCCGGGCAGCGTCAGCACGTACTCCTCGACCGCCGGCGGGGCGGCGGTCGCGGTCTGCGCCGCCGGGCGCCGTGGCAACCAGCAGCGCGATCCCGGAGGCCAGTATCAATCTAGACTGCGTCCCGCGCCTCATCGACGGAAAAGGGTAGTGGGTCGAGGACGCGCCGATCAGCAGTGGTTCCCCAGCCCTCGATATCCGTACCGGTGGCCGCCGGCATCGTCGCCTGGCGCTCGCCGAAGGTGGGTTTTCCCCATCGGCGCTCGGAGTTGCGACGGTCGTGACCTGGCTGTTGATCGGCGGGCTGCTGCTCGGCGGCCGGCTCGGGCTCGGCGCGCTGACCGGACGGCTCGCGGTGCTGATCGCTCTGCTCACGCTGCTCTCGCTGTGGACCGCACTGTCGTTGGGCTGGGCGGGTGACGACGGCTCCGGGTTCCTCGATCTGGTCCGGATCCTGCTCTACCTCGGTCTCGTGCTCCTGGTCGGGCTCGCCGCGCGGGCCGGGACCGGGCCCTCGTGGCTGACCGGGATCGCGCTCGGCGGCACCGTGGTCGGGACGATCGCCCTCGGATCGCGGTTGCTCGGCCTCGGCGGCGATCAGGACCTCGCGCTCGAGCTGAACCTCGCCGCGGAGCGGCTCAGCTACCCGATCGGTTACTGGAACGGGCTCGGATATCTGCTCGCGATGACGCTCCCCGCGTTGGCCTGGCTGACGCTGGCGGCCCGTGTTCCGATCGCGCGCGCGGCGGTGGCCGGCTCGATCCCGCTCGTCGCGGCACTGTTTCTGACCTCATCCCGCGGCGCCTGGCTCGCCGGCGGGCTGGGCCTGCTGATCGCCGTCGGGTTCGCGTCCGATCGTCAACGCGTGACCGAGGCGGCGATCGTCGCCGTCCCGGCATGGACCCTCGTGATCATCGCGGCCGCCGCCGGCAGGGGGGAGCTGAGCCCGATCGGCGGTGCCTCGCTGGTGGGGATCTCGATTGCCGTCCTCGTCGTGATCGCTGCGGCCGGCGCTCACGTCGCCTTCGGGCGTCTCGATGCCCGCGGCGCGGCGCAGCCTGACTCGCGGCCGTCGCGGCACGTCCGCGGACGATTGATCGCGGCGGCGCTCGCGGCCCTGCTCGCGGTCGCCGTCGTGCTCGGGCCCAGCGCCCTGCTCGGCGACTTTCGCTATGAGGAGACCGTCGTGCAGGGAGACTCGTCGGGCTTCGCCTCCGACTCCGGCCGCAGCTCGTTCTGGGGGGCGGCGTTGGATGCCTTCGGCGATGCCCCGCTGCGGGGCGTGGGCGCGGGCGGGTATGAGGCCTACTGGTCGTTGAACGGGGATCTCGCCGTTCCCGCCCGCAACGCGCACTCGGCGCCGCTCGAGACCTTCGCCGAGCTCGGCCTGCCCGGCGGGCTGGCGCTGCTGTTCGCGATCGCGCTCGGCGGGTTCGGCGCGGCTACATCGCTTCGCCGCCAACGCGGCCGGCCGAGGGAGGTCTCGGCCGCGGCCGCGGCGATCTTCTTCGCCGGGCTGCTGGCGATCGGGGTCGACTGGAGCTGGGAGCTGCCGGCCGTCCTCGTCCCGTTCCTGGTCAGCCTGACCCTGCTCTGCGGGCCCGGGCTGCGGGCCGCCGGCGCCGAGGGCTCGCTGCTCGTCGACTCGCGAATGGCGGGCTACGAGCCGCTCGACGCGCCCGCCCGGCCCGCTCCGTGGGCGATCGGCCTCGGAATCGCCGCGGGCGTCGTGGCCGCGGTCTGGGCCGGAGCCGTGCTCGCCTTCGCGGCGATCCAGCTCGATCGCTCGGCGGATCGGCTCGCCGCCGGGGACCTGACCGGGGCGGCCGAGGCGGCGCGCAGCGCCGCTCAGATCGAGCCGTGGAGCCCGGAGCCGGCCCTGCGCCTGGCCGAGATCGAGCAGACCGCGGCCAACCTGGACGCCGCCGAGCGCAGGGCGGAGGAGGCGATCCGCCTCGCCCCCGGCGATTTCCGCGCCTGGCAGCTGATGTCCCAGATCCAGTTCGATCTCGGCCGCCCGGTCGCAGCGAACGCATACGGGCTCAGGGCCCTCGCCCTGGCGCCGCTGCAACTTGCCCCGCCGGGCGCGCTCCCGGAGCCCTGAGCACCGCCCGGACCGACGGCGTGCGTCACCGTCGCGGGCTATGCTCACCACGCGGTCTTACCCGGGCCGGGACGGGAGCCCTTGGATCTTGAGCGACGCTGTCAGTCATCCAGCCGTAGCGGACGGCCACGCTGAATCGCGGCCGATCGGCGCTGCCGCAGCGGGCTCGCGCCCGGCGAGCACCGGGACGCCGGTCGCGCGCCCCGCCGGCCGCCGCCGCTGGTGGCGCGATGCCCGCCGGCGCCGGATGCTCGCGGTCGCCGATTTCGCAGCGATCGCGGTGGCCGCAGCGGTGGTCGGAGCGTTGATCGGCAGCCTCTGGCCGTTTGCCTTCCTGCCGCTCTGGCTTCTGGTCGCCAAGTTCTTCGGCCTCTACGACCGGGACCATCGGGCGCTGCGGCACCTGACGGCGGACGAGGTGCCCGTGATCTTGGCCTGGGCGGCGACGACGACCGCGGGGCTGGCGCTGCTGCTGCCGCTGACCCCGGCCGGAGATCTCGGCACCGTGCCCGCCGTGGCGCACCTCGCGACGGTCTGGCTGGCGGCGATCGGCACCCGCTCGCTGGCGCGCCGGCTGTGGTGGGCATCGACGCCGCCGGAGCTGGTCGGAATCATCGGTGACGGCTCGTCGCTGGAGTCGATGCGGCGCAAGCTCGACCTGTTCCGCGACATGCACTTCGAGCTCGCGGTCGAGCGGCGCATGGACGAGCTCGGAAGCGGTGAGGACCGGACCCTGGCGCTGCTCGACCTGACCGCGTCGGTGGACCGGATCGTCGTCGCGTCGGGGACCGTCGACACCGGCCTGATCGCCGAGCTGAACACGATCTGCCGCAAGCGGCAGGTGAAGCTCAGCGTCGTCTCGCCGCTCCGTGGTCGCGCGTTGCCTTCCCTGCAGATCGCTCAACTGGCCGACCTGCCGATCCTCGAGTACAACACCTGGGACCCGTCGCGCTCGTCCCTGTCGATCAAGCGGGTCTTCGACGTCGCCGTCTCCGGCATCGGCCTGCTGGTGCTGGCGCTACTGCTGCCGCTGATCGCGATCGCGATCAAGCTCGACAGCCGCGGACCGGTGCTCTTCTCCCAGGTCCGGGCCGGCCTCGGCGGGCGACCGTTCCGGATCTACAAGTTCCGGACGATGAGGATCGACGCCGAGCAGCGGCTCGAGGAGGTCGTCAGCCTCGAGGAGCTCGAGGACCCGATGTTCAAGCTCCGGGACGACCCCCGGGTGACGAGGGTCGGCCGAATCCTCCGCCGGCTCTCGATCGACGAGCTGCCGCAGCTGTTCAACGTGTTCGTCGGCGAGATGAGCATCGTCGGCCCAAGGCCAGAGCAGGTCGAGATCGTTGAGCGCTATTCGCCTGAGGATCGCTTCCGGCTAACGGTCAAGCCGGGAGTCACCGGCCCGATGCAGGTCTTCGGCCGGGGCGAGCTGACCTTCGCCGAGCGGCTCGCGGTCGAGCTCGAGTACATCGAGAACCCGTCGCTGACCCGCGATCTGAGCATCGTTCTGCACACGGTGCCGGCGATCATCCGCGGCACCGGTGCGTTCTGAGCCCAGCGGCGACCGTCATCGTCCCCTCGCGAGGTCCGGCCTCGCGCCTACGTCGCCTGCTCGACTCGCTGGCAGCCCAGTCGACCGAGCACGAGACGCTGGTCGTCGACAACGCCTCGCCCGCCGGCGAGGTCAGCGATCTGGCGGGGGCCTACGGCTTCGCCCGGGCGATCGCGCTCGATCGAAACCTCGGCTACAGCGCTCCGGTGAACCTCGCGGCACGCCAGGCCGCCGGCGAGATCCTCGTCCTGGTCAACGACGACTGCGTCTGCGAGCCCGAGTTCGTCGAGCGGCTCAGCCGGTCGATCGACCCGGGATCGAGCGTCGTGATGGCGGCCGCGGTGATGCGCGATCAAGCCGACCCGTCGCTGATCGACACCGCCGGCATGCAGCTCGACCGGACGCTGCTCGTCTACGACTACCTGAACGGGATGCCGCTCAGCGCCCTGGCCTCGGCACCGGACCCGATCGGCCCCTCTGCCGCGGCCGCGGCCTTCGACCGCGACGCCTTTCTCGGGGTCGGCGGCTTCGACGAGCGCCTGTTCGCCTACTGGGAGGACGTCGACCTGGTCCTCCGCCTGCTACAGGAGGGCGGTCGCTGTCGGTTGGCCCGCGAGGCGCTCGGCACCCACGAGCATTCGGCGACCCTCGGCTCCGGCTCGACCGCGAAGAACCGGTTGATGGGGTTCGGCCGCGGATACGTATTGAGGAAGTGGCGGGTGATCACGCCGCGCACGCTCCCCGGCGTTCTCGCTCGCGAGGCGACGCTGCTCGCCGGACAGGCGGTGATCGATCGCACGATCAGCGGCTTGCCGGCCAGGGTACGCGGCTGGCGGGCGGCCGAGCCGGGGGTGCACTACCCGGAGATCGTTGCCAGCCGGGGTGGGGGAGACAGCCTGCCGCGGACGCTACGGCGGCGGCTGATGCGCCGCCGCCGGATCTCCGGCCCGAGCTGAGGGCGAGGCCTACGGCCGCGGGCCCGAGCGGGCGTCGCGCAGCGCGCCGCCCAGGAGTGAGAGGGTCAGCTTGAGCCCGATGCCGAGGTAGATCAGGGCGTTGAAGGGGCCGCTGCGGGCGGCCGCGTAGTGCTTGCGGTAGAAGCGCCCCATGCCGCGGTGGAAGGCGATCTGCAGGCGCGCGTCACGGCGTCCCTCGGTCGTCCCGCCCTTGGTGTGGATCGCCCGTACGGCCGGCTCGTAGAAGGTGATCCAGCCGGCCTGGCCGAGCCGGTAGGAGAGATCGAGGTCCTCCATGTACATCCAGTAGCCCTCGTCGAAGACGCCGACCTGCTCGAGCGCATTGCGGCGGAGCAGCATGAAGGCGCCGTTGACCGCATCGACCGGACCGCGCTCCACCCCGGGGGCCCGGTAGTCGGCGAGCTCTCCGCCCGCGAGACGCCGTCCGATCCCACTGAAGTGCCCGAGCGCGCTGAGCGGCGTCGGGAAGCTGCGACGGGCCGCGTGATCGAAGCTGCCGTCCTCCCGGTAGAGGGCCGGGCCGCAGCATCCGATCCGGGGATCCGACTCCATCAGCTCGACCAGCACCGGCAGGGTGTCGGGCTCGATCGCCGCGTCGGGGTTCAGGGCGAGCACGTAAGGCGCCCTGCCTCCGGCGAGCCCGATGTTGGTCGCGGCACCGAAGCCGAGGTTCTCGGGCTGTGCCAGCAGGCGAACCTCGGGATAGCTCGCGGCGACCATCTCGGCGGTGCCGTCGCCGCTCGCGTTGTCGACGACCGTGATCGTCATCCGCTCGCCGAGCCCGTGCTCGGAGAGCGAGTCCAGGCACCGACCGAGCAGCTCCCTCGAGCGGAAGGAGACGATCACGACGTCGATCAGCGGCGCGCTCACGGCGCGAAAGCTAGCTGTGCCCGGCGCCCGCCGCCGCTCAGTGCTCGAGCACCAGCCCGAGGAATCGCTTGGTGCGCTCCCCCTGGGGATTCTCCAGCACCTCGGCCGGCGGCCCCTGCTCGACGACGACGCCCTCGTCCATGAAGACGACGCGATCGGCGACGTCGCGTGCGAACCCCATCTCGTGGGTGACGACGATCATCGTCATCCCCTCGTCGGCGAGCTCGCGCATCACGTCGAGCACCTCCTTGACGAGCTCGGGGTCGAGGGCGCTGGTCACCTCGTCGAACAGCATCACGTGCGGGTCCATCGCCAGCGCCCTGGCGATCGCGACCCGCTGCTGCTGGCCGCCGGAGAGCCGCTCCGGGTACTGCGCCGACCTTGTCGGACATGCCGACCCGCTCCAGCAGCTCGGCGCCGCGGCGCACGGCACTCGCTCGGCGCTGCGTCCCAGCACCCTCTGCGGGGCCATCGTCACGTTCTCGAGCGCGTTCTTGTGCGGGAACAGGTTGAACTGCTGGAACACCATCCCGACCCGGCGGCGGACGAAGTCGAGGCCCTCGTCGAAGTCCTTGCCCGTGATCTCGGTTCCCTCGAGGGAGATCTGCCCCGCCTCCGGCGGGGCCAGCAGGTTGATGCATCGCAGCAGGGTCGACTTCCCCGAGCCGCTCGGCCCGATCACGCAGACGACCTCGCCCTTGCGGATCTCGAGATCGACGCCGCTCAGCACCTTGAGATCCCCGAAGCTCTTCTCGACCCCCTCGAGCTTGATCATCGGGCCCGTGTAGTCACTCCCGGGCGGCTCGCGGTCTCTGCGCTCATGCGGAGCCTCGCTCGTACTGTGCCTGCTGGCGGGCGATCATCCAGTCGACGATCCGCGCCAGCGGGATCGTGACCAGCACGAACAGGATCGCGCCGAGCATCAGCGCGGACGAATTGAACTCGACCGACTGGATGTCGCGCCCGGCCTGGACCACCTCGATCAGGCCGATGACGCTGACCAGGGTCGTGTCCTTCATCAGGGCGATGTAGTCGTTGAGCAGCGGCGGGATCACCTTGCGCACGGCCTGCGGGACGATCACGAATCGCATCGACTTGCCGTAGCTCATGCCGAGCGACCGGGCGGCCTCCATCTGGCCGCCGGGGACCGCTTCGATCCCGGCTCGGTAGACCTCCGCCATGTAGGCGCCGTAGGTCAGGGTGATCGCGAAGACCCCGTACCAGAAGGGAGAGGGCTGGCCGAACCACTCCGGGATCCCGAGCCAGCGCGGGATCACCGAGCCCGCGCCCGGTCAGCGGATCGGTCGCCGCCAGGGCGCCGAGGCTGGTCGAGACGAGCAGGATCGTGAGCAGCGCCGGAACGCCGCGCAGCACGTCGATGTAGGCGATCGTCGGCCACCGCACGATCCAGCTCAGCCGGCCCGGGCGTCTGCCGCAGGATCGCCAGGATCAGGCCCCAGATCAGCGAGGCGATCCCGGCGATGATCGAGAGCTTGATCGTGAACACGAAGCCGTCGATCACCTTGTCGAAGTTGCTGGGGTCGAACATCACCCCGAAGTCGAAGTACTGCTCGAGGATCCGGTTCACGCGGCCTCCCTCCTCTGCTCGCTCAGCTCACCCTATTGATTCGAGCACAGGCACGGTCGCTTGAAACGAGACGGGGCGCCCAGTGGGCGCCCCGTCGTATTGCCGGGCATGCGCCGGCCGGATCTGTCGAGGCCGATCAGCTTGGCTCGTGGGTGGCGCTGAGCACGCTCTCCGGAACGTCGATCTCGAACCATTCCTGGTAGAGGTCGTTCAGCGTTCCGTCGTCCTTGATCTCCTGAATAGCGCCGTTGACTGCTTCGCGCAGCGCGTCGGTCCCCTGGGGGAAGATCACGCCGTACTCCTCATCCGTCTCGACGTCCGCTACGACCTCGAGGCGGCCGCCGCTGTTGTCGGCCTGGTCCTGAACGGACGGCAGGTCGTTGACAACCGCATCGACCTGCTCGGACAGCAGCGCGTTGTAGGCGTCGTCGATCTCCGGGAAGCCACGAACCTCCTTGGCGCCGGTGTTCTCGTTCGCGTAGGTCTCGCCGGTGGTGCCGTCTTGGCTGCCAACGATCTTGCCGTCGAGATCCTCGAAGCTGGTCACATCGCTGTCGGCCCGGACCAGCAGCCCCTGCGATGCGAGGAAGTACGGGTTCGAGAAATCGACCCGGTTCTCACGCGGCTTGGTGATCGTGGTCGCCGCGATCGCCAGGTCGAACTGGCCGCCGCCGCCCTGCAGCAGCAGGTCGAACGGGGCGTCCTCGATCTGGGTCGTCAGGTCGAGCCGGTCGGCAACCTCGTTGATCAGGTCGATGTCGAAGCCCTCGTAGTCGGGCGGGTCGCCCTGTTCGAACGGCGGGAACGGAATGTCCGAGCCGACGATCAGCGTTCCGGGCTCGATCAGGCCGAGATCGGCCGTGTCCCCGGTTGCCCCGGTGGTGGTGTCGGTGCTCCCGCTGTCGTCGTCTCCGCAGGCGGCGAGTCCAAACGCAGCCGTGAGCCCGATGACCAGAGCGAGAAGCGTCCAAAGACGAGTCTTTCGCATTGGGATGAGTCCCTTTCCTCTCTCGCGGTTGTCGCGGCGGAACCTCCCAGCCGCAGCCCGGACCATAACCGGCTGAAAGCCACAGCGCGGCGCCGCACCGCTTGCGCCCTTTACTACACTTACTGAAGTGACTGGTGGCGATCTCCTCAATCGGCCCTGCGGCGGGCGCTTCGAGAACGTGATCGAGTCGATCGGCAATACGCCGATCGTCGAGTTGCCGCGGCTCTCGCCGAACCCCGCCGTGCGGATCTTCGCGAAGCTCGAGGGGCGGAACCCGACCGGGTCGGTCAAGGACCGGATCGCGAAGGCGATGATCGAGCGGGCCGAGGGCGACGGCCTGATCTCGCCGGGGCAGACCGTGATGGAGCCGACCTCGGGCAACACGGGGATCGCGCTGGCGATGATCTGTCACCGCAAGGGCTACCCCTTCCGCGCGGTGATGCCGGACAACGTCACCGCCGAGCGCTCGCAGCTGCTCAGCATGTACGGCGCTGAGATCGTCTACTCGGAGGGTGCGAAGGGCTCGAACGGTGCGGTCGAGATGGCCCTCGACATGGCCGAGCGCGACGCCTCGCTCTACATGCCGTACCAGTACGGGAACGCGGCCAATCCCGACGCCCACTACAACGGCACCGCGGTCGAGATCCTCGAGGAGCTGGACTCGGTCGCGGCGTTCGTCGGCGGGATGGGCACCGGCGGGACGCTGATGGGCAACGGCCGGCGCCTGAAGGAGCATGACCCGGAGACGAAGATCGTCGCCGCGGAGCCGATGCAGGGTGAGCTGGTGTCGGGGCTCCGCTCGCTCGACGACGGCTTCATCCCGCCGATCGTCGATCTCTCCGTGCTCGACCGCAAGATCATGGTCAGCAACGAGAACGCGATTCGCTGGACCCAGTGGCTGCTCCACGAGGAGGGCCTGTTCGCCGGCGTCTCCTCGGGTGCGATCGCCTTCGTGGCGCGGCGCATCGCCGGCGAGATCGACGGCGGCAACGTCGTCTTCCTCGTCCCCGACGAAGGCTGGAAGTACCTCTCCTCCGGCGTCTACACGAAGCCTTACGAGGAGCTCGAGAACGTCGACTCCACCGTCTGGTGGTAGCCGGCCCGGGCGAGGTCCCGGCTCGGCCTGAGGCCGTCTGTACGCTGGCGCCGATGCAGATCGACCGGTCAATGCTCGACGCGATCGCCGCTCATGCGACGGAGGAGCGGCCGAACGAGTGCTGCGGGATGATCGGCGGCAGGGACGGCCGGGCGACGACCCTCTACCGAGCCCGCAACGCCTTCGAGAGCCCGCTCCGCTACCGGGTCGACGATCACGACCTGTTCCGGATCGTCGAGCGCGAGATCCCGGACGCCGGCGAGGAGCTGCTGGCGATCTACCACTCGCACCCGAACAGCGAGGCCTATCCGTCCCAGACCGACATCAACCTCGCTGACGGATGGCCGGACCCGCTGTACCTGATCTGCTCGCTCGCGGACCCCGACCGCCCTCTGACCCGGGCATTCTCGATTCGGGACGGGGGCGTCGAGGAGGTCGAGCTTGCCGTCGGCTGACGCCCCGCTCGCCTGTCCGCGCTGCGGCCGGCCGCATCCCGGGGACGCGCGCCTCTGCGAGTCCTGCTCGATGCCGCTGGTCGTCGCCGACCGCGAGGAGGAGGGGGCCACCGGTCCGGCCCACGAGCAGGCGCGCAAGATCCATCCCCGCTTCGCCCGCGGCGATCTGGTTCGCGTCGCCGTCGGCCGCAATCTGGCCGAGGCCGAGCTGATCAAGGGGGTGCTCCTCGAGCAGGGCATCCCGAGCCTGCTGCAGCGGACCGGCGGCTTCGACGTGCCGGACTTCCTCGCCGCCGGGCCGCGCGACGTGCTCGTTCCCTCGAGCGGGGTCGATGCGGCCCGGGATCTGCTCTCCGAGGTCGACGAGGGCAGCCACGCCGTCGGCGCGGATCAGCCGCCCGTGGTAGCCGAAGCCGCGCCCCGGGCGTCCACCGGCCGGGCCGTGAGGTTCAGGGTTGCCGCGGCGCTGCTGGTCGCGCTGCTGCTGTTCGGTGCCCTTGCCGGTGCCGTCTGGGACCGCGTCGGCTGATCCTCATGCAGCGCGTTCGACCGTCGAGCGGAGGTGCGCCCGCCATTGGTCCTCGATCGTCGCGGCGTCGGTGCCGAAGGCGATCTCCAGCGCCCGCTCCGACCCGTCCTTGCGCAGCCGGGCGACGAGCAGCTCGCAGGCGTGGCGCCCGACCTCCCGGTCGAGCAGGTCGAAGAGCGTGCCGCCGAGGATGATCGCGTCCCGCGGGCCGGGCGGGAAGGCCGGCCGGCCCCCCTCCGAGAGCCGCCTGCCCACGGCCGGGCGGAACAGCGGCACCTGTCCGGCGAAGTACTGGGCGCCACCCTCGATCAGCCAGGCCCACCGCAGGTAGCGGACGAAGCTCGCCGGCCCCCAGGGCGGCGGGATGCTCTGGTTGTGGGTGGCGAGGGTGAGCTGCGCGTACAGCCGCCGGGCCGTGCCCAGCAGGGCCCGCAACGAGTCCTCGCCGCCGGCCCGCCGCTCCAGCGCGGCGTCGTTGAGCACGTGGAGCTCCGCGCCGGTCGCCCAGCCCGAGAGGTAGCGTCGGCCGGCGGGCGCGGCCGCGAGCCGGGCTGCCGGGAGCAGCGGGTGTGCGGCCGCGAGCCAGCCCGCGCTCGGATGGATCACGACCGTGACGTCGCCGGGAGCATCCTCGAGCCGGTCCTCGAGGCGCAGGCGAAGGTCCTCGAGATCATCGAGCACGCGCTCGGCGCACTCCTCGTCTCCCTCCTCGTGACGGGCGACGAAGCTGAGCGACTCGGTCTCGGTCCAGGGCATGGCCCCGTGCAGGCTAGAGGCGCAGCGCCGCTACGCAAGCGACCGATGACGCCGACCGCGGCGTCCCGGGCCCGTCAGACGAGGACGGGCTCGGCGCAGATCTCCCGAATCCGGTCGGCCGCGCGCGAGAACTCCTCGTCGGCCATCACCGGGACCCCCTCGAAGGGCAGGTCACGGTCGATCTCGACCCAGGATTGGCAGCCGTGGTGCTCGTCGCGGACCCGAACGGTGACCGGACGCGGGATCCGGTGGACCTTGAGCAGCAGCACGTGGAGCGGGTGAGTCCGCTTCCAGGCGAGACGCTTGCGGGCGTAGTCCTGGGTCCAGACGTGGAACGGCGTCAACGAGTCGATGATCCGCGGATCGTCGATCTCGAAGCGATCGGCGACCTCAGCCCAGGCACGGATCCTGACCCGGTCCGGCTGCGGGATGCCGCCGTCCTGGAGCAGTGCCCGCGGCGGCGGCTCCTCGTCCGGCCAGACGCCCTCCTCGAGCGCCCTGCGGAGCTCCGGATGGTGCGATTCGCGGACCAGATCGTTGCGCTGGTGGTCGAACGTGGGGTAGAGGAAGAACTGCTCGTGGTCGAGCTCGAACTGCTTGTTCTCCTCGCGGATGCCGCCCTTGCGCAGCGTGATCAGCTGTTCGCCCTCGGCGAGCGCGCGCACGGTTACGGACCATTCCTTGAACGCAATTGGCATTGATGAGTCTTCCGTGTTTGGGGTCGAGACTGAGATCAGGACTCTGAGAAGTCGCTCCCAGCGGGGGTTGAGCCCAGCAGGGGGTCGAGTGTAGAGAAGCGTTCGCAGAGGTCAAGTTTGTTGCGGGAGTTACATGAATCTTGCAGGGCCCCGCGGGACCGGCCGATCGAGCCGCTCAGCCCCGCGCCCCAGGCTCACCGAGGCCCCCGCCCCCCGGCGTTTCGATCCGCAGCCGGTCGCCCGGCTGCAGGGACCCGGCGGCCTTCGATCCGAGCGGCTCGCCGTTGAGCAGGTTGCGGCCCGGGGCGCCGTCGCCGCCGCCGTCGCGGCCCCGCGGCGCGTAGCGTCGCCGCTCGGTGATCAGGGTGAACGCCATCGGCTCGAGCGCCTCGATCTCGCGCACCACGCCGTCGCCGCCCCGCTGCCGGCCCTCGCCGCCGCTGCCCCGCCGCAGGCCGAGCTCGCGCACCCGCACCGGCAGCTCCGACTCGAGCGCCTCGATCGGCGTGTTGAGCGTGTTCGACATCGCCACGTGAACGGCATCGGGCCCGCGGCGCTCGGCGCAGGCGCCCTGACCGCCGGCGATCGTCTCGTAGTAGGTGAAGCCGTCGTTGGAGAGCGTCAGGTTGTTCATCGTCCCCTGTCCCTGGGCGGGCGCCGGCAGGACCCGGCCGAGCGCCGCGAGGACGAGGTCGGCAACCCGGCTCGAGGTCTCGACGTTGCCGGCCGCCACCGCGGCTCCCGGGTTCGCGTTGAGGATCGAGCCCAGCGGCGCCGTGACCGAGACCGGGCGGTGTCCGCCGGCGGACGGCGGGGCGTCGGGGTCGAGCAGCACCCTGACCGCGAACAGCGCCGCCGAGCGGGTCACCGGCAGCGGGCAGTTGAGGTTTCCGTCGACCTGCGGCGAGCTGCCCGCGAAGTCGAGCTCGAGCTGGTCCCCGCGGATCCGCGCGGCGACCCTCAGCCGGGCCGGAACCTCCCCCGACTCGAGCACGTCGGTCGCCTCGTAGACGCCGTCCTCGACCTCGCTCAGAGCGGCCCTGGTCCGCCGCTCGGAGTAGTCGAGGACCTCGTCCATGCCCTCGCTCAACAGCTCGCGGCCGAGCCGCTCCGAGAGCTCGGCCAGGCGCCGGATCCCAAGCAGGTTCGCCGCCCGCTGCGCGCGCAGGTCGGCGAGCCGCTGGGTCGGGATCGCGCATCCGCGCGGCCAGCGCCTGCAGCTCGGCGTCCCCGACCCGGGTTGGGCCGATCACGATGCCCTCCTCGCTCAGGGTCGTCGAGAAGGCGGGCATCCCGCCCGGGGTGGGCCCGCCGATGTCGGCGTGGTGAGCGCGGTTTGCGGCGAACCCGAGCAACTCGCGCTCGACGAAGATCGGGGAGATCAGCGTGATGTCGGGGAGGTGGGTGCCACCCCGGAAGGGGTCGTTGATGATCCACAGGTCGCCGGGGCTCTGGACCTCGTCGCGGATCGCCCCGACCGCGTCCGGCATCGAGCCGAGGTGGACCGGGATGTGCTCGGCCTGCATGACCAGCTCGCCGCCGGCGTCGAACAGCGCTGTCGAGCAGTCTTGGCGCTCCTTGATGTTCGGTGAGTGGGCGGACCGGATCAGCGTCGCGCCCATCTCGCCGCAGATCGAGTGCAGGCCCCCGACCAGGACCTGGAGGGTGACCGGGTCAACGGCCATCGTTGCCCCCGATCCGGATCTCGATCGTCCCGCGCGCGTCGACGACGGCCCGAGAGCCGGGCGGGATCACCACCGTCATCTCCGGAAGCTCAGCCACGACGGGCCCGACGAGCTCCGTCCCGGGGGGCGGCTCGCCGCTGATCACCCCGGTCTCGACCCAGCCGCCGGCGAACCAGGCGCGACGGCTGTCACGAGCCGGGGCTGGCAGCTCGGCGGGGGCGAGCAGCTCCGGGCCGGCGCCGGGCTCGATCGCGGCGAGCCGGATCCCGACCAGCTCGATCGCCGCCTCGTCGTCCCGGTAGCCGTAGCGCCGCTGGTGCTCGTCCGCGAACAGCTCGACCAGCTCGGCGGGGCTCGGCTCCGGGCCGGCGCTGACGTCCAGCTCGAAGGCCTGACCGACGTAGCGGATCTCGTAGGTGACCTCGAGCCGGTGCCCGCCGCCCAGGCCCGCCGACGCGGCGGCCGCCATCTCCCGCACCCGGCCGGCGATCGCCTCCGAGGTCAGATCCTCCCCCGTCAGCATCACGGTCCTCGAGCCGTCCCGGCGGCGATCGCCGGCGGTCAGCCCGAGGGCCGAGAGCACCCCGCCGGTGCGCGGGCACAGCACCCGCCCGATGCCAAGCTCGGAGGCGATCGCGGCGGCGTGCATCGGGCCGGCGCCGCCGAAGGCGATCAGGGCGAAGCCCCGCGGGTCGATCCCGCGCTCGACGGTGACCACCCGCAACGCCCCGACCATCTCCTGGTTGGCGACGCGAACGATCCCGGCGGCGGTCTCGATCGGCCCGAGGCCGAGCTCGGCGGCGAGGCGACCGGTGGCCTGCAGGGCGGCCTCGCGGTCCAGCGCGACCCCGCCGGCGAGCGCCCCGCCCTCCGGCAGGTAGCCGAGCAGCAGGTTTGCGTCGGTCACCGTCGGCCGATCGCCCCCGCGCCCGTATGCCGCGGGCCCGGGGTCGGCGCCCGCCGACTCCGGGCCGACCCGCAGGGCGCCGCCACCGTCGCGCCAGCCGATCGAGCCTCCGCCCGCCCCGACGGTGTGGATGTCGACCATCGGCAGCTGGATCGGGCGCTCGCCGATCGTCCGCCCGGCCGTCCGGTGCACCTCGCCCGATTCGACCACGCAGACATCGCAGGACGTGCCTCCCATGTCGAGCCCGACGGCGTCGGGGGCGCCGCTGAGCTGCGCGATCATCGCCGCGCCGACCGCGCCTCCGGCCGGCCCGGAGAGCACGCTCCAGGCGGCGCTCTCGGTCGCCTCGGCCAGCGTCGCGACGCCGCCGGAGGACTGCATCACGACCGGCTCGGGAAGGCCGATCGGCGCGCACCGCTGCCCGAGGTTGGTCAGGTAGGTGCGGAGCAGCGGTGCGAGGTAGGCGTCGATCACGGTCGTCGAGCAGCGCTCGTACTCGCGGAACTTCGGCAACACCTCGGAGGAGACGCTGACCGGGATCTGCGGATGGGCTGCGCGCAGCGCCGACGCCAAACGCTCCTCGTGGGCCGGCTCGAGATAGCTGAACAGAAGGCAGATCGCGATCGCCTCGCAGTCGATTGCGGCGACCGCGGCGACCACGCGCTCGACCTCCTCCTCGCTGAGCGGCTCGATCACGCCCGCCGGTCCGACCCGTTCCCTGACGCCGATCCGGAGCTCGGGCGGCGCCAGCGGCGCGGGGCGGTCGGCACACAGGTGGTAGAGGCTGAGCCGGTCCTGGCGGGCGATCTCCAGCAGGTCGGTGAAGCCCTCGGTCGCGATCAGCGCGGTGCGCGCTCCGTGGCGCTCGAGCAGCGCGTTGGTCCCGACCGTCATCCCGTGGCTGAATCGCTCGACCCCGAAGCCGTCCGTGCCCGCCGACTCGAGCGCCGCCGCGACCGCGTCGAGCACCCCCTCCGACTGGTCCGCCGGCGTGCTGGGAACCTTCGCCGCGTGCACCGCGCCGTCGGCGAACAGCACCGCGTCGGTGAAGGTCCCGCCGACGTCGACCCCTAGCAGCATGCCGCCAACATAGAACCTGTCCGCTGGATAGGCGAGCCGTCAGACCCAGGTCTGGAGGCGGGCCTCGCCGCTGCTGTCGATCACCGTGTGGGTCCCGTCCAGGGCCGCGTCCCGGTTCGGGAAGTCGCTGCGGCGGTGGACTCCCCGCGACTCCGACCGCACCAGCGCGGAGGCGGCGATCATTCGCGCCGGCGGATAGGGATCGTCGAGCATCTCGGTCAGCTCCGTCGCGGTCCGCTGCGGTCCGGCGAGGCGCCAGAGCCGCTCCCTGGTGCTCACGGTCGGCGGCTCGAAGCGCCAGGTCGGAGCCGGCGGCCGGCTCGGGGAGCGGTCGCCTCCGGCGAGCTCAGCGGCCGCATGAGCCGCCCGCGAGCCAAACACGAAGCACTCGCTGAGCGAGTTCGACGCGAGCCGGTTGGCGCCGTGCAGCCCCGTGTAGGCGCACTCGCCGACGGCGAACAGACCGCTGAGCGCGGTTGCCCCCGCCAGGTCGGTGCGGATGCCGCCGATCAAATAGTGCGCCGCGGGCGCGACCGGGACCGGTTCGGAGGCCGGGTCGACGCCGGCCTCGGCGAGCATCGCGACGATCGTCGGGAACCGCTCGAGCGCCACCGGTCGCAGGTCGAGGGCGACTGACGCGGTGCCGTCGGCGCTGATCCGATCGAGGATCGCCGCGGTGACCTGGTCGCGTGGGGCGAGCTCGTCGGTGAACCGGCGCCCGGCCGCATCGAGCAGCACGGCTCCCTCGCCGCGGACCGCCTCGGTGATCAGGCGCCCGTCGAGCGGGCTCCCGGGCGCTGCGAGAGCCGTGGGATGGAACTGGCAGAGCTCGAGCCCGGCGAGCTCGGCGCCGGCCTGGTGCGCGAGGACGGCGCCCGCCGCTACCGCCCCCCAGGGGTTCGTCGTCCGGCTCCAGAGCGCCGCGCCGCCCCCGGTCGCCATCACGGTCGTCGCGGCCTCGATCAGGCCGCGATCGGTGAGCAGGCCGCGGCAGCTCTCGCCGTCGCTCCACAGGGCGATCGCCGAGGTTCCCTCGAGAACGTCGACCCGCTCCTGCTCGGCCGCGCGGCGCGCGAGGCAGCGCGTGATCGCCTCGCCGGTGGCCGCCCCGCCGGCGTGAACGATGCGGCGGGCGGAGTGGCCGCCCTCGAGCGCCAGCGCGAGCTCGCCGTCCTCCGCCCGGTCGAACTCGACGCCGTAGTCGGTCAGCTTCGCGACCGCGGCGGGCGCCTCGCGAACCAGCACCTCGACTGCGGCCGGGTCGCAGAGCGCCCGGCCGGCGTTGAGAGTGTCCTCCGCGTGGCGCGCCGGGGAGTCGTCCGGCGCGATCGCGGCCGCGAGCCCGCCCTGTGCCCAGAAGCTGGCGCTCTCGGCGAGCGGCTTGCGGGAGACGAGCGCGACCCGCGCCCCGTCGCCCGCCGCCTCGAGCGCGACATGGAGGCCGGCCGCACCGCCGCCGACCACGGCGACGTCGTAGCTCTCGGTCGATGGGTGGGGCGTCGCGGGCAAGTGGCCGGGTACGGTATCCGGACTCGTCATGGGGCTCTTCTTCCGTCACAGCTCCTCGCTTGCCCACGACACCGGCCCTCACCCCGAGTGCAGCGACAGGATCCTCGCGATCGAGTCGGCGATGGACGATGCGGGCTGGCCGGCCGTGGAGCTCGTCGAGGCGCGGCCGGCGGAGCGAAAGCAGCTCGAGCGGGTTCATGACGGCGCCCATCTGGACCGGATCGAGCGCTTCTGCGCTGAAGGCGGCGGCCTGATCGATATGGACACGGTCGCGGTCGCCGCTTCGTGGGAGGCGGCGCTGAGAGCGGCCGGTGCTGCGGTCGAGGGCGCTGAGCGGCTGCTCGCGGGCGAGAGCGACTTCGCGTTCTGCGCGATGCGTCCACCCGGGCACCACGCCGAGCGGGATCGCGCGATGGGCTTCTGCCTGTTCAACAACGTCGCCGTCGGCGCCGCCCATGCGATCGCCGAGGGCGGGGCCGATCGCGTGATGGTGCTCGACTGGGACGTGCACCACGGCAACGGGACCGCCGCGATCTTCGACGCGGACCCGTCGGTCCTGTTCTTCAGCCTCCATCAGAGCCCGCTCTACCCGGGGACCGGAGCGGCGACCGATCTCGGCAGCGGCCCCGGCGAGGGGTACACGGTCAACCTCCCCGTCGCCGCCCGGCTCCGGGGGCGAGCTCTATCTCTCGCTCGTCCAGCACCTGGTCTCGCCGGTCGCGCGCGAGTTCGCTCCCGACCTGATCGTGGTCTCGGCCGGCTACGACGCCCACGAGCAGGATCCGCTGGCCGACTGCAGGCTCGTCGATCGCGACTACGCCGACCTCGCCGCCACCGTCCGCGAGCTCGGCGCCGAGCTTGGCGCTCCGGTGCTGCTCTGCCTCGAGGGTGGCTACAACCTCGAGGCCCTCGGCCGCTCCGTGGTCGCGACGGTCAGGGCCCTCGGCGACAGCTCGCCGCCACCGATCGCCGATCCCGGCCCGGCCGCGCCGGACCGCGAGCGCGTCGCCGCGGTCTGGCCCGCGCTCGCCTAGCAGCCCCGGAGCCGCTTCAGTCGGTCAGCTTCGTCCGCAGCTCGTCGACCGCGTCGGCCGAGAGGCCCGGGATCTCGGCGAGCGCCGCGGTGCTCGACAGGCCCCGCTCGTCCCGGTAGCGAAGCACCCGCTTCGCCTCCCTGACCGAGAGGCCCGTCCCGCGGAGCTGCTCGAAGCTGGCATCGGCGAGGCTGACCCGCGCTCCGGGCCTGCCGCGACCGGCGCCCGCTCGGGCATTCGGCTTCCGCGAGCCGGCGGGTTGCGCCCCGGCACCCTCGCCGGCGAGCCGCTCGGCCGCCGCCCGGAAGCGTTGCTCACGAGTTTGGTCGCGGTCCTCGGTCGCGATCGCTGCCGGTTCCGCTCCCCGCTTGTGGATCGCGGCCCGCAGGCGGCGCTCCGCGTCGGCAGCGCCCTGCTCGCGCGCGGCTTTCACGGCCTGCTCGAGGCCCGATCTGCCCTCGCGCTCGCCCTCCTGCCGCAGCGCCGTCGCCTGGCTCCGTAGCCACTCGGCGGCCGCGCTTCGGGCCTCGGTGGCATCGGCGGCGGCCCGCTCGAGCTGGGCCTCCCTGTCGGCGGTCCGCTGATCGGCCTCGAGCCGGGCCCGCTCCCGGGCCTCGCTCGTCGCCCGCTCGAGCTCGGCGGCAGCCTCGGCTCTGAGCCGCTCGGCCTCGTCGGCAAGGGCCTGCTCGGCCGCGGTCAGCCGCTCGGCCGCCTCGGCCGCGCGTTCCTCGATCTCCCGCAGGCGTCGGTCGGCGTTCTCGATCGCCTCGATCTTCTCCTCCCGCTCGCGCTGCAGCTCGGACTCCCGCGCCGCGATGATCTCGGCGAACCGAGCCTCCGCCGCCCCGAGCTCGTCGCCCTCCACCGGGTCGTCGACGTCGGCCTCGCTCTCTCCGGCCGCGCTCGCCTGCTGCGCCCGGCCCTCGGCCTCGTCCCGCTCCCGCGCGTAGCGTTCGGCCCGCTCTGCTGCCTCTGCTGCCTCGGCCTCGGCGCGCTCGAGCCTCCGGCGCAGGTCGTCCTCGGTGGCGTCATCCAGCGACGGCCCGGCCTGCTCGAGGGCTGCGGCGGCCCCGGCCTCGGGCCTCGATCCCGGACCGATCGGCGGCGCCCACTCGCCGGTCGCGGGTTCCGTTCGCGCCGCCGGCGTGGTGTCCTCGGGCGGCGCCCACTGCTCGGCGTCCTCGCCGCTCGGCTCGGCGCGGTGCTGCGTGCGTCTCGGGCGCGGCGGGTGGATCCCCGGACCCGGCCGGCGGGATCTCGTCCGGCTCGTCCGGCCCTTGCTCTCCATTGCTCCTGCGGCGGCTGAGTATGCCTCTGCGTCGCGCCATCCCGAGCGCCAGATTACGGCAAGTCCGGCCACTGAAGGGCCAAGGCCTCGCCTCGGTGCTGAACGGCGCGAGCGATCGCCACCGACCGGTTCGGCAACGGTCACAGCCGCGTCTTGTTTGGTCGCGTCCAGCGGTCGAGGATCGGCTCGAAAACCGCGATCACCGGTCGCAGCGGCCGGGGAAGGAGCAGAGATGCATGCGAAGTTCGGGCTGATCCACTGGCGAATCGCGACGGCGCTCGCGGCCGCGGTCAGCGGCCCCGGGAAGCTCGGCGGTCAACGGGGGCAGGGGACGGTCGAGTACGTCGGCCTGGTCCTGCTCGTCGCCGTGCTGATGGGCGGCATGGTCGCCGCGGTCGGCGGCCTCAACAGCCTGCCCGGCAAGGAGTTGGCCGAGGCGATCACCAAGAAGATCGTCCAGGCGGTCCAGAAGGTCACCTTCGCGAGGTGACCCGACGCTGAAACGGTCGCCGATCGCCGGCGGCCCGGTGGCGATCTCGGCGGGCGGTCTTCCTACACCACCCCATGGGGTCTGAGAGACTGCCCGCCGATGGCCGCCCGCAGCAACAATCGCAGCGACGCCGAGCCGCGGCCGATCGCGATCGAGCCCGGGTTCGTCCGCACCGCGGACGGCTCGGCCCTGATCTCGATCGGCGAGACCCGGGTGATCTGCACCGCGTCGATCGCCGACGAGGTGCCCCGCTGGCTCAAGGGCGGCGGCAGCGGGTGGGTCACGGCCGAATACGCGATGCTCCCCGCCTCGACCGGCGAGCGCAAGGAGCGGGACTCGAAGAAGGGCCGGCCGGACGGCCGCTCGACCGAGATCCAGCGGCTGATCGGCCGCTCGCTGCGCGCCGTGGTCGACTTCGAGGCACTGGGCGAGCGCGCGGTCTGGGTCGACTGCGATGTCCTGCAGGCCGACGGCGGCACCCGCTGCGCCGCGATCACCGGCGGCTACGTCGCGCTGAGGCTGGCGCTCGCCGCGGCGCTCGACCGGGGCGAGCTCGCGACCATCCCGCTGACCACCTCCGTCGCCGCGATCAGCGTCGGGATGGTCGACGGCCGTCCGCTCTGCGATCTCGACTACGCCGAGGACTCGACCGCGGAGGTCGACGCGAACGTCGTGGCGACGGGCGACGGGGAGCTGGTCGAGGTGCAGGCCACCGCTGAGCGGGCGCCGCTGTCGCGGGAGTCCCTGGATCATCTGCTGACGCTCGCCGAGGGTGGGATCGAGATCCTCAAGGACGCGCAGGAGCGGGCCGTTCACGGCCAATGAACGGCGACCGGCGGCGACTGGTCGTCGCGACCCGGAACGAGCACAAGCTCGTTGAGCTGCAGGAGATCCTCGTGGCCTTCGAGCTGCTGCCGCTGCCCGAGGACGTCGTGCTGCCGCCCGAGACCGGGGAGACGTTCGCCGAGAACTCCCTGGCGAAGGCGCGCGCCGCCGCCGCGGCCACCGGCATCGATTCGATCGCCGACGACTCGGGCATCGCCGCCGCCGCGCTCGGCGGGCGGCCGGGGGTCCGCTCGGCCCGCTACGCCGGCGCCGAGGCGAGCGACGAGCGGAACCTGGCGAAGCTGCTGGAGGAGGTCGCGCGCGGCGACGACCGCTCGGTCACCTATGTCTGCGCGATGGCCTACGCCGGGGTCGACGGCCGCGAGCTGCTGGCCGAGGGCCGCTGCGAGGGGCAACTCGCCCGGGTTGCCGCCGGCAGCGGCGGGTTCGGCTACGACCCGGCGTTCATCCCGGTCGAGGCGGAGGGGGACGGGCGGACGATGGCCCAGCTGAGCGCGGCGGAGAAGCACTCGATCAGCCACCGGGGACGAGCGGCACGGGCCCTCGCCGAGCTGCTGGAGGCGGGGGACCGGTGATCGCCGGGAAGGCCGCGGCCGCGGTGCTCTCGGTGGTCTCGAACGCGTTGCTGGTCGCGCTGAAGCTGCTCGCCGGCATCGTCACCGGGTCGATCGCGATCCTGACCGAGGCGATCCACTCGGCGATCGATCTGCTCGCCTCGCTGGTCGCGCTCGTCTCGATCCGCAAGGCCGAGGAGCCGGCCGACGCCGATCACCCCTACGGACACGAGAAGGCCGAGAACGTGGCGGCGGGGGCCGAGGCGATGCTGATCCTGGTCGGCGCCGGAATCATCGGCTTCGAGGCGATCAGGCGGATCATCTCGGGCGGCGAGGTCGAGCACATCGGCCTGGGCATCGCCGTGATCGGCTTCTCTGCGGTGGCCAACCTGGCGGTCTCGACCTTGCTCTTCCGCCGCGCCCGTGAGCATGACTCCCCCGCGCTCGAGGGCGACGCGGCGCACTTGCGGGCGGACGCGGCGACCTCCGTCGCGGTGCTCGTCGGGCTGCTGCTGGTGGAGATCACCGGCGACCCGGTCTTCGATCCGATCGCGGCGCTGATCGTCGCCGGCGCGATCGTCGTCGCCGGGGTACGGCTGATGTGGCGCTCGGGGCGGGTGCTGATGGACGAGGCCCTGCCGGCGGACGAGCTCGACTGGATCGAGGACACGATCGCGGCCGCGCGCCCGCCCGAGATGGTCGGCTATCACAAGCTCCGCGGCCGCCGGGCCGGCGCCCGGCGTCACGTCGACCTCCACGTTCAGTTTCGCGACGGGACCAGCCTCGAGCAGGCGCACCGCCTCGCCCACAGCCTGCGGGACGCGATCGAGGCTGGGTTCTCGAACGCCGACGTGCTGATCCACGTCGAGCCGGAGGGCTCCGTCCAGGACCCCCGCCGGCGGGCTGGGCCGTACCGCCAGGGCTGAGCGCCGGCGCCGATCAGGTCAGGTTGACCGCGGCTGCGACCCCGACCATCCCGACCGTGATCGAGTAGCCGGTGTAGCCGTTGAGCGCGAGCAGGATCGCGGTCAGCGCGCAGGCGGCGACGACGGTGATCCAAGATGCCCTGACGAGGTTCATCCGCCCGGTATGTTGGCGCAGATGTCAACCACCGCTCCGCGATGAGCGAGTCCCGCCGGCAAGCGCCCGACGCCGAGCGGGCGTCGGCGATTCTGGATCGGCTCGCCGCTCTGTCCCCCGACCTGCTCGACGCCGCGATCTTCGACCCCGACGGCGTCCAGATCGCCTCCAGCGACGGCACCGATTGGAGCGGCCCCGCCGAGCAGCTCTGGGCAGCCGCGGACGCCGGCGAGGCCGGGGTCGCGACTCAGGTTCACGTCGGCACCGAGGACGGCGAGGTGTTCGCGGCGCGGAACGGCGCCGCCTCGATCGTCTCGACCAGCAGGCGATTCGCGCTCGCCTCGCTGATGCTGACCGATCTGCGGACGGCTCTCCGCGAGTTCGGGAGTGGGGGGAGCGGCTGATGCAGAAGCCGCACCGTCTGCTGCTCGACCGGGTCACTTCCTACGCAGAGGAGGCGGCCGCCTTCCTGCGCCGCCGCCGCCACCGGGCGCGGCCCTTCGTCCGCGTCTGGCGTGCCGGCGGGGTGATCGACGCCCCGGTCGTCGAGAGCGCCGAGGCCCGGGCGATGTTCGTCGCCGCGGCCGGCCTGCTCGCCGCCGAGCACCGGCCCCGGTCGGCTGACCGCGCCGCCGGCTAGCCCCGGCAGCCCAGGGACCTGATCTCGAGTTGACGGGGGCGGACGCCGCCGGTCCGGGGTTGCTGGGGTAGCCGACCCTCGGGGATCCGCGACCGCTCCCACTCCAGAGAGGCCCAGAGATGAGATTCACGCCAACCCGTCTTGCGGCGCTCGCGCTGTTCGTCTGTGCTGCGGCCGCCGCGCCCGCTGCGGCCGGTGAGTTCACCGTCGCCCAGTGCGACCCGCGTAACCGGGACTTCGCCGATGCCCGCTTCGACCGCACCGACGGCGCCTACTACGGGCTGTCCCGGGGCTGCGGCAGGCCGGCCGAATCCTCGGCCCTCAAGGTCGAGAACCGCGCCTCCGCGCCGACCGGCGCCGAGGGCCGGATCGCCTGGCTCGCGCCGCCCGCGCTCCGGGTCGTCGGCGTCACCGCCGAGGCCCGGCTGCGGGCCGACGCGGGGCACCGCGCTCGGCTCAGCTACCTCGACGCCGCGGGCGAGCAGGCCGGGCGGGTCGCCGGTGGTCTCGACGAGCCCGGCGGCTTCCAGCGTCACACCCACCGGCTCGGCGCGATCGGCCGAGCGGGCTTCGCGGCTCAGCTGATCTGCGTCTCGGGCGTCAGCTGCGCCCGCTCGGAACAGGCCCGCGCCTGGATCAGGGGGGTGCGCCTGACGCTTCGCGACTCGTCCGCGCCCACCCTCGGGCTCTCCGGATCGCTGCTCGAGCCGGGCTGGCTTCGCGGCGAGCGCGAGCTCGTGGCCGCGGCGGGCGACCTCGGTGGCGGACTGCGGCGGCTCGATGTCGAGATCGGTGGCGTCCCGGTCGGCGCCCGGCAGCCGTTGCCTTGCGAGTTGACCTCCTCCGGCGCCCTGGCCCGGACGATGAGCCCGTGCCCGCGGGCGCGCTCCGCCCGCCTCTCGCTGGAGACCGGCGCCGCCCCGCTCGCCGACGGCGTCAACCGGCTGACGGTCTGCGCCCAGGACTTCGGCACCGCGGCGAACCGGACCTGCCTCGAGCGCCGCGTGCTGGTCGACAACCGCTCTCCCGAGGCCGCGTTCCGCGGACGCAACGACCGCGATCCCGAGCTGATCTCGGCCTCGGTCAGCGACGCTCACTCCGGGCTCGCCACGGTCACGATCGAGTACCGGCGGCTTCCCGACGGGCCCTGGGTCGGGCTCGAGACCGAGCCCGTGGCGGGCGGCGTCCGGGGTCGGGTCGACTCCAGCGCGCCGCCGCCGGGGCGCTACCTGTTCCGGTTGCGGGCCAGCGACGCCGCGGGCAACGCGGTGGCCGTCAGCCGGGGTCCCGACGGCCGGCCGATGGCCTTCGACTTCCCCCTCCGCGAGCGGACCCTGCTCAGCTCGAGGATTCGGTCGCTCGGCCACCGCCTCGACTACGGCGCCCGGCCGCGGCTCAGGGGCCGCCTGCGGACCGGCGCCGGGGCCGGGGCCGGCGGCGCGACGCTGGAGATCCGCGAGCGCTACGAGCCGGGCTCCCGCCCCGAGCAGCGGCGCCGGACCGTGACCACCGGTCGCGACGGTCGCTTCTCCGCCCGTCTGCCGCGCGGCCCCTCGCGGACGATCGAGGTCGAGTTCGCCGGCAGCGGCCGCTACCTGTCGTCCGCCGCCCGTCCCCGCAAGCTGGCGGTCGCCGGGCTCGCGAGGCTGAGCTTGCTCGAGCGCCGGGTCGCCGCCGGCGCCCGGGCGAGATTCCGGGGCCGGGTCGGCGCCCGCGGGGCCCGGATCCCCGCCCCGGGCAAGGTCGTGGAGCTGCAGGCGCGCGAGCCGGGGTCCCGCCGCTTCCGCACCGTCGGCGAGGCGCTCCACACCGCCCGCCGGGGAGTGATCCGCACCGCCTACCGGTTCCGCCGCTTCTACCGCCGCCCGACCCGGTTCCAGTTCCGGCTCAAGGTCACGCGCCAGGCGCGCTGGCCCTATCGCGCGCCGACCCACTCACGGCCGGTGGCGGTGACGGTCGTCCCGCGCTAGAGCCGATAGCGGTCGAGGTCGGCGGCGAGTCGCTCGTCGTCGCCGGGATCGGGCTCGACCGCCGCCGGGACCGGCGAGCCGTCCTCGCCCTGCGAGCGCCACCTGCGAATCCCGATCGACAGCGCCCCGCCGGCGATCAGGATCGCGAGGCCGGGCACGACCCAGGCGGCGAGGTCGAAGCCGCTCGTCTCAGGGGTGGCGAGCACCTCGGGCCCGTACTCGACCACCAGTTCGTCCTTGATCTGCTCCTTCGTCAGCCCGTCACCGATCAGCTCCCGGATCAGGTCGCGGATCTGGTCTGCCTGCGGCGACTCCGAGAGCGCGAGCGAGAAGCCGCAGGTCGGGCACATCACCTCGTCCTCGATGTCGGGCAGCGACGGCGGCTCCTGCTGGGCCGTGACGACCGCCGGCGCGAGCAGCGCCAGCGAGAGCCCCAGCGCGAGTATCAGCACGAGGCGCATCAGACCTCGCAGAAGGGCGGTAGGTCGGCGGCGACCGGTGCCGACCGATCGAGAAACGGCGCGACCACGGCGTTCAGCTGCCTGTACGTGAGCGGGCCCCGGCAGATCGCCGCGAGCCGGCCCTCGGGGTCGACCAGGAACGACTCCGGCAGCCCGGGAATCCCGTACTCGGCCATCCGCTTGCCGTCGCCGTCGCGGACCATCTCCCAGGTCAGACCGAGGTCCTCCTCGAAGGCCAGGGCGCTGTCGGTGGCGTCGCGGGAGTTGATCCCGAACACGACCAGGCCGTCCCCGGCGCGCTGCTCGAGCAACCGCTGGATGTCGGGCGACTCGCTCTCGCACGGCCCGCACCAGGAGGCCCAGAAGTTGACCAGCACCCAGGAGCCGGCGAAGTCGGCGATCGCTGCCTCACCGCTCCCACCCAGCCGCGGCAGCGGCGTGTCCGGCGCATCGTCGCCGACCGCCAGGCTGGGCTCGGCCTTGAAGACGCCGAACGCGAGCAGCGCGATCACGGCGAGCGCCCCGATTACGGCCAGAAACGCGCGGTTGCTCATCGGCCGGGAGCTTAGAGAGCGCCAATCGCCGCGCCGGCTGCGGCGCCATAGAATGTGGCCCCTCGCGGACGTAGCTCACCTGGTAGAGCGCGAGCTTCCCAAGCTCGAGGTAGCGGGTTCGAGTCCCGTCGTCCGCTTGAGGCAGGCGTGGCGGTTCGCGGGTTAGCCGAGCAGGCGGACGAAGCAGTAGGCCATCTCGAGGAACGCCGTAGGCCGGGAACATCCCCCAGACGAACACCCAGTAGGTGAGCGTGTTCTGCCGGAACCGCATGTCGCGATCCCAGATGAAGATCGGGATCGCCGAGTACCAGAACGGCACCGAGGCGACCAGCGCCAGCAGGAAGCCCCAGCGCGTGGCCGAGCAGCATCCCGACGCTGCCGCCGATCTGGATCGGCGCCCAGAAGGCCACGTCCGCCCATGCGTATCCCTGGTTGAAGGCGAAGTACGCGCGAGGATCGGTGGTGCTCGGGTCGCCGCCGTAGACGTTCCTGATCGTCCAGCTCCCGCGCGGATTGATCAGCGCGATCAG
Source organism: uncultured Solirubrobacterales bacterium (assembly GCA_963700785.1). Lineage (GTDB taxonomy): Bacteria > Actinomycetota > Thermoleophilia > Solirubrobacterales > 70-9 > CAXMST01. The sequence continues at coordinate 398,439 of CAVOYZ010000010.1, forward strand.
CTCGGCGCCGCCGAGCAGGCCGATCAGCGCCAGCCCGCCGAGGGCGACGATCCAGGTGAGCGCGGTCGCCTCCACGACGCCGGGCTAGGCCGGCACGGTCAGCGCGTGGGCGACGAGCGCAAGCCCGACCGCGACCAGCAACCCGAACAGCGCGAACCACGATGCCGAGCGCGACCGTCACGGGCCCGAGCATGGGCCCCGCTACGTGGCGGGGCAGCCGGCATCGCTCATCGTCCGTTGATCGACGCGACTCGTAACCGGATAGGCTGATTCGGCATGATTTCGACCAGGAGGGAGCCGCCGGTGAAGCTCAGGGCCCTGATCCCAGCCTCGTCCTCGCGACGCTGATTTGCGGCACAGCCGTTGCGGGTGGTCGTTTCGGCGCGAAGGTAACCATGCATCTGCCGCCGGGAGGGACGGCGGAGTACTTCTACGGTCTGGTCAAGGCGAAGAAGGGTGCGTGCCGGGCGCGCGAGATGAAGCTCGTCCGCGATGCGGACGGCTCTTCGGGCTACGCGCCGTACGCCGACGGCATCCTTAGCAACCGGGACGGGACCTGGACCTACGATCCGGCCGGCCCGGTCGTCAACGGCTACTACAAGGCGGTCGTGGCCAAGAAAGGCGTCCGGGCAGGGACCTGCAAGAGGACCGCTTCGAAGCCCTTCTTCGTCGACTAGACCGTAGAGCGGCCCTAGACGTCGAGAATCACGGTGGCGGTCCAGGCGCCGTCGTCGAGTTGCTCCGCTTCGAGCCGGTCGTAGGTGACCGCCTTGATCTTGCTCTGAGCGATTCCGCGCTCGCCGGCGACGCGGGCGACAACGCCGGTCTGCTCGAGCCGCATCGTCTCGACCCGCTCGGGGATGAAGCCGTCGGTCTCGGCGAGCCGGACGAGCTCCTCCATCCAGGCGCCGAGCAGCGCCGGAAAGTCGTTCGCCTGGATCACGACCTCGTGCGTGACCGGCGTGCCGGACTCGGCGCTGGCGGCGGCGAAGACGTCGCCCAGCGCGAGCAGGGCCTCGGCCAGCACCGCCTCGAGGTTCGCGTCCTCGATCTGGAGCTCGATCTGGTTTGGATGCTCGATCAGCTGGTAGGTCACGCGCACCTCCCTGGGGGCGACCGTCGTTGGATCCCCGGCGATCATGCCCGAGTCGGCGCATGGGTGCGTCGCGGCTCGACCGGCGGGCCGGCGCCTCCGCCGCTGGCATATGGTCCGCTGCCGAGACCGATGGCCTACGACGAGGCACTCGCCGAACGCGTCCGCAGCGTGATCGCCCCGCGCGACGGCGTCTCCGAGCGGAAGATGTTCGGCGGCCTCGCGTTCATGGTCAATCGCAACATGGCCTGCGGGGTGATCGGCGACGAGCTGATGGTCCGCCTCGACTACGAGGACGCGGAGCGGGCGCTCGGCGAGGAACACGTCCGCCCGATGGACTTCACGGGCAAACCGCTGCGCGGGATGGTCTACGTCGCGGCGGCCGGCATCTCGGCTGACGCCGATCTCGCCTCCTGGGTGGACGCCGGCGCCGACCACGCCGCCTCGCTGCCGCCGAAGGACTAGACGGGTCCCGCGAGTGTCGTCCCTTCCCTGACTATCAGGGGTTTCTCGTATCTCGCGCCGAGGCCGACCGGGCCGGGGGTCGGGCGCGACTAGAGCGGCTGGCCGGTCGGGCGGATCAGGATCTCGTTGATGTCGGCGCGAGCCGGCTGTTCGAGCGCGAACATCACGGCCGCCGCGATGTCCTCGGGCTGCAACGCGCCCTCCATCGGCGGGTTGTCGAAGAACGGCGTGTCGACCATGCCGGGCTCGACCAGCGTCACCTTGATCGCCTGGTTGTCGTGCATGCCGCGCAGCTCGAGCCGCAGCGCCTCGCCGATCGCGGTCGCCGCCCACTTGGTCGCCGAGTAGAGCGAGCCGGGGAGCGCGCGCCGTCCGGCCACCGAGCTGGTGATCAGGTAGTGCCCGGTCCCGCGCTCGAGCATCGCGGGCAGCGTCGCGCGGATCGTCAGCGCGACGCCGTAGACGTTGGTCAGGATCATCGACTTCCACTGCTCGACCGATTCCTCGGTGAATCCCCTGGCCGCCCCGAAGCCGGCGTTGGCGAAGACCACGTCGATGCCGCCGAAGCGCTCGCTGCCGGCCGCGACCAGCTCCTGCACCTGGTCCCACTCGGTCACGTCGCAGGTCTGAGCCAGCACCTCCGAGCCGCCAAGCTCGTCCTCGAGCGAGCGCAGCGATTCCCCGGTCCGCGCGGCGAGAATCAGCGAGTAGCCCGCCGCCAGCGCCCGGCGCGCCGTCTCGGCCCCGATCCCGGTGCTCGCTCCGGTGATCAACATCGTGCGGGAGTCAGCCATCTCACATTCATATCAGGGCCGCTGTCGCTGCTCGTCCGGGAGCTGCCGCGAGGGCCGCCGAGGACGACGCAACGGCTCGCGGGCCGCGATCTGACCCTGCGATAATCGGCGCCCTCATGGACCCGGCGAAGAAACGGCAGATCCGCCTCGTGGTCGCGCTGTCGGCAGCGGTGCTGCTGGCGGTCGCGCTGATCTACACCTCGTTCAACGCGGCCAACGACGCGATGGAGCCCTCGGAGCTGCTCGCCGCCGGACCCGGCACCAGCTTCGACGTGACCGGCAAGGTCGCGAACGGGTCGGTCGACAACGGCGACACGCTTCGCTTCGGGATCACCGACCGCGACGGCGGCAGGGCGGTGCCCGTGGTCTACGACGGAATCGTCCCGGACCCGTTTCGCGAGGGGCGCGAGGTGATCGTCACCGGAGCGCTGAACGAGCAGGGAGTGCTGGTCGCCGAGAAGGACAGCCTGATCACCAAGTGCCCCTCGAAGTTCGCTGAGGAGCACGGTGACGACCCGAACGTGATCATCGAGGACGGATGAACGCTCTCGGTGCGGCCGCGCTCGCCGCGGCGCTGCTGACCTCGATCTATGCAGTCGTCTCGGCCCTGATCGGGGCCCGGACCGGCGATCGGCGCTGGGTCGATTCCTCGCGCCGCGCCTACTACGCGATCTTCGGCCTGCTGCTGGTCGCGGTCGTCGCACTCGAGGCCGCGTTCCTGCGCTCCGACTTCTCGCTCGAGCTGGTCGCCGGCAACTCGTCGACGACGACGCCGACGCTCTACAAGGTGACCGCGATGTGGGGCAGCCAGGCTGGCTCGCTGCTGCTCTGGGCGTTCGTGCTCTCGATCGCCGGCTCGGCGGTGCTGTTCGCGACGCGCAACAGCCTCCGCGAGCTGGCGCCGTGGGCGACGGCCGTGATGGCGGGGGTCGCGACCTTCTTCATCGGCCTGATGATGGCCGGGACGATCTTCCCCAGCGCCGAGACCTACCCGTTCGCGACCCTCGCGGCAGCCCAGGTGCCGCTCGAGGGCGCCGGCCTGAATCCCCTCCTGCGTCATCCGGCGATGGCGATCCACCCGCCGATGCTCTACTCGGGATACGTCTTCTTCACGGTTCCGTTCGCGTTCGCGATCGGCGCGCTGATCACCCGGCGAGTCGACGCCGCCTGGATCCGCTCGACCCGCCGCTTCGCGCTGATCGCCTGGGTCTTCCTCTCGATCGGGCTGGCGCTCGGCGCGCGCTGGTCCTACAGCGAGCTCGGCTGGGGCGGCTACTGGGCCTGGGACCCGGTCGAGAACGCGGCCCTGCTGCCGTGGCTGACGGGCACCGCCTTCATCCACTCGATCATGGTCCAGGAGCGACGCGGCATGCTCCGCGTCTGGAACGTATCGCTGATCGTCGTCACCTTCGCGCTCTCGCTGCTCGGCACCTTCCTCGTCCGCTCCGGCGTCCTGCAGTCGATCCACGCCTTCGGCGAGTCGAAGGTCGGGCCGCCGCTGCTGGTGCTGATCGCGACCGTCCTGATCGGCTCCACCCTGCTGATCATCTCGCGCCTCGACGACCTCCGCTCCGAGCGGCGGATCGACTCGCTGCTCAGCCGCGAGTCGATGTTCTTGCTCAACAACCTGCTGTTCATCGGGCTCGCGGTGATCGTCTTCTGGGGCACCTTCTTCCCGCTGATCTCGGAGGCGTTCACCGGGCAGGAGAGCTCGCTCGCCGCCCCCTGGTACAACCGCTACACGACGCCCGTCGCGATCGGCCTGCTGTTCCTCGCCGGGGTCGGGCCGCTGGTCGCCTGGCGCCGGGTCGACGCCGCCGGCCTGCGTCGCGCGTTCGCGATTCCGCTGTCGGTCGCGATCGGCGCCGGGCTGCTGCTGGTCGCCCTCGCCGACGCACTCGCCGAGCCCTTCGCGCTCGCCTTGTTCGTCGCCGGTGCCTTCACGATCACCGCCGTCGGCCAGGAGCTGTGGCGCGGGACGGTCGCCCGGCGCGCGCTCAGCGGCGGTAGTCCGCTGGACGCGTTCACGGCGCTGATCACCAGGAACCGGCGCCGATATGGCGGCTACACCGTCCACATCGGCGTCGCCCTGCTGCTGATCGGAGTAGCGGCGTCGTCGAGCTTTCAGACCAGCCAGGACCTGCGCCTCGGGCCGGGCGAGTCGGGCACGGTCGGTGACTACACGGTGACCTACGTCAGCCCGACCTCGTCGGTCGACCCTGTCGAGCAGAAGCTCGCCTTCGGGGCGGTCATCGACGTTCGCCGTGACGGCGAGCAGGTGGCGCTGCTGAGCCCGTCGCGGGAGTACTTCGCATCGAGCACCGCCGATCCCGCGGCGCCGCTGCGCGGCTTCTTCGAGGGCGAGGCAACCAGCGAGGTTGGCCGCAAGGAGGGTGCTGCCCGGGACATCTGGACGGCGATGCAGCCCGACCTCTCCTCGTTCGATCCGGTGATCGATCGCGGTGACGACCTGTTCGCCCGGCTCGCCAAGCAGGTCGACCTCACCGACCCGGCCGCGGCCGGGTTCATCGCGGCGCGGCAGGGCGAGGCAATCCGCGGTCTCGCCGACCGCTACCTGAACGAGACGCCGCCGGCCGAGATCCGCTTCAACGTGAACCCGTTCGTGATCTGGATCTGGATCGGCGGGATCATCGCCATGCTCGGTGCCCTGTTCGCCCTCTGGCCCGGCGCCGAGGCCCGCCGCCGTCGGGTCTCGGACGTCTACGCCGCGAAGCTCGCGCGAGAGCTGCAAAGCACGTAGCGACCGGCAGATGGAGGTGCTGATCGCGATCGCAATCGTCGCCCTCGTGGCCGCCTTCGTCGCGGTGCCGCTGCGGCGGACGGCGGACCCGGGCGGCCCCGGGGGGACCGACGACGACGGGCTTGCGGCCCTCGAGGCCCGCAAGCAGGCGAAGTACCGTGAGATCCGCGACACCGAGCTCGACCGTGCCCAGGGAAAGCTGACCGAGGCCGACTTCCAGCGCCAGAACGCGGAGCTGCGAGCCGAGGCGATCGCGATCCTGAAGCGGATCGACGAGCACCGCGCGGCGGCCGCCGGTCGGGAGGCCGGAACCGCGGCGGACCCCGATCGCGAGTCGGCCGGCGACTCTGTCTAGACTTCCCGCTTCGTGGAGACGCTGCTCGGCATAGTCCAGATCATCATCTCGGTGATCCTGATCCTGTTGATCCTGCTGCATTCCGGCAAGGACGCGGGCCTCTCGGGGGCGTTCGGAATCGGCGGTGGCGGCGGCTCGTTCGGCGGCGGCTCGCTGGTCGAGCGCAACCTCGATCGCTGGACGATCTTCTTCGCCGTGCTGTTCGTGGTCAACACGATCGTCCAGCTGAAGCTCTAGTCCGGCGAGGACGCTGTACCCGTCTCAGGGCCGGGCCGTTCGTCCCCCAACGTCGCCCGGCTCGATCAGCCCACAGTAGCGGGCCATCCGTGTAGAGCGGGGGCCCGATTCGTCTCTCGCTACCACCCGCGGATTTGTTAAGCATGGGGCAGCTGGCGACGCTTAGCCGGCGCCCGCAGCTTCAGCTGTGCCTTCGTCGCCCGATGTGGCTTCGGGCCCCTCCCCGGGTAGCGCCAGGGTGACGATATAGGCGACGACGACGCCGACGATGATCAACGGCCCCGCCCCGATCCCCCCTTGTGAGGTAAGGAGCGTCGCAAGCACTACGGCCGCCAGGGGCAGCCTCAGGATCGAGACGACCGCGGCGCCGAGCCCGACCGCCACCGCCGGCGTTACGTCGAAACCGGGCAGATGCGAGGCCATCAGCCCCGCGGCCGCGCCGAGGAACATCGCCGGGAATACGGGACCGCCCCGGAAGCTGCCGAGCGAGAGGCCATAGGCGAGCCCCTTGAAGAGGATCAGGAGGGCGAGTGCCGACAGCGTCCAGGTGTCGGCGTTGGCGATCAGCGGTCCGATGCTCTCCTGCCCGGAGAAGAGCACCTGCTTGAAGCCCTTGTCGGTCGTCTCGGTGAATGCGATCGCCAGGCCGGCCACAGCGAGTCCAATCGCGGGCAGCACCACGAACGGCCGCGCGGCGGCTCGTGGGGCGGTCGCCCGGCCGATCCGGAAGATCAGGAAGGTGCCGATCGCAATCGCGCCTGCAAATGGAACCGACCAGAGGAAATCGGTCAGGACGGGGCTGTCGAACTCCGGCAGCGGCAGGAGCTCGAGCGAGATCGCGCTCGTGTCGACGCCGGTCCAGGCGCCCATTCCGATCGAGACCAGGGAGCCGATCCCGGCGGCTATCAGGCCGGGAACCAGAACCAGCGGCAGCTTGCGGCCCCCCAGGCCCGCCGCCTCGATCAGGATCACCGCAGCGATCACCGGCGAGCCGAACAGGAACGAGAGGCCGGCGAATACGCCCGAGGTCGCGACCAGCTGCCCCAACTCGGGCGGCGCATCGCTGCGCAACGCACGAATCGCCAGGAACCCGAGGCCGCTGCCGAGGGCCATGAGGGGCGCCTCGGGGCCGAGCACGATCCCTAGCCCGATGCCGGCGAAGCCCGCGAGTAGCACGCCCGGAAGATCGATCGGCGCGGCCGGTGAGGCATTTAGCCCATCGGCGGGTAGATGGCCGCCGTTGCCCGGCAGCCGCGCGATCGCGAACGCGGTGACCAGCCCCGCGATGCCGAGCACGGGCAAAGGCCACCAGAGCGGGGTGTGGTTGAAGCCGATTGCCGAGGGCAGCTCGTCGTAGACGCCCTGCTGAGCCAGATAGACGGCTTCGAGAAAGGCCCACGCGGCGAGCGAGACGACGACCCCGACGATCGCAACCAGTGCGAGCAGGACCGCGTACCGCTTGTCGGTCATGATCGAGCCTGGATCGGGTACCGGGCTGTCGGCCTCGCTCATGGCGGCAATCTACTCCGCACAGGTCAACGCGCGGCGCATCGTTCGCCCCAAGAGACGATACGACGCGAAGTTGGCATTCACTCGAGCGCTGGCGGCTGTCAGCCGTCGTTCGACTTCGGCACGACCTGGTAGATGAACAGCGAACCGTCGTTGCCCATGGTGTAGTGGCGGCCGCCGTAGCCGACGTTGATCAGGCTGCCGACCGCGGTCGAAGGACCGGGCTCGGACTCGGCGATCGTCTTGCCGGTCGCTTCGTCGACCCAGAGCACGGTCTCGGTGTAGTCGAAGCCGGTCGCGATGTTCGCCGTGGTCGTGTCCGGGCTGATGTTCTGACTTATGAGGACACGCTCGTCGGCGGAACCGACCATCGAGAAGTAGTCGCTCGTCCACCAGTCGTCGCGGCCCCAGGCGACCTTCATCTCACCGGTCTGCCGATTGATCCGGATTGCGTAGACGCCCTTGAGGAAGTAGTCCTGGGCGAAGATCAGGTTGTTCTCGGCATCGATGCCCGGAGCCGCCGGAGACTCACTCTGGGTGGCACCGGACTCGACCGGGAACGACTCGCCCCACGGGCAGACCTTGTGCGTGTCGGTGGGATCGTCCTGGCTGACTGCAAAGAGGCACTGCGGCGTCTTGCTCGACGGGTTGGCGTTGCTGTTCGCGATCACCCAGTCGCCGATGATCACCGGCGAGGCCCCACCGGTCTGCCCCTTGAGGATCACCTTGGGCTGCCACGAGAGGTCCTGCTCAAGGGTCTCGGTCTCTGGATCCCAGATCACCCGGACGAGGCTGTCGGCGCCGTTCCCATACATGTAGGTCTTGCCGTTGTCGCCAGGAACAGCGATCGTGCGCGCGGTCACGTTCTGGTTGATCTGGATCGAGTCGAGGTTCTTCAGCGTGACGGGGTCGACCGCGACGAAGTTGCTGCGCGGGGCGGGACCGTAGTCGGCCGGGCAGGAACTCATCGCGTTGTTGGTCTGGGTCGGGCAGCCGACCGAGCGCGTTTGCGACTTCATCAGCAGGGTCCCCTGTCCGTCGGGCGCGACGACCATCCCGTCGAAGTTGTGATCCTTGGCCGGGGTTCCCTCGATCGGCTGCTTCTGGGAGGCGAGCAGCTCACCCGTCTGACGGTCGATCTTCCAGAAGGTGTGGCCGGCGGCGGCGACCAGGGTCCCGTCGTCGATGATCGCGAGGCTGCCGAGCGCGAACCACTGGTCGGAGACGTTGACGTTCTCGACGTAGGTGCGCCAGATCTCTCTGCCGGTCGAGGCGTTGAACTTCGACACGTACTGGGTTCCGCCGGGGACGATCCCGCCGGCCCACAGGTAGCCGAAGTTGGGTCCGTCGAAGACGACCAGGCCGATCCCGCCTGGATAGGTGGTCTCGGACTGGTACTTGAAGACCTGATTGCCGTCCGCGCCGCTGTCCAGATCCCCTGTGAAGGACCCGCACGGTTGCACCCCGCTACGGACGTTGTCGGTGTGCTCGGGAGCGCCGATCGCCGGGAAGTAGCCCTCGTAGTTCGACTCCGGCGTCTTTGCGTATCGCTTGATGCAGGCCGTCTCCTCCTTGAACAGCGACTGGTCGCCGACGATCGGGCCGGTGGTGGCCTCCGAGTCGACGACCACGCCGGAGAGGTTGTTCTTGACGTCGCCCTCGTCGCCCGACAGGGTCGGGATCAGCACCGCGAGAAGCACGACCAGGATGGCGATGACCACCGCGCCGACCGGCTTGATGACGCGCCAAACCGCATGCAGCGCGCGCCTCACGCGGAACCCCCGGTGGGAGCCGGGGCCCCGGCATCGCCGCTCCGGCGCTGAGCGAGGGTCATCGATCCACTCGCGAGTCCGAGCCAGATCACGAATGCGGCAGTACCGGCCCAGTGGCCGAGCGCACCGGTCGCGGCGTTGAGCAGGTTGGCCCCGAAGAACGGGGTCATGAAGCCGCAGACGGCAAGCAGCCCCGCGATGAAGGCGAGAATCCCGAGCCAGCGGCCCAGTGCGCCAGTCTGCAGGATCACCTTCGAAACCGCGAAGAAGAAGACCGACGAAACGCCCATTCCGAGAGCCGCCAGGATCGAGGAGGCCACGTAGAGAGCAGGCACGACCTCGGCCTGAAGCGAGCTAGTCGAGAGCCCGGCGGTGGCCAGCAAGGCGAGCCCGGTGAGAGTGAGCCCCGACCCGGCGATTCCTCCGGCCAACGCGGCCGTGGCCCCCCTGGAGGCCGAGCCCTCGGCCTCTCGGAGGGTCCTCCAGAGCGCTGCGAGGAACCAGAGGAAGAGGGCCAGACCCAGGGCCTGAAGCAGGATGATCACCCGCACCTCGCTCAGGTTCGCCTCCAGGTACGAGGGGGCAAACTCGGCCTTGGCGACGTTCGGCAGCGCGGGCGAGCCGCCGGGGTCGGTGCTCAGAAAGACGACGAAGGCGATCACGAACAGCAGTGTCGCCAGCAGGCCACTCGCCGCTCCCATCTCGCCCCAGCTGCGCCGCCCTGCACTCATCGGCGGCCACGCTAGACAAGCTCCAACGAGGGACCGTAATCCCGACGGGATGAAATCCATGGCGGCCCTTCGGATCCGCCGATGAGGCTAGGGTAGGTGGATCATGCCGGGCCGCAAGGCGAGTGGAGTGCTGTCGCCACAACTGGGCGGGCCCGAACCTGACCTGCCTGCGCTGAACCTCAACGAGACGCGGCTTCAACCGCCGCAGGCAACCGCCCGCCAGGTGATTCGTGAGCAGCTCCTCGAGCGGCTCGGCGAGGCGGACGATGCTCGGGTGGTGCTGATCTCGGCGAACGCGGGCTATGGGAAGACCACCCTGCTGACCCAGCTGGCCGAGCGATCCCCGCACCCGCTCGCCTGGGTCTGGCTAGACGAGCGCCACAACGATCCTGCGGTGCTGCTCGCACACGTCGCTGCTGCCGTGGATCGAGTCGTGCCGATCGATCCGAGCGTCCTCGAGTTGCTGACCGCTCCGCGGCCCTCGATCGAGGCGCGGGTGATCCCCGCCCTGGTGACGGCGCTGGCCGCGATCGAGCCCTCGTTCGTCCTGGTCCTCGACGACGTGCACGCGCTTGATGAACGCCCGGCTATCGACGCGGTGGACGCGCTGCTGACGAACGTCCCCGCCGGTTCCAGGATTCTGTTGTCGGGGCATCGCCAGCCCTCGGAGCGAGTGGCTGCGCTGCGTGCGAGCGGGCTCACGCTCGAGCTCGGACCGGCCGAGCTGGGGATGCGCCCTTCAGAAGCGACGCAGCTGTTGACCGCGATCGGGGCTGACCTCACCGCGGAGCAGGTGGATGGGCTGGTGGAGCGGACGGAGGGCTGGCCGGCGGCGCTCTACCTCGCTGGGCTCTGGATTTGCAACGGCGGCACGGCTGCAGGGTTCAGTGAGGAGTTCGATGGCTCGAACCGGTACCTGACGGACTACGTGCGCACCGAGATCTTCGATCGCCTTCCCGCGGACGAGCTCGATTTCCTGGTCAGGACCAGCGTGCTCGATCGGGTCTCGGGGCCGCTCTGCGACGCCGTGCTGGAGACCGAAGGCTCGGCGATGATGCTCGAGACACTCGAGCGATCGAACCTCTTCATCGTCTCGCTCGACCAGTCGCGTTCGTGGTTTCGGTACCACCGACTGTTCCGCGAGGCGCTGCGGAGCGAGCTCGAGCTCCGCGGCGCAGATGCGTCCGAGCTCCTCGCTCGGGCCGCGGACTGGTGTGCGTCCGAGGGCGCGATCGACGACGCTATCGCCTACGCGGAGGCCTCGGGCGACATCAAGCGGGTCGCCGACCTGATGCTCGCCTACGGGCAGCGCGAGTACCAGCTCGGGCGGGCCCTGACGGTTGAACGCTGGCTCAACCTGATCGAGGAGCACGAGGGCCTCGGCTACAACGGTGTGCTCGCCGCGGTAGGCGCCTGGTTCAGTGCGACGCGCGGCAACTCCGACCGAGCGGAGCGCTGGGCCGACATCGCGGTCAAGGCGGCCAAGCGGGAGGAGGACGAGGAGCAGGTCGCGGAGATCGAGGGCTGGCTGGCCCTGGTTCGAGCCTTGCGGGCGGAGGGCGGAGTCGAGCGGACGGTCGAGAACGCGCAGTTCGCTCTGGGGGCGTTCCCGCGCTCGAGCCGCTGGTGGTTGACGGCGGCCCTGTTGGCCGGCGTGACCCAGGTCGCCGTCGGCGATCTCGAAGCGGCCGAGGAGTCGCTCGCCGGCGTCTGCGAGTCGGCCGGCCCGGCCGGTGCCTGGAACGCGCTGTCGGTTGCGCTGGCTGAGCGGGCCGCGCTCGCGATCCGCCGCGGCGACTGGCTTGCGGCGGAGTCGCTCGCTGGGGAAGCGGTCGCGGTCGTGCGGCGCTCGCGGATGGAGTCCTACCCCCCGAACGCGGTTGCCTTTGCGGTCGCGGCGCGGGTTGCAGCCCATCGCCGCGAGCCGAAGCGCGCGGCCGAGCTTCTCGCGGACGGGCAGGTCCTTGGGCCCCAACTGAACCGCGCGCTGGCGCTTCTAGCGATCCAGGCGCGGGCGTGGATGGGCCACGCTTACGCCACGCTCGCCGATCCCGCCGGCGCCCGGACGCAGCTGCGCGAGGCCGGGGGGTTGATCCCGCCGGGCACGGACCTCGGCGTCCTGTCGGGGGAGATCGAGCAGCTGCGCTCGCAGCTCGACGATGTGCGGGTCAACACGCCGGGGGCCTCGACCCTGACCATGGCGGAGCTGCGGCTGCTGCCGATGCTCGCGACCCACCTCTCATTCCCTGAGATCGGCGAGCGGCTCTACCTTTCGCGACACACGGTCAAGTCGCAGGCGATCTCGATCTACAGGCGGCTCGACGTCAGCTCGCGGGCCGACGCGGTGGATCGCGCACGCGAGCTCGGCCTCCTGTAGTCCCGCTATTCATCCACGATGGATGATGCGATCAGGCGGAATCAGCTGTTCAATGCTCCTATGGCCGAGTATGAGGACCGGCTGCGCAGTCTCGCGCTCAACGACGACGGGTTCGTTCACCGAGTCCTTCGCATCGACACCGACACCGTGGACGTCTCGCGGCTCGATCCCAAGACGCAGGCGCTGGTCCGGATCGGAGCTCTGCTCGCCATCGACGCGGCGCCAAGTTCCTACCAGTCAGGCGTCGATGCCGCCCTAGCGGCCGGGGCCGCCGTCGATGAGATCGTCGGCACGGTCATGGCGGTCGCCCCCCTGGTGGGCATCGCGCGAATCGTCTCGGCAGCCCCCGAGCTGGGCCTCGCGCTCGGCTACGACGTGGACGCGGCGCTCGAGGCCTCCGTGACCGAGGGCGACCAGCGACCGGGCGGATCGTGACCGCGGTCGGCGGACGCCTGCCTCACCGCGTAACCCGGCGTTCCCTGCGCGGCCTTGCCGCCCGACGCCGTGCGCTTCTCGATCGGCCCCTCGGAGGCGGCCCGGCTGGGACGCCGAGCCCTAGGCCCTCGCGCTAGATCGCCAACGCGCTCGCATGGGGCCCTGTCAGGCGGTCGGCCGCGGAACGGGTTGATCGGACGGCTAGCTGCCGGGATCAGACGAGGAGGGGGACTCCTCCGTCGTCGCCACGGGAGGCTGTGTCGAGGCTGCCGCGGGTTGCAGGAAATAGAGCGAGCCGGCCGGTCCCGACGGGTAGACCCAGCGGCCGCCGTAAGTCGGGGTGACGAGCGCGTTGAAGGAGACGGGCGGCAGGAAGTCCGACTCGGCGAGCACATCGCCGGTCGCCGCATCGCGCCAGACGACCTGAACGGTGTAGCTGCCAGTAGCGAGCGCGCCGAGCGACGCATCCGGGTTCCACTTCGTCGTCACCAGGACGCGATTCTCCGCGGGACCGAAGAGGGGCTGGAACTCGAAGCTGCGGTCGTCCACGGTCCAGCGTGTCTCCATCTTGCCGGTCGCCTGATCGAGGTGGATGCCCGCGATCTTGCCGATGCCGCCGTCGGCCGAGTAGACCATGTCGTTTTCAGGGTCGCCCTGGGGCTTCGGCGGCGCGTTGCTCGCCTCGCCGTCCTTGAGGTCTCCGAACGGCTTGAGCGTCGTCGTCTTGCTCGAGTCGTCGATGTTGACCGCGACCAACGAGGAGGGGGCGCTGTCGCTGCCGAGGCCGTTGGTCTGGATCACGATCCAGTCCTCCATCAGGGTCGGGGCGTCGCCCACGGTTTGACCCTCCTCCAGGTACTCGGTCTCCCAAGAGGTGTCGCGGCTCAGCTTCTTCGTCTCCGGATCCCAGAAGAACCGGTAGACCTTCTCGAGCATCGCGGTGTAGATCGCGATCTTGCCGTCGTAGTCGGCGATGATGTGCGGGGTTGCCGAGTCTTCGGGCGCGACCAGCGTGTCGTAGATCTCGAGGGTGTCGGGATCGAGCGCGATGAACGGCGACGGCTTCTGCTCGGGGCCGCCGGCGGACTGCGAGCAGTCGATCAGGCCACCACCGCCCTGCTGATTGCAGTTCTCCGGCCGGTTTTGGCTACGGAGGATGATCGTGCCGTCGGGGGCGACCGTGAGCTCCTTGTAGTTGATCGAGCGCTTGCTCACCGGTCCGGGGTTCGGCAGGTCCCGTTGCTTGACGATCTCGCCGGTGATGCGGTCGATCAGCGCGATCTTGTTGGTCCAGCTGAAGGCAATCAGACCGTTTTCGAGGATGTTCAGGTTGGTACCACCCACGAACACCTTTTCGGTGTTGCCGTTCTCCATGTAGGTGCGCCAGACTTCCTCGCCGGAGATCGGGTTGATCCGCGCTACGAATGGGCCCGGGTCGACCAGCCCCGTGGAGCCGGTGCTTGTGCCCCCGACCACGTACATCCGGTTGGGACCGTCGTTGTTGATGTATTGGACCTGCGGGTAGTTGCCCTCGGCCTTGTACGTGTAGACGATGTTCGGCTCGGTCAGCGAGCCAGGGAACTCGACGCAGGGGTAGACGTTGCTGCGTTGGCCGTCAGTCTGCTCGGCAGCGTTCATTGCTTCCCAGTAGCCCGGCGTCGAGATTCTCTCCTGGCAGCGCTGCTGTTTCGCGTAGGTGCTGAGGTCGCCGGGCAGCGGCCCGACGGTGAAACGCTCGCTCTCGGTCGCGTTGCGGGCGGCCTGCTGCAGCGGCAGGAACTGCTCGGTGACGGTGGAGCTGGTCGAGAGCGCCGGAATCAGGATCAGCGCCAGTAGCCCGACGAGGATCGCGATCCCCGCGAGGAACGGCCTGATGACGTGCCAGACGCGGCTCACGTCGCCCCCCCCGGCGCACCGGTCTCGGGCGCGGCGCGCGGAGACGCCGCGGACGCCTTGCCGTTCCGGTGCTGGGCGAGGGCCAGCGTCAGGCTGGAGCAGAAGAGGAAGACGACGAAGGCGATGTAGTGGCCGTAGAAGCCGATCGCGCCAGTGGCCGCGTTGAACACCCCGTCGCGCGCGTACGGCGTGACGAAACCGAAGACGGACACCAGCGCCGCGAGGACCGCGAGCCAGCCGATCCACTTCGCCATCGCTCCGGTCCGCAGGACCACCTCGGCTACCCCGAGATAGAAGACCGCGAAGGCTCCACCACCGAACGCGAGCGCGACGGTCGCAGCCGTGTAGAGGGTGGGGACTACCTCGGCCTGGGCGTCGGTCGTGGTCAGAGTCGCAGCGCCGAGCAGGACGAGCCCCAGCAGCGTCAGCCCGACTCCGGTGAGGGCGCCGGCGAAGGCGATCGCGGAGCCGCGGGCCGGCTCACCCTCGGCCGCCTCCGAGCTGCGCAGGACACCCCAGAGCGTGCCGAGGAACCAGAGAAAGAGCATCATTGCGATGCCGTTGAGCATCACCTGGGCCCTGATCGCGTTCAGATGGTCGGCGATGAACGCGGGGGCGGCCTCGACCTGGTCGATGTTGGGGAGTCGCGGGGTGTTGCCGCCGCCGGGGTCGGTGCTGATGAAGATGATCAACGCAGCCGCGAGCAACAGCACGGCGAACAGCCCGCTGGCCGCACCCATCTGGCTCCACTCCCGAGATCGCTCACTCATCGGGGTTGAAGGCTATGACGGCGGAGTTCGCCCGCATCATCCTTGCGGGACCAATTCGGGGATGAAGCCGGGCTACAGGGCTCCGACGAACCGGACCAGCTCCGAGGCCAGGTAGTCGGGCACATCCTCGGGCAGGAAGTGCCCCGCGTCGGGAATCCGGGTCACCTCCGCCGCGGGTAGGGTCCGGAGCCAGAGGGAACCGAGCAGGTCGGGCGGCAGGACCAGATCGCGCTCACCCCAGATGATCCGGGTGGGCTTCGAACCGAACTGCCGCGCCAGCGCCCGCTCGGTCTCCGCGTTGATCTCGTTCACCGGGCCGCTGCCTTGAATCGGCAGCTGCCGGGCGAAGGCAAGCATCCCGGTCCGCTCGGACCAGCTCCGATGCACACTCCGGTAGGCCGAGCGGTGGGTCGCTTTCAGCAGGTCCCGGCGCTCGATCGCCAGACGGAGCATCAGCGGCTTGAACGCGTCGAGGCCTTTGACCGCGACCTCGCCCAGCCCGCGGGTCCGGATCAGTCGTAGCGGCGCCGGTACGCGGAGCTGGCCGCGCTCGACGGCATGGGCGACGGTGTTGAGGATGAACAGGCCGGCGACGCGGTCCGGGTTGTCGGCGGCCCATCGCAGTCCGATCGGCCCACCCCAATCATGGGGGACGAGCACGGCGTCACGGAGGTCGAGCGAATCCAGCAGCAATGCGAGCCGCTCGACGTGCCTGGTGAGTTCGTAGTGGCCCGCCCCGCCGGGCTTTGCCGAGCGTCCGAAGCCGAGGTGGTCCGGGACCACAGCGCGATGGCCGGCAGCGTTCAGCGATGGGATCAGTCGCCGGAAGAGATAGCCCCAGGTCGGATTGCCGTGGAGGAGAACGATCGGGCGGCCGCCGCGGGGGCCCTCGTCTACGTAATGGATGACGCCGTCGGGGCTGGGGAACCAGTGCGGCTCGTACGGCCAGGTTCCCTCGAAGGTCCAGTCCAAGGTCTCGGGATCCCGCGCTCAGGCCGTTCGGTCGCCGGCCGCCTTCGGGGAGCCGATCCCCTTGGGGCCACCGCTCAGGGCTGAGGTCTGGTTGGACACGCCGAGTATTGAGCTGGAGGCCTGGCGCATGTCAGGCTCACTCTAGTTGTGTCTGCAGCGCCGAATCGTCGACGACGCCGACTGCACCCAGCTATCGGACTTGGGCTGCGACGCGCCGGGCCACTACCTTTGAGAAGGCCGAGAAGCGTCTCGCGAGGTGATTGACGGCGGCATCGGGCACGTTAGGCGATCAGATTGGTGCTCGCTTGGTGCCCGCAATGCCATCGAACCTGGAGCCGACAACTCCCCTCGCAACCACGAACCCCCGTGTGAGCAGGGCTTCAGAGTGCGGCTGAGAGGAGTCGAACCTCCACGGGCCTATTCAGCCCACAAGGCCCTCAACCTTGCGCGTCTACCAGTTCCGCCACAGCCGCGGGCGGGGCTGATCATAGTGGGGAAGCGGCGGCGGTCGGCGGATCGGTTGATTCCGTCCGCGAGGGGGGCTACTCTACGAACATGTGTTCCCGTCAGCTAGCGAGCAGCCGCCAGGCTTCTGAGGAGTGACCGATCGAATGGACCTCAACCTGACCAAGCGCCAGAGCGAGATTTTCGAGTTCATCAACCGCCATCTCGAGAAGACCGGCTACCCGCCGACGGTGCGCGAGATCGGCAAGGCGCTGGGCCTGCATTCGCCGTCGACCGTGCACGCGCATCTCGCGAAGCTCGAGAAGTCCGGTGTGCTGCGGCGCGACCCGTCGAAGCCACGCGCGATCGAGGTGCTGGTCGATCGCGCCAAACGGGTCATGGCTCCCGGCGTGCCGCTGGTCGGCCAGGTCGCCGCGGGATCGCCGATCCTCGCCGAGGAGAACATCGAGGAGATGCTCGAGGTGCCGGCGATGCTCGGCGCCGAGTCCGGCGACTACGGCCTCAGGGTGCGCGGCGACTCGATGCGGGACGCCGGCATTCTCGAGGGCGATCTGGTGATCGTCCGGCCCGCCGACGAAGCGACCAACGGCGAGATCGTCGTCGCCCTGCTCGGCGATGAGGCGACCGTCAAGCGGTACTTCCGCGAGGCCGACGCGATCCGGCTACAGCCCGAAAACCCCGACTACGAGCCGATCATCACGCGCGAGGCCGAGATCCTCGGACGCGTGATCGGAGTCTTCAGAAAGGTGTGAGGCAGATGAAAACGGCAGACAAGACGACCAGGCGTCGCCAGCGTTCAGCGCGCCCGTCCCGCGCCCGACAGCGGCGCGGCGGCTCGATAGCGGCCGGGCGGCTGTTCAAGGTCGGCGGGCGGACCGCCGAGGCACCGCAGATCGCACAGGTCAGCGCCCGCGGCGAGCGCGAGCGCAGGCTCGAGGAGGTCATGCTGACGACCTGGGCCGCGCTCAACGCCGGCCACCCGGTCGAGTGCCCGGTCTGCAGCGGCCCGTTGACGGCTGCGCACGGCTGCCGCGCCTGCGGCTCGCATCTGAGCTGACCGGGCCACCGCCTCCGGCGCAGCCGGCGGCGGCCAGTCGTTGACCGGAGCTTGTCCGCCGTCGTACAATCACTGGTGCGGGCCACACGATCGCGGGGGAGGTGAATCCCTCGAGGAAAGTCCGGACACCACAGGGCAAGGGTGGTGGGTAACGCCCACCCGGGGAAACCCGCGGGAAAGTGCCACAGAAACAACACCGCCGATGGCGCGGCCACACGTGAGCCGCGAACAGGCAAGGGTGAAAAGGTGCGGTAAGAGCGCACCAGCGCCGCGGTGACGCGGCGGCTGGGTAAACCCCACCCGGTGCAAGGCCAAGTAGGACCGTCGACCCGGCCCGGCGAGGTCCAGGTAGGTCGCAGGGTCGCGGTGAACGCGGCCCCCGGGGCTTCGGCCCCGGAGATGGATGATCGTGCAGGACAGGATCCGGCTTAACGGCCCGCTGACGAGAGAGCCCCCTCGGTTGAGGGGGCTCTCTCTATTCCTGCCCGCGCCCGCAGCCTCACGCGTGCGGGCCGTTAGTTATCTGTTAGCGCTCTATGAAGTTTCCACCCGGCGTCTCTGCTACGGTGCCGCGACCGCTGAACCCCTGCCGGCAATCAGTAAGCGTCCGAGAGAGGCCCATGCACGAAGGTCACCCGCGCCGTTACGCGGGCTCACAGAATCGGCGCCGCCGACCGAAAGGCGTCAGCAGCCGACCCGACCGGGTTGCGCTCTGGGCGGTCTTCATGGCGGTGATCGCGATGCTCGCCGCCGCCGCCAGCAGCGCCGACGCCGGCGCCGGTGGGCTTGACGCGGGCCGCGGTGGCGGTGAGAGCTGCGACCGAGCCCGATCTGACAGCCGCGCGCTTGCACGTGGCGACTGCGGCCGGGGCGTCAAGCCCCTGAACTGGCGCCGCGACGTCGCCACCTGGTACGGCCCGGGCCTGTTCGGCAACAGGACGGCCTGCGGGAAGCGCCTGACCCGTCGCACGGTCGGGGTCGCGCACCGTTCGCTGCCCTGCGGGACACGCGTGGCGATCCGCTACAAGGGTCGGTCGCTACGCACGCGGGTAGTCGACCGCGGCCCGTTCGGGCACCGTGCTACCTGGGATCTGACGAGGGCCGCGGCAACGAAGCTGCAGCTGCTCGAAACGGACCGGATCCGTTCGGCGGTCGTCCGCTAGCTGTCCGGCGGCGCCGCGCTCAGGCGGCGTCGGGGAGCTTCGCCTGGTCGATCTGATCGATCGGCAGTCCGCCGGCGTTTGCGATCAGGCTCTGGAACTCGTTCAGGGCGACCAGCGCCAGCGCCTCGAGAATCTGCTCGTCGGTCCAGTCGACCTCGCGAGCCTCCTCGACCAGGTAGACCGGTGGGTGCCCATCGGCATCGACCGTCGCCTGCAGCAGCCGCAGGAGGTGAGCCTCGCGCTCGTCCGAGGAGTCGAAGCTGCGGGCGCGCGAGATCTCGTCCAGCCCAAGGCCGATCTGCCGCGCGGTGCGAGCGTGCTGGGCGACGCTGTAGGAGTCGCCCCGATGCTCGGCCACAGCGAGCGCAATCCTCACCTGGGTCGACTCTGGAACGCTGCCGCCGCGCAGCTCGGAGCGCATCCGGGCGAAGGCCCTGAGCGCGCGCGGGGCGCCGGCGAGGACGCCGACGAACTTCGAGATCGAGCCGCCGGTCTCGGCGATCGTCTTCAGCATCCGATCGCTGCCCTCCGGAGCGGTGAGCTCGTCGTGGACGTGAAAGCGGGCTACGTCGGTCTTGATGGTCATGGCGCGCACTCCAAGGGTCGGTTTTGGTGCTTTACCAACGGTTAAGTGAGGCTTTACTTCACTTTTAGCCGGTAACTTACGTTGCGTAAGTAGTTATACAGATGTGGCGCCGAGCGCGCAACCTGATCGCGATCACGCCACTATCGTCAGCGGCGGGCCAGAGTCCAGAGGAGGCGACCGTGAGCAACGACGAAGCGATCTACGTCCAGACCAGGACCGCCGACGACGTGCGCGACATCGTCGCCGAGCGTGGCGTCCGCTTCATCCGGCTCTGGTTCACCGACGTGCTCGGTCAGCTGAAGAGCTTCTCGATCAACGCCGCGGAGCTCGATGACGCCTTCGAGGGCGGCATGGGGTTCGACGGCTCCTCGATCACCGGCTTCAATCCGATCGAGGAATCCGACATGATCGCGATGCCGGACCCGTCGAGCTTCGCGATCCTGCCGTGGCGCCCGGCCGAGAAGCCGACCGGGAGGATGTTCTGCGACGTCCGGGTGCCGGGCGGGGACCCGTACGAGGGCGACCCGCGCTGGATCCTGCGCCGGGCCCTGGAGCGGGCCCGGTCGCTCGGCTTCGACGCCTACAACGTCGGCCCCGAGCTGGAGTTCTTCTACTTCAAGAACGCGCGGCCGGAGGGCGGCACGCCCGAGGTCCTCGACGAGGGCGGCTACTTCGACCTGACGACCCTCGACGCGGGCTCGGACGTCCGCCGCGAGACGGTCCTGGCGCTGGAGCGGCTCGGCATCCACGTCGAGTACACCCACCACGAGGTCGGCCCCTCCCAGCACGAGGTCGACATGCGCTACAAGGACGTGCTCGCGATGGCCGACGACTGCATGACCTACCGGATCACGGTCAAGGAGTACGCGATGAAGTACGGCTGGCACGCGACCTTCATGCCGAAGCCGCTGAACGGCGAGAACGGCTCCGGCATGCACGTCCACCAGTCGCTCGGCAGGGACGGCAAGAACGCCTTCTACGACCCCGACGATCAGTTCTTCCTCAGCCAGACCGCGAAGGCGTTCATCGCCGGCCAGCTCCGGCACGCGCGCGAGATCTCGCCCCTGTTCGCCCAGTGGGTCAACTCCTACAAGCGGCTCGTGCCCGGTTACGAGGCGCCGGTCTATCTGGCCTGGTCGCGGCGCAACCGCTCGGCCCTGATCCGGGTCCCGCTCTACCACCCCGGCAAGGAGGGCGCGACCCGCGCCGAGCTGCGCTGCCCGGATCCCGCCTGCAACCCCTACCTCTGCTTCGCCGGGATGCTGCAGGCCGGGCTCGAGGGGATCGAGCAGGGCTACGAGCTGCCGGAGCCGATGGAGCAGAACCTCTACCACCTCTCGCCCGAGGACCGCTCCCGGCGCGGGATCGAGCAGCTGCCGGAGAATCTCGGTGAGGCGATCGAGGTCGCCGCCGAATCGGAGCTCGTGCTGCGGACCCTCGGCGAGCACACCTTCAACCGCTTCATCGAGATCAAGCGGTCGGAGTGGGAGGAGTACCGGATCCAGGTCTCGCCCTGGGAGATCGATCGCTTCCTCCCGGTGCTGTGAGCCGGTCGCACCGCCGGCGAGCCGGCTCTTCCCGCTGAGCCGTGAAGATCCTGATCGTCACGCAGATGTGGCCGAGTCCGGAGCATCCGGACCTCGGAAGCTTCCTGGTCCCGATCCGAGATCAGCTCGAGCGCGCCGGGCACCGGGTCGAGGTCGCTGCGATCAGCCGGCGTGGCGGCTCACCGGTCAAGTACGCGCGGCTCTGCGCCGAGGCGGGCGCGCGGCGCGGCGCTTCCGGCCGGACGTCGTCTTCGCGCACTTCCTGTTCCCGGCCGGGTTCGCGGGAGTGCTCGCCTCGATCGCCGGCCGGGCGCCGCTGGTGGTCATGGCCCACGGGCAGGACGTCGCCAATCTCGGCCGGATACCCGGCGTAACGGCGGCGACCCGCACCGTCGTCCACCGGGCCGACGGGATCATCGCCAACTCCAGACTGGCTCGCGCAGCTGCTCGTCGAGCGGCTGCCGGCCGCCGAGCCGAAGATCTCGATTGCCGACTGCGGAATCGATCTCCAGGCCTTCGCCCCGATGCCCGCCGGCCCCGCCCGTGATCAGCTTGGGTGGGACGGGCCCGGACCGGCCTTCGTCTGCGTCGGCTCGCTGATCGAGCGCAAGAACGTGATCCGGCTCGCGAACGCCTTTGCCCGCCTCGGCGAGGGCCGGCTCGCGTTCGTCGGCGACGGGCCGCTGCGCGCTGAGCTCGAGGGCCGCGAGCGGGTTCGGGTCGTCGGCCGGATTCCCCAGAGCGAGGTCCCGCGCTGGGTCGCCGCCGCCGACGTCCTCTGCCAGCCGTCCCTGATCGAGCCCTTCGGGCAGGCGACCCTGGAGGGGATGGCGATGGAGCGCAGCGTCGTCGCGACCCGCGTCGGCGGCCCGCCGGAGTTCGTGCCGGCGGAGGCCGGGGTCCTGGTCGACCCGCTCGACGAGGACGCGATCCTCGCGGCGCTGCAGCGCGCCGCGCGGCTGCCGGCCCCGAACCCCGCGGCCCGAGCGGCGGCGGCTGAGCACGACGTCGTCAGGACCGTCGGCCGGATGCTTGAGGCGCTCGAGCGCGCCGCGGGCGTCTGAGGGCGCCCCGCTTGCCGGCCGCTATCGGTCCCGCAGCCGCTGGATCCCGCGGGCTGCGGCTGTTCTCGCGTTGACCGCGCCGAGCATGCCCTTCTCGGCGATCGAGCCGGCCGGCGGCATCGCGCCGAGCTGGCGGGCGATATCGGTGCCGTTCAGGTAGGCGTGGTTCTCGACGATCTTGCCGTCGCGGATCGTCAGCATGTCGCAGCCCTCGATCTCGATCGTCGCGTCGTTCGGCGTCAGTCCCTCGAACTTCGCGGTGCCGTTGAAGGTGGCGGCGACCCGCCAGCGCACCGCGGCGTGCTCCTTCGACGCGGCGATCGTCAGGACCTCGAACTTGAAGTCCGGGAAGGCCTCGAACAGCTGCGAGAACCACTGCTTGAACTCGCCCGGCACCCGCAGATCGGCCATCCCGACGAGGCGATCGATTCGCCCCTGCTCCCACATCGCCGCCGCAGCGTCGAGATCGCGGTCGTTGATCGCCTCGAAGTAGGCGCGGGCGACCGTGGTCGGGCCCTTGCCGCGCGTTTTCGGCTTCGCGGGTATCTCGGTGGCTGCTTCCATTCCGGCCCAGCCTAGCGCGCCGGTCTCGATGCCGTAGCCGAGCGGGCTCGACGGTTGCTGAGGTTCGAACTGCAAGATTCAACCCATCGGCGGCGGTGTCCGATTCAGCTCTAGTGGCGGTACCGGTCTATCACGGGAAGTTCGGGCCGAAGCAGGCGGAGCGGCTGCTTTGGCGTGCCGGTTTCGGCCCGCGCCCCGGCGAGGATCGAAAGCTTGCCCGCAAGGGCCTGAAGCGGGCCGTGTACTCGCTGACCAGGCCGAAGGGCAAGGCGAAGCTGATCGGCCGCCCGCCGCGCGTCGACGACGGCCTGCCGCTGGCGCCGGGAGACGCATGGGGACACGACCACCTCTGGTGGCTCGACCGGATGATCCGCAGCAACCAGCCGTTCGTCGAGCGGATGACGCTCGTCTGGCACGACTGGTTCGCCACCGGCGGGGTCGGCCAGACGGGGCTCAACCTCGATCAGAACCGGATGTTCCGCAAGCAGGGGCTGGGGTCCTTCCGCGACCTGCTGATCAGGGTGACCAAGGACCCGGCGATGCTCGTCTGGCTTTCCGGGAACGAGAACTCCCTCTGGGCGCCGAACGAGAACTACGCACGCGAGCTGATGGAGTTGTTCACCCTCGGGGCGGGCGCCGGCTACACCGAGCGCGACGTCCGCGAGCAGGCGCGTTCGCTGACCGGTTGGACGAACGACTGGGACGACAACATCGGCATGACCAACTTCCGCTTCGATCCGGAGCGGCACGATGCCGAGAAGAAGAAGGTCTTCGGGAAGTGGGGCCGCTTCGACTGGAAGGACTCCTGCGACCTCTGCCTGCGTCACCCCGCACACGACGACTACCTGGTCCGCCGGCTCTGGTCCTACTTCATCCCGGGCAAGCCGCCGAAGAAGACGCTGCGACAGCTCAAGCGCCTCTACCGCAAGAAGCGCTACCGGGTCCGCCCGCTGCTCGAGGCGATCCTCATGCATCCCGCCCTCTACCAGGGCCCTCGCATGGTCAAGCCGCCGATCGTCCAGATCGCCGGAATGCTGCGCGCGCGCAAGCGCGGGATCGAGCAGGACTCCTGGGTCTGGATCTCGGAGAACGCAGGGCAGCGCCTGTTCGATCCGCCGAACGTCGCCGGCTGGGACGAGGAGCGCTGGCTCGACACCGCGAGCGTCGCCGGGCGCTGGTCGGCCTCCGGGAGGCTCGTCGACGCGGATCGCGTCGACGACGACGACTACCCGGTGGACGAGACGCCGCGCGAGGCGTTGCAGAAAGCGCTCCGCTATTGGGGCCATCCGACGATCAGCGACCGGACCGAGAAGGAGTTGCTCCACTTCGCGCGCAAGGTCGAGGGAATCGCCGTCTCCGAGTGGCAGCAGGGTCCGTACCGCGGCCTGCGCCAGAACGCCCTGCGAACCCTGATTGCCGTCAGCCCCGACTTCCAGACCTCATGAGCGCGCCCGCCCGGAGAACCTGCTGCAACGAGCACACTCGCGCCGAGCTCGCGCGGCGCAGCTTCGCCGAAGCCGGCAGGGGCCTGCCGGCGATCGATACGGGCATGCCGCTGCCGGCGGGGACCGGGCTCTCGAGGCGATCCTTGCTCGCCCGGGCGGGGGCGCTCGCCGCAACCGTCTACGGCGCTCGGCTGCTCGACCCCGCCGCCTACAGCGAGGGCATCGCGCGGGCGGCCGGGGCGAACAACCGGGTGCTGGTCTCGATCTTCTTCGACGGCGGCATCGACGCCCTCTCGGTGCTCGCCCCGGTCAACGACCCGAAATACCAGAACCTACGCTCGACGCTCCGGATCAACCCCGGTCAGGGATCGCCGTGGAGCGAGGATCCGCGCCTGCACTGGCACCCGGTCGCCGAGCCTCTGAACGAGCTGCACCAGGAGGGCAAGGTGACGGTCTTCCCGGCGATCGGCTACTCGAGCCCGGATCAGTCGCATTTCACCTCGCGCCACTACTGGGAGGTCGGGGCGCTCGATCCCGGGGGCCGGACCGGCTGGCTCGGCCGCCTGCTCGACGGGGTCGGCTCCAACGACAACCCGATTCAGGGGCTCGCCCTCGACGGCTCGCTGTCACCCTCGCTGGCGACGGCAAAGGTCCCGGTGGCGGCGATGTGGGGACCGAGCTACGACCTCTGGTCGCCCGGCGTCTGGGGCGACGTCGAGAACCTGATGCATGACTCCTACCAGCGGCTCGGCCGCAAGCACGAGCGGAGCAAGGACGCCGGGCTGCGAATCGCCGGCCGCGTCGCCCGGCAGACGAGCCAGCTTCGCAAGCAGATGGCGCCGTTCTCGAGCGAGATCTCCTCGCCGGTTCCCTATCCGGATGACGGCCACTTCCCCGAGAGCCTCGCCGGCCTCGCGGCGATGCTCTCCGCCGGCCTGCCGATCCGCTGCGCGGCGCTCAGCGCGCCCGGCGGCTATGACACGCATGACAACCAGGAGGGGGAGTTCCGCCGCGGCCTGCAGGAGACCTGCGATTCGGTGCTGGCCTTCCAGCGCGACCTCGAGGCACGCGGCCTCGACGATCGCGTCGTCACGATGCTCTGGTCGGAGTTCGGTCGACGCCCGGAGGAGAACGGCTCCGCCGGCACCGACCACGGCGCCGGCGGCTGTGCCTTCCTGGTCGGTTCCGGCGTCAAGGGCAAGATGGTCGGCGAGTGGACCGGCCTCGGCAAGCTCGACGCCGACGACAATCTGCGCAACAGCTCCGACTTCCGAGCCGTCTACTGCTCGCTGCTCGAGCAGTGGTTCGGCCGCGATGCCGCATCCGTGATCCCCGGGGCCTCGGGCTTCGGGCGCCCGACGCTGATCGGATGAGCGGTCGCCGCCGGCTCAGGGCGCTGCTCGTGACGACGGCTGCCGTCGCCGTCTCGCTCTGCGCTACGAGTGCCGTGGCGGCGGAGAAGCCGCCGTCGCGGTTGCTGGTCACGGCCAGCGAGTGGCGCTACGTGCTCTCGAAGGGAAAGATCCTGGGCGGTCCGGCGATCGTCCAGCTCTACAACGGCGGCGAGGACCCTCACAACCTGCGGATCCGACGAGCCTCGGGCGGGGCGGTGCGGCGGATCGGGCAGCTCGACCCCGGTGAGGCCGGCTCGGTTCAGCTGTGGCTCGGCCGCGGCAAGCGCTACCGGCTCTGGTGTTCGCTGCCGCAGCACCGCGATCGCGGGATGAAGGCCACCCTGAAGGTCGCGCGCAAGCGACGCTAGCGCCGCCGCCCCCACCCACTCAGTCGAGCAGCGCCCGCAGCGCCTCCGGCGTCGAGACCGGCGCCTTGCAGGTGAATCGCTCGCAGACGTAGGCGGCCGCGGCGTCGCCGGCCGCGGCTCGGTCGGCCAGGAGCGCCGGCTCGGCGCTCCCCTCGACCCCGCCGGCGAGGACGAGGTGGGGCCGGTAGCGGGCGCGAACGGCCGCCTCGAGCTCGGCGGTCGAGTTGCGGCCGCCGGTCGCCGGCCCGATCAGGGCGACCTCGCGGGTGGGGGAGAGGTGGAAGTCGATCGCCGTCAGCAGGTAGGCGAGCGCCTGCGGGTGCTGCTCGGCCGGGCCGGCGAGCAGGCGCAGCACGCCCTCGCCCCACTCACCCCATCTGCGATCGCCGCTCAGCGCCTCGAGCCTGAGCAGCCCGAGTGCTGCCGAGGCGTTTCCGGATGGAATCGGATGGTCGTCGAGATCCTTGCGCCGCGCGATCAGCTGCTCGTGGTCGCTGGAGGTCGTGAAGAAGCCGCCGCGCGCTTCGTCGCCGAACCGCTCGATCATCGCTTCGGCCGTCTCGCGAGCCGCCTCGTACCAGCGCCGCTCGAAGGTCGCCTCATAGAGGGCCAGCAGCGCCTCGACCAGGTAGGCATGGTCCTCGAGGTAGGCGTTGAGGTGGGCGCGGCCGCGGTTGTAGCTGCGCAGCAGCCGGCCCTCGGCGTCACGCATCACCTCGAGCAGGAACTCGCCGCAGGCCGAGGCAGCGTTCAGGTACCGCGGCTCGCGCAGCGCGGCGCCCGACTCCGCCAGCGCGGCGACCATCAGCGCGTTCCACGAGGTCAGCCGCTTGTCGTCGAGCGCGGGCCGGACCCGGTCCGCGCGCCGGGCAAGCAGCGCCGCCCGCGCCCGCTCCCAGCCCGGCGGTCGCTGCGACCAGGAGCCGTCCCGCAGGTGCAGGACGTTGCTGCCCTCCCAGTTGCCGGACTCGGTGACGCCGAGGTGGGAGAGGATCTCGTCGGCCTCGGGGCTCAGCCCGGCAGCGTCGAGAACCTCACGCACCTCGGCCGCGCTCCACACGTAGTAGCGACCCTCGACCCCCTCCGAATCGGCGTCCAGCGCCGAGTAGAAGCCGCCCTCGGGCCCGCGCATCTCGGCAAGCACCCAGTCGAGGGTCTCGGTGCAGATCCGCCGGTAGCGGTCGTGGCCGAGCTCGAGGTATCCCCGCAGGTAGCTGCGGGCGAGCAGGGCGTTGTCGTAGAGCATCTTCTCGAAATGCGGCACCAGCCAGACCGGGTCGACCGAGTAGCGGGCGAAGCCGCCTCCGAGCTGGTCATAGATCCCTCCGGCGGCCATCGCGTCCAGCGTCCGCTCGGTGATCCGGTGCTCGCCGTGGGCCAGCAGCAGGTCGATCGCCGACGAGGGCGGGAACTTCGGCGCCCCGCCGAAGCCGCCGTGCTCCAGGTCAGCCAATCCCCGCAGGTTGTCCACCGCCCGCCCGACCAGCCCGGCGTCGAGGGCACCCTCGGCCGGGCCGAGCTCGGCGATCGCGCCCAGTCTCGCCCGGATGCCCTCAGCACGACCGCGAATCTCCTCGCGGCGGCTCGTCCAGGCGTCCGCAACGGCGTCCATCACCATCCGGAAGCTCGGCATCCCCGGGCGGGGCTCCGGCGGGAAGTAGGTGCCGCCGTAGAACGGCACTCCCTGCGGATCGCAGAAGACGGTCATCGGCCAGCCACCCTGGCCGGTCATCGACTGGACCGCCTCCATGTAGATCGCGTCGACGTCGGGCCGCTCCTCGCGGTCGACCTTGACCGGCACGAAGCGCTCGTTCATCAGGGCCGCGGTCTCCTCGTCCTCAAACGACTCGCGCTCCATCACGTGGCACCAGTGGCAGGCGGAGTAACCGATCGAGAGCAGGATCGGCACGTCACGATCGGCCGCCAGGCTTCTCGCCTCCTCGCCCCACGGGAGCCAGTCGACCGGGTTGTCCCGGTGCTGAAGCAGGTACGGGGACGTCTCCTCGGCGAGCCTGTTGGCCATCGTCCGAGGTTAACCGGCGACGCGACGCGCTCAGCCGGCCGGCGCGGAGATCCGGGCCCAGATCCCCGCGAGCTGATCGAGGTCCGCCCCGCTGAGCTTCGAGAGGAAGTGCTCGCGGACGCCGCGCAGGTGCGTCGGCCGGGCGGCCTCAAAGCGGGCGCGCCCCTCGGCGGTCAGCCTCCCGTAGGAGCCGCGTCGATCGGACTCGCACTCGACGCGCTCGACCAGCCCCGCCTTGGCCAGGCGGTCGATCAGGCGCGTCAGCCCGCTACGGCTGAGAAACAGGCGCTCGGCCAACTGGCCCATCCGCAGCGCGCAATCCGGAGCGTCGTGCAGGTGGAGGAGCACCTCGTAGGAGCTCAACGGCAACCCGTGCTCCTGCTCGAGTTCGGCGTCGAGCTGTGCGATCGTCGCGCTGTGGACTTCGAGCAGGCCACGCCAGGCTGCGAGCTCGCGCTCGGAGAGAGCTGGTGACGCGGTCGTGGCCACGGCGCGATGGTATCCGATTTAACTTGCAGATGCAACTAGTTTCCGATAATGTTGCGCAGTCAAACAAGCCAGCCAGCACCGAGGAGGAAGCGAAAGATGAAGCTCGAGGGCGTCCATCACGTAACTGCGATCACCGCCGACGGCCAGAGGAATCTCGACTTCTACGCGGGGGTGCTCGGCCTGCGCCTGGTGAAGAAGACGGTCAACCAGGACGAGCCGAGCGTCTACCACCTGTTCTACGCCGACGAGCTCGGGTCGGCGGGCTCCGACATCACCTTCTTCGAGTTCCCGGGCGCGCCGCGGGGTCGGGCGGGGGCGGGAATGGTCCACACGGTCGGCTGGCGGGTCGCCTCGGAGCAGGCGCTCGACTTTTGGGCCGAGCGCCTCGGCCAGGCGGGGATCGAGGTGCGACGACAGGACCGGACCCTCGATTTCTCCGATCCCGAGGGTCTCGGTCAGCAGCTGCGCGTGGTAGCGACCGACGACGAGCCGCTGATCGCCGATCACCCCGAGGTGCCTGCCGACGTCGCCCTCCAGGGTTTCGACGGCGTGCGCGCGTTCGCGACGGCGCCCGCCGCCAGCACGCCGCTGCTCGAGGAGCTGGGGTTCCGGGCGGCGGCGGACGGCTGGGAGGCGCGCGGCGACTCGAGAGGCGGGCTCTACGCCTACGACGAGCCGCCGGCGGAGCGCGGGCTGAACGGTGCCGGCACCGTCCATCACGTCGCCTGGGCATCGAGGCCGGAGCAGCTCGACGACTGGCGCGGCCAGGTCGCCCGGGGTGGCGGCCAGCCGACGCCGGTGATCGACCGCTTCTATTTTCGCTCGGTCTACTTCCGCGAGCCGAGCGGGGTGCTGTTCGAGATCGCGACGCTCGGCCCGGGCTTCGCCGTCGACGAGCCGCTCGAGTCGCTGGGGGAGAGGCTCTCCCTGCCACCGGACTTCGAGCACCTTCGCGACCGGATTGAGCCGGCGCTGACGCCGCTGCGCAACCCCCGGGCGGTGGCGTCTTGAACGGCGTCGTCGCCGGCGACGTCGATCTCAGGATCCGGCCGCCGGCCGGCGATCCCGAGGGGGCGCTGATCCTCAACCACGGGCGCGGCACGGACGAGAACGACCTCTTCGGACTGCTCGACGAACTCGATCCGGCCCGGCGCCTGCTCGGCGCGACGACGGGGGCTCCGCTTCGTGGCATTCCGCCCGGTGGACGCCACTGGTACATCGTCGAGCGCGTCGGCTACCCGCACCCAGAGACGTTTCAACTCTCCTACCGGCTGCTGACCGAGAGCCTCGATCAGCTGCTCGCCGAGAACTCGCTCGACTGGTCGCAGGCGGTGATCGGTGGTTTCTCGCAGGGCGCGGTGATGTCGTACGCCGTTGCCCTGGGGGCCGGCCGACCGCTGCCGGCGGGGCTGATCGCCCTCTCCGGCTTCATCCCCGAGGTCGAGGGCTGGGAGCCCGATTTCGCCGGCCGCGGGTCACTGCCGACCCTGGTTCATCACGGTGCGCGGGACCCGGTGATCTCGGTCGCCTTCGGCCGCGCCGCGGCGAACAGCCTGAGGGCGGGTGGCATCGACGCCACCTACCTCGAGACCGAGGCGGCTCACTCGCTGCCGCCCGAGGTGATCGATCCCGCGCGCCGGACCATCGATCGGGCGATCCGCTCTGCGACGGGGGCCGGCTCCTAGGTTGATCAGGCGGTCGAGGGGGCCGGCGCCCGGCGCAGCAGCAGGGTGGCCATCACGACCGTGCCGAGCCCGAGGGCCCCTGCCATCGCGAAGGCGAGGCCGTAGCCGCCGACGACCGCGGCGACGCCCGCGAGCGGGGCGCCGATACCCATGCCGACGTCGAAGAACGCGGTGAAGGTGCCCATCGCGGCGCCGCGCCGGTCGTCGGGGACCGCGTTGACGACCAGCAGCGCAAGCGACGGGAACAGCAGGGCGAAGCCGCCGCCCATCGCCGCCGCCCCGACCAGCGCGACCGGGAGCGAGTGCGCCGCCGCGACGACGAACAGGCCGCCGGCCTGAACCAGCCCCGCGCCCGCTGCCGTCTCGGCGCCGCCGAGGCGATCCGGGATTCCGCCGCCGACCAGCCGCACGGTGACGACGGTGACGGCGAAGGCCGCGAAGACGAGCGCCCCGTGGCCGATGCCGCGCTGATCGACGTGCAGGACGATGAACGCGGCGAGGGTTGCGTAGCCGACGACCGTCAGGGCCAGCGCCAGGCCCGGGCGAAGCGCCTCCGGGGCGATCAGGCCCCGCAGCCGCCGGCGCAGGCTGATCCGCTCGGCGACCGCCGGCGGTGTGTAGCTCTCAGGGATCCGGGTGGCGATCAGCGCTCCGACCAGGGGAGCAGCCGCCGCGAATGCCCAGACGGCCTCGAAGCTCGATGCCCGCAGCAGGGCATCTCCGATCGGCGGCCCCAGCGAGAGCCCTCCCCAGATCGCGAGCCCGTAGAGCCCGATGATCCGTCCGCGCCGGTCCGGCGGCGACATGTCGACGATCCAGGCGGCGCCGGCGGTGTAGACCATGCCCTCCCCGGCCCCGAGGAAGAGCCGGGTCACGACCAGTCCGCCGACGCCGGTCGGGATGAACAGCAGCAGCCCGGAGAGGCTGGTGAGCAGGGCGCCGACGACGACGACCGGCTTGCGCCCGCGGGCGTCCGCGAAGGCGCCGCCGATCGGCCTGAACAGCAGCCCGGTCGCGGCGAAGGCGCCGGTGACCACGCCGACGGCGACGTCGCCGCTGCCGATCGGGCCGGTCACGTACTTGGGCAGCACCGGGAGCGTTGCGCCGATCGTCAGCAGGCCGAGGCCGGTGACGACGAAGATCCCGGCGAACGCGACCCGGTCGGGTGTCATCGTTGGCCGGAAGCGACCGGCGGGCCGGCGGCCGGGTTCGCTCACGCGCTCTCGCGGGCGCGCAGATCAGCCCGCCGGATCTTGCCGCTCGCCGTCTTCGGCAGCTCCATGGCGAAGGCGACGATCCGCGGGTACTTGTAGGGCGCGGTCGTTCGCTTGACGTGGTCCTGGATCTCGCGGGCGAGCTCCTCCGAGGGCTCGGCGTCGCGGAGGACGACGACGGCCTTGACGACCGAGCCCCGCTCCTCGTCCGGCGCCGCGATCGCGGCGGCCTCGGCGACGTCCGGATGGCTGAGCAGCGCCGACTCGACCTCGAACGGTCCGATCCGATAGCCGGAGGAGATGATCACGTCGTCGGCCCGGCCGTCGAACCACAGGTACCCGTCCGCGTCCTCGCTGACCAGGTCGCCGGTTCGCCACCAATCGACGTCGGGCGGCGGGGAGCCGATGTAGTGGCTGAAGAACGTCGGGCAGCTGCGCGTCTCGAGCACCAGCTCGCCCTCGTCGATCCGCAGGTTGACCCCCGGCAGCGCCGTGCCCATCGAGCCCTCCCTGACGTCGGCGCCGGCGAGCGACCCCGTCAGCGCCCCGGTCTCCGTCTGGCCGTAGCCGTCGTGGATCTCGAGCCCGGTCCCCTCGCGGAAGGCTCGCATTACCTCCGGGTTGAGCGGCTCACCGGCCGAGACCAGGCGGCGCAGGCTCGCGACCGGCCGCAACTCGGTGCGCTTCGCCAGGATCCGGTACTCGGTCGGGGCCTGGCAGAGGGTGTTGACGCCCTCGCGCTCGCACAGCCGAAGCCGCTCGTCGGGGTCGAAGCGACCCTCGTGGATGAAGGCGACCGCACCGCACAGCCAGGGCGCGATGAAGGCGTTGCGGGCCGACTTCGACCAGCCCGTCGCCGCCGTGCACCAGGCGATCTCCCCGGCGCGGGCGCCGAACCAGTGCTCCGCCTGCACCGCCTGGCCGCCGAGGTAGCGCTGCGGGTGGACCGCCGCCCGCGACTCGCCGGTGGTGCCGGAGGTGAAGACGATCATCGCCGGGTCGGACGGGCCCAGCTCGCTCGGCTCGGCGGGCGGGTCCTGGGCCCGGTCCTCGTCGAGGACCAGGGCGACGTCCTCGAGCGTCATGTAGGGGACGCCGTCCGGCAGCTCGGCCAGGTAGCGCGCCTCGCCGACGGCGAGCCTCGGGTTCGCAACGCTCACCCGGTGGGCCAGGTCCCGGCGCCGCAGCTGGGTGTTGCACGGCAGCGCAACCGCGCCGATCCGAAAGCAGGCCAGCATCGTCAGCACCCACTCGGCGCGGCTGCCGATCAGGGTCATGACGACGTCGCCACGGCCGACGCCGCGGGCAACGAGCGCCCCGGAGAGGCCGCCGCTTCGTGCGATCAACTCGCCGAAGCCCCAGACACGGCGTTCGCCGGATTCGCTCAGTGCGATCAGCGCCGGCCGGGCGGCGGGGAAGTTCTCGAGCACGTCTTCGACGAAGTTCATGGCGGTGGTTGCGTCCCCGTGGCGGGCGCAAACCGTACCGATCGGGATCGAGGTCGATGTTGCGATCGGAGCAAGAGCGTCCGCGTCCCGGTCCCCGATCATCGCGGCGCAGAGGCCGATCCGTTCAATAGGCTGCCGAGCTCAGCCGCCGGCCCTGGCTGGACCAGCTAACGAGGAGGGAACTGGAATGAGTCGTCGCCGATCCGCATCGCTGCTCGCCCTGCTCGCGACCGGCCTGCTCGCGACCGCGCTGCTCGCGGGGTGCAGTGCCTCGGGTGAGCTCTCGATCGGTGGGAAGTCGCTCGATCCCGGCGACGTCGAGCAGACGATCTCCGCCGGCCTCGGCGATCAGGCGGACCTCCCCGACCCGGAGGTCGACTGCGCCGGAATCGAGGACATCGATGTCGAGTCGGGCAGCGAGTTCGCCTGCACCGGAACCGCGCCGAACGGGGAGCAGTTCCGGATCAACGTGACGCTCACCGATGACGAGGGCGGCTATCGCTACGAGGTGCCACCCGCCAACGAGCCGGGCCCGGGCGCCGGCGCCTGACCAGCGTTCCTGGGCCGCTGCGGCGACCGCGAGCGACGCGACTCACCCCTCCGGCACGAGTGCGATCCCGGTCAGGCCGAGCCCGAGCATGCGGAACTCGCCGCGCCCCCTGCGGACCGGAGCGCGGAGCTCGAGAGACGAGAAGGGGCTGCATCTCGGACGGCGCCGGGGGCGGCTCGACCGTTCCTTCGAGGAGGACGCTGCCTTCGCCCCATGGCGGGCCAGGCGCGTCTCGTCCCGCGGTCACCTGAAGGTCGACGTCACGGCCGTTCAGGCTGAGCCGGGCGACGTCGACGTGTCTTCGCTCCAGGCGCGGATGCAGCGCTCGGCGATCCCTCTCGTGAACTCGAGCGGGATCAGGATCGAGTAGCGGGCCCCGCTCGCGGCAACCGGGTCCTCGGAACCGACCGCCTCCCCTTCTTGTCGCTCCGGGTGATCGAGGGCCGGCGCCAAGCGAGACGCCTACTCGTAGAGCCTGACGATGCGCACGCCGCCGTCAGGGGCGGCGTCGACGCAGAGGTTGCAGAGCACGCACTCGTCGAGGTTCTGCTCGACGACCCCGACGCCGGAGTCGGTCGCCTCGAAGATGTCGACCGGGCAGACCTCCTCGAGCTTCTTCGCCAGCTCGACGTCGGAGGCGATCGCCTCGTCGACCTCGACGGTGATGAAGATCCCCTGCAGCTGCTCGCCCGGGTCGGTCGGGTCAGGCATCGAGTTGCTCCTTGACCCGGTCGGGGATCTCGTCGATCCGCTCGACGACCGGAATCCCGGCCTCCTCGAGCCGTGGCGATCTTCTCGGTCGCGGAGTCCTCCTTGCCCTCGACGATCGTGCCGGCGTGACCGAAGCTCATGCCCTGCATCTCCTCGTCGTCCATGAAGCGGCCGGCCATGAAGGCGACGATCGGCAGCTTCGAGTCGTTCTGCTCGCGCCAGTCGACCAGCTCAGCCTCCATCCGCCCGCCCGGCTCCGTGTAGATCACGATCGCCTTGGTCTGCTGGTCCTCCTCGAACAGCGGCATCAGCTCGGCGTAGGTGGAGCCGATGATCGCGTCGCCGCCGATCGAGATCGCGGTCGAAACGCCGAGCCCCGCTGCCGTCAGGGTCGAGGAGATCTCGGTCGTCATCCCCCCTGAGCGGCTCATGACCCCGACCGGACCCGGCTTGTAGGCCTTGGCCGCGTCCTTCGCGGGACCGCCGATGCCGCCCATCTTCGCGACGCCGGGCGCGATCAGCCCGAGGCAGTTGGGGCCGATGATCCGGGCGCCGCGCTCGTTCGCGAGCTCGACCATCTCGGCCACGTCCCGGCGCGGGATCCGCTCGGTGACGACGACGATCAGCTTGACGCCGTTCTCGATCGCCTCGAACACGGCGTCCTTGGTGAAGGCGGGGGGGACGGTCGCGACGGCGCCGTCGATCGGCCCGCCATGATGGGCCACCGCCTGCTCGACCGTGTCGAAGACGGGCACCCCGTGGACCTCGCGGCCCTTGCGACCGGGGGTGACGCCGGCGACGATCTTCGACCCGAAGTCGAGGCACTCCCGGGTCAGGTTCACGGCCTCGCGCCCGGTGATGCCCTGGACCAGGAAGGTGAAGTCCTCGTTCAGCAGCACCGACATCAGGCCGCCTCCCCCTGGACCTTGGCGACCGCGCGTCCCGCCGCCTCCCACATCGAGACCGAGCGATCGCAGTACTCGACCCCGTAGCGGTCGAGGATCTTCGAGCCCTCGTCCTCCCACGCACCGGGGATCCTGAAGATCACGATCGTCTCGGCGGGGTCCTTGCCCAGCTCCAGGCAGGCCTTGATCACGCCGCGGGCGACGATGTCGACGCGGGTGTTGGAGACGATCGACATCATCACGGCGATCTTCTCGACGCCGTCCTTCTGCAGCACCTGCTTGGCGAGACCGCAGGACTTGGCGACCGATGGATTGCCGCCGATCTCGGCGTAGTTCGCCGGCTTTCCGCCCTGCGAGCGGACCGCGTCGGTCAGCGTCAGCGATCCGCCGCCGGCGCCGATCACGAGTCCGAGGTTGCCGTGGAAGCCGTGGTCCTTGCCCTGGATTACGCCGCGGTGGTCGGCAGCATCGATCGCCTTCACGTTCCGCTCGAACTCGGACGGCTCATACATCTCGCGCGGCTCGGAGAGATCGACGCCGATCTCGGAGAGCACCCGCTTGTGGCGGCCGACCGCCTCGTCCTCCATCTCCATGTGGGCGTCGAGAGCGACGAAGCTGCCGTCGGCGAGGCGCGCGAGCGGGTTGATCTCCGCGAGGGTCATGTCGTAGTCGCGCTGCAGCCGTGCGAGCGAGGCGAGAACCCGGCTCGCGCGGCCCAGCTCCGGGCCGGTCATGCCGCAGCGGGCGACGGTCTCCTTGGCTTGGAAGTCGGCGATCGGGTGGAGGTTGGAGAGGTGGCCGCGGCCGACGTGGTCGGGATGCTCGGCGGCGACCTGCTCGATGTCGATCCCGCCCATGTCGCTGAACAGCATCATCGGGCGCTTCGCGCGGCCGTCCCAGAGCACCGCGGCGTAGTACTCCTGCTCGACCTCGGCCTTCGGGTCGACGAGCACGCCGACCGGCTTGTGGCCGCCGATCTCGAGCTCGAGGATCTCTGCGGCGTGCTCGGCTGCCTGCTCCGGGGTATCGGCGAACTTGACCCCGCCGGCCTTCATCCGCCCCCCGGTCAGCACCTGCGACTTGACCACGGTCGGGCCGTCGATCCCGGCGGCCGCGTCTCGGGCCTGCTCGGGGCTGGTGCAGAACCCGTAGCTGGTCACCGGGATGCCGGCCCTCTCGACCAGACGGCGTGATTCGAATTCGTAGAAGCGCATGGGTCAGATGGGGGCGGCCGGGGGCCGCGAGGGCGGAACCCTACAAAGCGCCGCTGCACGGTGGTGTCACCCATGTGACTTCGTCGCGACGCCGGGTTCGGCAGAATCCGACCCCCACCGGGTCCGAGCCGCTTGTTCTCGACGCCGGACCCCGCGGCCCAACGGCAGACGAAAACCGCAGTAGCAAGAGAGGAGCTGTCTTCCACGATGAGCGACGCGACAGTGAGCGAGGCGCCGACGTCAAACCAGACCCTGATCGACTGGGTGA
The DNA here is from genome assembly GCA_963700785.1 of uncultured Solirubrobacterales bacterium. Lineage (GTDB taxonomy): Bacteria > Actinomycetota > Thermoleophilia > Solirubrobacterales > 70-9 > CAXMST01. The sequence goes on from CAVOYZ010000010.1 coordinate 434,766, forward strand.
GCGAGATCGCCGCGCTGACGAAGCCGGACGAGGTTCACTGGTGCGACGGCTCGGCCGAGGAGTACGACCGGCTCTGCCAGGGACTCGTCGACGCCGGGACCTTCCACCGCCTGTCTGACGCGAAGCGGCCGAACTCGTATCTCGCCTGGTCGGACCCCTCCGATGTCGCCCGCGTCGAGGATCGCACCTTCATCTGCTCGCTCGAGGAGGCGGACGCCGGACCGACCAACAACTGGCGGGACCCGGAGGAGATGAAGGCCGAGATGGACGAGCTCTTCGACGGCTCGATGGCCGGCCGCACGATGTACGTCGTGCCGTTCTCGATGGGCCCGCTCGGCTCGGACAAGTCCGCGATCGGAGTGCAGCTGACCGACTCGCCCTACGTGGTCGTCTCGATGCGGATCATGACCCGGATGGGAGCGGGCGCGCTGGAGACGCTGGGCGCCGACGGCGAGTTCGTTCCCTGCGTGCACTCGGTCGGCGCGCCGCTGGCCGAGGGCGAGCGGGACGTCCCGTGGCCGACGAACGCCGAGACGAAGTACATCGTCCACTACCCGGAGACCCGCGAGATCTGGTCCTACGGCTCCGGCTACGGCGGCAACGCCCTGCTCGGCAAGAAGTGCCTGGCACTGCGGATCGCCTCGGTCATCGCCCACGACGACGGCTGGATGGCCGAGCACATGCTGATCCTCAAGCTGACGGCGCCCGACGGCAGGGTCAAGTACGTGACCGGCGCCTTCCCCTCGGCCTGCGGCAAGACCAACCTGGCGATGCTGATTCCGACGATCGAGGGCTGGACCGTTGAGACGATCGGCGACGACATCGCCTGGATGAAGTTCGGCGCCGACGGGCGCCTCTACGCGATCAACCCGGAGGCGGGTTTCTTCGGCGTCGCACCGGGGACCGGCGTCGAGACCAACCCGAACGCGATGAAGTCGATCGAGCGCGACACGGTCTTCACCAACTGCGCCCTGACCGACGACGGCGACGTCTGGTGGGAGGGAATGACGCCGGAGCCGCCTGCGCACGCGATCGACTGGCACGGTGACGACTGGACTCCCGACTCCGACGATCCGGCGGCCCACCCGAACGCGCGCTTCACGGTCGCAGCGAGCCAGGCCCCGTCGATCGCACCGGAGTGGGAGGACCCGGCCGGCGTTCCGATCGACGCCTTCCTGTTCGGCGGCCGCCGGGCCAGCGTCGTGCCGCTGGTGCGGGAGGCGTTCGACTGGGAGCACGGGGTCTTCATGGGGGCGACGATGTCCTCGGAGATGACCGCCGCGGCCTTCGGCACCGTCGGCCAGCTGCGCTTCGACCCGTTCGCGATGCTGCCGTTCTGCGGTTACAACATGGCCGACTACTTCCGTCACTGGCTGAAGATCGGCGCCGAGGGCGATGCCGGCAAGCTGCCGAGGATCTTCTACGTCAACTGGTTCCGCAAGGACGCCGACGGGAAGTTCATCTGGCCCGGGTTCGGCGAGAACAGCCGCGTGCTCGAGTACATCTTCCGCCGCTGCGACGGCGAGGGGGAGACGGTCGAGACCCCGATCGGGCTGGTACCCGCCGACGGCGAGCTCAACACCGACGGGCTCGAGATCTCGGACGCCGAGCTGGCGGAGCTCCTGCACGTCGACGAAGCAGCCCTCCGCGACGAGCTCAGCCAGGTCGAGGACCACCTCGCCAAGTTCGGCGACGCCCTGCCCGACGAGGTCGCCTCCCAGCTCGCGACCCTCAAGTCGAAGCTCGCCTGACCCGCCGCGCCGACTGGGCGGCCGAGTGCGCCGTTTCCCACATATGACGTGGGAAACGATGCGTTCGTCGTGGACCCCTGGGTCCGTGCCGGCCTAGAACGCGTTCAGCAGCTTCGGCGCGACCTGCTTCTTGCGGCTCATCACGTCCGGTAGGGGGATCACGCCCTCGACTGGCCTGGCTGTCGAGCGCGCGCTCGACCGGGCCGGCGTCGCCGCAGACGAGCAGGTCGGTCCCCTTGCTGATGATGTCGGTGACCATCAGCGCGGCGAGCGGGTAGCCCTTGGCGCTGCGGGTCTGCTCGAGCGCCTCGAGCAGCTCATCCTTGCGGTCGAGCAGCGCCTTGCCGACCGTCTCGATCTGGGCGATCGAGATCGTCTCGCCGCCCGCAAGCTGGTACTCCTTGGCGTCGCGGGCGACGATCTCCGCCCCGGGCACCGAGGAGACGTCGGAGCTGGTCTCGAACATCTCGCCGGCCGAACTCCATCGCGTCGATCCCGATCGCCCGCTCGAGGTATTCGACGACGTCGTGATCGCGGGGCGTCGTCGTCGGCGAGTTGAGCAGCACCGTGTCGGAGAGCACCGCCCCGAGCAGCATCGTCGCCGTCGGCCGGCTCGGCTCCATGCCGTTCTGCCGGAAGCGCTCGACGACCAGGGTGGCGGTCGAGCCGACCGGATCGAAGGTCGCGGTCACCGGCACGTGCGTCTCGATCGAGCCGATGTGGTGGTGGTCGAGGATCTCGACGATCTCGGCCTGCTCGACCCCGGTCACGCTCTGCCCCTGCTCGGCGTGATCGACGAGGATCACCCGGCGCGGCGTCGGTGAGACCAGGTCGGAGCGGGTGACCAGCCCGATCGGTCGCAGCGACGGGTCGACGGCGACCGCGGCCCGGTAGTGCACGTCCTTGACCAGCTCGGCCACCTCGGAGAGCAGGTCGTCGGGCTCGACCGTCAGCGGATCGCGGTCGGCGAGCGCCCGGCAGGGCGCGGCCAGGGTGATCATCCGGCTCGAGACGTAGGAGTCGAGCGGGCTGACGACGATCGCCGCATTCCGCTCCGCGGCCAGGTCGAGGACCTGTTGCTCGGGCATCACCCCGTTCGAGGCGACCAGCATCGACGCGCCGAGCTCCAACGACTGCAGCTGGGCGTCGACGCGGTTGCCGACCACGACCACGTCGCCCGCGGAGATCCGGCTCTCGCTACGGGTCGGGTCGATCGAGTGGACCCAGACGCGACCCTCGATCAGCTGATCATCGCCCGCGACGAGCTTCCCGTCGAGCACCTCGACGATCGCCTCGACCGTGGTCGGAGCGTCGACCAGGGTCGAGGTCTTCCGTGACTCACGGATGTAGCGATGGGCGAGGGCGCGCTCGGTCATCACGCCGAGCAGGCGCTCGTCGTCGTCGACGATCGGGACGATGTCGAGGTGACCGCGGGCCATCGTCAGGCCGACCTCGCGCACGGGCTCGGAGTGCCTGGCCGTCGGGAACTCCTCGCGCATGACGTCGCGCACCCGCAGCATCACGTGGCCCATGAAGTCCGGCTTCGCGGCGCCGCTTCGCTCCAGGCACCAGGCGGTCTGCGCGTTGACCTCGCCGAGCCGGACCGGCACGTACTCGTGCTCGTCGTCGATCCGGGTCTTCAGCTCCGCGTAGCCGATCGCCGCCGCGATCGAGTCCATGTCCGGGTTCTTGTGGCCGGTGATGTAGATCCGCCGCCGACCGGCGCGGTCGTTGCTCTCGCTCACGGCGACATCATCGGGGATCGCGCGCGCCGATGTCGATCCGAGCGGCGCCAACGCCGCCTCGTCCTCAGGCCGCGAACGCCTCGAGCGCTTCCCGGACCGGACCGGGCATCGGTGTCTTCTCGTGGCCGCCGAGCTCGACGAAGACGTGGCGGATCTCGCCCTCGGCGTGCCGCCCCGCCTCGGAGTCGATCGCGATCGCGGTGATCAGCGACGTGGTGCCGAGATGCGAGACGCTCGCGATCAGGTCGACCTCGGCGTCGAAGCGGACCGGCAGGCGGTAGTGGACCGTCGCCTCGGCGACGACGAGATCGACACCGAGCTCCCGCATCGTCTCGTAGGAGCCCAGCGCCTCCCGCCAGAGCTCGGTGATCGCGATGTCGAAGTAGGTCAGGTAGTGGGCGTTGAAGAGGACGCCCTGGGGATCGCAGTCCGAGTAGCGGACGCGGAGCCGGTGGCGCAGCGGCGCCATCAGGCGGAGACGGTCTCGACCGGGATCCCGTCCGGGGTCTCGGCCGCATCCGGCGTGGAGTTGCCGTAGAGCGCCAACGAGTCGAGGCCGGGGCCGCTCAGCGGCTCCCGCGGGGCACCTTGGGACTGCCACGAGTTGGCGCCGACGTGATGGTGGTAGCCGTCCCGGGCGAGGAAGATCGCCTCCTCACCGAACCGGGTCATCAGCTCGAGGCCGACCCGCTCGGTCCAGAACCGCTCGGCGGCCGCCGTGTCGGCGACCTTGAGGTGAACGTGGCCGATGTCGACGCCGGATCCCGGCAGGCCGGGCTCGTCGCCGCCGGCCGCCGCGGCGAGGTCGGCGAGATCGAGCGGGGCCGTGAACATCCGGACCCGCTCGCCCGCTGCCGGTGCCGGCCACTCGCTCTGCGGCCGGTCCCGGTAGAGCTCGATCCCGAGCCCGTCGGGGTCGTCCAGATACAGCGCCTCGGAGACGCCGTGGTCGGAGGCGCCGGTGAACCGCGCGCCGAGCTCGCCGATCCGCGCCAGAGCTGCAGCCAGCCCCGCTCGGCCGGGATAGCGGAAGGCGGTGTGGAACAGGCCGCTGGCTCGCCGTGGCGCCTGTCCGGGACGGTCCGCCCGGCGCAATACGAGCGCCGGCTCGCCGCCCTCGGGCGGGCCGAGGGCGGCCTCCTCGCCGCCCAGCGAGACGACCTCGAGACCTACCAGCCGCGCGTAGAAGCCGGCGCTCCGCTCGACGTCGGAGCAGCGAAGCGTGACGCGGGCGATCCGGCTCGGGACGTCAGCCATCGCGGCGCCCGGCTGTCCTCCTAGGACTTGAACCCATAGGCCACGGCCAGCTCGTCGTCCTTCTCGGCGAGCAGCTCGGCCAGGTCGACCATCACCTTGCACTGCTTCCAGGTGGCGTCGTCCTGCATCTTGCCGTCGATCATGTGGACGCCCTTGCCGTCGGGGATCGCCTCGATCACCTTCTTCGCGAACAGCACCTCGTCGGGGTCGGGACTGAAGACCTTCTTCGCGATCTCGATCTGGACCGGGTGCAGGGACCAGGCGCCGACGCAGCCGAGCAGGAACGCCGCCCGGAACTGCGCCTCGCAGCCCTGGACGTCCTTGATGTCGCCGTAGGGGCCGTAGAAGGGCAGCAGGCCGGCGCTCGTGCAGGCATCGACCATGCGCGCGATCGAGTAGTGCCAGGGGTCCTGCTGGGCCGTCGCCCTCGGCGCCTCGGGATCGTCGGGATCGGGGTCGTTGATCACCAGGTAGCCGGGGTGCCCGCCGCCGACCCGGGTCGTCTTCATCCGGCGCGAGGCGGCGAGGTCGGCCGGCCCGAAGCTCATCCCCTGCATGCGTGGCGAGGCGGTCGCTATCTCCTCGAGGTTGACCACCCCCTGTGCCGTCTCGAGGATCGCGTGGACGAGGATCGGGCGCTGCAGGCCGGCCTTCGCCTCGAGCTGGGCGAGCAGGCGATCGACGTAGTGGATGTCGGCGGCGCCCTCGACCTTGGGGACCATGATCACGTCGAGCTTCTGGCCGATCTCGGTGACCAGCGTGGTCAGGTCGTCGAGGACCCAGGGGCTCTCGAGCGAGTTGACGCGCGTCCACAGCTGCGTGTCGCCGAAGTCGACCCGGTTGGCGACCTCGACCAGACCCTCGCGGGCGGCGACCTTCTTGTCGACCGGGACCGCGTCCTCGAGGTTGCCGAGCAGGATGTCGGCCTGCTTCGCCATGTCGGGCACCTTGGCCGCCATCTTCTCGTTCGAGGCATCGAAGAAGTGGATCATCCGCGAGGGCGGGAACGGCACCTCGGTCAGCGGAGTCGGCGCGCCGATCGCAAGCGGTTCGAAGAACTGGCGTGGATTTCTCAAGGGTCTCCCTGGCTCGGGGCTGGTCTGCGGGCGACAGTCTACGAATCCGCGGAGGCCCGGCACCGCAAACGGGCTCCTGCGCGACACCGGCTCGGCCGCCATCGGCCCCTGAGATGGTCCCGCACGGCTATCCTTGATGACCGAGAGCGGCGTCCCGAAAGGCACTCAGGGGATTCGGGCGCCCATCGCGCTCTCTTTCCCAGTCAGCTATCCACGACCCAGGAGCCATGGCCGTAGCTACCGCAACGTACGAAGAGAAGAACGACATCCAGAAGGACATCACCGAGATGGTCCGCCAGTTCGTCGACGAGCAGATCCTCCCCGTCGCCGAGGAGTACGACCACGAGGACAAGTTCCCGGAGCCGATCGTCGAGCAGATGAAGGAGCTCGGGCTGTTCGGGGTCACGATCCCCGAGGAGTACGGGGGCATGGGGCTCGACCTGACGACCTACACGATGATCGTCGAGGAGCTCTCGCGAGGCTGGATCTCGATCTCGGGCGTCGTCAACACGCACTTCATCGGCTCATATCTGCTGATGAAGTTCGGCACCGACGAGCAGAAGGACTACTTCCTGCCGAAGATGGCGACCGGCGAGATCCGTGCCGCCTTCTCGCTCTCCGAGCCGGAGGTCGGCTCGGACGTGCAGGGAATCAAGTCCACCGCGAAGCAGGACGGCGATGGCAACTGGGTCCTCGACGGCCAGAAGATGTGGGTCACGAACGGCTCCGGGTCCGGCGTCGTCTTCGTCCTCATGAAGTCCGACCCGAAGGCCGATCCGCCGCACTCCGGGATGACCTGCTTCATCACCGAGAAGGAGCCCTGGGCGGAGGTCAACGAGGGCGATTTCAAGGGCCTCACCGTTCCCCCGAAGATCAAGAAGATGGGCTACAAGGGCGTCGAGTCGACCGAGCTGGTCTACGACGGCTACGTCTGCCCGGCGGAGCGGATTCTCGGCGGTCCCGAGGGCGAGGGCAAGGGCTTCAGCCAGATGATGGACGCGCTCGAGGTGGGCCGGGTCAACGTCGCCGCCCGCGGCGTCGGGATCGCCCAGCGGGCGCTCGAGCTGGCGCTCCAGTACAGCCAGGAGCGGAAGACGTTCGGGAAGCCGATCGCCCAGCACCAGGCGATCCAGTTCAAGCTCGCCGACATGGCGACCAAGATCGAGGCGGCGCGGCTGGTGACGCTCAAGGCCGCCCGGATGAAGGACGCCGGCCAGCGGTCGGACCTCGAGGCCGGGATGGCGAAGCTGCTCGCCTCGGAGACCGGCAAGGAGTGCGTCGAGGACTGCTTCCGGATCCACGGCGGCTACGGCTACTCGAAGGAGTACGAGGTCGAGCGCCTGTACCGCGATGCGCCGCTGCTGCTGATCGGTGAGGGAACCTCCGAGATCCAGCGCATGGTGATCGGCAAGAAGCTGCTCCAGCGACACAAGATCTAGGCGCGGCGTTTCTCATGCCCCGGGCCCAGGACCTGATCGCGAGCGCCTACCGGATGCTGATCACCGAGCTACCCGCGCTCGACAAGCTGAAGCTGGTGATCCGCCTCGAGCTGCGCGGACGCGGCGACGTGCAGGTCTTCCGGGTCGCGACGCCCGGGCCGGAGATCGAGAAGCGCGACCCGGCGGATGCCCGGCTCGATGTCTCGATGCCGCGCTCGCAGTTCAACGAGCTGGCCGAGGACGGCGAGCTCGAGCACTGGCGCGAGGCGCTCGAGCACGGCCAGATCAAGGTCGGGGGCGACCCCGACGTGATCAAGCTGCTCGGCACCGTGATCGACAAGCACATGGCCCGGAGCCGGATCAAGCGGGTGCGCTGAGCCGTCGCCCGCGGCCGGGACGGCTAGGATCGCCGCTGCTCGTCCCAGCAACCAACCCGACCCGAGGGAGACTCGACTCGATGAACAGGATCCGAACTCTGGCCGTGCTCGCCACCGTGCTGCTCGCCGCCGGGCTGCTCGCGGCCTGCGGCGGCGACGACAAGGAGGACTACGCCAAGGAGGTCGAGAGCGTCCTCGAGCCGCTCGGCACCGAGCTGCAGACGCTCGGCACCGAGCTCAGCGCGGCGACCAACGAGGCCGGGCTGGTCGACGGTCTCAGCGCCGCGGAGTCGGAGATCGACAGCGCCGTCACCGAGCTCGAGTCGATCGACGTCCCCAGTGACGTCGAGCAGGTGAACCAGGACCTGATCACCGCGATCGCCGGGTTCGGGGATGAGCTGGCCAAGGTCCGGGATGCGGCCGAGTCCGGCAACGCGGCCGCGCTTCAGACGCTGGCCCTGGCGCTGCCGAAGGTGGCCGATGCCTTCCAGGCGGAGCTGTCGAGAATCCAGCAGGCGGCGATCGACGCCGGCGTCCCGATCGAGGACCCGGGCACCAACTAGCCCCCGGCACCCGACCCGTCCCAGAACCACGATAAGAGGAGCAGATGAGCGACAACGACAACCACGTTCTGAGCACTGATCAGGCGGAGCGCGAGGCGTCCGGCGCCCACACCTACGGGCGCTACCTGGAGGAGTTCGAGGTCGGCGCGGTCTACGAGCACTGGCCGGCGAAGACGGTGACCGAGTCCGACGACCACCTGTTCTGCCTGATCACGATGAACCACCACCCGCTCCATCTCAACGACGTCTATGCGGCGGAGTCGCAGCAGGGTCAGAACGTGGTGGTCGGTCCGCTGGTCTACTCGCTGGCGCTGGGGATGTCGGTGAGCGACGTCTCCGGGAAGGCGATCGCCAACCTCGCGACCGAGGAGCTGAGCCACCCGAACCCGGTGTTTCACGGCGACACGCTGTACTGCGAGTCGGAGGTGCTCGAGGTACGGCCCTCGAAGTCGAAGCCGGATCGCGGCATCGTCAAGGTCCATACCCGCGTCTACAAGCAGGACAACACGCTGGTCGCCGAGTTCAAGCGGGCGGTGCTGATCCCGAAGAAGAACCCCGGCTGATCGGTCGCGCCGATGGCTGACCCCTACGCGGCGCGGAGCGGAGATCTGGCGCCGGTTGGCGAGCGGCCGACGGCAGCGCGGCGCTCGCGAGCCTGATCGCAGGTCGCGGCGGCGCGGCGGTTGGCGATCTCGAAGCGGCCGCCGATCTCGGTGCCGGCGACGAGCTCAGCTGCGTTGCGGTCGTGGTCGCCGACGACGGCCTGCTGCCGCCGATCGCCCGGCTCGGGGCACCGCTGGCGGCGGTGCTGCTGATCGGGCCCGGCGACGGCGCGAGCGCGGCCGAGGCCGCCGCCGCCCGCCTCGAGACGGTCGCGGCCCCGCTGCTCCTGCTCAAGGAGGGGATCGTCGCCGGCCCGGCGGGCAGGCCCGGAGCGTTCCCGGTCGAGCCCTCGCTGAGCGAGCTGTTGCTCGGCGCCGCGCTCGACGAGCGGATCGTCTGGGAGTCCGACCCGGACTTCGGATACGAGGTCGCGGCCGACGTGCCCGGGGTCGATCGGCCTGCGGCCGATGCGCTCTGTCCACGGCTGCTCTACGCGGCCGCCGATCGCGTCTACGAGCACGCCGATCTGGTCGTCGGCTACAAGCGCCTGCGGCACGAGCGGCTGGCGGCGATCGGGTGCATCGATTCGGAGCTGCTCGCGGCGACCGGCTGGCCGATCCAGTCAACGGGCCAGAGCTGGAAGGACTGATCGACGCCGTGCAGCGCCTCGGGCGGCGCAGCGAGCTGGCGATCGACGCCGACGCGGCCTGGGCCCGAGCGACGAGCCTCGAGGGCATCAACGCCGAGCTGATGCCGATCGTGCGGATGACGATGCCGCGACGCGTTCGCGGGCTCGACGTCAGTGCCTTCCCGGTCGGAGAGCCGATCGGCCGCAGCTGGATCCTCCTGCTCGGTTTGATCCCGGTCGACTACGACGACCTCTGCCTGGTCGAGCTCGAGCCGCCGCGGCGGTTTCTCGAGCGCTCGCGAACCCTGGCCTTCTCGGTCTGGGAGCACGAGCGGCTGATCGAGCCCCTGCCCGGCGGAGGCAGCGCGATCTCCGATCACCTCGCCTTCGAGCTCAAGCCCCTGCTACGCCGGGTCCCCGGTGCCGCAGCACTCGCCCGGGCGATCGTCGGCGTCCTCTTCAGCCACCGGCATCGGCGCCTGCGGGATACTGCCCGGCATGAGCAACACGCCTGAGCTTCTCGACGCCCTGCTCCGGGTTCCCGCTCCCTCCGGTTACGAGGGGCCCGCCGCCGCCGTCTGGCGCGATGCCGCCGGCTTCGCCGAGGTCAGCGTCGATGCGCTCGGCTCGACCGTCGCGCGGGTCCCGGGTTCCAACGGCGATGCGCCGACCTTCGCGGTCGTCGGCCACATCGATGAGATCGGCCTGGTCGTCACCCACATCGACGACGAGGGCTTTCTCTGGTTCGGGCCGATCGGCGGCTGGGATCCGCAGATCCTGGTCGGCCAGCGGGTGGTGATCGCCGGGCGTGACCGCGAGCTCGCCGGGGTGCTCGGCAAGAAGCCGATCCACCTGCTCAAGGACGAGCAGCGCAAGCAGGTGGCGAAGGTCTCCGACATGCACATCGACATCGGCGCCGCCGATCGCGACGAGGCCGAGGGCCTGGTCCGGGTCGGCGACCCCGCGGTGATCGCGGCGGAGCCGCTGGAGCTGCCGAACGGCCGGCTGGCCTCGCGGTCGCTCGACAACCGGCTCGGCTCCTACGTCGCCCTCGAGGTCGCCCGCAGGGTGGCGGAGGACGGGGGCACGGCCGCATCGGTCGCCGGGGTCGCCGCCGTCCAGGAGGAGATCACGATGGCCGGCTCACGGACGACCGCGTTCGCGGTCGATCCCGACGTCGCGGTGGCCGTCGACGTCACCCACGCGACCGATGCGCCGGGAATCGACAAGAAGGAGAACGGCGACCACGCGCTCGGCTCCGGTCCGGTGATCGGCCGCGGCTCGACCCTGAACCCGGCGGTGACGAAGCTCCTGATCGAGACGGCCGAGGCCGAGGCCATCGAGCACACGCTCGAGGCGTCGGGCCGCCACACCGGCACCGACGCCGATGCGATTCAGATCGCCCGCGCCGGGATCGCCACCGGTCTGGTCTCGATCCCGCTCCGCTACATGCACTCGACCGTCGAGCTGGTCCAGCTCTCCGATGTCGAGGCGGTGATCCGCCTGCTGGTCGCGGTCGCCGGCAGGATCGGCCCCGACAGCGACTTCACCCGCTGAGCGCGCCGTCCGGCGTCGGTGGTCAGTGGGCCTCGTCGGAGGCGTGCGCCGGCGGGCGCGACTCCTCGGCCAGCGAGGTGATCTCGAGCAGTCCCCGCGAGGCCTCCTCGAGCACGTCGCTGGCCTCGTTCGCCGAGCGCGCGTAGAGCTCGACCAGGAGGTGGATCACGATCCGCTCCTCCTCGTGCTTGTGGAAGCGCACGTGGGTGAAGAACTCGCGGGTGCCGGCCTCGCCGAACGCCCCGAAGGTGAGGCTGTCGGCAGCGTCGGGCCCGGCGCAGACCTCGACCAGGTCCTGGTCGACGGCGACCGTGCAGGAGGCGACCCAGGGGGTGCCCGCCACCAGTCGCTCCCAGCGGTCCTCGAGCGGGACGACGCGACCCTCCTCGATGCCGAGATGCGGCTGATCGTGCATGCAGTCGAGACACTGCACGACCGCCTCCTGGACCTCCTCGACCCGCTCGGCGGGCTCGCCGCTCTCGGGGTCGATCCGCAGGATCGCGTCGTAGTGGACCTGAGCCTCGAGCCGCTGTGACCAGCATCGGTAGCAGCGGAGCCAGGCGCTGCGCTCCGGGTTGGCCTGCTCGCTCATCGCTCACATTGTGGCGATTGCAGGCGTCCGCCGAACCGCGGCCCCACTAGGCTGGTTGGGGGTCACCGGCGCGCTCGCCGACGAGCGCGGCGATGTCGCCCATGATCCGGTTCAGGTCGAAGTCCTTGGGTGTGTATACGCGGGCAATCCCGCGCTCGAGCAGGACCCGCTCGTCAGCCGGCGGGATGATCCCGCCGACGACCACCGGCACCTCGACCCCGGCCGCCGCCAGCAGCTCGACGACCCGGGGCACCAGCTCCAGATGCGAGCCGGAGAGGATCGAGAGGCCGACCACGTCGGCGTCCTCCTGCAGCGCCGATGAGGCGATCTCCTCGGGCGTTAGCCGGATGCCCTGATAGACGACCTCCATGCCGACGTCCTTGGCCCGGACCGCGATCTGCTCGGCGCCGTTGGAGTGCCCGTCGAGCCCGGGCTTGGCGACGAGGATCCTGATCGGATGGCCGATCGCCCCCGAGACCTCGTCGACGACCGCGCGCACCGCCTTCAGCAGGTCGGCGTTGCCGCCGGTGGCCGAGCCGTCGACCCCGGTCGGCCCCCGGTAGGCGCCGAACACCTCGCGCAGGGTCTGCGCCCACTCCCCGGTGGTCGCCCCGGCCCTGGCAGCGGCGATCGTCGGCTCCATCAGGTTTGCCGACTCGTCCGCCGCGGCGGCGGCGAGCTCGGCCAAGGCGGCCTCGACGGCGGCGCCGTCCCGCTCCTCCCGCCACTGCTCGAGCGCCGCGATCCGCTCGCGCTCGACCGCGGGGTCGGGGGTGAGGATGCCGCCGTCTTCGCCGACGGTCAGCGGCGAGTCCTCGGTCTCGGTGAAGCAGTTCTGGCCGATCACCTTGAGATCGCCGGCCTCGATCCGCGCGACCCGCTCGCGATGGGATTCGACCAGGCGGGCCTTCATGTAGGGGACCGCCTCGACCGCGCCACCCTGCTCGGCGACGACCGCCATCTCCTCCCGGGCTCCGTCGATCAGCTCGCCGACCAGGCCGTCCATCACCTTCGACCCCTCGAAGATGTCGGGGTAGTCGAGCAGGTCGGTCTCCTCGGCGAGGATCTGCTGGATGCGGAGTGACCACTGCTGATCCCACGGCCTCGGCAGGCCGAGCGCCTCGTTCCAGGCGGGGAGCTGGATCGCGCGGGCACGGGCGCCGCGACCAAGCGTCACGGCGAGCGCCTCGAGCACGATCCGCGGCACGTTGTTCTCCGGCTGCGCCTCGGTCAGCCCGAGCGAGTTGACCTGTACGCCGTAGCGCATCCGCAGCAGCTTCTCGTCGGTGACGCCGTAGCGCTCGCGGCCCAGCTCCTCCCAGAGGACCCCCATCGCGCGGAGCTTGGCGTGCTCCTCGATGAAGCGGATGCCGGCGTTGACGAAGAAGCTGATCCGCCCGAAGACCCTGGGGAAGTCGGCCTCGGAGACCTGGCCCCGCTCGCGAACCGCGTCGAGCACCGCGATCGCGTTCGAGAGCGAGTAGGCGATCTCCTGGACCGGCGTGGCGCCGGCCTCCTGCAGGTGGTAGCTGCAGATGTTGATCGGGTTCCAGCGCGGGATCTCGTTGACCGTGAACGAGACCATGTCGGCGATCAGGCGCATCGACGGGCCCGGCGGGAACGCGTAGGTGCCGCGTGAGAGGTACTCCTTGATGATGTCGTTCTGGGTGGTGCCGCTGAGCGCCTCGCGGTCGACGCCCTGCTCGTCGGCGACCGCGACGTAGAGGCCGAGCAGCCAGGCGGCGGTCGCGTTGATCGTCATCGAGGTGTTCATCTCGCCGAGCGGAATCCCGTCGACGAGCGTCTCCATGTCACCGCGGTGGACGACCGAGACGCCGACCTTGCCGACCTCGCCCCGGGCGAGCTCCGCGTCGGGGTCGTAGCCGGTCTGGGTCGGCAGGTCGAAGGCGATCGAGAGGCCGGTCTGACCCTTGGCGAGGTTCTTCCGGTAGAGCTCGTTCGACCGCCGCGCGTCGGAGTGGCCCGCGTAGGTGCGCATCACCCACGGCCGGTCCCGCTGCTCGAGGCGGTGTTCGCTCATCGGCTCAATTCTAAAGCCCGGCGGAAAACCGCAGCGGCGGGGCGCGGTCCCCCCGGCTGGGAAGATTCGCGCTCGATGGCGCGACTGCTCGACACCAACTACCTCGGGCGCGATCGTGCGATCGGCGCCTGGGAGCGCGACGGCGTGATCGTCGACCCCGGGCCGGCCTCGACCGTGGATGCCGTGCTCGCCGGGCTCGCCGGGACCGAGCTCCGGGCGATCCTGCTGACCCACATCCACCTCGACCACGCGGGCGCGACCGGGACGCTGGTCGGCCGCTTTCCCGAGGCCCGGGTCTTCGTGCACGAGGTCGGCGCCCCGCACCTGATCGACCCCTCGCGGCTCTGGAGCAGCGCGGCGCGGCTCTACGGCGAGGGGCGGATGAGGGAGCTCTGGGGGGAGATGCTCCCGGTCGATCCGCGGCGGGTGACCGCCCTGCGCGGCGGCGAGCGGGTCGAGGGGATGGAGGTCCTCGCGACGCCCGGCCACGCGGCCCACCACGTCGTCTACCTCGACGAAGCCGACGGTGCGGCGTACGTCGGCGACGTCGCCGGCGTGCGAATCCCGCCGGCCGATCTGACCGTGATGCCGACGCCGCCGCCGGAGCTCGACCTCGAGGCCTGGGTGCGCTCGATCGACGCGCTGGCCGATCGCCGGCCCGGGAGCCTGCGGTTGACCCACTTCGGCGAGGTCGGCGATGCCGCGGCGCAGTTGCAGGCGGCGCGGGAGTCGTTGCTGCTGACCGCCGGGTGGGCGCAGGCGGGCGACCGCGACCGCTTCCTCGAGCGCCTCGACGATCTGATCGGCAGCCAACCGCCCGACGCGGCCGAGCGGATGCGCCTGGTGATGCCGCCCGAGCAACTCTGGCTCGGCCTCGAGCGCTACTGGCGCAAGCGCGGGGAGGATGCCTAGGCGTTCGGCCGCGGCCCGCTACTTTGCCGGCGGCCTCGTGTTGAGGGCGGTTGTAGACGTGCGACGGCCCCCGATCAGCCGATCCGAGGCCGTTGGGCAAGCTACGCTCCCGACGATGAAGCGCCTGATCCCACCGATAGCCCTCGCGCTCGCCCTCGCGCTCGCCGCGGTCGCGATCGCGAACGTGCTCGTCTACCAGAACAACTTCAGCAAGAAGCAGGACTTCAAGCGGATCGAGCGGCTGCAGGGCGGCGGCGAGTGCAAGAGCTCCTGGAAGGGCAAGAAGGCGTTCGGCACCCGCGTCAACAAGGGCATGCGCGAGTGCCTGTTCAGCACCCCGGTCGAGGGCGATGCGAAGCAGCCCGACTACACGATTCAAGCCGCCGGCAAGGTCTTGAAGAAGACCAACAAGAAGGTGCGCGAGAAGGTCTACGTCGGGGTCGCCGGCCGCGCCAACCGCAAGTCCGCCTACGAGGTCAGGGTCTTCCCGAAGGGCAGGACATTCGCGCTCCTCAAGAACGGGGAGGAGGTCGCCGGCGGCAAGAACAAGTCGATCGCCGAGCTCGACAAGCGCAACCTGATCAGGCTCTCGATCGACAAGGGGACGGTCGTCGCGAAGGTCAACGGCAAGCGGCTCGCGAAGTTCGAGGACCGCTCGCCCGAGGAGGTCAAGGGTCGCAAGACGGCGATCGGCTTCGGCAGCGCCGCCAAGGCGAACAAGGACGGCTTCGGCGTGATCGACAGCATCAAGGTCTTCGTTCCGACGCCCTGACGGATCGATCCGCTCTAGCCTTAGCGGCTCGGCGCCGCCAAGCGGCCGCCGCCGGCAATGACTCCAAGCACGATCGAGAAGCCGCGCGCCGCCGGCCCGGGCTCAGGCCTCGGCGGGAACTGGCTGGTGATCGTCCGAAACGACGATCACAACACCTTCGAGCACGTCGCCCGGACCCTCGCTCGCCTGATCCCGGGCGTCAGCTACGACCGGGGGATGGCGCTCGCGAACGCGATTCACAACTCGGGCCGGGCGATCGTCTGGTCCGGCCAGCGGGAGCCGGCCGAGCACTACTGGGAGCAGCTCTCCTCGGCCGGCTTGACGATGGCTCCGCTGGAGGAGGCCTGAGCTAGAGCTGCAGCAGGCGGCTGCCGCCGCCGGGCGGCGATCCCGCCAGCGCGCCGCGGGCGCGACGCGGCAGCCGGGGCAGGCGCCGGCGCCGACGGCCGTCCGTCTCGTCGCGCAGCTGCCGAACCCGCAGGCTGAGCATCGATACCGCCTCCGAGGTGGCGACGAACGGGTCGGCCAGCGGGTCGGCACGGTCCTCGCGGATCGCGACTGCGGCGACCAGCCGGTCGCCGAGCTCGGCGCCGAGCACGGGAAGGGCTGGGAGATCGGCGCTGTCGAGCTGGGCCAGGCGGCTGAGGGCCGGGAGGTCAGCCTCGTCGAGCAGCCTGATCGTCAGTGCGTCGCTGTGGAGTCTGTCTTGCATCGTGGGCATCCTTTCGATCTCGTGGGTGGGTGGGCACAGCAACTATCGCCCAACCCTTCGATTAGCGCAATACGGATGTATAGGCATCCTGATAAGGTGCCCTAATGCTTGATCTGAAGCGTCTCAGAGTGCTCCGGGAGGTGGCGGCCCGCGGCTCTTTCTCCAGCGCCGCCGAGTCCCTCTACGTCTCGCAGTCGGCCGTCAGCCAGCAGATCGCCGCGCTCGAGGCGGAGACCGGCGCCCAACTGCTGCTCCGGCTGCGAGGCGGCCCGGTGCTCACCGATGCCGGCCGCCTGCTCGTCTCCCACGCCGACGCCGCGATCGCCAGGCTCGATCAGGCCGAGCGGGAGCTCGCCGAGCTCTCCGGGCTCGGTGGCGGCGAGCTGCGCCTGATCAGCTTTCCGAGCGCCAGCGCAACCGTGGTGACGGCCGCGGCCTCGGCATTCCGGAAGCTGCATCCGGAGATCCGCCTGACCCTGACCGAGGGCGACCCCGAGGACTCGATCCCGCAGCTGAAGCGGGGCATGCATGACCTCGCCGTCCTCTACGACTTCGAGCTGCACCCGTTCGAGCCCGACCGCGATCTCGAGCTGCTGCCGCTGCTGACCGAGCGGATGCACGTCGCTCTGCCCGCCGACCACCCGCTGGCCGAGAGCGACGGGGTCCGCCTCGAGGACCTCGCCGCTGAGCCGTGGCTGTGCGGGACGGTCAACGGCTCCTGCCGCGAGCTGACGATTCGCAGCTGCCAGCGGGTCGGGTTCGAGCCCGACGTCTCGTTCGAGAGCAACGACTACCACGTGATCCAGAGCCTGGTGGCGGCGGGCATGGGCGTCACCCTGCTGCCGGATCTCGCCCTGGTCACGCCGCACGCCGGCGTCAGGGTCGTCGAGGTGCTGCCCGAGCCGCCGGTCCGCCGGGTCTGGGCGGCAACCCTGGGCGCCGGGTCACGGAGCGGCGCAACCGAGGCGATGCTCGAGGTGCTCGAGCGGGTCAGCGCCGGGTTCGGCGCCCGCGACGCTGCGCTCGCCGCCTAGCCGCGGCTGTTCGACTCCATCTCGGCCGCACTGATGCCCGGCGGGGACCAGCCCGGGCCCCTGAACAGGACGCTGAGCCTGTTGCGGACGCCGACCGTGCGGCGCAGGTCGTGCCACATCGCCACGTACTCGTGGAAGGCGGCCCTGACCGGGTTGAAGGTGTGGATGTTCCGCGTCAGCCCGTAGTGGACCCGCTCGCCCTCCGGCTCGTAGGTGCCGAACAGCTTGTCCCAGACGATCAGGATGCCGCCGTAGTTGCGGTCCAGATAGACCTCGTTGGCGCCGTGATGGACGCGATGATGAGAGGGCGTGTTGAAGACCGCCTCCAGCGGCCTCGGGAGCCGGTGGATCCGCTCGGTATGGATCCAGAACTGGTAGATCAGCGACCAGGCCTGGGCGAGCAGCACCATCCAGGGTTCGAAGCCGATCGCGGGCAGCCACAGCCAGAACGGCAGATAGGTCATCGGCACCCAGGTCTGGCGCAGCGCGGTCGAGAGGTTGTAGTGCTGGGAGGAGTGGTGGACCACGTGGCTCGCCCAGAAGACCCGGCTCTCGTGACTGACCCGGTGAAACCAGTAGTAGGAGAAGTCGTCGGCGAAGAACAGCAGCACCCAGACCCACCAATCGCCCGGGTCGAGCCGCAGCGGCGTCAGCTCGTAGATCGCCGCATACAGCGCCACGACCGCGAACTTCCAGCCGGCGTTGATCACCACGTTGCCGCTGCCGAGGAGCAGGCTGGTGCGGGTGTCGCGCGCCTCGTAGCCGACCAGCTCGTCATCCTCGTCCCGCGCGTAGCGGAACGAGAGCCCCTCGGCGACGAGCAGAAGGATGAAGAAGGGGATCGCGTAGTAGAGGACTTCGGCCATCCGGCCGTAGAGGCTAGCGCCGGCGCGGTGGGCGGGCCCTGGCTCGGACCTCGAGCGGCTCGCTGACCCAGCTCGCCCGCGGATCGCGTCCCTGCGCTTCAGGCCGGGACCGTCGTAGAAGACCGTTCGCAGCCCGCGGAACTCGGCCGCGGGCCCACGCAGCGGGTCCGTGTTCGCGATCGGGCCCTCGATCCGCAGCCCGCTCGAGCCCCAGGCGAGCTCGTCGCCGGTGCACTGGGCCTGGTCGGGCTGATCGGGGGTCGAGTCGTCGAGGTAGTAGGAGCTGAAGCCGAGCCCGGCGATGTCGGTCTCGACCCGGCCCAGCGTCGTCACCGTCCCGTGCGGGCCGGTGAGCTGCTCCCACTCCGCCGGCGCCGACGGGATCGCGTCCTGGGCCCCGTCAACCGGGACAGCGGCGGCCGTCGAGGAGCGGTAGCGCATCGGCTTCGGGGTCGGCGCGTAGTCGAGGAAGTCCATCACGCCGGGGATCGAGTGGACCCTGAGAAAGGTCGTGATCTCCTCGCGCCGGTCGTAGAACAGGTGCTCGCGCTGAGTCATCGGTCCGCTGTTGGCGCCGACGTAGGAGCGGATCGCGCGGACCGGGCCGTCGACGTTGGTCACGAAGGCCCCCTCCGCCTCGGTGAAGGTATCGGTCGAGCGGCCGCAGACGCCGGGCCCGAACTGGACCTTGCGGCGGTCAAGCAGGTCGGCCGTCTCGGTGCCCGGCCGGCTGATCTCGAGCAGGTCGCTGATCCAGCGGTCGGTGAACCGCAGCCGGTATGAGCCGCTCTCGACGATCGAGGTCTCGGGGTTCGGCCCGTCGGAGAACTCGTAGGTCGCGGGGTAGTCCCCCGACGACAGCCGGAACCGATAGGAGACGAGATCCCGGCCGGCCGCGGGATCGAGCTTCGTCCCGCGCGAGTCGAACAGGTACGCCCATCGCCGCTGCCCGCTCCCGGGATCGGTCAGCCGCAACTCCACCGACGGTCGCCTCTGCAACCGCCGCGGCAGGCCGCGGCGCCGCTTCAGCCCGCGCCGGGGCCCGGCGTGCCGCGCCATCATCGCGATCTCGTCGTCGGCGTCGAGGTCCGGTACCGGGTCGGCACCGGTCAGCGTGCCGGGGTCGGCGTAGGCGTTGATCTCGATTCCGGGGCGGGTGCCCGCGTAGACGTCGCCGAGATCGACCTCGCGGCGCTCGTCGACCTGGACCGGGATCTGGCGCCAGCGACGGCGGCCGTCGAGCTTGAAGGCGACGAGCCGGTCGGGGTCGGCCCCGAGCAGCGAGGGGGCCTGCGAGCCGGTTACGACGACCGGATCGGCGGGACGCCCGAGGCCGCCGCCCGCGGCGCTCGCCTCGCCGACGGTCAGCGCCGCCGCTGTGACAAGCCCGAGCGCGAGAAGCCGGGTCCGATCAAAGCTGGATCTCCGATTCGGCTGGCTCTGCATCCGTCAATCTCAACACAGTCGGCGGCCGATCGATTCGTCCGGACTCCGCCTCAGCGAATGCTCGTGACTGGGGCTCAGTCGCGGCCGGCGAGCACGTGCCAGCTCGGCAGCACCGGCTTGTTGAAGTAAGTGATTGCCTGCTCGCGGGCGAGGGTCGCCTCGTCCGATGCCCAGAAGCGCTCGAAGTCCGCCCGGCTCTCCCAGACCGTCGTCTGGCGGAAGTGATGCGGGTCGTCCTCGGACCGGGTCATCACCGCCGAGATCGCGCCGAACGAGCGGGCCCGCTCGAAGGCCGGCATCCAGGCCTCGTACCAGCGGTCGACGCGGAACGGGTGGACGTGCCAGTCGATGACGTTTACCTCGGCCATGCGCCGGGAATCTTATTGACCGCGGGCAGCTGGGTGCCGCTCGCCGGTCAGCCGCCGACCTCGGCCCAGATCGCCCCCGGACCATCCTCGTGCTTGCCCTGCTCGTCGTCGGTCGCACCGACCCTGACCGTGATCTTCCCGAAGTGCTTGTTCTCGTGCAGGAGCTGATGCGCCTCTGGGACTCCGTCGAAGTCCATCGACTTCCACAGCACCGGCCGGATCTTGCCCTCCGCCATCAGCTGATTCGCCTTCATGCACTCGTAGGCGTTGGCGAAGTGCGACCCGAGGATCTCCTTCTGCTTCATCCACAGGTAGCGAACGTCGAAATCGAGCGTGTAGCCGGAGGTGGCGCCGCAGATCACGACCTTGCCGAACGGCTTCACGGTGAACACCGAGGTCGGGAAGGTCGCCTTGCCGACGTGCTCGAAGACGATGTCGGGGGCGTCGCCGAGGATCGACTTGACCTGCTTGGCGAAGCCGCGCGACTCCTTGAAGCGCGCCTTCTCCTGATCCGGGCGTCTCATCGCCGGTCCGCATCATGCCGCTGAACTCCTTGCGGTTGATGTAGTCGACGCAGCCGAGCTGCTTGACCAGCTCGCCCTTGTCGTCGGAGCTGACGACGCCGACCGCGTTCGCCCCGGCGGCCTTCGCCAGCTGGCAGGCGAACACGCCGAGGCCGCCGGCCGCGCCCCAGATCAGGACGTTGTGGCCGGCCTGCATGCTCGCCCGGTTGAGCAGCATCCGGTAGGCGGTGAAGTAGGTCAGGCCGTAGGCCGAGGAGTCGACCCAGGAGAGGTTCCGCGGCTTCGGCAGCAGCTGCTGCGCCTGGACCTTGGTGAACTGGGCGAACGAGCCCCAGGTCGTCTCGTAGCCCCAGATCTGCTGCGACGGGGCGGCCATCGGGTCGAGGCCGTGCACCTCGACGTCCTCGTAGGAGGCCTGGTTGCAGTGGATCACGACCTCGTCGCCGGGGGCCCAGTTGGTGACGCCGGGTCCGACCTTCCAGACGACGCCGGAGGCGTCGGAGCCGCCGATGTGGTGGCCGAACTCGGGATGATCACCGTAGCCGAAGACGCTGACCGGCTCGCCGAGCGCGGCCCAGACGTTGTTGAAGTTGACGCCGGCGGCCATCACCCGGACGATCACCTCGAAGGCGCCGGGCTCGGGGATCTCGACCTCCTCGGTCTGGAAGGCGCTGGTCGGCTCGCCCTCCCGATCCTCGCGAATCACCCAGGCGGCCATCTTCTCGGGCAGCGTGCCTGGCTCAACGTCGAGCTTGGCGATTTCAGCGGTGTCTACAGCCA
Organism: uncultured Solirubrobacterales bacterium; assembly: GCA_963700785.1. Taxonomy (GTDB): domain Bacteria; phylum Actinomycetota; class Thermoleophilia; order Solirubrobacterales; family 70-9; genus CAXMST01. Next base: position 455,809 of record CAVOYZ010000010.1, read on the forward strand.
CGGGTCTCCTCAGTCGGTAATCGTCGTGTACAAGAGCGCGCGGGATGCTAGCGCGGTCCACCCGCGCGGGCCGGCGGCGCCGGCGAGCGACTTCGCCGCCGGTCTACTCGACGATGCCGGCGACCAGCTCAGGCGCTGCAGGCCGAGGCTCGGCCGCCTCCGGCTGCTTCTCGTCGCGCTTCGCGGAGATCGTCAGCAGGGCGAGGATCGCGCCGCCGGCGGCGACGAAGGCGGAGATCTCGATCGCCCCTGCGAGGCTGGTCACGAACGCCTCGCGCGCGGCGTCTGCCGCCTGCTGAGCCTGGCCCGCGGGGAGGCTCGAGAGCGTCGCGTCGAGGCCGCCGCTGCCGAGCTGCCCGGCGATCGAGTCGATCCGCGCCCTCGGGACGCCGATCGGGGCCAGTGCCGAGCTCAGCTCGCTGCGACTGTGGGCCTGGAAGAGCGCCCCGAGGACCGCGATCCCGAAGGTGCCGCCGACCATCCTCGACATCGACAGCAGACCCGAGGCGAGGCCCGCCTTGGTGGTCGCCACCGCGTTCATCGCCGCGGTTGACATCGGCGACATCGTCAGCGCGATCCCGACGCCCATCATGATGAACGGGACCAGCAGCGAGCTGTAGCCGGAGTCGACCGTGATCAGCGACTGCATGAACAGCGAGACGGCGACGATCGCGAGGCCGGCGACGATCAGCGGCCGCGGCCCGATCCGGTCGGTGAGCCGCCCGGCGATCGGTGCGATCACCATGATCACCAGGGTTGTCGGCAGGAACCGGACGCCGGCCTCCAGGGGCGAGTAGCCGAGGATGTTCTGGATGTAGAGGGCCATGAAGAAGAACATCCCGAGCATCGCGAACGAGATCACGAAGGCGACCAGGGTGGCGCCGACGAAGTTGCGGCTGCGGAGGAACTCGAACTGGATGATCGGCGCCCTGACCCGTCCCTCGATGACCAGGAACGCCGCGAGCAGGACGACCGATCCGACCAGCAGGGCGACGATCCGGGGTGAGCCCCAGCCCCATGCGTTGCCCTCGACCAGGGCGAGAACGAGCGCGGTCAGACCGCCGGTCAGCACCGCGGTCCCGGCCCAGTCGATCTCGCGGCCGACGGTCTCATCGCGCGACTCGCGGACCGCGAACAGGGTCGCGACGATCGCGCCGGCGGCGACCGGGATGTTCAGGTAGAAGATCGCCCGCCAGGAGACGTGCTCGGTCAAGAACCCGCCGAGCAGCGGCCCGATCGCGAGCGCCAGCGCCGAGACGCCGGCCCAGGTGCCGATCGCCTTGCCGCGCTCGGCGGGCGGGAAGGCGTTGGTGATGATCGACAGCGTCGCGGGCATCATCAGCGCGGCGCCGACGCCCTGGACGACCCGGCTGATGACCAGCGCCGTGTCGGTCGGGGCGAGGCCGGCGGTCGCCGAGGAGGCGGCGAAGAGGACCACCCCGGCCAGAAAGACGCGCCGGCGCCCGAGGATGTCGCCGAGCCTGCCACCGGTCGCGATCAGCACCGCGAACGAGAGCGTGTAGCCGTTGATCGTCCACTCGAGGCTCGAGATCGAGGCGTTGAGGTCGCTCTGGATCGACGGCAGCGCGACGTTGACGACCGTGTTGTCGAGCATGATCATGAACAGCGCGAAGCACATCGCCGCGAGCGTCCACCACTTCGAATTCTCCTCGGTGATCAGGTGGCGATAGCGGGTCATTCGCCGTCTTCGCCCGGGCTGATCGCCGCGAGCGCAGCCGAGAGCTGGGCCCGCGGTTCCGGCTCGAGGTCGGCGACGAAGCGCTCGAGCCCCGCTCTGCGCAGGGCGATCAACTCCTCGACGATGGCCTCGCCGCGGACGGCGATCTCGACCAGGCGGACGCGCCGGTCGCTGCTCGACTCGCGACGGGTCACCAGCCGGCGCTTGACCAGCGCCTCCAGCGAGCGGCTCATCGCGGCAGGGGAGAGGCCGACCCGCTCGGCGAGCTCACCGGCCGTGATCGGTTCCTCGCGGCCGGCGAGAATGAACAGCGCCCGGACCTGGCTCAGGCAGAGGCGCTTGTCCTCGATCGCGCCGAGGTGATCCGCGCGCGGGTCGACGAACAGCCTGCGGAGCAGGGCACCGAGCTGGTCGGCCACCAGACCGGGATCGGGATCGGCTTCCGGGTTGATCCGCGTGGCAGGCGCTGAGGGAGAAGCTTGCACTGCCGCAATGATTGCACCCCACGAAGTAGTTGCGTGTGATTCCGCGCACACGGGCGCGGATCGGGCCTAGAGCGCGTAGAGCTCGCCGTACTTCTGCCGGAGGCGGCGCAGCAGTGGCCCGGGGTCGATCGGCCCTCCGAGCGCCCGCTCGGCGAGATCAGCCGGCAGATACCGGGCGCCGTGCCGGTGGACCCGCTCCGCGAGCCAGGCGCGCAGCGTCTCCAGCTCGCGGTCGGCGATCAGCTGCTCGGGATCGCCGAGCTCCGCCGCGGCCGCGTCCCAGAGCTGGGCGGCGATGATGTTGCCCAGCGCGTAGGTCGGGAAGTAGCCAAAGGATCCGGCCGCCCAGTGGACGTCCTGCATCACGCCGTGGGCGTGATCGGGGACGGCGAGACCCAGGTAGTCCATCGTCCGCGCGTTCCACGCCTCGGCGAGGTCGCCTGCCTCGAGGCCCCCCTCGAACAGCTCGATCTCGAGCTCGAAGCGGAGCGCGATGTGGAGGTTGTAGGTCACCTCGTCGGCCTCGACTCGGATCAGTGACGGCCGCACGCGGTTCGCGGCCCGGTAGAGGCGCTCGGCGTCGACGCCCGCGAACGGGTCGCCGAACTCGCCCGCCAGCAGCGGCAGCGCCTGCTCGAGAAACGGTCGCGAGCGCCCGACCCAGTTCTCCCACAGCCGGCTCTGCGACTCGTGGAACCCGAGCGAGGTCGGGTGGCCGATCGGGCCGCGGCGCAGCTCGCCGGGGACGCCGGCCTCGTAGATCCCGTGCCCGGCCTCGTGCAGGACGCTGAAGAACGCGAACGAGAGGTCGTCGGGGTCGTAGCGGGTTGTGAGCCGGATGTCGCCCTGCGCGATCGAGGTCGCGAACGGGTGCAGGGTCGGATCAAGACGCCAGCTCTCGGGCGGCAACGGCAGCAGGCGCATCAGCTGCGTCGTCAGCCGTTGCTGACCGTCGACGGCAAAGCGGCCGCCGCCGACCCAGATCGAGTCGTCGATCGCAGCATTGCGCTCGGCAACCGCGGCGACCAGCGGTACCAGTCCCTCGCGTAGCTCCGCGAGCAAGCGCTTTGCCCCCAGCGTCGACATGCCCGGCTCGAAGTCGTCGAGCAGCGGGTCGTAGGGATGCCCGCCCGACTCGAAACAGGCCGCGTAGCGACGGCGCAGTTCGATGTTGCGCTCGAGGTGGGGGAGGTAGAGGTCGAGGTCCGAATCGGCACGGGCCGCCGCCCATGCGGTCTCGCCCCGAGAGGCCGAGCGGGCCAGCTCGGCCCGCAGGTCGGCGGGCACGCAGCGCGCCTTGCCGGATTCGCGCTGGGCTGCGCGCACGCTCGCGGCCTCGAGCGTGTCAGCCCCGCGGGTCGACTCGGCGAGCCGCTCGAGCAGCTCCCAGAGCCGGTCGTCGGCGAGTCGCTCGTGGCGGACGCGGGCCAGGGTCGCGATCTGCTCGGCCCGGCCGCCGGCGCCGGCGGCCGGCATCATCGTCCGCTCGTCCCAGGCGAGCAGGGCGCGGGCCCGCCCCAGATCGGAGATCTGCCCCCAGCGCTCGACCAACTCCCGATAGTCCCGCCGCTCGTCGGATTCGGAGCCAGCCTCGGTTGCCATTGCAGGGAATCTTTCCTGTCAGGGATGCGTCCGGAAGCGCGACTACCTTCGAGAGTCCGATGGAAGCATCAGAGAAGCATCAGATTAGCCAGCTGCCGCTCGACCCGGAGGGCTCGGTGCGGGCGCTCGCCGACAAGCTCGTGATCGAGGCATTGACGGTCAAGGATGAGCGCGCGGCCCGACTCGTTCGCGAGCGGGCGGAGGCGGGCGGCGATCCGGTGGCGACGGTCGTCGCGGCGATCGAGGTTGGGGCCCGTGTGCTCGACGGCGAGCAGACCGCGGCCAACGTCGACTACGTGAAGCGCGAGCTGCAGGACCGCCTCGGCTCGCTCAACCGCGAGCTCGGTGAGACCCTGGAGGCCGGCAGCAGCGAGCTCGCCGAGCGCCTGGCGGCCACCTTCGGCGCCGACCGCAGCGACTCCGTTCAGCAGCAGATCAAGGGGATGGTCGGTGAGCACCTCGAGCATCGGGTCGGTGAGCTGACGAAGCTGCTCTCGTCCGAGGACCCCTCGAACCCGCTCGTCTCGATCCAGGTGCGGGCGACCAAGGCGATGCTCGATTCCGAGGAGCGCCACCGCAAGCAGCTCGCGGACCTGCGGGAGAGCCACTCGAAGGAGTCGCGCGCCCTGCAGGAGCAGGTCGCCGGGCTTCGTGAGGCATTCGGGCGGATGCTGGAGAAGCAAGGGGGCGATGAACGCGTCGCCGAGGCCGAGGAGGCCGGCACCCGCAAGGGCCGCAGCTTCGAGGAGCGGGTCCATGAGGCGCTCGAGGGGATCGCCGAGGCCCGCGGAGACGTGGCGGTCCATACCGGTCACGTCCGCGGCGAGGGCGGCAGCAAGAAGGGCGACACGGTGGTCGAGATCGGTGCCGCCGAGGGCAACTGCCTGGGGCGGATCGTCTTCGAGGACAAGGATCGCCAGCTCTCGAAGAACAAGATGCGCGAGGAGCTGAACGGGGCCCTGGCCGAGCGTGAGGCCGACTTCGCGGTGCTCGTCGTCGCCGGCGAGGAGCGGATCCCCGCCGGCCACGAGCAGCTGACCGAGTACGAGGGCAACAAGATCGTCGTCGCGGTGGATCCGGAGGAGCCCGACGGGCTCGGCCTCCGGCTCGCCTACCGCTACGCCAGGCTCAGGGTCGTGATGGCTCGCGACCGCTCACTCGACGTCGACGCGGTGGGCGTACGCGATGCGGCCGAGGCCGCTCGAGCGGCGCTGAAGCGGGCGCAGGCCGTGCGCCTCGCGCTCAGCGCCATCGACAAGAGCGCGGGCAAGGCGCGCGAGGGGGTCGACGGCATGGTCACCGAGATCGAGACCGAGCTGATCAGGATCGAGAGCCTCGTCGCCGGCGGCGACGAGGCCTAAGCGGGCGCCGACGGGGCCGCTCAGGGGAGCAGCAGGTCGTTCTGAGCGCTCGGGCGCTCGGGCCCGACCCTGAGCTCGGCCTGTTTGATCTTCGGGTCGTCGGTCGCGACGGTGTAGGTGCCCTCGACCAGATCGATCTTGTAGTTCGCCTCGCCGTTCGGGACGATCGGCGCGGTCTGCTGCTCCGAGGGACCGAGGAAGGTGAGGGCGACCTCGGAGTCCGTCTGGTTGCTGATCGTGAAGTTCGCGAGGCCGGCGCCGACCGCCTGCCTGCTGCTTCCGTTCCGCGATACCTGCACGTTCTTCGCGCTGATCCGCGCCGACAGCTCGATCGTCGCGGGCGGCCGCGGGTCGTTCGGGAAGTCCTCGGCTCCGCACCCGGCGCCGACGAGCATCATGCCGACGACGGCGAGCGATGCTGTGCGCGCTCTCCTCCTCATGCCGAGTGCAATCTATCCCAACCGGCGGCCGCTGGGGCGACTGCGGGGTTCGCGGCCGCTCCGGCGCGGCCGCCGGTCTCAGCCGAGCCACACGGAGGTGCGCTCGGCGAGCATCTCGTCGAGCGCGCTCTGGATCCTCGCCCTGATCTCCTCGGCGATCGCCTGGACCGTCGCCACGTCAGCGAGCGTCTCGGGCGGCAGCGAGGGGATCTCGACCGGATCGAGGAACCGGATCCGGAACTTGGCCGGCATGTACATCAGCGGGGCGAGCGGCCCGAAGTGGGGGAAGGCGTGGTTGAACGGCGCCTGCAGCAGACCCGTCAGGCGCTGCACGAGCCGCATGTGGGCGAAGATCGGCATCGCCTCCTCGCCGCCGATCAGGGCGATCGGGACGATCGGCACCCGCGCCTTCAGCGCCGTGCGGACGAAGCCGCCGCGACCGAAGCGTCGCAGCCGGTAGCGCTGCCACAGCACCTTCCGCGTCCCCTTCGTCCCCTCCGGGAAGACGAGCGCCAGTCGCCCCTCCTCGGCCAGCAGCCGCTGAGCGTTCGCCGGGTGGGCCCCGACGACGCCGAGCTTGTTCGCCAGCGCGCTCAGCGCCGGGACGCCCTTGAGCCAGTGGTCGCCGAGCATGTACAGCGGCCGGGCGCTGCCGTGCTGATGGCGGATCGCCTGCATGATCATCGGCGCGTCCGGGGGTAGCGCCCCGGAGTGGTTGCAGACCAGCAGCGCGCCACCCTCCGGCGGCAGGTTCTCGATGCCCTCGGTGTCGACCCGGAACCAGTAGCGGTAGTAGAAGTCGAGCAGCGGTTCGAGCGCCGTGACCAGCCGCTCGGATCGGCCCCAATCGTCGAGGTCGCGGGCCAGCTCGACCGCGGGGAGCAGCTCGCGAAGCTGCTCGGGCGTGGGCAGATCGGCTGACGGCGATACCGCCCCGTCGGGCGGGGGCGGCGTCAGATCGTCGGCGGCTGGATCGAAGCCCGGCTCGGGCAGCGGCTCGGGATCGGGCGCGTGGCGGACGATCTGCCCGGGCCCGCCGAGGAGCAGCGAGTCCGCGCCCAGCGGCCTACCGCCGAGCCCGGCGGTCCGGGCCTCCTCGGTCAAGCGCCGACCTCCTCCACCCTGGCGCTGATCGCGCCGACCTGAACCTCGTCCCCGGGCTCCGCCTCGCGGCGGAGGATCGCCAGCGCCAGCGGCCCGCGGCCGGGCGAGATCACCGCGGTGCCGATCGTCCCGACCTGCTTGTCGCCGCGGACGACCGGGGCTCCGGGCGGCATCGGCTCGGCTGCGCTGAGCCTTCGCAGGTGGCGGTTGGGCTTGCCCTTGAAGTGGAGCCGGGCGACCGTCTCCTGGCCGATGTAGCAGCCCTTGTCGAAGCTCACCGCGCGTTCGTTGATCCCCGCCTCCTGCGGGATCGTCTCGTTGCCCATCTCGGCGCCGAACGCCGGCCGGCCCGACTCGACCCTGAGGATCTCCGCGGCCGCCTCGGTCGCGGCCTCGGCACCGCGCGCGGCCAGCTGCTCGCCGATTGCCTGCAGGGCCGCCGCGGTCCCGACCAGATCGGCGCCGGCGTCGGTCGCGACCAGGCGGACGTCGTGCTCGGCGATTCGCTCGACCCGGTGCGTGTGCTCGGCGCCGAACGGCGCCCCGCCCAGCACCTCGACCGCCTGCGGGCCGATCACCGAGAGCACGGCAAGGTCGTCGCGGGCGCGGATCTCGACCTCGCGGCCGATCCGGTAGGTGTCGAGGTGGCGGCTCACCTCCTCGGCGCAGGCGGCCGGGGCGTCGATCAGGATCAGGTCGTCGGCGAGCCTCAGGACCCGCATGTCGGAGCGCATCTTGCCCTTGCGGTCGAGCAGGGCCGCGTAGCAGCCCTCGCCGACGCCGAGCGTCTCGATCTCGTTCGTCAGCTGGCCCTGCAGGAACTCGGCCCCGTCGGCTCCGACCACCTCGATCCAGGCACGCCCGGTCCGGGCGACCAGCCCGGCCTCCTCGCGGAGCAGGCGGTACTGGGCATCGAGCTCGACGGT
>CAVOYZ010000011.1:0-67086 GCA_963700785.1 uncultured Solirubrobacterales bacterium
CTGGGCGGGCGTCACGACGCCGATTGTACGGCCGCGCCGTCCCAGGAATTTTGATCTGCCAAAATCACAGAAATGGGTGGATCAAAAGAAGTGACCGAGAGCGCCCCTCGCCGCGAGGCGCCGACGCCCGAGGGCTCTCACGGCCGCGGTCGGCGGCAGGGAGGCCAGGAGGCCGTCGAGGACTACGCGAAGGCGATCTACGCGCTCGTCGAGCACGGCGACGGTCCGGTTACGACCTCGGCGCTGGCCGGCCGCCTCGGAGTCGCCCCGGGGACCGTCACCGCGATGCTGAAGCGGCTTTCGAAGCTCGGCCTGATCGACTACGAGCCCTATCGAGGTGTCGAGCTGACCGCGGCCGGCGAACGCGTCGCGCTGGAGGTGATTCGCCACCACCGCCTGATCGAGGCCTACCTGGCCGGGGCTCTCGGGATGCCCTGGGACCAGGTCCACGACGAGGCCGAGGTGCTCGAGCACTACATCAGCGAGGATCTCGAGGAGCGAATGGCCGCGGCGCTGGGCCACCCCGACCGCGACCCACACGGCGACCCGATCCCCAACCGCCAGCTTCTGATCGAGGGCGAGGGGGGGCTGCCGCTGGCGGGGCTGAAGCAGGGAGAGGCGGGGACCTTCACGCGCGTGAGTGACGGCGAGCCGGAGATGCTGCGCTACCTCGCCGATCGCGACATTCGGCCCGGCGTGCGGCTCCGGGTCGCGGGCCATGAGCCCTTCGGCGGGCCGGTGGTCATCGTCGTCGACGACCGCGAGCACGCGATCGGCGAGGGCCTGGCGGAGCGGATGCTGATCGCGACCGACGAACTCGATTGAGCGGCGACCAGCGAACCCCTTCCGCGTCGGCGCCCGATCGCCCGACGGGCGAAGACGCGTCCGTCGATACCCTCGAGGCGGTACTTCCCGGCGAGGCCGCCGTCGCGGAGGCCGCTCGGCGCTCGCTCGAGGGAACGGGCCGCCGCGGGCTCAAGATCTGGCCGTTTCTCGGCCCGGCTTTCGTCGCCGCCGTCGCCTACGTGGACCCCGGCAACTTCGCGACGAACATCGCCGCCGGGGCGCAGTTCGGCTATCTCCTGCTCTGGGTCGTGCTCGCCGCCAACCTGATGGCGATGGTGATCCAGACCCAGTCGGCGAAGCTCGGGATCGCCACCGGCAGGAACCTGCCCGAGCTCTGTCGCGAGCAGTTCTCGAGGCGGACATCCCGCGGCCTCTGGGTCCAGGCGGAGGTCGTCGCGATGGCCACCGACGTCGCCGAGGTGGTCGGCGCGGCGCTTGGACTCAACCTGCTGTTCGGGACTCCGCTGCTGCTCGCCGGGGTGATCGCCGGCGCCGGCGCCTTCGCGATTCTCGCGCTGCAACAACGTGGATTTCGCCGGCTCGAGGCGGTGATCGCGGCCCTCGTCGGGGTCGTGATGGCCGCGTTCGCCTTCGAGGTCACCCAGGCGAACCCCGATCCCGGCGGAATCGTGGAGGGACTTGTGATCCCGGGCTTCGACGGGACCGAGAGCATTCTGCTCGCGACCGGGATCCTCGGGGCGACGGTGATGCCCCACGTCGTGTACCTGCATTCGGCGCTGACCCAGCGGCGGATCGTCGGCCGCAACGACGCGGAGAAGAAGCGGATTCTCGGCTTCGAGCGCGTCGACGTGATCATCGCGATGACCCTGGCCGGGCTCGTCAACATGTCGATGGTGGTCGTCGCCGCCGGCCTCTTCAACACCGAGGGGCTGACCGGGATCGACTCGATCGAGGGGGCCTTCGAGGGCCTGCGACAACTGGTCTCCGGCGAGGCGGCGACGATTTTCGGCATCGCCCTGCTCGCCTCGGGCCTCGCCTCGACCTCGGTCGGCACGATGGCGGGCCAGGTCGTGATGCAGGGGTTCATCGAGCGCTCGATCCCGCTGATGCTGCGCCGCGCGGTCACGCTGGCACCGGCGCTGCTGATCCTCGCGCTCGGGCTGCCGCCGACCGATGCCCTGATCGGCAGTCAGGTCGTGCTCTCGTTCGGGATCCCCTTCGCGCTGATTCCGCTGGTCATCATCGGCCGCCGCCGGACGGTGATGGGCTCGCTCGCCAACCCCGGCTGGCTGACCGCGCTCACGGCGACGATCGCGGCTCTGGTGATCCTGCTCAACGCGTTCCTGCTGCAGCAGTTGATCTTCGCCTGAGCGGCCGCGGCGCCGCAGCGACGCGGGATAAGCTTCGCCGGATGGCACTCGCCGCGGCATTCAAGGAGATCGTCGACGCGCTCCCGGCAGACTGGACCGACATGGAGCTCGACCTGAGGCTCGCCGACGAGGATCGCTACATCGACGCATCGGTCCCGATGACCCAGGTCAACGCCCAGCCCTACTCGGAGGCTGACTGGCACTTCCGGATCAACGTCGCCCACCGCTTCGGGCACGGCGCGTCGGCAGAGACCGTTACCTGGGTCCTCGACATGCTCGACCGGCAGGGGATCGAGGGCGAGCTGGTCGTCTCCGGCCTGCACGAGGGGCGGGCCGAGGTCGTGCAGATGTGGGGCCGGCCCGAGAGCGTGCGGCAGGAGTTCCGCAGCCGCCGCAGCCTGTAGGCGCCCCGATGGCCCGGGTTCAGGTCCTGGTCACCGACCTGATGCTGTCGAGCAAGGTCACCGAGACGCTGGCGACGGCCGGTCACGAGCTGTTCGGCGGCCCGGACCCCGATCCGGCGGCCGAGCTGATCGTTGCCGACCTCGACGCGGTGGATGCGGCGGTGGTGGCAGGGGCCGGTCCCCCGACCCTGGGCTTCTACCAGCACACCGACGTCGAGACGCGGCGCCGGGCAGAGGCCGCTGGATTCGACCTCGTCGTTCCGCGCAGCCGCATGGCCCGGGAGCTGCCGGAGCTGGTCGCCGGCCTGCTCGGTTGAGCCGTCGGGCTTCGCCAGCGCCCGGACCCTAGTCGCCGGCAACTCCGAGGTCGAAGGCCTGAGCGACGTCGGGCAGCGACTCGACGATGCCGTGCTCGAGGTCCCACTGCGCCCACCGGGCGAGGGTCCCGAGGTCGAGGGCCCGCGAACGGCCGAGCGCGGGGAGAACGGCCTCGAGCTGCGCCCGCTGCTGAGGTTCGCTCAGCTCCGGGACGGCCGTGAGCAGATCGCTCAGCGCCGAGTCCGGGTCCTCGGCGGTGAGCCGGTAGCCGTCGGCGATCGCGTCGACGGCGGCCGTGATCTGCGGGCGGCCCTCCTCGAGCAGCTCCGGCGTGGTGACCAGGACCAGCTCGGGGTAGCTCGGCGCACCGAAGTCGTCGACCCGCAGCTCGGCGGTCGGCAGCCGCGCCGCGAGCGTCACGCCCTCCGCGTTCCAGAACGCGGTCGCGGCGTCGATCTTGCCGGCCAGCAGCGCCGGGACCGCGTCGAAGCCGATCGTCACCGTGTCGACGTCGGCGAGACTGAGGCCGCCGCTCTCGAGCACCGAGCCGAGCACCGCGTCGTCGGAGGGCAGGCCGGTGATCCCGATCCGCGCGCCCGCCAGGTCGGCGGGTCTGGATACGCGGGCGGAGTCGGCGGCGATCACGGCGGCCAGCGGCCGCTGGACGATCGCCGCGATCCCGACCAGATCGGCTCCGCGCTCGCGCGCGATCGCGAGGTCGTGGATGTCCATGACCGCCAGCTCGGCGCGGTCCGAGCGCAGCAGCCGCGGCGCGTCGGTCGACGCACCGGGCTCGCGGATCGTGAGGTCGAGCCCCCGCTCGGAGAACAGCCCGCGCTGATCGGCGACGTAGATGCCGGTATGAACGGCGTTGGGCTGGAAGTCGAGAACGAGATCGATCGCGGCCGCCGGCGCGCCTCCAGCTGAGGCGTCCGGTTCAGCACCGTCGCCGCCGCAGGCCACGAGGGCGAGCGAGGCGAGGACGGCCGCCAGCGACGCGACGATCGAACTCATTCCTGTGGGTCAAATGTAGAGCAGGCATGGGCCGCTGTGACGCCGGGTTTCTCGTCTACACTGCCGCCGCGTGCGTCCCGCGACCCGCGGGGCCGGACACCCAACAGGAGGTTGAGCAACGTGCAGGATCGAGGACTGGCTGCCTACATCGCAGAGCTGGTCGGAACTTTCTTCCTGGTCTTCGTGATCGGGACAGTCGTCAGTCTCTACCTCGCCGCCGGGGGGCAGGCCCAGTTCGGGTCCGACTTCGCGGTGATCGGCCTCGTTCAGGGCCTCGTGCTGTTTCTGCTCGTGATCGCGTTCTCCGGCGTCAGTGGCGGCCACTTCAACCCCGCCGTGACCACCGCCGCCGTGCTGATGAAGCGGATCAGCTCGGTCGATGCTGTCGTCTACGTACTCGCCCAGCTCTCAGGCGCCGTGCTCGGGGCCCTGCTGGTCAAGGGCCTGCTCAAGGACGAGGGTCTTGCCGCCAACTACGGCGCGCCCGACGTCAGCCCCCTGCTTGCGAGCGACTTCGCGGGCATGGTCGTCGAGGGTCTCGGTGCGCTGATGCTGGTGCTCGCCTACGTTGCCGTGGCGATGAACCGGCGCGCCCGGCGCGAGTGGGGGCCGTTGACGATCGGCCTCACCTTCGCCTTCCTGGTCATGGTCTTCGGGCCGCTCACGGGCGGCTCGTTCAACCCCGCGCGCTGGTTCGGTCCGGCGCTGATCAGCGAGGAGTGGGGTGGCGTCTGGCCGTATATCGTCGGCCCGCTGCTCGGCGCCGTCCTCGCCGTGGGCCTGTACCGGTTCGTGATCGAGGCCGGCGAGCCGGAGAGCGAGCCCGAGAAGCTCGTCCGGCAGCTGACCGCCGCCGCGGCGAACTGACTCCCGACGGGGCGCCTGGCCGGCGCCCCGTCGTCGTTCCGGGGTCGGCGGGCTCATATGCTTGGGGCGATGCGCCGCATCACCTTCTCCCGCAACTACACGCTCTCGCTCTCACGCACCTGTCGCTGCTACTGCAAGTACTGCGCGTTCGCCACCCACCAGGCGCACGTCCACACGCCCGAACAGGTTGAGCAGCATCTCGAGCAGGCCGTCCGCCGCAACGCCAAGGAGCTCTTGATTCTGACCGGCGAGGCGCCGGAGGTGAACCCGATCGTCGCTGAGAAGCTGGCCGGGTGGGGGCATCAGGACTTCACCTCCTACGTCGCCTGGGCCTGCGAGCGCGCGCTGGAGCGTGGCCTGCTGCCCCACACCAACATCGGCGTGCTCAGCGCGAAGGACCAGCTGCGCCTCCGCGAGGTAACGGCCTCGCAGGGCCTGATGCTGGAGTCGGTCTCGGAGCGATTGATGGAGACCGTCCACGCGGGCTCGCCGACCAAGCACCCCAGCGTGCGACTCGAGGCGATCGAGACCGCAGGCGAGCTACGGATACCGCTCACCAGCGGGATCCTGGTCGGGGTCGGGGAGAGCGTTGCCGAGCGCTTCGCCTCGCTCGACGCGCTGGCCGAGATCAACGCCCGGCACGGCCACATCCAGGAGGTGATCCTGCAGAACTTCGTCCCGCACCCCGACTACTACGGGCGCGAGCCGGCTGAGATCGCCGACCGGGCGAGCCGGCGGCGCTGGTCGGCCCCGGCCGGGCTCGACGGCGCCTCCGTCGCGAACGCCGGGGCGACCGAGCCGCAGCCGAACTGGGCTACCCCGGTGACCCTCGACGATCTCCGTGATCTCGTCCGCTACGCGCGTCAGGCGATGCCCGGGGTCGGCATCCAGATCCCGCCCAATCTCAGCGACTGGTGGATCGAGCTGGCCGAGGCCGGCGCGACCGATCTCGGCGGGCTCTCGGCGAACGGAGACCACATCAGCCCCGATCACCCGTTCCCGAGCCCCAAGCAGGTCCGATCCGCGCTCCGCGATCGCGGCATGGCGCTGGCCGAGCGGCTCTGCGTCTACCCGCAGTACATGGGCCCCGAGTGGGTCGATCAGGGCGTCCTCGACCTGGTCAAGCTCAAGTACTGGAGCTTCATCCCGCGAGGCAGCAGCGGCCGCAACGCCGCAACCAACGGCAGCGCGATCGATCCGGGCCTCGCCCCCGAGGGGATCGCGAAGGGGCGCGAGGGAGTCGCGCTCGGCGCAGACGAGTTGACGGCGCTGTTCGCCGAGTCACGGCCCGATGTGATCGAGGCGATGCGCGCCGCCGCCGACGGGCTTCGCGCCGAGCTCAACGGCGATCTGGCGACCTTCGTCGTCAACCGCAACGTCAACTTCACCAACATCTGCACCGTCGGCTGCGCCTTCTGCGGCTTCGGACAGGGCAAGCGCTCGCCCGACGCCTATCTGGTCGACGAGGAGGAGTTCGCCGCACGGGTCGCCGAGGCGGTCGACTTCGGGGCGACCGAGGTCTGCATGCAGGGCGGAATCCACCCCGACTACTCGCTCGAGCACTACGGCCGCTGGCTCGAGCTCGCCAGGGAGGTCGCCCCGTCGATCCACCTGCACGCCTACTCGCCGATGGAGGTCCACTTCATGGCCGAGCGATCGGGGCTCGAGCCCGGATCCGTGTTCGACTACCTGCTCGAGCGCGGGCTCGGCTCGACCCCGGGGACCGCCGCCGAGGTCCTCGACGACGGCGTCCGCCAGCGGATCTCCCCGAACAAGCTGCCGGTCAGCCGCTGGATCGAGATCATCGAGGCCGCCCACGGTCGCGGCATCCCGACCACCTCGACCGTGATGTTCGGCCACATCGAGGAGCCCGCGGAGCTGGCCGAGCACATGCGGGTGATCCGGGCGCTGCAGGAACGGACCGGTGGGATCACCGAGTTCGTTCCGCTCAGCTTCATCCCCTACCAGACGCTGCTCGGCCGCACCCACGGAATCGAGGAGATCTCGGCCGACGAGAATCTCAAGCACACGGCTGCCTTTCGCCTCGCGCTCGGCAAGAGCGTCCGCAATCTGCAGGCGAGCTGGGTGAAGATGGGGCTCGATGCCGCTACCGAGTCACTGCGCTGGGGTGTCAACGACCTCGGCGGCACCCTGATGGAGGAGAACATCTCGCGGATGGCCGGCTCCCGTCACGGCGTCCGGCTCGACCCCGACGACCTGATCGAGGCGGCCCGGCGGGCCGGCAGGACCCCCGCCCAGCGGACCACGCTCTACGAGCTGGTCGAGACCTACTGAGCGGCGACCACGTCGGCGCTCGAGCGCGGCGATTGCGGCCTCGGCATCCGGCTAGGGTTCAGCGCTGCAGCCGGGGCGCCGGCGGAAAGAGAGGAGCGGTGATGGCTGACTACACGGTGAAGCGACTCGAGGACTTCGAGGCCGTCTTCGGAGGCGGCTTCTTCCGCGTCCGCGCCGGGCTCGGCGTCACCTCGTTCGGGCTCGCGGTGATGGAGTTCCCGGCCAATTTCGAGAACTACCCGGAGCACACCCAGGAGCACGACTCCCAGGAGGAGGTCTACACGGTGCTCGAGGGCCGGGCGCTGCTCGAGGTCGGCGGCGATACGGTCGAGCTGGTCCCGGGTGTCTGGGCGCGGGTCGGTGCGGCCGAGCGCCGGACCCTGAGGACGGAGGATCAGCCCGCGCGGGTGCTGGCGATCGGCGGGATACCGGGCGAGCCCTACGAGGCGCCGGACTTCACCGAGGAGGGTGCGCCGGATCCCCTCGGAAGCAAGTTCTGAGGCCGCCTCAGCGAAACAGGTCCTCGGTCGCCGCGCGCTGCAGGGCCGCGGCCCCGGGCCCGTCTGCGCCGACCTCGATCGCGAGGCCGCGGGCGATGACGACCGGGGTCCCCGCGACCTTGTCGCGGGCGAGATCCGCAGCCGCGGCGATCTGATCGGCGACGGCGATCGAGGTTGCGGTCAGCGGGCGGCCGTGGCTGTCGTGGCGGCCCCGCCAGTCGTCCAGCGGCTCGATCCCGGCGCAGCCGATCGCCACCTCGCTCTGTCCGATCCGCCAGGGTCGCCCGAAGCTGTCGGTGACCAGCACCGCGATCGAGGCGCCGCTGAGCTCCGAGAGCGCCGCCCGGACCTGCCGTGCGGAGCGGTCGGGGTTCGCGGGCAGCAGGGCCACGTTGCGCTCGCCGGGAACGTTTGAGGCGTCGATGCCGGCGTTCGCGCAGATCAGTCCGCACCGGGTCTCGGTGATCAGCACGCCGCCCTCGGCCCGCACGACCCTGGTGCTCTCGGCCAGCGCCAGCTCGACGATCGCGGGGTCCTTGCCGAGCTTCGCCGCCAGCGCGACCGACTTCGCGGAGGGCCGCACCGCGTCCAGGTCCCTGATCCTGCCCTCCGCCTTCGAGACGATCTTCTGCGAGATGCAGACGACATCGCCGCTCTGCAGCCGGCACCGCTCGGCGATCAGCTCCGCGATCGGGCTGCCCTCCTCGACCTCGCCGATGCCCAAGACCGGGATCAGCGCGGGCCCGCGGCTCACGCGCCACCGGCGGCCGGCACGGTCGCGATCCTGCGCAGGGCCCCGGCCGTCGCGGAGCCGGTGAGCGCCCCTGACTCGAGCGCGACCAGCAGCTCGGAGAGGTCGCCCGCTGTGTCGAGGTCGAGCGCCAGCGAGCGCAGCTCGACGACCGCGCCCGAGGCGCCGGACTCCGCGGCGAGGCGAAGATGGCGCTCGCGGCTGCCCGGGCCGAACGCGGGCTCGATCAGCTCGGGTGGCCGGAGCAGCAGCCCGTTGGTGCCGCTGCCGTGCCGGTCGGGGATCACCACGACCGATCGATCGCCGAGCCCGGCGATCGCCGCGTCCAGCTCGAGCGGGTCGAGCAGCGGGCAGTCTCCGGGCAGCAGCGCCACGCACTCCACTCCCGCGGCGCGCGCCGCCTCGACCCCGATTGCCGCCGCCTCGGAGTGGCCGCTGTCGGTCGCGTCGTCGAGCAGCGTCAGATCGAGCCGCCCGGCGAGCGCGGCCACCTGGGGCTCGCCGCTGACGACGATCACCCGCTCGAGCAGCTTCGAGCGCTGCAGGGCGGCGAGCACGTCGGCGATCATCGCCTCGCTGAGCGCGGCCCGGTCGCCCGGACCGAGCGCGTCGGAGAGCCGCTGCTTGGCGGCGCCGAACCGCTTGACTGGCAGGATCGCCGCTGCCCGCATCGGTTCGAATGCTACGGGCTCAGCCCGGGGGCGCCGAGACCAGGGAGTTGCAGAAGCGGAGCGTCTCGGCGGCGACACGCCTGCGTGCTTCGGGACCGTCCATCAGCGTGTCGGTGACCGCCGCCGCGACGCCCTCGGGGGGTGGGTCCGGGTCGGCGGCATCGACGACGAGCCCATCGATCAGGCCTCGATACGCGTTCAGCACGCCGCTGGCCGACGGCTGCTCGCCGATCGCCCGCATGAACTTGTCGGTCGGTCCCTTGACGACCTCGCCGGCGACATATGGGCTGACCGCGACGACCGGCGCCCGAGCTTCCCTGAGTAGCTCGCGCATCCCCGGGAGGGCCAGGATCGGGCCGATCGAGATCACCGGGTTCGAGGGCCCGATCACGATCGCCTCAGCCTCGCTCACCGCCTCGCGGACCTCGGCGCTCGGTGCGGCCGCCTCGATTCCGGCGAACTCGACCGCCTCGATCTCGGGCTCGGCCCGCTCGCGGACGAGGTACTCCTGAAGGCCGCGCCAGCCACTGCCCGCAATCCTGACCCGGGTGCGGACCGGCTGATCGCACATCGGCAGCACCCGCGCCCGAAGCCCGAGCCCGGCGCCGATCTCGAGTTGGGCCGCCGTCGGGCTGGCGCCGGCGTCGATCAGCGCCCGCCTGCGCAGGCAGGTCGCCAGATCGCGGTCGCTGAGGCCGAACCAGTCCGGGGCGCCGAGCCGGACCAGCCGCTCGAATACGGTGAACGAGTCGTCCTTGATTCCCCAGCCACGCTCCGGATCGATCTCGCCGCTGAGCCAGTAGCTGCAGAGGTCGGGATCGGGCGAGACGTGGACGCCGAGGGCCTCGACGTCGTCGCCCGTGTTGGCGATCACCGTCAGATCCGCGCCCAGCTCCTCCTGGGCCCCCGCGGCCAGCTTCGCGCCGCCGGTCCCGCCGGCGAGCACGACGGCCCTCAGTCCCAATGGCCCTCGGTTTCGAGGTCGGTCAGCTTCAGGCCCGCGTGGGCTTTGTAGCGGGCGTTGACGGAGATCAGAAGCGGCGTGATCTGCTCCGCGATCCTCGCCATCTCCAGCGGCCCGGCGTTGATCGCCCTGAGGCCCCCGATCCGCTCGATCAGCGCCGCGACCGGCGCCTTGTCGGCCTTGCGGTCGCCGCAGATCAGCACGTCCTCGTCGACCTGCTCGCCGAGGTCGGCGAGCTTCGGGGCCCCGACCGAGTGCAGCGCGGCAATGACGACGACGCCCTCTGGCACCATCTCGGCGGCCTGCTGGGCGGCGGAGCCCTGCCAGACCCCGAGCGAGCGGGTCGCCTTGCCGCTGACCGCGGCGGCGAGCGGCACCGTGCAGTCGACCAGCGTCTGCCCCGCCTGCAGCGCTCCGCGGAGGTTGTTGAGTGTCTCCGACTGCGCGCGGAACGGGACCGTCAGGAAGACGACCGGCCCGCGCGTCGCCGCCTCCTCGTTGGCGAGCCCCGCGACCGATGCGCCCGGCACCTGCTCGGCGATCTTCGCCGCGGCCTGCTCGGCTCGGGCGACCTCCCGGGAGCCGATCACGACCTCGACGCCCGCGGTCGCCCAGCGGACCGCGAGCCCGTAGCCGAGCGCGCCGGTGCCGCCGATGATCGGGATCGGGCTGCTCGACTCATCGGGCGACATCGCCCGCGAGTCTATTCACCGGATAACGTCCTCTGTCGATGGCCGGCTCCGCGCAGTTCCCGAAGCCCGAGCGCGCTCCCGGCGGGCCGCTGGAGATGGCGGTCGGCGCTGAGCGCAGCGACGAGTTCACCGTCGAGGGTCCGCTGCTGACCGACGTAGGCGGCACCCTCGGGACCGCGGTCCTCTCGACGCCGGGAATGATCGCGATGATGGAGCGGACCGCGGCCGTGCTCTCCTACGAGCGGCTCCCCGAGGGGACGGCGACGGTCGGCTTCGAGGTCTGCGTCAAGCACGTCGGTGCCGCGGCCGAGGGGGCGACTTGCACGGTCAGCGCCAAGCTGACCGAGGTGATCGACGACCGCAAGCTGTTCTTCGACGTCGAGGTCCGCGAGGGCGAGCGGACGATCGGGGTCGGCACCCATCAGCGACGGGCGATCCCGACCGGGCCCGGCCCCGATGGCCCTGATGGCTGAGTACCCGGACCGGGCGCGGATTCGCGAGGTCGGCCCCCGGGACGGCTTTCAGAACGAGCCCGAGGTGATCCCCACCGCGGAGAAGATCCGCCTGATCGATCTGCTCGCCGACGCCGGCCTCGAGCGGCTCGAGGTCGCCTCCTTCGTGCGCGCCGACGTGATCCCCCAGCTTGCCGACGGGCCCGAGGTGCTGGCCGGCATCGATCGGCGCGACGGCGTCGCGTACTCGGTGCTGATTCCGAACGAGCGTGGCCTCGACAACGCGCTCGCCAGCCGCGACCGCTTCGACGAGGTCAGCGTCTTCCTCTCCGCCTCGGAGACGCACAACCGCAACAACGTGAACCGCACGATCGCCGAGTCCCTCGAAGGCCTCGAGCGGGTCGTCGGCCGCGCCGCCGAGGCCGGGCTGCGCTGCGAGGGCGTGATCGCGACCTCGTTCGGCTGCCCCTACGAGGGCGAGGTGCCGATCGCGCGGGTGCTGGAGCTAGCGGCGAAGCTGCGCGAGTTCGGCTGCGAGGAGGTCGGCTTCGGCGACACGACCGGGATGGCGAACCCGCGCCAGGTCGGCGAGTTCTACGCCGAGGCGCTCGAGCGGCTCGACGGGGTCGAGCTCACCGCCCACTTCCACAACACCCGGGGCCAGGGCCTCGCCAACGTGCTCGCCGCGCTCGAGCGCGGGATCGCCTCGTTCGAGTCGAGCTTCGGCGAGCTCGGCGGCTGCCCGGTGCCGCCCGGCTCGACCGGCAACGTCTCGACCGAGGACGTCGTCTCGATGCTGCATGAGATGGGGATCGAGACCGGCATCGACCTGCCGAAGCTGATCGACGCCTCCCGCGCCGTCCAGGACCTCCTCGGCCGCCAGCTCGGCGCCCACGTGCTCAAGGCCGGGCCGGTGGACTGGCACCGGGGCGGGTAGAGTTGCCGCCGTGAAGTCCGACGCCTTCGTCGAAGCGGTGCACGCCCGCTCCCGCGAGCAGCTCGAGGCCTGCTTCGCTCCCGACGCGCGCTTTCTCAGCCCGGTCGTCTTCGCGCCGTATGAGGGCCGCGACGTCGTCGTGATGATCCTCACCGAGGGGGCGATGAAGGTCTTCTCCGACGACTTCCACTACGTCCACCGGTTCGAGAACGAGGACGCCGCCGCGCTGGTCTTCAAGGCGAGCGTCGGCGACCGCGAGGTTGACGGGCTCGATCTGCTGAGCTTCGACGAGGACGGCCTGATCACCGAGCTGAAGGTGATGGTGCGGCCGATGAGCGGCCTGAACGAGCTCGCCCGCGCAATGGGCGAGCGCTTCGAGGCGCTCGGCCTGGTCACGCCCAAGGTCTGATCAGCGAGCGGCCGTGCAGGGGCGCTAGGCTCCCGGCCCGTTCTCGTCAAAGCGCCGCAAGCGGCCAGCAGCACCCAGGAGGCCTCGAGCTCAGATGTCGATCAGCAAGGTAGGAGTCGTCGGAGCGGGCCTGATGGGCCACGGGATCGCCCAGGTCTGTGCCCAGGCCGGTTGGGACGTGGTGGTGCGCGAGGTCTCCGACGAGAAGCTCGCCGCGGGAATCGGCAAGATCGAGAAGCAGCTCGGCCGGGCGGTCGAGAAGGGCAAGATCGAGCAGGCCGACGCCGACGCGATCCGCGGTCGGATCGAGGGCACGACCGACTACGGCGCGCTCGCCGACTGCGACCTGGTGATCGAGGCGATGACCGAGGATCTCGAGGGCAAGCTCGAGATGTGGAGGGAGGTCGACGCGGATCGTCAAGGACGATGCGTTCTTCGCGACCAACACCTCCTCGCTCGCGGTGATCGATCAGGCCGCCGCGACCACCCGTCCGGACCGCTTCCTCGGACTCCACTTCTTCAACCCGGCGCAGGTGATGCCGCTGCTCGAGGTGGTGCAGACCGTGACCACCTCAGAGGAGGCGCTGAAGCTCGGCTTCGAGGTCGGCGAGAAGCTCAACAAGACGGTGGTCCACGCCAAGGACAAGACCGGCTTCATCGTCAACCGCCTGCTGGTCCCCTACATGCTCGACGCGATTCGCGCCTACGAGGAGGGGGTCGGCTCGATCGAGGAGATCGACACCGCGATGAAGGCCGGCGCCAACCACCCGATGGGGCCGCTGACGCTCGCCGACTTCGTCGGCCTCGACACGCTCGCCTCGATCGGCGACGTGATGTTCGACGAGTACCGCGAGCGGCGCTTCGCGGCGCCGCCGACGCTGCGGAAGATGGTCGCCGCCGGCTGGTACGGGCGCAAGTCGGGCAAAGGCTTCTACGACTACTCCGGCGAGCGGCCGGTGCCGAGCGACCTCGGTCTCTGACCCCGCGGTTTCAGACGGGGGACTCCGCCGACCCTCGGCGGGCGGCCTCGCGGTCGACCAGCCGGACGATGTCGACGGCGAGCTCCGCCACCGCGGCGACCGCCTCGGGCTCGACCGAGTCGGGCCGGTCACCGGGCGTGTGGTGGAACGCGGGGACGTACTCGGATCGCTCGCGGGCGGTCAGAGCCAGCGCGGCGTAGCCGTAGGACGAGGCGACCGAGGCGGTCGTCGGCGGGCCGAGCGGCAGCGCCCGCGGTCCGTCGCCTGAGGCATCGGCCAGGGCCGTCGCGATCTCGATCAGGCCCCGGTCGAGCGGCTGCGGGAGCAGGGGGATCTCGCGGGTGACGAACCGCGGCGTCCCAACCCCGGCGGAGTCGATGTCGATCAACCAGGTTTCGGCTTCGGTCGAGCCGGTCGCGGTGCCCGCGGATGAACGAGCGCGCGCCCTCGCGAGTCGACTCGCCCGCCGCGCAGAGCAGCAGGTGCACCTGAACGGCCGCCGGGGGCTCGGCCTCGAGCCGGTCCGTGGCCAGCAGCGCCGCCGCGACGCCGGCGGTGTTGTCGTTCGCCCCGGGGGACGGGGCGGAGAGCCCGATCTCGCCGAGCATGAAGGCGGCGACGATCAGGATCAGCGTCTGCGGCAGCTGCAGCAGCGCGACCCACTCCGCGTCGACTCCGGCGAGCCGCAGGCCGAGCGCCGGCAGCAGCAGTGCGATCGACCAGAAGATGACCGAGGCCGGCGCAGTCGGCCCCGGCCAGAGGCGGCTGAAGGCGCCGAAGGCGCGCCTCACCCAGCGGTCATACGCGGCGCCGGTCAGCGGCGTGTCGTAGTGCGCGCAGAGCAGGACCGTCGGCCCCGGCTGATCGGGAAGCGGGGGGGAGACCAGGTTCTGGGAGGCCCGCCGGAAGAACAGGCTGCGGAGCAGGTACCAGCGAGCGTTCAGATCGAGGTAGAGCGAGGCGGCGGCGAGCAGGACCAGGGTGAAGCCGACCGCCGGCATGGCGGTCGCCAGCAGGCTGCCGGCGATCGCGAGCAGGCAGTGGAGCAGGTGGACGACGGGCCACTGCGGGTGCACGTAGATCGGTTCGATCGCGGACGGGCGTCCGCGCTCGCGCAGCTCGGCGGCGATCGCGTTCGCCGCCCGCCGCTCCCGGTCGGTGCCGGTCCGGCCGAGCCCGAGCGAGCAGAGCCGCTCGAAAGTCCGCGCGCCGGCCGTGGAGCTGTTGGAGTCGGCTGCGATCCGAGAAGGATTACCGAGCGGCCGTCGGGAGGGGTCCGTGGACCGGCTGATGCGCGTGCAGCGGGGCGGGCCTGCCGATGTGGAAGCCCTGCGCGTAGTCGATGCCGATCTCGCGCAGGCAGTCGAGCGCGGCCTGATCGTCGACGAACTCGCCCACCGCCTTGACGCCGAGCGCCCGCGCCATTCCGACCAGGGCCTTGACGAACAGCTGATCGGAGGCCGAGTGGGCGATGCCGCGGATGAACTCGCCGTCGATCTTCACCTGATCGAGGGGAAGGTGCTTGAGGTAGTAGAAGGTCCCGAACCCGGCCCCGAAGTCGTCGAGGGCGAAGCCGACCCCGAGCGCCCGCAGCTCATCGCCGAACGCGGCAGCGTCCTCGATCGAGCCGATCGCGGCGGTCTCGGTCACCTCGATGATCAGCCGACCGGGGGCGACCCCGTGGCGGGCAAGCTCCTCGTGCAGGCAGCCCAGCAGCTCCGGCGAGCCGACCGAGCGGCCCGAGGCGTTGACCGCGATTCGCGGGGCGGCGGGTCCATCGGGCCAGCCGGCCAGCGCTTCGACCGCGGTCCGGATCGCCCAACGGTCGATCATCCCGATCAGCCCCATCCGCTCGGCGATCGGCACGAACTCGCTCGGTTGGATCAGCTCGCCGCGCTCGTCGATCATCCGCGCGAGCAGCTCGTAGTGACTGATCTGCCCGGTGTTGAGGTCGAGGATCGGCTGGTAGTGAGCGGTCAGCGCGCCGGACTCGATGCCGGTCCGGATCCGGTCCATGCAGTCGACCGTCGCGAGCGCCTGTTCGCGGCAGACGGCCTCGCGCTCGATGCACCGGTCTCGGCCCCTCAACTTCGCCTCGCGCAGGGCTGACTCGGCGCTGATCACCGTCTGCTCCCCGGCGAGCTCGCCGTTGCCCGCGCCGCAGACACCGGCCGAGGCGGTGAGCCTGACGGTCGAGCCGTCGATGCTCCAGCGCTGCGCCCTGATCGCCTCGAGCACCCACTCGCCACGGGCGCGGAGCTCCGCTTCGGCACCGCTGACGACCAGCGCGAAGCGGTCGGCTTCGAGGCGGGCCGCGAGCTCGCCTTCGCCGGCGCACTCGTCGATCAAGGCGCCGATCTCGACCAGCAGCCGATCGCCGCACTCACGCCCGAGGCTCTCGTTGATCAGCTCGAAGTGGTCGATGTCGATGACGATCAGTCCAAGCGGGCCGGGCAAGGAGGCCGTCCTCGATCGCGAGCGCGACCTCGCGGCGACCCGGCAGCTCGCCCTGACCGACTGCGTCCTGGGGGCGAATCGAGAGGCAGACATACAGCTCGTGCGCGGCTCCGACGGTGCTGACCCGCAGATCGACCGGGGCCTCGCCGGCGCCGCCGATGCGCAGGGCCGGACGCTCCCCGCTCCAGCCCTGGTCAGCGGTGTCGAGCGGGGGCGAGAAGCGGCGCAGACAGGCGCGCTTGACGACGCTCGAGGCCCCCCGCAGACGCTGCTCGACGGGGACGCGGTGGAGCTCGGTGCTGCTCGTTCCGAGCAGGCGCTCGGCGGCGGCGTTCGCATAGCGGATCCGGGTGTCCGCTCCGACGACGAGCATCGGGTCGGATGCGCCGGCGGCGACGGACTGGACGATCTCGGGTACGTTCAGCGGCTCCTGTGAGCCGATTGCGAGGGCTGGCAAGTGACAAATCTCCTGGGTCGATCGCGGTCTTGGTTGCTCGGTGCGTTCGACTCAGATACTCGGGCGGGCATCCATGCCGCTCGGCAGCCTATGCCAGCGTTGCGACCCACGCAACGGCGGGCTTTAGTCCTGCAACGGTTCTGCCGCCGGCCTGTTGCCGACCGGGACGGATCAGTTCGGAGGTGCGGTCTCGCCGGGCGAGCCGGAGCGCTCGGTGCTGGCGGCGGCGGCCGCGATCGCCAGAAAACAACCCAGCACAGCCGCGGCGAACGCGTTCCAGGAAGCCGTCGCGGAGTCAGCGAGCCAGAAGCCGCTGAAGAAGAGCCAGACGGAGATTCCGATCACCGCCCAGGCTGCCGCGTATTTCGAAACGACCCCGGCCAGTCCCGCGGCCGAGGCCGCGAGCATAAGGACCCCACACGCAAGCGGATTCCAGCTCGCGTCACCGGAGCCGTAGTCGAGCACCAAGGGCGAGACCACCAGCCAGAGGCCGAGCAGGATGATCAGACCCTCGGCCGCGAGGTACTCCCGGGCTCCATCGATCCGTCCCGTCGCAGGCGGCGCATAGCGCCTTTCCTCGGCGACCGTGCCTTCGTCTTCTGGCGACTGCTCGGTTCGGTTTGCCATCGACTTCCTCCTTGGCCGGCTACCGGCGACGCCCGCGATCATAGGCATGCGTCCAACCGTGCGCCGCCCGATAGTCACGACTTCGTCGGTCGTAATGCAGGAACCCGAGCCCTCAAGCCATAACCTCCACGTGGGCCCCCGTAGCTCAGCTGGATAGAGCGCCGGCCTTCTAAGCCGGATGTCGCAGGTTCGAATCCTGCCGGGGGTATCAGAAACCCGCGGAGATGCGGGGATTTCTTGTGTCTCGCGGCGGCCAGTGCCGCCAGGGGCTCGTAGTTTCCATAGTTGTTACCACGCTCCGGTCAGTGTGCCGGGGCGGGGCGGTGAGCCCGCGCGGCCAGGCCGCGCCCGGGCGATGCTCTCGTCGCTCCCGGCGACCGGCTCAGCGCTTGACGACCCTGATCTTGCAGCGCTTCACGCGCTTGTTGCCGAGCTTGTCGACGGCCTTCGCCCTGATCCGCTGCTTGCCCTTGCGCCTGGTCTTGATCCGCTTCTTGCCGCTCGGGTCCTTGCGGAGGCCGACGCCCTTGTCGGACGCCTTGATCCGGGCGAAGGCCTTCTTCCCGCGCTTGACCTTCTTCGGGCAGCGGAGCTTCAGCTTCGGCTTGGTCTTGTCGACGGTGACCTTCTTCGAGACCTCCGACCACGGCGTTGTGACCACGAACTCGTCGCGGACCGCGTCCGCTGGGACCGTGGTGCTCGAGCGCGTCCGGTAGCTCCACTTGCCGTCCTTGGCGCGCTGCTTGCCGGCGAACCGGTAGACCGGGTCGTCGAGCGCGGCGGCGCCGTTGACCCCGTTCCAGGTCTTGCCGCTGTTCTTCGACTGCTCGAGCTCAAAGGTCGACAGCGGGGCCTCGGTTCCCTGCCACGAGAGCGTGAACTTGCCCTTGTTCTTGCCCTTGCCGGACGTCCGGGCCGGGACCGTCGGTCGCAGGTTCGGAACCTGCCTGTGCATCTCGACCAGCCTCGGCACGTCCTGGTTGAGGATGAACCCCTGGCTGGCAACCTGTTGCGCCTTCGCCGTGACCTGCGCCACGTAGTCGGCCCAGTCGTCGTAGCGGGCCAGCAGTGCTTCGTCGCTGAGATCGTCGGTGGAGCCGAGCAGGCCGCAGAAGGCCGAGAACAGGCCACCGCCCGGCGCGAACGCGTTGATGCCGGTGTTCAGCCGGGCCGGCGTGCTCATCTCGGGCAGCCGGATACCGCCCTGGGCGATCCCGAGCCCGTCGCGGACGAGCTGGTTGGTGGGATCGGGGGGAGTGGATTGGTACTGACCGCGCGGCGCGATCGGCGGCGCGGCGCCGCCGTTGGCCCAGCTGACGAGCTGCTCGTAGGCGGAGTTGACGACGAACGGCCACTGCACGCGCGAGAGCGGGTACTCCTCACAGCTCGCCGACAGCGTCAGGCCGAGGTCGCGCTCGATCGGAGCCTGGAAGTTGTCGAACGCCATACGCGGGAGGTGGGAGCCTCCGGCGACCTCCCAATGCCGGTAGTTGGTGGTGTCCGGCTCCGTCCGCGGTATCCTGTTCTCGGTCTCGCTCAGGACCCGGATCAGGGGGTCGGCCCCGTCGTCCCGAACCGGGCCGGAGGAAACGGTGATCAGGAACGCATCGACGAGCTCATGCAGTGGCTGGACCTTGTTGTAGTAGGTGCTGAGCCGACTGCCCGACTGCGACTCGCCGGACGCGATGACGGTGTCCGGCTTGGCGAGCGGCCCGAGCGGATCGACGCCGCCTCCTCCGTCTAGCAGGGCCTTGATTCCGGCAGCGAAGATCTCGTAGGAGAGGGCGTCGTTGGTGATCGTCTCGCCGCCGCCGCCGTCGCGCGCGCTGACGTCGAGGTCGCCGTAGCGGGCGGGGTCCCAGCCGCGCAGCGAGTTGACCCCGACGCGCTGCGCGGAGATCGCCACGTACGCATAGCCGTTCTCGAGCAGGTACTCGGGGTCGCCAAACCAGTTCGCCTCGAGGTCGAAGGTCGCAGTCACGTTCTGCCACTCGGTCACGACCGTGCCGTTGAAGTCGGCCGGGTCCGCCGGCCGGCGGACGATCATGCGCGTCTTGTAGGGGAACTTGCCGTCGTTAAGATCGCCGCCGGTGGTGATCTTCGATCCGGTCTGGTCGATGTCGCCGCTGGTGTCGTAGGTGAAGGCGTCGCCGGAGTAGGTGAACTCCCGCTCGATGTAGCCGTAGGAGCCGAGCGGCTTGTCGGTAGCGGCCCACGGGCTCGAGTCGGCAGTCGTCGGCACCGGGCCGACGACCGTCGGCGTCTCCACGTCTCCGATCGCCCCGGCCGCCGGGGTGACCCCGATCGCCACCAAGGCGGTCAGTCCTGCCAGCAGCGCCGCAATTCTCGTTCCCACGGTTGTCCTACCCTCTCCTAGTTCGGGCGCTCCGCTCGCCGGCTGACCCAGCGACGCTTCCTGCTCCCGCCACATTCGAACCCCGGCCGATAGTAAACCAGGCCTGCTTCCCGGCGAGCGAAATCTGCACCCCCACGCTGTAGTGCGAGACCTGGAAGAGGATGCCCTCAACCAAGGTCTTGTCGAAATCCACCCAGATGCCCCCGGTTCCGCCCATCGCGTCATCTATGAACTTGCGAAGGCGGTTGTCCTGACCGCCCTTCTACCGTGAATCGGCAATCACGATGCATGGACAATGAGCACCTTCACCGTGCATGTCGTCGACCTCATTCTGCAGTCGCTGAAGCGCGAAGAGCGTCGCAGCGTTGTAGATGTCCTGGCCCTCGCGGATGTAGCCCTTCCGCTTGTAGATGTCGTCCTTGAAGACCGACACGCACACGGCTCTAAACCGCCGTGGGTCGAGGCGCTTGACCAGCTCCTCGATGAACGGATGCCCGCCGGATGGCTGGAGATGTGCTGCGGGACCAGTACCCCGGACGAGATTGCGCCACTTGAGTTCCTGGTCAAGAGGAAGGCGAGCAGGCTAGGTGACGTGTCAGTCATCCAGCAGTCATTACGCGGTCTGCCTTAGAGGGCCTTAGGCGAGCGCAGCGGACCTGAGAACAGCGGAGAACCCCTCGGCCATCACGGTTCGCGGGAAGCCGGATGTCGCAGGTTCGAATCCTGCCGGGGGTATGTGAGCCCCACCTTTTCCAGAGGCCAGCCGGTCCCCTCGACCATGCCTGCATGGAAGTCCTTGTTGCGCGATCTGCTGCCCCGCGTAGCCGATCTCGCACAGGGCCCGAGCCCTCGGTTACGTCACTCTCCGCCTCGCCCGGGTACGCTGCGAGCCGTGGCCATCATCGGACCCAGCCCGAAGCGGAGCTCTCCCGGGAACGAGGGGGGAGCATGAGCCGCGGCAACATGGTGGCGCTGGGCATCGTGATCGTGCTCGTCGCCGTGTTTGCCGGTGCCTTCATCCACCCGCTGTTGTTCTTGATCGGCCTTTCGGTCCTCTTTGTCGCATTCTTCGCGGATTGGTAGAGGGACCGGCGCCCGGACCACTCAGCCATAGCGGGCTGTCGCCCTCGTCGGCTCAAGCGCTGGCGCGCGTTCCACCTTCCGCGTCCCTGTTTCTGCTTGGTTCCACCGCCGCTGATCGACTGTCTCGCCGGCCGGGCCGATCGGCGCTAGATTCCCTGCTCTCGCGGTGGGCGTAGCTCAGTTGGTAGAGCTCCTGGTTGTGGTCCAGGTGGTCGCGGGTTCGAGTCCCGTCGCTCACCTCTCACGGAATCGCATGAGTGAGGCAAGGCGATTGGCGGGCACAGCGGTCCTGGTCCCGCTTGGGTCCGTTTCGGGCGGCCGAGTGCCCGCTCGAGGGCTGTAGTGCATAACCCCCCCGGTAGGCTCTCCTCAGCACGACCGGGGAGCACAGGCCCCCGTCTCCCTAGCAGTCAGGTAAGGAGAACGCGATGGGCACGCGACCGATCACCACGGCCAGCCGCGGCGGGACAGCCCTCGCCCTGATTGGGCTCACGGCGGCATCGCTCTGCCTCGCGCTGCTCGCCGCCCCGGCCTCGGCGATCCTCTCCTACGCGAGCCCCCAGACCCTCTCTGCAGCCGGCCAGGATGCCTTCCGCCCCCAGGTCGCGATCGATGGCTCCGAGCAAGCGACGATTACCTGGTACCGCTCCGACGGCACCAACGACCGCATCGAGTCGGTCCGCCTGGCCGCCGACGGCACCCCCGAGACGGTCAAGACCCTCTCCGACCCCGGCCAGAACGCCAGCTTCCCCCAGGTCGCGATCGACGGCTCTGAGCGAGCGACGATCACCTGGGAGCGCTCCGACGGCTCGAAAGTCCGCATCCAGTCGGTCCGCCTGGCCGCCGACGGCACCCCCGAGACGGTCAAGACCCTCTCAGACTCTGGCGAGAACGCCTCCGTCCCCCAGATCGCGATCGACGGCTCCGAGCAAGCGACGATTACCTGGTACCGCTTCGACGGCTCCAACTTCCGCGTCCAGTCGGTCCGGCTCGCCGCCGACGGCAGCCCGGGCCCGGTGCAGACCCTCTCCGCAGCCGGCCAGAACGCCTTCGACCCCCAGGTCGCGATCGACGGCTCCGGGCGCGCGACGATCACCTGGTACCGCTCCGACGGCACCAACACCCGCATCCAGTCGGTCCGCCTCGGCGCCGACGGCAGCCCCGGCCCGATCCGGACCCTTTCAGCTGCCGGCCAGAATGCCTTGCGCCCCCAGGTCGCGATCGACGGCTCCGAGCGCGCGACGATCACCTGGTACCGCTCCGACGGCACCAACGACCGCATCGAGTCGGTCCGCCTCGCCGCCGACGGCAGCCCCGGCCCGGTGCAGACCCTCTCCGCGGCCGGCCAGGATGCCTTCGGCCCCCAGGTCGCGATCGACGGCTCCGAGCGAGCGACGCTCACGTGGCGCCGCTCCGACGGCACCAACGACCGCATCGAGTCGGTCCGCCTCGCCGCCGACGGCAGCCCGGGCCCGGTGCAGACCCTCTCCGCAGCCGGCCAGAGCGCCTTCGACCCCCAGGTCGCGATCGACGGCTCCGAGCGCGCGACGATCACCTGGTACCGCTCTGACGGCACCAACACCCGCATCCAGTCGGTCCGCCTAGCCGCCAACGGCAGCCCCGGCCCGGTGCAGACGGTCTCCGAGGCCGGCGGGAACGCCGACAGCCCCCAGGTCGCGATCGACGGTTCCGGGCGGGCGACAATCGCCTGGTACCGCTCGGATGGCACCAACAACCGCATCCAGTCGGTCCGCGCCAACGAAGTCGACACCAAGCTCGAGGGCTCCGCATCGGCGCAGAAGAAGCAGAAGCAGAAGGGCAAGAAGATCGCGGTCAAGGCCAAGGTCAAGGCCGAGGAGGACCTCGACGCCAAGGTCACCGGCAAGGTCAAGGTCAAGAAGAAGTCCTACAAGCTCAAGTCCCAGACCAAGAGCATCAGCTCAGGCACGTCGAAGACCCTGAAGCTGAAGCCGAAGAAGAGCAAGGACGCCAAGAAGATCGCCAAAGCCCTGAAGAAGCGCAAGAAGGCAAAGGCGAAGCTGAAGGTGAAGCTCAGCGACGAGGCCGGCAACGCCGAGACCACCAAGCTCGCGGTGAAGTTGAAGCGGTAGCCGCGACAGCCGGAGCCCTGACCACTAGCCCCGCCGCTGCCGGCTGCCTCTCGGAGACCGGCGCGGGGCTCTGCGCTGACGGCGCGATGCGCTGAACCGTCGACGACCCGGCAGAAGCGGCCACCAGTGAACCAGGCCGCGCTACCGTGGAGCGGTCGATGCCGAATGGACTGCCGGCAGACCGGCCGGCGCGTTCACGGCGCCAGCGGAGGAGTGGGAGATGGGGACGATCAGGGGTATCAATGGACCGGCTGTGGCGGCCGTGGTCGTGGCGACATTTGCCGTCGCGCTGCTGGCAAGCTCGCTGGCCGGAGGCTCGGCCCCGAGCGCCGGTAACAGCGTCGCCACGAAGGCGAAGATCAAGAAGATCGCCCGTCAGCAGGCGCGCAGGGAGATCGCCAGGCAGGAGCCCGGGCTGAGCGTCGCGAGCGCAGTCAGCGCCGAGACGGCCACCAACGCGACGAAGGCCGGTTCGGCTCGTCCCTACGCCTACGCGAAGATCAACGGCGCCACCGCCGACCTTGATCCCACATACCCATCGCGCCGCGTCAGCTCAGCGCAGGTCAGCAGCCCCTCGGCGGGGATCTACTGCATCAACCTCGGCTTCACGCCCGTCACCGGGGCGGTGACCTCCACCGGGGGCGACGATGCGGCGATGATCGGCTTTGCCTCCCAGACATCCGGGTGCCCCGCGGGAACCGAGGTGCTGGTCCGCAACTGGGACTTCGGCGACGACGCCCTCGCGAACGAGTCTTTCCTGATCCAGCTCAGCAACTGAGTCGAGACCGGACGCCGGGCCACGAGGGCGCGGATCACTCGCCGTGCAGGGTCGCGAGCACCCTGCGCGGGCCGCCGCGATCACGATGCTCGCAGAGGTAGATCCCCTGCCAGGTCCCGAGCGCCGGTACGCCGGCCGAGATCGGCAGCGACAGCGAGGGCCCGATCAGCACCGCCTTGACGTGGGCCGGCATATCGTCGGGACCCTCATCGGCGTGCCGCCACCGGCCCCGACCCTCGGGCACCGCGTCGCTGAACCACTGCTCGAGGTCGTGGCGGACGTCTGGGCTGGCGTTCTCGTTCAGCGCGAGCGAGGCGGAGGTGTGGCGGATGTGCAGGTGCAGGAGGCCGACCTCGACCTGCGCCAACTCGGGCAGCTCGGCCTCGATCTCCGATCCGACGAGATGGAATCCACGGGCTCTCGCCCCGAGGAGAATCTCACGCTGCAGCCACATCGTCGCTGAACGCTATCCAGGGAGGCTCGAGGTCGAGGTGCCCGCCGAGATCGCGTACCCTGGGAGGCCATGGCCAGTCACCGAGAAGAGGGTCGGCCGGCTCGTCGAGCGCTCGGGCAGCTCAGCGGGGTGCCAAGTTGAGCCGGCCGCTTTCGGAGCAGTTTTTCTGGGCCGTTCTGTTTCTCGGGGGGATCGCGCTCGGCGCAGTCGCGATCGCCGATGACTGGTCCGATCTGATCGTGTTCGGGGCGGTCGCCCTGACCGTCCTCGGCCTCGCGATCGCCGTCAACAGGCGTCAGTACCCGACCGGCAAGCGCGGCTTCGCGCGCGAGTCCACTGGCGCCCGCGCCGGGTCTCGCGAGGACGGCCTCCCGAACCCCTCAGGGCTGCGAGACGATCGCGGTCGGCACGGATGGATCCGACACGGCGGCGAAGGCGGTTGATTTCGCGATCGACATGGCCGAGCGATACGGCTCGAAGCTGGTCGTGATCAGCTCTTATGCGCCGGTGCCGGAGGACCGCCTGCGCGGCGAGCAGGCCGACGCGCCGCAGGAGATCCAGTGGGCGATCAACCCGATGGAGGACGTCGAGGACATTCTCGGGAAGGTCGAGGAGAAGGCGCATGCCAGGGGCCTGGAGACGATCGTCGAGGCCCGGCAGGGCAACCCCGCGGACGTGCTCTGCGCTGCCGCCGAGGATCGAGGGGCGGACGCCCTGGTGGTCGGCAGCAAGGGAATGCAGCGCCGAATCCTCGGCAGTGTGCCGAACACGGTCTCCCACAAGGCGCCCTGTTCGGTCGTGATCGTGAAGACGACCTAGTCCGACTTCCCCGCTGGGACAAGGCGGGCTAGCGCCCGATCAGCTGGGTCGCCGCGATCGCCACGAGCACGAATCCGGCGGTGATCAGCGCGGGCTTGATCCATCCGGTCCCGAGCAGGATGAAGGCGACGAAGGCGCCGGACCAGGCGGCGACTGTGGACATCGCCCTCGCCGCCTCGGCACCGAGAAAGGCCGTCGCCGTCGCGAGGATCGTCACCCAAAGCGCGAAGACCGTGATCAGGCTGGCTCTGCTCGGTCGCCTCCGCGGTACCACGCCGTCAAGCATGCCCGATCCGCGGCGGGCCGCCCGGTGCTTGGCTCGTCAGACCTAGCCGGAGCCCTTCTCCTCGAGGCAGTAGGCGTAGACGGTCAGCGTGTTGCCGGTGGCGAGGCCGTTGCTCGCCCTTGCGTAGATGCTTGCCCTCCAGCCGTTGCCGACCCGCCGGTTCTCGGTCGCGAGCCCCTGATTGGCCGTGTTGCTGTCGGTCTTGAAGCCGCCGAGGACGACGGTCGTCCCGTCTGGGCAGGTGACCGATGCGGTGCCGATCTCGAAGGTCGCCACGTCGGTCGTGTCGGTGACCTCGACGATCGAGGCGAGCTTCGAGCCGCCGAGCGTTCCGTCCGCGAGGTCCTTGCCCTTGAGCTTGCCGTTCGCGACCTTGCTCGACTTGACAGCGTTCTTCGCGATCTTCGGGGTGGTGACCGCGTTCTTCTTGAGGTCGCTGGTCCCGATCTTCGAGGCGGCGTAGGCGCCGCTGCCAAGCGCGACGAACAGCGCGAGCAGCGAGACCACCAGCGCCGGCGAGGGTGTCTTTCGGTGGTTGGACATTCCCGTCCTCCCGTTTCTGGGGTTGGCGGGACGCTGCAGGCGGCAGAACCCGCCGTCGGGTACACCTCACGTCCGCGGTTCGAGCCGACCGTATCGGAACGACCGTGGGAGGAGGACGGCCGCTCAACGGCCGGAGGTGGGCTCCTAGGCGGCGGGCAGAACCGCTACCCGGACTGGGCCGCGCGACGGATCACGAGGCCGCTGCCGAGCAGGCCGGCACCGACGGCAGCAAAGGCGACCAGATCGAGTCCTGTGAACGGGAGGGCGCCGGCACTGCTGGTCGCGGACGGCGAACCGCCGCCCGGGGCCCCTTCGACGCTGAGGTCGAGCGCCGGCTGGTACTCGACATCCGGTGGGGTCAGCTGCTGGGCGAACGCGGCGCTCGGCAGGGCCACAGCGACCACGGCGAGTGCGATCGCCAGCACCGCCCCCAGTGGTGTGCGGCTGGAACGGTTCGATCGCATTGCTTGCCTCCGGACAGGTTCTCGGGTTGGTCCTTGGAACGGAACGCAGGAACATAGCCGCCGCCGCGGACGGCCTCGTTCGGAGCGGCCCCCGGGGCCCAACGCCGGTGACCGGCGCTGAGCAAGCAGCGGCCCGCTCAAAGGCGGGCCGCAGGCCCCCGTGAGCTCAGCCGGGTGGCCGCTATCGGCGGTCCCGCGGGTCGACGGGGGTCGATCGAATCGGGTTTGAGCTTCCTGGGACTCGGGGGCTGCGGCCTGCCAGGAGCATCGCGGCTGCCTTGTGCATCTTGACCTCGCTTCAGTCGGTGGCCGGGATTGGCGGTCCACGCTTATCGGACCTGCGCAGCTTCGCCGAGGCCGCTTTCATCGCCCTTTCAGATCGGTTTCAGCGCCCGCAGCGGGTGACTCGAGAGCCGCTTCGGTCTCGAGCGCATCCGGCAGCTCCTTGCGTGAGCCGATCTCGAGCTTTCGGTAGCCGTTCCGCAGATGCGTCTCGACCGTCTTCACCGTGACGAACAGGGACTGGGCGATCTCGCGGTTGCTCATGCCGCCGGCCGCACGCGAGGCCACGCGCAGCTCGCTGGCGGTCAACGCATCGCGACCCGACAGACGCGGACGTCGCGGCCTCGCGCCGGCGGTGAGCAACTCCTCGCGGGCTTCGACCGCCAGCGGCTCGGCTCGCAGCCGGTCGGCCTCATCGAGGGCGGCTCGCAGCATGCTCACGGGCATCGCTCCGTCGGCCGGACCGTCGCAGCAGCGCGCCGAGCGCGAGCTGCCCGCGGGCCAGCTCGAGCGGGCTCGGCCCGCGCTCGAGCACCGCGACAGCGCGCTCGAGCAGCTCAGCGTCCCGGTGGACCATCCCGGCGACCCGCAGCGCCATGCCGAGCGCCCGCGGCGCCGCGGCTCGCTCTGCGAGCTCGACCTCCTCGTCCGCCAGCTCGCATGCCCGCTCGACCTGGTCGAGCGCGAGCATCGCCTCGGCCGCCGTCGATCGCCAGGGGATCACCGATGGGTTGTGCGCACCCCAGCGCTGCTGGCGCTCTCCGCAGGCAAGCAGGTCGGAGATCCCGCCGGCGACATCGCCGCGGGCGATGCGGAGCCGGCCCCTGCTCTCGAGCAGTGGGTCGAACATGACGAGATCGGGGATCTCCTCGCTCAGCTCAGCCTCCGTCAGCACCCGCTCGGCCTCGTCCAGCAGGCCCTCGTTCGAGCAGCGCATAGACGAGGAAGGCGCGGGCGGCGGGGATCCCCAGACCCCAGCCCTCGGCTGCGGCGACCTCGACGGCGGCGTGCGCATCGGCCTCCGAGGCGACTATGTCGCCGCGTCGGAAGTGCGCCTGCGATCTGAAGCACGAGGCCATCGCGAACCCGAGCGCCGAGCCACGTTCGCCCGCCGCCTCGATGATCACATCGAAGGCCGCGATCGCCTCGTCGAGCCGCTCACAGAGGGCGAGAGCGTTGACCGCGGCAAAGACGCTCGGGTCCTCCGGGCCGAGCGCGGCGAGCAGCTCGCCGGAGCCGAGCGCCTCACTCGCCATCTCCGCCGGCCGCTCGGCCGGCTCGCCCGCCAGCGCCAACTCGTAGGCGCGTTGGGCGAGCAGCAGCGAGCCCGCCAGCTGATCGCCCTCACTGAGCCGCTCCAGGCGCTGCAGCCGTTCGCTGACCCGCGGGCGCAGGCCATGATCGAGCCGAGCTGACTGCGATCAGCTCGGTTTCGAGCCGAGCGGCGATCCGGCGCTCGCTCTCGCCGAGGTCGGATTCCGCCTCGTCGATCGCGAAGAACGCCTCCTCGGGCCGTCCCGGCGAAGAACATTGCCCGCCCGAGCGCCAGGGCGCAGCGACCGCGCGAGGCAGGATCTGCCGCCGCCTCGTAGGCCTCTCGCAACCACTCCTCCGAGCGCGGGTCGGCCGCGCTGGCCGCCGCCAGCCCGAGCTCCTCGAGCACGACCGGACGCAGCTCCGGCCCGGGCGGTTCCTCGAGCGCGCGAACCAGGTAGACGACTGCGATTCGCGCCGCGCCTCGACCTGTGGCCCGCCTCGCCGAGGCGCGCAGGGTCTCGCGGCCTCGATCGAGCCGGCCGGATCGGCCACCAGCAGGTGCGCAGCGCAGCGCTCGGGATCCTCGCCGCGCCGACCGAGGATCGCCGCGGCTCGCGCATGAGCCCGGCGCCGGCGCGCCGGCGGCATCTCCTCTTCGATCGCGGTGCGGACGATCGGATGGACGAAGTTGAGCAGACGATCGGAGCCGAGCAGATGGGCGCCGGCCAGGGCATCAGCCGCCTCCGCAGCCTGCCTCGGGGTCGAGCTCGGCGAGCTCGGCGGCGGCGTCAAGCGGCACGTCCCGGCCGAGCACCGCTACCGCTCGCGCCAGCTTCCCCGCCTCCTCCGGCAGCGACTCGAGCCGCACCAGGATCGCGCTGGTGACTGTCTCCGGAGCGAGGGCGGAGACCGTCTCGGCGCTCGCCTCCGAGGGGGGGACGCCCTGCTGCGTGGCCGCGCGTAGCAACTCCCGGAGCAGGAACGGATTGCCGCCGCTCGCTCTGCTGCATGCCTCGACGAAGGCATCGTCCGGATCGGAGTCGGTCAGCTCGGTCACCAGCCGCCCGACCCCCTCATCGCTCAACGGTTGCGGCGTCAGCAGCCGCTCGGCCCGTCCCGCGACCAGGGCCTGGACGAGTCCGGCCAGCTCGCCGTCGACCGGACGGGTGGCGGCCAGCACCAGCAGCGACATGCCGTCGAGGCGTCGGGCCAGGTATCCGAGCCACTGCAGCGAGGGGACGTCTGCCCAGTGGATGTCGTCGATCACTAGTGCGACGGCACCCTGATCGCTGAGGTTCGCGGCGAGCCAGTAGAGGCCGTGGTTGACGGTCAGGCCACGGTCGGGAGCGGGCTCGGCCGGCGGCTCGATCGCGGTTCCGAGGACCGGCTCGGCCAGCCTCGCCGCGCCCTCGAGCAGCGCCTCACGTTGGCGCCCGCTCGCGGCCGCGAGCCGGGCCTCGAAGAGCTGGCGGACGATCCCGAACGGCAACTCGCGCTCGAGCAGGTCCCCACGCGCCCGGAGTACCTCGAAGTCAGCCGCGGCGCTGGCGGCGCCCTCGCGCAGGAGCCGGGTCTTGCCGATTCCGGGTGGTCCCTCGATCAGGATCGTGCCGCCCCGGCCGGAGGCGGCGGACTCGATCGCCGCGTCGATCGCCGCCAGTTCCTCCGAGCGCTCGAGGGTGAGCACTTGAGGGGCAGGTTCCACGACCTCAAATCTAGGGGTTGGCGGTCGAAAAGTCAGGGGGCCGCCCCCGTTGTGGACCGGCGCTCGGCCCGGCAAGCTGATCGCATGGTTGGCAGCGGCCCTGGGACTCCCACAGGCGAACACCCCACCGGCCCCTCGCCTGGGCCGGATTTCCTCGTCCTCGGACCGGTGCGGGCGCGAAGCGCCGGTCGGGAGTGCCCCCTGCCGAACGGCCGGGTGCTGGCGCTGCTCTCGCTGCTCCTCGTCCACCGCGGCGCCGCTCTCCACCTCGACCGGATCGTCGACGAGCTCTGGTCAGGCGCCGGCCCGGCGAACCCGCGAAACGCCGTCCAGGTGTTGGTGTCGAGACTGCGTAGCGCGATCGGCGGCGACCTCGTCGTCTCCCAGGGTGGCGGCTACGGGCTGGCTCTCGGCGGCGGAGCTCTCGACGCCGATCGCTTCGAGGCGCTTCACCGCCGAGGGCGGGAGGAGATCTCACGCGGGCGGGCGGCACCGGCCGCGGAGACGCTGAGGGAAGCGCTCGGACTGTGGCGCGGACCGGCTCTGCTCGACGTGGCCGACCAAGGCTTCGCGCAGCCCGAGATTGCGCGGCTCGAGGGGCTTCGAGGGAGCTGCTTGCGAGATCGGGTCGACGCTGATCTTGCCTGCGGGCGGCACGCGCAGCTGACCGGAGAGCTCGAAGGCCTCGTCCTCCAGCAGCCGCTGGACGAGCGCCTTCGCTCGCAGCTGATCCTGGCGCTCTACCACGCCGGACGTCAGGCCGACGCGCTCGACGCCTACCGGGCGGCCCGCGTGGCGCTCGCCGAGGGCCTCGGCCTCGAGCCGTCTCCGGCACTCGCCGGGCTCGAGGGTGCGGTCCTCCGCCACGAGATGCCGACGCCGGTCGCGATTGCGCTCTGAGGCTCGCGCCGCCCGCGCGGGGCCGACCAGCTAGCGGAATCCAGGAAACACGGCAGCCCTGGCGCGAACGAGCGCCAGGCCGCGTCCCTGCTACCTATGCTGGGTGCGGGATGCAGATCGCAGCGTCGGAGCACTCGAGACCCGCGATTCCCTCCGGCGGCCCGGGTGGCGGAGGCGCGGGGCGATGACCGACGCAGTCGCGCTCGCCGGGGCCGAGCGCCTCCACCGGCGGGCGCTGCGGCTCGAGTGGTTCACGATCGGCTGGAACGTGGTCGAGGCCGCCGTCGCCGTCGCCGCGGGCCTGGTCGCAGGCAGCGTCGCGCTGGTCGGCTTCGGCGCCGACAGCGGCATCGAGGTGCTGTCGGCCGATGTTCGTCGTGTGGCGGCTCCGCGCGGCACGTCCCGGGGACGACGAGCGACGGCATCGAGCGGCCGAGCGCCGGGCGCTCTACGGGGTCGCCACGACCTTCTTCCTCTTGGCGGCCTACATCGGCTTCGAGGCGCTCGGCGGCCTGATCGCGGGAGACCGTCCTGAGGCTGCGCCCGCGGGGATCACGCTGGCGGCCCTCTCGCTGCTGATCATGCCGACGCTCGCGTACTGGAAGCAGAGGACGGGGCGGCAGATGGGCAGCCGCGCCCTGCAGGCGGACGCGATCGAGACCTGGGTCTGCTCGTACCTGTCCTTCGCCCTGCTGGCCGGGCTCGGCCTGAACGCCGCGGTCGGCTGGTGGTGGGCAGATGCCGCCGGGGCTCTGGCGATGCTTCCGGTGATCGTCCGGCAGGGATTGGGAACGCTCGAGGATGCCCGAGCCGACGACGATCCCAGCTAACCTGAGGGCGTGGATTCCGATCAGCAGGAGCAGCCTGGGGAGCCGCCGATCACGACCCGATTGTGGGGCTACGACCGCCGCGAGGTCGACGCCCGGCTGGCCGAGCTCGAGGAGCGGCTCGTCGAGAGCAATCTGGCCGCCGGTGCGGCGGTCGCCGGGGTCGGCGAGCTGCGGGGCGTCGGCGAGCGGGTCACCGAGATCCTCGACGCCGCGAGGCAGGCGGCGGAGGTCGCCGGCCACGAGGCGGCCGAGCGGGCCGCGACGCTGAAGCGCGAGTCGGAGGAGGCGGCCGAGCAGCTTCGCAGGGAGGCGGACGACTATCAGAAGACGACCCGGACGGCGGCCGATGAGTACGACGCCGCGACCAGGGCCGGCGCCGATCAGGCGGCTGCCGAGATCGAGGCGAGGGCGCGGGTCGAGGCCGAGGCCTCGGTCGCGGCCGCCGAGGAGGAGGCCGAGCAGATTCTCGCCGACGCCCGGGCCGAGCTGGGACGGGTCGAGGCCTCGATCGCCGAGCTTCGCGATCGGCGCTCGGCGGTGATCGCCGAGATCGACCGGATCAGGGGCAACCTCGGCTCGATGGTCGGCGCGGCAGAGCAGGGGACGTCCGAGTTCCTCGGCCTACCGGACGCCGACGGCAAGGACTTCGACGAGCCGGAGACCCGGCAGCTCGAGGCCGCGGAGCGGGGCGACGATGCGACCGACGAATACGAGGAGCCCGAGGACGACGGGGACGAGTGGCCGGTCGTCCGGCGGCGTCCGGTCACCGACGTCGATCAGGAGGAGCAGACGATCAGGACCGAGGACCTCTGATCGGGCGCCGGCGCTGAGCGCCCGATGCGGCTCAGGTGCCGCCGACCACCGCCGCCGCGACCGCGTCGATCTCGTCCGCACGGGCCGAGGCGAGCGCCTCGCCGCAGTCGCGTAGGCCCTCGATCTCGGCCTCGCTGACGCCGTCGAGCGGCAGCGGCGCGGGAAGCTCGAGCTGCCAGCGGAAGTACCGCGGACCGGCCCCCAGCTCGACCCCCCTGGCGACCGGCGAGCCGGACTCGTGGTTGAGCAGGATGTGCGCCCAGTGGTGGGAGGCGTCGGACTGCCCGTCGAGCATCGCTCCGATCAGCGGCGGCTCCGAGCCGCTCGAGGGAGCGATCCAGCCAAGCGCCCCCCAGCCGGCGACAGCGTCGGGGTCGTAGCCGCGCTCGTGCTGCCCGGTTCCGAGCGAGACGACGAGCAGGTCCTCGGGACTGAGCGGCTCGCCCTCGGTTCGCTTCAGCGCCTCGATCGTCGCGGCGATCGTTGGGTTGTTGATGAACACGCCACCGTCGACCAGGGCCTCCTCGCCGAGGCGCAGCGCCGGGAAGTAGGTCGGTGCGGCCGAGGTAGCGAGGCCGGCGTCGACGGCCCGCATCCGCCGGGCCTCCTCGTTCCACGGCTTGAAGAAGCGCGGCGTGCGGTCGTGCATGTCGTAGGAGGGGACGAGCACCCCGGTCAGAGCCTCCGACACCGTGCGGTCGCCGAGCCGCCGCTCGAGCACGCGCTCCAGTCCCTCGAGGTCGTAACGGGGGTCGAGCAGGTCGCTGACGTGTCCGATCCCCGGCAGCCGCTCGAGCGGTGGCCGCGCGAAGATCTCCTGTGCCTCGGGACCGCTGTAGAGCTCGATCATCGCGGCCGGATCGAAGGCGGGCCCGCCGTCGGGGCCCGGCGTTGTCAGCCCGAGCGCGATCAAGCCTCCGGTCGAGGTGCCGGCGATCAGGTCGAAGCTCGAGGCGAGCGTCGCCCCCGGATCCCGCTCCTGCAGACGGCGCTCCAGCTCGGCCAGGACTATCGCCGGGATCAGGCCGCGGATGCCGCCGCCGTCGATCGCCAGAATCCGGAATCCGGGTCGGCTGGGCGCCTCGAACTCGCGGCCGGGAACTTCAGGGTTGGCCATCGCCCCAAGCCTACGACAGCGGCCCGCCCGGAACGGCGGGCGACCGACCTCACGTTTCTGCGGTCGCGCTCGTTATCCAAAACAGATCAAGATGACGAGCACCTTGAACCGATCGAGCCGGCCGCTTCCCTTCAGTCGCTTCTTCGCGGAGCAGTCGCCGGCGGTCGCGCGCTTCCTGCGGGGCATGCTCGGCCACCACGAGGCGGAGGAGTGCCTGCAGGAGACCTTCATCGCGGCGCTGCGAGCCTACGATCGCTTCGACGGCGAGGACCCGCGGGCCTGGGTGCTGGCGATCGCCCGTCGGAAGGCGATCGACAGCCACCGGGCCGGACAGCGACGGCCGCAGCCGTCCGACGAGGCCGACGCTCTGGCCGCGATCGCCGATCCGGATCCCGGCCTCGATGCCGAGATCTGGGCTGAGGTCGCGGCGCTCCCCGAGAAGCAGCGGGCGGCGCTGTTGCTGCGCTACGCGCTCGATCTCCGCTACCGCGAGATCGGAGCCGTACTTGACTGCAGCGAGCCCGCCGCCCGGCGCAGCGCGCACGAGGGGATCAGCAAGCTGAGAAGGCGACGAGAGCAGGAGGAGGTGGCCTGATGGCCGAGGTTGCAAAGCCGCATGACGAGGCGCTGATCAGGGCCGCGCTCAAGGGCGGGGCGCCGACGCCGGCCGAGACCGACCGGCTGCGGGCCGTGCTCGCCGCGCGGGCGGAGCGCGAGGGGCTGATCGACGTTGCGGTCGGCCCGGCCGACTCGCCGATCGGCACCCTGCTGCTGGCCGCCACCGGTGCGGGCCTGGTCCGGGTCGGCCTCGCCGGCACCGACCACGAGCTGATTCTCGAACAGCTCTCGGCGACGCTCGGCCCCCGGGTGATCGAGCACCCCGCCCGCCTCGATCCGATCAAGCGCGAGCTCGAGCAGTACTTCGCCGGCCGCCGGCGCCGCTTCGAGTGTGCCGTCGATTGGCGCCTGACCTCGGGCTTCGTTCGCAGCGTGCTCGAGCGGACCGCCGAGATCCCGTTCGGCGAGACCCGGACCTACGCGGAGATGGCGGCGCTGGCCGGTAGCCCGCGAGCCTCCCGCGCCGCGGGCAGCGCCCTCGGTGCGAATCCGATCCCGGTGGTCGTCCCCTGTCACCGGGTTCTTCGCACCGGGGGCGGGCTGGGGGGCTATGCCGGCGGTCTCGAGGCGAAGCGGGCGCTGCTGGAGCTCGAGGGCGCGATCGGCTGAGGACTCGGATTGGCCGTATGCTCGGCCTCGTGCAGGAGCCGCCCGTTGAGCGCCCCGCGGATCAGAGCGAGCCGCCCGGCTTCGCACGGTCCGGTTTGGCCCTCGAGGCCTGGCGCTTCGCCGCCGCCGCTCACGGCGGGCAGCGACGCAGGGGGAGTGGCTCCCCCTACATCGAGCATCCCGTCGCCGTCGCCCGGTTGGTGGCCGAGCACGGCGGCGACGAGGCGATGGTCGCGGCGGCATTCCTGCATGACGTGCTCGAGGACACCGATGTCGCGTCCGAGCGGATCCACGACGAGTTCGGCGAGGACACCGGTCTGCTCGTCGACGCGCTGACCGACGATCGACGGTTGAGCGACTACGAGCAGCGCAAGGCGGCGCTGCGCGATCAGGTCGAGCGGGCCGGGGAGCGGGCGGCGCTGGTCTATGCGGCCGACAAGCTCGCCAACTGCGACGACCTGCGGTCCGTGTACGCGCGCGAGGGTGAGGCGGCCGGTCCCCGTTTCAAGGCGCCGATCGACGTCCGGATCGCGATCTGGCGCGACGACGCGGCGATGGTCCGGCGGGTGCTCGGCCGGGTGCCGCTGCTCGAGTCGCTGATCGCGACGCTCGACGGCTTCGAGGAGGATCGCGCCCGCGCCTCCGCGTAAGCGTTCGCTTACCATAGGGCCGTGATCGATGCGGACTCAACCCTGAAGGCGCTGGCCGAGCCCCGCCGCAGGGAGATCCTGCGACTGATCGGGGGGCGCGAGCTGAGCGCCGGTGAGGTGGCCGCTCATTTCGACGTCTCGCGGCCGGCGATCTCCCAGCATCTCGGCGTGTTGCGCGAGGCGGGCCTGGTCAGCGAGCGCCGCGCCGGGGCGAGGCGGCTGTACGCGACGGTCCCCGGCCGGATCGAGGAGCTGAACGAGTACCTGGCCGGCTTCTGGGAGCAGGGGCTCGGCGCCCTGAAGGCGGCGGCCGAGGCCGAGCAGAGGGGGCTGAGCCGGCGTGGCAGCTGAGCCCGTCGAGTGCAGCGTCACGATCGAGGCGGCGCCCGAGGTGGTCTTCCCGTACCTGACCGACCCGGCCCGGATCGTCGAGTGGATGGGCGCGCGAGCGACCCTGAACCCGAAGCCGGGCGGCATCTACCGGGTCGAGCTGCCGGTCGGGTTCACGGCCCGAGGCGAGTTCCTCGAGGTCGATCCACCCCGGCGGGTGGTCTTCAGCTGGGGCTGGGAGCACGAGGGAACGCTGGTTGCACCGGGGGCGAGCACCGTCGAAGTCGACCTCGAGCCGATCGCCGGCGGAACCCGGGTCCTGCTTCGCCACCACAAGCTCGGCGGCAAGTCGGCCTCGCAGCACCGGGTCGGTTGGCTGCACTACCTCGAGCGCCTCCGGGTCGCGGCCGGCGGCGGCGATCCGGGCCCGGATCCGGGGCCGACCGTAGCCGAGTCCCAGAGCGACGTTCCCTGATCTCGAGGCCCGCCGCCCCGGCGGCCAGAAGCGCGCGATGATCTAGCCTCAATCTGGCGATGGCTGCTTTCGAGGCGCTCGGTGCGATTGGGCTCTGCGTGGCCGGAGTCGCCTATGCCGTGCGGGCGACGCGACTCGCCGGCGCCGGCCGCCCGCTGCCGAGCTGGCGGCTCGTCTGCTTCGGCGCCGGAATCGCGGTGCTCGCGATCGCGAT
The DNA here is from genome assembly GCA_963700785.1 of uncultured Solirubrobacterales bacterium. Classification (GTDB taxonomy): domain Bacteria; phylum Actinomycetota; class Thermoleophilia; order Solirubrobacterales; family 70-9; genus CAXMST01. Next base: position 35,667 of record CAVOYZ010000011.1, read on the forward strand.
CGCCTCACCGCTGGAGGCCCTCGCGGAGGAGCTGATCGTCGGCCACATGGTCCAGCACCTGCTGATCATCGACATCGCCGCGCTGCTGATCGTGCTCGGCCTGACCGGCCCGATGCTGCAGCCGCTGCTGGCGGTCCCCTGGCTGCGCTGGATCCGCGCGCTCTCACACCCGATCGTCTCGTTCGCGCTCTGGGCGGCGATCCTCTACCTCTGGCACGTGCCGGCGCTCTACCAGGCGGCGACCTTCGACTCGCCGCTCCTGCACGCGGTCGAGCACGCATCGTTCTTCTTCGCCGGCCTCGGCATCTGGCTGTCGCTGATCGGCCCGCTGCCGAAGCCGGCCTGGTTCGGCACCGGGGCCAAGGTCGTCTACGTCGTCGCCGTACGACTGGTCGGCACCGTGCTCGCGAACGTGCTGATGTGGTCGGGAACGCCGATCTATCCCGACTACGAGCCGTTCCAGATCGCGCGCGGGGTCGACCCGCTCGCCGATCAGGGCTGGGCGGGGATCGTGATGATGTTCGAGAGCACGGCGGTCACCGTCGCCGCGCTCGCCTGGCTGTTCCTGCTCTGGGCACGGCAGGACATCGAGCGCCAGGAGCTGCTCGACTACGCGGCCGACCGCGGCGTCGAGCTCGACCCCGCCCGCGCCGGACGGGCGGTTGCCGCCGGGCAGGGGGAACGGCTGCGAGAGCGGATCGGCAGCGTCAAGCCATGACCAGCAGCAACCGCTTCCTCTACGTCTTCATCTTCGTCGTCGGCACCGGCTCGCTCGGTGCCGAGATCGCCGCGGCGCGGCTGATGGCGCCGTTCTTCGGTGCCTCGACGATCGTCTGGGCGAACACGATCGGGATCGTGCTGGTCGCGCTCAGCATCGGCTACTGGATCGGCGGCAAGATCGCCGACCGGCATCCGCACCAGCGCGGCATGTCGCTGATGGTGATGGCCGCAGCCACGATGCTGGCGCTGGTCCCGCTCGTCGCCCGGCCGCTGTTCGACGTCTCGGTCGATGCGCTCGATTCGATCTCGGCCGGCGCCTTCGTCGGCTCGCTGCTCGGGGTCCTGTTCCTGATCGCGGTGCCGGTGACGCTGCTCGGCGCCGCATCGCCGTACGCGATCCGCCTCGCCGTGCCCGACGTCGAGCACTCGGGCAGCGTCGCCGGGAGGCTGTACGCGGTCTCGACCGCCGGCTCGCTGCTCGGAACCTGGATATCGGCGCTGGTCCTGATTCCGCTGGTCGGCACCCAGCGCACCTTCATCTGCTTCGCGGCGGCGATCGCCATGGTCGCTGCGGTCGGCCTCGGCAAGCGCTTCTTCGTGGTCCCGGTGGCGCTCTTCTGCGCGCTGGCGATCCCGGTCGGCACGGTCAAGGCGACCGCTAACGGCGAGGTGATCTACGAGACCGAGACCGAGCACCAGTACGTGCGGGTGGTCGAGCAGGACGACGGCGATCGGGTGCTGGAACTGAACGAGGGCCAGGCCGTCCACTCGCTGTACCGGCCCGGGACCGTGCTCACCGACAACGTCTGGGACGGTTACCTGATCCTGCCGTTCGCCGCCCGCAGCGAGCCGCCCCGCCGGATGGCGATCCTCGGCAACGCGGCGGGCACCACCGCCCGGGCGTACGGCAAGTACTTCCCGACCACCGAGATCGACGGGGTCGAGATCGACGGCGAGCTGCACGACGTCGGCCGCCGCTTCTTCGCGATGGACGACAACCCGAGGCTGAGCACCCACACCGCGGACGCCCGGCCCTGGTTGCGGCAGGCGGATCAGCGCTACGACGTGATCATGGTCGACGCCTACCGCCAGCCCTACATCCCGTTCTACCTGGCGACGAAGGAGTTCTTCGAGCTGGTCAAGGCGCGACTCGCGCCCGGCGGCGCGGTGGTCGTCAACGCCGGCCACCCGGAGGGCAACGACGACCTCGAGACGGTGCTCGGCTCGACCATGGCGGCGGTCTTCCCGACCGTGATCCGCGATCCCAAGGAGGACACGAACACGCTGCTGCTCGGCACCGAGGGGCCCGCGTCCGGGGAGATCCTCGAGGACTCGCTGCCGGACCTGCCGCCCGACCTGCGGGCGCTCGCCGCGCTCGAGGCCGCCAAGATCGGCCCGCGGTTGCCGGGCAGCGAGGTCTACACCGATGACCGGGCCCCGGTCGAGTGGCTGATCGACCGGTCGATCCTCGGCTACGCCGGGGAGAACTGAGCGGGAGCTCCGGCGATGCGGTCGGGTTGCAAGACTGTGATCCGCGCGTCACGACCCGCGCCCCAGAAACCGAGAAGGAGACGCCAGCGATGAACCCCGGTACCGCCGCAGCCACCGACACCGAGCACGACTTCCAGGTCGCCGACCTGAGCCTCGCCGCATTCGGGCGCAAGGAGATCGAGCTCGCCGAGCACGAGATGCCCGGCCTGATGGCCACGCGACACGAGTTCGCCGGCGCTCAGCCGCTGGCCGGCGCGCGGATCACCGGGTCGCTGCACATGACGATCCAGACCGCGGTGCTGATCGAGACCCTGACGGCGCTCGGCGCCGAGGTCCGCTGGGCCTCGTGCAACATCTTCAGCACCCAGGACCACGCCGCGGCCGCGGTTGCCTGCGGTCCCGACGGCAGCCCCGAGGACCCTCGGGGAGTGCCGGTCTTCGCCTGGAAGGGCGAGACCCTGGAGGAGTACTGGGATCTCTGTGAGCGGGCGCTGGTCTGGCCCGACGGCAAGGGCCCGAACATGCTGCTCGACGACGGCGGCGACGCGACCCTGCTGGTCCACAAGGGCACCGAGTTCGAGAAGGCCGGCGCCGTGCCGGACCCCGAGTCGGCCGACTCCGAGGAGATGGCCGTGATCCTCCGCCTGCTGCAGCGCTCGCTCGGCCAGGATCCGCAGCGCTGGACGACGATCGGCGAGGGCATCATGGGGGTGACCGAGGAGACGACGACCGGCGTTGCCCGCCTCTACCAGCTGGCTGAGACCGGGGACCTGCTGTTCCCCGCGATCAACGTCAACGACTCGGTCACCAAGTCGAAGTTCGACAACCTCTACGGCTGCCGCCACTCGCTGATCGACGGCATCAACCGCGCCACCGACGTGATGATCGCCGGCAAGGCCGCGGTGATCTGCGGCTTCGGCGACGTCGGCAAGGGCTGCGCGGAGTCGCTGCGCGGCCAGGGCGCGCGCGTGATCGTCACCGAGATCGACCCGATCTGCGCCCTGCAGGCGGCGATGCAGGGCTACGAGGTGAGCCGCCTCGAGGACGTGATCTCGACCGCCGACATCTTCATCACCGCGACCGGCAACAAGGACGTGATCACGGCCGAGGACATGGCGCGGATGAAGCACCAGGCGATCGTCGGCAACATCGGCCACTTCGACAACGAGATCGACATGGCCGCGATGGCCGCCCGCGATGACGTCGAGCGGATCAACGTCAAGCCGCAGGTCGACGAGTGGCGGTTCGCCGACGGGCACTCGGTGATCGTCCTCTCCGAGGGGCGCCTGCTGAACCTCGGAAACGCCACCGGGCACCCGTCGTTCGTGATGTCGAACTCGTTCACCAACCAGGTGATCGCCCAGATCGAGCTCTACGGCAAGATCGAGGACTACGAGAAGCGGGTCTACGTGCTGCCGAAGCACCTGGACGAGAAGGTCGCCCGCCTACACCTCGGCGCGCTCGGGGCCGATCTGACCGAGCTCAGCGACGAGCAGGCGGCCTACCTCGGGGTCTCGGCGGACGGCCCCTACAAGCCCAAGCACTACCGCTACTAGACCGGCGCCGATCCGGCGGTCGGCCGCGCCGGCGGCGTGGCCCGCTCGGAGGAGCTAGCGGTCGGGCGTGTGCGGAAGGGTGGTGTGGCCGCGGCCGGCGTGGTCGAAGCCGAGCAGGTTGCCCTGCGGGTTGTCGCGGTCACCGTGGTGGTAGGCGCGAATCTCAGCGATCAGCCCGTCCCGCAGGACGAACCATTCGGTGCCCCGGTTCAGGCGCCGCTCGCCGGACTCCCGATCCCTCCAGGTCATCGTCCATTCGATCACCACCTCGTCGCCCTGCTCGATTGCGTGCTCCAGATGCCAGCGGCCGTCGAGATTGGCGATCGCCCAGCGCGCGTTCTCGGCGATTTCCCGGCCACGGTGAGGACCGAGGCGGGTGTAGTAGTGGGACGCGTCCGGCGTGAAGTGGGCCGCGATCGCGTCCGCATCGGCCGTGTTGAGCGACTCGTAGTACCCCTGGACCCGTTCGAGGTTGGCGCCCATCGGACAAGCCTAGCCGGGCCGCCGGGCCGGGCTCGCTCAGGGCGGCGGCCGCCGTCGCTCCTCAGGGTGCTCGGGGCGACCGCGGGCGGCGCGCAGCAGCGCGGCGCAGAGGTCGGCCGCGAAGGCCACCGCCCGCCCGACCGGCCCGGTCACGGCCCGGGCTGTGAATCGATCGCGGGCGCTCGCCCGGGCTCGGCCCATCTCAACCGGCGCTGAGCTGCACCAGGTCCCGCTCGGGCTCGATTCCCCAAGCGCGCGCGACCTCGGCCAGATCGGGACTGACCGGCCAGCGATCCGGGCGCTCCGGCCCCTCGTGCTCGGGGCTGGCGCCCTTCAGCGCCATGCAGCCGGTGTTGTCACCGATGCGGCGGACCTCGGCGACGTCGTCGGCGCTGAGCGGGCTCCGCGCCGGGAGCGCTGCAAGCTCCGCCCGCTTGTCCTCGATCGGGATCGCGCCCGGGCCAAGCTCCTGGATCAGCGTTGGCGCGACGCACTCGACCGCCGGTTGCGCCAGGTTCCAGCAGCACGCGAGCTGCATCGGGGTCAGGCCGCTGCGCTCGATCAGCGGGCCCAGGGCCTCGAGCTTGCGGGCACCCTCCTCGACCCAGCCCTGGGGCCGGAAGCGGCGGTGGTCCCACTCGGCGAACTCGTGCCCCGGCCGCACGTCCCCCCAGAACAGGCCGCCGTAGTCGACGACCCGGGTGATCAGCTTGATTCCCTCGGCCGTGGCGGCCTCGAGCACCAGCTCGCCCGGCCAGGGCTCGAACGGGTTGAGAATCACCATCGCCCAGTCGAGCCGCTCGCCGTAGCGCCGGAAGCAGTCGAGGAGGTCGAGCGTGAACCCGTTCGCGGGCCCGGGGGCGACGCCGATCGCCCCGGTCAGGCCCTCCTCGCGCAGCCCGGCCATCGCATCCCAGACCCGCTCGGAGGTGTAGCCGGTCCGGTCGGGGTTGTGGAGCAGCAGCAGGTCGAGCCGATCGACGCCGAGTCGCTCCAGCGAGCGCTCGGTGGCCATCCGCAGGTAGTCGCCGTAGTGCTCGGGGCTGCGCAGGCGCGGATCGGTGAACCGCGGGAAGCCCTTCGGCCCGTCGCGCTCGCCCTCGTAGAAATCGTGTCCGACCGCCCCGACCAGCGAGTATTCCGAGCGGGCGGCGCCGGCGAGCGCGCTGCCGAGCAGCCGATCGGCGTCCCCCTGGCCGTAGGTGTCCGCGGTGATCACGGTGTCGATCCCGGCGCCGGGCGTGAGCAGCGATCGCAGTCGCTCCTCGGCGAGCTCGTCGCCGAAATGCATGAAGCGGCCGCCGCTCCAGGTTCCGATCGCGGTTCGTCCGGGTTGCACGGGCGAAACGTTAGCCGGGCTGCGCGCGGCTGGGACCTCGGGCCGGCTGCGCGCGCCCTAAGCTCTCGGCGGTGAACACAAGCACCGAGAGGATCAACCCGTCCCGCGTCAAGATCAGCGCCGAGGTCGGGGCGGAGGACGTCGCCAAGCAACTCGACCGCGCCGCCCGTCGGCTCGGGGGTGAGCTCAGGCTGCCCGGCTTCCGCAAGGGCAAGGTCCCGCCCCAGCTGGTGATTCAGCGGGTCGGTCGCGAGGCGGTCTTCGAGCAGGCGCTCCGCGAGTCGTTGCCCGACTGGTACGAGCGGGCGATCCTCAGCTCCGGGGTCAGCCCGATCGGCGAGCCGGAGCTCGACGTTGCCGACGTGCCGTCCGAGGGTGAGGGGCTGAGCTTCTCGATCGAGATCTCGGTCCGCCCGCCCGCCGAGCTCGGCGACTACAGGGGGATCGAGGTCGGCAAGGCCGAGCCGGAGGTGCCCGACGGTGCGGTCGACGCCGAGCTCGACCGGATCCGCGAGAGCATCGCTTCGCTGGCGCCGGTCGAGCGTGCGGCGGCCGCCGGCGACCACCTGCTGATCGACTTCACCGGTGAGGTCGACGGGGAGGAGTTCGAGGGCGGCAAGGCGACCGACTATCTGCTCGAGCTCGGCTCGAACTCGCTGATCGACGGCTTCGAGGAGGGATTGATCGGGGCCTCCGCGGACGATCAGCGCGAGGTCGAGGTCACCTTTCCCGAGGAGTACCAGGCGGAGCAGCTCGCCGGCAAGCAGGCCGTCTTTCACGTCACCGTCAAGGAGGTCCGCGAGAAGCAGCTGCCCGACGCCGACGACGACTTCGCCGCCGACAACTCCGACTTCGACACGCTCGAGGAGCTGCGGGCAGACATCGAGCACAGGATCCTGCACTCCCAGGAGCACCAGGTGGAGAACGAGTTCCGCGAGGCGGTTCTCGACGCGGCGGTCGCGAAGGCGAAGCTCGAGCTTCCCGAGGAGTTGATCGACGCCCGCGCGGAGGAGGTCTGGGACCGCATCGAGCGCCAGATCAAGTCGAGCGGCATGGAGCCGGAGATGTACCTGCAGATGCAGGGCAAGACCCGCGAGGAGGCGATTGCCGAGGCACGGCCCGACGCCGAGCGCGGACTGCGTCGCGAGGCCGTGCTCGAGGCCGTGGTCGAGGCCGAGGGCATCGAGGTCAGCGAGTCGGAGATGCTCGAGGCGCTGGAGCCGCCGGCCGGCGAGAAGGGCAAGCCCGAGAAGCTGCTCGAGCGGCTGCGTCGCGAGGGGCGCGAGCCGCTGCTGATCGAGGAGATCCAGCTGCGCAAGGCGGCCGAGGTGCTGATCGCTGCCGCGACGCCGATTCCCGTGGCCCGGGCGGAGGCGCGCGAGAAGATCTGGACGCCCGAGGCCGACGCGCCGGCGGGTGAGGGCGAGCTGTGGACGCCCGGCGGCGATGATCTCGACGCCGGAGAGAAGACCACCGCCGTCGCCGAGGAGGACGAGGAGGCGTAGCCGCGTCGCTCGGCCGCGGCGGCGCGCCGCGGCCGGCGGTCAGCCGCGCGTCTTGGCGGTCCTGAACTTCTGCTTCGCGACCCGGCAGCTCATGCCGTCGCTGTCGAAGTCGTTGGTCCTGATGTAGCCGGAGACCTGCTTGCCCCGCTTGCGCACCGTGCCCGAGATCGTCAGCTTCGAGCCGTCAGGGTTCTTCAGGCGCTCCTTGAAGTTGCCCTTCTTCGTCACCCGCGTCGGGTTCAGCGACGTGAACTCGAACAGGAACTCGCCCGTATCGCACCTGGTCGGGACCCCCGTGGCGCGGAACGCGCTGAGCTTTGTCGGGCGGCCCTTCTTGATCCCGATCCGCAGCGTCACCGTCGAGTCGGGCACGCCGACGACGGCGCCGCTGTGGCGGATCTTCTTGCTCCCTGCAGATGCCGGTGCGGCCGCGATCAGCAGCAGCAGGCAGACGATCAATGCTCTCTTCATGCGCTGGTCCCTGTTCAGTTGTCCCCGGCTGCCGTGCCTGACGGCGGGCGGCTGCTTCGCAGTCTGCCATGCCCGCGCAGCGATCGATCCCGCGGACCCGCCGATCGGCTTCTATAGACTGCCCCGCGATGAGCCCGATGGTTCCGATGGTGGTCGAGCAGACCTCGCGCGGCGAGCGCGCCTTCGACATCTACTCGCGCCTGCTCAACGAGCGAATCATCTTCCTCGGGACCCCGGTCACCGAGGACATCGCCAATCTGGTCGTCGCGCAGCTGATCCACCTCGAGTCCGAGGACCCGGACAAGGACATCTCGATGTACATCAACTCGCCCGGCGGGTCGGTCTACGCCGGCCTCGCGATCTACGACACGATGCAGTACATCAAGCCCAGCGTGCAGACGATCTGCGTCGGGATCGCGATGAGCATGGGCGCGCTGCTGCTCACCGGAGGCGAGAAGGGCAAGCGGATGGCGACTCCGAACTCGAAGATCCTGATCCATCAGGTCTCCTCGACCGGGATCGGCGGCCAGGCGACCGACATCGAGATCCACGCCCGCGAGATCATCGAGACCCGCAAGCGGCTCGACGAGATCATCGCCGACCACACCGGACAGGACCTCGAGAAGGTGTCGACGGATACCGATCGCGACTACTTCATGAGCGCGCCCGAGGCGGTCGAGTACGGGCTGATCGACAACGTGATCGAGAACCGCTAGCCGACCGGAGGCGGGCGTATCTCCGGCTCGCTGCCGCGGAGCGAATCCAGGGGTCCTTCGGGGGCGTGGCGAGAAGCTTGCAGCCGCTCGGGCTTGAAGGGACGGGGGGCTCGGCCGAGTAACAGGTAGGACCGATCCGGCCGGCGCGGTTCCGTAACCTTCGATTCGCCGCCGGGGATGCCCCGACTCGAAGGGAGAACCCACTTGGCACGCCCAACCGATTCCAACGAGCAACTGCTCTGCAGCTTCTGCGGCAAGTCGCAGCGACAGGTCAAGAAGCTGATCGCCGGGCCGGGCGTCTACATCTGCGACGAGTGCATCGACCTCTGCAACGAGATCATCGACGAGGAGCTGACGACCAGCCCCAGCTTCGAGCTCGAGTCGCTACCCAAGCCCCGGGAGATCAACGAGATCCTGAACGAGTACGTGGTCGGCCAGGACGCCGCGAAGAAGGCGCTCGCGGTCGCCGTCTACAACCACTACAAGCGGGTTCAGATGTCCGGCGAGGAGGCCGGCCCGGCCGAGGACGGGGTCGAGCTGCAGAAGTCGAACATCCTGATGCTCGGCCCGACCGGCTGTGGCAAGACGCTGCTCGCCCAGACGCTCGCCCGGATCCTCAACGTGCCTTTCGCGATCGCCGACGCGACCGCGCTGACCGAGGCCGGCTACGTCGGTGAGGACGTCGAGAACATCCTGCTGAAGCTGATCCAGGCCGCCGATTACGACGTCAAGAAGGCGGAGACCGGGATCATCTACATCGACGAGATCGACAAGATCACGCGCAAGGCGGACAATCCGTCGATCACCCGCGACGTCTCCGGCGAGGGCGTGCAGCAGGCGCTGCTCAAGATCCTCGAGGGTACGACCGCGTCGGTCCCTCCGCAGGGCGGCCGCAAGCACCCCCACCAGGAGTTCTTGACGGTCGATACGACGAACATCCTGTTCATCTGCGGCGGCTCCTTCGCCGGCCTCGACGAGGTGATAAACAAGCGCGTCGGCCAACAGGGGATCGGGTTCGGCGCCGCGATGAGCGAGCGCGAGGAGAAGGACATCAGCGCGCTGTTCGCCGAGGTGCTGCCCGAGGACCTGATGGAGTACGGCCTGATCCCCGAGTTCATCGGCCGGATGCCGGTCGTCGCGTCGATCAACCAGCTGCGCCGTGAGGACCTGATCACGATCCTCACCGAGCCGCGCAACGCGCTCACCAGGCAGTTCCAGCGGCTCTTCGACTTCGATCAGATCGAGCTCGTCTTCGCCCCTGACTCGCTCGCCGCGATCGCCGACAAGGCGGTCGAGCGGGAGACCGGCGCGCGGGGGCTGCGCTCGATCATCGAGGAGACGCTGCAGGAGGTCCAGTTCGAGCTGCCGTCGCGGCGCGATGTGAAGAAGTGCGTGGTCACCCGCGAGACGATCGAGAAGGGCCTGGCGCCGACCCTCGTCACCCAGGCCGTGCCGCCCGACGCCGCCGAGCAGGATCTCGGCGACGTCGAGGAATCCGCCTGAGCCGAGCTGCTGCGCGGCGGCCCGCCCGCCCCGCCCGCCTCGGGCCGATCGTCTGGCCGCCCTCCCGCGGGCCCAGCGGCCGCGACTAAACTCGCGCCTCCCGTGGACGCCGAGCGCCGCAAGAGACTCGAGGAGACGACCCGCTACGACCCGGCCGAGGTCGAGGAACGGGTCTTCTCCTCGTGGGTCGAGGGCGGCTACTTCCACCCCGATCCGGACGGACCCCGCGAGCAGAACTACTCGATCGCCGTCCCGCCGCCGAACGTGACCGGCTCGCTGCACATGGGCCATGCGCTGAACGGGACGATCCAGGACGCGATGGCCCGCAAGCGACGGATGGAGGGCCGGCGCGTGAAGTGGATCCTCGGCACCGACCATGCCGGGATCGCGACCCAGTCGGTGGTCGAGAAGCAGCTCGCCGAGCAGGGGGTCTCCCGGCACGAGCTCGGTCGCGAGGCGTTCGTCGAGCGCGTCTGGGAGTGGCGCGAGGACTACGGCGCGCGGATCGTCAATCAGTTCAAGGCGCTCGGCGCCTCGCTCGACTACGAGGACGAGCGCTTCACCCTGGACGAGGGCTACGTCAAGGCCGTCTACCGGGTCTTCGTCGGGCTCTACGAGAAGGGCTACATCTACCGCGACAACTACCTCGTCAACTGGGACCCGGGATCGCACTCGGCGATCTCCGATCTCGAGGTCGAGAATCGCGAGGTGACCGACACCCTGTTCTCGATCGACTACCCGGTCGAGGGCTCCGACCGGGTCCTGACGGTGGCCACGGTCCGGCCCGAGACGATGCTCGCCGACACCGCGGTCGCGGTCAACCCGGCCGACGAGCGCTATCGCGACCTGGTCGGCGGCTTCTGCGAGCTGCCGCTGGTCGGCCGCAGGCTGCCGATCATCGCCGATCCCTACGTCGATCCCGAGTTCGGAACCGGGGCGCTGAAGATCACCCCCGGGCACGACCCGAACGACTTCGAGATCGGCCGCAAGCAGGGCCTCGAGGAGATCACGGTGATCGGTGAGGACGGGCGGATCGTCGAGCCCGCCCCGGAGCGCTTCGTCGGCATGAGCGCCGGCGAGGCTCAGGCCGCGATCGTCGCCGAGCTGCGGGCGCTCGGCCGGATCTCCGGCGAGCAGCCCTACACCCACTCGGTTCCGTTCTCGCACCGCTCGGGCGAGCGGATCGAGCCGCTGATCAGCCTGCAGTGGTTCTGCGCGATGGACGAGCTCGCGAAGCCGGCGATCGAGGTCGTCGAGAGCGATCGGGTACGGATCGTGCCCGAGCGCTGGAAGCGCGTCTACCTCGACTGGATGGGCGGGATCCGGCCGTGGTGCGTGAGCCGCCAGCTCTGGTGGGGACACCAGCTGCCGGTCTGGTACTGCGACGCCTGCGAGCGCTCGATCGTCGCCGAGGCCGAGCCGGCCCGTTGCCCCGACTGCGGCGGTGGCCTGCGCCGCGATCCCGACGTGCTCGACACCTGGTTCAGCTCCGCGCTGTGGCCGTTCGCGACCCTCGGCTGGCCCGAGGACACACCCGAGCTTCGCGCCTTCTACCCGACCGACCTGCTCTCGACCGCGCGCGACATCATCTATCTCTGGGTCGCCCGGATGATCATGAGCGGGCTCGAGTTCGCCGGCGACGTCCCCTTCCGCGACGTCTACATCCACTCGGTGATCCAGGCTCCCGACGGCCGGCGGATGTCGAAGAGCCTCGGCACCGGGATCGATCCGCTCGACGAGATCTCGCGCAACGGTGCGGACGCGCTCCGCTTCGGCCTGCTGGCGATGTCCTCGAGCCAGGACGTCCGCTTCAGCGAGGCGAAGGTCCAGCAGGGACGAGACCTGGCGAACAAGATGTGGAATGCCTCCCGGCTGATCCTGACCGGGGCAGGCGACGCGACGCCCGCCCCGGCGCTCGAGGCGATCGAGGACCGCTGGATCCTCTCCCGGCTCGAGCGGGCGGTGGAGACGATCGGGGAGCGACTCGACGCCTACGACTTCTCGCACGCGGCGCTCGAGCTCTACCGCTTCTTCTGGTCGGAGCTCTGCGACTGGTATCTGGAGATCGTCAAGCCGCGCATGTACGAGGGGGAGGCCGACGCGGCCGGCAACCTGCTGTTCGTGCTCGAGCGGACGCTGGCAATGGCCCATCCGCTGATGCCGTTCGTGACCGAGGAGATCTGGTCGTACCTGCCCGAGCGCGGGGCGCAGCTCGTGGTCAGCCCGTACCCGCGGGTTGCCGCTGAGCGGATCGACGAGCGGGCCGAGGCGGAGGTTGGCGAGGCGATCGCCCTGACCCGCTCGCTGCGGCGCTGGCGGGAGCTGGCGGAGGTGCCGGCCGGTGCGGTGCTCAGCGCCCGCGCGACCGGAGCCACCCCGCACGAGCTCGTCGGCCGCCTGGCGCGGGTCGAGTTCGGCGCCGACGGCGGCGAGGCGATCGCCACGGTCGCGTCGATCGAGCTGCTCGAGTCCGACGGGCTCGACGGGGCGGCCGTGGCGGCGAGGATCGAGGAGCGGCGGAGCGGCCTCCGGTCGGAGGTCGAGCGCGCCGAGAAGAAGCTCGGAAACGAGGGGTTCGTCGCCAAGGCGCCACCCGAGGTCGTCGCCTCCGAGCGCGAGAAGCTCGAGCGCTACCGATCCGAGCTCGAGGAGCTGAGCGGATAGACCCGGAGCGCTATCTCGCCGACCTCGAGCCGGTCGGCTGGAAGCTGGGCCTCGAGCGCATGCAGGCGCTCTGCGCGGAGCTCGGTCAGCCGCAGCGCGCGTTCCGCTCGCTGCACGTGGTCGGAACCAACGGCAAGACGTCGGTGACCCTGATCGCCGCGGCCCTGCTCGAGGCGTCCGGCGTCCGCTCGGGGTGCAGCATCTCCCCGCACCTGGGCAGCTGGCGCGAGCGCACGCAGGTGGCCGGGCGTGAGCCTGACGCGCCCGCGTTCGCGGCAGCCGTCGATCGGGTTCGCGCCGGGATCGGCCGGCTGCGCGAGGCCGCGCCGGCCGACGCCCCCGGCGCGAGCGCCGATCCCGTCACCCAGTTCGAGGCCGCGGTCGCGACCTCGTTCGTCGCGCTCCGCGAGGCGGGGGTCGAGATCGCGGTGATCGAGGCGGGCCTCGGTGGGCGGCTCGACGCGACCAACGTGATCGCCTCGGAGGCGACGGCGCTGACCTCGGTCGCGCTTGACCACACCGAGTGGCTCGGCTCGACCGTGTCCGAGATCGCGGCCGAGAAGCTGGCCGTGCTCGAGCCGGAGTCGACGCTCGTGGTCGGCCGCCTCGAGCCCGAGATCGAGCGGGCCGCCGGCGACCATGCGGCGAAGCTCGGAGCCCGCTTCGTGATCGCTCCCCCGGCGCCGCCGTCGGCGGTGCCCGAACGCTACGGCCCCTACCTGCGGCGCAACGCCGGCGTGGCGCTCGAGCTGGTCGCCGCGGTCGGCGTCCGCCCGGAGGCCGGCGCTAGCCGCGCTGCGCTCGAGAAGCTGCCGTTGCGGGGGCGCCTCGAGTTGCTCGAGGGCGATCCACCGGTCCTGCTCGACGCCGCCCACAACGAGGAGGGGGCGCTGGCGCTCGCCGAGGCGGCCTCGACGCTCGGCCGGCCGCGCTTCGCCTGCGTCTCGCTGCTCACCGACAAGGACCCGGCGGCGTTCGCGGCCGCGCTGGCGCCGGAGCTCGACGGCGTCGTCTGCACCGCCGCCGACCCCGGGCCCGGGGTCGGGCGGCCGGGCGCCACGGCCCTCGATCCACGCCGGCTCGCCGCCGAGTTCGCCTCGCTGGGGGTCGACGCCGGCGTTGTCGACGACCCAGCGCAGGCGATCGAAGCCGTGCTGGAGCTCGCCCGGTCGCGGCGCGGGGTGGCGATCTGCGCCGGTTCCAACTACCTTTTGGGACACGCATGGACCGTGAGGCGAGATCGGAGCTCCTCTCGATGATGGGCCTGGTTGCGGTGGTCGTCGCCGGCGTGATCCTCGTCTTCTTCGGGCTCGGCTACCTGTTCGGGCAGCTGTTCCTCTGAGCTGCGTCACTCCCGCGCGGACCGTGGTCGTGGCGGCCCAGCGCCGGATCGCGTCCGGGTGCCGGCTGGTTGGCCGAGTAGACTGACGCGCTTCACGCGATGCTCATAGCCCTCTTTGGAATAACCGACAGTTCGCTGAACCTGGTCGTCAATCTGCTCGTCCTGGTCCTCGTGATCATCTGGATCGCGCTGGTCTGGTGGACCAACGCCGACGCGCGCCGCCGGATCGAGGACCCGGTGCTGGTCGCGACCGCCACGGCGACCTCGCTGTTCCCGTTCATCGGCACGATCGTCTACACGATCCTGCGACCACCCGAGTACCTCGCGGACAGCCGCGAGCGCGAGCTCGAGACGAAGGCGGCCGAGCTGCGCCTGCGGCGGCTGACCGAGACCTCTTGCGCACGCTGCGAGCACCCGATCGAGCTCTCCTGGCTGCGCTGTCCCGAGTGCCAGCACCGCCTCAAGGACCCCTGCCGATCATGTGGCCGCCCCGTCGATCCCCGCTGGTCGGTCTGCCCCTACTGCGAGGCCAAGGTTGCCGGAGCCGCCCCGCCGGCGACCGAAACGGCGAAGAAGCGCCCGGCGCGGGCCCGCGCGGAGCAGCCGGTCGCACGCAAGCGACCTCCGGCCGAGCGTCCCTCCGCCGACCGCGCTGCAGCCGGAGCCCGGCAGCAGAAGCGCCGGGCCTCGAGCGGGGCTGAATCGGTGCCGCCGCCCCGGAAGCAGGCCCCCGCAGAGCGCAAGCAGACCTCGCGCGCCGGCACCGATCAGCAGCGGGTCGCGGAACGCCGGCCGACCCCCAAGAGCTGAACGGAGCCGACCCAGCCGATGGCCGAAGCCACCCGCACATTGATCCTGATCAAGCCCGACGCGTTCGAGCGGGGACTGACCGGCGAGGCGATCGGCCGGTTCGAGCGCAAGGGCCTGCGGCCGGTGGCGCTGCAGCTCCTGACCGCCGATCGCGCGCTGGCGGACGAGCACTACGCCGAGCACACCGAGAAGCCGTTCTTCGGCGAGCTGGTCGAGTTCATCACCGGCGGTCCGCTCGTCGCGATGGTGCTCGAGGGGGTCGAGGCGGTGGCGGCCGCTCGCCAGCTGATCGGCGCGACCAACCCGGTCGAGGCCGAGACCGGCTCGATCCGCGGCGACTTCGGCACCGAGGTCACCTTCAACCTCGTCCACGGCTCCGACTCCGACGAGTCGGCCGCGCGCGAGATCGCGATCTGGTTCCCCGAGCTCTAGGCGAACCGCGCCCGACGGACCCGGCGCTGGTCCTCGCATCGGCCTCGCCGCGGCGGCGCGAGCTGCTGGCCCTGCTCGGCATCCCGTTCGAGGTCGTCACCCCCGAGGTCGAGGAGCTCTCCGACGGGGACCCGCTGGAGCTGGTGGTCGCCAACGCCGAGCGCAAGGCCGGCGCCGGTGTCGCGCTGGCGCCGCCGGGTGCCCACGTGATCGGATCCGACACCGATGTCGCGCTCGACGGCCGGGTGCTCGGCAAGCCCGCTGACCGCGAGGCCGCCGCGGCCCGTTTGCGGGCGCTCTCGGGTCGCAGCCATCTGGTCCACAGCGGGGTCTGCATCCTCGGCGGCGAGCAATCGCTGCGGGGCTCGGAGACGACCGCGGTCCGCTTCCGTGAGCTGACCGACGCCGAGATCGAGCTCTACCTCGACAGCGGCGAGTGGCGGGGCCGGGCCGGTGGCTACGCGGTCCAGGGCTTGGGCTCGAGCCTGGTCGCGGGGATCGAGGGAGACCTCTCGAACGTGATCGGGCTGCCGCTGCCGCTCGTCGTGAGCCTGGTCCGGCGGCTGGGCCGCGTTGAGTAACCGTTAGGCATCTATGTGTAGTTACTCACATAATGGCGTTCGTGCCTGCACTTCGCTAGACTGCGAACCCGCGGTCCGCCGGCCACAGCGGAGCCTTGCGGCGCCTGGTGTGTGCGGGAAGGCCCAGCGGCGCGGGCGGGCTTCGCCACCTCGGCGCCGATGGATGCAATCGACGTATTAGTCGGCCCGCCCAAGACCTCCGACAGAGTCCACTT
This sequence comes from uncultured Solirubrobacterales bacterium, assembly GCA_963700785.1. Taxonomy (GTDB): domain Bacteria; phylum Actinomycetota; class Thermoleophilia; order Solirubrobacterales; family 70-9; genus CAXMST01. The sequence goes on from CAVOYZ010000011.1 coordinate 51,495, forward strand.
CCCCTACCTTCGAGGCTTCACTACGACGATGGGCATCTTCAGCTACATGACCGGATTCGGCGGCCGTGACATGGCCGTCGACCTCGGCACCGCCAACACGCTCGTCTACGTGCGCGGCCGCGGGATCGTGCTGTCGGAGCCCTCGGTGGTCGCCGTCGACTCTCGCACCGGCGCCGTCCACGCCGTCGGCATGGACGCGAAGCGAATGCTAGGCCGCACCCCCGGCACGATCCAGGCGATCAGGCCGCTCAAGGACGGCGTGATCGCCGACTTCGACGTGACCGAGGAGATGCTGCGCTACTTCATCCAGCAGGTTCACCAGAACCGCTTCGCGCACCCTCGGGTGGTGGTCTGCGTGCCCTCGGGCGTCACCGGGGTCGAGAAGCGAGCGGTCGAGGAGGCCTGTCTCGCGGCCGGCGCCCGGCAGGCGTACCTGATCGAGGAGCCGATGGCCGCCGCGATCGGCGCCGGCCTGCCGGTCGGCGAGCCGACCGGATCGATGGTCGTCGACATCGGCGGCGGAACCAGCGAGGTCGCGGTGATCTCGCTCGGCGGGATCGTCGTCAGCCAGTCGATCCGGGTCGGCGGCGACGAGATGGACGACGCGATCGTCCACCACTGCAAGTCGGTCCACAAGCTGATGATCGGCCAGCAGACCGCGGAGGAGGTCAAGCTCGAGGCCGGCTCGGCGACGGTTCTCAGCGAGGAGATCAAGACCGAGATCCGCGGTCGCGACATCGTCAGCGGGCTGCCGAAGACGGTGATGCTCAGCTCCGAGGAGGTGCGCGACGCGCTCAGCGAGCCGGTCAACGCGATCGTCGGCGCCGTCAAGGAGACGCTCGACCGCACCCCGCCCGAGCTCGCCGGGGACATCATGGACCGGGGCATCACCCTCGCCGGCGGCGGCTCCCTGCTTCAGGGCTTCGACGAGCGGCTGCGTCAGGAATGCCAGATGCCGGCCCAGCTCGCCGACTCGCCGCTCACCTGCGTCGCCGTCGGCTCAGGCCGCTCGCTCGAGGAGTTCGAGGTCATCCACCGCGTCAGCTCGCAAGACGGCGGCCGCCGCCGTCGCTAGGGGCTGGGCCGATGTACCGCAAACAGGTACGACGGCGCCGCGCGGTACTGGTCCTGCTCGTGGTCGCCTGCCTGGTGCTGATCAGCACCCACTTCAGCGAGGGCGAGAGCGGCCCGTTGCACAGCGCTCAGAACGGGGTCGGCTCGGTCCTCTCGCCGCTCGAGGACGGCGCCAATCAGGCCCTGAAGCCTGTTCGCGACCTCGTCAACTGGTTCGACGAGACCTTCGCGGCGCGCGGTGAGAACGAGGACCTGCGGGCCGAGGTTCAGGACCTGCGCCGCGAGCTGACCCGGACCGCGGAGGAGCTAGCCGCCGGCCTCGAGCGTGGCAGGATCGCGAAGGTCGCCGACGCCGATCCGCTCGCCGCCTACACGGTGGTCGATGCGCGCGTCAGCGCCCGCTCGGCCTCGACCTGGAATCAGATCATGCGGATCGACAAGGGCAGCTCGGACGGGGTTGCCGTCGACGATGCGGTGATCAGCGGCGACGGCCTTGTCGGCAGGGTCAGCTCGGTCGACGGCGGCAGCGCCCGCGTCACCCTGCTCAGCGACCAGTCGAGCAGCGTCACCGCGAAGGTGCTCCAGGGCGGCCCGCTCGGGGTCGTCGGCCCGGTCGTCGGGGACCCCGAGGATCTCCTGCTCGGGCTGATCCAGGGCGACGATCAGGTCAGGCCCGGCGCCGAGGTGATCACCGCCGGCATCGACGATCCCTCGCTGCCCTCCAGGTACCCGGCCGGGATCCCGATCGGCGAGGCCCGCGAGGCGACGGTCGGCGAGCAGGAGCTGCGCCAGCAGGTCCACATCCGGCCCTACGCGGACCTGACCAACCTCGACACGGTCGCCGTTCTCACCGGGGGCCCGTCATGATCTTCACCCCGCGGATCCTGCTCACCGTGACCCTGATCGTCCTGATCTCGGTCCTGCTGCAGCTCTCCTTCTTCTCGCAACTGCCGCTGCTCGGCTCGGTCGCGAACGTCGTCCCGGTGGTCGTCATCACCCTCGGTCTGCTCGGCGGCGCGCTTCCCGGCGCCGTCTCGGGCTTCTTCGCGGGCCTGCTGCTCGACTCGGCGCTCGGCACGACCCTCGGCGTCTCCTCGCTCGCGCTGATGGCGGTCGGCTACCTGGCGGGGCGCTGGCGCGAGGGCTATGACATCGTCAGCTCGCTGGTGCCGCCGCTGCTGACCGGCCTGCTGACCGGCGTTTCCGCCGCGATATATGCGGCAATGCAGCTGATGCTCGGCGTCGATGCCCCGATCAGCCTCCTGGTCCTGCGCGAGATCGCCGTCCAGGGCCTGGTCGGTGCCCTGCTCGCGATCCCCCTGTTCCCGCTGGTCAGGCGGCTGTTGCGCCCGGCCCTGGTCGAGGACGGGCGGGTCGCTCGGCGACGGGTCCGGCGTGGTGGCATCCTTGGGGCGGCCGGCTAGATGATGTTCCGCCCCGAAGACCAGCGACCGATGACCTCGCAGTTCGCCGTCCGGGTGGCCGTGCTCAGCGGCATCGCCCTGGTCGCGTTCGCAGTGATCTTCTTCCGCCTCTGGTATCTCGAGGTGCTGTCCAGCGAGGAGTACGTCACCCAGGCCCAGAACAACCGCGTTCGCGAGCTCTCGATCCAGGCCCCCCGCGGGCGGATCCTCGACCGCGCCGGCAAGACGCTGGTCCGCAACCGGACCGCGCTCTCGCTTCAGGTCCGGCCCGACCGTCTGCCGAAGGCGCCGCAGCAGCGCAACGCCGTGCTCGACGACCTCTCGAAGGTCTCGGGCATCCCGAGCCGGCGGCTGAAGCGCGAGATCCGCCGGCAGACGCGCGAGCTGCCGGCCAGCCCGGTGACCCTGGAGCGCGACGTCGACCGCGATCTCGTCTACTTCCTGCGCGAGCGCCAGGACGAGTTCCCGGGGATCACGGTCGAGGAGGTCTACGTGCGGGACTACCCGCAGGCGCAGCTCGCGCCACACCTGTTCGGGTACGTGGCCGAGGTCGGCAAGCAGCAGCTCGACGAGCCCCAGTACGAGGCGCTCGATCCCGGCGATCAGATCGGCGCCGCCGGGCTCGAGCTTCAGTACGACAGCGTGCTCCGCGGCCGCAACGGGGCGAGCCGGGTCCAGGTCGACGCCCTCGGCCAGCCGCGCGGCAGACCGCTCTCGGAGATCCCGCCGGAGACCGGGAACAGCCTTCAGCTGACCCTCGACTCGAAGATCCAGCGGGCGGGGGAGGCGGGCCTGGCGAGCTTCGGCAAGCCGGGGGCGTTCGTCGCGATGAGCATCGAGGACGGCTCGATCCTCGGCATGGGATCGTTCCCGAGCTTCGATCCGGCCGTCTTCACTCCACCGGTCTCGAGGGCGAAGTACGACGCCCTGTTCAACGACGAGGCGAAGCCGCTCGCCAACCGCGCGAGCCAGGGCCAGTACCCGACCGGCTCGACCTTCAAGCCGGTCACCGCGCTGGCCTCGCTCGAGGAAGGGACCCTGACCCCGACCGAGACGATCGTCGACGACGGCTCCTACGAGCTGGCGGGCCTGCCCGAGCCGCTGAAGAACGCGGGCGACGCGGTCTACGGACCGCTGCAGCTGCAGCGCGCCCTGCAGGTCTCCTCCGACGTCTTCTTCTACACGCTCGGCGACCGGAACGACAGCCAGACCGACGAGGGCATCCAGAAGTGGGCCCAGCAGCTCGGCCTCGGGCCGCCGACCGGGCTCGACCTGCCCTACGAGGCCGGCGGTCTGATCCCGACCCCCGAGTGGCGGAACGAGCTCTACGCGCAGGCTGCCGAGCCGGACTCCTGCGGCGGCGAGCAACGGCTCTATGAGCCCGGCTGCTACGAGACCGATCGGCCCTGGTCGGTCGGCGACAACGTCAACCTGGCGATCGGCCAGGGCGACCTGCTCGCCTCGCCGCTGCAGATGGCGGTCGCCTACGCGACGATCGGCAACGGCGGCGACGTCGTCCGCCCGCACCTGGCCGACTCGGTCGTGGATCCCGCTCGGGCGTCCGGTCCAGGACTTCACCCCGGCCCCGCGCCGGACGGTCGACATCGATCCGGCCTACCGGAAGGTGATCCTCGACGGGCTTCGCGACGCCGCGATGGCCCCCAGACGGCACCTCCTACGGGGTCTTCGGCGGCTTCCCCGTCGACATCGCCGGCAAGACCGGAACGGTCGAGCGCCCGCCGAACCCGGACCAGTCCTGGTACGTGGCGCTCGCCCCCTACGACAACCCCCAGGTGGTCATTGCGGCTACCGTTGAGGGCGGCGGCTTCGGCTCCGACACGGCTGCGCCGCTCGTCAGGGAGGTCCTGGCCGCCTACTTCGACGTCAAGGCGAAGGACATCAAGAACGTCCAGTCCACGGGCAACGCCGAATAGAGTCTCGATGATGGAATCAGCTACAAGCACCAGACTGCGCGGCTTCGGTGACGAGCGCAGCGTCGGCTTGGTCGAGCGCAGCGGGTTCCTGCGGATCGACCCCTATACGGCGGGCGCCGCGATCGCCCTGATCGTCACCAGCGTGGTCGTCCTCGCCTTCACGACGAAGGGCGACGTCGCCGGCAACCCCTACTTCTACGTGATCCGCCAGAGCATCTACGCGGTCGTCGGGATCGCCCTGATGCTCGCCCTGACCCGGATCGACTACACGCGGTTCCGCGAGCTCCGGGTCGGGATCTACACGGCGATGATCGCCTCGATCACCCTGGTGCTGCTGCTCGGCGCCGCGGCGCGCGGCTCGAAGCGCTGGATCGAGCTCCCCTTCTTCACCTTCCAGCCGTCCGAGATCGGCAAGCTGTTGCTCGTCGTCGCTCTGGCCGGCTTCGTGATCGACCGGGTTCGCCGGCAGTCGGAGGCGCAGCGCACAGCGCGGCTTCTGCTGCTCGGGATCGTTCCCGCAATACTCGTGTTTCTACAGCCCGATCTGGGCACCGGACTGGTTTACGGCGTCGTCACGCTGACCGTCCTCTTCATCGGCGGGATCCGCTGGACGCACTTCGCTGCGCTCGGCGGTCTCGCGGTTGGGGCGGTCCTGGTGACGCTGGTGCTCGCGCCCGCGGTGGGCGCGCCGGTGCTCGAGGGCTACCAGCAGGAGAGGCTCACCTCGTTCCTCAATCCGAGCGACGATCCGAGTGACTCCAGCTACCAGACCAATCAGGCGTTGATTGCGATCGGGTCCGGCGGTAAGACCGGGCTCGGCAGCGACGCCAGGCAGGCGCGGGCCGGCTTTCTGCCGGAGGGCCGCACGGACTTCATCTTCGCCGTTACGGCGGAGCGCTGGGGATTCGTCGGTGCCGCGTTCCTGTTGTCCCTTTACGCCCTGCTGATCTGGCGGGCGCTGCGGATAGCGACTCTCTCGAAGAACTTGTTCGGCAGCATGATCGCGGCGGGCATCGCCGCGATGCTGCTCTTCCAGGTTTTCGTCAACGTGGGGATGAATCTCGGCGTGATGCCGGTGACAGGCATCCCCCTGCCGTTGATGAGCTACGGCGGATCGTCGGTGCTGGTCACCTTCATGGCGATCGGCCTGCTTCAGAGCGTCTATGTCCAGTCGCAGCTTGCCTCGCCGAGCAGGGCCCGACCCACTGCTCTGTGAGGTGAGCAAACTTGAAGAAAAAGATCCTTGTATCGGTTGACGCCGGAGAGACCCGCGTAGCCGTATTGGAAGCAGCCGGCAGCCCCTCCCGTTCGAACGGAGGCCGCGCCGGTAAGCAGAAGAGCAAGCCGGGCGACTGGCGTGTCGGCGAGTTGTACGTCGAGCGCAAGGGCTCGAAGTCGATCGTCGGCAACATCTACAAGGGCGTCGTCGACAACGTCCTGCCGGGCATGGAGGCCGCGTTCGTCGACATTGGCCTCGAGCGCAACGGCTTCCTGCACGTCGATGAGATCGTCACCCCCGACGGCAAGGCCGTGCCGAAGCGCGGCCGCGGGCAGGGCCGGCGGATCGACGAGTTGATCCAGCGGGGGCAGGAGATCCTCGTGCAGGCCGTCAAGGACCCGCTGAAGACGAAGGGCGCGCGGTTGACGATGCAGCTCTCGATCGCCGGCCGGTATCTCGTCTACATGCCGCAGGGCGGCGGGATCGGTGTCTCGCGCCGGATGGCCGACAACGAGCGCTCGCAGATGCGCAAGGCGCTCGACAAGCTCTACGACCCGAAGAAGGACAAGGGCGGCTACATCGTCCGGACAGCCGCACAGGGCGCGACCAAGGAGGACTTCGCCCGCGAGATCAAGTACCTGCACAAGCTCCACGACGTGCTCGAGCGCCGCGGCAAGGAGGCGGAGGCGCCGTCGCTGGTGTTCCAGGAGGCGGACCTCTCGATCCGGGTGCTGCGCGACGTGCTCGGCGCCGAGTTCGACGGGGCCGAGATCGACGACCCCCAGCAACACGACCGGGTGACGAAGTTCTTCGAGCGGACGGCGCCGGAGCTGGTCGACTCGGTCGAGCTGCACCAGCGCAAGGAGCACGTGTTCGAGCGCTACGGGGCCGAGCAGGCATTCCGCTCGACGCTCTCACGGCGGGTCGACCTGCCCTCGGGTGGCTATCTGATCGTCGACTACGCCGAGGCGCTGACCGTGATCGACATCAACACCGGATCGTTCACCGGCAAGGGCAAGGGGCGCCTCGAGGACACGATCACGAAGGTCAACGTCGAGGCGGCCGACGAGGTTGTGCGCCAGCTGCGGCTGCGCGACATCGGCGGGATCATCGTCATCGACTTCATCGACATGGCGAGGGCGAAGAATCGCGACCAGGTCCTGAAGACGCTGCGCAAGGCGCTGGACGAGGACCGGACCAAGTCGTATGTGGTCGAGGTCTCGCCGCTCGGCCTGGTCGAGATGACCCGGCAGAACGTGACCGAGGGCGTGCGCGAGATCCTCACCACCAAGTGCCCGACCTGCGACGGCGAGGGCGTGGTCGAGTCGGCGGAGACGGTCTCGATCGAGATCCAGCGCCGGCTCCGCGATCTCGTCGCCGACGAGCCCGAGCCCGAGGCGCATCTGATCCGCGTCAACCCGAAGGTTGCCCAGGAGCTGCTGAAGACCGACAGCGGGCTGCACGAGCTCGAGCAGGAGACCGGACGCCACTTCCTCTTCGAGGGCGGCGAGGCGCTTCCGATCGCGACCTTCGAGGTCGCCGAGTCGGGCAGCCGCGAGGCGATCGAGCGCCGGGCGCTGCCGTTCGCGCCCGGTGACGAGGTGCTGGTCACGATCGAGGAGCCGCACATGTTCAACCCCGGCGATGCGGTCGCCCGGCTCGACACCTTCGTGATCACGGTCACCGGTGCCGCGCCGCTGGTCGGCCAGCGCAAGCTGATCCGGATCGAGCAGATCGAGCGCTCGGCCGCCGTCGCGACCCTGGTCGACGGAGCCCCCGCCGAGGGAGGCGATGAATCGGACGAGGACGGTCTAGAATCCGGCGCTCGCCGGCGCCGAGGCCGCAGGGGCGGCAGGAGCCGTTCTACCGCTGGAAGCGGTTCGAAGACCGGCGACGAAGCCTGAGGCGGGCCACCGAGACCCGCGAGACCGAGAGTGCTGAGCAGATAGATGACTACCTACGCGATCATCGAGACCGGCGGTAAGCAGTACCGCGTCGAGGAGGGGCAGTCCCTGCTCGTCGACCGCCTGCCCGACGATCAGGGCGCCAAGGTCGCGCTCCGGGCGCTGATGCTGCGCACCGACGACGACGTGCTGCTGCAGGCCGGTGACCTCGAGAAGGTCAAGGTCGAGGCCGAGGTGGCCGGCCACGAGCGCGGTGAGAAGGTCAAGGTCTTCAAGTACAAGGCGAAGAAGGGCTACCGGCGCAGGCAGGGGCACCGCTCGGAGCTGACCCGGCTCGAGGTGACCGAGGTGAAGCTGCTGACGCGCAAGCCGGCGGCAAAGAAGCCGCCGCCGAGCCTGCGGAGGCGAAGGAGCTGCGGCGGCTGCGGAGAAGGAGCCCGCGGCGAAGAAGCCGGCGCCGACGAAGCCGGCCGCGAAGAAGCCTGCCGCGAAGAAGCCTGCCGCGAAGAAGCCGGCAGCGAAGAAGCCCGCGGCCAAGAAGCCGGCGGCGAAGAAGCCGGCCGCGAAGAAGCCGGCAGCCAGGAAGCCCGCCGCGAAGAAGCCTGCTGCGAAGAAGACCGACACCGAGAAGGAGGGCTAGGGCGCATGGCTCACAAGAAGGGACTTGGATCCAGCCGCAACGGACGTGACTCGAACCCGAAGTTCCTCGGGGTCAAGGTCTTCTCCGGCCAGCGGGTGAGCGGCGGCGAGATCATCGTTCGCCAACGGGGGACCCGGTTTCACCCGGGGGACGGCACCGGCATCGGCCGCGACCACACGATCTTTGCGAAGCAGGCCGGCACGGTCGAGTTCAAGACCGGCCGCAAGGGCCGCATCGTCTCGGTCGCCGAGGCCGAGTAGCCCGCCTCCCGGACGATCGACGCGGGCGTCACTCGTGACCCCGCGTCACCCACTCGTGCGTCGATCGGCCCGATGCTGCGGGCATGGCCGACGAACGCATCGTTTCCCACGTCATATGTGGGAAACAGCACGCTCGGCATCCGGATGAGCTGATTGCCGATCTGGCGGGCTCTCAGCATGGGGTCGTGAGCCAACGGCAGCTGGCGCGCCTCGGGCTCAGTCGGCGGATGGTCGAGTGGCGGCTCGAGGCCGGGAGCCTGCACGGCATTCACCGGGGCGTCTACGCGGTCGGACACGCCGCGATCTCTCCCCGGGGCAGGCTGATGGCGGCGACGCTCGCCGGTGGCCGGGGTGCGGTCCTCTCGCACGGCTCGGCGGTCGCTCTCTGGGGCCTTCGTGCCGCCGGCGGCAGCGCCCCGGAGGTGACCACGCCGCGCGGGTTGCGCTCGCGGCCGGGCATTCGCTTCCACCTGGCCACGTTGCCCCGTGATGAGGTCACGACCCGCGAGCGGATCCCGGTGACCGGCCTGTTCCGGACGCTGCTCGACCATGCGGCGAACGCGGACCCCGGTCAGCTCGAGCGGGCGCTGCACGAGGCCGAGGTCGCCCGGCTCACGGACCGGTTGTCGCTGGCGAGCCTGCTCGGCCGCTACCCGGGGCGTCGCGGTGTGGCACGGCTGCGAGCGGCCGCGGCCACGCTCGAGCGTGGCGCCCAGATCACCCGCAGCGAGCTCGAGGACCGCTTCCTCGAGCTGCTCTCGGCCCGCGGCATTCCGCGGCCTGAGACCAACGCCCGGGTGCAGACCGCGGACCGGAGCTATGAGGTCGACTGTCTTTGGCGGCGCAGTCGGGTGATCGTCGAGCTCGACGGCCGCGGCGCCCACGACACGCGGCGCGGATTCCATCGCGACCGGGCGAAGCTCCGGGCCCTGACCGTGGCGGGGTGGCGGCCGCTGCCGGTGACGTGGCTCGACGTCGTCGACGATCCGGACGGGCTGGAGCGGGAGATCCGCCGGTTGCTGGTCGCGCCCGGCTAGGGCGGTCAGCCCAGACCGAGAGCCCGGCCGAGATCGCGGCACTGCTGTTTCGAAAGCACGCTGTAGCACTGTTCCTCGTCGAGCTCGCGTGAGCCGCCAAGCTGTTCCTGGAGCGCCTCGCCGAGCGTCTGGCACTGCTTCGCGCTGAGCGCTCCTACGGGATGTATCTCTGGCACTTCTCGATCGCCTATGCGGTCGGCGTCGGCGGCGCCAACGAGCCGTTCTGGCCGGCGCTGCTGATCACGCTCGGGCTCGCGATCCCGCTCGGCGCCCTGAGCTGGTACATGGTCGAGCGACCGATGATGCGATTCAAGTACCGGCGCCGCCGGCCGCAGCGCGAGCCCGCCTGAGCACCGCGTGCCTGCGATCCTGAGGCGGTGTTCCAGGACCGGGCGAAGATCTACGTCGAGGGCGGTGCCGGCGGCAACGGGGCCGTCAGCTTCCGCCGTGAGGCGCATGTCCCGCGCGGCGGGCCGGACGGCGGCGACGGCGGGCGGGGCGGGGACGTCGTGGTGCTCACCGATCGCTCGAAGCGCGACCTCGCTGCGATGCGGATCAGCCGCCACTACCGGGCCGAACGCGGCGGCCACGGCCAGGGGAAGAACAAGCACGGACCGCGCGGCAGCGACCTGGCGATCATGGTCCCCCCGGGGACGACGATCGACGGGCTCGACGGGGAGCGCTTCGACCTGGTCGAGGAGGGGCAGCGGGCGATCGTCGCGACCGGCGGCCTCGGCGGCCACGGCAACAAGCGGTTCGCGAGCGCGACCCGGCAGGCACCGCGCTTTGCCGAGCAGGGGCTTCCCGGAGCCTCGGGCTGGATCGAGCTTCAGCTCAAGCTGCTCGCCGACGCCGGGTTGGTCGGGCTGCCGAACGCCGGCAAGTCCTCGTTGCTCGCGACCCTGACGCGGGCCGCCCCGAAGGTGGCCGACTACCCGTTCACGACGATCGAGCCGGTGCTCGGGACGATCGACAGCGGTGAGCGCCAGCTCGTGCTCGCCGACATCCCCGGCCTGATCGAGGGCGCCGCCGAGGGGGCCGGCCTCGGGCACGAGTTCCTCGCCCACGTCGAGCGCTGCCGGCTGCTCGTCCACCTGGTCGAGGTCGGGCCGGGAACCGAGCCCGAACGCGCGTATCGGACGGTCCGCGACGAGCTGGCCGCCCACGGGCAGGGCCTCGAACAGCTCGGGGAGGTGATCGCGCTGTCGAAGTGCGACCTGATCCCGGCCGCCGAGCGCGAGTCCCTCGTCGCCGAATGGCGCCGCCGACGACCGCAGGCGATCGAGGTCCTGGCGGTCTCCTCGGCAGCGAGCATCGGCCTCGACCGGCTCGTGTCGCTGATCTTCGCCGAGGCTGCAACCCCGCAGGTCGAACCCGGGCCGGCCGCCGCCGACGACGGCTTCCAGGCCGAGCACCGCGTCTACCGGCCGCCGGCTGCCAGCGGCTACGAGGTCGTCAGTCCCGAGGCGGGCGTCTTCGAGGTCCGGGGACGCGGTGTCGAGATGCTGGTCGCCCGCCACGACCTCTCGAACCTGGAGGCGGTCGCCTACCTCGAGCGGCGGTTGGCCGAGATCGGCGTCGTCAAGGCGCTCGAGAAGGCCGGGTTCGAGGATGGCGACGAGGTCCGGATCGGCGAGCAGGCGTTCGACTTCCACCCCGGCGGCTGAGGTCTCCGCGCGGCCCCGAGCGCGGCGGAACGGCGAGGGGGGCGCCGGGAATCGGGCATCTACACTCCGCCGACCATGACCCTGGTCGTAAAGCTCGGCTCCTCGATCGTCGCCGACGACGAGGGCACCCTGCGGGGCGACGTGCTCGACGGCGTCTGCGCCCAGGTTGGCGAGCTGCACGCGGCCGGGGAGGAGGTGGTGCTGGTCACCTCGGGGGCGATCGCGCGCGGAATCCGGGTCATGGGCCTGAGCGGGCGTCCCGCCGCGATCGACGAGCTGCAGGCGGCCTCCGCAGTCGGGCAGGGCTCGCTGTTCCGCGCCTACGAGGAGCGGCTGGCCGGCGGGGGCGTGCGCAGCGCCCAGGTGTTGCTGACCGCCTTCGACATGTCCGAGCGGATCCACTACCTGAACGCGCGCCAGACCCTGCAACGGCTGCTCGCCTGGCATGTGGTCCCGGTGATCAACGAGAACGACACCACCGCGACCGACGAGATCACCTTCGGCGACAACGACTTCCTCTCGGCGCAGGTGGCGATCATGATCGAGGCCCGGGGCCTGATCCTGCTGACCAACACGGAGGGCCTGTTCAGCTCCGACCCGGCCACCGACCCGGAGGCCCGCCTGATCGGCGAGGTCAGCGACTTCGCCGAGCTCGACGGCCTCGCGATCGGCATGCACACCTCCAAGCACGGCTCGGGGGGGATGCGGAGCAAGGTCGTGGCGGCGGAGATGGCGAGCGGCGCCGGGATCCCGGTCACGATCTGTGACGGCACCGGGACCGGCACGCTGCGGCGGGCGGCATCGGGCGAGCGGATCGGCACCCGTTTCGTCCCGCACGAGAACCGCGCCCCGAGCTTCAAGCTCTGGCTGCGCCACGCCGCTCCGGCCCGCGGCAGGGTCGAGGTCGACGCCGGAGCCGCGCGGATGCTGCGCGAGGGCGGTGCATCGCTGTTGCCGGTCGGCGTGCTCGCGGTCGCCGGCGAGTTCGCGGCCGGTGACCCGGTCGAGATCGTGCACGACGGCGAGGTCGTCGGCAAGGGCGTCGCCGAGCACTCCGCGGCGGTGATCGAACGGCTGCTCGGCCTGCGCAGCAGCGAGGTCGCCGAGCTGATCGGTGAGGGCACCGAGGAGGCCGTGCATCGCGACCGTTTCGTGCTGCTCTGAGCGGCCGCCGCGATTGGCCGCGGCGGGGGCGGTCGCTACCCTTCCCGGGATGGCTGTAGCGGCCGAATCGATCACCGATATCTGCCGGCGAGCCCGCCGGGCCGCGTTGCTGCTGGCCGGGGTCTCGACCGAGCAGAAGGACGCCGCGCTGAGCCGCGCGGCGGCGCTGCTGCGCGAGCGCGTCGAGGAGATCCTCAGCGCCAACGCCGGCGACGTCGAGGCCGGTCTCGAGGCGGGTCTCGACCCGGCGTTGATCGATCGGCTCAGCCTCGATCCCGAGCGGGTCGAGGCGATGGCGGTCGGGCTCGAGGCCGTGATCGCGCTCCCCGATCCGGTCGGTGAGACGATCGACCGCAGGACGCTCGAGAGCGGCGTCGAGCTCGAGCAGGTGCGCGTCCCGATCGGCGTCGTCGCGATCGTCTACGAGGCGCGGCCGAACGTCACGATCGACGCTGCGGCCCTCTGCTTGAAGAGCGGCAACGCGGCGGTGCTTCGCGGATCCAGCTCCGCCGCCGCCTCGAACGCCGTGCTCGCCGGGATCTTCGCCGAGGCGATCGCCGCCGCCGGTCTTCCGGCCGGGTCGCTCGAGCTGATCGCCGGCGGCGGGCGGGCCGAGCTCGCCGAGCTGGCCCGTCAGGAGGGGCTCGTCGACCTGATCATCCCGCGCGGCGGCGAGGGCCTCAAGGCCGCACTCAAGGAGGTCGCCGAGGTACCCGTCCTCTACGCGGCCGGCGGCAACTGCCACGTCTACGTGGATCAGGACGCGGACCTCGAGATGGCGCGCCGGATCGCCGTCAACGCGAAGGTCCAGCGGCCAGGAGTCTGCAACTCGGCCGAAACGCTGCTGGTCAATGCCGCCGTTGCCGCCGAGTTCCTGCCGGCGGCGCTCGCGGAGCTGCGCTCCGCCGGGGTCGAAATCGTCGGCGACGAGCGGGTGCGCGAGCTCGCCGGTGATCTCGAGATCGGCCTGGCCACCGAAAGCGACTGGGAGACCGAGTACCACTCGATGAAGATCGCGGTTCGGGTGGTCGATTCGCTGCAGGATGCGATCGATCACATCAACCGTTACGGAACGGCCCACTCGGAGGCGATCGTCACCGGATCGCAGGATGCCGGGCGGGCCTTCACCGGTGGCGTCGACGCCGCCTGCGTCTACGTCAACGCCTCGATCCGGTTCACCGATGGCTTCGTCTTCGGGATGGGGGCCGAGATCGGCAACAGCACCCAGAAGCTCCATGCCCGCGGGCCGATCGGCCTGCGCGAGCTGACCTCGACCAAGTACATCCTGGTCGGCACCGGCCAGATCCGCGAGTAGGTGCCGCGATGAGCCGCTCGGTCGGCGTCCTCGGCGGTGCCTTCAACCCGCCGCACATCGGGCATCTGGTGCTCGCCCAGGAGGCGATCTGGGAGCTCGGGCTCGATCAGTTGATCCTCGTGCCGACCGGCGAGGCGCCCCACAAACGGATCGACCCCGAGCCCGGGCCGCAGCTCCGGCTCGAGATGGTCGAGGCCGCGGTCGCCGAGTTCGACGGTGTCCGGGTCTCCGATCTCGAGGTTGCTCGCGACGGCCCGTCCTATGCCTACCGCACGCTCGAGCTGCTCGCCGATCAGCTTCCCGGGAGTCAGCTGACCTTCGTGATGGGCGCGGACGTCGCCGCGGGGCTCGATCGCTGGCGACATCCCGAGCGGGTGCTCGAGCTGGCCCAGGTTGCGGTCGCCGCCCGCCCCGGAGTCGACCGGGTGCGAATCGACCGGGTGCTGGGCGAGCTCGGAGCCGAGTCCGCCGCCACGCTGCTGGAGATGCCCGAGATCGGGGTCTCCTCGACGATGGTCCGCGAGCGGGTTGCCGCCGGGCGACCGATCCGCTGGCTGGTGCCCGGGGCCGTCGCCGACCTGATCGCCGCCCGCGGCCTCTACCGCGAGAGCGTGGTCGCATGACCTCCCTGGAGCTGGCCCGCAGGATCGCCGCGATCGCGGATGAGAAGCAGGCGGAGGAGATGGTCGCCCTCGGTGTCGGCGAGCTGGTCGGCTACACGGACGTGATGCTGATCTGCACCGCCCGCAACGAGCGCCTCGCGAAGGCGATTCACGACGACGTCTACGAGCGCCTCAAGCACGAGGACGGGCTGCTGCCGAGCCGCAGCGAGGGCGTCGGCGAGAATCGCTGGATCCTGCTCGACTACCCCGGCTGCGTGCTCCACATCTTCGTTCCCGAGACCCGGGAGCGCTACCGGCTCGAGCAGCTCTGGGGCGAGGCGCCCGAGCTCGATCTCGGACTCAGCACCTCCGGTGCCGTCCGGCGCCGGGCCTAGCCTGAGGGCATCGAACGTCGCCTGAAGAGAGCGCTGTTCGGCTATCGCCGGGCCGATGTGGAGCAGACCGTTTCGGAGGCCGAGCTGGCCGCGGGCCGGGCGGCCGAGCTTGCGCGGAGCTGCCAGCTTCGCTCGGGGCAGCTCGAGGCCGCCCTGGAGCAGTCCCGAACCGCGTGTATCGAGCGCGATCGCCGGATCGCCTGGCTCGAGGCGGAGCTCGACCTCTCCCGCTCGCACGCCGCCAGTGAGCTCCGGGGCCTGGCGGCGCTCGGCGCCGAGCTCGAGGACCTGCGCCTCGGCGCCCGCGGGCAGGCGACCCGGATCAGGCTCGAGGCCCTGCGCGAGGCAGCCGAGGTCAGCGGCCGCGTGCGGACGCTCGTCGGCGCCCCGGAGGGTGCGGCGGAGTCGCTGCTGCGGGCGATCGAGCGGTCGATCGACCGGCTCGGATCGGTCTGGGAGGGCTCGGACGAGGACGACGCCGATCCGCTTCGGCCACCGGCGGCGCCGGCCGACCCGCCCGATCCCGAGCTGGCCGAGCTCGAGGCCGTCCTCGAGCGGCACGGCGGCTCGCCCGTCGTCGAGCCGCCCGACGAGCCCCGGGTCCTGGTCGACATCGGTCCGTTCAGCGACTTCTCCCAGCTGGTCAGCTTCGAGGACGCGGCCAACTCGATCGACGCGACCAGCGAGATCTCGATCCGGCGCTTCTCCGGCGGCAGGGCGAGTATCGACGTATCGCTGCGCGAGCCGATCGACCTGCTCGGGGAGCTGAGGTCACGCTGCGAGCTCGACTTCGAGGTCCGCAGCAACGGCGCCGGCGAGCTGGTCCTCGACCTCGCGAGTTAGCCCGCGCCGGCCGGGACCTCTCGCGGGCGGTCTGCGCCCTGGACTACAATCCGCCGCCGGTCACGAGTTCCCCGGGGCTGTAGCTCAGTTGGGAGAGCGTCGGTATGGCATACC
>CAVOYZ010000012.1:0-133053 GCA_963700785.1 uncultured Solirubrobacterales bacterium
GGAGGTCGTGGGTTCGAGCCCCATCAGCTCCACTGGTCCCGATCCCGGCCCCCAGCCTGATCGGCTGGGGCCGGCGATCTAGACTGCGCGGCTCGTGAGCGTCCAGGAGCAGCGATACGAGCCCTCGCCGATCGAGGCGAAGTGGCAGGAGATCTGGGAGCGGGAGCGCACCTGGGAGGTCCCGAACCCCGGGCAGGAGGGCTTCGACCCCGGCAAGCGGAAGGCGTACGTGCTCGAGATGCTGCCCTACCCGTCGGGCGAGCCGCACGTCGGCCATCTCAAGGTCTACTCGGTCGGCGATGCGATCGCGCACTTCCGCCGCCGCAACGGCTTCGACGTGATCCACCCGATGGGCTATGACGCCTTCGGGCTTCCGGCCGAGAATCATGCGATCCGGACCGGCGAGCACCCGCGGGTCTCGACCGAGCGCTCGATCGAGGAGTTCCGCGATCAGTTCAAGCAGTGGGGCATCTCGATCGACTGGACGCGGGAGGTGGCGACCGACTGGCCCTCCTACTACCGCTGGACGCAGTGGATCTTCCTGCGGCTGTTCGAGCAGGGCCTCGCCTATCGCGACGAGGCCGCCGTCCAGTGGTGCCCTAACGACGCCACTGTGCTCGCCAACGAGCAGGTCGTCGAGGGCCGCTGCGAGCGCTGCGGAACCCTGGTCGAGCCGCGGCGCCTCGAGCAGTGGTTCTTCAAGATCACCGACTACGCCGATCGCCTGCTGGAGGACTTCGACCTTCTCGAGTCGTGGCCCGAGAACGTGGTCACGATGCAGCGCAACTGGATCGGCCGGTCCGAGGGCGCCGAGGCGGTCTTCCGCTGCGAGGAGCTCGAGCTCGACTTCACCGTGTTCACCACCCGCCCCGACACGCTGTTCGGCGCGACCTTCTTCGTGCTCGCCCCCGAGCACCCGGAGGTCGAGCGGCTGATCGCCGGTTCGCCGGAGGCTGACGAGGCGCGCGAGTACGTCGCCGGGGCGATGCGGGCCTCGGCCGAGGATCGGGGCGCCGAGGAGCGGGAGAAGACCGGGGTCCGGCTCGGGCGCACCGTCACCAACCCGGTCAACGGCGAGCAGATCCCTGTCTTCATCGCCGACTACGTGCTGATGGAGTACGGGACCGGGGCGATCATGGCCGTGCCCGCACACGACGAGCGCGACTTCGACTTCGCGCGGAGGTTCGGGCTCGAGGTCCGGCAGGTGGTCGCTCCCGCCGACGGCTCCCCGGTTGCCGAGGACGCCGCCTACGTCGACCAGGGCCCCGACGATGTGCTGGTCAACTCCGGCCCGTTCGACGGCCTGACGCCGGCCGCCGCGAAGGACCGGATCATCTCGTGGCTCGGCGAGCGCGACGCGGGCTACCCTGCGGTCAACTACCGGCTCCGGGACTGGCTGCTCTCCCGCCAGCGCTACTGGGGCTGCCCGATCCCGATCATCCACTGCGAGCGCTGCGGGATCGTGCCCGTCCCCGACGAGCAGCTGCCGGTCGAGCTGCCGGAGATCGAGGACTATCAGCCGAAGGGGAGGAGCCCGCTGGCGGCGGCCGAGGACTGGGTGGCGACGAGCTGCCCGAGCTGCGACGGGCCCGCGCGGCGGGAGACCGACACGATGGACACCTTCGTCGACTCCTCGTGGTACTTCCTCCGCTACCTCGACCCCGCAAACGAGGAGCTGCCGTTCGACCGCTCGATCGCCCAGCACTGGATGCCGGTCGATCAGTACATCGGCGGCGTCGAGCACGCGATCCTCCATCTGATGTACGCGCGCTTCTTCACCAAGGCGCTCGCCGACGGCGGCTACCTCGACGTCCAGGAGCCGTTCACCAACCTCTTCACCCAGGGGATGATCACCCGCGACGGCGCGAAGATGTCGAAGTCGAGGGGCAACGTCGTCAGTCCCCGCGAGTACGTCGAGCGGCTCGGCGCCGATGCTGCGCGGACCTACATCTGCTTCATGGGTCCGCCCGAGCGCGGCGGGGACTGGGTCGACCAGGGCGCCGAGGGCGTGTACCGGTTCCTCGCCCGGCTCTGGCGCCTCGGCCTCGAGGTGGATCAGCGGACGACCGGCGGGGGGGAGCCTGCCAAGCGGCCCGAGGGCGGCGCCGGCGAGCTGATCGCTAAGACGCACTGGGCGATCGACAAGGCGACCCGCGACTTCGAGCGCGGCTTTCAGTTCAACACCGCGATCGCGGCCGTGATGGAGCTGGTCAACGACTGCTACAGGCTCAAGGACGGCCTGTTCGGGGATCCGCAGGGGGACGCGGCGCTGCGCTTTGCGACCGCGACCGCGGCCTCGCTGATCTTTCCCTTCGCCCCGCATCTCGGCGCCGAGGTCTGGGAGCTGCTCGAGGGCGGCCGGGTCTGGGAGGAGCCCTGGCCCGAGGCCGACCCGGCGCTGCTCAGCAAGGACACCTTCACGCTGGTGGTTCAGGTCAACGGCAAGGTCCGGGCGAAGATCGAGGCCGAGTCCGGGCTCGCCGAGGAAGAGCTCCTGGCGCTCGCGCGGGCCGATGCCCACGTCAACGAGCAGCTCGACGGCAGGGACGTTGTCAAGGAGATCGTCGTCCCCGAGCGGCTCGTCAACATCGTCGTTCGCTGATCAAGAGCCACTCCCGGGACGGCTTCCGGGCCGGGCGTTTGGTACAAGTCACGCAGATGCTCGTCAGGCGACTCTCCGACGCGGCCGTCATGGACTGGCACCAGCTCAGCTCCCACATCCTGATGGATGCCGGAGAGCTCGGCTCGCGCCACCTGACCGTCACCTGGGTCGAGGTTCCCCCGGGGGTCTCGCAGGAGCTCCATTCCCACGAGGAGGCTGAGCAGGTCTACGTCGTGGTCGGCGGCACCGGAACGCTGTCCGCCGCCGGCGACACCGAGACGCTGGAGCCGGGCGACCTGGCGCTGATCCCTCCGGCGAGCGACCATACGATCGCCAATCAGGGCGACGGCCCGCTGGCGCTGGTCTCGGTGCAGTCCCCGGCCGTCTCGGTCGAGGAGACCTTCGGGCGCCAGCTCGCAGAGGTCGCGGGCTACGAGGACGAGGACGAGTACTGAGCGTGACCGGCGACGGCCCCGCTCGGCGGCGCGTCGTCGCCCACGGGCGGGTCCAGGGGGTCTTCTTCCGCGCCTCGGCCAGGCAGCTCGCCGAGGCCAAGGGCGTCAGCGGCTGGGCCCGCAACCGCCCCGACGGCACCCTCGAGGCCTGCTTCGAGGGCCCGCCGGATGCGGTCGAGCAGCTCGTCGCCTGGTGCTCGCAGGGCCCCGAGGCGCCAGGGTCACCCGCCTCGACGTGATCGAGGAGCAGCCGCAGGGGATCAGCGGCTTCGACCTGGGCTGAGCGCCGAGCCGGCGCGGCAATCTTCACCGCCCCGTTGCTGATCGATCCCGACGACTACCTGATCGCCCTCGCCGCCGCCGCTGGCGCCGCCCTGGTCTCGGGCGACAGCGATCTGCTCGAGCTCTCCGGCGACCTCCCCGTCTTCCCCCCCGCCCAGTTCGTCGCAAGGATCGATCGGGAACGCGACTCGCCGGGCTCATAACCCGGAGGTCGCGGGTTCAAATCCCGCCGGGTATCGGTTCTCGGTACCACCGCTTGTTCATGCGGTCTGCGCGGATCATGGTGAGGCGCACTCCTCCTCGGAGAATCCGTTGAGCATCAAGACCCGAAGCGCAGACGCAAGCCGCAGCCCGGGCTCCGGCCCGGCCATGTGGTCAGGCAGCGGTGCGAAGCGGCTCTAGCCATTCCGCCGGCAGCACCGGCGGGATCCTGCCGGGGTAGTCCGGGACGACCCGGAGGGCCAGCTCCCCCGCCGGGCGGTTCTCGATCGCCGAGCGGAGGTCGTCGAAACTCATCGCCAGCCGCAGGCTGGGGGCGATCTGGAAGTCGGCGGCGTTCAACTCCTCGCCGCCCAGAACTCCCCCCGCGATCCAGTCATCGATCCGCTGAAGCATTTCCGGCAGGATCGAGATGGCGCGGCGAACGTTGGCGTCGGTCGCCTCGCGGGCGCGAGCGTCGAGGGCGACGAACGGGCCGGCCGTCTTCACCGCCAGGCCGTGCGGGAGGCCGATCTTCGCCCCCTCCAGGAAGCTGAGAAGTGGCGCTCCGTCCTTCCGCAGCGACCACAGCAGGATCTCGCGTATCCGCTGCTGCAGATCCTCGTCGCCGAAATGCTCGGCCTCCTCGACCGCGGCCCTGCGATCCGGGTCGGCGGGGAAGAGCGGTGGCTCCGGCTTGATGCGATCGAGCTCGCGGGTGATCTCACGTGAGCCCTGGACCCTGCGTCCGTCGATCTTGGCCGCCGGGACGGTCGTTCTTGGGAACCGCAGGGCCTTCAGCGCGACCCACGAGACCACCGGAAGCAGGTCGGTGCGCTTGTAGGGAATTCCCTTGTGCTCGAGTTCCCGGAGGACGGCGATTCCGGCGTGCGAGCCGGGGATCGTGAACACGCGGACGTCGATCGGCGCGCTGGGCATTGGAGGCGACTCACCGTCGCTGTCGAGCGGAGTGTTCATCAGGTCCGGGTCGATCAACCCTACCTGTTATGTGACGAGGACCTATGACCGTGATGCGCCCGCGGTCACCGACGGGCGTCGGCGGGCGACTGGTCCCACAGCGGGCAGCCAATCGGGGGGCGACCTATCTTTAGGCCGCCATGCGGACTCGCTGGCCGATCCGTGCGTTTACCACCGCTTGTTCAAGCGGATTGACGGGACGCATGGGGATGGTTCGGGAGGTCTGCGTCCCTATCTCACCCTTCGCGAATATCGAGGAACCCACGGGAAGCCCGCGGGAAGCCTCGGAGATATGTCGACTCGTCGGGGAGGGGCGGAAGCGGCACCAGACGGTAGACGAAGCGGTCGCCGCCGCTCCGGGTCAGACTCGTGATCCGACGGTCCTGCGTAGGAGCACGATCACTGCGGCGCCGAGGAGGGTGACCCAGCCAAGCGCTACGAGCAACCCCGTGGTCGCCTCGAAGCTGGCGCTGAATGCCCCGTCCACGATCACCCGGGTCGAGCCCCAGCCTGGCAGGAAGCTGGCCCAATCGGGCGGTCGGCCGTCGAAGAACATCGGGTCCTGGGCCACCCCGAAGTCGATCATCGGCAGAAAGAACATAAGGTAGGCCGCCCCGATCCGGCCCATCGTTGCTCCGGCAAGGGCCCCGATCAGCGCGTAGGTGAGTCCGGCAAGGAGGTTCCCGACTAGGAACGGCCACCAGGACGCGGGAACGAAGTCGATCGTCGTCACCGCGACCGCGACCGCGAGCACGATCATGGTCGCCGCAACCAGCACGGCCAGGCGTGGCACGATCGCCTCTCCTGGTGTGAAGCCGGCCACCACCAGTCGCCGGTCTGACTCGAGCGCCGAGTTGACGACGAACATGCCGACAAGGCCGGCGAGGAAACCGATCGTGATCGGGACCATGATCGCGCCGTGGATGTCGCGCATCGTCGTTGGGATCACTGCACCTCCCGGCACCGTGACCATCCGCGGGATCTCCTCGGTTACCCAGAAGCTCCAGGTGATGAAGATGAAGGGGATCGTCACCAGCAGGACGATCAGCATCGGCCGCCGCACCTGCTCGGCGAACCCCAGTCTCGTTGCTGTCAGCACTCGGCCGGCCACCCTCAGGTCCTCGGCCTCGCGGCCCACCAGAAGGCGCCGAAGGCCACCGCCAGGCTGGCGGCGACGGTGAGCACGACGATCAGCCAGTCCTGGCTTGGCGACCCTTCCCCGGCGCCGGCCGCGACCAGCAACTCTGCAGCCTGTCGGCTGGGCAGCACCGCGGCGATGCCGCCGCTGTCGGTCATCCCCGGCCCGGAGAAGATGTCGACGAGAAAGACAAGGGCGACGGTCAAAGAGCCTTGGAGCGGGTCGGAGATGAACGAGCCGATCAGGGTGCCGATCCCGACGTAGATCAGGGCAAAAGCGAGTGCGCCCGCGGCGGCGTGGGCGGGGTGTGCAGGCGGCTCGCGCAGCTCGAGCGTGACGAAGGCCGCCGCAGAGACGACGAGGGCGAGCACGATCGAGGCACCGATCCTTGCGGTCGCCACCGCTCCGGGTCCGAGTCCGGCCAGGGCGAGGCGCCGGTCCGCATCACGTGAGGAGGAGACCTGGAAGAAGCCGAGGGCCCCTGCGAGGAAGGCGGCCGCCCAGCCGGCGCCGAGGGCGCTCGCCGAGCGGCCGCCGACAGCTCCGCCGAGCGCTCGGGCGAACTCTCCCAGCACCGCAGCGGAGGCGATCACAAAGAGCACTGGAATCGCGACCAACAGCACCAGAACGAGCGGGGAGCGGAGGTGCTCCCGGAGGAAGGCGGTCGAGGCGGCGCCCACCGCTACTGCTCCTCCAGGCGTCCGTCGCGGAGCTCGTAGACACGGTCGAGGCGATCGCGCTCGGAGATCAGGTGGGAGACGATCACGATCGACATCCCGCGCTCTCGCAGCCCGGCACTCAGCTCCCAGAAGCGGAGGTACGTCTCCCAGTCAAAGCCGCTGTAGGGCTCGTCGAGCAGCAGAAGGTCGGGGTCGTGCATCAGCGACAGGGCCAGGTTGAGCTTCTGACTGGTCCCACCCGACAGCTCCTCGATCCGGTAGCCGGCGAAGCGCTCGAATTGCAGCTCCGCGAGGAGCCGATCCCGTTCCCGTTCGGCCTCCTCGGCCGATAGCCGGTAGGCACGGGCGAACAGGTCGAAGTGCTCGGAGACGGTGAGCTTCTCCCACAGCAAGGGCTGCTGCGGGCAGTAGCCGAGTCTTCCCCGCCGCTCGATCTTGCCGCCGTCGCGTTCGAGCATGCCGACGATGATCTTCATCAGCGTGCTCTTGCCGGAGCCGTTCTCGCCAACCAGCCCGACCAGCTCGCCGCGGTCGACGACCATATCGACTCCGCGCAGGACCTTCGCGGTGCGTCGCCCGGGGCCGACACCGTGGCGAAACGACCTCGTCACGCCGCTGACCGAGAGGACCGGACGCGACGGTACACGTCCGGTCACCGCTTGCGTCGCTTCGTCCGCTGCTGCCATCGACGTCCGAGCCTAGTCTTTGGTAGGATACCCCACTAGGGTATTTCTTACGGAGCTGAAAGAGGGTCCGAGGAGGTGGAGCCAAGATGGAACTAGGCGAGATCCTCACCACCCTTCCTCCGCCACTTCTCGCGGATACCTTTGACGGACACCACGGCTGGGGCGACGGTTGGTGGGTCGTGATGGTCATTGGGATGGTGGTCTTCTGGGCCGCCGTGATCGCCGGTGGCATCTGGCTTGTGCGTGAGCTCACTGGCCGCGCTAGAAGCCGCGAACCCGGCGAGACGCCGTTTGAGATCCTCGATCGCCGGCTCGCCGAAGGAGAGATCTCAATCGAGGAGCACGGCGAGCGACGTCGTGCCCTGCTCGAGGCTCGGAAGTCGCAAGACTGAGACCATGTGGGCGGAGAGCGATGGGCCACCGACACTGTCTGACGAGTCGCTGGAGAGCCAGGCCTTTCTGTTTGCGGACATCTCGGGCTTCACCGCGCTGACTGAGGCCCACGGCGACACGCAAGCGGCTGAGGTGGTCGAGCACTTCCTTGAGCACGCTTCAACCCTGCTCAATCGCTTCGGAGGTGAGCAGGTCAAGACAATCGGCGACGCGGTGATGGTCAGGGCGGAATCAGCCGCGGCTGCGGTGCGCTTCGGGATCGACCTCGCCCATCACGAGATGGCTCAGCACGAGCATCCGATGGTCGGTGTCGGCATAGCTTGGGGCACGGCAAGCGATCGCGGCGGCGACTGGATCGGTTCTACCGTCAACATTGCCGCTCGCATCGCCGAGTTGGCCGACCGCGGAGAGGTGCTGATCAGTGGGGAGGCCCGGGAGTCCGCGGGCGAGATTGAGGGAATCGACTTTCAGCGCCGCGGACCGGTTGCACTCCGCGGCATCCGCCGTGAAGTCGAGATCTTCGAGGCCAAGTGTGAGGATGCCGCTGCGGTGCTGTTCATCGATCCGGTCTGCCGGATGGCTCTAGATCCTGAACGTAGTCACGGGCGAGTGGAGTACGAGGGGCGCGACTACTACTTCTGCTCCGAGGACTGCATGGCCGTATTTCGACGGGATCCCGATCAATTCATCGACCGTCCGCCAGGCTGAAGAGTGCCGTCACCGCGTCGAGACGAGCCGGTTGACCGCCTCGAGCAGCTCCTCGGTGCGCTCCTCGTGCTTTGGGCCGGTGGCTCCGATCACGCACTCGCGCGTGTGATCGTTGTTCGTTCATTGACCCGGGCCAATATACTCCATAGGGGTATTCCGGATCGCTCACCGAAACCTGGAGATCAAACCCTCGATCGTGTGAGGGCGGCGGGTTACCGTCGATGTCGCGCTGCCCGCCCTCCAACTCACCTTACCCGTGTTCTTGGGCGCTGAAGGCTCAAGGTGTGAGCGTGGAGCAGCGCGTCGCGGGTGGACGGTTCGCAATGCGGATCTTCATGGATGACGGCTCAGAGGGCGAGATCGGCCCCGGCGATGTGGTGGCGATCCCTCCCGGACACGACGCTGAGATAGTCGGCGACGAGGCCTGCGTGATGCTCGACTTCGGCGACTACGCGAAGAGCGATTAGCGGAACAGAGGCCCGGAGGTCCCGTGCTACTAGTGGTGGTACCGAACTGAGAGGAACTCAGCTGATCTCAGGGGACCTCGGGTGGCTTGGAAGAGCCGAACACCGTCCGTGGCAAGTCCCCGCACCGCCGGGCGGGCCGCCTCCGACCGACGGGACGGGGCGAGCCCGGGTCTCTAGGGTGGAGGAATGCTCCCGCGAGTCGCATTGGTCGAGTTCCCCGCTGACGACGCCGATCGCGCCCGTCGCTTCTGGAGCGTGCGCAACCGTTTCGCGCTGGTGAAGGCCGAGTAGGGAGGCCGGCTATGGCAGACGGCACCTACGTGCTCACCACCGCCACCGGCGAGCCGTTCGAGTCCATGACGCCGGGAGAGCTCGGCGCTAGTCGCCGCACTCGCATCTACGGGCGCCTCGACTGCCCCACCGCGCTGAAGACGCTGCGGCGGGGCGGCTACAGCAGCCACCGCGTCTTCTTCGCCGATCAGAAGACCGCCCTCGCCGCGGGCTATCGCCCTTGCCGGACCTGCATGAAGGCCGACTACGACGCGTGGAAGGCGAACCGGTAGGGCGGGGATGGGCGGCTCGACGATTCGTGCGTCGAGCGAGAAATCAGGACGAGGAACGATCGTCGTGAATTAGGCCAAACGCAGCAGGCGGGCTAGAGTGCCTCGAATGGCAAAGGAAGCAACTCAAGAGCAGGTGCTCGAGGCAGCGCGTTCACTCGGTCGAGATGAGTTCACCCGCAAGGATGTTGCCGACGAGCTGGGCACCGAGGTCTCGGCGATGCAGCCGAGCTGGAAGGCCGCTAAGCAAGCGGGCCGGTTGGAGAAGGTCCGCGACGAGGGTGGCAAGCGCCACTTTCGGCTGGTGGACCACTAGCTCCCCGCGCGGGGTCCGCCAGGGCCTCGGTGGTATGGACCGTAGATCCGCTCTCGAAAGCGGTAGCTCGGCGTAAGCTCTGCCCGAACTCGCTGCACGATCGGTGCGTGGTGGCGAGAAACGAAGCGGGCCGCCTATTCGTTCTCGCTACCACCGCTTGTTCATGCGGGCTGCCGAGCCTGAGACCGACGGTCAGGCTACGAAACCGAAGGTCGCCCTAGCGCCAGAGGCCGTGAGTGTCCCGCGCAGATCGAGACCGGTGTGGGTTCCCCGCAAACTGGTTCGCGGTCGCTACGGATCACTGAGCTTCGGGCGAGATATAGGTTCCGCGTGCATGGCCTCAGTCGCTACCAGCGTTGAAACGTCGGCTGAGGCGCATCGAGTTGCTGCCGCGGTCACTGCGTGCCTTGAGGCCCCCCCCAAGTGATGACCGTCGACCCCGCGAAAGACAGCCCCACTGCCGACCCTGACGCAAAGGGCGATGGAAGTTTCCCAATCACGGTCGAGCAGATCACGAAGCGCTACGGCGAGAACACCGTAGTGAGCGACCTGTCGTTCGTCGCCCGTCCCGGACGGGTGACCGGGTTCCTTGGGCCGAACGGGTCGGGCAAGTCGACGACGATGAAGATCATGCTCGGCCTCGCATCGAGCGAGAGCGGCCGTGCAACGATTGGCGGAATCAGCTACCGGGACCTACCCGATCCCCCGGCGATCGTCGGCGCGCTTCTGGAGTCCAACGCGTTTCATCCGGGTCGCAGCGGTCGCAACCATCTGCGGATCCTCGCCGATGCCGACGGGATCGACCTGGGCCGGGTGGACGAGGTGCTCGAGCTCGTGGGGCTCGAAGATGCGGCTGATCGTCGCGTCGGCGCCTACTCGCTCGGCATGCGACAGCGCCTCGGCTTTGCAGGCGCCCTGCTGGGCGATCCGCCGGTGCTGGTCCTGGACGAGCCGGCCAACGGACTCGACCCGCAGGGGATCCACGAGATGCGGGACCTGCTGCGGGCTCGGGCCGCCAAGGGCCACACGGTGCTCGTGTCCAGCCATCTTCTGTCCGAAGTCGAGTTGCTCGCCGATGACCTCGTCGTGTTGAACCGTGGCCGTCTGGTCACCGCCGGGTCGATGAGCGAGCTGCAGGAGGCGGCGACGCTTGTCCGGGCGTCCGCCTCGAAGCGTTTGCAGGATTTGCTCGGGGCCGAAGGCGCAGCTGTCGACAGCGACGGCGACGCGCTCGTGATCCGCGGCATGCCGATCGAGGAGATCGGCCAGCGGGCCTTCGACGCCGGCATCCCGCTTCAGGAGCTGTCGCCGCACGCCGGATCGCTCGAGGAGCGGTTCCTGCGATGGACCAGCGACCCTGAGGGCGGCGACGCCGATGGCATCGGGGAGGAGGTTCGGCCATGACCTGGGCACGCCTCGTCCGCGCGGAGCTCCGCAAGCTGACCACGACGAACATGCCCTGGGCGTTCCTCGCCGTGCTCGTGGTCATCAGCGCCATCAATGCCTTCGCGGTCATCTGGGGGACCGATTTCGACGGAACCAAGACCTTCATCTCCACCGCCGCCGACCAGCAGTCGCTGATCGCGTTCGCCGCGAACGCCACGCTCATCGCCGGGCTTTTCGGCGCGATTGCGGTCGCCCGCGAGTACGGCCACGGCACGGTGATCCCGACGTTCTTGAGCTCACCCCGTCGCGACCGGGCCGTGCTCGCCCAGCTTGTTGCAGTCGCGATCGGCGGCGCGGTCCTAGGACTGGTTGGCGCGGCACTGACCACAGTGGCAGTGGCTTTAGCGCTACCGACGACTGAGTTCGGGTTCATGGTCTCTGCTGCCGACGTCGTTCGTGTCCTCACAGCCGCGTCCTTCGCCGGTGCCGCCGGAGCCGTGCTTGGAGCCGGGATTGGCGCGATCGTGCGCAACACCGGCGGGGCCGTCACCGGTGCGGTGCTGGCGCTGATCATCGCTCCGCCGTTGATCGTGCAGCTGATCAACGACGCCAGCCAGTGGGTGCCCTCGGCGCTGGCCGTGGCCTTGTCCGGGGTCGAACCGGAGGCCGCCGGCGTGGAGAGCCAGGCCGGTACGCTCGCCGCCCTGCTCGTGCTGGCCGCCTGGGCTCTCGTCCCGGCGGCGATCGGGCTGCTGTCGGTGCTGCGACGCGACGTCGTCTAGGTCGCCTGGGACGCGTGCCTAGAGGGGGCCGGTCGATTTTCGGGAGACGATCTGCGTGCTCGCGACGCGATCGCCGGCAGCCTGTCCACGGGAAAGCCGACGAGGGCGGCGGCGTCGCGTCGCTGGGTCCGGCTTCACGGGTAACGGGAGAGCCATGCGGTCCGTGAAAGAGCAGGAACCGCCGCACCGTAGAAACTACGATTGCGAATAGCAAGCCCACCTCGGACGTAGGAGCGCCCGCGCGCTACTAGCCTCCAGGTCGATGGGAGCAACGCTCAAAGCGCGGATCACCGCGCGCCCGGTCGGCGCCTTCTTCGTCCTCACCTTCCTGATTTCCTGGACGCTAATGACGCCAGGCATGATCGTCGGCCTCGATAGCCTCGCGGCGATCCCGTTCTTCGTTGGCGTCTACGGGCCCGCCACCGCCGCCGCGATCGTCACCCGCGCCGAGGGCGGCTCGATCCGCGTCTGGCTGCGCTCGATCTTCCGCTGGCGCGTGGGACGCCGCTGGTACGTGATCGCGTTCCTCTTCCCGTTCGCGCTTGCGATCGTGGCCAGCGCCGAGTTCGCGCTGGCCGGCCAGGATCTCGACTTCGGCATGGCCGGAGAGAACGCCGCCTCGATCGCCCCCTACCTGATCTTCTGCCTGCTGATCAACGGCGGCCCCGAGGAGCCCGGCTGGCGCGGCTTCGCCCTGCCGCGCCTGCAGGAGCGGATGTCGCCGGTACGGGCAACGATCACGCTCGGCATCCCCTGGGGCCTCTGGCACTTCCCGCTGCTGCTCGCCGTTGACAACCCCGACCACGACCTCGCCACCCCCGCCTTCATCGCGCTGCTGTTCTGGACTCTCGGTGGCATCGTTGCCTACGCCTTCACCTACACCTACATGTGGAACAAGACCCGCAGCATCGTCATCTGCATGCTCCTTCACGCCTCCTACAACACCGCCCTCGGCACCGTCATCCTGAGGCCCGAGGACGAGCAGGTGGGTGACGTCTACGTCACGCTGAGCCTTGCCATCACCGGGACTCTGTGGCTTGCCGTGGTGGCGCTGATCTGGGCGACGAACGGGAGGCTGGGCCTGGAACCGGAAACGCCGGCGCCGCCTGCACCCACCGGAGTGTCGCAGCGGGAGCGCCGCGGCACAGATCCGGTGCTGGTGGGGGCCGGGAGCTCGGGCTAACCGGGACTGTTCGAGGTCACCCTGCACGCTTACCGGATGAAGCGCGGACGAAGGCCACCCAGCGTCGTTTCGATCCTGTTTGGTGCGGCTGGCCTGCTGCTGATCTACCTGCGGTTTCTGCGCCCATGGCACCTGCGCTGGGGCGCGACTGAGGAGGAGGCTGAAGCATCAATGCCCGGCGACGAGCTAATAGCCGAGCCGACGCTCGTCTCCAGCCGGGCGGTGACGATCGACGCCTCCCCGGACGCTGTATGGCCTTGGCTCGCTCAGATTGGCCAGGGGCGCGGCGGCTTCTACAGCTACGACTGGATCGAGAACTTGATCGGGCTCAACATCCACAGCTCCGATCGCATCCTCGAGGAACATCAGCGACCGCGGGTCGGTGATCGCGTGGCGCTGGCGGCCGACGGCTCGGGCCTCGACGTCGAGCGGGTGGAGCCGGGGCGGGCCCTCGTCCTGCGCGAGCCGGACGGCGGCTGGACGTGGGCCTTTACGCTGAACTCGACCGACGGCACGACCCGCCTGGTAGCCCGCAACCGCTGGACCACCGCCGGCGGACCCTTGGGCTTCCGGTTGTACATGGCCCTGATCGATCCCGCTGCGTTCATCATGGAGCGCAAGATGCTGCTCGGGATCAAAGAGCGCGCGGAGCGGGCTGGGTCGACGGGATGAGCCTTCTCGCCGGCCTGTTCCTGGTTGCCCACGGGCTCGTGCACCTTGCGGTTTGGGTCGCTCCCCCGCCCCCCGATGCCCCATTCGACTCGCGCCGCTCGTGGTTGCTGGGAGATGCCAGCTCGCTCTCGCAAACGCTGGCGATCGCGGCCTGCGCGGTCTTTGTGCTCGCCGGTGTCCTGGTGATCGCTGCAGCCGACCTCGGAGCGACCCTCGCCCTCGCGGGTGCGGTCACCTCGCTCGTTCTCGTCCTGTTGACCTTCAACCGATGGTTCGTCTTCGCGGTCGCGATCAACGTCGCGATTATCGCCATCGCACTTGATTGAGCGCTGTCGGATTGCCGGCTACTCGTCGCCGGATCCCGCGAGCCTCGCCACCCGCTCACGGAACAGACGCCAGCGCCGCTCGTTGTCGTGCACGAGCGAGGCGCTCAGTGCCGCCAGGTCGGCAGCGTGATCGATCAGCTCACAGGCTGAGTGGAGGTAGGCTGGCGACTGCCGGGGACCCTCCAGGTCCTCTCGAATGGCTGCCGGTGAGAAGTCGAGGTGCTCGAGGACCGCGCCGGCCCGCTCCAGGTTTCGAGCCACGAGTCTGGCCAGCGAGGCGGCCTGCCAGTCGTTGGAGATGATCCGGTGGCGCTCGGCGAGCAGGTCGGCGAGCTCGGGGAACCGCAGCAGGCCCTCGGCGACCTCCCAGCTGGTCTCCATCGCCTGGACGAGCCACTCGCCCGCCTCGGCGTTCCCCTGCGCGGCGGATTGCAGCTCGCGCTTGATTCGCCCGATCTCCGCCGGCTCGCCCTCTCCCTCCATGAACAGGATCCCGGCGAGCTCTATCGCTCGCTCGTCGTTGAGGTCCTCGGAGCCCGAGAACGGGCTCGCCGCCTCAGGCTCGTCTGGATCAACGATCGACCAGCGCTCAGCGAGCGCCCTCAGGGCCGTCGAGGTGCGGTTTAGGGCGACCGCTTCCTCAAGCGGAGCCCTTGCGTAGAACTTCTCGTGCTCGCGGTGGTAGCGAGCGAGGTTCTCGGCCATCTGCAGGAACGGGTCCGAGGTCACCAGGGGACCGTAGCGCCTAGTGTCCAGAGGATCAGCAGGCCACGATGTCTCGCAACAGCCGGAGCCCTCGCAGCGGCGGCCACGCGGCGGGTGCAGGCGTTGAGCGATGCAGCGATCAGGGGCATCTGCCATGGGAACCAGACGCCCGTGTCGCGCAGCCGTCCTAGGTTCTTACATCCGGCGTGAGACCTCACACTGCCGCCTCAGCGTGAAGGCGGGAGCTCAGCTCCGTAGGCGCGACCGCTCGACGATCCGCGGGTGGTAGCGAGAAACGAATCGGGCCCCCGCTATGTTCGTCACTACCGCGCTCGAGCCCTCCGCCAGGAGGGTTTCTGCGTTCTGGAAGGCATCGGCGACAGCCTCCGACACCGTCGCCGAGAGCTCCACGCGGCCTTCCCGCTTGTCGTAGGCGATCTGAAGGCGTCGTTTCTGGCGGAAGTGCTCGACCGACCGGCACGGCAGCCGCCGACGGAACCTAGTCCGGTACCGTCGTCTTGAGATGGGAACTCCCCCCGACTTTCCGGCGACCAAGGTCGACACGATCGGCGGCCGGTTCGCCCGCGGGCTTGCCGCCAAGGATTCCGGCAGCATCCGCGATCTCCTCCATAGAGAGATCGACCTCCGCGGTCTGACGCCAAACCGTAGCTGGGAGGCGGTTGGTCCCGATGCGGTCCTGACGTTGCTGCTCCGAGACTGGTTCGAGGACTCCGACGAGATCGAGGCCATCGAGCAGCTCGAGACCGACGCCTTCTCCGACTGCGAGCGCGTCGGCTACCGCTTCCGGGTGAACCGACCCGGCGGGCGCTCGCTCGTCGAACAGCAGGTCTACCTCACCGCTCGCGACGGCAGGATCGACTGGATGCGCATCGTCTGCTCCGGCTTCCGCCTGGTCAGTCCCAACGAGTAGCTGGGCCGGCCAACGGGACGGTATCGGTTCTCGCTACCACCGCTTGGCAAAGCCGTCTTCGGGGCGGTCCGGTGGCGACGACGATGGAGTGCAATTCCCGCGGGCGGTTTTCGACGGCGGGCTACGCATGAGTCGGGGCCGTGGCCGGCGAAGGAGCGAATGCCTTTCTAGCCAACGCCCGGAAGGCGTTGGGAATGGCTCCTCGTGTTTGTCGCGCGTTAGGGCTATCGGCCCCACGGCACTTGACTGAGATCCAGGCGTATCGCAACCGCCCAGCGGCGACCCGCCCTGCCTCAGCCCGCGGCCTCCATAGCCTTGCCGACTCCGGAGCGCATCTCCTCGGCGTTCATCGTCGGGAGCAGCGTGATCTTGGCGCCGAGGCCGATGAAGAAGGGCTCGACCGCGGACGGTATACCGGTCGAGTCCTCCATCTCGAAAAAGATCAGGCCGGTGCGCATTCCGTCCTCGGCGACGAAGTAGGCGGCCTCAGCATCGAGCGCCTCCAGCGCGGAGCCGAACACCTCCGGAAGGCTGCCGTCCTTGATCGCCTCGTTCCCTGCTTCGGTCGGAATCTGGACCTTCAACAGCATGCGCATCGGAGCCTCCTCGGTTGTCTAGCGGAAGCCTCGAGCGGGGACCGCCGGTTGTGTTTGACGATACTCCGGTCACTCGATCGGGGCAAACCGCCCAGCAGCGCCTCCGGCACTTGCTCGGCCGCCGACTCGACGATCCGCGCGTGGTAGTGAGAAACGAATCGGTCCGGGAATCGGTTCTCGCTACCACCCCTTGTTCATGCGGATTGACGCTGCTTCGTTCCCCGACCTGCCAGCGGCAGGGCCGACGGAGGAGTCTCAGACCAGCGCCGTCTGCGCGCTCGCCATGGGGCTCTCCAGCGGCTCGAGCCAGGCCGCCGGCAGTACCGGTGGGATCCTGCCCGGGTAGTGCGGCGCCACCCGTAGAGCGAGCTTGCCTGCCGGCCGGTGTTCGATCGCCGGCCGGAGGTCTTCGAGGCTCATCGCCAGGCGCAGGCTGGTCGCGATCTGGAAGTCGGCTGCGTTCAGCTCCTCGCCGCCGAGCACTCCCTCGGCGATCCAGTCGTCGATCCGCTGAAGCATCTCGGGCAGCAGCGAGATGTCGTGGCGCACGTTCTCCTCGGTGGCCTCGTGGGAGCGGGCGTCGAGGGCGATGAACGGCCCGGCCATCCGCACGCCGAGTCCGTGCGGAAGACCGATCCTCGCACCCTCCAGGTAGCTGCGCAGCGCTGCGGTGTTCTTTCCGAACATCCAGAGCAACGGTCGGCGAATGCGCACCTGCAGCTCTTCGTCGCCGAATCTCTCTGCCTCCTCGACCTTCGTCCGGAGACTGGGGTCGGTGGGGAACAGCGGCGGATCGGGCTCGAGTCGCTCGAGCTCACGAGCGATCTCACGCGAGCCCTGAACCCGGCGCCCGCCGATTTTCATCGCCGGTACGGTCACACGGGGGAATCGCAACCCCTTGAGCACTACCCATGTCACCACCGGGAGCAGGTCGGTGCGCTTGAAGGGAATGCCCTTGTGATCGAGCATCAGCTGCGCCGCCACCCCGGGATGGGAGCCGGGAATCGTGAACAGGCGGACGTCGGGCTGTCCCCGGCCGCCACGGTCTTCTTCGAGCTGGCCTTCGACTGGACCCGGTCGGTCGGGCTGATCAGTGTTCATCGCGGACTCCCTCGGTAGGACGCGGTCGCGTCATTCATGAAACTAGCTGTTTCACTATCGAACGCATCACATTTAGTGATACATGGTGTATCCGCATGCCAGCCCTCGCCTCTGGCCCGGGAGCCTGGGCGGTGGGCAGCGTCAGCGCGTCCCGGCCGCCGGCTCCCGCTCACTTACGAGCCGCATCGCGAGCTCGATCGCCTGTTCCTCCGAGAGCGCCTGCTCGCGGACGAGCTGCCGCCAGGTGTGGAAGCTGAGCGCGAGCGCGATCCCCGCTCGAAGCATGCTTCGGCGCCTGCCTCGCGCCCGCCAGGACTCCAGCAGGACGTCGGTTGCGTGTGACCAGAGCTCGAAGTAGGGCTGTACGACCTCGTGCTCGGGGATGTCGGCGAGTACCGGGGTCATCATCTCCTCGGTCTCGCGATGGTAGGCGTAGGTCTCGGCGAGCCCGAGCCTCAGGCGATCGTCGGGGTTCTCGACTGCCCGCCACTTCTCGGGATCAGGCGGGGGGTGGAGTTGGAAGTAGAGGCCGCTGCAGGCGCGCAGGATCTCGGTCTCGTCGGCGAAGTGGCGATAGACGGTGACTCTGCCGACCCGGGCGCGCCGGGCGATGTCGCTCACGGTCGTCGCCGCGGGGCCTTCTTCCTGGTGCAACTCGACCGCGGCTTCGACGATCCTCCGTCGGGTCTCCTCTTGGCGCTCGGCGCGCCGCTTGAGGTCATACGATCGGACCATGTCCTCAAGGGTACATGGTGTTTCCCGAAATGTGGTAGGTTGCCCACAAGATTGCGAAACACCCTGTTTCACAACAGAGGTACTACGGAAGGATAGTCGCCATGCTGAAGGTCTCCACCAGTGAGCTCGAGCTCACCGACGTCTGGTTCGACAGCGACGCGGAGCACAAGCGCGTCCAGGTCACGTTCCCGATCAACAAGTTCGCGGGCGCGGAGGACTCCGCGGTCGTCTACTTCGAGGTGCAGCCGAGGGACCGTCTGGCCACCCACACGGACAGCGCCGAGGAGATCCTCTACATCGTTTCAGGCCGGGGTGAGGCCGAGGTCGGTGAGGAGCGCGCCGAGGTCGGCGCCGGGGATCTCGCCGTGATTCCGGCGATGGTCCCGCACGGGCTGGTAAACACCGGCAAAGAGCCACTGAGGGTCGTTGGCTTCTTCTCTGAGTCCGAGATCACCTCGACCTTCTCAGAGCCGATCCAGCCGATCGGAGCCGCGCAGCTGGTCCAGGGGGCGCCGGTGCCCGCTGCCTAGTCCCGGCCGCAGAGCGCGGCGCGGGCCGCGCGTCTTCCTGGGGAGGCGCGCCGCCTGAAGCCAGCGGTGACCAAGGCTCCGGGTGACCTCGCGCTGCGCGGCCGCTCAGGGGAAGCGAGCTATCAGGCACGGCCTCGCTCGACGATCCGCGGGTGGTAGCGAGAAACGAATCGGGCCCCCGCTATGTTCGTCACTACCGCGCTCGAGCCCTCCGCCAGGAGGGTTTCTGCGTTCTGGAAGGTATCCGCGAGGGCCTCGGAGACCGTTGCGCTGATGTCCACCCGCGCTCCCGCTTGTCGTAGGCGATCTGCAGGTCGAAGGCCTCAAAGACCTGGCGCTTGATCTGCGTCGATGTCGGCATCGTCGATTCCCGCCGTCCGCAGCCGGGAACAGAAGGGTCAGGGTCCAGGCGCAGGAGAAGCTGACCGTCGAGGCAAGGGGCATCGTCAAGGTCAACCCCACCTACGAGCTGAAGCCAAAGACCAAGAGCATCGGCTCCGGCAAGACGAAGACCCTGAAGCTCGCGCCGAAGAAGAAGCACGGGAAGAAGATCGCCAAGGCCCTGAAGCAGGGCAAGAAGGTGAAGGCCAAGCTGACCGTGAAGCTGACCGATGAGGCCGGCAACACCAAGTCCGAGATGCTCTCAGTGGGGCTGAGGCGCTAGGGCCCCTTCAGGCTGTGAGGGCTAACCGCTCGACGATCCGCGCGTCGTAGGCCCGTCGTGCGAGAATCGAATCGGGCCCGGTATCGGTCCTCGCTACCACAGCCTGTCCAAGCGGATTTCGGCGCCAGCGCGACTGAGGGGCCTCAGGCCAATGCCTCAGATGCGGCTGCCGGGGCGATCTCCAGCGGCTCGGGCCAGGCCGCCGGCTTCGACTTGGGCTGAGCGTCGAGCCGGCGCGGCAATCT
This sequence comes from uncultured Solirubrobacterales bacterium, assembly GCA_963700785.1. Taxonomy (GTDB): domain Bacteria; phylum Actinomycetota; class Thermoleophilia; order Solirubrobacterales; family 70-9; genus CAXMST01. The sequence continues at coordinate 19,320 of CAVOYZ010000012.1, forward strand.
TCACGGCCCCGTTGCTGATCCGCCGCGCGGCGCGCACCACAACTGACGGCGCCTGGCCGATCCTCGATCGATGTTCGATCCGCGTCGCCCGGCCCGCTCAGAGGCGATCCGATGGGCAGCGGCATGAGCCGCACTCAGATCGTTGCCTACGCGGCTCTCGGCGTGGTGCTGCTGCTGCTCGGGGCGCGAGCGCTGCGGGCCGAGCCCGGTCCGTCCGCTTCCGGCGCTGGATCGACGGTCGCCTCCGAGCCGGTCGGCTCGGGCGGGCCGGGCCCGGCAAGCGGTGACGTCGTCGTGCACGTCTCCGGCGCGGTCCGCGAGCCCGGCGTCTACCGCCTGCCGGCGGGCTCCAGGGTCGAGCAGGCGCTCGAGCGGGCCGGCGGCCCCGCCTTCGCGGCGGTTCCCGATGCGATCAACCTCGCCGCCCGGCTCGCCGACGGCCAGCAGGTCGTGGTCCCCAGCCGGCGCGCGGCAGCCGCCGCGGTCGCCGGCGATGACGGTCCGATCAGCCTCGGGTCGGCCACGGTCGATCAGCTCGAGGAGATCGATGGGATCGGCCCGATCACCGCCGAGAAGATCGTCGACTTCCGTGATCAGCAGGGCGGCGTCTCGGCGGTCGAGGACCTCGACCGGATCCCGGGCATCGGCCCGACCACGGTGGAGGCGCTGAGCGCACGACTGCAGCCGTGACCGCGGCCTGGTCGGCCTGGTGGCGCCACGTCGCTCTGGCCGGTGCGGTGGCGGGGTTGATCCTCTCCCCGGCTGCGGTGCACAGCCATGCGGCGATCGCGATCGCGATCGCCTCGGCCGCCGGGGTCGTGCTCGCCCTCACCCGGCCGGGCGGGAGGGGATCCGACGCCGCCGGCGTGCTGCTCTGGCTGGCGCTGGCCGCTGCCGCCGGCGCCGGCGCGGGGCTCGGGCTGGGCGGCCTCCGGGTCGCCGCGATCGAGCGCTCGGCGGCCACAGGGAAGCCCGGTGAGCGGATCGAGATCGCCGGCTTCGTCGTCGCGCCGCCGCGGGCCGGTGACGGTGAGCTGCGGATGCCGCTGCAGACCGAACGCGGACAGCTGCTGCTCGTCGTCGACGATCGCGGCTGGGAGCCACGGGTCGGCGAGCGGCTGGTTGCACGGGGGCTGATCACCGAGCCCGAGCCCTGGTGGGAGGCCTACCTGCGCAGGCTCGGGATCCGCCTCGAGCTTCGGGCTGACATGGCCAGGGCGGTCGGGTCGCCACGGGCCGGACCCGCCGGTCTGCTCGATCGGATCCGGAGCCGCTCCGAGGCCGCCGTGAGCTCCGGGCTCGACCCGCCGCAGGCCGCGCTCGCGCTCGGCTTCGTCCTCGGCCAGGACGACCGGATCGACGGGCTCACCCGCGAGCAGTTCCGGCGCTCCGGCCTCGCACATCTACTAGCCGTAAGCGGGCAGAACGTGATGTTGCTCGCGATCCTGGCGGGAATCATCTTCGCCTTCGCGGGCGTCGGTCCCAGGGTCAGGCTGGTTCTGATCCTCGGCCTGATCGCGATCTACGTGCCGGTCGCCGGGGCGGGCCCGTCGATCCAGCGGGCGGCGGTGATGGGCGCCGCCGGGATCGTCGCCGGGCTCGCGGGTCGCGGGACCGATCGGGCCTACCTGCCGCTGCTCGCCGCCGGCGCGACCCTGACGCTGAACCCGCTCGCCGCCGGGGACGTCGGCTGGCAGCTGAGCTTCGCTGCCGTGATCGGGATCGCGCTGTGGTCTGCGCCGATCGCCGCGCTGCTGCGCGAGCGGCTCGCCCCGACGCCCGAACGGCGGCGGCCGCTTGCTCGGCCGCTGGCCGAGGGAGCGGGCCTGACGATCGCCGCCACCCTGGCCACCGGGCCGCTGATGACCTACCACTTCGAGACCGTCTCGCTCGCGTCGCTGCCGGCGAACCTGCTGGTGCTGCCCGCCGTCCCACCGGTCATGTGGCTCGGGATGCTGGCCGCGATCGCCGGTCAGCTACCGCTGATCCCGACGGCGCCGTTGGCGCTCGTCGAGGGCCCGCTGCTCGACTACATCGCGGCGGTGGCGAGGGTGTTCGCGGCTGCCGACTGGGCGGTGATCGAACTGCCGTCTCCGTCGGCGCCGGGTCTCGGCCTGATCTACGCCGGCCTGCTGGCCGGCGTCGGCGGCGCGATCCGGACGCTGGAGCGACGACGGCGGATCGGCTTCCGCCGTGGTGCCGCGGCGTTCGCGTCAGCGGTCGTGACGCTGCTGCTGGTGCGCTTCGTGCTGGCGGGCGGCGACGGGTCGGCACCGCCGGCGCCCGGGAGCCTGCGGCTGACGGCGATCGACGTCGGGCAGGGGGACGCGATTCTGCTCCAGCAGCGCGGGAGGCCGGCGGCGCTGGTCGACACCGGGCCTCCCGGCGCCGGGCTCTCGGAGTCGCTGCGCGGGCTCGGCGTCGAGCGGCTCGGGATCGTCTTCATAACCCACGACCAGCTCGACCACGCCGGCGCTTTCGGTGACGTGCTCGCGGCGGCGCCGGTCGAGCGCCTGGCGCTGGCGCGGCCGGCGCCCGCGATCGCCGCTGAGGCCAGGGCGGCCGGGGTGGACGTGATCCGGGTGGCGGAGGGCTCCGAGGTCGCGCTCGACGGTCTGCGGCTGCAGGTGCTCTCGCCGGGGCCCGGACCGGCGCTGCCGGCGCGCGACCCGAACGCGGACTCGATCGTGCTCGCCGCCCGGTTCGGCGGCTGGACCGCGGTGCTCGCCGCCGACGCCGAGGCCGAGGCGACGATGACCGATCCCGGCCCGGCCGATCTGCTCAAGGTCGCCCACCACGGCAGCGCTGACGCCGGGCTCGCCGCCCTGCTCGACCGCAGCGCACCGCGGGTGGCGATGATCAGCGTCGGAGCCGACAACGGCTACGGGCACCCGACGGCCGAGACCCTCAGCACCCTGGCCGAGCGCGGGATCTGCGTGCTCCGCACCGACCTCCAGGGAGACGTCTACGCCGAGCTCGGCCCGGCCGGCATGTCGGTCGGGTCCGAGCGGGGCGGGGAGCTGCCGGCCGCGTGCCGGGACGAGCGCGGCTGAGGCGAGGATCCGTAGTTGTCCGGGGGTCGGCACCGGTGAGCAACCCGGAACGCGGGCCCGCGTCACCCTCTAGCGTGCCCGGCAGCCTCTGGTCGAGGCACCCGATGCCGACACCGCGACCCGACAGCAGACCGACACGACCGACTCCGGGCAGCCGGCGCCGGTCGCCGTTGGTCGTGGCGCTCCTCGCCCTGGCGTCCGCGCTGCTCCTCGCGGCGGCGCCGACCGCCGGGGCGGCCAAGACCGTGCACATCACCGGCAAGGCATACCGGTTCAACCAGATGAGCACCTACCTGGACGGGGCCACGATCCGGGTTCGCGAGTTCCCGGGGATCACGGCGCCGACCGACGCCAACGGCGACTACGACCTCGAGGTCCCCGCCGACGCCAACGTCACCCCCTACATCGACCCGGGCCCCGACTACAACGAGATCGATCTGCAGACCTTCCACACCCGCGGCAAGGACATCCGCAACGCCAACTTCCAGACGCCCCACGACCTCGAGTACGGACTGCTCGCGGCGCTGCTCGGCCTCGAGATCGGTCCCGACGGGCGCCCGTCGGAGTGCGTGATCGTGACCACGGTCTCGGCCCGCAACGTGCGCGGGGTGCCGTATGAGGTCTTCCACGAGCGCACCCCGCACGGGGTCGCCGGGGCGACCGCCCGCTCGTTCCCGGCGCTGCCCGGGCCGATCTACTTCAACGACAACGTGATCCCCGACCCCACCGAGACCGAGTCCTCGGGCGACGGCGGGATCATCTGGGACGTCGTTCCGGCCGGCGCCTACCGGGTCGTCGCCGCGCACCCGACGACCCGGTTCGCGAGCTTCCTCGCGACCTGCGCCCCGGGTCGGGTCGTCAACGCTAACCCGCCGTGGGGCGCCTACGAGCTCGCCAAGGGCGAGAAGCCGCTGCGCGCCGGCATCGTCGCGGCGCCCGAGCCCGAGGTGAAGGTGGTGCGCAAGGGACCGCGGAAGCGACAGATCGTGATCCGGGTGGAGGCGGCCGAGCTGCTGAGCGCCGACGTGGTCCTGCGCAAGGCGCGCGAGCAGCTCGCTCGCAAGCGGGGCAGGGAGATCGGGGTCGGACGCAGCAAGATCAGGATGCAGGTCGGCCGGAAGGTCGGCCGTGGCAGGGCGATGGTCGAGGTTGCGGTAACGGACGCGAGCGCTGCGACCGTGACCAGCAAGCACCGCATCAAGCTGCCCAGCCGCAGGCGCTAGCGGCCGCCGCCGCCGACGCGATGCAGTGCGCCGCGCCGCGCCCAGCGCGGCGCGATCGTGGCCGTTCGCCCATCTAGACTCGGCCGCAAGCGACGATGGCCGATCAAATGAAACCCGCATATCTGATCTCCGGTGACGATGGCGCGAAGCTCGATCAGACGCTCTCGCGGCTGCGGGCCCGTGCCGAGCGTGAGGGCGGCGCCGGATCGCTGGAGACCTTCGAGCCCGGGGCAGGCGGAGCCCCCGACGTCGAGGCGCTCGTCGCCTCGATGCCGGCGATCTCGCTGATGGCCACCCACCGCTACCTGCTCGCGGACGGCGTCGATCGCTGGCGGGCTCCGCAGGTGAAGCGGATCGCCGAGGCGCTCGGCTCGCCGATCGACGATCTGACGGTTGTCCTGGTCGCCCGAGGCAAGGTTCCGAAGGGGCTGGCCGAGGCCGTGGAGAAGGCCGGCGGCGAGGTGCTGAGCTTTGCGACGCCGGGCAAGCGCAACCTGCCGGGCTGGGTCGCGGACGCGGCCCGCCGGCGCGACCTGCGACTCGGCCGGGACGCCGCCCGCGCACTGATCGCGCGGGTCGGGGAGGGCACCGTCCGGCTGAGTACGGAGCTCGACCGGATCGCGCTCTGGGCCGAGCCGGGAGCGGAGCTGAGCGTCGAGGAGATCGAGGAGCTGACCGCGGACACCTCCGAGCGCGCCGGGTGGACGCTCGGGGACGCGATCGTCGCCCGTGATCCCCGGGAGGCGGTGCTGGCCGCCGATGCGCTGATCGAGCAGGGCCAGGCGGTGACGCCGATGATCTACGGCATGGCGACGCGGCTGCGGAGCGCCCACCTGGCGGCGCTCGGGCTCGAGCAGGGCAGACCCGCCAAGCAGGTCGAGTCGTCGCTGCCGATGGCTCCGTACGCGGCGAAGATGATCGTTCGCTCGGTCGCCGGGGTCGCCCCGGTGGAGCTGTCCGAGGCGCTTGGCCGGATCGCCGACCTCGAGTGGTGGACGCGGGGCGGCTCCGACTACGAGGAGCGGCTTGCGATGACGCTCGCCGTGCGCGAGGCGGCCGGGGCGCCGCGTGGAGACTGAGCCGTGGCGGTGGTGCTAGGCGCCCGCGCCGGCGACGACCCGGGCGGCGCGCTGCTTCTTGCGGGCGGCGGTGTTGGCGTGCATCGCGCCCTTCTGGACGGCCTTGTCGATCTGCGAGACGAGCAGCCGGTGCTGTTCGGCGATCGTCTCGGCGTCGCCCGTGCCGACCGTGCTCTCGAGCCGGCGGAAGCGCGTCTTGACGACGCTCGTCAGGCGGCGGTTCTCCCGCCGCTCGCGCTCGGTGCGAAGGATTCGCTTCTTCTGTGAGGCGATGTTGGCCATCAGCGGCGCCGTACTTTAGAGCTTCACGGTCGTGATCGAGGACGACGAGGAAGAGCCCCGGTCCGCGAGGCCCGCCCCTGACACCGACGTCGCCGTCGAGACGGCGCAGGAGCCGGGTCCCGAGGGTGATCCGGAAAGCGGCCGGCTTGGCCGCTCGACCGCGTTCTTCTCGGTCGCCACCGGGTTCTCGCGCGTCGCCGGCCTGATCCGCGAGATCGTCGCCGCCAGCTACTTCGGCGTCACCGGCCCGATGTCGGCCTTCACGATCGCCTTCCAGCTGCCGAACCTGTTCCGGATGCTGTTCGCCGACGCGGCGCTGCAGGCGGCGTTCGTCCCGGTCTTCACCGAGCAGCTCGAGGCCGGCAAGCGGCCGAGCGCCTTCCGGCTCGCCTCGACTCTGATCTTCCTCGTTACGGTCGTGCTCGGCTTCCTCACGGCGCTGCTCATCCTGCTGGCGCCGGTGATCGTGCCGCTCTTCGCGCCCGGCCTCGAGGGGGCCGAGGAGGACCTCACGGTCAGCCTCGCGCAGCTGCTGTTCCCGATCCTCGTGCTGCTCGGGGTCTCCGGCGTCGTCGTCGGCGTTCTCAACAGCTACAACCGCTTCGGCGTCTTCGCGATCGCGCCGCTGTTCTGGAACCTGGCGATCATCGCGGTGCTCGTCGGTCTCGCCCCCGCCTTCCCGGAGGGCGACGAGATCTACGCCTACGCGATCGGCGTCCTGGTCGGCACCGTCCTGCAGCTGGCCCTCGTCTCCTGGGACCTGCGCAACACGCCGTTCCGGCTGCAGCGCGTCTTCGACTGGCGCAGCCCGCTGGTCAAGAAGGTCCTGATCCTGATGCTGCCGGTGACGATCAGCCTCGGCCTGATCAACTTCAACCTCTCGATCAACAGCTTCTTTGGGACCCTCGTCGAGGGCTCGATCGAGGGTGAGCCGCTCGGCAACTTCGCCCCGGCGGCGATCGACAAGGCGTTTCGCCTCTACATGCTTCCGCAGGGGGTCTTCTCGGTCGCGGTCGCGACGGTCATCTTCCCGACGCTCGCCCGCTACGCGGCCCGGCGCGAGTACGACAGCCTGCGCTCGACGATGGCGAACGGGATGCGGATGATCATCCTCGTCCTGATGCCGGCCGCGGCGGCGATCCTGGTCCTCAGCGAGCCGATCACCGAGCTGATCTACCAGCGGGGCGAGTTCGACGCGAACCAGACCGAGCTGGTCAGCGAGGCGCTCTTCTGGTTCGCCTTCTCGCTGCCGTTCAACGGCCTCTTCTTGCTGATGACCCGGACCTTCTTCAGCCTGCAGCGGCCGTGGATCCCGACCTCGATCGCGATGATCAACCTGGTGCTGACGGCGCTCGGCTCGCTGCTCCTCTACAAGCCGTTCGGGATCGGCGGCATCGTCGCCGCGACGGGGATTGCGACCAGCGCCAGCGTCTTCGCCCAGGGCCTGATCCTGCGGCGCGAGCTGAACGGCCTCGAGATCGGCTCGCTGATCGACGGCGCGCTGCGGATCACGCTCGGGTCGATCGTGCTCGCCGGCGTCGCCTACGCCGTCTGGTCGGGCCTCGACGGCGCCGTCGGCACCCGCACGGTCGGTCAGATCATCTCCGTCGGCGGCGCTCTTGCCGCCGGCGCGCTCGCCTACTTCGCCGTCGTGCTCGCGCTCAGGGTGCCCGAGGCGCGCCAGATCCTGCGCGTGATCCGCCCGGCGGGCTGATCGCCGGTCGAGAGCACCGTTTCCCACATATGACGTGGGAAACGATGCGTTCGGCGTCCTACCGCGGGGCCGAGAGGCGTAGGCCGAGGACGATTCGCCCGACCGGCGCCCAGTTCGGGTCGTCGATCCCCTTCAGCTGCTCGCACTCGGAGCCCCGGTCGTAGCCGCTGCCGCCGGAGCAGAGATCCTTGTCGGCGCCGCCGTCGAGGTCGTCGTCGTCGTTCTCGCCGTACATCTTGTCGTCGCCCTCATTGCCGCGCAGCAGGTCGCGGCCCTTGCCGCCGAACATCTTGTCGTCGCCGGGCCCACCGACCAGACGCCCGTTCCTGCCCGGCTGCTTCTTCTGGATCTTCGGCGAGTAGTCGTCGCCGGAGCCGGCCTTGATCAGGTCGTCGCCGTAGTAACCGACCAGGTAGTCGACGCCGCCGCCGCCAAAGATGCGGTCGTCGTCCCTGCCGCCCCAGACGTAGTCGTTGCCGCCGCCGGTCCGGATCAGGTTGCGGCCCCGGTCGCCGTTCACCTTGTCCTTGCCGCCCCCGGTCCTGAACTGATCGTTGCCGGGGCCGTCGCTGACCTTGTCGCCGCCGGCCCCCGTCGCGTAGCGATCGTTGCCAGCCCCGTCGCTGACCTTGTCGCCGTTCGACCCGGTGTCGTAGCGATCGTTTCCGGCGCTGTCGGTGACCCGGTCGCCGCCGGAGGAGGTGCAGATCAGATCGTCGCCCTTGCCGCCGTCGACCGTGTCCTTGCCGGCGCCGGTGTTGATCACGTCGTCGCCGTTGGTGCCGGTGACGCGGTCGTTGGCGTCGCTGATCGGCTTGCCCTGGCTGTTCAGGGTGATCGTCACCGCCTTGCCCAGGCACTTCGCCGGCGCCGGGGCGGCCTCGCCGGCGCCCGGCACGACCAGGACCAGGCCGCTCAGCAGCCCGACCAGGAGCGGGCCCGCCGTCCGCCTGCCCCTAACCTCTCGCGTTCGCGCCACGGTGCGAGTCTAGTCCCGGCCCGACCGGGCATCAACCCGGCCCCGACGCTCTCAAGATGGAACAGATCCGCAACTTCTCGATCATCGCCCACATCGACCACGGCAAGTCGACGCTCGCCGACCGGATCCTCGAGATCACCGGCTCGATCACGCAGCGTGAGATGCGCGAGCAGGTCCTCGATTCGATGGAGCTCGAGCGCGAGCGGGGGATCACGATCAAGGCGCAGGCGGTCCGGGTCGAGTACCCGGCGCTCGACGGAACCACCTATCACCTGCACCTGATCGATACGCCGGGGCACGTCGACTTCTCCTACGAGGTGTCGCGCAGCCTCGCCGCCTGCGAGGGCGCCCTGCTGGTCGTCGATGCGGCTCAGGGTGTCGAGGCGCAGACGGTCGCCAACACCTACGCCGCGGTCGAGGCCGGGCTCGAGCTGATCCCGGTGCTGAACAAGGTCGATCTGCCCGGCGCCGAGCCGGAGCGCGTCGCCGCCGAGATCGCCGATCTGCTCGGGACAGACGCCGAGGACGCGATCCCGATCTCGGCCAAGACCGGCGAGGGGGTCGACCGGGTCCTCGAGGCGATCGTCGCCCGGGTACCGCCGCCCCGGGGCGATCCCGAGGCGCCGCCGCGAGCGCTGATCTTCGACTCGGAGTTCGACCAGTACCGCGGCGTCGTCGCCTACGTGCGAATGATCGACGGCGGCTTCCGCAAGGGCTCCGCGATCCGGGCGATGCAGACCGGGACCGAGGCGGAGATCGACGAGATCGGCTTCTTCCGCCCGCGGATGACGCCGACCGAGGCGATGTCGGCGGGCGAGGTCGGATACGTGATCACCGGGCTCAAGGACCTCGCCAAGCTGCGGGTCGGCGACACGCTGACCTCAGCCGTCGACGGCGCGACCGAGGCGCTGCCCGGCTACCGGGAGGTGCAGCCGGTCGTCTTCTGCGGTCTGTTCCCGATCGACACCGATCGCTACGAGGACCTGCGCGAGGCGCTCGACAAGCTCTCGCTCAACGACGCCGCGCTCTCCTACGAGCCGGAGACCTCGGACGCGCTCGGCTTCGGCTTCCGCTGTGGCTTCCTCGGCCTGCTGCACATGGACATCGTCCGCGAGCGGCTCGAGCGCGAGTACGACCTCGACCTGCTCGCGACCACGCCGACCGTGCGCTACTGGGTCCACAGGACCGACGGCGAGGAGTTCGAGGTGCACAGCCCGACCGAGATGCCGGACCCGGGGTCGATCGAGTCGATCGAGGAGCCCTACATCCGCGCCTCGGTGATCACCCCGACCGAGCACGTCGGCGCTGTCATGGAGCTCTGCCAGGAGCGCCGCGGCACGCACGTCGACATGCACTACCTGAGCCCCGAGCGGGTGCAGCTCCGCTACGACCTCCCGCTCGGCGAGATCGTGCTCGACTTCTTCGACCAGCTCAAGTCCTCGACCCGGGGCTACGCGTCACTCGACTACGAGCCGATCGATCGCCGCGCCGGCGACCTGGTCAAGCTCGACGTGCTGCTGGCCGGCGAGACGGTCGACGCGCTCTCGATCATCGTTCACAGGGACAAGGCCTACGAGGCGGGCAAGCGACTGGTCAGCCGGTTGCGCAAGACGATCCCCAGGCAGCTCTACGACGTGCCGGTCCAGGCTGCAGTCGGCTCGCGCATCCTCGCCCGGGAGACGGTCAAGGCGCTGCGCAAGGACGTCACCGCGAAGCTCTACGGCGGCGACGTGACCCGCAAGCGGAAGCTGCTCGAGAAGCAGAAGAAGGGCAAGAAGCGGATGAAGCAGGTCGGCCAGGTCGAGGTTCCCCAGGAGGCCTTTCTGGCCGTCCTGCAGATCGGTGACGACGACTGAGCGCCGGGGCCGGGTCCTCTAGGCTCGGGGCCATGCGCCTCGGTGAGATCGGTAGAGGACCGCTGTTCCCGGCGCCGGGGCCGAGGGGCAAGCGGGTGCTCCGCCGTGTCCGGGGGATCGTGCTCTCGGTCCTCGGCTTCGTCGTGGTCACCGCGCTGCTGCCGCTGTTGCTCGTCGGGGCCCTGGTCGTCGACCTCTACCTGAAGCTGACCAGCGGCAAGCCGATGGTCGGGGTCCGGCTGGTGCTGTTCCTCTGGTGGTTCCTGTTCAACGAGATCTGGACGCTGATCGCCCTGACCGGCATATACCTGCTGACGGGAGGTCCGTTCGGCAAGGGCTCGATGCGCCGCCGCCGCGGCATCTACCGGCTGCGGCCCGCGTGGATCGGAGCGGTGCTCGCCGGCCTCCGGGTGCTGTTCGGGATCAGGTTCGAGATCGAGGGCGGCGAGGCGGCCGCTCAGGGGCGGGCGCTGATCATGATGCGCCACGCCTCGATCATCGACAACGTGCTCGGGGACACCCAGATCGCCGGCCCCCACGGCCTCGGCATCCGCTACGTGGTCAAGCGCGAGCTCGAGGCGCTGCCGCTGATCGATATCGGCGGGCGCTGGATCACGACCAATTTCGTGCAGCGGGAGTCCGGCGACGCCGCGACAGAGGTCGCGAAGCTGAGACAGCTCGCCCACGAGGTCGGGCCGGCGGAGTCGATCCTGATCTATCCCGAGGGAACCCGCGCCACCTCGAAGAAGATCGCCCGGGCGAAGGAGATCATCCGCGAGCGGCAGCCCGATATCGCCCCGCTCGCGGAGACGATGATCAACCTGCTGCCGCCGCGGCTCGGCGGGCCGCTGGCGCTGCTCGAGGAGGCCCCCGACTTCGATGTCGTGTTCTTCGCGCACGTCGGCTTCGACGGCTTCGAGTACGTCAGTGACATCTGGGCCGGCGGCCTCAACGGGGCGACGGTGAGGATGAAGATCTGGCGGGTGCCGGCCTCGGAGATCCCGAGGGACGGCGGCGAGCGGGCGCTGACCGAGTGGCTCTACGAGCACTGGCAGCGGATGGACCGCTGGGTCGGCGAGGGGCTCGAGGAGCTCGATCACAGCGCTGCGTCAGGCAAGGCGACGAGCGATGTAGGCTCACCGGCATGAGCTCGAGCCGGATACTCGCGGCGATCGCGGTCGGCCGCCTGGTGATCGGCGTCGCGATGCTGGTGCTTCCGGTCGAGGTCGCGCGCCGCTGGCTCGGTCGTGGCGCCGGCACCCCCGAGAGCGGCGCCTTCGTCAGAGCCGTCGGCGGGCGCGACGTCGCCTACGCGCTCGGCAGCCTTCACGGTGCCCGCTCCGGCGACCCGAGGCCGTGGCTGGCGGCCGGGATCCTCGTCGACGGGGTCGACTCCTGGGCGACCCTGGCGACCCCGACGATCCCTCTCGGCCGCCGGGTCTCCGGCGGCTGGGCGGCGTTCGCCGCGGTCGCGATGGCGGTCGCGGGCCTGCTCGTGGACGACGACGCCTCGAGCTGAGCGGATCAGAAGTGGGATCGGCATCCGCACGCAAGGTGAAGGTGAAGAAGCGATGCTGCAAGTCGGGCCCCCGCTGCGGGCGCTGCCCGACGGCGATGAAGCGGCTGCAGCGGCAGGGCCTCGCCCGCCGGACCGGCAAGCGGAGCTACGTGATCTCGGTCGAGGCGACCAAGCGCGAGATCAAGGCTGCCCGCAGCCGCTAGCCCGTCAGGCTCCGATGGGGCGAGGCGCGTAGGATCGGGCCCGATTACCGAAGGAGGTAGGTGCGTATGCGGATGCGAGCCGCGGTGCTCGAGGAGTTCGGCGAGCCGATGGAGGTCAAGGAGGTCGAGCTGACCGACCCCGGCCCGGGCGAGGTGCTCGTCCGGCTCGAGGCCTGCGGGGTCTGCCACACCGACCTCTACACCGCCTCCGGGGTCGACCCGTCGGGCTACGCCCCGACCGTCCTCGGGCACGAGGGAGCGGGGGTCGTCGAGAAGCTCGGAGCCGGCGTCGAGCTATTGAGCGAGGGCGATCACGTCGTCACCCTGTTCTCGCCCCAGTGCGGCGAATGCGTGCACTGCCTCGACGAGCGCACCAACCTCTGCCTCGCGATCCGCGAGCAGCAGAACAAGGGCTACCTGCCCGACGGCACCACCCGGCTCAAGCGTCCCGGTGGCGCCGAGGAGATCCGGCACTTCATGGGAACCTCGACCTTCGCGGAGTACACGGTGATGCCCGAGATCGCGCTGGCGAAGGTCAGCCCCGAGGCCGAGCTCGACCGGGCCTGCCTGTTCGCCTGCGGCCTGTCGACCGGGCTCGGGGCCGCGATCAACACCGCCAAGGTCCGCGCCGGCTCGACCTGCGTGGTCTTCGGCGCCGGCATGGTCGGCCTCGGCGCCGTCGCCGGCGCCCGTCTCCAGGGGGCCGAGCGGATCATCTGCGTCGACCTCTCCGACGAGCGGCTCGAGCTCGCCAAGGGCCAGGGTGCGACCGAGGTGGTCAGGGGAGGTCCCCAGATCGTCGACTGGATCATCTCCGAGACGGACGGCTTCGGCGCCGACTACACCTTCGAGGCGACCGGCAGCGTCGCTGTGATGCGGCAGGCGGTCGAGTCGGCGCGAATGGGCTGGGGGCTGTGCACCGTCGCAGGCGTTGCCGGCAGGGGGGAGACGCTGGATGTGATCCCCCGCCTGCTGATCACCGGGCGTCGCGTCGCGGGCTCGTCGTTCGGCGGCGTCAAGGGCCGCGACGGTGTGCCGAAGCTGGTCGACCTGTACCTCGACGGGCAGATCGACGTCGATCCGTTCATCTCCCACCGGATCGCGCTCGATGACGTCAACCGGGGCTTTGAGCTGATGGAGGCCCAGGACGGGATCCGCAGCGTGATCGAGTTCAACTGAGCGGAAAGGACTGAAACCCGATGATGATTCTCCGAGCGGAGGAGGGCAACTTCCTCTCCAACGCCTATCTGATCGCCGACCCGGGGACGGGCAAGGGCGTGCTGGTCGACTCCAACGGGGCGACCGATCCGCTGGTCGAGTTCGCCGATCGCGAGGGCATCGACGTGACCCACATACTGCTCACCCACCACCACTACGACCACGTCGTCGGGGTCGAGGCGCTGGCCGAGCGCTACGGGGTCGGCGTCTGGGCCCACGAGCTCTGCGCGGCCGAGGTCGATGCGGTGACCGAGACGCTCGGTGACGGTGACGTGGTCGAGACGCCCGGCCTGCGGCTCGAGGCGATCCACACGCCCGGCCACTGCGCCGACCACCTCGCGCTCAAGGTCAACGACGGCGACTGCCTGACCGCGGACGTGCTGTTCAAGGGAACCTGCGGGGGGACCGGCGCGCCGGGGGCCACCGGCATCGACGACCTGCGGACGTCGGTGATGGACAAGCTGATGAGCCTCGATCCGGCGACCCGCATCCACCCCGGCCACCGGCAGCCCTCGACGATCGGCGAGGAGTGGGAGGGGAACCCCTTCATCCGTCTCTGGCGCGGCCTCGATCAGCCGACCTCCGAGCCGGTCACCGTGGGCCCGGACCCCGACAACCGCCGCGAGGCGACGCTGCTGCTCTGGGCGCCCGACTACGACGGCGGCAACAAGGCGCTCGTCCGCTTCGCCGACGACGGCAGCGAGACGATCACCGGCGGCTCACAGGTTCGGCGCGAGTCCTGAGTCGCGGCGGTCCGCCGCTAGGATCCGGACATGCCAGTCGAGACCGGAGCCGTCGGCAAGGAGTACCCGTCGACGACCTACGAGGTCGGGGTCGAGAAGATCCGTGAGTACGCGGGCGCGGTCGGCGAGGACAACCCGGTTTACCACGACCGCGACGCCGCTCTGGAGGCCGGCTTCCGGGACGTGGTTGCGCCGCCGATGTTCACCGTCGTCTACGCGGCCCCGGCCCTCGGGCCGGCGGTCCTCGATCCCGAGGTCGGGATCAACTTCGCGACCATGGTCCACGGCGGCCAGGAGTTCATCTGGGGAGAGCCGGTCTGCGCCGGCGACCGGATCACGACGAGCGCGCGGGTGAGCGAGATCTTCGAGAAGGACGGCAAGGGCTTCTACGTCTTCGAGTCCGTCTCGACCAACCAGGACGGCGACGAGGTCGTTCGCGGCACGTGGACGAACATCGTCCGCGGGGTCTAGCGGCAGGAGGGTGCGATGAGCGAGCTGCACGTCGGCGATCAGATCCCCGAGCTGCGAGTGACCCCGGACAAGTACCTCCCGCATCGCTACGCGGGCGCTTCCGGGGACTTCAACCCGATCCACATCGACCCGGAGCTGGCCAGGCAGGTCGGCCTCCCGCAGAACATCCTCCACGGCCTCTACTCGATGGCGCAGGTGGCGCGCGCCCAGGTCCGCGCGGCCGGCGGGGACCCTCGTTCGCTGCGGCGGCTCGCGGTCCAGTTCCGTGGAATGGGCCTGCCCGAGCAGGAGATCGTCGTCACCGGCGAGGTGAGCTCGGTCGCCGACGGTCGCGCCACGATCGAGACCGAGGCCTTCCAGGGCGACAACGGGATCATCCGCAACGGCATCGCCGAGATCGAGTTGCGCTGAGCGCCGGGCCGAGCCGGGCCCGCTCCTAGAATCATCGTCATGCTCACCGAGCGCCAAGAGCGGATTCTGCGGCTCGCCGTCGAGCGCTACCTGGAGACGGGCAGCCCCGTCAGCTCGAAGGCGATCGCCGAGGCGGAGGATGTCGAGTGGAGCGCCTCGACGATCCGCCACGAGCTCTCGGAGCTCGAGCGGGAGGGCTGCCTGACCCACCCGCACACGTCCGCCGGCAGGGTGCCGACCGACGCCGGCTACCGCCGCTACGCCGATCTGCTCCTGCAGGTCGAGGGCGGCTCGGCGCCGGGCTCGATCTCGCCCGACCTCGGGCTCTCGCAGGTTCGACGGGAGATCAACGAGGCACTGCGGGAGACGACGACCGCGCTCGCCCGGGCCAACGACCTGCTGGCGCTGGTCACCGCGCCCCCGGCCAGCACCGCGACCATCCACCGGGTCGAGGTGTTGCTGCTGCAGCCGCGGGTCGTCGCTGTCGTCGCGATCGCCTCCAACGGCGAGGTCTCGAAGCGGGTCTTCACCTTCGCCACGCCGGTCGACCACGGTCTCGTCGCCTGGGCCTCCTCGTTCCTCAACGAACGCCTCGCCGGCAGCTCCCTGGGGGGTCGCAGCCTGCTCCCGAAGCTCGAGGACCCCGAGCTCGGCCCGAGCGAGCGCGAGTTCCTGGCGGCGATCGGCAACGCGCTCGTCGAGCTCGGCGAGGGCTCCCCCGAGCGGCTCTACATGGACGGCACGGCGCGCCTGCTGTCCGAGTCGCACGCCGCCGACATCCCTGAGCCGGAGGGGGTCGTGCGGGCGCTCGAGGGTCGCGTCAGCGTGCTCAGGGTCCTGCGCTCGGCCCTCCGCGAGCAGTCGGTCTTCCTCTGCATCGGCGACGAGAACCCCGAGCCCGCGCTGCGCTCGGTGAGCCTCGTCAGCGCGCCCTACGGGCTCGGCTACCGGACGCTCGGGGCGGTCGGCGTGGTCGGGCCGCTGCGGATGGACTACGCCCGCGCGATCGACTCCGTCCAAGTCGCCGCCGGCGAGCTGAGCCGGTTCTTCGCGACCGTCTACGAGGGCTAGGCGGCGGCTCTTGGCACGCGACTACTACGAGGTGCTGGGGGTCGACCGGAGCGCCGACGGGGCGGAGATCAAGCAGGCCTTCCGGCGGCTGGCCCGCGAGCTCCATCCCGACGTCAACACCGAGGATCCCGAGGCGGAGGCGCGGTTCAAGGAGGCGGCCGAGGCGTACGAGGTCCTCTCCGACCCGGAGCGCCGCCGAACCTACGATGCCTTCGGTCACGAGGGGCTGCGCTCGGGCGGCTATCAGTCCTCGACCGGCGGCTTCGGCTCGGTCCAGGACATCTTCGACGCCTTCTTCGGCGGCGGCGGCGGCTTCGGCGACCTGTTCGGCGAGGGCGGGCGGGCCGGGGCCGGGGGAGGCGATGTCGCCGTCTCGGTCGAGGTGACGCTGGCCGAGGTGGTGACCGGGACCACGCGAGAGGTCGAGTTCGAGGCCGTCTCGGCCTGCGAGCACTGCCACGGCAACGGCGCTGAGCCGGGCACGCCGATCGTCACCTGCGATACCTGCGGTGGTGCCGGCCAGGTCCGGCAGGTCTCGCGGACCCCGTTCGGGCAGATGATGCGGACCGGGGCCTGTCCGACCTGTGGCGGGGCCGGGAAGTCGGCCGAGAGCCCCTGCGAGAGCTGTGGCGGTGAGGGACGAGTGCCGGCCGGCCGCAGCTGGGAGGTCGAGATCCCGGCCGGCATCGAGCACGGCCAGCGGATCCGGATCAGCGGCGCCGGACATCAGGGTGGTGCCGGCGGGCGCAGCGGCGACCTCTACGTCGAGGTTGCGGTCGCGGCCAGCGACGACTTCCACCGCGAGGGCCGGGACCTGATGACCGTCGCCGAGATCCCGGTCACGACTGCGATGCTGGGCGCGCGAATCACGGTGCCGACGCTCGAGGGCGAGCAAGAGGTCGAGATCGAGCCCGGCGCTCAGCAGGGTGACTCGATCGAGCTGCGCGGGCAGGGCCTCCCGGCGCTCAACCGGTCGGGCCGCGGCAGCCTGCACGTGGTCGTCAAGCTCGCCACCCCGGTCAACCTCGACGAGGAGCAGCGTGAGCTCGCCGAGCGGCTCGATCTGTCGCTCGGGCCGGACAACGAGCCGACGGCCGCCCGCCCCGGGCTGTTCGAGCGGGTCCGCCGGGCGTTCCGTTGATCCGGCTCGCGGTTCGCTGCGAGCCGCTGTTGGCCGAGCGGGTGCTGGCCGAGCTGGTCGAGCTGGTTCCCGGCGGGGTCGAGGAGGAGAGGGGGGAGGGCTACGTCGAGTACGCGATCTACGGGCCACCGGGGGAGCTGCCGGAGCTCCCCGAGATCGAGGTCGCGGCCGGCGACGGCCTGGTCGAGATCGAGACGACGGAGATCCCCGACGACTGGGCCGACCGCTGGCGCGACTTCCACGAGCCGGTCTGGGTCGGACAGCGGCTGGTGGTGCGACCGTCCTGGGAGCCGGGCGTGGGTGACGATCCGACGACGGACGCCCCCCCGGTCGAGATCGTGATCGACCCGGGCCGGGCCTTCGGCACCGGCGCCCACGCGACCACCGCGATGTCCCTGGAGCTGCTGCTCGAGCAGTCTGACGGCGATGACCGGCGCGGAGACGTCTGCGACCTCGGCACCGGCTCGGGGGTGCTTGCGATCGCGGCGGCGAAGCTCGGCTATCGCCCGGTTCGAGCCTTCGACCACGAGGTGCCCGCGGTCGAGGCGGCGACCGCGAACGCGGCGCTGAACCGGGTCGAGGTGAGCGTCGAGCGGCTCAACCTCCGCGAGCGGCCCGCGCCCGGTGCCTCGCTCTGGCTGGCCAACCTGACCGCCCCGCTGCTCGTCGCGGTGGCCGATTCGCTCGCGCCCGGGCCGCGCCCTCGCGCGCTCGTGCTGAGCGGTCTGCTCGCCTCCGAGCGAGAGCAGGTCGCGGAGGGGTTCGGCGTCCACGGCTACGAGGTCGTCGGGGAGCGCGGGCGCGGCGACTGGGCGGCTCTGCGGCTGCTGGATCAACAGCGGAGCTGATCGACCCGGCTCTGCCTCGACCGGCCCGGTCGCGTGAAACCGCCTCGGGCGCGGATATATTGCCGCCATGCTCACAGCGGTCACCTTCTACGACGTCATCCTCTTCTTCCACATCCTTGCGGTCGTCCTCGCCTTCGGCCCTACCTTCGCCTACCCGGTCTTTCTGGCAGTCGCCGAGCGAACCGACCCGCGGGCGCTGCCGGCGGTCGGGCGGGGGATCGTCACCTGGGATCGAATCGCGCTGTTGATGCTGGTCGTGCTGCTCGCGGCCGGCCTCTACCTGGTCGCCGACAGTCCGGCCTGGGGCCTCGGCGACTTCTACATCTCCTGGGGCCTGCTGGTCGTGATCATCATCGGTGGGCTCTCTGGTGCCTACTTCACACCGAAGACCAAACGGCTGGTCGAGCTCGCCGAGCGGGACATCGCCGCTGCGGGCGACGGGGAGGTCCAGCTCTCGGCCGAGTTCCAGGCGCTCAACAGGCAAGTGGGCCAGGTCGGCACCTTCGCGGGGATCCTGATCATCCTGACGATCTACGTGATGACCGCCAAGCCCTTCCTCTAGGGAAGCCGCGACCCGAGCGGGACCGGGTGCCGCCGTCAGGGGCGGCCGGGCGCAAAGATTGTCGCGATGAGCGCACCGAACTCCCTGCCGATCGCCGTCTTCGACTCCGGTGTCGGCGGGCTCACGGTCCTGCACGAGTGCCTGGTCTCGCTCCCCGAGGAGGACTTCCTCTACCTCGGCGACAGCGCCAACTTCCCGTACGGGACGAAGACGGTGGCCGAGCTCCGGGAGCTGGTCGGCCGCAACACCCGCTACCTGCTCGGCCGCGGCGCGAAGCTCCTGATCGTGGCCTGCAACTCGGCGACCTCCGCCGCGGCCGACCTCGCGCGCGAGATCGCCGACGGATTCGGGGTCGAGGTGATAACCGTGATCGGACCCGAGGCGGAGATCGCCGCCTCGATCTCCGAGCGGGGCAGGGTCGGGGTGCTGGCGACGCCGGCGACCGTCGAGGGCGGGGCCTACAGGCGGGCCCTGCAGGACGTCGGACGCGGCCTCGAGGTGACCGAGGTCGCCGCCCACCACCTGGCGCCGATCATCCAGAACGGCTTTCCGTTCGACGAGCGGATGGTCGAGACCGTGCGCAGCTACTGCGCGCCGTTGAAGCAGGCTCAGGTCGACACCCTGATCCTCGGCTGCACCCACTACCCGCTGATCGCGCCGATGCTGCAGCGGATTCTCGGTCGCGACGTGCGCCTGGTCACGGCCGGGCACGCGATCGCGGCCGAGGCGCAACGCAGGCTCGAGGCGCGCGGGCTCGAGTCCCGGCACCGCGGAGAGGAGGGCGCCTACCGCTTTCTCTGCACCGGTGACGTCGCCGGCTTCCACGAGCTCGGGACCCGGTTCCTGCAGATGCCGCTGGGCGAGATCGAGCACGTCGAGATCTCGTGAGCGGCGGACTCCAGCGGGCGCCGCAGGCTACATTTCCCCAATGGCGACTCGATCCTCGATCAGATCCAGGAGGACACCAAGGCGGCGATGAGGGCCGGTGAGAAGGACCGGACGGTCGCGCTGCGCCTGATCGCGAGCGAGGTCCAGAAGGCCGCCAAGGAGGGCGACGCCGACGCCGTCGCGGTGCTCCAGCGGGAGCGCAAGAAGCGACTCGAGGCCGCCGAGGCCTACGCCGCCGCCGACCGCGGCGATCAGGCCGAGGCCGAGCGGCTCGAGGTCGCGCTGATCGAGGCCTATCTTCCCGAGCAGCTGTCGGACGCCGAGCTCGCGGCCCTGGTCGAGGAGGCAGTCGAGCAGTCGGGCGCGACCTCGATCCAGGACATGGGCCGGGTGATGGGCATGGTGATGCCGAAGGTCAAGGGCCGCGCCGACGGCAACCGCGTCAGCGCGCTGGTCCGGGAGCAGCTTGGCGCGTAGGCAGCTGACGATCGAGAACGAGGTCGCGGCCGAGCTTGCGGGCTCGGGCGATGCGGTCCTCCGGCGGCTCGAGAACCGGCTCGACTGCGACGTCTATCTCCGCGGCAACGTGATCACCCTCGACGGCGACGAGGAGTCGCTGAGCGACGGGCAGTCGATGGTCGAGGAGCTGATCGGGCTGATCGAGCGGGGGGAGGGCCTCGAGCCGCACACCGTCGATTCGGTCAGCGGCGCGATCGAGGACGGGGTCGAGCCCGCGGCGATGCTCGGCGACGCGGTCTGGCGCCACCGCGGGACGAAGATCGCCCCGCGGACGCCGAACCAGAAGCGCTACGTCGACTCGATCCGCGAGCACACGATCACCTTCGGGGTCGGGCCCGCCGGCACCGGCAAGACCTTCCTCGCGGTGGCGATGGCGGTCGCGGCGCTCGAGGCGCGGGAGGTCAGCCGGATCATCCTCACGAGACCGGCGGTCGAGGCTGGCGAGCGGCTCGGCTTTCTGCCGGGAGACCTCCAGGCCAAGGTCGATCCCTACCTGCGGCCGCTGTTCGACGCGCTCTACGACATGCTCGACCCCGAGCGCGTCAACGAGTACTTCGAGCGCGGGGTGATCGAGGTGGCACCGCTCGCGTTCATGCGCGGGCGGACGCTGAACGACTCCTTCGTGATCCTCGACGAGGCGCAGAACACGAGCCCCGAGCAGATGAAGATGTTCCTGACGCGGCTCGGCTTCGGCTCGCGGATGGTCGTCACCGGGGATATCACCCAGATCGACCTTCCGGCCAATCAGCGCTCGGGCCTGATCGTCGTCGGCGAGATCCTCGAGGGCCTCGACGATCTCACGTTCATCCGCTTCGGCAGCGCCGACGTGGTCCGTCACGAGCTGGTCCAGCGGATCGTCGCCGCCTACGGCGCCTACTCCGACCGCGCCGAGCGCGGCTCCCGGGAGTGAGCCTCGAGCTCGACGACGTCCCCGCCGAGCACCGGCCCGCGGTGCGGGCGGCGCTTGCCGCGGCCGGGGTCGCCGACGGACATCTGGCGCTGGAGCTGGTCGACGAATCGCGGATCCGCGAGCTCAACCGCATCCACCGGGATCGGGACGAGCCGACCGATGTGCTGTCGTTTCCGATCGACGGCCCGGGGCCGCAGCCGGCCGGGCCCCGGGAGCTGGGCGACGTCGTGATCTGCCCGGCCCAGACCGCCGACCTGACCGAGGCGGCGGTCCACGGCGTGCTCCATCTCTGCGGATTCGACCACGAGACCGACGACGGCGAGATGCTCGAGCTGCAGGCCGAGCGTGGTCGACCGACTGCGGGCGACGGTCGCCGATGGCTGAGGCCTTCGAGATCCGGGCGGGACGGGCGGATGAGGCGACCCGGGTGATCGAGATGTACGAGTGGCTGTTCGCCCCGCCCGGGGACGTTCCGCCGGGACTGGGACGCCGACGCCGCCCGCGGGCGCTGGCTCGAGGCCGCCGCGGCCGCTGATGCGCTGGCCCTCGTCGCGGAGGCCGCCGGCGGCGAACTGGTCGGCTTCTGCACCGCCTATATCGACCTCGACTCGGTTCGCTTCGGGCGCCGCTGCTGGATCGAGGACCTGGCGGTCGACCCGGCGCAGCGCTCGCTCGGGATCGGCGCCGCGCTGCTCGCCGCGGCGAGGGAGTGGGCGCGCTCGCGCCGCGCCACCCACCTCGAGCTCGACTCCGGGGAGCGGCGGATCGACGCGCATCGCTTCTACGAGCGCGAGGGCGGCAGCTGGCGCTCGTACTCCTACAGCTGGTGGCTCGACTGATGGTGCCCCCGGATCCGCCCTCCACGCGGGCCGGATTTGTCGGTCTCGCCGGGCGCCCGAACGTCGGCAAGTCGACGCTGGTCAACGCGATCGTCGGCGCCAAGGTCGCGATCACGAGCGACCGCCCGCAGACCACCAGGAGGGCGATCCGGGGCGTGGCCACGGCGCCGGATCATTCCTGGCAGGCGATTCTGATCGACCTGCCCGGGGTGCAGAAGCCCCGTGACGTTCTGACCGAGCGGATGCAGGCGCGGGTCGAACACGAGCTGGCCGACGCCGACGTGGTCGTGGTGGTCGTCAACGGCGAGCAGGGGATCGGGCCCGGCGACCGATTCATCGCCACGACGCTGCTCGGCGCGCGCACCACCGCGACCGTGATCTGCGCCGTCAACAAGATCGACCGCCTGAGCAAGCCGCAGACCGTCGAGGTGCTCGCCGCCGCGGCCGAGCTCGAGGTGGTCGATGAGGTCTTCCCGATCAGCGCCCGCGAGGGGACCGGCGTCGGGCCGCTGATCGAGCGGCTCGCCGAGCTGATGCCGGAGGGCCCGTTGCTCTATCCGCCGGCGGACCAGCTCCGATCAGCCCAGCGACGTGCACCTGGCGGAGTTGATCCGCGAGCAGATTCTGCGCCGCACCTACCAGGAGCTTCCGCACGCGGTCGAGGTCGAGGTGGTCGAGGTCAGCGAGCGCGAGGACGGCCTGGTCGAGATCCGGGCGGACGTCTGGGCGGAGTCGGACTCCCAGAAGGCGATCCTGGTCGGCAAGGGCGGTCAGATGATCCGCTCGATCGGGCGCGCCGCCCGCAAGGAGCTCGAGGGGGACGTCGACGCGAGGGTCTTCCTCGACCTCCAGGTCAAGGTGCGCGAGCGATGGCGCCGCGACGAGGGCCTGCTCGACCGGCTCGGGATCGACTAGCCGCGATCCGTCGCCGCCGGCCGCGCCTAGACTTCGCGCCCGATGAGTACGGACGCGATTCGCTTCGACGAGCAGGGCCTGGTGCCCTGCGTGAGCCAGGACGCCGCCACCGGCGAGGTCCTGATGCTCGCCTACATGAACGCCGAGGCGCTGCGGCGGACCCTCGAGACGCGCGAGATGCACTTCTGGAGCCGCTCGCGGGGCGAGCTCTGGCGCAAGGGGGAGACCTCCGGGGACGTCCAGCGCGTGCGGCAGCTGCGCTACGACTGCGACGGCGACGCGCTCGTCGCGCTGGTCGAGCCGGCGGGTCCGGCCTGCCACACCGGGGAGCGGAGCTGCTTCTACCGTGACGTCGAGGGCTCGGCGGAGGGGGAGGTGGATGCCCCTCCGGTCGAGGGTGAGCCCGCGCCGCTGCCGTCAGAGGCGCTGCCGGCGCTCGAGCGGACCCTGCGCGCTCGCCGGCTCGAGCGGCCCGACGGCTCCTATACGGTCGAGCTGCTCGAGAGCCCGGAGCGGATCGGCGAGAAGCTCCGCGAGGAGGCTGATGAGCTGGCGCGGGCGATCGCGGCCGAGTCCGACGATCGGGTCGCGGAGGAGGCGGCGGACGTGCTCTACCACCTCGAGGTCGGGCTGATCTCGCGCGAGCTGCCGCTCTCGGAAGCGCTCGAGGTCCTCAACGCGCGGCGGCGATGAGGCACCGGTGAAGCCCGGCTCGGCCGACCTGAGCCCCGACCTCGAGCAGGCGCGCCGGCTGGCCGCCGACGCGAACGTGATCCCGGTCGTCCACCGCTGGGTGGAGGACGCGGAGACGCCGGTCTCCGCCTTCCTCAAGCTGCGCGGAGACGGTCCCAGCTTCCTGCTCGAGTCCGCCGAGCAGGGCGGCCGCATGGGCCGCTACTCGTTCATCGGCGTCCGTCCGCACGCGGTCCTGCGCTGGGTTGACGGCGAGCTTCGCGAGTGGCGCGGCGAGGCGGCGCTCGACCCCGCCTCCGGGCCGACGACGACCACTCCAGCGCCCGATCCCTACGCCGCGGTCGCCGAGCGGATCGGCTCCATGAGGCTGGCCGAGGTCGAGGGCCTGCCACCGTTCCCCGGCGGCGCCGTCGGCCTCTTCGCCTACGACCTGGTGCGAACCGTCGAGCCGCTCGGCGAGCCGAATCCCGATCCGCTCGGGCTTCCCGACCTGGCGTTGATCGTCGCCGAGGCGATGATCGTCTTCGATCACAACAGCCGCGAGCTGGCGGTGATCGCCAACGCGTTCGTCGACGAGGCCGAGGGCGGGGTCGAGGCCGCCTACGAGCGCGCCCGCGAAGCGATCGCCGACGTGCGCGAGAGGTTGGCGCAGCCGACGCCGCGCCCACCGCGGGCGGAGGTCCGCGCGCCTGCCGGGCGCCCGAGCCGGCCGAGGACGAGCTGCCGCTCGGGCTTCAGGTCGAACGTCACCCGCGAGCAGTTCGAGGCGACCGTCGCCCGGATCGTCGAGTACGTGCGGGCGGGGGACGCCTTCCAGGTGGTTCCGTCACAGCGCTTCTCCGGGCCCTGCCCGGTCGAGCCGTTCTCGATCTACCGGGGCCTGCGGGCGGTGAACCCGTCTCCCTACATGTACTTCCTCGACTTCGGCGACTTCCAGATCGCCGGTGCCTCGCCCGAGCCCCTGGTCCGGGTCACCGGCCGCCGGGTCGAGACCCGGCCGATCGCCGGCACCTATCCGCGCGGCAACGACGAGGAGGAGGACCGCCGCCGGGCCGAGGGCCTGCTCAGCGATCCGAAGGAGCGAGCCGAGCACGTGATGCTGGTCGACCTCGGGCGCAACGACCTCGGCCGGGTCAGCGAGTACGGCAGTGTCAACGTCGATGAGCTGATGGTGGTCGAGACCTACTCGCACGTGCTGCACATCGTCAGCCAGGTCTCGGGCCGGTTGCGCGACGGTCTCAGCGCGATGGACGTCCTGCGCTCGTGTCTGCCTGCGGGCACCCTCTCCGGCGCGCCGAAGGTGCGCGCGATGGAGATCATCGACGAGCTGGAGACGGTCAAGCGCTGCTCGTACGGGGGCGCGATCGGCTATCTGAGCTTCACCGGCGACTTCGACGCCGCGATCCACATCCGCACGGTCGTCGTCAAGGACGGCGAGGCGCACGTGCAGGCGGGCGGCGGCACCGTCGCCGACGCGCAGCCGGACTACGAGTACCGAGAGTCGCTGCAGAAGGCGCGGGCCGTATTCAGCGCGATCGAGCTCGCGGTTGAGCATCCGGACTGGGAGTGATCGTGGCCCGCGTCCTCGTGATCGACAACTACGACTCGTTCACCTACAACCTCGTCCAGTACCTCGGCGAGCTCGGGGCGGAGATCGAGGTCGTCCGCAACGATCGCGCGACGGTCGGCGAGCTGCTCGAGGCCGGTCATCAGCGGCTGGTGATCTCGCCCGGTCCGCGGGTCCCCGCGGAGGCCGGGATCTCGGTCGAGGCATCGCGCCGCTTTCCGGAGGCGGGGATTCCGACCCTCGGCGTCTGCCTCGGGCACCAGTCGATGGTGCAGGCGTTCGGCGGCCGGATCCTGCTCGGCGAGCCGGTCCACGGCAAGGACGCCCTGATCAGCCACGACGGGCGGACGATCTTCGCCGGGCTGCCCGAGCCGCTGCTGGTCGGTCGCTACCACTCGCTGGTCGCCGCGCCCGAGCTCCCCGACTGCCTCGAGCAGAGCGCCTCCTGCGAGGGCGTCGTGATGGCGGTGCGGCATCGCGAGCTCCCGGCCGAGGGCGTGCAGTTCCACCCCGAGTCGGTGCTGACGCCGGACGGCAAGCGGATCCTGGAGGCCTTTCTCCGCGACGGCTGCGGCGGTGGCGATCGATGAGCGAGGTCGAGACGCCACGGCTGCTGACGATCCCGATCAGCCACTACTGCGAGAAGGCCCGCTGGGCGCTGGAGCGGGCGTCGATCGACTACGCGGAGGAGGCGCACGTCCAGATCGTCCACAGGATCGTCGCGATCAGGAGCGGAGCGGGCCGCAAGGTCCCGGTCCTGGTCACGGCCGAGGGCTCGCTGAACGAGTCGTCGCGGATCGTCCGCTGGGCGGATCGGCGGCTGCCGGAGGAGCGCCGGCTCGTCTGGCCCGAGGACCGGGCCGAGATCGACGAGCTCGAGCGTGGCTTCGACGAGGTGTTCGGGGTCGAGGGCCGCCGCTGGATGTACGCGAGCCTGATCGACACCGACATCCCGACCCGCTTCGGCACGGAGCCGATGCCCGACTGGGAGCGGCGGGCGCTGCCGCTTGGCGTACCGCTGCTGAAGCTCTACCTGCGGCTGTTCATGAACGTCGGCCCCGGTGCCGCCGAGGAGGCGCTGGCGAGCGTCGAGCGGACCTTCGAGCGGGTCGAGGAGCGGCTCGCCGACGGCCGGCGCTATCTGGTCGGCGAGCGCTTCAGCGCCGCCGATCTCGCCTTCGCGGCGCTCTCTGCCGCCGTATTGATGCCCGAGCGATACGGGGTCCGGCTGCCACAGCCGCCCGACCTGCCGCCCGATGTCGCGGCGGTGGTCCTCCGCCTGCGCGGGCGGGCGGCAGGCGAGTTCGCGGCCCGGATCGTGGCCGAGGAGCGCCCCTGGCCGCCGCCCGTCCACGTCGTCGATGCGGCGGCCTGATCATCTAGGCTGCCGCGCCGATGCCGAACGAGATACTCACCAGGGCGATCGACGCCGTCGCCGACGGCGAGCACCTGACCGCCGATCACGCCTCGGCGGTCCTCGCCGAGATCATGGAGGGTCGTTCGAGCGAGGTTGAGACCGCGGCATTTCTGATCTCGCTCCGTACCAAGGGCGAGACGGTGCCCGAGCTGGTCGGCCTGGCGCGGACGATGCGCAGCCTGGCGACTCCGGTGGAGATCGACAGCCAGGGCCTGGTCGATACCGCGGGGACCGGGGGTGGCCCCTCGACCTTCAACATCTCGACCACCGCGGCGCTGATCGCCGCCGGGGCGGGCTGCGCCGTCGCCAAGCACGGCAACCGATCGAGCACCTCGAAGTCGGGCTCGGCGGACCTGCTCGAGGCACTCGGGGTGCGGATCGACCTCGCCCCGGCAGCGGTCGCCCGCTGCATCGAGGAGACCGGCTTCGGCTTCATGTTCGCCCCCGCCCATCACGCGGCGATGAAGCACGTGGTCCCGGTCCGCAAGGAGCTCGCCGTGCGCACGATCTTCAACTTCCTCGGACCGCTGACCAACCCGGCGGGAGCCGGCCGCCAGCTGCTCGGCGTCGCCGACCGCCACTACCAGGAGACGATCGCGGAGGCATTGGCCGGCCTCGGCTGCGATCACGCGCTGGTCGTCACCGCCGAGGACGGCCTCGACGAGCTGACGATCTCGGGCACCACCCGGGTGATCGAGGTGCGGAACGGCGGCACCGAGGAGTGGCATCTCGGCGCCGACGAGGTTGGTCTGGCGGAGGCGCCGCTCGAGCGGATCGCAGGCGGTGAGCCGTCCGAGAACGCGGCCATCACGCGGGCGGTGCTCTCCGGTGAGCCCGGCCCGCATCGCGACGTCGCCCTGCTCAATGCCGGCGCCACGATCTACGTCGCCGACGAGGCGGACGACGTCGCGGCCGGCGTGCAGAGCGCCGCGCGGGCCGTCGACTCGGGGGACGCCGGCCAGGTTCTGGAGCGCCTGATCGCGCTGACCGGGGAGCTTGCGGGCGGGTGAGCTCCGGCCGCTGGACGGGTGGCGGATCGGTAGCCTGCGGGCAAGATGAGCAGTCTCGATCAGCTCCTCGCGACGACCAGGGAGGACGTGGCCCGTCGCCGAGCGGAGGTCTCCGGGGAGGAGCTTCGCTCGCGGCTCGGCACGCGGGGCGGCTCGCGCCCGTTCAAGGAGGCGCTCGCGCGGCCCGGTGTCTCGTTGATCGCGGAGGTCAAGCGGGGGTCGCCCTCGGCGGGCGAGATCCGGCCGGGCGCCAGGGTCCCCGAGATCGTTGCGGCCTACGAGGAGGGTGGCGCCGCCGCGCTCTCGGTCCTGACCGAGCCGCACCAGTTCTTCGGATCGCTCGACGACCTCCGCGAGGCCCGGGCGGCCTCCGGACTGCCGATCCTGCGCAAGGACTTCATCGTCGATCCGTACCAGCTCTGGGAATCGGCCATCGCCGGAGCCGACGCCGTGCTGTTGATCGTCGCGGCCCTCGACGATCAGGATCTGCGCTCGTTCTACGAGGAGACCGTGGCGCTCGACCTCGACTGCGTGGTCGAGGTGCACGACGAGCACGACCTGGCGCGGGCGCTGGAGGTCGATCCTGACGTGATCGGCATCAACAACCGCGACCTGGGGACCTTCGAGACCGACCTCGAAACCACCCATGGGCTGTGCACCGACATCCCCGCCGGGAAGACCGTGGTCTCCGAGTCGGGCTATTCGCGTCGCGAGCAGCTCGATGAGCTCGAGCGGATCGGGGTCGACGCCGTGCTGATCGGCGAGGCCCTGATGCGGGCCTCGGACCCCGAGGCGCTGGTCCGCGAGCTGACCCTGAACGAGGAGCTGACCCGCGAGCACCTGCTCGAGGATCGCTAGCGACCTGACCGACCGCACGCTGAACCCGGCCCGCCGATAGCGGCCGGGGCCGGCGAACATTTAGACGGCTTTCAGGGCCCGTTTCGGAGCGACTTAGCGGCGACGCCGATGATCGTCCGTGATGAGCACTCTCAAGAGGACCTTCAGCAAGCCCCTGGGCGCCGGCATCGCCGGCGGCCTCGTCGTCGGACTGTTTGGCTGGCTCGCAATCGCCGCCGGCTGGATCGAGGCCGAGCCCAGCTCCGCGACCACGGCCCGAGCCGTGACGGCGACCGCCAGCCCCGAGCCGGTCGCAGACGGAGAGGCGCTGAGCGCCGGTCAGATCTTCGAGAAGGCCGGGCCGGCGGTGGCGTTCATCGAGGCCGAGCAGAGCGGCGCAGCCACCACCAGCCCGTTCGGACCCCCCTCGGGCAACGGCGGCGCCGCCACCGGCTCCGGATTTCTGATCGACAACAAGGGCACGGTCCTGACCAACGCTCACGTCGTCGACGGCGCCAGCGCCGTGACCGTGAAGCTCGGCGAGGACGGCGACACCCTCGATGCCGAGGTCGTCGGCGCCGATGCCTCGACCGACGTCGCCGTGCTGCGCGTCGATGCCGGCAAGGTCCGGGCCGCTCCGCTGCAGATCGCCGACTCCGACGATGCCAAGGTCGGCGACCCGGTCGTCGCGATCGGCAATCCGTTCGGGCTCGACCAGACGGTGACGACCGGCATCGTCTCCGCCCTGCAGCGGGAGATCAGCTCCCCGAACGGATTCACGATCTCCAACGTGCTGCAGACCGATGCGGCGATCAACCCGGGCAACTCCGGCGGCCCGCTGTTCGATTCCGCCGGTCGCGTGATCGGGATCAACTCCCAGATCGCGACCGCCGGGGGCCAGGGCAACGTCGGCGTCGGCTTCGCGGTGCCGGTCAACACGGCGAAGACGGTGACCGAGCAGATCCTCGCCGACGGTCAGGCCGATCACGCCTTCATCGGCGTCAGCGGCGGCGATCTCACGGCGCAGATCGCCGACGCGATCAACCTCCCGTTCGACGAGGGCGCGCTGATCCAGGACGTGACGCCCGGCAGCCCGGCGGATGATGCCGGGCTCCAGGCCGGGGACACGACGATGAACGTCGACGGTGGCCAGCTCCGGGTCGGCGGTGACGTGATCGTCGCGATCGACGGCGAGCAGGTGAGCGGCATGGACGACGTGATCGCCGCGGTCAACGGCAAGCAGCCGGGTGATCGGATCGAGCTCGAGGTCTTCCGCGACGGCAAGACCCGCACCGTCAGCCTCGAGCTCGCCGACCGACCGGCGCAGTCGGGGGGCTGATCGCGACCCCTAGTCGGGGCCGCCGGCTGCCGCGGCCCCGACGGCGTCGACGGTCTCGACGATCAGGTCGAGGTCGCGGGTGCGGGTCCTGAAGTTGACGAAGCAGAGGCGCAGGCAGGTGGCCCCGTCGAGCTCGGCGGGAGCGAGGAAGACGCGGCCGTCGCGCTGGATCGCGGCTGCGAGCACGGCATTGTGTCGATCGAGGTCGGCGCCGCTCGACGGGTCGGGCAGGTGGCGAAAGCAGATCGTCGACAGGGTCGGCTCGACGAGCAGCTCCATCCGCGGGTGCTCGCGCACCCGCGCCGCGAGCTCCGCGGCGAGCGTCAGCGTGTGCTCGATCCAGACCCGGAACGATCCGGCGCCGTGGACCCTGAAGGCGACCCACGGCGCCAGCGAGCGGAACGGGCGCGAGTACTCGAGCGTGCGCTCGACCGCGTTCGGCACCGCCTCGTCCTCGCGGCTCAGGTACGACTCCTGATGGCCGAAGCTCGCCTCCAGGGCCCCGGGGTGGCGTAGCAGGACGGCGCTGCAACTCTTCTGCACCCCCAGCCACTTGTGCAGGTCGACGGTCACCGAGTCGGCCCGCTCGAGGCCGACGAACAGATCGCGATGGCTGCGGCTCGCGGCGGCCGGCAGCCCGTAGGCGCCGTCGACGTGCATCCAGACGTTCTCGCGCCCGGCGACCTCGGCGATCTCGGCCAGCGGGTCGACCGCCCCGGTCAGGGTGGTGCCCGCGTTGGCGATCACCGCGACCGGGACGACGCCGGCCCGGCGGTCGTCCGCAATCGCCTCGGCAAGCTCGGCCGGGCGCAGCCGCCGCCGTTCGTCGATGCCGAGCACGCGCACGCACTCCGAGCCCAGGCCGGCCGCCTCGACCGCGCGGATCACGGAGTGATGAGCCTCCCGCGAGCAGTAGACGGCGTGGCGCCCCGCTCCGACCCCGTGCCGCCGGGCGCCGGGAAGCGCCCGCTCGCGCGCGACCAGCACCGCGCTCAGGTTCGAGACCATTCCGCCCGACGTGAAGGCGCCCTCGGCAAGGGGGTAGCCGACGAACTCGGCCAGCCACTCGAGCGCCTGGCGTTCGACCAGATCGGCGGCCCGCGCCGTCGCGGCGAGGTTCACGTCGTAGGTCGCCGCCAGCGCGTTTGCGAGGACGCCGACGTCGAGCCCGGTCGAGCCGATGTAGCCGAGGTACAACGGGCGCGTGGGGGAGATGCTGCCGTCGAGTATCTGGGCCGCCTCCGCGAGAACCTGATCGGCCGGGGAGTGGCGCTCCGGCAGCGGCTCCCGCAGACGTCGCTCGAGCTCGGGCGTGATCCCGGGCTCGGCCGGGCGCGGGCGCTCGAACGATCTCCACGCTGCCGCGATCTGGTCGGCGAGCAGGGTCAGGCTCGCCTCACGGTCGCCGGGGGGCAGATGGGGTGAGTCGGCGCCCGACTGTCCGGTTGCTTCCGTCGTCCTCGGGCGCCGCCATCGCCTCAAGCTAGATGGATTCGCTGCTCGCTGCACGAGCGCCGCGCCCCGGCAGCTGCGCCGGCCGGCAGCGCGCGCCTATCTGCGATCTTGTCTGACGATGCGTACCAAGATCTGTGGCATCACCCGCCTGCAGGACGCCGAGGCCGCCGTCCACGCCGGCGCCTGGGCGATCGGGCTCAACTTCCATGCCGCCAGCCCGCGATCCGTCGACGAGGGCGAGGCCGAGCTGATCGGTGCTGCGATGAAGCGCCGCGCCGAGGTCGCCGGGGTCTTCGTCAACTCCTCGCTGGGGCGGATCGGCGCTCTCGCCGACCGCTGCGGCCTGACGCTGGTCCAGCTCCACGGCGACGAGGGCCCCTCGTTCTGCTCGGAGGTCGCGAGGCGCACCGGCTGCCGGGTGATCAAGTCCTTCCGGCTGCGGAGCCAGGCCGAGGTCCGCGGTGCGGCGGCCTTTCACACCGACTTTCACCTGTTCGACGCCTACCGGCCCGGGAGCCACGGCGGCACCGGAGAGAGCTTCGACTGGGAGCTGCTGCGGGCGCGGGGCGGGACGACCCCGACGATCGTCGCCGGTGGCCTGACGCCGGAGAACGTCGGCGAGGCGATCGAGGTCACGACGCCCTGGGCGGTCGACGTCGCCGGCGGGGTCGAGGACGGGGCGGCCGGGGTCAAGGATCACGACCTGATCGTCCGGTTCATCGACGCCGCCAACGCCGCCGGCCCGGCGATGGACACGTTTTCCGATGCCGGCGATCCCGACGCGGAGCCGACCACCGCGTGAGTCCCGCGCCCCGCAACCGGACGGTCGCCCCCGCGACCGGCGTCGAGGGTCGCTTTGGCCCCTACGGCGGCCGCTACGTGCCCGAGGTCCTGATCGCCGCGCTCGATCAGCTCACCGAGGCGTTCATCGAGGCCCGGGAGGACGACGAGTACCGATCGCGGCTCGACCTGCTGCTCCGCGACTTCGTCGGCCGGCCGACCCCGCTCTATCGCGCGGAGCGGCTCTCGGAGCAGGTCGGTCGTCGGGTCTACCTGAAGCGCGAGGACCTCGCTCACACCGGCGCCCACAAGATCAACAACGCCGTCGGTCAGGCGCTGCTCGCCGAGCGGATGGGCAAGCGGCGGATCATCGCCGAGACCGGGGCGGGTCAGCACGGGGTCGCGACCGCCACGGCCTGCGCGCGGCTCGGGCTCGAGTGCGTCGTCTACATGGGCACCGAGGACATGCGCCGCCAGCGCCCCAACGTCGAGCGCATGGAGTTGATGGGAGCCACGGTCGCGCCGGTCGAGGCCGGCGCCCGGACCCTGAAGGAGGCGGTCAGCGCCGCGATCCGCGACTGGGTGGCCAACGTCGGCGACACGCACTACATCATCGGCTCGGCGGTCGGCCCGGCTCCTTACCCGGCGCTCGTCAGGGACCTGCAACGCGTGATCGGGGACGAGGCCAGGGCCCAGATCCTCGCGGCGGAGGGAGCACTGCCCGAGCGGGTCATCGCCTGCGTCGGTGGCGGGTCGAACGCGATCGGCACCTTCGCGGCGTTCCTCGACGACGCGGTCGAGCTGATCGGCGTCGAGGCTGCCGGTGAGGGACTCGATCGGCGCCATGGCGCGTCCCTGACGGCGGGCCGCACCGGCGTGCTGCACGGGGCCCTGTCCTCGGTGATCGCCGACGACGACGGCCAGATCCTCGAGGCGCACTCGATCTCCGCCGGACTCGACTACCCGGGCGTCGGCCCGGAGCACGCCCAACTTCGCGACAGCGGCCGGGCCCGGTACGAGGCGGTCACCGACGAGGCTGCGCTCGCGGCGTTCGCAGAGCTGTCCCGGCTCGAGGGGATCGTGCCGGCGCTCGAGCCCAGCCACGCGATCGCCTGGCTGCTGGCCGACGGCGCCGCGCCCGGAGGCGTCGATCTGCTGACGCTCTCGGGTCGCGGCGACAAGGACCTCGACGAGGTGCTGGCGCAGCTCGGGGGACGGTCCGCCGATGGCTGAGGCCCGCCCGAGCGGGATCGAGCGGATCGCCGCCTCCTTCGACGCTGCGCGCGCCGAGGGCCGCGCCGCGCTGATGCCCTATCTGATGGGCGGCTTTCCCGACCTCGAGACCTCGCGGGTCGTCGCCGAGGCCTATGCCGACGGGGGCGCCGATCTGATCGAGCTCGGCGTGCCCTACTCGGATCCGCTCGCCGACGGGCCGGTGATTCACGCCGCGGCGACCGCCGCGCTCGAGTCCGGCGTCAGCCTCGATGACGTCCTCGGGATCTGCGCCGGGCTCGCCGACCGCCTGCCGGTCCTGCCGATGGTCTACGCGAACATGGCGCTGGCACGCGGCGCCGAGGGCTTCGCCGAGGCGCTGCTCGGGGCCGGGGCCTGCGGCGCGATCATCCCCGACCTGCCCCCGGGCGAGGACGCGGAGCTACCGCCGGCGATGGCTCGCCGCGGGCTCGCACTGATTCCGTTCGTGGCGCCCACCACCCCGGCCGGGAGGCGCCGGCGGCTGCTCGCCGAGGCAACCGGCTTCAGCTACGTGGTCTCGCTGACCGGCGTCACCGGCGAGCGCGAGGCGCTGCCCGAGGAGCTCACCGAGCTGGTCACCGCGGTGCGGGAGGAGTCGAGCGTGCCCGCAGCGGTCGGCTTCGGGATCGGCACCCCCGAGCGCGCGGCCGAGATCGGCCGCTTCGCGGACGGCGTGATCGTCGGCAGTCGTCTGGTGCGCGAGGTGGCCGAGGCCGGCAGTCCGGC
Source organism: uncultured Solirubrobacterales bacterium (assembly GCA_963700785.1). Classification (GTDB taxonomy): domain Bacteria; phylum Actinomycetota; class Thermoleophilia; order Solirubrobacterales; family 70-9; genus CAXMST01. Next base: position 52,842 of record CAVOYZ010000012.1, read on the forward strand.
CGCGGCGGCCGCGTCGGTCGGCAGCTTCCTGCGCCAGGCGCGGGAGCAGCTCGCGGCGGGAGCGGCCTCCCGCTGAGCCCGTCCGGAGACGCTCGGCGGCCCCGCCGGCGCCGGCGCTGTTAGATTGCCGCCCATGCAGCTTCTGGTGTTCACCGTGATCGGCCTGGTCCTCTTCCTGCTGGCGATCGGATTCGACCTTGGCGGCACCATCGGTGTGATGATCTTCCTGCTGGTTCTCTTGACCGGCGTGGCGCTTCGCGCCTCGTCGTCGATCATCGATTGGGCCCGGGGGCCGGCCTCGAAGCTCTGAACCCGGGAACGCGTCCCGGGTCGCCGTTCAGGTGAAGAAGCGCTGGGCGATCTCGAGCAGCTCGAGATCGACCGGCTTGACTCCCTCGACCTCCGAGATGTCGACCGAGGACACCTCGTCGCCGTGGAGGGCGGCCATCCGGCCGAACTGGTGCGCCTTGGCCATCCGGAAGGCCATCGCCCCGTATCGGGTGGCCAGCACGCGGTCGCGCGCGGTCGGACTGCCGCCGCGCTGGATGTGGCCGAGAACCACGCTGCGCGCCTCGTATCCCGTCAGCAACTCGAGCTCCTTGGCCAGCACCGGGCCGATCCCGCCCAGCTTCGGATAGCCGTATTCGTCGGCCCCCTGCGAGATCGTCACCTGCTCGCGCTCGCCGCCGCGGAAGGCCAGCTTCGCCCCCTCGGCGACGACGATGATCGACGAGTCCTTGCCGCGCTCGTGTCGCAGCCGGATCGCGTCGGCGATCTCCTCGCAGGTCGTCTCCACCTCCGGGATCACGATCCCGTCGGCACCGCCGGCAATGCCCCCGTGCAGTGCGATCCAGCCGACGTTGCGGCCCATCACCTCGACCACCATCACCCGGTCGTGGGAGGCCGCGGTCGTGTGCAGCCGGTCGATTGCCTCGCAGACGACGTGCACCGCCGTGTCGAAGCCAAAGGTGTAGTCGGTGCCGACGACGTCGTTGTCGATCGTCTTCGGGACGCCGATCAGCGGCATCCCGTACTGCTCGTGCAGCTCGCTGACCATCCACATCGTGTGTTCGCCGCCGATCGCCACCACCGCGTCCAGCGAGTCGTCCTTGATCGCCTGCTGCAGTAGATCGATGGCGCCCTCGCGGACAGGCTCGAAGCTCGAGGTACGGAGGATCGTTCCGCCGAGCGAGACGATCCCGCCGACGGCGCGCATGTCGAGCGCCATGTAGTCGCGTTCGGCCAGCCCCTGGAAGCCGCGCATGATCCCGATCGCCTCGTCGCCGGCGCTGATCGCCGAGCGGGCGACGGCCCGGATCGCGGCGTTCAGGCCCGGGCAGTCGCCGCCGGCTGTCAGCACTCCGATCCTCATCACCCGCACCCTAAACGACCGACGCCCGCCGGCGGGGATAATCCGGTCCATGGCCCGACCTCCGGACCACGCGATCCTCTACGACTCCGAGTGCGGATTCTGCACCCGGATGCTCGATCGCATCATGCGCTGGGACCGTGCCGGCCGGCTGCGTGCCGTCCCGATTCAGACCGACGAGGGGGATCGGCTGCTCGAGCAGATCCCGCCCGGGCGACGGCTCGACTCGTGGCACCTGGTGCCCGCCGACGGGGCGGTGCTCTCGGCCGGCGCCGCCGGCCCGCCGCTGCTGCGACTGCTGCCGGGTGGGCGGCTGCCGGCCGCGCTGCTCGCCCTGCTCCCGGCCGTGACCGACGCCGGCTATCGCTGGGTCGCCGCCCACCGAGAGCAGCTCGGCCGGCTGTTCAGCCTCGCTCTCGTCCTGACGATCGTCGGTTGCGGCGGCACCGTCCAGGGCGATTCCGAGCTCACCGTGTATCTGAGCGCGCCGCTGCGCGGCGCGCAGGCCAACGACGGTCGCCAGCTCGCGGCCGGTGCGCGCGAGGCGCTGATCGCGGCCGGCGGCGAGGCCGGCGGCGTGGCCGTGACTCTCGAGGCGCTCGACGACACCGAGCGGGCGCCGGGGGGGACGGGCTGGACGCAGGCGCGGGTGGCGGCCAACGCCCGGGCCGCGACCGAGGACTCGACTGCGATCGCCTACCTCGGCGAGCTCTCATCCGGCGCCACCCGGGTCTCGGTGCCGATCACCAACGAGGCCGGGGTGGTGCAGATCTCGCCGGGCCCGGTCGAGCCCGAGCTGCTGGCCGAGCCCGGCGGCAACGACGTCCCCGCGGAGTTCCAGTCGTCCGGCGAGCGCACGCTGGTGGCGCTGCAGGCCGCCGCCGGTCCGCCGCCGGGCCGTGGCAGCCGCGCCTACCGGGAGCTCGGCTTCGAGGCGATGGCGCTGGTGCTCGACGCGATCGGTCGCGCGGACGAGCCCCTGAGTCGCGGCGACGTGACCGCGGCCGCGCTCGCCACCGCCGACCGCGAATCGGCACTCGGCACCTACTCGATCGACGCCCGGGGCCTCGCCTCGTTCGCGAGCTCCTGAGCTGCGCTCGGCCGATCAGCCAAGCGTTGCGCGCAGCGCCGAGTCGATGTCGGGGTGGCGGAACTTGTAGCCCTCGTCCAGGGCGCGGCGCGGTAGCGCCCGCTGACCTCCGGTGGCCACCTCGCCGAACTCGTTGCCGAGGCGCAGCTTCACGGCGAACTTCGGCACCGGCACGACCGCCGGTCGCCCGAGCGCCTTGCCGAGCGCCTTCGAGAAGTCCCGGTTCGTCACCGGTTCGGGGGCGGTGCCGTTGTAGACGCCGTCAGCGCTGGGGGTGTCGAGGGCCCAGAGCAGCATGCCCACCTCGTCGGCGAGGCTGATCCAGGGCATGTAGTTGGCGCCGCCGGCGACGGGCCCACCGACGCCGAGCTTGAACGGCAGCAGCAACTCCGAGAGCAGGCCGGACTCCTTGTCGAGCACGAGGCCGGTGCGGATGATCACCAGTCGAACGCCGTGGCCCTCGATCTCCCTGGCCGCCGCCTCCCAGGCGACGCAGACGCCCGCGTCGAAGCTCTCGCCGGGGCCGGTCTCCTCATCGACGAGCGCGTCACCGCGATCCCCGTAGTAGCCGACGGCGCTCTGGCTGACCAGGACCCTCGGCCGCGGCTCGGCCGTGAGCATCGCCTGGACGAGGTTGTGCGTCGCCGTCTCCCGCGAGGCGAGGATCCGCTCCTTGACGTCGTCGGTCCAGCGCTGGTTGATCGGCTCGCCGACCAGGTTGATAACCCCGTCGACGTCGGCCAGGGCCTCGCCCGGCGGCCGCTCGGAGGTCGGGCTCCAGGCATGCCACTTGACGGTCGGGTTCGTCTGTCGCGCCGCTTCGGGGTCCCGGGTCAGGCCGATCACCTCGTCGCCGCGCGCCAACAGCGCGTCGCAGACCACTCGGCCAATGGCCCCGGTCGCCCCGGTGATTAGAACGCGCATCTCGTCTGCCTCCTGCTCGTGAACGGAGCGGAACCCTAGCCGAGGCCGAGGGAGTGAACGGTTGGGCGGCCCCGGTCCCCCGTAAGCGTTCACGGGAAGCGCCCGGTTCAGGTCACGGTGGCGAAGGTGCCGGTCGCGTCGCTGACCCGCGCGAGCCCGGCGCTCTTCGCCTCCTCGACCACCGCCTTGGCGACGGTCGGGGCCACGTCGCGGTTGAAGACGCTGGGGATGATGTAGTCCTCGTTGAGGTCGTCGGCCGTAACAACCTCGGCGATCCCGTGCGCCGCAGCGAGCTTCATCTCCTCGGTGATCCGCGGTGCGCCCGCATCCAGCGCTCCCGCGGAAGATCCCGGGAAAGCAGAGCACGTTGTTGATCTGGTTCGGGTAGTCGGAGCGACCGGTGGCCATGATCCTCACGAATGGCTCGGCATCCTCCGGCATCACCTCGGGGGTCGGGTTGGCCATCGCGAAGACGATCGCGTCGTCGGCCATGCTGCCCAGCGCCTTCGCTTCGATCAGGCCCGGGCCGGAGAGGCCGATGAACAGGTCGGCGCCCTCGAGCACCTCGTTCGGGCCACCGGCGAGCTTGTTCGGGTTCGAGATCTCGGCGAACCACCGCTTCATCCCCGAGATCTCGCCCGACTGGTAGTCGCCGCGCTCGGTCGAGACGGCGCCGCTCCGATCGCAGCCGACGATGTTGGTGACGCCGCAGGCGAGCATCATCTTCGTGCAGGCGATCCCCGCCGCGCCGAGGCCGACCATCACCACGTTCAGCGACTCGATCGGCTTGCCGACGATCTTCAGCGCGTTGAACAGCGCCGCCATCATCACCACCGCGGTGCCGTGCTGGTCGTCGTGGAAGACCGGGATGTCGAGCTCCTCACGCAGCCGCTCCTCGATCTCGAAGCAGCGCGGAGCCGAGATGTCCTCGAGGTTGACGCCGCCGAAGGTCGGTGCGATCAGCTTCACCGTCTGGATGATCTGCTCGGGGTCATTGCTGGAGAGGCAGATCGGGAAGGCGTCGACGTCCGCGAACTCCTTGAACAGCATCGCCTTGCCCTCCATCACGGGCATCGCCGCCTCCGGGCCGATGTCGCCGAGCCCGAGCACTGCGCTGCCGTCGCTGACCACGGCCACCGTGTTCTTCTTGATCGTGAACTCGAACGCCTTGGCGCGGTCCTGCGAGATCTCGGTGCAGACCCTGGCGACGCCGGGCGTGTAGGCCATCGAAAGGTCGTCGCGGGTCTTCAGCGGGTACTTGTTGTGCTGCTCGATCTTGCCGCCGCGGTGCATCGCGAAGGTGCGGTCGGTGTAGTCGACCACCTTCGCCCCCCGGGTCGAGCCGATCGCCCGCAGGATCTGCTCCCAGTGCTCGGGGTCGCGGGCGTCGATCGTGAACTCCCGCAGGCGCCTGCCCTCAGCGCCGGCGCCGGGGACGAGGTCGACCGACTGCAGCGCGCCGCCGGCCTCCGCGATCGCGGCCGTGATCTGACCGAGCGGTTCGTTGCGCGCGTCGAGCTCGACGCGAACGGTGACCGAGAACTGTGCGCTGACCGAGGCCATCGAGCCGCGGATCATAGTCGCGGGCCCGCGGCCGCCCAAGCTCAGTCCGGGGCTAGAGGTCGTCGGTACTGAAGGTGTCGCAGCGGGCCGGTTCGCCCGCCGCATAGCCGGCCTCGAACCAGCGCCGTCGCTGCTCGGAGGTCCCGTGCGTGAAGCTGTCCGGATTGACGCGGCCGCCCGCCTGGGCCTGCAGGCGGTCGTCGCCGACGGCCTCGGCCGCGGCGAACGCCTGCTCGAGATCGCCCTCCTCGAGCGCTCCCTGCTCGAACACGGTGGCCGCCCAGACGCCGGCGTAGCAGTCGGCCTGCAGCTCCTGACGGACCGAGAGCTCGTTCGCATCGCCGGGGTTCTGGGCGGCGAGCCGGTCGACCTCGGCGGCGGTCCCCGTCACCCGCTGGACGTGGTGACCCATCTCGTGCGCGATCACGTAGGCCCAGGCGAACTCGCCGCTCGCGCCGAGCTGGCGGCGCATGTCGTCGTAGAAGCTGAGATCGAGATAGATGCGTTCGTCGGCCGGGCAGTAGAACGGCCCGACGGCCGAGTCGGCGCTTCCGCAGCCCTCGGTGCTGACCGCATCCGAGTAGAGCACCAGCTGGGCGCGCTCGTAGCCCCCGCCCTCCAGGGTCCGGCTCCAGGTCTGCTGGGCGTCGCTGAAGACGTAGGTCGAGAAGTCCTTGAGATCGCGCTGCGGGTCCTCGGCGGGCGGGATCGGGGCCGGGTTGCCGGCCCCCGGGGCGCCGGTCCCGGTGCCGAAGGCGCTCTGCAGGTCGAAGCCGCCACCGCCGCCGCTGAAGGCGTTGATCGCGACGATCACGAGGACGACGACCAGCCCGGCGCCGCCGCCGAGGCCGGCGACTCCGCCCGGGATCGGGATCGGGGAGCGGCCGCCGCCTTGCGCCGAGCCTCGCGAGGCGCCACGGATGTCGATCACGTCGCGGCTCTTGACCCGCGTCCACTTCATCGGCGGCCAGCCTAGGTCACGCGCCTATGATCCGCGTCGATGGCGCAGGGTCCGGAGACCGACAACGGCGGCAGCGATCGCGAGCTCTTCCTGATCGACGGCAACAGCCTCGCCTACCGGGCGTTCTTCGCCCTGCCCGAGTCGATGGCGACCTCGGACGGGCGCCCCACCAACGCGATCTACGGCTTCGCCTCGATGATGGTCAAGGCGCTGACCGACTACCGGCCGAGGGCGGTTGTCGTCGCCTGGGACGCCGGTATGTCGGGCCGCGAGAAGGTCTACCCGGAGTACAAGGCGCAGCGCAAGTCGAGGCCCGACCTGCTCCAAGAGCAGTGGCCGCACCTGCCGCCGCTGGCCGAGGCCTTTGGCTTCACCAACGTCCGGGTCGAGGGTTGGGAGGCCGACGACGTGATCGCGACCCTCGCGATGCAGGCGAAGCAGCAGGGGATCCCGGTGATGGTGGTCTCCGGCGACCGCGACGCCTACCAGCTGGTCGGCGACGGGGTCAGGGTGATGAGCACCACGCGGGGGGTCACCGAGACCAAGATCTACGACCGTGAGACGGTGATCGACCGCTGGGGCGTCCCCCCCGAGGCGGTCCCCGACCTGATCGGTCTCAAGGGCGACAGCTCGGACAACATCCCCGGGGTCCCCGGGATCGGCGAGAAGACCGCGGCGACGCTCCTGCAGGAGTACGGCGACCTCGACGGGGTGCTCGCCAACATCGACAAGATCTCCGGCAAGAAGCGGAAGGAGAACCTCACCAACCACGCCGACGATGCGCGGATCTCACGCGACCTGGCGACGATGCACTTCGACGTCGACGTCGGGGTCGATCTCGGCGACGTGATCGCGGCCGATGTCGACCGCAGTGGGCTCCGCGACTACGCGGCCGAGTTCGAGCTGCGGCAGGTGATTCAGCGGCTCGAGGAGGACTGGGACGAGGCGGTGCCCGCGCGGGGGGTCGAGCGTCAGCTCGAGATCGAAGCGCGCGAGGGGCTGCCCGACGAGCTCGGGCCGGGCGAGGCCGCGATCGCCTACGAGGGGGGCCGCTGGGGCGGCTTCGACGGCGAGACGCTGCTCGAGGGCGAGATCGGCCGCGATCAGCTCGCCGCCGCGCTTGCGGGACGACCGCTGCTGGCACACGACTTCAAGGCTCTGGGCGGCGGCGGGCCGGACGGGCTGCTCGCGAACGCACCGGTCGGCTCGCTCGAGCTCGCCCACGACACGATCGTCGCCGCATACCTGATCGATCCGGCCCGGCGCACCTACGAGCTCGACGAGCTTGCCGCCGACGAGGGCGTCGCCGTGGCGGCCGAGGCGGGTGGCGACGACGGGCAGATGTCGCTGGACGGCGCGGAGCAGGGTGCCGACAGCGCCGAGGCCGCGAGGCTCGCCTGGGAGCTGGCCGCCCGCCAGCGGCCGAAGCTCGGTGAGCTCGGTCTCGAGCGGGTGATGGGGGAGGTCGAGCTGCCGCTGATCGAGGTGCTGGCGGCGATGGAGCGTGAGGGGCTGAAGCTCGACACCGAGCGACTCGCGGGGATCTCCGACTCTCTCGCCGGCGAGGCCGAGGCGCTCGAGGCCGAGATCTGGAAGCTGGCCGGCCACGAGTTCACGATCGGCAGCCCGCAGCAGCTCGCCGAGGTGCTGTTCGAGGAGCTGGGCCTGACCCGGAAGCGCCGCGGCAAGACCGGCTACTCGACCGACTCGCGGGTCCTGTCCCAGATCCGCGACGAGCACGAGATCGTCGCCAAGGTCGAACGCTGGCGCGAGGTGACGAAGCTGAAGAACACCTATCTCGACTCGCTGCCCGGGCTGATCAACTCGGAGACGGGGCGGATCCACACGACCTTCAGTCAGATCCGGGCGGCGACCGGGCGCCTCTCGTCGACCAATCCGAACCTCCAGAACATCCCGATCCGCTCGGACCTCGGCCGGCCGATCCGCGGCTGCTTCGTCGCCGAGCCCGGCCGGGTCCTGGTCTCGTGTGATTACAACCAGGTCGAGCTGCGGGTCCTCGCCCACATCTCCGGCGACGCGGCGCTGCGTGAGATCTTCGCCTCCGGCGAGGACGTGCACTCGGCGACCGCGGCCGGGATCATCGGCGCCGACCCGGAGGCCGTGTCGGTCGGCGAGCGCTCGAAGGCGAAGATGGTCAACTACGGGATCGCCTACGGGCTCAGCGCCTTCGGCCTCGCCGATCGGCTCGGGATCGACGTCAAGGAGGCCGGCGCCTACATCAGTCGCTACTTCGAGCGCTTCGAGGGCGTCAAGCGGTTCATCGACGAGACCGTCGAGCGGGCGAAGTCGGAGGGCCAGGTGACGACCCTGATGGGGAGGCGAAGGCTGATCCCCGAGCTTCGCTCCGGCAACCCGCAGACCCGTTCGCTCGGCGAGCGGCTCGCGGTCAACACCGTGATCCAGGGCACCGCCGCCGACATCATCAAGCTGGCGATGATCCGCTGCAGCAGAGCGCTGCGCGACGGCGACCTCGAATCGCGGCTGGTCCTGCAGATCCACGACGAGCTGCTCTTCGAGGGTCCCGAGGCGGAGGCCGAGGCCGTCGGCGATCTCGCCCGCAGCGAGATGATCGCGGCCTTCGACCTCGATCCCCCGCTCGCCGTCGACATCGGCTCCGGCCCGGACTGGCTCGCGTGTAAGTAGGGTCGCCGCTCGACCGCCGGCTGATCGGACGATCGAGTCCGTTCAGACGCGAGAGGGACGCCGGTCGGCGTCCCTCTCGGCGAGTGCGTCTCGGATGCGGTCTCGCTCGGAGTCAGCCTCCGGAGGCTCGGATCGCGCCTGACCAGCTCGACCTCGTCGAAGACGAGACCATCCGCGGTCAGCTCGAGCTCGGCCTCGCTGACGACGGCGCCCTCGACCAGCTCGTCGGTCGAGCAGAGCCGATCGTCGCTGTGGCCAGAGCGATCGTCATCGTCGTCGCCGTGGCCGGAACCGGAGTCGTCGTCCATCGTCGTCGTCCTCGCCGGATCCGGAGCTACCTCCGTGGCGAGGCGTTGTCGGCCGAGTCCTCGTCCTCGTACTCGTCGTCGGTGCCCTTGCATCCGCAGCGGATCTCGGTCTCGTCGGTGACCAGGCCGGAGACGGTATCGCCGCCGAACAGGTTGATCACGAGCTCACCGGTGCGCCGGGTCGTAGCTGGCGACCGTGCCGGCGCCCTCGTCGCCGTCATCGGTACCGTCGCCGTCGCTGTCGGCGCTGCGCGGGCTGGTCTTCGATCTTGTACTCGGCGCGGTTCTTGAGACCGTCACGGTCCTGATCGCGCCGGCCCTGCTTCTTGTTCAGCGAGAGCTTGTAGCGCTTCTCCCAGCGGTCGGGAATCCGGTCGTTGTTGCGGTCCTTGGCGGTCGCCGAACCGGTCACCGCGAGAGCCGTGAAGCAGAGCGCGATCATCGCAATGATCAGTCTTCGTGCCTTCATTGTCTTTCTCCTCTTCGGTTGGCGCCGCTCCGTCTGGGAGGCACCGGTAGTTGGGTTATCTGCGAGTTCGGTACCTAAACCCGAGCGAACGCTCAGGATCACGCGGACCTGCAATCGACTCAGTCACCGCCGGGACCGGAACGATCCTCGGGCTCCTCGCCTTCGCGTCCGTCTCCGGGGCCGGAGCTATCCTCGCCGCCGTCGTCACCGCCGCTCGACCCTGACCTGTCGCCGCCGTGATCCTCGGGGCCGCCACCGCTGGAACCGGACTTGCCGCCACCGCCCGATCCACTGTGGCCACCGCCCGATCCACTGCGGCCACCGGGCCGTCGTCGCCGCCGCCCGGGCCCGAGCTGCCGCCACCGGGTCCGCTGCTTCCGCTGCCGTCTTCCTCGCCTTGCTCGTGACTCTTCCCCGAGGAGCCTCCGTGGTCGTCACCGCCACTGCCCGGCCCACTGGAGTCGTCCGGGCCTGGCTTCTCGGAGGATTCCCTGCGTCCGGCGTCGCGGCCGTCGGAGTCACGGCGGCTGACCCTGGCCAACGCATCCGATGCGTACAGGACACGATCGACCTGGGGTCCGGCCGCTGCCTTCCCTGTCGACCGCGCCTCGCTCTCCGCCCCCTTTCCTGCCGCGCTCGCCTGGTTCGACCCTTCGCGGGGCTGAGATCCCTCGAGGGCGATGCCGCCGGCGAGCGCGACGGCGGTCGCGGATATCGCGGCCGCCAGCTTGGCGCCTCCTCCGAACGCTGTCGCGCCGGCGCCGGCTCCAGCGCCGAGCGCGGATCCCTCGGACCATCAGCAATCGCAGCAGCGGCAGCGGGATCGCGGCACCGAACGCGTTGCGCAGCGTGGTCCGCGCCCGGAAGATCAGACCGCGGACGGCGGTCGCGGTGGTCCCGAGATCGGCGGCCAGCTCGGCGTGACCCTCGCCTTGGATCGCACGTCCGACCAGTGCCGCGCGCTGCGCCTCAGGGAGCGCGCAGATCGCCTCGACCAGTCGATGAAGCTCCTCGTTCTGCTCGGCGATCGCGGCAGGCTGGGGAACGCCGTCGTAGCTCGGGTCGAGCTCGAGCCACTCCGGGTCGTCGCGGATCGCGTTGAGCGCTCGGTTGCGGACGATGGTGAACAGCCAGGCACGCAGCGAGACTTCACGATCGTCGGCAAGCAGCGCTTCGTGCGCCTTGATCAGCGACGCCTGGACCACGTCCTCGGCGCGGTGGAACGGCACGAACGCCACGGCGAACGCGGTGAGCGAATGCCGGTAGCGGCCGACGATCTCCTCGAAGGCCGCCTCATGTCCCTCGCGCAGGAGCTTCACGAGCCGCGCATCGCTCTGCTTCGAGAGCGCTCTGCGGGCGATCGGTCGCGTTCGGGCTGGGAGGGACATGCGGTCCTTGACAGTCATCGGCCGTCGGGGCGGCCGGCTGAAGGGGTGCAACTACCTAAACCCCTGAGGCACCCGATGATCACGACTGCGGGCGACTACGATCCGGGCATGGATCGGGGTGTCGCCGTACTGCTGACCGCCGCGGTGGGCGGCCTGATCGCGATGCAGCCCGCGGTCAACGCGGGCCTCGGCCGGGCGACCGGCAGCCTGCCGGCGGCGCTGGTCAGCTTCCTGGTCGGCACCCTGGCGCTGGCGCTGATCGTCGGCCTCTCGGGCCAGATCGGCAACGTCCGCTCCGCAGCCGACGTCGCCCCGGTCTACCTGCTCGGCGGCCTGCTCGGCGCCCTCTACGTGACGATGGCGCTGATCGCGGTGCGCGAGATCGGCGCCGGCGGCGTCGCCGCGGCGACGATCACCGGCCAGCTCGCGTTCGGCGTGACCCTCGATCGGCTCGGGGTGCTCGGCCTCGAGGAGACGCCGCTGACGATCGACCGCCTGCTCGGAGTGCTGCTGCTGCTCGCGGGGACCTGGCTGATCGTCCGCTGAGGCTCCCGCCGCTCAGGCGGGGACCGGTTCGCGGGCGGTGTCCCTGGCGCCGGGGGCCGCAGCGAACGAGGGGTGGGCGATGTTCAGGTAGTGGTTGAACGACCAGCGGACGAATGCCTCGCTGCTCATCGTCCGCAGCGCCGGAGCCAGCAGCCGGGGCGGCACCCGGGGGATCAGCCTCTGGGTGCGGAGCATCCACTCGAACTTCCAGCGGTGGGCCGCGTTGAACGCCGCGTAGCGTCGCAGCGCCTCGGCCCGGTCGATCCTGCCCTCGGTCACGTCGCGAAGCTCCCGCCCGACCGCGATTCCGAAGTAGAAGGCGGTGCGGATCCCCTCCGCGGTCAGCGGCAGGCAGTGGCCGGCGGAGTCACCGCAGAAGAAGATCCCGCCCTCGGTCGCCTCGCGCAGCCGGTGGGGGATCCAGTTGCCCTGGTATCCGTCGGGCGGCAGATCGCGGCGGGCCGCGAGCTCGATCGTCGGCTGTTTGACGTGGAAGCGGGGGTCGAAGCTGCCAATGCCGACCCGCAGCTCATCGCCCGCGGGGAAGCTCCAGCCGTAGCCGGCGGGGACGACATCCCGCTCGATCCAGATCTCCATCCGATCGCCCCGGCCCCGGGGGTGGACCTCGAGGCCGCGCGACAGCGGGCCGTCGGGGGGCTGGTACCCCTCGGCGCCGAGGACCCGGCGCCAGCCGAGGCAGTCGACGACCAGCGGGGCGCGAAGCACGCCGCGGTCGGTCTCGACCTCGAAGACGTGACCCGGGTCGATCGCGGTTCCCGGCACGAGCGACGGCCCGGCGAGCCCCTCGACCTTCGCGGTCTCGAACTCGGCCTCCCCGCACTGCTCCCAGAGCAGGTTGCAGAGTCGCGGGTAGTCGAACACGGAGAACGACCAGGGGAGCGTCATCACGCTGTCGCCGTGCGGTGTGTGGAAGTCGAGCTCGTCGAAGGTCTGGAGGATCGAGTCGGCGACCCCCATGTTGACCAGCCAGTCCGTTGGCGCCCCGCAGGCGGAGGTCTGTCGCTCGCCGATCTCGTAGCGATCGATCACCAGAACCCGCGCTCCCGACCCGGCGAGCTCGCGCGCGACGCTGAGGCCGGCGAAGCTCGCACCGCAGACGAGGACGTCCCACGAGCCGTCGAGGGGGGTGCGCTGATCGCCTCGCTTCGTCATGCGGACGGGCATCACCCGGGAGGTTAGCCGGGCTCAGCCGCGAGCCTCGCTGCGCTGTCGGAGGCGGCCGCCGAGCGCCCCGAGCAGCAGCCCCCCGATCGCGGCGATCAGCGGGAAAATCGCGATCGGGGAGGGCATTTCGACGGTCGGCGCCGCCGCGCTGACCGCGTCCGCCAGGACGATCCCGGTGCCGAACATCAGCCCGGCGAGCAGCCCGCGCCTCGCCCCTGATCCGGCCGTCTCGTGCTCGTAGCCGCCGGCGACTCCGCCGAGTGCCGCGATCGCGTTCGCGATCCACCAGCCGGCGGCGCTTTCAGAGGCGAGGAACCCGCACACGGCCCCGAACAGCAGTGGTACCACGACGACGATCGTCAGCCGGGTCGGGGCCGGCAGCGATGAGAGCAGGGGCGGCGGCTCGGGCGCGATCGGGCAACGATATGCGACCCCCGGTTGTCTCCGCCGGCCGGCGAGCGACGGCTTGGGAAACGGTAGCCAGGTGCATTGCCTATGATTCCGCCCCTTGTCTGCCGCCGACACAGCAGGCGGCGCCGTGCTGGCGCCCGAAGGTGCGACTCCCGTCGAGGGGTCAGACGGACTGCTGCTGCAGCTGAACGGCCAGATCATCCCCAACTACGACGCGACGATCACCCACTTCGAGGAGGGCGAGGTCGTCAACGGCGAGGTCGTGCGGATCGACAAGGACGAGGTCCTGGTCGACATCGGCTGGAAGTCGGAGGGCGTGATCCCCTCGCACGAGCTCTCGATCCGCCGCTCGGTCGATCCGGCCGACGAGGTGGCGCTCGGCGAGCAGGTAGACGCCCTGGTTCTGACCAAGGAGGACCAGGAGGGGCGTCTGATCCTCTCGAAGAAGCGCGCCCGCTTCGAGAAGGCCTGGCGCCGAATCGAGGCCGCGGCCGAGTCCGGCGAGCCGGTCGAGGGCAGCGTGATCGAGGTCGTCAAGGGCGGCCTGATCCTCGACCTCGGCGTGCGCGGGTTCCTGCCGGCCTCGCTGGTCGACATCCGGCGGGTCCACAACCTGGACGAGTTCACCGGGGAGACGCTCGAATGCAAGGTGATCGAGCTCAACCGCAGTCGCAACAACGTGGTCCTCTCCCGGCGCGCGATCCTCGAGGACGAGCGCAAGGAGCAGCGCGAGCAGATCCTCGAGCGCCTGCAGCCGGGCCAGGTCGTCGAGGGGCAGATCTCCAACATCGTCGACTTCGGCGCCTTCGTCGACCTCGAGGGCATCGACGGCCTGATCCACATATCCGAGATCAGCTGGAGCCACGTCAACCATCCTTCAGAGGTCCTGACGATCGGTGAGACGGTCAACGTCAAGGTCCTCGACATCGACCGCGATCGCCAGCGGATCTCGCTCGGTCTGAAACAGACCCAGGAGGACCCGTGGCAGACGGTGATCAACTCCTACGGTCCCGGGTCCTCGCTGTCCGGCAAGGTCACCAAGGTGGTCGCCTTCGGGGCGTTCGTCGAGATCGTTCCCGGCGTCGAGGGGCTCGTCCACATCTCGGAGCTCGCCGACCACCACGTCGAGACACCGAGCGAGATCGTCGCCCCCGACGAGGAGGTTCGCGTCAAGATCCTCGAGATCGACGAGGAGCGCCGCCGGATCAGCCTGTCGATCAAGCGTGTGGGCGAGGGCGGAATGCCGCTCCGCGACGCGTTCGAACAGGCCCAGGCAGCCGCCGAGCCGGAGATCGGCGAGGCTCCCGCGGTCGAGTCCGGAGAGGCTCCCGACGCGGCCGCTGCAGCGCCCGAGGCCGATGTTGCCGAGGCCGAGGCGCCCGAGGCCGAGCCGGTTGCCGAGGCAGCCGAGCCCGAGCCCGAGGTCGCCGAACTCGGCCTCTCCGAGGAGGTCTTCACCGAGGAGGCCCCCGAGGCGCCGGCCGAGGACGCGCCGGCCGAGGACGCGCCAGCCGAGGACGCGGCCGCCGACACCTCCGACGCCTAGGGCGTTGCCAGGGCCCGCGTTGATCGGGCTGACCGGGGGGATCGCGGCCGGCAAGTCAGAGGTCCTCCGCGTATTCGGCGAGCTCGGCGCCGAGACGCTCTCGACCGACGCTGTGGTCCACGATCTACTCGGGAGCGACGAGGTTCGCGAGCCGCTGATCGATCGCTGGGGGGAGCGGGTGGCCCCCGGCGGCAACCTCGATCGGGGCCTGATCGCCGGCATCGTCTTCGAGGAGCCCGAGGAGCTCGCCTGGCTCGAGGCGCTGCTGCACCCGCGGGTCGCCCGGCGGGTGATCGAGTGGCGCCGGGGACTTCCCGATCAGCTCGAGGTCGCGGTCGTCGAGGTACCGCTGCTGTTCGAGGGCACGATGGCCGAGACGTTCGACGCGACGATCGCCGTGGTCGCCGAGGACGGGGCTCGCCGGCGGCGCGCGGCGGCCCGGGGGACGGGCGAGCTGGAGGGTCGCTCGGCCCGCCAGCTGAGCCAGCAGGAGAAGGCCGATCGGGCGACCTTCGTCGTCCACAACGACGGGACGCCTCGCCGATCTCGAGGCGGAGCTGCGGCGGCTGCTGCCACGCTTGATCGCGGCGGCGGACAAGCCCGACTCGGTCTGACGGCATCGCTATCTTGGGCCGGTGACGGCTTCGGCAAGGACATCGGGGCGGGCGCGCGCTCGCGGCACCGGCGGGCGGCTCCCCGGTAGCCGGGCGACGGCCGCCCTGGTCGCCCTGCTGGCGGTGGCGGTGGCCTTCGGCGTCTCGAGGATCGACTTCGGCGACACGCTCCGCGAGCTGACGCTGCCGCTCGAGTACGAGAACATCATTCGCCAGCAGGCCGGCGAGAAGCAGGTCGAGGCCGATCTGATCGCCGCTGTGATCTACAGCGAGTCCCGGTTCCGCGACCAGACCTCCGACGCGGGCGCCCGCGGGCTGATGCAGATCACGCCGGCGACGGCGGACACGATCGAGACGCTCTCGGGCGGCGAGACGTTCGTGTATGAGGACCTCGCTGATCCGGACCTCAATATCCGCTACGGGACCTTCTTCCTCCGCTACCTCCTCGACCGCTACGAGGGCAACGAGACGGCGGCGCTGGCCGGCTACAACGCCGGGATCGGCAACGCGGACGCCTGGGGCGGAGCGGCGATGGAGACCTCCGACATCGCCTTCGTGGAGACGCGCGAGTACGTCGAGCAGGTCCTCGACAAGCGCAAGGAGTACGCCGAGCGCTACGAGCGCGAGCTCGGCCTCAAGGGCTAGGTGGCTTCGGGAGAGGCGTCGTGTGGCGGGGCTGCCGTCGCCCGCCAGGCCCACCAGGCGGCGGCGAACTGCAGCGGCAGCCGCGCCCACAGCGCCGGCTCGGGGATCTTTCTGTAGCGCTCCGGGTGCAGCGCCATGTGGATGTTGGCCGGGAAGACCGCGGCCAGGACCCCGAGGATCCACCAGCGCGCGATCGGGTTGCGGGTTCTCCGGAAGACCACCAGCAGCCCCGCGATCACCTCGGCGACGCCGCTCCAGAAGACCATCTCCGGATGGGCGGGGACGTAGTCGGGCATGATCGCCCGGTAGAAGCGGGGGTTGACGAAGTGGTTGATGCCCGCGCCGATCCAGAATACGGCGAGCAGGCGCTGGGAGGTGCTCATCGGCAGTCACCGTAGCGAGCGCGCCGCTGTTCAGCTTGGCGTACGGTCTCGGATCCGATGGGACGCCGCGGAGGATCTACGGCGCAGACCCCGCCTGGAGCCTGATCTCGCGCTAACTTTGGCTGGTGATCGCGACTGAGAAGACAGCCCGGATCCTCTTCGACGAGGGCCACTCGGAGGCCTGGACGATCGACCGCGACCGGGCGGCGAAGATGCAGCCGGCCCATCCGGCCGATTCCTCGCTGGCCCGCGCCGCCGAGCTGCTTCTCGACCGGGACTTCTCGGTCGAGGCCGTCGCCGAGGAGCCGTTGAGCGCCCGGCTGGCGGGCGCAGCCGTTCTCGTCATCGCCCACCCCTCCGATCCGAAGTGGGAGGCGACGACCGGCGCGGGTCAGCCCCGTTTCTCCGAGCCGGAGCTGGACGCGATCGAGGCGTTCGTGCGCGGCGGCGGCGGCCTCGTCGTGCTCGGCGAGACCGAGCAGGACAAGTACGGCAACAACCTCAACGATCTGCTTGGCCGGTTCGATCTCGCGATCGAGAACACCACCGTTCAGGACTACGAGCATCATCACGAGGGGGCGCCGTCCTGGGTGCTCGCCGAGCTGGTCCGCGATCGGGATCGAGGCGTCGATCTCCTCGCCCGCGTCGAGGCGGCGTGCTTCTACCGCGCCGGAACGATCGCGGTGCAGAACGGATCCGGGGTGATCGCCCGGACCAGCGCGAGCGCCTCGCCGCCGTCGGCGCCGCTCGCAGCCGCGGCGGAGTGCGATCGCGGCCGGGTGGTCGCGCTCGCGGACTCGGACCTGTTCGGCGATGACTGCATCGACGAGCTCGATCACGGTTCGCTTTGGCTCAACCTGATCTACTGGGCGGCGGGGGCGGCGTTCGAGCGCGAGCCGGAGAGGCCGGTGTCCGCGGCTGCCTCCGATCCCGCCTGGGGGGAGCTGAAGGCCGCGGTCGCCGAGCTCCGGCTCGAGCAGGAGCCGGACGGCTCGATCGAGCTCGACGGCCGCGACGGCGGCCGGATCGCCGACCTCGCCGAGGCGATCGCCGCCTCGGTCGAGCGCCTCGCGCCGCACTTCCCGCATCAGGCGGACTACCTGCAGGCGCTGCCACGGGATCTCCGGGACTGGGCGGCGGCGGGCTTCGGCAAGCCCGACTTCATCCGGTCGGTCGAGGCGTTCCGCCCGGACCGCGACCGCCGCGACGGGATCGAGCATCTCGCCGTCTTCCCGATGTACAAGCAGAACGCCTCGCCCGACACCTGCTTGGAGGCGCTGATCGTCCGGGTGCCGTGGCCAGAGTGGATCGCCGAGCTCGAGGCGGAGCGCTACGACAACGCCAAGTTCGTCCCGGTCGAGCTCGTCGACTACACGGACGGCTACGACTCCGAGTGCGCGGTCCTCTTCCCGGAGACGTTCGCGACCGCGGACCGGCCACCGAGCTACTTCGGCGGCATCTTCTGCGACCGCGAGGCCGAGCGCTTCCGGCGGGTTTGCGGTGAGGCCGCCCGCGTCCTCCACCTCAACCTGCCGCCCGATGCCGAGGCGTTGCTGCGCTCGCCACGGCTCTCCCAGGACGCCTACATGTGCTGGGACCTGATCCATGACCGCACCCACATGCGCGGCGATCTGCCCTTCGATCCGTTCATGATCCGCCAGCGGAGTCCCTACTGGATGTATTCGCTGGAGGAGCTGCGCTGCGACCTGACCACCTTCGGCGAAGCGGTCGAGCTCGAGGCCGAGGGCTTCGGGCTCGCGCGCCACGTCCAGTACGCGATCCTCTTCGACCGGCTGTTCCGCTTCCCGGTGACCGGCTCGCGCGTTCGCAACTACGACGGCCTCGGCGGCCAGCTGCTGTTCGCGTTTCTGCACGGCGAGGGCTACGTCCACTGGACCGACAACGAGCTCCGGGTCGAGTGGGACCGCGTCGCCGCCGGCGTCGAGCGCCTGCGCACCGCGGTGGCTGAGCTCTATCGCTCGGGCATCGACCGCTCGAAGCTGGGTCAGTGGATCGCCGCCCACGAGCTGGTCGCCGAGTACGTGCACCCGGCCCCGAGCTCGGTCTGGGCGCGCGAGCGCCGGGATCTTCCGGAGGTCGAGGAGCCGAAGGAGCTGGTCGATCTGGTCCGCGACGACGAGTTCCCGCTGAGCCTCTTCTACACGCAGCTGCAGCCGAAGCTCGAGCCCGTGCTGAACCGCCGCGCCGCGGCGGCGGCCCGCTAGGTTTGCCCTGGATGGCAGGTTTGAAGGACAGAGTGATCGCGATCGCCGGCGCGGGCGGCGGCCTCGGTCCGGTGGTCGCGCGAACGCTCGCCGCCTACGGTGGGTCGCTGGCGCTGACCGACGTGCGCCAGGAGGCGCTCGACGATCTCGTGGCCTCGCTCGACCTCCCCGAGGACCGTGTCGATGCCCGGGTCGTCGACCTGCTCGACGAGGACGCCGCGGCAGCGTGGGCGGACGGCCTGCAGGAGCGCTTCGGCCGGGTCGACGGACTGCTCCACCTCGTCGGTGGCTGGCGCGGGGGGGAGCCGATCGAGAGCGCTTCGCTCGACGACTACGAGTGGCTCCACAACCTCCTGGTCCGCACCGTGCAGCGCGTCAGCCGCGCCTTCTACGGCCCGCTGACCGCCAGCGGGGGCAGCTTCGTACTGATCAGCTCCTCGCAGGCTCAGGCGCCGGAGGGCACGAATGCCGCCTACGCGGCAGCCAAGGCGGCGGCCGAGAGCTGGACCCTGGCGCTGGCCGACGCGTTCGCTGCGGGCGGCGGCGGCGCGACCGCCAACATCATCGTCGTCAACGCGATCCTGACTCCGGCGATGCGCGAGCGCAACCCCGACAAGGACTACCCGAGCTTCACGCCGGCCGAGGCGATCGCGGACGCGTGCGCCTTCCTCTGCTCGGAATCCGCGGAGCGGATGAACGGCAAGCGACTGCCATTGCACCCGTGACCGACGAGCGAGGCCCGGTCCGGCGCGAGTTCGCCTCCGACAACCACGCCGGCGCCCATCCCGAGGTGCTCGAGGCGCTCGTCGCCGCGAACACCGGTCACGCCGACTCCTACGGGAACGACCCGTGGACGGCACGACTCGAGGAGACGTTTCGCCGCCACCTCGGATCCGCAGCCCGCGCCTATCCCGTCTTCAACGGCACCGGCGCCAACGTGCTCTGCCTCGAGCTGCTCGGTCGCCCCCACGAGGCGGTGGTCTGCACGGCGGACGCCCACATCAACGTCGACGAGTGCGGCGCGCCGGAGCGGATCGCGGGGATGAAGCTGCTCACGGTCGAGGGCGAGCACGGCAAGCTCACAGCCGCGGACGTCGGCCGCTGGGATTCGCGCCGGGGCGACGAGCACCACGTCCAGCCGCGGATCGTCTCGATCACCCAGAGCACCGAGCTCGGCACCCTGTACGCGCCCGAGGAGATCGCCGCGATCGCGGACGCCGCCCACGAGCGGGACATGTACCTGCACCTCGACGGCGCGCGGATCGCCAACGCCGCCGCCGCGCTCGAGCTGCCGCTCGCCGCATTCACGACCGAGGTCGGGGTCGACGCGATCTCTTTCGGTGGCACCAAGAACGGCCTGATGTTCGGCGAGGTCGCCGTCTTCCTCAGCGCCGCCGCGGACGACGAGCTGATCCCCTTCGCGCGCAAGCAGCTGATGCAGCTCGCCTCGAAGATGCGCTTCGTCAGCGCGCAGTTCGAGGCGCTGCTCGGGGAAGGCGACCTCTGGCTGCGCGGCGCCCGGCACGCGAACTCGATGGCGGCGCTGCTCGCCGAGCGGGTCATGTCGCTCGACGGCGCCGAGGTCGTTCATCCGGTCGAGGCCAACGGCGTCTTCGTCCGGCTGCCGAAACCGGTCATCGCGGGCCTGCTCGACGACCTTCCGGGCGAGCACCCGTTCTACGTCTGGGACGAGGCCGAGGGTGTGGTCCGCTGGATGTGCTCCTGGGACACGACCCCTGAGGACGTCGAGGGTCTCGTTGCAGCAGCCGCTGCGCGGCTCAGGCCGCAGTCATAGGGGGTCCCTCGGAGGGCTGGACCAGCACCCAGCCCTGACCGGAGTAGCCGATCTGGATGCTCTCCCCCGAGCCCATCCCGATCAGGCTCTTCGCCTGCATGTCGGTCTTCAGCGAGGTCTCGACACCGCCCGACCAGGCGATCGCCGCCTGTGGGTCGGCGAAGGTCGGCGCGCTGGCGACGTCGAGCATCACCGGCTCGCCCTCCGACAGCAGCGCGACGGTCCCGGTCCCCACGAGATGGATGTTGAAAAGCCCGCCGGCGAGCATCCCGGCAGCGCCTCCCTTGACCTTCTTCACGTCCCAGTCGATCCCGGTCTCGAACGCGAGCACGTTGCGCCCGTTGGCGGTGATCGCCTCGTCCTGCAGCTTGACCACGTGGACCAGCATCGCCCGCTCGGCGAGGAAGACCTCGCCGCTGCCGCTCGCCCTCATCAGGCGCAGGCTCTCGCCGGTCGCAGCCTTCTTCAGCAGCCGCCCCATGCCCCCGCCCTGGTGCTCGAAGTTGACCTCGCCCTGGTAGGCGACCATCGCGCCGCTGCGCGCCATCACCGTGGTCGCCGAGAGCTCGACCTTGAGCAGCCTCGGGTTCTGGATCGTGAAGGCCTCACCTGTTTCGACCTCGCTGAAGCTCTGAAGCGATCCCTCGATCTGGTCCACTGTCGCCTCCTGTTTGGCGCGTCCGGTGAGACCTCAGCCTAGCCGCCGGCGCAGGGTGGCGGCCCGGCAGCGAGTCCGTCCCAGAGCGAGGTTGAGGTTGACACCGATATGAGTGGTCAAGCCCAACCTCGGCGGGCGCCGTGGTCAATCGCCGGCGGTGAGCGCCTCGAGGTGGGAGACGAAGAAGCGGGTTGCGGCTGAGAGCTGGTCATCCGTCTCGAGCAGGTCCGCGTGGCGGAGCTCGGCGCCGTGAAAGCCGACCGCGTTCCAGACCTCGCTCTGCGGCTGCTCTACCCAGGGGCCGACGTAGAGATAGGGCTCGGGGTGTGCCTCGTCCCCCGGTGAGGCGCCGAAGTTGGCGCGCGAGCCGGCGCCCTCGTCGCCGAGCACGGTGGCGACGTCGAAGTGCTCGGGCCAGAGCCGGATCGGCTCGGGGTCGAGATCGGGCCCGGCCTCGATCAGACCGGCGAGGGCGGCGGTCCCGAGCGCGAACCAGTCGGCGAGGGCGTCGCTGACCGCCGGATCGACGTCGATCGGGGTGCGCTTCTGCTCGGCGCCGTCGACGATCACGATCTCGGTCCCCTCGACGCGGGCGGTTCCGGGGAGGCCGCTGTCGACGCCCTGATCCCAGCGCGGTGTGCCAAAGCCCCCCGGCGTGAATCGCAGGGCGATCTCGTTGCCGGTCTCCAGCAGCCGCTTCGGCTTCAGCAGGTCCTCCGCGATCCGGTGCAGCTCCTCGCGACCGGTCGTGAACTCCGCCGGCAGCGGCTGCAACGGTGGTCGGCCGAGCGCCCGCAGGTGGGCCTCCGCCTCGGCCAGGGCCTCGGCGTGCTCGCTGAGATCAGCCATCAGACCAGCTCCGCGTCGGTCACGACCTCGACCATAGCGGGGCCGTCCTGGGCGAGACGTGGTGTCGGCGAGCCGGTTCGCTTCTCGGCGCCAGATCCGCTTCCGCTCGGCGACATCGCCGCGCTGGTCGGTTGCCGCCAGGTCACGGGCGTCGAGTCGCTCGGAGAGCAGCTGCGCGGTCGTCGCGATCTCACCCCAGACCGGCAGCTCCACCGGGTGGAACTTGCCGAGCTGCATCCGCTCGAAGTCGACCTGGATGATCGGATGCCCCGGGTAGATGCCGGTGTGGTTGGAGAACGAGGCGCCGAGCACCAGCAGCAGGTCCGCCTCGTTCATGATCCAGCTCGCGACCGGGGTGCCGCTGCGGCCGAGCACGCCGCAGGCCAGCGGATGGTCGTCGGCGATCTGCCCCTTCGCCTTGAAGGTCGTGATCACCGGCGCCCGAGCTGCTCAGCCAGCGCCGTAACCTCGTCCATCACGTCGCGGGCGCCGTAGCCGGCGATGATCACGGCCGCTTCGCCTCTGCGAGCATCGCGCAGCGCGGTCGACGTCTTCGGCGGGCGGTGTGATCCGCTCGTCGCCGACCCGGCCGCCGGGGCCGAGGGCGGCGTCCCCAGCCTCGATCGTCTGCACGTCGTCCGGAAAGATCAGATGGGCGACGTTGCGCTCGAGCAGCGCGTTCTTGCAGGCGAGGCTCATCAGCTCAGCGTGCTTGGAGGAGGGCAGCACGGTCTGGCTCCAGGCGGAGACCGCCTCGAAGGCGAGGCGAGATCGACTCCTGGAAGGCCCCCGGCCGAGCACCTGGTTGTCGACTGGCCGGTCAGCGCCAGCACCGGCGCGCGGTCGATCTTCGCGTCCACATCCCGGTCAGCAGGTTGGTGGCGCCGGGCCGGCGATCGTCAGGCAGGCGGCCGGCGCCGGTCAGCTTGCCGTAGGCGGAGGCGGCGAAGGCAGCCGCGCCTCGTGGCGGATGCCGATGTAGGTGAGCTCGCCGTCGGACTCGCGGATGCGGGTGCGCGAGCGGGCCGAGTAGATCGAGCCCCGCCCCGTGATCCGCCGAAACTACGCATGTGCGGAGGCTCGCAGCGGGATACGGTCGGCCGATGAGTAGCCGGATCCTGATCGTCTACGCGACCACCCACGGGCACACGGCGAAGATCGCCGACCGGATCGCGAGGGGCGCGCGCGAGCAGGGGGCGCGGGTCGAGACGATCGAGATCGAGGACGTCGGCGACGTCGACCCCGGCGCCTTCGACGCGGTGATCGTCGGCGCCTCGATTCACGCCGGGCGGCATCAGCCCGGCCTGGTCAAGTGGGCCGGCGAGCGGGCGGCCGCGCTCGCCGAGCGTCGGTCGGCGTTCTTCTCCGTGTCGCTGACGGCCGCCGACGACGACCCCGAGGCCAGGCAGGCGACCGACGGCTACATCCGTAGCTTCGTCACCGAGACGGGATGGGAGCCGGACCGGACCCTCCCGGTGGCCGGATGCCTGCAGTACCGCGAATACGACATGTTCACCCGGGTCCTGATGATGCTGCTGATGAAGTCCGGCGGTCGCCCGACCGACACCGACGAGGATCACGACTACACCGACTGGGACGCCGTCGAGCGCTTCGGCCGCGAGTTCGCGGACGATGCCGCCGCGGCCGGCTGAGGCCGCTGCGGGAGCTTCCCGCTCGGGGCCGGCCCCGGGCGCCTGTATCTTCAGCCGGTGCCCGACTTCGTCCTCAACTCCGCCTACGCCGCCACCGCCGACCAGCCGCAGGCGATCGACGGCCTGGTCACGGGCGTCGAGTCCGGCGACAACTTCCTCACCCTGCTCGGCGCGACCGGGACCGGCAAGACGTTCACGATGGCCGCGACGATCGAGCGCCTGCAGCGACCCGCCCTGGTGATCGCGCACAACAAGACGCTCGCCGCCCAGCTCTGCAACGAGTTCCGCGAGTTCTTCCCCGACGCCTCGGTCGAGTACTTCGTCAGCTACTACGACTACTACCAGCCCGAGGCATACGTTCCGGCCCAGGACCTCTACATCGAGAAGGACGCGACGATCAACGACGAGATCGACCGGCTCCGGCACGCTGCAACCGCCTCGCTGTTCGCGCGTCGCGACGTGATCATCGTCGCCTCCGTCTCCTGCATCTACGGGATCGGCTCGCCGGAGCTCTACCGGGACCAGATGGTGCTGTTCAAGGTCGGCGAGTGGATCGAGCGCGAGTCGCTGTTCCGGCAGCTGGTCGGCATGCAGTACCAGCGCAACGACACGGCGCTGACCCGCGGCACCTTCAGGGTCAAGGGCGAGGTGCTCGAGGTCTTCCCCTCCTACGCGGAGTCGGCCTACCGGATGCAGCTGTTCGGCGATGAGGTCGAGTCGATCACCCACTTCGACCCGTTGACCGGCGAGGTCCTCGACGAGGTCGATCACGTCTCGGTCTGGCCCGCTTCGCACTACGTGACCAAGGAGGAGACGATCGAGCACGCCGTCGAGGCGATCCGCGTCGAGCTCGAGGCCCGCACCGCCGAGCTCAACGAGCAGGGCAAGGAGCTGGAGGCGCACCGGCTCAGGCAGCGCACCCAGTACGACCTGGAGATGCTCAAGGAGCTCGGATTCTGCAACGGCATCGAGAACTACTCGCGGATCCTCGATGACCGCGCGCCCGGCTCGCCGCCGCACACGCTGATCGACTACTTCCCCGACGACTTCGTCACCTTCATCGACGAGTCACATCAGACGGTGCCGCAGATCGGCGGCATGTACGAGGGAGACCGCTCGCGCAAGCTGACGCTGGTCGAGCACGGCTTCCGGCTACCGAGCGCGATCGACAATCGGCCGCTGAAGTTCGACGAGTTCCTGCAGCGGATCGGCCAGGTGGTGATGGTCTCGGCGACGCCGGGCGATTTCGAGCGCACCCAGAGCAAGCGGATCGTCGAGCAGATCGTGAGGCCGACCGGGATCGTCGACCCACCGGTCGAGGTGCGGGAGACCAAGAACCAGATCGACGACCTGATGAACGAGGTCCGGGTCCACGCCGAGCGCAGCGAGCGCTGCCTGGTGACGACGCTGACCAAGAAGATGTCGGAGGACCTGACCGAGTACCTGCTCGAGCACGGCTTCCGGGTCCGCTACCTGCACTCGGAGGTCGACACGATCGAGCGGATTCAGATCATCCGCGATCTGCGACTCGGCGAGTACGACGTGCTGGTCGGGGTCAACCTCCTGCGCGAGGGGCTCGACATCCCCGAGGTCGGCCTCGTCGCGATCCTCGATGCCGACAAGGAGGGCTTCCTGCGCGGGGCGACGAGCCTGATTCAGACGATCGGCAGGGCCGCCCGCAACGTCAACGGGCGGGTGCTGATGTACGCCGACAAGCGCAGCTCCGCGATGGACGTGGCGATCGGCGAGACCGACCGCCGCAGGGAGATCCAACTCGCCTACAACGCCGAGCACGGGATCACCCCGGAGACCGTGAGCAAGGGGATCAGCGACATCTCGGATTTCCTGGCGATGGAGTCGAACGCCCCGGCGAAGCGCCGCCGGCGCTCGAGCGCGCTCGTCGACGGCAAGCCGATCGAGTCGGCTGGAGAGCTGGAGAAGGTGATCATCGGCCTCGAGGAGGAGATGCTCGCCGCGGCCGAGGACCTGCGTTTCGAGGAGGCCGCGCGCCTCCGCGACGAGCTCAAGGAGTTGCGCCGCGACCTCGAGGGGATGCGCGCCTGAACGCTGCCGGGGCCGGTGCTGTGCGCGTGGCCCCGCGGCCTCCCTCCGCTAGGCTCGGCGCCGATGGAGAGAGACGAGATCGTGCGCGAGGACTTCCCCGCGGCCCGCAGGGGCTGGGACCCTGACGCGGTCAGGGCGCACCTGAACTCGCTCGCGGAGAAGCTCCCGAGCGAGTCGGTCTCGCTCGGTGACGCGGCCGCCGAGCGGGTCGGCGCGATCGTCGGGGCCGCGGAATCGACCGCTGCCGAGATCGAGGCCGAGGCCCGCGAGCAGGCCGAGGCGATCGCCGTGGCAGCCCGCGACGAGGCGGCCGCGATCGTCGAGCGGGCCCGCTCCGAAGCTCAGCGGCGGCTCGACCAGGCCCAGGAGGCGGTCGAGAGCCTGCTCGGCCAGGCTGAGGCGCTGCGGAGCAAGGTCGGCTCGCAGCCCGCGACGCCGGCGACGCAGCCCGAGCCCGCTCCGGACCGGCCGGCCGACGATGTCCCCGAGCAGGCGGCTCCCCCCGCGGCCGAGCCCGAGCCCGAGCCGGAGCCGGAGCCCGCGGACGGGGCGGCCAGCGGCCCCGCCGGCCCCGAGGTCGACCTGTCGGGGGCGCGCCTGGTCGCAATGAACCTGGCCCTGGAGGGGGCGGACCGGGAGCTGATCTCGGCTCGTCTCGAGTCGGAGTTCGGGGCGGTCGATGAGCTCGGGGCGATGCTCGACGACGTGCTCGCGCGGGCCGGCCGCGCCTGACCCCCGGCGAGATCGAGCACCGGCGCCGGTCGAGCTCACGGCGGCGGTGAATCCGCTCGAGGTTGAGATTGACCACGGATATCGGGGTCAACCTCAACCTCGAGGCGCGTGGGAACAACCGTTCGTGTCCGTAGAATCGTCGCTCGATGTCCTCGGCCGATCAGATCGTCGTCTCCGGTGCCCGCGAGCACAACCTGAAGGGGGTTGACGTCGCGCTGCCGCGCGACTCGCTGGTCGTGATCACGGGGCTCTCCGGGTCGGGCAAGTCGAGCCTCGCCTTCGACACGATCTACGCCGAGGGGCAGCGCCGCTACGTCGAATCGCTGTCGGCCTATGCGCGCCAGTTCCTCGGCCAGATGGACAAGCCGGACGTCGACTCGATCGAGGGCCTCAGCCCGGCGATCTCGATCGATCAGAAGACGACCTCGCGCAACCCGCGATCGACGGTCGGCACGGTGACCGAGATCTACGACTATCTGCGGCTGCTGTGGGCGCGGGTCGGCACGCCCTACTGCCACAACTGCGGCGAGCCGATCTCCGGGCAGTCGGTCGAGCAGATCACCGATCGCGTGCTGACGCTGCCGGAGGGCACGCGGTTCATGGTCCTGGCGCCGGTCGTCCGCGAGCGCAAGGGCGAGTACGGCCGGATGCTCGAGGAGATGCGGCAGCAGGGGTACGCCCGCGCGGTCGTCGACGGCGAGCTGTTGCGCCTCGACGAGGAGATCGTCCTCGACAAGAAGTTCAAGCACGACATCTCGATCGTGATCGACCGCCTGGTGATGAAGGACGGGATCCGCAAGCGTCTCTCCGAGTCGATCGAGGCGGCCTCGTCGCTCGCCGACGGCCTGGTCGAGGTCGAGCTGCTCGAGGCGACCGCGGAGGTCTCGGGGGCGACCACGCTCTCGGGCCCGTCGGCCGGCAAGCGCGGCGAGGTGCTGGTCTTCAGCGAGAAGTTCGCCTGTCTCAACTGCGGATCATCGATGCCCGAGATCGAGCCGCGGATCTTCTCCTTCAACTCCCCGCACGGGGCCTGCGAGCGCTGTCACGGACTCGGCTTCCAGCGGGTCGTCGATCCCGAGCTCGTCGTTCCCGACCCGACGCTGTCGATCTCGGAGGGGGCGCTCGCCTCCTGGATGGGCGCGGCGTCGCTCTACTACCGGCGGCTGCTCGAGGCGGTCTGCGAGAGCAACGGGATCGACCCCGCCCGCCCGTTCCAGGACCTGCCGGCGAAGGACAAGCGGCTGCTGCTCGAGGGCACCGGCAGCGAGCGGCACACGATCAGCTACCGCAACCGCTACGGACGCCAGCGCACCTACAAGGCGAAGTTCGAGGGAATCACCAACGGGCTCGAGCGGCGCTACGCCAACACCGACTCCGAGAACACCCGCGAGAAGATCGAGGAGCTGATGGCGCTGCAGCCCTGCCCGGAGTGCGAGGGGGCGCGACTGCGGCCCGAGAGCCTGGCGATCCAGGTCGGCGGCGTCTCGATCCACGAGTTCACGGCGATGTCGGCCCGGGCGGCCCTGGAGTGGGTCAAGCGCCTGGAGCTGACCGAGACCGAGCAGGCGATCGCGCGGCTGATCGTCCGCGAGGTCGAGGAGCGCCTGCACTTCCTCGACTCGGTCGGGATCGGCTACCTGACGCTCGAGCGCTCGGCCTCGAGCCTCTCGGGGGGAGAGGCCCAGAGGATCCGCCTCGCGACCCAGATCGGCTCCAGCCTGGTCGGCGTCCTGTACATCCTCGACGAGCCCTCGATCGGCCTCCACCAGCGCGACAACGCGAAGCTGATCGGGACGCTCGAGCGGCTCCGCGACCTCGGCAACACGGTGATCGTCGTCGAGCACGACGAGGGCACGATGCGGGCCGCCGACTACCTGATCGATCTCGGCCCCGGCGCCGGCGAACACGGTGGGGAGGTGGTCGCCGCGGGAACGCCGCAACAGGTGACCAGGGCGAGGGGCTCGCTGACCGGCCGCTACCTCAGCGGCAAGGACTCGATTCCGGTGCCCGGGGGACGCCGCGAGCCCGAGGGGGAGCTGCTCGTCAAGGGCGCCCGCCAGCACAACCTCAAGGACGTCGACGTCGCCGTTCCGCTCGGCGTCTTCTCCTGCGTGACCGGCGTCTCCGGCTCCGGCAAGTCGACGCTCGTCAACGAGATCCTCTACCGATCGGTCGCCAACCGCCTGCACCGGGCGCGACTCCGGCCGGGGGCCCACGAGCGGATCGAGGGCCTCGACCAGGTCGACAAGGTGATCAACATCGATCAATCGCCGATCGGCCGCACCCCGCGCTCGAACCCGGCCACCTACACGGGGGTCTTCGGTCACATCCGCGAGCTGTTCACGAAGACCAAGGAGGCACGCGCCCGCGGCTACAAGCCGGGCCGGTTCAGCTTCAACGTCAAGGGCGGGCGCTGCGAGGTCTGCAAGGGCGACGGCCAGATCAAGATCGAGATGCACTTCCTCCCCGACGTCTACGTGCCCTGCGAGCAGTGTCACGGCAAGCGCTACAACCGCGAGACGCTCGAGGTGCGGTTCAAGGGCAAGTCGATCGCCGACGTGCTCGAGATGCCGGTCGGCGAGGCGGTTGAGTTCTTCAAGCACATCCCGAAGATCCACCGGCGGATCAAGACGCTGCACGACGTCGGGCTCGACTACGTGCGCCTCGGCCAGCCCGCGACGACCCTCTCGGGCGGGGAGGCGCAGCGGGTCAAGCTGGCGACGGAGCTGTCGAAGGTGGCCACCGGGAAGACGCTCTACATCCTCGACGAGCCGACGACCGGCCTGCACTTCGCCGACGTGCAGCGCCTGCTCGAGGTGCTCGGCCGCCTCGTCGACTCCGGCAACACGGTGCTGGTGATCGAGCACAACCTCGACGTGATCAAGTCGGCGGACCGGATCATCGACCTCGGTCCCGAGGGCGGCGACAGGGGCGGCGAGCTGGTCGCCGTCGGCACTCCCGAGGAGGTGGCGGCGGTCGCGACCTCGTACACGGGGCGGTACCTGGAGGACCTGGTGACCCCGGTCGTGCGCCGGACGGCGCCCAAAGCGACCCCAGTCGCCGCCTGAAACGGCTGCGCGCGGGGCGCCTGCGGCCAGCCGCTCAGTCGGCCGCCGGCCGGAGGTCGAGCGGCTCGGGCGCATCGCCGCCGAGCGCCCTGACCACCGCGGCTGCCCATGGATTGGCACGCAGGCTCGAGGCATAGAGGGTGAGCGGATCGTGGCCCTCGACCTCGAGCGTCACCGCCTCGCGCATGAACCGCGGCTCGACCGAGGCGATCCGCACGGCACTCCGGGGCCAGCGGGAGACGAGCGAGGCCCGCTGCCCCTCCGGCTTGGAGCCGACCGACAGCAGGTAGGCGTCGTCGCGGTCGAGCGCCAGCAGCACGTTGCGGCCGAGCCCCCGCCGCGCGGGTCGGAACCGGGTCGCCAGGGCGAGGAAGGCGCCGAGGAACGGCACCGCGGCCAGGGCCTCGATCGGAACGGTCGAGAACTCACCGACCTCGAGCAGCTCGCCGTCGACCTCCGGCTGCGCCAGCTCGCGCAGCTCCAGCCGGTGATGCTCGCGGTAGCGGCGGGCGATCTCGAGCCGCTCCCGCTCGCTCTGCTCCTTGACGTCATCGGGGGTCTCGAACGGCGCCATCGCGACCAGTCTCTCGCAATCGCCGACCCCGGCGCGGCTGCGCCGGGCTCCGGCTGCGACCCTTACGGCATGGGCAGCGCCGACCCTCACATCCACCCGCAGCGTGGCTGGCGCGCCTGGTACCGCAAGCGTCGTTGGTACGAGCGCACCCACCGGCGGCTGAACCGGTTGCGAATCGATCGTCTCGCCGCCGCCGGGGGCTTCTACATACGGCATCCGATCGAGGGTGACGTGCTCGAGGCCCTCCGCGATGGGCGCCTGCGGATCGGCGAGGGCACCCACCTCGAGCCGGGCTGCTGGCTGACCCTCGGGCCTGAGGCCGAGATCGAGATCGGCGGCGGCTGCTTCCTCAACCGGGAGACGATGCTGGCCGCCGACGAGCTGATCGAGATCGGCGATCACGTGATGTTCGCCAACCACTGCTTCGTCGGCGACGCGGATCACCGCTTCGACGATCCCGAGCTGCCGATCACCTGGCAGGGCTTCTCCCGAAAGGGGCCGGTTCGGATCGGCGACAACGTCTGGCTCGGCAAGGGCTGCGTGGTCACCGGCGGCGTCGAGATCGGGGAACGGGCGGTGATCGGCGCGAACTCGGTCGTCACCCGCGATGTCCCGCCGCGAACGATCGCCGCCGGTGCCCCGGCGACCGCGATCCGCGAGATCCGGTTTCGGGCCGAACCCGAGGCCCGTTAGCGTTGGGCCGATGAGGATCGGGTTGCTCGCGGCCGCCGGCCTGTTGCTGACCGCCCTGGCATTCGGCGGCTGCGGCGATTCGAGCGACGCGACGACCAGCGCCGCGGCGCCGACCGAGAGCACGACGGCGCCCTCCGGCGAGGGAGCCACCGGCGGTGACGGGAGCGCCGGCGGCGAGCCGGACTCGGGCGCAAGCGACAGGCAGCAGATCAGGGCCTCGATCGAGGCCCTGGCCGTCGATCCCGACAACCGGTTCGTCTGCGCGGAGGTGATCGGCGGGCGGCTGCTCGAGGCCGCCTACGGCGACCTGCAGGGGTGCCTGAAGGGCCGCCGCCCCGCGACCCTGGCCGAGTCGGTGGA
Organism: uncultured Solirubrobacterales bacterium; assembly: GCA_963700785.1. Lineage (GTDB taxonomy): Bacteria > Actinomycetota > Thermoleophilia > Solirubrobacterales > 70-9 > CAXMST01. The sequence continues at coordinate 83,578 of CAVOYZ010000012.1, forward strand.
GGTCTCGGCGCTGAGCGTCGACGGCGGTACGGCCACTGCCGAGGCGGTTCCGAGCGGCGGGCTCTATGACGGGGAAACGCTCGAGATCGAGGCCGTCCGCGAGGGCGGTCGCTGGCGGATCGAGCGGTTCGTCGCCGACATCCCGGTCGGTCCCTGACCCGGCGCGGCCGTGGCCGGCGGGTCGGTGCGAGGCGGGCCGGCTACCAGTCCCAGGGTGTGTTCGCCGCCAGCGAGTCCTGCTCCAGGTAGTCGCGGAGCGCGCTGAGCTCGTCGGGATCGATCGAGTAGACGTGATCCTCGGCCGGGTAGCTGCGATCTCTGACCTCGGCGGCGTAGCGGGCCACGCCCTCGACCATGTCCCGGTGGATCTCCGCGTAGCGCTTGACGAAGCGCGCCACGTGGCCGGTGTTGATGCCGAGCAGGTCGTGGAAGACGAGCACCTGGCCCGAGGTCGCGCCGCCGGCGCCGATCCCGATCACCGGGACCTCGACCCTCGGCATGATCGCCTCGGTCACCGCCGCCGGAACAGCCTCGAAGACGATCGCGAAGCAGCCGACCGCGGCCAGTGCGAACGCATCCTCAGCGATCTCCGAGGCCGTTTCGCCGGTCCGGCCCTGGGCCTTGTAGCCACCGAGCTGGGTTGCGGTCTGGGGGGTGAGGCCGACGTGTCCCATGACCGGGATGCCGGCCCGGACTATCGCCCTGGCGCGATCGACCGAAGCCCCTCCGCGCTCGAGCTTGACCGCGTCGCAGCCCGCCTCCTTGACGAACCGCTGGGCGTTCGCGACCGCCTGCTCGTTCGACTGCTCGTAGGAGCCGAACGGCATGTCACCGATCAGCAGCGGCGTCTTCAGGCCCCGGCGTACGGCCGCCGCGAGCATCAGCATCTCGTCCATGCCGACCGGCACCGTCGAGTCGTGGCCGAGGACGGTCATCGCGCCCGAGTCCCCGACGAGGACCAGATCGACGCCCGCCTCCTCGACCACCTTCGCCGACGGGTAGTCGTAGGCGGTGATCATCACGATCGGGAGACCCTGCTGCTTCATCTCCAGAAGCCGCGGCAGGGTGATCGGCGAGCGGTCCTCGGGAGGCGTGTCGGGGACTCTGGGAGCGCTGCTCATGGTCTCTCCTTTGCTCGGGTCGCTGGGCGGGCCGGGACCCCTGGCGAAGACTGCCAGGTCTCGCCGACGCCTGCGCCGGCGGATCGGGGCTCGATGACCAGGTTGTCGATCAGCCTCGTCGATCCGACCGGGGCGGCCACGGCAATCAGCACGGCCCTGCCGTTGAAGCTCTCGATCGGACTCAGGTCGGAGGCGTCCCGCGCCTCGAGGTACTCGGGCTCGATGCCCGCCCGGCTGAGGATCGAGCGGCCGGCGGCGAGCGCGGCGGGGAGGTCGGATGCGCCGCTCTCGGCCCGCTCCCGAATCGCTTCCAGCGCGTGACTGAGCGCCGATGCGCGCCGGCGTTGATCGGGGCTCAGGTGGGCGTTTCGTGACGACATCGCCAGTCCGTCCGGCTCGCGGATCGTCGGCATCACGACGATCTCGACCGGGAAGTCGAGGTCACGCACCATCCGCTCGATGACGATCGCCTGCTGGGCGTCCTTCTGGCCGAAGAAGGCAACGTCCGGCTGGACCGTGTTGAACAGCTTGGCGACCACGGTCGTGACGCCGCGGAAGTGCTCGATGCCGCGCCGCTCGCGGTCGCCACAGAGCACCTCGGTGATGCCCTCGACGATCACCGAGGTCGCGTGGCCGTCCCGGTAGACGTCGGCCGTGGTCGGCGCGTAGACGAGATCGACCCCGGCCGCTGCGGCGAGGCGGACGTCCCGCTCCTCGTCGCGCGGGTAGGACGCGAGGTCCTCGCCCGACCGGAACTGCGTCGGGTTCACGAACGAGGTCATGACCACCAGGTCGCAGCGATCGCGAGCCGCCTCGAGCAGCGACAGGTGCCCGTCATGGAGATAGCCCATCGTCGGGACCAGGCCGACCGAACGTCCGTCCGCCCGCGCGGGCAGCAGTCGGTCCCGCAGCGCCTGCTTGGTCCGCACCAGCTTCACGGCTCGATCCTATGCCGTGCGGCGACCGCACGGGCGCGCTCCGCGAGCGCTTCGTAGAGGGGGAGCAGTTCTGGGTTGGCAGCGGCGAGCGCCTCCTCGTGGCTGGCAACGGTGCGCTCGTCGCCACGCGCGATCGGCCCGGTCAGGGCGGCGCCACCCTGCTCGGCCCAGTTGGCCGCCGTTCGCAGCACCAGCGGAGCCAGCAACTCGCGACCGGACTCGATCCCGGCGGCGCGCAGCACCTCGACGGCGCTCTCCTCGAGTGCGACCAGGAAGTTCGAGGCGATCGAGGCCGCTGCGTGGTAGCTGCCGCGGGCGTCCTCGGACACCTCGAACGGCTGCATGCCGAGCGTCGTCGCCAGCGAGCGGGCGACCCGCAGGGCCTCGGCGTCCGAGCCGGCCACGGCGGCGGGCGCGCCGCCGAGCGACGCGTCGGGGCCGGGGATCGTCTGCAACGGGTGCAGGGAGAACGTCCGGGAGCCGGCCTCGCGGGCGCTGGTCAGGGCGTCGAGCGTCGTTGCTCCGCTCGCGTGGCCGACGAACCGCGGTGCGGGGTCGAGCGCGGCGACGGCCGCGCAGGCCGTCTCGATCTCACCGTCGGGAACGCAGAGCAGGGCGACGGCGACGTCCGCGCAGGCCTCGGCGATCGCGCCGCGGCGGCCGATCCTGACCTCGAGGCCGGCGGCGACGGCCGCGCGCTCGATCGCGGCGCCCAGACGGCCGTGGCCGATCAGGGCAATCGACGGTCCCACCCGGTCACGGGTGGCGCTGGTTGATGGATCCCGTTCCAGTTCCCTCATCTCGAGATACCGGTCGGCTTGGTGTGATTCGAACGGCCAATCCAGGGTCCGCGCCCGGAATGGGTCGCGGCCCTCGGCTGGGCCAAGTATAGGCGCCGGCCGAGCATCGCTACGCCGGTCGCAGCCCCGGTCCGCGGGCGCCACTACGATCACTTCGTGCCGATCTACGAGTTCAGCTGCAGCGCCTGCGATGCCCGCTTCGAGCGCCTCGTCGCCGCGGGCACCGAGCACGTCGCGTGCCCCGAATGCGGGGCCGAGGACGCGACGCGGCTGCTGTCGAGCTTCGCAGCCCCGGTCCGCCAGATGACCGCCAAGCAACGCCGCCGCGCAGAGGAAAAGCGGGGCACTGATCGAGACGGCGCCCGGACCCGCTTCAAGCAGAGCCTGGCGCGAGCCCGGGGCAAGGCCGGATCAGCAAAGAAACGCCCGGGACGGGCCGAGTGACAACCGGGACGCGTCGCGAGCAGCTCGTCGAGCTCTATCAGGAGGCCTCCGGGTGCGTTCGCTGCCCGCTCGCCGAGACGCGGACCAAGGTGGTGTTCGGTGCCGGCAACTCGGACGCCGAGCTGATGTTCGTCGGTGAGGCCCCGGGCGCCGACGAGGATCGACGCGGCCTGCCGTTCGTCGGTCGTGCGGGCGGCCTGCTCGAAGAGCTGCTCGGGGGGATCGGGTTGAGCCGCGAGCAGGTGTTCATCGCGAACGTGCTCAAGTGCCGGCCACCGGGGAACCGTGACCCGCAGCCGGCCGAGATCGAGGCCTGCAGGCCGTATCTGTTCGGACAGGTGGAGTTGATCGAGCCGAAGGTCGTCGCGACGCTCGGCAACTTCGCGACCAAGCTGCTGACCCGGAACCCGACCGGGATCACCCGGGTCCGGGGCACCCCCCAGATCCACGCCCTGGGTGACCGCACCGTCTTCGTCTTCCCGCTGCTGCACCCCGCGGCGGCGCTCCGCACCCCGAAGATGAAGGAGACGCTGATCGAGGACTTCGCCCGGCTGCGGACGCTGCTCGCTGAGCCCGCCCCGGTGGCCGCGGGTGACCGCGAGCCGGCGGCGGAGGAGGTCGGGCCGCCGGCTGCCAGCCCGACACCCGCGGCCGAACCGGCGACGGATCAGCTCGACCTGTTCGGCGGCTAGAGCCGTCTCCGCCCGGCGCTGTTGTAATCCCCGCAGCGAATGAGCGAGAGCGCCCGATACGAAGCCGACTCCCCTGAGGAGACCGAGCGAGTGGCAGCGCAGCTCGCCGGACGCCTGCGGCCCGGCGACGTCGTGATCGTCTCCGGTGAGCTCGGCACCGGCAAGACGACCTTCGTGCGAGGGGCCTGCCGGGCGCTCGGCGTCACCGACCCGGTCACCTCGCCGACCTTCACGATCGGGCAGCACTACGCGGGCCCCGTGCCGGTCTCCCATCTGGATCTCTATCGCCTCGGCTCGATGGAGGGCGAGGAGCCCGGGCTGATCGACGACTACCTGACGCCTGACGCCGTGTCGTTCGTCGAGTGGCCCGAGGCGGGCGCCGCGGAGATCGGCACGGTGGCTGCGACGGTCGTGATCGAGCACGCGGGCGGCGATCGTCGCCGGATTGCGATCGAGCGTTGAGCGCGCGATCGGCAGCGATGACGCTGGCGATCGACACGGCGACGCCCGACACCGTTGCCGGTCTCAGCCGCGGTGGTGAGCCGATCTCCGAGCGCCGCGTCGGGCCCGGCCCCGACGGCCGCCCGCGGCACGGGCCGGCGCTGCTCGCGGCCGCTCACGAGGCGGTTCTCGCAGCGGGCGGCTGGGAGCGTGTCGGCAGGCTCGCGGTCGGGGTCGGGCCGGGATCGTTCACCGGGATCAGGATCGGTGTCGCGACGGCGCGGGCACTGGCCCAGGCGCTGGCGCTGCCGGTCGCCGGCGTCGAGACGACGGCGGCGCTCGCCGCCGGGATCCCGGAGGTCGGCGATCGCGCCAGGCTCGCGGTCATCGACGCCCGTCGCGACGAGGTCTTCGTCGCGATCCTGCGTCCGGGGGAGCCGGTTGCCGGGGCCCCGCAGGTGGTCCGGCCGGAGGCGCTGGCGGGCGCCGTCCCCGAGCTCGCCGGCGCGCTTGCGGCCGGCGACGGGGCGGTAAGGTTCAGGGGCGAGTTGGAGGCCGCCGGCGTCGAGGTTCTCCCCGATGAGCACCCGGCCCACAGGCTTTCGGCCCGCCACGTCTGCGCCGCGTCAGAGGCGATCGAGGCGGGAGCGCCCGAGGACGTGAAGCCCCTGTACCTTCGAAGGCCCGATGCGGAGCGATGGCGTGAGCGAGATGGCCGCGACTGAGAATGCGATCCTGACCGGCGATCCGGTGCGCGCGGGCGTCTCGATCCGGAGGCTCACCTACGCGGATCTGCCTTCGGTGCTGGCAATCGAGCGCCGTTCGTTCCCGGCGCCATGGTCGCTGGCGATGTTCGTGCTCGAGCTGTCGAAGCCGTCGGGGATCTGCCTCGCGGCCGAGACCGAGTCGGGGCTGATCGGCTACCTGGTCTGCTCCCGGTACGCCGATATCTGGCACCTGATGAACGTCGCCGTCGATCTCGAGGAGCGGCGCCGCGGGATCGCGGCGAGCCTGATCGAGGCGATGCGGGAGCAGGCCGGGCGCGATCAGCGATACACGCTCGAGGTCCGGATCTCGAACCTCGGCGCGATCAGGATGTACGAGCGGCTCGGGTTCCGGTCGGCCGGCCGCCGCGTCCGCTACTACCACGACAACAACGAGGACGCCTTGATCATGTGGCTCGGCGAGCCCGACGAATGATCCTGGCGCTGGAGACGTCCTGCGACGACACCTGCGCCGCCGTCACCTCGGGCCCGAGGGTGCTCAGCAACGTGATCTCCTCGCAGGCCGCGGCTCACGCGCGATACGGAGGCGTGGTGCCCGAGGTGGCCTCCCGCCACCACGTCGAGTTGATCAACCCGGTCGTCGACGCGGCGCTGGCCGAGGCCGGGACGACGCTCGACGAGATCGATGCGATCGCGGTGACCACGAGGCCCGGTCTGATCGGCGCCCTGCTCGTCGGGGTCAGCACGGCGAAGGCGCTGGCCGCGGCCGGCCGCAAGCCGCTGATCCCGGTGGACCACCTGCTCGGCCACGTTGCCGCCGCCTATCTCGAGCCGGATCCGCTGCAGCCCCCGTTCCTGGCGCTGATCGCGAGCGGCGGGCACACTCTGCTCGCGGGCGTTGAGCGCCGCGACCGCTACGAGTTGCTCGGGCAGACGCTGGACGATGCCGCCGGCGAGGCGCTCGACAAGGCGGCTCGCCTGCTCGGGCTCGGCTATCCGGGTGGCCCCGCGATCGAGCGCTGCGCTGCAGCCGGGGACCCCGATGCCTTCGACTTCCCGGTCGCGATGAGCCGTGATCCGGGGCTCGATTTCAGCTTCAGCGGACTGAAGACGGCGCTCGTCTATGCGGTCCGCGATCTCGATGAGCCGGCGCTTGCCGCGCAGCGCGCCGATCTCGCGGCGAGCTTTCAGGCCGCGGTGGTCGATCAGCTGGTCAGCAAGCTCGGCCGGGCCCTCGGCGCCGGCAGCTGGCAGGCGGTCGCGCTCGGGGGCGGCGTCGCCGCCAACGCCGTTCTGCGCGGGCGGGTCGCGACGCTCTGCGCTGAGCGTGGCCTGCGCTTGAAGCTGGTCGAGCGCCAGCTCTGCACCGACAACGCGGCGATGATCGGGGCGGCGGCGGAGCACCTGCCGGCGCTCTCGTTTCCGGACTACCTCGAGCTCGATCCAGTCGCTCGATGAGCGGCCGGCCGCGGCTCACGCTCTACGGGCGCGACGGCTGCCACCTCTGCGAGGAGGCGCGTCTCGATCTGCTCCGGCTCCGCACGGAGGGGCTGCCGTTCGAGCTCACCGAGGTTGACATCGAGGCGGATCAGGCCCTCCACCGCGAGCTGCTCGAGCGGATTCCGGTGGTCGAGATCGAGGGCGAGCGGATCTGCGAGCTGCTGGTCGATCTCGACGCCGTCCGCGCCCGGCTCGCTACCTTTGGGGAATGAGCGACCGCCCCGGTGCCACCCGCCCTACCGCCGGGACTGAGAACGACGCCGCGACGATGGTCGAGCCACCTGGTGACGAAGCTGCGCCCGTCCGCCTTTCACTCGGCGTTGCGGCGCGGCTCTCGCGCTACCTGCAGGTCCTGATCCAGGCGCGGAAGATGGACCGGGAGACGATCTCCTCGCAGGAGCTCGCCTCGTGGACGCACATCAACTCGACCCAGATCCGCCGCGACCTGTCGGGGTTCGGCAAGTTCGGCAAGCGGGGCGTCGGCTACCAGGTCGACTCGCTGGTCGCTGAGATCCGCAAGATCCTGCGCACCTCCGGCCAACACAACATCGCCCTGTTCGGGGCGGGCAACCTCGGCCAGGCGATCGCCTCCTCCGACATCTTCGCCGACCACGGGTTCCGGATCGTCTCGATCTTCGACAGCTCCGCGAAGCTGGTCGGCAAGGAGTTCGGCGGGGTCAGGGTCCGGGCGATCGACGACCTCGACAAGGTCGTCGCCGAGGAGGAGATCGTCGTCGGGGTCCTCGCCGTCCCACCGGAGTCGGCGCAGGACGTCGCCGACCGCCTGGTCGAGGCGGGTGTGAAGATCATCTTCAACTACTCCGACCGGCTCCTGGAGATGCCGCCCGAGGTCACCGTCCACACCTCGAGCCCGGCGGTCGACCTGCTGTACGCGCTCTACTTCTACCTGACCTGAGGATCTGCGATGACCATGGCTGGTGACGAGGGCCTCGACCTGGTCGAGGCCCGCGAACGGTTCGAGGGGTCGAAGGACTTCACGGTGGCGATCGAGGAGGAGTTCGCCCTGCTCGATCCCGAGACGCTCGATCTTGCCCACCGCTTCGACGAGCTGATCGCGGCCTGCGCCGAGGACGAGCTGCTCGCCGAGTCGGCGCGCGGCGAGCTGATCGACACCGAGATCGAGATCCGCTCCGGCCGGGCCGAGACGTTCGCCGAGGCGGTCGTTCAGCAGCAGGAGGTGCGGCGCCGGCTGTTCGCGCTGGCGGCGGGACGCGGGGTGGCACTGGCATCGATGGGCACCCACCCGTGGGCGAACTATCTCGACCAGGAGATCATCGACACACCGCACTACCAGAGGCTGCGGGCCGATCTCGGCTACGTCGCCCAGCGCAACCAGACCTGGAGCCTGCACGTTCACGTCGGCATCCGCGGCGCCGATCGGGCGATCGCGGTCTGCGATCAGCTGCGCGGGGTGCTGCCGACCCTGCTCGCCGTCTCCGCGAACTCGCCGTTTCTCGATGGTCGAGACAGCGGCCTGCAGTCGATGCGCACGCAGATCTTCACCAGGACCTTCCCGCGCTGTGGGATCCACGACCCGTTCGGCGACTGGGCCGAGTACGCCGACTTCGTTGGTCTGCTCGAGGCCACCAACTCGATCGTCGAGTCCACGCAGCTGTGGTGGAGCGTTCGGCCCCATCACCGGTTCGGCACCGTCGAGATCCGGATCTGCGACGCCCAGGGCACGGGCGAGGAGTCGTTCCGGCTCGCCGGCCTGATGATGGCCTGCGTCGCGCAGGCTGCGCTCGACTACGACGAGGGCCCGCTCGGGCCGCCGCTGCGCGCCCGCGAGGTCGAGGAGAACCTCTGGCGGGCGATTCGCTACGGGATGGACGGCAGGCTGATCGACTTCGCCTCGCGCCGGGAGATCGAGGCCGCGGAGGCGGTCGAGCTGCTGCTCGAATGGACGGCCCCGGCCCGGGAGGGGCTGGGGATCGACGCCGACGTCAGCGGCCCGAACGGGGCCCAGCGCGCCCGTCAGGCGCTGGCGGAGGGGCTGAGCGTCGAGGAGATCTACAGGTCGGCCGTGGCCGACGCGAAACGCACCTACGCTCCCGAGCCCGTTGCCGAGCAACCGGGTCGCTGACCGTCGGCTCCCTGTAGGGTGGGGTCGATGAGCGACGAGGGGCCGGATCCCGGGGCAGAACCACAGCCCGAGCAGGAGATGACTGCCGAGCAGGAGGAGATGCTGCGGCAGATGGAGGAGGAGATGCGCAAGGTGCGCGTCCAGGACGTCGTCACCCAGAGCACGGTCAGCATCCTCAACCTCGCGGCTCGCCGGATCGCCAAGGAGGACGAGCGCGACCTCGAGCAGGCGCGCGTCGGAATCGAGGCCGTGCGAGCGCTGGTCGACCTGCTCGAGCCGGAGCCGCAGCGAGAGGTGCGCAACGCGCTTTCGCAGATCCAGGTGATGTACGCCGACCAGGCCGGCGAGGGCGGCGGACCGGGTGCCGGTGCCGCCGGCGAGGCGCCGACCGGGGAGGGCGCAACCCCGCCCCCCGGTGGGCAGCCGTCGAAGCTCTGGACTCCCGGTAGCTGAGCGGCCCGGCGGGCCGGGTCGGCCAAGTCCGCGTTCCGGCACCGGATGCGTTTACACTGCGCACCGCTCCTGGCCGCCCCATCCCGTTTTTCCGGGGCGGCCTTGCCTTGAACACCCACACCACGGAGGGAAACGACCTTGACTGAGTTCCTGACCGATTACGGCGTCCTGATCGCGCTCGTCTGCGCCGGCGCCGGCGTCCTCTACGGGCTGCTCGTGACGCAGGCCCTGCTCGCGAAGTCCCCGGGGAATGATCGAATGCAGGAGATCTCCGGGGCGGTCCAGGAGGGCGCCCAGGCATATCTCAGGCGCCAGTACTCGATCATCGCCGCGGTGGCCATCCCGCTCGCGATCGCGATCGTCTTCCTGCAGAACGTCGAGACCGGGATCGGCTTCGTGATCGGCGGGATCCTGTCGGGGGCTGCGGGCTTCATCGGGATGAACGTCTCGGTCCGCGCCAACGCCCGCGTCGCCGAGGCGTCCCGCGGCGGTGTCGGGCCCGGCCTCGACGTCGCCTTCAAGGGCGGCTCGGTCACCGGCCTGCTGGTCGTCGGCCTGGCGCTGCTCGGCGTTGCCGGCTACTTCGGCGTTCTCGTGCTCGCCGATCAGACCGACAAGGAGGCTGTCGACGCGCTGATCGGGCTCGGCTTCGGCGGCTCGCTGATCAGCGTCTTCGCCCGGCTCGGCGGCGGGATCTTCACCAAGGCCGCCGACGTCGGCGCCGATCTGGTCGGCAAGGTCGAAGCCGGGATTCCCGAGGACGACCCCCGGAACCCTGCCGTGATCGCCGACAACGTCGGCGACAACGTCGGCGATTGCGCCGGCATGGCCGCCGACCTGTTCGAGACCTACGCGGTCACAGCGGTCGCGGTGATGCTGCTCGGCCTGCTCAGCTTCAACGTCGAGGTCTCGCGTGAGGTCGCGCTGTTCCCGCTGGTGATCGGCGGCGTCGCGATCCTCGCTTCGATCATCGGCGCGCTGAGCGTCAAGACCAGCACCGGCAACGTCGAGGGCGCGCTCTACAAGGGCCTGATCGTCAGCGGCGTGATCAGCGCGGCGGCCTTCTACCCGGTCACCAACTGGCTGATGTCGGACCCGCTCGATCTCGGCGTGCTCGACCCGGGCAGCGCCCTGGCCGATGCCTCGGTCACCGGCCTCTGGATCTGCGCCCTGATCGGCATCGCCGTGACCGCCGGGCTGTTCGTGATCACCGACTACTACACGTCGACCAGGTTCCGCCCGGTCAGGACAATCGCCGAGGCCTCGCAGACCGGTCACGCGACCAACATCATTCAGGGTCTCGCCCAGGGGTTCCAGGCAACCGCCCTGCCGGCAATCCTGATCGCTGTGGCCGTCCTGGTCGCGAACGAGCTCGCCGGCGTCTATGGGATCGGCGTCGCGGTCATGGGCCAGCTCTCGCTGACCGGATTGATCGTCGCGCTCGATGCGTTCGGCCCGATCACCGACAACGCCGGGGGCATTGCGGAGATGGCCGAGATGCCGCAGGAGGTCCGCGACGTGACCGACCCGCTCGACGCGGTCGGCAACACGACCAAGGCCGTGACCAAGGGCTACGCGATCGGTTCGGCGGTGCTCGCCGCGCTGGTGCTGTTCAAGGCCTTCCAGATCGAGCTCGACGAGGAGGCTGGGGAGGGCGGCGTTGCCGGCCTTGCGGGCCCCGACGGGTTCTTCGCGCTTGGCGATCCGGCGGTGCTGATCGGCCTGTTGATCGGCGGCATGATGGTCTATCTGTTCGCGGCGCTCTCGATCGAGGCCGTCGGCCGCGCCGGCGGCCAGGTGGTCGAGCAGGTGCGAAAGCAGTTCCGCGAACACCCGGGGATCATGGAGGGGACCGAGAAGCCCGACTACGGGGACACGGTCGCGATCGTGACTGCGTCGGCGCAGCGGGAGATGATCCTCCCATCGCTGATTCCGATCGTGATTCCGGTCGTCGTCGGGCTGATCAGCGCTCAGGCGCTCGGCGGCCTGCTGATCGGCGTGATCGTCGTCGGCTTCTTCGCCGCCGTCTCGATGACCGCGGGCGGCGGTGCCTGGGACAACGCGAAGAAGCTGATCGAGGACGGCGCCTACGGCGGCAAGGGCTCGGAGGCCCACGCTGCCTCGGTGACCGGCGACACGGTCGGCGATCCCTACAAGGACACGGCCGGTCCGGCGATCAACCCGATGATCAAGGTGGCGAACATCGTCGCCCTCCTGATGCTCCCGATCATCGCCCTGTAGCGCGGTACTCACCCTGCATGCACGACGGGCGGCCCGGCCGGGCCGCCCGTCGCCGTGCCGCCGCGAGCCGGCGCGCGTCGCCGATGCCCCGGCGACTACGATCGCCCGGTGTTCGTGCTCATCGTCGGTGTCGGTCGGGTCGGATCCTCGCTCGCGAGCAGGATGCTCGACGCCGGCCACGAGGTCTCGTGCGTCGACGAGGACCCCGAGGCGCTCGCGCGGCTCGAGGCCGGGCTCGGGCGGGGCTGGGTCGAGTCGGGTGGCAGCTTCACCGTCGGACAGGGCCTCGAGCTGGACGCGCTGCTCGCCGCGGGGATCGAGCGTGCCGACGTGTTCATCGCCTCGACCAACGGTGACAACACCAACATCGTGATCTCCCAGATCGCCCGCCGCCGGTACGAGATCCGGACCGTGATCGCTCGCGTCCTCGACCCGCTGCGGGCCGAGTGGTACGAGCGTCAGGGCGTGCGGACGATCAGCCCGACGCGGGTCGCGATCGAGATGCTCGACGAGGCGGTGCGCGACCCCGGATCGCCGTCGTCGGAGGCCGAGGGATGACCAGCCCGCCTTCGCCGATGAGGATCCTCGTGATCGGGGCGGGGAAGGTCGGCTGGAACCTGACCCGGGAGCTGCTCGAGAAGGGTCACGACGTGAAGCTGGTCGAGCAGGACCGCGAGCGATTCCTCGTCGTCGAGCAGGAGCTCGAGCACCGGATCCTCTACGGCGATGCCTCCGAGCTCTGGGTGCTCGAGCGAGCCGGGATCGAAGCGGCCGACATGGTGATCGCGGTCACCGGTGACGATGAGGACAACCTGCTGATCTGCCAGGTCGCTCGCGAGAAGTACGCGGTCGACCGGATCATCGCCCGCTGCAACAACCCGCGCAACCGTCAGCACTTCGAGCTGCTCGACATCAAGCCGTACATCTCGGCCACGGACCTGATTCTGCGGCTGATCGAGCACGAGGTCCCGCGCTACGGGCTGATCCAGCTGCTCGATTTCCCCGAGCAGGGGCTGGAGATCATCGAGATGGCGCTCGGCGACGACTCGCCCGTGGTCGGCAAGCGAATCGGCGATCTCAGGATGCCGAGGGGGAGCCTGCTGATCTCGGTCTTGCGGGACGGTCGCGGTTTCGTGCCGAACCGGGACACGGAGCTGCTCCCCGGCGACGAGGTGCTGGCGGTGCTCGATCCCGAGCTCGAGCCGGAGCTGACCCGCTACCTGGGCGGGACCGATGACCCTGGGGCCGACGCCGGAGCCGACCAGCCGGCGCCCGCCGGTCGCTAGCTTCTGGGCATGGCCGATCAGAGGGTCGACTACCTGTTGGTGGGGGGCGGACTCGCCGCAGCCCAGTGCGCGGCCGAGCTGCGCAAGCGTGGGGCGGAGGGGTCGATCATGCTCGTCGGCCGCGAGCCCGATCCCCCCTACGACCGGCCGCCGCTCTCGAAGGAGTACCTCCGGGGCGAGGGGCCTCGCGAGGAGTACCTCGCCCACGAGCGGTCCTGGTACGAGGACAACGACGTCGAGCTGCTGACCGCGACCAGCGTCATGGGTCTCGACAGCGAGCGCCGGATCGCCAAGCTTCAGGGCAAGCGGGAGGTCGAGTTCGGCAAGGCGCTGATCGCGACCGGGGCGATGGTCAACGTCCTCCGCGTCGAGGGGGCCCAGCTCGACGGGATCAACTACCTGCGCGCGTTCGGCAACTCCGACGCGATCCGCGAGGACGTCGCGACGGCCGATCACGTGGGCGTGATCGGCGGCAGCTACATCGGTGCCGAGGTCGCCGCCTCGCTGACCGCCGGTGGCAAGTCCTGCACGATCGCGATGCTCGAGGAGGTGCTCCTCTCCCGCGTCTTCGGAGACGAGGTCGGCCGCTACTTCCACGAGCTGCTCGAGTCGAAGGGGATCCGGATCCTCGGCGGCGAGGAGCTGGACAGCCTGCTCGGCGATCAGCGGGTCAGCGGCGTGCGGACCAAGAGCGGCCTCGAGTTCGATGCGGACGCGGTCGTGATCGGCGCCGGCGTCAAGCCGGACGTGATGCTCGCCCAACGGGGCGGCCTCGAGGTCGATGACGGCATCGTCGTCGACTCGGGGCTCGAGACCTCGGTCGAGGGAATCTTCGCCGCCGGCGACTGCGCCCGGTACCCGGCCGAGCGCTTCGGCGGCAGCCTCCGCATCGAGCACTGGGACGTCGCCTTCCAGCAGGGTCGCCATGCCGCCCGCAGCATGATCGGTGACAAGCAGCCGTACGAGGTGATCCCTTACTTCTTCAGCGACCTCGCGGACTGGGCCTCGCTCGAGTATGTCGGCTACGCGAAGGAGTGGGATCAGGTCGTCTTCCGCGGCGACCGCGAGGACGGGGCGTTCTCCGCCTGGTACCTGCGGGCGGGCAGGGTCGATGCCGCGCTCTCGGTCGGCCGTTCCGAGGATCTCGTCGAAGCTCGCCGGATGATCGAGGCGGCGGTGCCGCTGGACGATCCGGCGGCGCTCGGCGACCTCGGTTCGGACCTCGGCGAGATCGGCTCCGGCGGCTGACAACGCTCGATCCCGGCGGCTATCGTTTCCTGCCCCGGCGGCTCGCCGGGGCGGCGATGGGGATTGGTGTAATCGGCAGCACGCGAGCTTCTGGTGTTCGTAGTCTAGGTTCGAGTCCTAGATCCCCAGTTCTCCCGGCGCGGCACTCGGCAGGGTCGGGCCGCGACGGCCGTTACCCTGCAGAGGATGAACGTTCGAGTCAGCCTGCTGCTCGCGGTCGGCGTGGCCGCTGCCCTGTTAGCCGGCGGCTGCGGCGGCGACGACTCGGCGCCGGTCGAGACGATCAGCACGACTGCGACCGACTCGACGGGAGCCGCTGCCGGCGCCCTCGCGCAGTCGGAGGTGATCGCCGAGCTCGATTCGCGCTGCGCCGAGGCCAACGCTGCGATCGCCGGCCTCACGGCGGGGCCGGCGGGCGAGGACCTCGCCCTGCTGGCCACCCAGGAGGAGCAGATCACGCGCGGGCTGCTGGTCAGCATCAATGAGCTCAACTCCCCGGATGATCCCGACGGCTCGCTCGGCCGCTACGCCGCGGCGCTGCGCAAGCAGGCCTCGATCAACTCCCAGCGCCAGCAGGCGGCGCAGTCGGGGGACACCGAGACCTATGACGCTCTCGGCGGCGAGCTGGCGCAGGCGAAGGCCGACGGCAGGGCCGCAGCCGAGGAGTACGGCTTCGAGGAGTGCGGCCAGGAGGGAACCGCGCTCGATCCCAGCACCTCCGGGGGCTCGGGAGGGTCCGCCGCGCCCGCGCCCGCGCCCGCGCCTGCTCCGGCGCCCGCGCCTGCTCCGGCGCCCGCGCCCCCGAGCGGTGGTACCGGCGGCGGCACCGGTGGTGGCGGCTCCGGCTCCGGCGGCGGCGGCGGTAGCTCCGGCGGCGTCAGCCCCGGCTGAGGACGCGCGAAGCCGGCCGGGCGCGCCGGCCAGGGCGCTGATCGAGGATCTAGGCGGCCGACCTGCCCTGCCAGCTCCCATAGAGGCGAGCGTACGCACCGCCCGCCTCGAGCAGCTCGTCGTGGGTGCCACTCTCGACGATCCGGCCCCCGTCGAGCACCACGATCCTCGCCGCGTTGCGGATCGTCGATAGACGATGGGCGATGACGATCGCCGTACGGCCCGCGAGCAGCCGCCGCAGCCCCTGCTCGATCCGGCGCTCGGTGCGGACGTCGACGTTCGAGGTCGCCTCGTCGAGGATCAGGATCCGCGGCTCGGCCAGCAGCGCGCGAGCGAAGGCGATCATCTGGCGCTCACCCGCAGAGAGCTGAGAGCCGCGCTCGCCGACCTCGGTATCGAGGCCCTCGGGGAGCGCCGCCAGCATCTCCTCGGCGCCGACCGCCGCAAGCGCGGCCTCGATCTCCTCGGTCGCCGCCTCCGGCCTGCCGAAGGCGACGTTGTCGCGGATCGTGCCGCTGAACAGGAACCCCTCCTGAGGCACGATCCCGAGCTGGCTGCGGAGCGCCTCGGCGGAGAGCTCGCGGACATCGATGCCGTCGACGGTCAGCCTGCCGCGCTGCGGATCGTAGAAGCGGGCGATCAACTTCGCCAGGGTCGACTTCCCGGCGCCGGTCTCGCCGACCAGCGCCACGGTCTGCCCCGGCAGCATCGTCAGGTCGATGTCCTGCAGCGCCCAGCCGGGCTCCGGCTCGGGCGCCCCGGGGTCGGGGGGGACGGCGTCCGGCTGGGCCGCGAGCGCCCGCCGGGCGTCCTCGGCGTAGGAGAACCAGACCCCCTCGAGCCTGATCTCGCCCCGGATCTCCCCGGGGTCGATCGCGTCGGGGGCGTCGGCGGTGTCGGGGCGGGTGTCGAGCAGGTCGAAGATCTTGTCGAGCGCCGCCATTCCCTGCTGGTAGGTCGTGTAGAGCTGGCTGATCTGCTGGATCGGATCGAAGAACGTCGCCAGGTAGCCGACGAACGAGATCAGGATGCCGATCTCGACCTGGCCGTCGATCACCTGATAGCCGCCGAACAGGAGGATCGCGGCGGTGCCGATCGAGCTCAGCAGCTCGACCGACGGGAAGTAGCTGGCGTTCAGGTAGACCGTCCGCAGGTTGGCCAGGCGGTTCTCCTCGTTGAGCCGGTCCATCTCCTCGATGTGGCGCGGCTCCTGACCGAAGCTGCGGACGACGCGGACGCCGCTCAGCGTCTCCTGCAGGTAGGCGGTGATGTTGGCGATCTTCTCGCGGGTCAGCCGGTAGGCGCCCGCCGAGGCGATCCTGAAGACGATGCTGGCGAGCGCCAGCAGCGGGAAGGTGAGGAAGGTGATCAGGGCGAGCTGGACGTCGAGGACGAGCAGGATCACGACCACTCCGATCAGCGTCAGCGTGCTCGAGAACAGGGTCACGATGCCGTCGGTGACGAGCTGATCGAGCGCCTGCACGTCATTGGTCATGCGCGAGATCAAGACCCCGGGGCGGTTGCGCGTGTAGAAGCCGATCGACATCGCCTGCAGGTGCTCGTAGATCCGCTCGCGCAGATCCTGCAGGGCCCGCTGGCCGATCCATCCGACCAGGTAGGTCTGCACGTAGCCGGCGGCCCAGAGCGCCGCGGCCGAGACCAGGAAGACGATCACGATCACCGTCAGCGCGCCCGAGTCGCCGGCGACGATCCCGTCGTCGACCGCCCGGCCGGCCAGATACGGCGGCGCCAGCGCTGCCGCCGTCGCCACCAGCAGGGCGCCGAACATCAACGCCACCCGGGCCCGGTAGGGGCGCAGGAGCCCGAGCATCCAGCGAACCTTGCGGGCCCGCTGATCCTCGCCGCGCAGGATCCGCCAGAGGTCGCGGAACAGGTAGTAGGCGCCCTGCATCCCCTCGGTCGTCTCCGGCGTGCCCCGGTCCCCTTGCGGCTCGCGCCCGCGGTCGGCGCGCTTCGGTCTCCAGCGGCTCACAGCTTCGCCACCTCCTCGCGCTCCTCGAGATCGCGCTGCAGGAAGGTCGTGTCGGCGAACCCGTGGTCGGCGATCTCCCGGTAGAGCTCGCAGCGGTCGAGCAGCTCGTCGTGGCTGCCGCGGTCGACGAGCCGGCCGCGGTCCATGACCACGACCTCGTCGGCGAGCGAGATCGTCGAGAGCCGGTGGGCGACGATGAAGGTCGTCCGGCCCTCGAGCGCTTCGCTCAGCCCGCGCTTGATCTCGGCCTCCGTCTGCGCGTCGACCGACGAGGTCGCGTCATCGAGGATCAGGATCCGTGGGTCCGCCAGCAGCGCCCGGGCGATCGCGATCCGCTGACGCTGCCCGCCGGAGAGGGTCAAGCCGCGCTCGCCGACGATCGTCGCGTAGCCGTCGGGCAGGCGGTCGATGAAGTCGTGGGCCTGCGCGCGCCGCGCGGCGAGCTCGATCTGCTCGGCCGTCGCCGAGGGGTTCGCGTAGGCGATGTTGTCGGCCACCGTGGCGCTGAACAGGAAGCTGTCATCGGCGACGAAGGCGATCTCGCTCCGCAGCGACTCGAGCTCCACCTGGCGCAGGTCGGCGCCGTCGATCCGGACGGTGCCCCCGGTCGGGTCATAGAGCCGGGCGAGCAGCGCCACCAGGCTCGTCTTGCCCGAGCCGCTTGGCCCGACCAGCGCGATCACCCGGCCCGCATCGACGTCGAGGTCGACCTCACTCAGCGCCTCCTCGGCTCCGGCGTACTGCAGCGAGACTTGGTCGATCTCGATCCTGCCGCCGCCGGCCGGCAGCGGCTCAGCGCCGGGGGCCGAGCTGATCGTCGGCTCGCGGTCGAGCACCTCGAACAGCCGGTTGCCGGAGGCGATCGCCCGCTGCGACATGCCGAGGGCGATTCCCAGGGTCCGCATCGGGCCGGTCAGCATCACGACATAGGTGTAGAAGGCGGTGAACTCGCCCAGCGTCAGGCTCCCGTTGATCACCTGGTTGCCGCCGACGAGCAGTACCACCGCCAGTCCGAAGTTCGGCAGAAAGCCGATCAGGGGGTTGTAGAAGGCGCGCAGCCGGGTCGAGTAGACGTTCTGATCGAAGACCCGGTTGACCGAGCGGCGGAAGCGGCGCAGCATGTGCTCCTCGCGGGCGAACGCCTTGATCACCCTGACGCCCGAGACCGACTCCTCGGCCTCGGCGGTCAGCTCGGCGATCCGCTGCTGGACCTCCTGCAGGGCCGGCCGCGACTGGCGGTTGTAGCGCGATGCCGTCCAGACGACGATCGGCACCGGGGCCAGCGCCAGCAGCGCCAGGGCCGGCTGCACGATGATCATCACCACGCCGACCAGCGTGATCGTGAGGAAGTTCTGGGTGAGGAAGATCAGGCCGTAGCCGAGGAAGAAGCGGATCGACTGCAGATCTACGGTCGCCCTCGACATCAGCTGCCCGGTCTGCTGGGTGTCGAAGAAGCCGAGCTCGAGCGCCTGCAGGTGGCGGTAGATCCGCGAGCGCAGGTCGAACTCGACCGCGAGCGAGACCTTGCCCGCAATCACCCGGCGGGTGACGGTCAGGCCGAGGCGGAGGATCCCGGCGCCGACGACCGCCGCGGCAAGCGGCAGCAGCTCGGCCCGGTCACCGGCCGTGATCGCGTCGATCGCGGTGCCGATCAGCCACGGGATCAGCACGGTGATGCCCATCGCGGCCCAGGCGAGCACCAGCGACCCGATCACGCCCCTGCGGTAGGGGCGCAGGAAGGAGAGCAGGCGCCTGAAGGTGATCATCGAGGGCCGATACTATACAAAGTAAAGTAGGGCCGCCGGGATCGCCGGCGACTACACTCCGAGGCGCTTTGCATGCACCTCCGGCCGGGCTCTGCGACGCCTGCACCCACCAGCGGCTGGTGGGCACCGGCCGCGGTGCTCGCTACTCCCTCTGCCGGCTTTCCGCCACCGATCCCGCCTACCCGAAGTACCCGCGGCTTCCGGTCGCGGCCTGCCCCGGCTTCGAGCGGCGGGAGCTGGAGTCGGAGCGGCGGGGGCAGTGAGCCCGAGGGTGTTCCGCGGCGGGCTCGCGGCGGCCGTCGCTGCGCCGGCAGGATCCGCTGCGCCGCCACCGACGGGCGGCGGCGGCGGAAGGCTCGGCCATACGAGCCCGCCCGGACGCCTGGTTCGACTCGGCCGACCGCCGCATGCGGACCGAGGTGGAGCGGCCGCCTCGGCGGGCGGATCTAGGCCGGTGGTTATGTTCCGCGACGGCGCAACCCGACGGTGGTTCGCTACGACATCGACCGTGACCACTGGCGGCGGGTGCGATCGCTGACCGATCGCCGTGCATCACCGCGCGAATGGCGGCGATGGCGATCGGATCTCGGTTACGGCGGGCGTCGCACCGATCGGGCGAGAGGCCCACGTCGCGCCCTATCGCTACACCCCGCGACGATCGCGCCCGTCTCATCGACGGCCGCCGCCGCGCTGGCGCGCTCGAGTCGCTCGGGGAAGCTCTTGCGATCGAGGGAACGAACGACACCCGGACGGGTCACCGAGGTCACGACCGGGGCGGGCCGATGCGGCGGCTCGGCGGTGGACGGCCCGCCATCCGTCGGGTCCGCTCGCTGATGGGATGCTCAACGACGTTCGGGCCCACCGGCCGCCGAGAAGGTCAAGCTGCCGGCGCCACGGTCGCCTTCCGGACGCAGGTCGTCGGCGAGGCGATGGTCAAGGGTGGCGCCTGAACATGTTCAAGCACGTGTTCGCTGTTCCGTCGCGCGGCGGGACGACGTCGCCGATCGGCTGACGAGGGCAGGTCAAGCGGGCGTACTGGCCCCGCATCCGAGCTGGTCGACCCGGACCCCGGGCTTGTCTTCCCCCGGCAGATCCCGGCCGGCCCGGAGGGCGAGGTCTCGGACCTGCTCGCCGAGATCGAGGCCGGCCTCGGCGCCTTCGCGGACCGCCCGGTGTCGATCTGCTGGGCGATGAAGGACATCGCGTTCACGCCACAGGTTCTCGACCAGCTCTGGCTCAACGACCTTCCCCGAGGCTGACGTGACCCGGATCGACGACGCCGGCCACTACCTCCAGGAGGACGCCTTCGAGGTGATCGTGCCGGAGCTCCTGAAGCTGCTCGACCGCTGAGCCGTCCCCGCGGTCCCGACGCGTGAACCCTTCGGGGTGCCATCGACCCCCGGACGGTTCACCCCCGGCGTTCAGGCCTCCGCCGCCTCGACCGCGGGCTCGGTGCTGAGCGCGCCGGCGCTGGCGAGCACGATCAGCGCGATCGCGGTCACCTCGCTGCTGATCAGCGACTGATCGAGCGCGATCAGCCCGACCAGCGCGGCGAACGCGGGCTCCATGCTGAGCAGGACGCCGAAGGTGCCGGCCGGCAGGCGGGTCAGCGCCTCCATCTCGGCCAGATAGGGGATCGCGGAGCTGAGCATCGCGATCGCGATGCCGATCGCGACAAGCCGCGGGTCGAGCAGTTCGCTGCCGCCGTCGGCGACCCCGATCGGCAGCAGCAGGATCGTCGCGAACCCCATCGCGACCGCGAGTCCGGCGCGGCCGGCCGGGCCGCGACCGACTCGTGAGGAAAGCAGGATGTAGGCGCCCCAGAAGCCGCCGGCCGTGAGCGCGAAGATCACGCCGAGCGTCGAGAGGCCGTCGCCGATGTCCGGCGCGAGCAGCAGGATGCCGCCCGCGGCGAGCGCCGTCCAGAGCAGGTCGAGCGCCCGCCGCGAGGTCGCGATCGCGACCACGAGGGGGCCGGTGAACTCGAGCGTCACCGCGATTCCGAGGGGCAGCCGGTCGAGAGCGAGAAAGAAGAAGCAGTTCATCGCCGCGAGGACGAAGCCGAAGGCGAGCACGTCCCGCAGCGTCGCCCCCTCGAGGGTGCCGCGAACCGGACGCCAGATCGCCAACAGCAGCGCGGCGGCAAACAGGGTGCGCAGAAAGACCGCGCCGCCGGGACCGAGCTCGTCGAAGACCGTCGTCGCGACGGCCGCGCCGAGCTGGACCGAGACGACCCCGACCATGACCAGGCCGGCGGCGCCGAGCCGCTCGCCGCTCATCCGCCGCTCCGGCTGGGCGTCGGCAGCTCGTCCGGGCTTCGTCGGGTCTGCGGCTCCATGTCGTAATCATGATCGCCGCAGGATGAGAACCCTGGTCGCGCCCGACAAGTTCAAGGGGACCTACTCCGCCGGGGAGGTCGCCGATGCGATCTGCGCGGCGCTGGGCCCCGATGCTGATCGCTGTCCCGTCGCCGACGGCGGCGACGGGACCGCCGCCGTGCTACTCGAGGCGAGCGGCGGTCGCTGGGTCGAGGCCGGGGCACACGATGCATTGGGCGAACCGATCAGCGCCCGATTCGCCCTGCTCGGGCGTGGGGAGGAGGCGGTTGTCGAGGTTGCCGAGGCGTCCGGCCTGGCGCGACTCGTGGGCCGCGAGCTGCGCCCGCTGGAGGCGAGCAGCGCGGGCACCGGCGAGCTGATCGCGGCGGCGGTCAAGTCCGGCGCGCGGCGGGTGCTGGTCGCCTGTGGCGGCAGCGCGACCACCGATGGGGGCCTCGGGGCGCTGGCTCGATTCGATCCCGCGGCGGCGGAGGTCGTCTGTCTCTGCGACGTCTCCGATGCGTTCGCGGGCGCGCTCCGCTACGCGCCTCAGAAGGGGGCCGCGCCGGAGCAGCTGCCCGAGCTGGAGGCGAGGCTCGAGGCGATCGCCGCCGAGCTGCCCCACGATCCCTCGCGGCTTCCGTTCACCGGCGCCGCGGGCGGCCTCGCCGGCGGGCTCTGGGCGCATGGCGCCCGGCTCGTCCCCGGCGCCCACCACGTGCTTGCCGCGATCGACTTCGAGCTGGCGGCTCGCCGCGGCGGATGCGGTGATCACCGGCGAGGGATGTCTGGACGAGACCTCGTTCGCCGGCAAGGCCGTCGGCGAGGTCGCCTCCCGCGCCGCGGCCGCGGGTCGGCCTTGTCACGCGATCGTCGGAATCGATCGGCTGGTCGGGTCGCCACGCGGGCGCTTCGCGACGATCGCCGAGGCGGAGACGACGGAGTCGATCGCCGCCGCTGCGGCGGCGATCGGGCGACCGCTCGCCTGAGCGGTCCCGTATGGTTCGCGGCTGTTGGCTGGGGACCCGGAGGAGGAGAGACCTTGAAGCGTCTGGCAGGACTCGTTGTGGCAGTTGCGATGGGCGTCGGCGTGGGCGCGTCCGGCGCGCAGGCGAAGGACTACGCGGAGATCGCGCGGAACATCGTTCCGTCTGGCCAGTACGGCGGGCTTCCGATCCCGGCCGCGCCGACGAGCAGGCGAACATGTACGACGACCTGACGCCCGCTCTTCGACCAGGTGACGAGCGCCGACTTCGACGACAAGTTCAAGTCGGAGGTGTTCGGCGTCGGCCCGGACGGCCCGACCGTCGAGGAGATCGGTGCCCGCGCTCGACAGTGACGATCGTTCGCGACCGGTTCAACGTTCCGCACGTGACCGGGCAAGACGATGGCCGACGGCGTCTGGGCTTCCGGCTACCTGCTGGCCGAGGACCGGGGGCTCCTGCTCCAACAGGCTCGCTATGCGACGCGGGTCGCGGCGATCGACGTACCGAACATCACGGCACTCGGCCTGATCACCAGCCTGCAGCCGTTCGTGCCCTCGGACCGCACCGAGCGCGAGATCGCGAAGCAGACCGACGTGCTTGAGAACACCAAGCAGGGCCGCAAGGTGCTCGCCGATATCGACACCTTCATCGAGGGCATCAACGCCTATCTGCAGGCGAACAGCCCCGCGACCCAGCCCTGGACCCGCAACGACGTCTACGCGGTCAACGCGCTCAAGGGGCAGTTCCTCGGCGAGGGTGGCGGCGACGAGGCCCGTCGCACCGAGTTCCTCTCCGGGCTTCAGGGTCAGTACAGCTCCGGCAAGGCGATGAGCATCTTCAACGACCTGCGCCAGTTCAGGAACCGCGAGCTGCCGACGACGATCGACGGCAAGTTCCCCTACGGCGGGATCCCGAAGCAGGCGAAGGGCAACGTGATCATCGATCACGACAGCTACGAGCGCACCTCGCCGACGCCGACCAGCGCGCTGGCGAGGAAGGCCGACGTCGACGCCGGCCCCGCCTCCAACACCCTGCAGATCAACGCGGATCGCTCCAACACGGGCAACCCGCTGATGGTCGGCGGCCCCCAGATCGGCTACTTCTATCCCGGCTTCACCTACGAGATCGACATGCACGCCGGCAAGATGCAGTGGCGCGGCGTCACCTCGGCTCCGTTCCCGGGCTATCTGCTGATCGGCCGCAGCGAGGACTTCGCCGTGACTCTGACCTCGGCGAGCGCCGACATCATCGACCAGTACGCGCTGACGCTCTGCGGCGGCTCGGACGAGAAGTACCGCTACAAGGGCAAGTGCAAGTCGATGCGGAACTTCAACGCGGGCACGCTCTCGGGCGAGCCGGTCAAGTTCCTGACGACGAAGTACGGCTCGGTCACGGGCTATGCGACCGTCGACGGGGAGAAGGTGGCGATTGCTCAGAAGCGCTCGAGCTACGGGCGCGACGTGCGCGACCAGCTCTTCTTCCGCAAGCTCTCGACCGGGGCGGTGAAGGACAAGAAGTCGTTCTACCGGGCCGCCAACAAGACCCCGCAGACGTTCAACTCCTTCTACATGGACGACACCGACAACGCGGTGTTCACCAGCGGCAGGCTGCCGATCCGCCCGAGAAAGCTCGACCCGGGCCTGCTCGCGAAGGGCAACGGCAAGTGGGACTGGAAGGGCTTCGCCAGTCGCGATGACCACCCACACGGCAAGAACCCGAGCAGCGGGGCGATGGTCAACTGGAACCAGACCGTAGCCCGTGGCTTCGGCGCCGCCGACGATCAGTGGGGACGGTCCGGCAGCGTCGCCCGCGTCGACATGCTGAACCGCAACCTCAGCCGGCTCGAGGAGAACGGCAAGTGGGACCTCCCAGCGGTCGCCTCGGCGATGAACGCCGCCGCGACGCAGGACATCCGGGCGATCGACACGGTGCCGCTGCTCGCGCAGCTGCTCGACGGCACCACCGCTCCTAACCCCCAGGCACAGCAGATGCTCGACCTGATGGTGCAGTGGCGCGCTGACGGCGGCAACCGGCTCGACACCGACGGTAACGGCGACATTGACAATCCCGGGGCCGCGATCATGGACGGCGCCTGGACCGAGGTCGCCGATGCCCTGATGGAGCCACGGATCGGCTCCCAGCTCGACGAGCTCAACTCGCTGTTCTCACGGTTCGACGCGCCGCCCGGCGGCCAGTACAGCGGTTGGTACCAGTACTTCGACCGCGACATCCGGACGCTGCTGGGCCTCAAGAACGGTGCACCGTTCAGCATCAGCTACTGCGGCAAGGGCAACCTGGCCAAGTGCCAGGCCGCGATCTGGGCGGCGATCGCCAAGGCCGGCGGGCAGCTCGAGATCGATCAGGGCAGCGCCGACCCCGCGGACTGGCGCGCAGATGCGACGGCCGAGGAGATCAACTTCGTGCCGCTGCCGCTGAAGACGATGGCGTACACGAACCGGCCGAGCGGGATCCAGCAGGTGATCAGCTTCGACGGCGGTCGCTGAGCCGGCGTCGAACCAAGCCCGGGAACGAAAAAGCGGGCCCCGAGGGGCCCGCTTCTCGTAGCTGCCGGCACTGCGGCCGGCTTCAGGCCACGCCTCAGCCGTTGAGGACCTTGGCCTTCGCCTGCTCGAACTCGGCCTCGGAGAGGTTCCCCTTCGCCTTCTGGTCGGCGAGCTTCGCGATCTCGTCCGCGTGCGAGGCGCCGGCGGTCTCCCGCACGTAGCTGTCGAACTGCGCCTGCGCGTCCTGCTGCTCCTTGATCGCCCGCTCGCGCATCCCGTCACCGCGCGCGATCAGATAGATCAGGGCGGTCAGGAACGGGATGAAGATCAGGAAGAAGATCCAGACCGCCTTCCACCACCCCGACAGCTCGTGGTCGCGGAACAGGTCGGCGATGATCGTGAACAGGACCATGATCCATGCCACGAAGACAAATACGGCGAGCACGGTCAACAGCCCTTGCCCGAACGTGTATTCAGCGAGAATCATTCAGTGGGACTCCTTCTTGGTTGGGAATCGGCAGGCTAGCCGCCGGGGCCCGGATCGGGTCTTGCGGGTCGGCCGTGGTCGAGAGCCCGGCCTCAGCCGTACTCGCGGTAGCGGGAGCCGCTCAGGTACGAGCCGAGGTCGAAGACGAAGGCGAGGATCACGATGAACCACTCGAAACCGAGCACCCCGTCGGAGCCGGTGCCCCACATCGCCGCGTAGGCGAGGGTCGTCCAAGGCAGCAGGAAGAAGCCGAGAAAGGGCACGAACCAGTCGTCGTAGGCGCGGCTCAACAGGTCGCTGAAGATCCAGATCGCGAACAGCGCCAGGCGCGGCGAGAACAGAGCCAGGAGGACGACCAGACAGCCCACGGGCGCGACCCTACACGCTGTAGGCTGGTGAGCGGATCCAGTCGGCGTTCCGAGACCTGGGAGGAATCGAATGACACCGAGGCGGGCAATCAGCGCGGCGGTAGTGGCCATGGCCCTGGGGTCGCTGATCGCGGCCCCGGCCGAGGCGCGGGTCAAGGGCTTCTCGCTCGGCGTCGCGGCCGGCGAGGTCAGCTCCCACTCGGCGAAGATCTGGGGCCACGCGGACGGCACCGGCAAGGTCACCGCCACGGTCGCCCGCGACCGCCGGATGCGCCGGGTCGTCGCCAGGGCCAGGCTGCGGGCGAAGCGCGCCAACGACGGGACCGTGCAGAAGACGATTCGCCGATTGAAGCCCGGGAAGACCTACTGGTATCGCTTCTGCCGAGGCTCGCGACCCTGCAGCGACAGGGGCCGGTTCGAGACCGCGCCGTCCAGCCGTCGCTCGGAAACGATTCGGTTCGCGGTCACCGGCGACGCCGACCCGACCCCGCTGCCCGGGGAGTCGACGCCCTTCTACGGCACCTACGAGGCGTTCAAGGCGATGCGTCGCGAGCGCAACGACTTCAACGTGTTCATGGGGGACACGATCTACTCCGACACCGGCGTCGACGGGCCGCCGGCGCTGACCGCGGAGCAGAAGTGGGCCAAGTACGCGCAGGGGCTCGAGCTCAAGAACCTCCGCAAGCTGCGCGGGTCCGGCGGCTTCTACTCCCACTGGGACGACCACGAGTTCATCAACGACTTCTCGGTGCCCGAGGACGGCGAGGCGCTCTATCGGGCCGGGGTCAGGGCCTTCACCGACTACGCACCGGTCGGCTACAGCTCCAGGGACGGCCTCTACCGAACCTTCCGCTGGGGCGACAACGTCGAGCTGTTCTTCCTCGACGAGCGCTCGTTCAGAAGTGCCAAGGCATCGGCCGGCGGGACCTGCGACAACCCGGACACGAGCTCCCCCGACCTCGCGGCGACCGCCCCGGTCGCGAAGCGCAACCTGTTCTCGCTGCTGATCCCCTCGCTCGCGGAGGCTGTCTCGCAGGCCTGCAAGGACGCGATCAACGATCCGCAGCGGACGATGCTGGGCGGGCGGCAGCTGCGGCGCTTCCTCAAGGACGTCGAGAGCTCGGACGCCCGCTGGAAGCTGATCATGAACGAGACGCCGATCCAGCAGTTCTACGGGCTCCCCTACGACCGCTGGGAGGGATACGCCTACGAGCGCGTCAAGCTCCTGCAGGAGTTGCAGAAGCGCAACGTCCGCAACGTCGTCTTCTTCACCACCGACACCCATGCGGCGTTCGCCAACGTGGTCCGCGAGCGGACCTACGATGACGACGTCGCGCCCGCCAATGCGAGCGCGACGGCGAGCGACACCCCCTACCACGACTACATCATCGGGCCGGTTGCCACGGCCCAGTTCTGGGTTGAGATCGACGACGTGACCGGCAGCGCCGGCAACGGCGAGCTGCTCTCAGAGGTCTTCTTCAAGCCCGATCCGCCGGTCGGCGTCGGGATGGCCTGCTCGCAGGGCGATCAGAACAGCTATGCCCAGGTCCTGGCGAAGAAGAAGCGGCTGAAGATCGACTACAAGACCGAGACCGGCGACCCGGTGGTGGACGTCGACGGCAGCACCTGCGGACCCTACGTGCTGAAGCGCTAGCCGGAGCCGGGCGCGACCTTCCAGCCGGTCGCCCGGTGCTTGACGTGGCCGGCCGCTACCAGCTCGTCCAGCGCCCGTTCGACCTCGGCCTTGTCGACGCCCTCCGGAACCGAGGGTCCGGTCACGATCAGGCTCGGCGTGTTCAACGTCGGCTGCTCCGTGAGGCTCTCGAGGACGGCCGCTGCGATCTCGCTCAGTTCGCTCACGGCGGGGCAGAATAGCTACTGAGCCGGGCCGCAGACGCCAGGTCGCGGTCGCCCCCCGGGCTGCGTCCGCGGCCCGGGCTGCTAGGGTGGACGGCGTCGGGCAGCCCCCGCACAGCACTCTGAGGCTGAGATACGGGCGCCCGAGAGGTTCTTTTTCTTCGTAGCGCCACCGCATCGAGCGGTACTCACGGCGCCCTCCGGGGACTCTCGAATCTCCCCTACATATCCCACGTGCCGGAACCTCCGGCACCGCTCGACAAGGAGCACGACTTCACATGTCTATGCCTACTTCTTTCGCCGATCTCGGCGTATCAACCCCCGTCGTGGACGCACTTCGCAGCCGCGGCATCACCAACCCGTTCCCCGTCCAACAGATGGTCATCGAGGATGTCCTCGCCGGCACCGATGTGCTGGTCCAGTCCCCGACCGGCTCGGGCAAGACGTTCGCCTTCGGCCTGCCGATGGTCGAGCGCCTCGACTCCAACGGCCCCCGGCCCGCGGCGCTGGTTCTCGCCCCGACCAGGGAGCTCGCCTCTCAGATCGTCGACGAGATGGAGTCGATCTGCCGCGCACGGGCGCTGAAGATCGCCGCCGTCTACGGCGGAGTCGGGATCAATCCGCAGATCAAGGCGGTGCGCAAGGCGCACATCGTCGTCGCCACCCCGGGCCGGCTCGAGGACCTGATCCAGCGCCGCGCGATCGATCTCAGCCGGATCCGGATCCTCGTCCTCGACGAGGCCGACCGGATGCTCGACATGGGCTTCAAGCCCCCCGTCGACCGGATCGTCTCGCTGCTGCCGCGCAAGCGCCAGACGCTGTTCTTCTCGGCAACGCTCGAGGGCGCCGCGGGCAAGCTCGCCTCGGCCTACACCTACAAGCCGCGCACTCACACCCAGGCGCCCGAGCACCGTCGCAAGGCGGACATCAGCCACCGGTTCGCCGCGGTCGGGTCGCAGAGCGCCAAGCTCAGCAGCCTGCTGACCGAGCTCGAGAACACCGAGAGCGGCCGCACGCTGGTCTTCGTTCGCACCAAGCGCGGTGCCGACCGGCTCGTCAAGAAGCTCAAGGCCGAGGGGGTGAAGACGATCGCGATGCACGGCGACAAGACCCAGTCGCAGCGTCAGAAGGCCCTCGCCCGCTTCGAGCGCGGTGAGCTGCAGACGCTGGTCGCGACCGATGTCGCGGCCCGCGGCATCGATGTTGCCGAGATCACTCACGTGATCAACTTCGACCTGCCCGAGGACGCCGAGACCTACACCCACCGCGTTGGCCGCACCGGTCGCGCCGGAGCGAGCGGCGAGGCGGTCAGCTTCGTGCTCGCCGACCAGCGCGGCGAGATGCGCGGCATCGCGAAGACGCTCGGCGTGCTCGACGAATACCACGCGGGCGTTGGTCATGGCGGCGATCAGAACGGCGGCGGGGGCGGCGCCCACAGGGGCTCGTCGAAGCCGCGCGGGCGCAAGCCTCAGGGCCGCTCGAACGGCGGCCACCAGGGTCGCAAGCACCGTCCCGGCGGCGGCTCCCGCAACGGCGGCGGTGGCGGCGGGCGGGTCTACAGCGCCGGCAAGGGCCGCCATCGGCGCTGAGCGGCGCGGGCTGCCGCCCGGGAGCCGCAGCGCATAGGCTGGGGCCATGTCCACGGTCCAGTGCCTCGAGCAGCGGCGCGATGAGCTTGCCCGTACCCGGATCGACTCGCGGCCTGCCAAGGCGCTGACCGAGGGCGAGGTCCGGCTGCGGGTCGATCGCTTTGCCCTGACCGCCAACAACATCACCTACGGCGTGATCGGCGAGCTGCTCGGCTACTGGAACTTCTTCCCCGCCGACGAGCAGGGCTGGGGTCGGATTCCGGTGATGGGCTGGGCCGATCTGGTCGAGTCCGCGCATCCGGAGATCGAGGCGGGCGGGCGCTACTACGGCTGGTATCCGATGGCGACCGAGTGCACGCTGGCGGCCGCCCCGACCGAGACCGGGCTCCGCGACGAGAGCCCGCACCGCGAGGGCCAGGCGCCCGTCTATCGCAGCTTCGTGGCGACCGATCGCGATCCGCTCCACGCCGACGGCGCCGACGCCGAGGACCGCCACGCTCTGCTCCGCGGGCTGTTCGCGACCGCGTTTCTGGCCGACGAGTACTTCGCCGAGCGCGGGTACCTCGGGGCCGGGACGGTCGTCGTGATCTCCGCTTCGAGCAAGACCGCGATCGGCTTCGCCCAGCGCGCGGCGGCCCGCGGCCTCGACCGCGTCGTCGGCCTGACCTCGGCCGCCAACACCGCATTCGTCGAGTCGCTCGGCTACTACGACAAGGTCCTCGCCTATGACGAGATCGATCTGATCCCCGACGGGGCGGATGCGGTCTCAGTCGACATGGCCGGCAACGGCCCGGTGCTCGAGCTGGTCCACCGTCGGCTCGGCGAGCGACTCAAGCACTCGATGGTGATCGGCATGAGCCATCACGACGCGCCGCGGGAGGGCGTCAGCTCCGGGCCCGAGCCCGAGCTGTTCTTCGCACCGGCGGAGATCAAGAAGCGGACCGAGCAGTGGGGTGCGGAGCGCTACGCGGAGGTCCTCGCTGCGGCCTTGAGCGAGTTCGTCGCGGGCAGCCACCGGTGGCTGACGATCGAGCGCTCCGACGGCCCCGAAGCCGCTGCGCAGGCCTACGCCGACGTGTTCGCCGGCAAGGTCCCGCCGAGCGTCGGCCGGATCGTCTCACTGCACGGGCGCTGAGCCCGGCCCGACCTGTCCGAGACGTTCAGCCGGACGCCCCGGGTGTCTCGGCCACCCCGACCGGGTCACTCGGAGTGGCTGCTGCCCGATCAAGGAAGTAGGTTCGCATCGTCCCCTTGCCCTTGACGTCGATCGCGCCGCGGGACCGGAGCCGGAACTCGGCGCCGAGTAGCCCGCTCGCTCTTTCCGTCAGCTGGATTCGGCCGGCTTCTCCGCTCGACTCCATCCGGCTGGCCGTGTTCACGGTGTCACCCCAGAGGTCGTAGATGAACTTCGAGCGGCCGATCACGCCGGCGACCACCGGTCCGCTGTCGATTCCGATCCGCGCCTGCAGCGGGTCGCGGCCGTCCGCCGTGCAGCCGGCGAGCTCCGCCAACATCTCGAGCGCCATCCGCGCAACCGCTGATACGTGATCGGGGCGAGCCTCGGGCACGCCGCCGACAACCATGTACTCGTCGCCGATCGTCTTGATCTTCTCGAGCCCGTGCCGTGAAGCCAGCTCGTCCCAGCTCGTGAACACCCGATCGAGCAGCCTGACGAGCTCCTCGGGAGTCATCGTTTCCGCGAGCCTCGTGAAGTCGACGATGTCAGCGAACAGCACCGTCGCCTCCGGGTAGGAGTCGGCGATCACGCCCCCCGAACGCTTCAGCCGCCGCGCGACCGACTCGGGAAGGACGTTGAGCAGCAGTCGCTCCGACCGGGCCTGCTCCGCCTCCCGCGCCCTGACGAAGTACTGAACGATCAGGAAGACCGTGGCCGAGACGGCGAACAGGTTGAGCGCGAAGAAGATGACGATCACCGCGGTGGGGATGTCGGGGGCTCCGTCGCTGAGGGCGGGGTCGAGAATCGCCGAGGCGCCGATCAGCGACGCGAAGCCGACGAACCACGGCAGGGCCTGGCGGGCGCCGATGAAGAAGACGGCTCCGAGGGGAGCGGTCAGCGCCCAGAGAGAGACGACCGAGCTGTTCGCGAATCCCCCCAGGCTCCACTGCAGCGCGAACGGCATGACCAGCATCATCGCCAACTCGACGAAGCGGACCGGCCGGTAGATCGGGGTCCGCGAGTTCGCGAACA
This sequence comes from uncultured Solirubrobacterales bacterium, assembly GCA_963700785.1. Classification (GTDB taxonomy): domain Bacteria; phylum Actinomycetota; class Thermoleophilia; order Solirubrobacterales; family 70-9; genus CAXMST01. The sequence goes on from CAVOYZ010000012.1 coordinate 114,539, forward strand.
GCAGCGCGGCGGTGACGGCGATGAAGGCGAGCGGGATCGACGCCGGGAGCCAGAGACCGAGCGCGGCGTAGGTCGTAACCCAGATCGGCGCGAGCGCAGCCATCAGGGCCGCGGCGAGATTGAGGACCCGCTTGCGCAGCCGGACCTCCTCGGAGTCCGACTCCGAGGAGCCGATCTCGGCAAGGCGGTTAAGCAGCAGCGGCAGCCGCTCGCTGTCGGCGCGCACCTCGCTCTCGGGTGTCAGGCGACGGTTCAGTCGGGCGGGATGTTCTGGTTCAGCCGAAACACGTTCTCGGGGTCGTAGCGTCGCTTGACCTCAACCAGCCGCGACCAGACGGCCGGCGGGTAGGCATCCTGAACCCGGTCGGCCCCCTCGTCGCTGAGGAAGTTCACGTAGACGCCACCCTGAGCATGTGGTGTGAGCGCATCGAACAGGCCCCGAACCCAGGCAATCCCGGTCTCGTCCTCGCTCGGATTCGTCCAATGGCCGTGGATGTTGACCACGAACTCCGCGTCGCGATGGGCGTAGGCCGTCGCGTCGTTCGGAATCCGCGAGACCGCCCCGCCCAGATGGGCGATGAACACCTCGGCGTGGGGGGAGGGCAGATCCCCGATCGCGGCCATCGCGGCGTCGATCGCCGGATCGGAGAGCTCCGCGAGGTTGTGCGACTTCCAGTAGTTGCGGTCGCCCTCGGCGTTGAGAGCGTCGAAACCCTGCTGCCAGTCGGTGTACGGCATCACGCCGATGTGCTTGCCGTAAGGCTCGCCCCACTCGGCGTAGCGCTCGGCGATCAGCGCCTCGCCCTCCGCTGGATCACCCAGATAGGCGAAGGCGAGTACCAGGGCCGGCTTGCCGTGGACTTCCTCCGGCAGGAACGGCAGCGGCGGCGCCAGCCGCATCACCACCCAGGCGGAGAGCTCGTCCGGCGCCTTGGCCGCCATCTCGCGATGGTGCTGGAGGAACGCCCGGGCCGAGTCGATCGGATGGACGATCAGGCCGCAGAGGAAATCCGGGCCCAAGCGGTGCGTCTCGAACTCGAACGAGGTGACCACCCCGAAGTTTCCGCCGCCGCCGCGGATCGCCCAGAACAGGTCCGGGTGGGAGTCCTCGGAGGCCGTGACCAGCTCACCGTCGGCGGTGACGACCTCGGCCGAGCGCAGGCTGTCGATCGTCAGCCCCAGCTTGCGGGCGGCCCAACCGAATCCGCCGCCCAGCGTCAGGCCTGCGACGCCGGTGGTCGAGACGATCCCGCCGGGAACCAGCAATCCGTGCTCGGCGACCGCCGCGTCGAGGTCGGAGAGCAGCGCCCCGGCCTCGACCCGGGCCACGCCTCGATCGGGATCGACCTCGACGGCGCGCATGTCGGAGAAGTCGATCACCAGGCCCTCGTCGACGACCGCGTTCCCGGCAACGTTGTGGCCGCCCCCGCGGACGGCGAGCGGCAGGCCCTGTTCGCGGGCGAAGGCGACAGCCACGGCGACGTCGTCGGCGTTCTTCGGCCGCACCACTACCGCGGGCTCGCGGTCGATCATCGCGTTCCAGATCGTCCGGGCCTCCTCGAAGCCGGCATCACCCGGCACGATCACGTCGCCATCGATCGGCGCTCGCAGGGACTCCAGCGTGCTCGTCTCCATGGGCTACCCTTCTCTCTCGCTTGTATCTCCCCGACCGTCGATCCTACGCCGATCGCCTGGTTGCCGCAATTGCGCTGCCGGCACGTTGGACCATGGCTCAAGTCGCTCCGCGGGAGGCCGATATGAAGCCTGCATGGGACCGTTCGAAGCCGTTCGAACCCATGTTTGGCCGGGGGCGCTTGCGCCCCCGGCCGTCTTCTTCCCGGGGCGTTTGACATACTTGCGCCGTTCCGCCCGCTGTCGGTGGGTGCAGCCAGGAGTAGAGGGAGGATGCCGTTGTGAGCCGTCCGTGTATGACCCGTTCGTTCTTCGCCCTGTTCGTCTCGATCGTCTTGCTGGTGGCCTCGGCCGGCGCCGCCTCAGCCGGCTCGAAGCACAAGGGCCACCACGGGCACAAGGGCCACCACGGGGCCAGGCCAGAGGACACGGCGCGCTACATCCTTCCGCCCGGCAACTACGGCGGCCTGCCGTTCACCGAGAACTCGACCGACCAGCTTCCGCTCTACAGCGGCCTGACGCCGCTCCGCGACGACATCACCGATGCCGACATCGAGAAGTTCTTCCTTCCGGAGGACTTCAAGCCGATCGAGCCCTCGCGCGAGGAACAGACGGGGCGCCCCGGGCTGCGACTGATCTATGACTCCTTCGGCATCCCGCACATCTACGGCGAGACCCGCGCCGACATGGCGTTCGGAGCGGGATGGGCGACCGCCCGCGATCGTGACCTGCTGCTGACGCTCGGCCGCGGCCCGGCCCGGGCCGCGGTTGCCGACATCCCGAACCTGAACGCCTTCTCGCTGGTCACCAGCGGTCAGTCGTTCGTGCCCAGCGCCGAGACCGAGGCGCTGGTTACCGAGCAGCGCCAGCTGCTGATCGACACCTACGGCGACAAGGGCCGCGAGATCATCGCCGACGCTCAGGCCTACGCCGACGGCATCAACGCCTTCTGGGCGGCGAACAACATCAACCGCGAGCCGGTCGGGGTCAACGATGTGATCGCGGTCACCGCGTTCATCGGCTCGATCTTCGGCGCCGGCGGCGGCGGCGAGGCCGCCAACGCGGACCTGCTCGCCAAGCTCCAGGACTCGCTCGGCGACCGGACGGGCTACCGGGCGTGGGACGACGCGATGCTGAGCGACGACCCGGAGGCTCCGACGACGATCAAGAGGCGCTTCAACTACGGCGCCTTCACGGGCGGCCGGGTCAAGGGCTCGGTGGTCGTCGACGGAGATTCGATCGAGAGCATCAACCCGCGGCAGCCGGCGGCGCAGGCCGCCGCGACGCCGGAGGGCAAGCAGGCCTCGAACTTCCTCGTCACCGCCCGGAAGCGATCCTCCTCAGGCAACTCGCTGGCGGTGATGGGCCCGCAGCTCGGCTACTACTACCCGGAGATCGTTCAGCAGATGGCCCTGCACGGCCCCGGTATCGACGCGCAGGGCGTGGGCGTTCCGGGTCTCTCGATGTACCTGCTGATCGGGCGTACGGAGGACTACGCGTGGAGCCTGACCTCGGCCAACCACGACGTCCGCGACGTCTATGCCGAACGGCTCTGTGAGCCCGACGGCTCGGACCCGACCAGGGCCTCGACGCACTACGTGTACAAGGGCGACTGCATCCCGCTCGAGGAGTTCGACGCCGGTCTGCTGAACGGGACGCCGATCAAGTACAACGTCTCGACCCACGGACCCGTGTTCGCAACCGCCACGGTCGACGGCGAGCCCTACGCGCTCTCGCGCCGGCGCTCGACCTTCGGCCGCGACGGCCTCAACCTCGGGGCGCTGAAGGACATGACCGAGGGCAAGGCGAGCTCCCCGAAGCGCTTCTGGCGGTCGGCGAACCAGTTCGGCTTCACCTTCAACTGGGCCTACACGTCGCGCGACGAGACGGCCTACTTCACCTCGGGCCTGCTGCCGCGCCGAGCGCGTCACCTCGATCGGCGGCTGCCGACGCTGGGGACCGGCCGCTACGAGTGGAAGGGGTACCTGAGCCAGCGGAGGCACCCCCACGACACCAGCGGCCCCGACGGCCTGCTGCTGAACTGGAACAATCAGTCGGCGCCGGGTTTCCTCCACAACGACGCCAATGGGTTCGGCTCGGTCCATCGGGTCGAGCTGTTCGACCAGTTCCCGAGGCGGGTGCAGCTCACCGACAACGTCGGGATCATGAACCGCGCGGCGACCGAGGACACCCGCTCCCCGGTTTGGCCGGTGGTCAGTCGCGTGCTCAACGGCGGCCCCGCGCCCCGCGCGATCGACCAGCAGGTCGTCGATCTGCTCGATGACTGGGCCAGCCGTGACGCGCCGCGCATGGATGCCGACGACGACAGCGTCTTTGACGAGGCCGGACCGGCGATCATGGATGAGGTCTGGCGACCGCTCGCCGAGGCCGTGATGAGGCCGCGGTTCGGGGATCTCGTAGGCGACCTGAGCCTCGGCGGCGATGGGCCGTCGTACGTCGACAAGGATCTGCGGACGCTGCTCGGCAAGAGGGTCCGCGGTCGCTTCCACCTCTCCTACTGCGGAACCGGCTCGCTGAAGCAGTGCCGGGCGTCCCTCTGGGAGGCAGTCGGCGGGGCGGTCGATCGGCTGACGACCGAGTTCGGCAACTCCGATCCGACGACCTGGCTGAGGGCGGCACAGCGGACCGGGTTCACGCCCGGGCTGCTGCCGAACACCTTCCCGAGCACCAATCGCCCGACCTTCCAGCAGGTGCTGGAGCTGGCGCGACGCTCAGGCCATTCGCACCGCCACCGCTAGGCCCTCTCGACAGCACGTAAAGGCGGGCTAATCCGCGCTCTAACGGGGATTTCATCCCCGCTCGTCACCTTGCTCCCTCGATGCAAGCAAGCAAACGAAGGAGAAGAAGATGAGGAAGCGCAAGAGAACGATCTATGCCGGGGCGGCAGCCGCCGCGGCGCTGGCGCTCGGTGGGGCGGGGATCGCCACGGCGAGTAACGGCAACGGCTCGACGGCGAGCGAGCCGGCCGGCTCGGAATCGCCGGCCGCCGAGGTGGTCAAGGCGCCCGACAGCAACGGCTCCCGTCTCGACGACGGTGCCGATCTGCTCTCGCAGGCCAAGATCAGCGAGCAGGACGCGATCGCCACGGCTCAGACGGCGGCCTCGGGCCCGCTGAGCGAGGTTGACCTCGAGGACTATCAGGGTCAGCTCGTGTTCAACGTCGACGTTGGCTCGCACGACGTCAAGGTCGACGCCGCGAGCGGCGAGGTGCTGGCCGCCCCTGCCGACGAGTAGGTGCCAGGGCGGGGCGCGCCGCGGTAAGGCGCGCCCCGCCCGGACCCGAGGCTCCCAGTCGCGCCGCCGACTCCGAGCCGCGGGAAGGAGGGCCGCTGCTGCCGTCGAAGTAGGCGTGCGGACGTGGCTCGCAAGAATGAGCGGCCGGCCGCGTTTGCAAAGGAAGAGGACGAGGGCCATCTTTCGGACTTCCGCCGGGCCGCGAAAGCGTCTTGCGGCGGAGAAGGCTCCTAGTACCAGGAGAGGGCCCCGAGCACGCGGTGTGGGAACGGCACACCGCGGCTCGGCCCTGCGCGGACCGCACCGCCGCTCGGCCCTGTGCGCGGGCCGCGGTCCCAGCGCCGCCGTCCACACGCTTCCGCCCGGAACTAATGGCTGCGGAGGTGGTGTCGATGGGGGGTATTGCGAGGGAGCCGTTCACTCCCGCGTCAGGGCCGGGGGCGTTGAACGCGTCGCCCGGCCCATTTACTGCTAGCCGATCGCGGGCTCGGCTTCAGGCCTCGTCCCGCCGTCGACCCGTTCGGATACCCTGCGGTCGTCTTCGAGGAGGAGTCGAGATGTTGGAACGGTTGAGGTCCCGGCTCGGGCAGCCGAAAGCGGCCGGGCCGCAGCAACTCGTCCGGTCGTTCGACCCCGCCGATAAACCGATCAGCGAGGACGGTCTGATCGTCGATGCGGGCGGCTGGCGGGCTGAGGCCGGTGAGACGCGGACGATCCGCCTGTTCGAGGTCCCCGATCCTGGCGTGGAGCAGTGCCTACTCGCCTACCGGGCGCAGATCAAGGGTGCGAACGTCGAGGGGCGGGCGTACCTCGAGATGTGGTGTCGGTTGCCGGGAGGGGGCGAGTTCTTTTCGAAGGGATTCCACGACGCCGTCACCGGGACGACGGACTGGGCCAGTTTCGAGATCCCGTTTCACCTGGAGAAGGGCCAGCGCCCCGACCTGCTCAAGCTGAACATCACGATCGAGGGCGGTGGCACGATCTGGATCAAGGACGTCGAGCTGCTGCAGACCCCGCTCCGGTAACCACCGGACCAGGGCTCAAGTACGGAGGTTGCATGGGGACGCAGCCCCGGGCTGACTCCTGATGGACCAAACTGCGCACCATGGAGAGGATCGAAGCTGCTCTGACCGCCGGCGAGCTCGCCGAAATCTTTCGGAGAGATGGGGTGGTCGTGCTCCGGGATCTTCTCGGCGTGGACGAGTTGGAGGTGCTCGCCCGTGGAGTCGAGCGCAACCTCGCGGACCTCAGTCCCCTCGCGCTGAACGCGACGAGACCGGGCGAGCCGGGGGCGTTCATCGAGGACTTCCGCAACTGGCAACGGATACCGGAGTACGAGCAGGTGATCCGGGAGTCCTCGCTGGGTCGGGTCGCCGGCGAGCTGATGGCCTCGGAGCAGGTGCGCCTCTTCCACGACCACCTGCTGGTCAAGGAGGCCGGAACGGCCGATCGCAGCCCCTGGCATCAGGATCAGCCCTACTACTGCATCGACGGCGGGCAGACCGTTTCCTTCTGGATCCCGCTGGATCCGGTCGAGCGGTCCAACACGCTCGAGTTCGTCACCGGATCCCACGCCGGCAGCTGGTTCATGCCGCGCTCGTTCGTCAAGGGCACGTCGATGGTGTTCGAGGAGGGGGCCCTCGACGAGGTCCCCGACATCGAGGCGGACCGCGACTCGTGGGAGATCCACGGCTGGGCCATGGAGCCCGGCGATGCGGTGGCGTTCAACATGCTCACCCTCCACGCGGCCGCCGGCTCGCGGACGCACCGGCGCGCCTTCTCATTGCGGCTGATCGGCGACGACGTCCGCTACGCGCCGCGCCCGCACCGGACCAGCCCGCCGTTCGAGGAGCTCGAGGGCGGCCGGTTGGAGCCGGGAGCGCCGATGGACCACCCGCTGTTCCCGGTGATCTGGCAGCGCGACGACGCAGCCTGACGCGGGCGCCGGGGTAGAAGCAGTCCCCGATCGTGGAGCCCGCTTCGGTGTTGCCCGGCTTGTAGAGTCACCGGCTCGCATGTTCGGGCGATCTGGCAAGGGCAAGTCGGGCCGGCGGGAAGAGAAGGGCCGCGGGCTCGATCTCACCGCCCAGCAGTGGGTCGTGGCATTCCTGGTCGGGACTGCCACCGTGCTTGCCGCTGCCTTCGGCTGGCGCGCCGCGGCGATCGGAAGCACGGCGGCGTTCGACGACCGCCAGTCGATCTCGGAGACGCTCGCCGCCGAGCGACAGACGATCGATGTCGGTCTTGGAGCGGCGAACGACAACCTGGACTACACGCGCTACCTCGCCGACTACGCCGTCGCGGCTGAGCTCGACAACCAGGCTGACGCTCAGGAGAAGGCTGGACGCCAGAAGGCCGCTTCAGACGCACGCCGGGAGGCGCAGCTCTTGCGACGATCCTCCACCCAGCGTGCCGCCGACGCCGGGGTCTTCGGCCGTTACAGCATCGCCGGTGATCTGGCGCAGCCGAGCGCTACGCCCCGCCCCTTCAACCTCGAGGATCGCGTCGAGGCCCGCAGGGTGGAGGAGGCGACCGGAATCGACTCGCCGGGACAGCTTGACCCCGACCGCTGGGCCCAGGAGGCGGAGGGTATCCGCGACCGCATCAACGGGCTCGCCGTCTGGTCGCTGATCATGCTGATTGCGGTCCTGTTGTTCACGGTCGGCGAGGCGAACTCGGCGCGACGACCCGTCTTCTACGCGGCGACTGCGCTCGGTGTGGTCGTGCTGTTGGCCGGGGGCGTCGGCGGGCTGACGACCGACTTCTTCGCATGAGCGAGAACGACGACAGCGCCGGCCGGGCGGCGGAGGAGCCGCGCGAGGAGGAGTCGGGCAAGGGCCCTCTGCGTATCTGGATCGCGGTCTCTCTCGCCGCGATCGCGGTCGTCGGTGCCGGGATCGGGATCCTTCAGACCGATGCGAGCACGAATGAGTCGAACACGGCTCGGGAGACCACGCGGACCGCGGTCGGCGCCCTGAGAGCCGGCGTGATCGAGGATGCGGCGCTGCTGCTCGAGGAGGACATCGACGCCGAGTCGGACGCCCTGCTCCGTGAGCGGGCGTTCGTCGCCGGCGAGGCCGGCGCCGCCGAGCCCCTGTCGTTCGTGGAGCTCCGGGACATCATTCCGGAGGGCAGCGATCTGCCCGGTGCCCGCACCCGCGAGGCGCTGCGCGAGCTGTCATTCGACAGCCAGAGGCTTGCCCTCCGCCAAGCAGCCCTCGCTGAGACGAGGGTTACCTGGAACGACCGCAGCACGCAGTACACGACGGCGATCGCGGTGCTCGCCGTCGCGCTTGTTCCTCGTCGGCTTCTCGCTTGCCCTTGCGGGCAGACGGCGCCTGGTGTTCTATGTGCTCGGGGTCGTGGTCGCGCTCGTGACCATCGGCGTGACCGTCTACATCGCCCTACTCGATATCCCCGAGACGCCGGATGACGCGATCGCGGCCACCGCTCGCGGGACGGTCGCCTCCGAGCAGGGCGGCCAGGACCGCGCCGTCAGGCTTCTCAGCGATGCGATCGAAATCGACGACGACTACGCCGCCCCCTACTCGCGTCGCGCGGTCGCGCGCGTGCTCGCGGAGAACCCCGACCTGCAGGAGACCGGTGCGTTCACCGGGGATGCCGCAACCCTCGAAGAAGCGCTCGACGACGCGCGCCGAGGCTTCGAGCTAAGCGGGGACCGCGACCTGCTCGCGCTCACGTTCGCGGCGATCACCGGCCTCTACGCCGGCGCGTACGAGCGATCGGTGCCGGCTGCGACCGAGGCGATCGCGATCAACGGCCAGGTCCCCGACCTGCGCCTCGTCAAGAGCGCCGCCGAGGTCGGCCTCGGCGACGAGCAGGCCGCGGTCGATTCCCTCGAGGGCGCCCTCGAGCTCCTCTCGGGGAGCGATCCGTCGGAGCGCACGCGCGACCTCGTGGCCGAGTATCTGACCTACCTCGAGCAGGTCGTCAACCGCACGCCCGAGCGGGCCGAGCTCGTCAGCCGGATCGAGGAGCGGATCATCGCCCTCGAGACCGCCTTCAGCCTCGATCGCGAGGTCTCAGGCGAGGTTCCCGGTCGCGGCTCGGTCGCGATCGACGGCCTCCGCTACCGGGATCGGCGCATCCGCCTCCGCGCCCGATGGGACGACCTCCCACCCGGCACCGCGCTCACGCTGATCGGCTTCGAGCGACCCGCACCCGATCGCGGCTGGGTGCAGCCCCGGGAGCTTGCGCTGTTCCGCACCGTTGGCGGCAGCGGCGAGGACGCCGGTGGGGTGCCGATCGAGCGCGCCTGCACGCCGGTCGAGCTGCGGGTCGATGTCTACCTGGACGGCGCCTACAGCGAGTCGTTCACCGGGCCCGGCGGCAAGGCGACCTGCTGAGCCACCGCCGTCGCGCGAAATGCCGCATTCATAGGGCTTTCCAGGATGCCGGAGGAGAGACTCGAACTCCCGACACGCGGATTATGATTCCGCTGCTCTAACCAACTGAGCTACTCCGGCCGGACAGGGGATCGTAGCGACGCTCCCCACGCCTGGATCGGTGCCGGTGCGGCTCAGAAGCCGCGCTTCTCGCGGGCCTCGTTGAGCGTGCGCATCAACTCCGGGTCGCGCTCCTGGATCGCCACGTGAACCTTGTGCGAGTGCCAGCCGACCAGCAGGGCCAGCACGGCGGCGACGATCGTCCAGCCGAGCAACTCGCCCGGGCTGAAGACGCCCATCACCAACCCGAACAGGTAGAGCGCAACGACACCACCCGCCAGCGCCCAGAAGGACGGGCCGATGATGTTCATTGCCTTGTTCAGCTTCTCCCTCATCGCAGGCAAATATACGGCCGCCCGCGGTGAGCGGCAATCGGTTTCATCACGGCATCCGGTTGCGGACAAACACGGATGCCGAGGCCGCGTGCAAGCGGCCGCCCGAGTTGGTCGCGGGCCCGTCGGCGGCTCAAGGTGTCCGCCCGCGATGCCGAACTTGAGCATGACCGCCACCGGAGATCACGGACTTCACCTTGTTCAACAGCCAGCCCACCCACTCACCTGACCGGCGCCCGTGCGCGGCGCCGCGGGCTCAGCGGCAACCGAGATGAGAGAGGCGATCAACAACAACCCGACGGTCCAGATGGCCGTCCTCGGCGTTGCCGGCGTGATCTTCGTCGTCTTGATGTTCACGACGGTGCTGAAGAAGGACGAACCGCCCGCGGACTCGGCGCCGGTGACTCCGGGGGTGCCGTCCGCCGTCGACAGCTCGGTCGACCCGTCGACGATCGCCCCGCCGACGGGCGCGGCGCCCGACGCCGCGGTGCCGGTGCCCGACGCCGCGGTGCCGGCAACGCCGCCGGTCGACGCCGGCAGCTCGGGCAAGGGCCTGGTTTCGAGCAAGGGACTTCCGGAGGACGTGCTCGTCGCGCTGGCGAAGCGCAAGGCGGTCGCCCTGCTGATCATCGACCCGAAGGGGATCTCCGATGCACAGGTCCGGGCCTACACCCAGCGGCTCGGTTCGCGCGACGATGTCGCGGTCTTCGTTGCCGACGCCAAGGACATCGCCGACTACTCGCGGATCACCCAAGGGGTCAGCGTCAGTCGCACCCCGGCCCTGATCGTGATCCAGCCACGCGGTCGCAAGACCGATGCCCTGGTCGCCACGGTCGCATATGGGTTCCGCGGACCGAAGAGCCTCGAGATCGCGTTCGAGGACGCGTTCTACGACGGTGGCACGGTTCCCAGCTACCCCGAGTAGCGGCTCCGCCGTTTTCGCGCCGCTCCCTGAATCGCCATCGCCGGGCGTGGACAAATAGACGACCCGGAACCTGCTCAAGCTTCTCTCGGGGGCCGCCGATAAGCAATCCGACAGCTCCGGGCCCGGCTCGGAGCACACCGATTCCGATGTATCGAGCAACCGCCGATGAACGCTTCAAGCACAGCACCTGATGGCCTTCCCGACAAGTGGATCGATCGGCTGCGGTCGCAGGAGGGCTTTGGCCTGGTCGAGACGCTGACCGCCGCGATCATGGTGACCATCCTCGCCGCGGGGACCTTCACCGCGGTGCAGTCGATGACCAAGGCCGGTGCGCAAGAGCGCACCCGGGCGACCGGTCACGCCGTCGCTCAGGCCGACCAGTCGCGGATGCGCAACATGAAGATCGACCAGCTCGCCAACTACTCCGAGACTCGCACGGTCACCGACGGGGGCACCGAGTTCGAGGTCAAGTCCTCGGCCCAGTACGTCTCCGATGCCACCGGCACCGCCTCCTGCGGGACAGACGACGCCTCGGCCGACTACATCCGGATCAGCTCCTCGGTCGAGTGGCCGAGCATCGGCACGCGTCCGGCGGTGCTCCTGCAGAGCACGATCTCGCCGCCGAACGGCTCGATCTCGCCGAACGCCGGCGCGCTGGCGGTCAGGGTCGAGGATGCCGTGGGCAACGGCCTCGAGGGGATCGGGGTGTCCGGGACCGGCGCAACCCCCTTCAACGGCGCGACGAACGAGCTCGGTTGCGTGATCTTCGGCAACCTGACGTCGGGCAACTACCAGCTGCTGGCAAACACCGGCGGGCTGGTTGACCGCGACGGCAGCCCGCCGGTCGCGAAGACGACCAGCGTGATCCCGTTCGCGACCAACGTGGTCGTGCTTCAGTACGACCAGCCGGGCGCGATCGACGTCGACTTCACGACCAACCTGACCGGCACGCCGCAGCCCTCGAGCGCCGATTCGGTCGTCGTCTTCAACACCGGTATGTCGGTGGAGAGGATCGAGGGGACGATCGGCAGCCCCCAGGCGAACATGACGGTCTCGTCGCTGTTCCCGTTCACCTCCCCCGATGCCGTCTACGCCGGTATCTGCGTCGGCAACAACCCGAACCCGACCGGCCAGGATCCTCCGCCCGCCTCGCAGGCGAGCGTTCTGGTCCAGTCGGGCGGCACGGTTTCGGCGACGGTCCAGCTTCCGGCCCTCGACCTTCAGGTCTGGGACGGCAGGAACTCCGGCAATCAAGGCAACCCCGTGTCGGGCGCCCAGATCGTGATCAGCGACGACAACTGCGATGACGGGGCCGGGCAGCCGATCACCCGGAGCTTCACGGCGAACTCGCAGGGCGAGCTCGACGACCCGGGGCTGCCTCACAGCCAGTACGACCTCTGTGCTTCAGACGGGATCGTGCATCGGACCCAGGACTACGAGAACGTGCGGTTGAGGATCCTTGACCGGCCCGACCAGCATCGACATCTATCTCGGCAGGCAATCGGACCGCCGGACCATGCCCGGCCTGATGCGGAAACTGCACTCGCGACTCGCGCTCGGCGACGAGTCCGGGTTCACGATGGTCGAGCTCCTCACCTCCGCGCTGATCGGGCTGATCACCCTCGGGGTGGCGCTGACGATCCTCCAGGTCACCTCGCAGGGGAGCGAGCGCGTCGTCGGCGTGGTCGAGGCCAATCAGCGGATGCGGCCCGCGATCCGCACGATCGTCGACGAGCTGCACTCCGCCTGCATCTCACCGCGGATCGCCCCGATCCTCGCCGGCAGCACGGGCGAGCAGCTGATCGCCCTCTACAGGCGGGGCTCCGAGGTCAGCCCGGTACCGGACAAGGTTGTCACCAGCTACACCGGCAACGCCCTGACGCGCTCGCGCTACCAGGCGACCAGCTCATCCGGCCCGCCCTGGAGCTTCGCGGCGGCGCCTTATGAGACCCGCGAGATCATCGACCGAGTCCGCCAGGCCTACCTCGGCGACCCGATACAGACCGTCCCCGTCTTCCGCTACTACGCCTACTCCGGCGGGGTCCTCGACACGAACCCGCTTCCGACCCCGCTCAGCGCTGCGGACGCCGCGAGGACTGTTCAGATCACCGTCGCCTTCGCGTCGAGCTCGGTCACGACCGGGGAGACCAAGTCCCTGATCCCGACCAGCGTCAGCAACGACGTCTCGCTCCGGTTCACGCCGGCCTCCGAGGGCGTCACGGAGGAGAACCTGCCATGCGCTTGATGAACCGGACCCGGATCGGCGAGGAGCGGGGGTTCGCGCTCCCGGTGGTGCTGTCGGTGATCGTGATCACGACGCTGCTCGTCGGGACGATGGCCGTCGCCGTCAACGGCGATCTCGGTCTCACCCGTCGCGATCAGCACGAGAAGCAGGCCTACGAGGCCGCCCGGGCGGGCATCGCGGACTACTTCTTCCATCTCAACAACGACACCAGCTACTGGGCGCGGTGCACGAACGTGCCGACCCCGAACGCGGTCAACCAGGCGGGCTCGACCGCGAAGCGCCGTCCGGTCCCCGGCTCGACCGGCGCCACCTACGCGATCGAGCTGCTCCCGGCCAGCGGTCAGATCTCGCTCTGCGACGAGATGAACCCGGCCGAGACGATGATCGAGGGCAGCGGTCCCGCCGAGGGCACCTTCCGGATCCGCGCCACCGGTTACTCCGGCGATACCGAGCAGTCGATCGTCACCACCTTCAAGCGGGCCGGCTTCCTCGACTTCCTCTACTACACCGACCTCGAGACCTCGGACCCGGTCACCTACGGCAACCAGCAGACGATCAACGGGGCCAACCAGCAGTGCACGAAGTACTACCGGGAGGGTCGCCTCGACCAGCCGATCCCGAACTCGGGCGGGCAGTACTGCACCACGATCTCGTTCATCACCAACGAGCAGATCAACGGGCCGCTGCACACGAACGACACGATGGCGATCTGCGGGCCGCCTACCTTCGGCCGCTCACCCTCGGACAAGATCGAGGTCTCGGCTCCGCCGCAAGGTTGGTTCAAGTCCTGCGGCGGCAACTTCCAGCCGAACTTCGTCGGCACCTACGTGACCAACGCCCCGGTCCTGACGCCGCCCCCGACCAACGGCTCGCTCCGCTACATCGCCGAGCCGGCCTACCGCTTCAACGGGCAGATCTCGATCGTGCTCTCGGGGAACTCGATGACCGTCACCTCGAGCAGCGGCACCCAAAACATGCCGGTCCCCTCAAACGGCGTCCTCTACGTCAGCAACGCCGCCTGCTCGGCCTCGTCTTCTCCGTTCACTGCGACCTACCCGCCCACCTCGGGCTGCGGCAACGTCTACGTGCACGGCGACTACTCAGGCAAGCTGACGATCGCCGCCGAGAACGACATCGTCATCGACGGCGATCTCAACCGCAGCGGCGAGGGCCTGCTCGGCCTGATCGCGAACAACTTCGTCCGCGTCCAGCACCAGTTCGACGCGCAGACCAGCAGGTCCAACTGCGGCGGTGGCTCGAACGGTCCCGCGTCGCACCCGGACATCAACATCGACGCGGCGATTCTCGCGATCCAGCACTCTTTCATCGTCGACCACTACAACTGCGGGGCGCTGCTCGGAGACCTGACTGTCAACGGCGCGATCGCGCAGCGGTTCCGCGGTGCCGTCGGCACCTTCGGCGGCGGCGGCGGCACCGGCTACAGGAAGAACTACAACTACGACGACCGGCTTCGCTACCTGACGCCGCCGCACTTCCTCGATCCGCTCGAGACGGCCTGGGCCGTGCAGCGCGAGACGCTCGACTAGCGCCGACCCGTCCCACAGCGGCCTCAGCCGGCCCATCTCTCATCGATCGGACCGTCCTGACGGCGCTGTCGCCGCAGCGTCGGGATGGCGCCGGTCCGGCCCCGATCGCCTGCACGGCGCGTTGCTAAAGCGATTGCGGATGCCGGTCGATAGCAGGTCTGAGGAACCGTGAGCATGTCTATTTCCAAGATCAGCCGGTCGGCTCTGGCCGGCCTCGATGTTCGGATCGGGAGCGTCAACGCGACGCCGATCGCCGGACCGATGCCGGTAGGGGTGTAGGGCCCGATGCGTCCGGTCAATCTGATCCCCGCCGACCAGCGTCGGCACGACGGCGGTGCCTCCAGGCCTGGAGTCATCTCCTACGCGATCATCGGCCTCCTGGCAGTTGCAGTGGTCGGTGTGACGGTGATGACGCTGCTCGACCGGCAGCTGTCGGACAAGCAGAGCGAGATCACGGCGCTGGAGGCCACGGCCGCTGAGACCGACGCTCAGGCGCAGGGTCTGGCCCCGTTCATCTCCTTCGCCGATCGGGCCAACGCACGGGTTGACACGGTCACCGCCCTTGCCCGGAGCCGCTTCGACTGGGAGCGCGTGATCCGCGAGTTGACCCTTGTCCTTCCCAACAAGGTCTGGTTGACCAGCCTGATCGGTTCGGTCAGCCCGTCGGTCGCCGTCAGCGACGGCGAGAGCGTCGACCTCCGAGCCTCGGTCCCGGGCCCGGCCCTGGAGCTCGTCGGCTGTGCGAAGAGCCAGCGCGAGGTCGCCTCGCTGATCTCCGCCCTCGGTGACATCGACGGCGTCACCCGGGTCGCCGTGGGTCGCTCGGAGAAGCCCGAGAGCGGTGCCAGCGACACGGGCGCGGGCTCGAACAACGCGACCGCCGACTGCAGGACCCGAGACTTCATCACCCGCTTCGAGGCCGTTGCCGCGTTCGACACGGTTCCCGTTCCCGACGGCGCCGTTCCCGGCCCGCAGGCGGACGTTCCGCCGGCTGACGCCGCTGCGACCGACTCCTCGACGACTGAGCCCTCGACGACCGACCCCTCCACCGCGACCTCCGGGGAGACGGGCTGATGCGCGGCGCGGACCGGGCGATCATGCTTGCGGTGCCGCTCGTCGCGCTGGCGCTCGCGTTCATCTTCCTGGTGATCTCACCGAAGCGGAACGAGGTGTCCCAGCTAGACGAGGAAGCGACCGCGCTGCAGGCGACGATCGATGCGGGTGACGCGCAGATCGCCGCTGCGAAGGAGGCCCGCAAGCGCTTCCCGAAGGACTACGGGCGCCTCGTCAAGCTCGGTCGCGCGGTTCCCGAGGACGGCGATCAGGCGACGTTCGTCTACGACATCTCGGAGCTCGGCCGCCGCAACGACCTCGTGTTCCAGGACTTCGAGGTGCTCGCCGGGGCGACCAGCGATCAGGCCCCCACCCCGGCGCCGGCGGAGACCCCGGCGACCGACCCGGAGGCGCCGACCGACCCGGAGGCCGCGGCGACCGACACCGCCCCGACGCTCGCGACCGAGGCGACGGCAGCCCTACTGCCGCTCGGGGCCACGGTCGGCCCGGCCGGCCTGCCGGTGATGCCGTACGGCGTCACCTTCCGCGGCAGCTTCTTCGACATGGCGGACTTCCTCGGCTCGCTCGACTCGACGGTGCTCACCAAGGGCCCCAACCCCGAGGTGTCGGGCCGTCTGATGACGATCGACAGCTTCGTCTTCACGGCGGACCCCAACAAGGGCTTCCCGAAGATCCAGTCGAATCTCGCCTTGACCACCTACATCACCGCCCCCGATGAGGGACTCGCGGCGGGCGCGACCCCGGCCGGCCCACCGCCCGCCGGTTCGCCCAGCGATCCCGGAGCCGGTCCGGTGGCGGCGTCAGCGAGCGTGACCCCATGAGCGCCCAGAAGTTCCTCAACGACCTCTACGGCGAGATGCGCGATCGCAGGCTGCTGCCCGTCGCCGCCGTCCTGCTCGTCGCCCTGATCGCCGTGCCGTTCCTGCTCGGCGGCGGGGGGGATGAGGGGACCGTGCCCGCTGGAGCCGCCGGCAGCGCCGAGCTGCGGGACGGCGCGGCAGGCGCGCGCCAGCTCGAGCCGGTCGTTCTCGCAGCGGCGCCGGAGCTGCGCGAGTACGAGAAGCGCCTCGCCAAGCTGCAGAGTCGCAACCCGTTCAAGCAGCAGGCCACCTCGGCGCCCCCCGGCAGCGAGGAGTCCTCCGACAGCGGCGGCGGCAGCGCCGCGGGCGGCGGTGCCGGCGCGTCCGACTCCAGCGCAGCCGCGGCGCCGAGCGATACCTCCGGCTCGCCCAGCACCCCGACGGGGGGCAGCGGTGGTGGCCAGATCGAGAGCTTCACGATTACCTACGAGATCAACGTCAAGGCCGGCGAGCTCGGCAAGGCGAAGCAGCAGAAGGGCGTCGAGTTGCTCGACTACCTGCCGGACCGCAAGCACCCTGTGCTGCAGTTCGTCGGCGTCACGCCGAACCTCTCGAGGGCCGTGTTCGTGGTCTCCGGCAACGCGACGAGCGTCGGCGGTGACGGCAAGTGCGTTCCGAACAAGAACTCATGCGAGTTCATCGCGATGAGCGTCGGCGAGGAGCACAGCTTCCAGTACGAGCCGGACCAGAAGACCTACAAGATCAAGCTGAACAAGATCACCGAGGTCAAGACGAAGTCCAAGCAGGGCAGCTCCTCGCAGGGCTCCTCCGCGTTCGGGCGGCTGGCCGGCAAGTAGCCGGCTCGGCCCGCCGGTCCTCCCGGCTTCGCGTGACGCGGCTCGGCGCCGGCCACGCGGTTGCGGGATGATCGGGCGATGGACGACATCGAGCGCGCCGTATCGGCGGTGGTCAACGACTGCATCCGCGTGCGCGAGGGCGAGCAGGTGCTCGTCGTCGCGAACCCGGCGACGCTGGGACTGGGCGAGCGGCTGCGCGGCGAGGCCGGCCGGGCCGGGGCCGACGCCGTTCTCGCGTTGATGGCAGAGCGGGCATCGCACGCCGCGGAGCCGCCGGCGACGATCGCCGCGGCGATGAAGGCTGCCGAGGTGGTCCTCGCGCCGACCGTGCAGTCGCTCTCGCACACCGCCTCGCGCAAGGCGGCCTCGGAGGCCGGCGCGCGGATCGCGACGCTGCCCGGTGTCACCGAGCAGATGCTGGGACGGGTGATGAGCGCGGACATGGCCGAGTTGAAGCGCAAGGGGCACGCCGTCGCGGACCTGCTCAGCGCCGCCGACGGGGCGAGAATCACCTGCGCCAACGGCTCCGATCTCCACCTCGGGCTCGAGGGCCGCGAGGCGATCGCCGATGCGGGCGAGCTCGGCGAGCCGGGAGCCTTCGGCAACCTGCCCTGCGGCGAGGGCTTCATCGCTCCCGTCGAGGGGACCTGCGAGGGAACGCTGATCGTCGACGGCACCATAGCCGGGGTCGGGATCCCCGCCTCACCGGTGCGGATGGAGATCGCCGGCGGGCGGCTGGTGGCGGCGGCGGGGCCGGAGGGCGAGCAGCTGCTGGCGCTGCTGACCAGGCACGGCGATCAGGCGACCACCGTCGCCGAGCTCGGAATCGGCACCAACGAGATGGCGAAGCTGACCGGCAACGTGCTCGAGGACGAGAAGATCCTCGGCACCGTGCACGTGGCGTTCGGCGCCTCGGCTGCGATCGGGGGAACGATCCAGGTGCCGGTGCACCTCGACTGCGTGGTGATCGAGCCGACGATCGAGGTCGGTGGCACCACGGTTGTGCGGGAAGGCGCGTTTCTGCTCTGAGCGGCGCCGGCGAGTCCCCGCTGCTGGCCGTCCCGAACCTGTCGACGGGACCGGATCGCGATGTCGTAAAGGCCCTCGAGCGGGCCTTCTCAGGCTCCGCGGAGCTGCTCGACTCCCACTCCGACCGCCAGCATGGGCGCACCGTTCTGACCCTCGCCGGCCCGGCCGGCCGCCTAGGCGACTCGCTGATCGGGGGTGCGGCCGCGGCCCTCGAGCTGCTCGACCTCGGCGCTCACGCCGGCGCCCACCCACGGGTCGGTGTCCTCGACGTCGCCCCGATCGTCTACCCCGACGAGCGCCGCGCCCCGCCGGCGGAGGCGCTGGCGCGTGAGCTCGGTGCGAGGCTCGGCGAG
>CAVOYZ010000013.1:0-44403 GCA_963700785.1 uncultured Solirubrobacterales bacterium
GCGGTGGTCAACGACTGCATCCACGTCCGCGAGGGCGAGCAGGTGCTCGTCGTCGCGAACCCGGCGACGCTGGGGCTGGGCGAGCGGCTGCGCGGCGAGGCCGGCCGGGCCGGGGCCGACGCCGTGCTCGCGTTGATGGCCGAGCGGGCATCGCACGCCGCGGAGCCGCCGGCGACGATCGCCGCGGCGATGAAGGCCGCCGACGTGGTCCTGGCGCCGACCGTGCAGTCGCTCTCGCACACCGCCGCGCGCAAGGCGGCCTCGGAGGCCGGCGCGCGGATCGCGACGCTGCCCGGCGTCACCGAGCAGATGCTGGCGCGGGTGATGAGCGCGGACATGGCCGAGCTGAAGCGCAAGGGACACGCGGTCGCGGACCTGCTCAGCGCCGCCGACGGGGCGAGGATCACCTGCGCCAACGGTTCCGATCTCCAACTCGGGCTCGACGGCCGCGAGGCGATCGCCGATGCCGGCGAGCTCGGCGAGCCGGGGGCGTTCGGCAACCTGCCCTGCGGCGAAGGCTTCATCGCTCCGGTCGAAGGGAGCTGCGAGGGAACGCTGATCGTCGACGGCACGATCGCCGGGGTCGGAATCCCCGCCGCACCGGTGCGGATGGAGATCGCCGGCGGACGGCTGGTGGCGGCGGCCGGGCCGGAGGGCGAGCAGCTGCTGGCGCTGCTGACCAAGCACGGCGATCAGGCGACCACCGTCGCCGAGCTGGGAATCGGCACGAACGAGATGGCGAAGCTGACCGGCAACGTGCTCGAGGACGAGAAGATCCTCGGCACCGTACACGTGGCGTTCGGCGCCTCGGCCGCGATCGGGGGAACGATCCAGGTGCCGGTGCACCTCGACTGCGTGGTGATCGAGCCGACGATCGAGGTCGGTGACACCACGGTTGTGCGGGAAGGCGCGTTTCTGCTCTGAGCGGCACCGGCGAGTCCCCGCTGCTGGCCGTCCCGAACCTCTCGACGGGGCCGGATCGCCATGTCTTGAAGGCCCTCGAGGAGGCCTTCTCGGGTTCGGCGGAGCTGCTCGACTCCCACTCCGACCGCCAGCACGGGCGCACGGTCCTGACTCTCGCCGGCCCGGCCGGCTGCCTCGGCGACTCGCTGATCGGGGGTGCCGCCGCGGCACTCGAGCTACTGGACCTCGGCGCCCATGCCGGCGCTCACCCACGGGTCGGTGTTCTCGATGTCGCCCCGATCGTCTACCCGGACGAGCGCCGCGCGCCGCCGGCGGAGACCCTGGCGCTCGAGCTCGGTGCGAGGCTCGGCGAGATCGGCCTGCCGGTCTTCCTCTACGGGGGGCTCGCCGCCGGCGAGGAGCGTCGCGAGCGGCACTACTTCCGCCGTGGCGGAATCGAGGCGCTGACCGAGCGGATGGCCGCGGGTGAGCTCGCCCCGGATTTCGGCCCGCCGGCCCCGCATCGAACCGGTGGGGTGGTGCTGGTCACCGCCCGCGCTCCGCTGGCGGCCTTCAACGTCGAGGTCGAGCGGCTCACCCTGCACGGGGGGCGAGAGGTCGCGGCGGCGCTCCGCGAGGCGGGCGGCGGGCTGCCCGGCGTCCGCGCGATCGCGATCCAGCTCCGCGACGGCCGGATCCAGATCTCGACCAACGTCCACGACCCCGTCGGCCTTCCGCTCGATCAGCTGATCGCGGAGATCGAGCGGCTGACGGCGCCGCGCGGCGGCCGCCTGCTGGCGGCCGAGCTGGTCGGCCTGATCCCCGCGGCCGCGCTCGAGGGCTACCCGCACGACGCGGTGCCGATCCGCGACTTCGATCCCGACCGGCGGACGATCGAGGCGCGCCTGCGGGCGCTCGACCGCGGCGGACCCGGGAGCGAGGGTTGACTACCCTTCGCCGATGCCGGGAAACACCAAGCGCCGCAAGCGAAAGCACCGGGGCACCCAGGCCGGATCGATCGACCGCCGCGGCCGGACCAGCCCGCGAAGCCGCAAGGAGGCGATGGCGCGGGCCCGCAACCAGAAGGGGGCCGGCCGGGCCGGCCCGAAGCCGCCGAGCTGGGACGGGGCGATCAAGCGGGGTCTGCTGTTCGCGGTCCTGCTGTTCCCGGTCTCGCTGCTGTTCGGCCAGCCGGTCGCCGGCGCCGCCGTCCTGACCGTGATCGCGGCCGCCTTCTACGTTCCGCTCGGCTACTACACCGATCGCTTCTTCTACCAGCGGCGGATGGCACGCGAGCAGGCCGAGCGGCTCGCGAAGAGGCAGAAGCGGGAGGACTGAGGTGATCGACGTTCGTTGCTTCACCGTCGGGCCGGTCGCGGAGAACAGCTACATCCTCCGCCGGGAGGGCGCCGAGACCGGCCTGATCGTCGATCCCGGCGAGGAGGCGCCACGGCTGCTGGCGGCGATCGATCAGCTCGGCATCGAGCTCGAGGCGATCCTGTTGACCCACTGCCACTTCGACCACGTCGGCGCGGTGGCCCCGGTCGCCGAGGCCACCGGGGCGCCCGTCTACTGCCCCGAGATCGAGGTTCCGGTGCTCGCCGACATCATGTCGTTCGTGCCCTGGCCGGGGTTCGGGCCCTACGAGAGCTACGACGCCGACGAGACCGTCGCCGGCGGTGAGCGACTCGAGCTGGCCGGGCTCGGGATCGACGTGATCTTCACACCGGGCCACAGCCCCGGGCACGTCACCTACGCGATCGCCGACGAGGCGGCGCTGTTCAGCGGCGACGTCCTCTTCCAGGGCTCGGTCGGCCGAACCGACCTGCCCGGTGGCGACTGGCCGACGCTCGAGGCCAGCATCAACACGCTGCTCGACTCCCATCCGGACGAGACGACGGTGTATCCCGGCCACATGGGGATCACCAGCCTCGGCGCCGAGCGCGCCGGCAACCCGTTTCTCGCGAACATCCGCTGAGCGCAGATGAGCCCGGCTCCGGGCTTGCCGAGCCGCCGGCCGCCGATCGCGGGTAGGCTCGGGGCGATGGCGGCCGACCACCAGGCACCGAAGGGAACCTTCGACATCCTGCCCTCCGAGGAGGGGGCGCGGAACCTCGTCGCCGAGCACGCCTCGAAGCTGCTCGACGCGGCCGGCTACGGCCGGATCGAGACGCCCGCATTCGAGGATACGGAGCTGTTCGCCCGGGGCGTGGGGGAGAGCACCGAGATCGTCAACAAGGAGATGTTCACCTTCACCGACCTCGGTGGCCGCTCGATGACGCTGCGGCCGGAGGGGACCGCGCCGATCTGCCGTGCCTACGTCGAGCACGGCATGCACAAGGACCCGCAGCCCGTGAAGCTCTGGTACGCGGGCCCGTTCTTCCGCTACGAGGCGCCCCAGAAGGGCCGCTTCCGCCAGTTCAACCAGATCGGTGCCGAGGTGATCGGCACCGACAGCCCGCTCGCAGACGCCGAGCTGATCGCGTTGCTCGACGAGCTGCTGCGCGGCCTCGGGATCCGCGACTGCGAGCTGCGGCTCGGCAGCCTCGGCTCGCCGGACGCGCGCGCCGCCTACCGCGACGAGCTGCGGACCTACCTGCGCGGGCACGAGGCCGAGCTCTCGGACGGCGTCCGCGGCCGGATCGAGACCAACCCGCTGCGGGCCTTCGACTCCGACGATCCGGGCACGGCGGCGGTGATGGCCGATGCCCCGACGATGCTCGAGCGACTCGACGGCCCCGATGCCGAGCATCTCGAGGCGGTCCGCCGCGCGCTCGATGCGGCGGGCATCCCCTACCGCCTCGACCCGACCCTGGTCCGCGGTCTCGACTACTACACGCGGACCGTGTTCGAGTTCACCTGCGACCGGCTCGGCGCCCAGTCCGGGGTCGGAGGCGGAGGCCGCTACGACGGGCTCGTCGAGCTCCTCGGCGGACCGGCAACGCCCGGGGTGGGCTGGGCGGTCGGTGTCGAGCGGATCCTGCTGGCGCTGCAGGAGGCGCCGCCGGAGAGGCGCTCCGAGGTGTTCGTCGTCTGCGCCGACGGCGAGCGGGCCTTCGAGCTCGCCGAGGAGCTGCGCCGGCACCGCGTCTCGGCCCAGTTCGACGTCGCCGGCCGCGCCTTCAAGGGTCAGATGAAGCAGGCGAACCGCGCCGGGACTCGCTTCGCCGTGATCCTCGAGGAGGACGGCACGGTGAAGCTGCGTGAGATGGAGAGCGGCGAGCAACGCGAGGTCGACCCGGCGCATCTGGCCGAGACTGTGATCGCCGCGCGCCCGGCGTGAGTCGCGACCGGCTGGCAGACTCCGCCGCCATGCCCGGTTCGCCGAAGTTCCCCGCCCAGCGCGGCAACGCCTACCGCGACACCTGGTGCGGCCAGGTGCTGGCCGAGCGGGCCGGCCGCAGCGCCCGGGTCGCCGGTTGGGTCCACCGGCGTCGCGATCACGGCGGCCTGATCTTCATCGACCTCCGCGACAGAACGGGGTTGGTGCAGCTCGTATTCGACCCCGATGAGCTGTCAGCCGAGCTGTTCGGGGCGGCTCACCGGCTGCGGGCGGAGGACGTGATCAGCGCCAGCGGCGAAGTTGTCGATCGCGACCCCGAGCACGTCAACCCGGAGTTGCCGACCGGCCGGTGGGAGCTCAGGGTCGCATCCTTCGAGCTGCTCGCCGACGCCGAGACGCCGCCGTTCGCGATCGAGAGCTGGTCGGGCGAGGCCGGCGAGGAGACGCGATTGCGACACCGCTACCTCGACCTCCGCCGCGAGACGATGCGCGAGGGGATCGAGTTGCGCGGCCGGCTGGTCTCGGCGATGCGGGAGTTCCTCGACCGAGAGGGTTTCCTCGAGGTCGAGACCCCGGTGCTGACCCGGTCGACCCCCGAGGGGGCTCGGGACTTCCTGGTCCCGGCGCGGACCAGGCACGGATCGTTCTACGCGCTGCCCCAGTCGCCGCAGCTGTTCAAGCAGCTGCTGATGGTCTCGGGCTTCGAGCGCTACTACCAGATCGCCCGCTGCTTCCGGGACGAGGACCTGCGAGCCGACCGCCAGCCCGACTTCACCCAGCTCGACATCGAGATGTCGTTCGTCGAGGTCGAGGACGTGCTCGACGCGAACGAGCGGCTGATCGCCCACGTCCTCGCGGCCGCCGGAATCGAGGTGCCGCTGCCGCTGCCGAGGATTCCCTACGCCGATGCGATCGCCCGCTACGGCACCGACAAGCCCGACATCCGCTTCGGCCTCGAGCTGGTCGACGCCGGTGAGGCGCTGGCCGAGACCGAGTTCCGGGTCTTTCGCGGGGCGATCGACGACGGCGGCGTCGTCAAGGGCTTCAACGCCGGCAGGCGCGACCTGCCCCGCTCGGAGCTCGACGGGCTGATCGCGACCGCGCAGGAGCTCGGCGCCAAGGGCCTGGTCTGGGCGTTCCGCGAGGGGGAGGGCTGGCGCTCGCCGACCGCGAAGTTCCTCAGCCCGGAGGAGTTGGCGGCGCTGAACCGGCTGCTCGCCGCCGAGGAGGGCGATCTGCTGCTGCTGGTCGCCGATGCGGCCCCGGTCGCGAACGCCGTGCTCAGCGGCCTGCGCGAGCGCCTCGCCGAACGCTGGCAGCTGATCTCCGACGGCGCCCACTCGCTCTGCTGGATCACCGAGTGGCCGCTGCTGGAGTGGAACTCGGAGGAGGCGCGCTGGGATCCGCTGCACCATCCGTTCACCGCACCCGCCGGTGCGATCGATCCGGACGACCCCGGTGCGACCGCCACCCGCGCCTACGACATGGTCTGGAACGGCTGGGAGATCGGTGGCGGGTCGATCCGGATCAGCGATCCGGATACGCAGCGGCAGGTGTTGGGCCTGCTCGGGATCGGCGAGCAGGAGGCCGAGGAACGCTTCGGGTTCCTGCTCGAGGCGCTCCGCTACGGGGCCCCGCCACACGGCGGGATCGCCTACGGCGTCGACCGGATCGCAGCGCTGGCCCACGGGACCGCGTCGATCCGCGACGTGATCGCCTTCCCGAAGACGGCCTCGGGCTCGGATCCGCTGACCGGGGCCCCGGCGCCGGTCGATCCCGACCAGCTGCGCGAGCTGGGGATCGCGACGCTGGCGCCGCCGCCGGGATGAGCGTCGCCGACCTCGACGACGAGCAGCTGATCGCGCTCGCCCTCGAGGCAATCGGCGATCGGGCCCCCGAGCGCCTGCGACCCCTGGTCGTCCCCGACGTCGTCGTCAGCACCGCCCGCGGTGAGCATCATGGGGTCGAGGCGGCGATCGCCTGGGCGGGCAAGGGATACGAGCACCTCGACCGCCGCTTCCGCGTCGATTCGCTCGAGCGACACGGCGGCGGCCTGCTCGGCACCGGGCGGGTCGAGTACGTCTGGCGCGAGAGCGGCCAGGTCGGGGACTCGAGCGCGGTCTTCTTCGCCTTCCGGCTGCGCGAGGGGCTGCTCGCCGGGCTCGGGATCCGCGATGATCGGGACGCGGCCCGAGCGGCGCTCGAGACGGCGGCCTGACTCGAAGCTTCGGCAAGCCTGCGGTCGGTCCCCGCGGGTCACGCCGACAGGCGCGCTGCCGGCTGCTACTTTTTCGGTGAGCCCGAGCTTGTTCGACAGCCGCTCCATTCGTGAACCAACACAAATGGCTAGGGGGCCGAGTTTCGGGGTGCCGTGCGCGGCGGCTCCGAGGAGTCCCCACCTGTTCCGACAGGTTCTACAGCCGAGTGGCACCGGCAAGCTGGGGCTCCTTTTGATCTCCGCGCCGACTGCCGCTGACAGCGACGAGCATGAGTGAGGCCCTCCACCACTACGCCGGCGACCGGACGCGAGTCGGGGAGCCGGTAGCGAACGCCCACACCGGGGCGGCCGGTGGCGCCCCCTGCGGCGACCTGGTCGGGATCTCCCTCCGGCTCACCGGCGGGAGGCTGGTCGACGTTCGCACCTCAGCCCGGGGATGTGCCGCGGCGCGTGCCGCGATCGCCGCGACCGCCGAGCTCGCCGACCGGGCGACGCTCGCCGGGGCGGCGCTGATCGGGCCCGAGTCGATCGAGCGTGAGCTCGGAGGCCTGACCGCGGTCGGTCGCCACGCTGCCGACCTCGCCGCCGACGCGCTCCATCGAGCGCTCGGCGCTGCCGCGATCAGCGGTGAGAGCCTGCTCGAGCCGCCGGCCGGCGGCGAGCGCGTGCTGGTTGCGATCAGCGGCGGCGTCGACAGCGCGGTCGCCCTGCATCTCGAGCGCGAGGGCTCGGAGGTCCTTGCCGTGACCCTGGAGCTCTGGTCCGATCCGGCCAACGACGGCGAGCGCAGCTGCTGCTCGCCGCAGGCCGTGCGCCTCGCCCGCTCAGTCGCGCAGGGGATGGGGGTTCCACACCTGACGCTCGACCTCCGCGAGCGCTTTCGCAACGGCGTCGTCGAGCCGTTTCTCGCCGGCTACGCGGCCGGTACGACGCCCAACCCCTGCGTCACCTGCAACGGCAGGGTCAGGCTCGAGCCGATGATCGACCTCGCCGCGCGCCTCGGCGCCGCCGCTCTCGCCACCGGCCACTACGCGCGGATCGCCGACGACGGTCAGGGGCCGTTGCTGGCGGCCGCCGCGGACCCCGCCAAGGACCAGGGCTACATGCTGGCGGCGCTGGCGCCCGATCTGCTCGGCAGCTTGCGGTTTCCGCTCGGCGGTCTGCGCAAGCCGGAGGTGCGGGCGATCGCAGCAGCGGCCGCGATCCCGGTCGCCTCGCGGGCCGAGAGCCAGGACCTCTGCTTTCTGGCCGGTGAGGGCAAGGCGGGATTCCTGGCGCGGCACGGCGGGCTCGGCGAGTGCGCCGGCGAGATCGTCGACCGGGGTGGTCGCAGGCTCGGCCGCCACCGCGGCCACCACAACTTCACGGTCGGACAGCGACGCGGGCTCGGCCTCGGCGCGCCCGAGCCGCTCTACGTGCTGGCGACCGATCCGGCGCGCAACCGGGTGGTGGTCGGTCCCGAGGCCGAGCTCGCCGCCGATCGGGTACCGCTCGAGGACATCGTCCTGCACCGGCCCGCCGACTCGGTCGACGCTGCGAAGCTGCGCTACCGCTCGGCCCCGCTTCCCTGCAGCCTCGCCCGTGGGCCGGAGGGCTTCTCGCTGGAGCTGCAGCGCAGCGAGCGACGTGCTGCCCCGGGGCAGACGGCGGTGCTCTACGCGGCGGGGCTGACGGTCGGCCACGCGGTGATCGGCGCGCCGGTCCCCAGCTGAGCGGCCCGACGCCGCGAGTGTCGACTTTTCCCTGACTATCAGGGGGTTCTTGACGCTCGCCCGCCGCGACGCTCGCCCGCCGCGGCCTGGATCGGTCGGGCGCGTGCGGCGGGCACGGTTTCTCCGGGAGCCGTGAACTAGCCTTTCCAGCGTGAAATCGGCCGAGATCCGCGAGACCTTCCTCTCCTACTTCGAGCAGCGGGACCACCTGAGGCGCCCCTCGGCCTCGCTGGTGCCCGCTGCCCACGATCCAACCGTGTTGCTGACGACCGCCGGCATGCAGCCTCTGAAGCCCTATTTCATGGGCCTCGAGCAGCCTCCGGGACCGCGGCTCGCCTCGGCCCAGCGCTGCTTTCGGACCACTGACATCGAGGAGGTCGGCAACACCGCCCGCCACCTCACCTTCTTCGAGATGCTCGGGAACTTCTCGATCGGCGACTACTTCAAGGAGCGGGC
Source organism: uncultured Solirubrobacterales bacterium (assembly GCA_963700785.1). Taxonomy (GTDB): domain Bacteria; phylum Actinomycetota; class Thermoleophilia; order Solirubrobacterales; family 70-9; genus CAXMST01. Next base: position 8,573 of record CAVOYZ010000013.1, read on the forward strand.
GATCGGCTACGGCTGGGAGCTCTCGCTGGAGGGATTCGGGTTCGATCCGGAGCGGATCTGGGTGACCGTCTTCGAGGGGGACTCAGACCTCGGGCTCGGCGCCGACGAGGAGGCGATCGCGATCTGGCGCGCGCTCGGCCTGCCCGAGGAGCGGATCGTCCGGCTGCCGCGCTCTGAGAACTTCTGGCAGGCCGGACCGGCCGGTCCCTGCGGTCCCTGCTCGGAGATGTATCTCGATCGCGGTCAGCAGTTCGGCGGTCCCGACGACCGTCCGGGCGACGACACCGACCGCTTCCTCGAGTACTGGAACCACGTCTTCATGACCTACGAGCTGCACGAGGACGGCTCGCTCACCGACCTGCCCGCGAAGAACATCGACACCGGCATGGGCCTCGAGCGGATGGCGGCGATCCTTCAGGGCGTCCCGTCGGTGTTCGACACCGATCTGTTCCGGCCGCTGATCGACCTCGCGGTCGAGATGGTGGGGCGGCCCTACGAGGGCGGCGACCCGAAGGACATCCGCGCGATGCGGATCATCGCCGACCACACCCGCGGGGCGGTCGAGCTGATCGCCGACGGCGTCGTCCCGTCGAACGAGGATCGCGGCTACATCCTGCGGCGGATCATGCGCCGGGCGATCCAGCAGGGGCGCGCGCTCGGCCTCGCCTCCCCCTACCTCGGCCGCTTCGCCGAGCGGGTTGTCGAGACGCTCGGCGACGTCCATCCCCAGCTCGAGGCCGAGCGCGAGACGATCATCGGCTGGATCGACAACGAGGAGGAGAGCTTCGGCCGCACGCTCGAGCGCGGCACCGCGCTGCTCACCCGGCTGGCGGATGAGGCGAGGTCCGCGAACACCTCCTGGATCGACGCCGAGGACGCGTTCCGGCTCCACGACACCTACGGCTTCCCCTACGAGATGACCAAGGAGCTGCTCGCCGAGCAGGGTCTCTCGGTCGACGACGCGGGCTTCGAGTCGCTGATGGACCGGCAGCGGGAGCTCGCCCGGAGCGGCGGCACGAGCGTGATGGCCGACCGCCATGACGAGGTGTTCTCGTTCGTCGAGGCGACCGCGCCGACGCGGTTCGTCGGCTACGAGGAGCTCGGCGCCCGGACCAGCGTCGCGCGGCGGCCGGCGAGGGCGAGGGAGCGCTGGTCAAGCTCGAGGAGAGCCCGTTCTACGCGGAGGGTGGTGGCCAGGTGGCCGACTCGGGCACGCTGCGCTGGAACGGGACCGAGGCCGGCGTCGTCGACGTCTACCGGGTCGGCGACGACCAGGCCCTGAGGATCTCGGGCTCGCCGCCCGAGCCGGGGACCGCGGTCGAGGCATCGGTCGACCACGAGACCCGGCACGCGACGATGCGCAACCACACCGCCACCCACCTGCTCCACGCTGCGCTTCGCGAGCGGCTCGGCGGTCACGTGCGGCAGGCGGGGTCGGCGGTCCGGCCGGACAAGCTCCGCTTCGACTTCAATCACGGTGCGCGGATGACGGCGGCGGAGATCCGCGACGTCGAGGACCGCGTCAACGGCTGGATCAAGGCGTCGCGGCCGGTGCGGGCGATGGAGATGGCCCGGGGCGAGGCCGAGGAGCTCGGCGCGATGGCGCTGTTCGGCGAGAAGTACGGCGACTGGGTGCGGATGATCGAGGTCGCCGATGTCTCGCGCGAGCTCTGCGGCGGCACCCACGTTGCCAACACCGCCGAGATCGGGATCTTCGCGATCGTCTCCGAGGGCTCGAGCGCCGCCAACGTGAGGCGGATCGAGGCGGTGACCGGCCCGGCCGCGATCGACCTGTTTCGCGAGCGCAGCGACGCGCTGGAGCGGGTCGGTGACCTGCTCGCCGCCCCCGAAGACCCGCTCGCCGGGGCCCGCAGGCTCAGCGAGCGCGTCGCCCAGCTCGAGGCGCTGGAGGCGGAGCAGGGTGCCGCGGCAGCCGGAGATCGGGCCGATCAGCTGATCGCGGCCGCGGAGCAGATCGGCGGCGTCGCCGTCGCGGTCGGCTCGCTCGGCGAGATCGCCGACCAGCGGGCGATGCTCGAGATCGCGGATCGCGTGCGGCAGCGGCTCGGCTCGGCCGCGGTGGTGCTCGGCGGCGCCGGCGACGGCAAGGTCGCGCTGGTCGCCAGCTTCGCCGACGAGGCGACGGAGCGCGGGCTTTCGGCCGCCGCCGTCGTCAAGGAAGCAGCGGCGTTGGTCGGCGGCGGCGGTGGTGGCCGGGACAACGTCGCCCAGGCGGGCGGCCGCGATCCGGAGAAGCTCGACGAGGCCCTGTCGGCGGCAAGAGCAGCGATCGCGGCGGGGCTCGGCTAGGGGGATGCGGGTGCTCGCGATCGATCACGGGCTCGCGCGCTGCGGCTGCGCCGTCTCCGACTCGACGGGCACGATCGTCCGGCCGCTCGAGCCGATCGAGCCACCGGAGATCGCGGCGGTGGCCGCGCTGGTCGAGGCCGAGGGCGCGGAGACGGTCGTCGTCGGGCTACCGATCGGCCTCGATGGGCGCGAGGGCCGGCAGGCCGCGATCGTCAGGGACTTCTGTAGCGGCCTGGCCGCGCAGATCCGCGTTCCGGTCGAGACCTGGGACGAGCGCCTGACCACGGCGATGGCCGGCGCCTCACGGCGATCGGGGGCGACGGCGGCCGAGGATTCGATCGCCGCCGCGCACCTGCTCGAGTCCTACCTCGCCGCCCGCGAGCGTGCTCAGGAGGGCCGATGAGCGAGGATCGGCCGCCCGGGGAGGACCCGTTCAGCGACCGGGACGCCGACGCGGCGGAGCGCGAGCGGCGCCGGGCCGAACGCGAGGCGCGGCGCCGGGCGCGGGCCGAGCGGGACCGCAGCGAGGGCCATCGCCGATCGCTGGGCGGACGCGTCGGCGGGCTCAGGCGGGAGCCGTCCGAGCCGCCGCCGGAGCGTCCCGCGGCCTCGCCCGAGGCCCGGGCGCCCGCCGCCGAGCCGCGCTCGACCCCAGATCCCGCGCCGATTCCGGGCGTCGCCGCGGAGCCGGCCGGGAGCCGGTCGCGTCTCGACCCGATCATGACCCGTCGCCTGATCGCCGGCGGCGCCGTGCTCGTTGCGATCGTGCTGATCGTCGCCGCGGTCCGGCTGGCGAGTGGGGGGGACGAGCAGGTGGCGGTGGCCGAGCCGGAACCGCTGAAGACGGTCGATGTGACGATTCCGGAGGGCCTGACGATCAGCCAGACGGCCGATCTTGCCAAGCAGGCGAAGCTCAAGGGCAGCTACGAGAAGGCGGCCGCGAAGGCGATCAAGAAGTTCCCGCTGGGGCGCTACGGTGCCAAGGGGGCGGACTCACTCGAGGGGTTCCTGTTCCCGGCGACCTACGAGCTCGAGCAGAAAGCGGCGGCGGCGGACCTGGTCGACAAGCAGCTTGCGGCGTTCGAGGACAACTTCGCGGGGGTCGACATGAAGCGCGCGGCGAACAAGAACCTGACCCCATACGACGTCGTCAAGATCGCCTCGATGATCGAGAAGGAGGTCCAGGTGGCGAAGGAGCGCCCGCTGGTCGCCGCCGTGATCTACAACCGGCTCGCCGCCGGCGACACGCTGGGGATCGACGCGACGCTCCGCTATGAGCTCGAGAACTACGACCGGCAGCTGCGGCAGAGCGAGCTCGACGCTCCGACGCCGTACAACACCCGGATCGTTGCCGGGCTGCCGCCGACGCCGATCGGCAACCCCGGGCTCGCAGCGCTCGAGGCCGCCGCCGCTCCGGCCCGCTCGGACGTCTACTACTTCGTGATCAAGCCCGGCACCTGCGGCAAGCACGTGTTCACGGCCGATTCCTCCGAGTTCGCCGCAGCGCAGGCCGCCTACCAGGAGGCGCTTGCCGCCGAGGGTGGCTCGCCGACCGACTGTCCGGGGTAGGCTCGGCGAACGATGAAGCGGCTTGCCGTCCTCGGGCAACCGATCTCCCACTCGCGCTCACCGCAGATGCAGAACGCGGCGCTCGCGGCGGTGGGCCTCGCCGGGGAGTGGCGCTACGAGGCGATCGAGGTCAGCCCGGCCGAGTTCGAGGCGCGGGTGCGGGCGATGCCGGACGAGGGCTTCGTCGGGGCAAACGTGACGATCCCGCACAAGCGGGCGGCGCTTGCGCTCGCCGACAGCGCCTCGGCGGCGGCGCGGGCGATCGGCGCCGCGAACACGCTCAGCTTTGCCGAGGGCCGCGTGCACGCCGACAACACGGATGCGCCCGGCCTGATCGCGGCGCTGCCCGATTCCCCGGCGGGCCGCCGCGCGCTGGTGCTCGGCGCCGGCGGGGCGGCGCGCGCGGTGGTCTGGGCGCTGCGCGAGGCGGGGGCGGAGGTGACGATCTGGAACCGCACGGCTGCCAAGGCTGCGGCCCTGGCCGAGTGAGTTCGGAGTCGCGGCGCTCGCCGAGGGCGAACCGCCGCGTCCGGCCGAGCACGAGATCCTCGTCAACGCGACCTCGGTGGGCCTCGGTCGGGCGGAAAACCGCTCTGTCGAGCGGGCCGCAGGATTAAAGAGTTGGCGTCTGGGCGCCGATCTACTGTCTGAACGGCTGGTCGTGGTCGATTTGGCCTACGGATCGACCGAGACCGAGCTCGTCCAAGCCGCGAAGGAATGCGGCGCAGTGACAGTTGACGGCCACGAGATCCTGGTCCGCCAAGGTGCTGCATCCTTCGAGATCTGGACGGGCAAAACAGCTCCTCTGGTGGCGATGCGCCGCGGTGTAGGCAGCGAGACATATGACACCAGACCCAAACCGCCCCGGATATCTTCGCCCCGTACCCGCCCCGGGCGCGGACGGTGAGGCGACCGCGAGGGAGCTGATCAGCCCCGAGGACGACCCGGCCTCCGCTGTCCCTCCCGCTACCAACGGCTCCTACGGCGGCGTGCCGATCGCCGACCCGCCGCGGGCGCCGGCCGTCGCCCCTGGGCCGAACGGCTACGGCTACGGCATCGGCTCGAGCGCGGATGCCCCGGCCACCCCGCAGGCCCCGGCCACCCCGCAGGCCCCGGCGATGACACCCGGGTCGAACGGCTCCGGCGGCGGTGCGCCGATCGCCGATCCGGGCCAGGCCGCCGGGATCACCGTCGGGCCGAGCCCGGACGGCGAGGAGCCGGCCACCGACGGCGAGGAGCGGGCGTCGGGGATCACACCTCCGCTGACCCGTTCGCACAGCGGCCGGTTCATCACCGACGTGATCGTCGACCTCGGATACGCGACCTCCGAGCGGGTCCATCAGGTGATCGACGAGGCGCGCGCCGCCGGCCTTTCGCCGGAGACGCTGATGCTGCAGCAGAACGTGATCGACGGCGACCAGCTCTCGCGCGCCGTCGCGGAGCGGTACGGCCTCGACCACGTCGACCTCAACTCCTTCCAGGTGGACATGGGCGCCGCCAATCTGATCAGCGTCTCGATCGCCCGCCGCTACCGCGCGGTTCCGGTCAGCTTCCTCGATGAGCAGACGGTGATGCTGGTCACCGCCGATCCGGCGAACGTGATCGCCGTCGACGACATCCAGATGATGACCGGCCTCAACTGCCGGGTTGCGGTTGCCAACGAGATCGATATCGACGCCCTGATCGGGCGGCTGAACTCGTTCGAGACCAGCGTCGCCGAGGCGGTCGAGGAGGGCGAGCTCGACGAGGAGGGGCTCGACGTCGGAGACGTCACCGACCTGCGCGAGTCCGCCGATGACGCGCCGGTGATCAAGCTCGTCTACTCGATCTTCGGTCAGGCCGTCGCCGAGGGCGCCTCAGACATCCACTTCGAGCCCGAGGAGCGCGAGATGCGGGTCCGCTTCCGCGTCGACGGCGTCCTCTACGAGGCGGCCCGGGTGCCGAAGCGGATGGTCTCCGGCGTCGTCAGCCGCGTCAAGATCATGAGCGAGCTCGACATCGCCGAGAAGCGGATTCCCCAGGACGGCCGGGTGGGACTCACGGTCGAGGACCGCAAGGTCGACATGCGCGTGGTCACCGTCCCGACCCAGCAGGGAGAGGGCTGCACGGTCCGGATCCTCGACAAGTCGAAGGCGCTGCGCTCGCTCGACGAGCTGGGCATGGAGATCTCCCAGCGAGAGCGCTTCGAATATGCGATCGAGCAGCCCTACGGCGCGGTGCTGGTCACCGGCCCGACCGGCTCGGGCAAGTCGACCACGCTCTACTCGGCGCTGGCCGAGCTCAACGACGTCAGCAAGAACATCATCACGATCGAGGACCCGGTCGAGTACCGGCTCGCCGGCGTCAATCAGATGGGCGTCAACCGCAAGGCGGGCCTGACCTTTGCCAACGGCCTGCGGTCGATCCTCCGCGCCGACCCCGACGTGATCATGGTCGGCGAGATCCGTGACTCGGAGACCGCCCGGATCGGGATCGAGGCGGCGCTGACGGGACACATGGTGCTGACCACGCTGCACACCAACGACGCCCCCGGCGCGATCACCCGGCTCGCGAAGATGGGGATCGAGTCCTTCCTCACAGCCTCGGCTGTCGACTGCGTCGTCGCTCAGCGGCTCGCGCGCACGCTCTGCGCCAACTGCAAGCGCCAGGTGGTGATCGAGCGCGCCGTGCTGGAGCAGGCGGGCTTCGAGACGGACTCCGACATCGAGGCCTATGAGCCCGAGGGTTGCAGCCGCTGCAACGGCACCGGCTACCGGGGGCGTCACGGCCTCTACTCGGTGATGGCGATGAGCGAGCGGCTCAAGGACCTGACCGTGACGGGCGCTCCGCAGGCCGAGATCAGCAGCGTCGCCCACGAGGAGGGGATGCTGACCCTTCGCGAGGACGGGCTCCTGAAGGTGCGCGAGGGCATGACCAGCATCGCTGAGGTGGCGCGAGTCTCCGTCTGAGCCGCTGCCGGGCGGTCAGGGCCCAGGTGTGTCGGCCGGCGCGTAGGCCCGCTGGCCGAGCTGCACGAGCCAGCCCCGCATGATCCCGTGGACGGTCTCGGCGCCGACCACCGGTTGATCCGGCCATCCGAGGTCTGCGGGATGGAGCACGAAGGGGTGGCTCTGCGGGCCGCCCATGCCGCCGTGGGAGCCGACCAGCTCCTCGAACGCCGCGACCTCGTCGGTCGCCGGCCAGTAGGCGCTGTTGACGACCAGGTCGGGGCAGTGCGCGAAGCCGTCGGTGCGGCGCAGGTGATCGGCGGCGTTGGCGCCGAACGGGGCGAGCGGGTCATCGCCCTGGACGGCGTCGTCGGTCAGGCGCCGCTCGCCGCCGGGGCCGAGCACGAGCGCGCCCTCGCGCTGAGAGCGGACCAGCACCCAGCCGATCCCCGGGTGGTCGCGCAGCGACTGCAGCAGCGAGGGATGCAGCTCGTCGATCCGCTCGCGCGAGACCCGCCCGGGCTCGCGCGGGAAGCTGACCAGCCCGAGACAGCCGCTCGCCATCACCGAGAGCTCCGGCGGCTCGTCTTCGTCCTCACCGTCGGATGAGCTGGCGCTATCGGCCGGGATCACGACGGTCCCGTCGGCTCGATGCCCCCTGGTCACGGTTCGGACCGTGCGCCCGGCCGCGGTGTCGTCGCGACCGAGCTCGGTCAGCCCGGCTCCGAGGTAGGCGGACGCCTCGTCGCTGCCTCCGACCTCGCTCGAGATCGCCGACGCCTCGCAGCTGTCGCTGACCAGCTGCTCCAGCGTCAGCCCGTAGCGCTGCTTGAAGGTCGCCCCCTGCGACTGCCCGTGGTCGGAGAGCACGACGACGCGGTAGGGCCGGGGCGCGTCTCCGAGCGCCTGCGAGATCTTGCCGATCTCGTGGTCGACCTTGGCGAGCACGGCAAGCGTGTCCGAGCGCTCGATCCCGGAGTGGTGGGCGACCTCGTCGTAGGCGAGGAAGGTCGTGTAGACGACCGGCCTGCCGCTGAGCAGGTCGCCGACCACGGCCGCTACCTGCAGGTCGAGCTGGATCGCCGTCGCCCAGGCGCGCATCAGCGCGTAGGTCCGACTGCGCTCGATCCGCGGGATCACGTCGCGGCGCCGCTGCCGCACCGCCGCGCGCCGCTCGCGGGCGGCGTCGGCGATCGCCGAGCCGGCTGTCTTGAACACCGCGTAGGGCTGCGCGAAGTAGGCAGCGTAGTCGCGGCCGAGGGGTCGCCGGCGGGTCAGCGCCGTGCTCATCGTCAGCATCGAGTGGGGGGCGTCGCCGGAGAGGATGTTGGCCCGGCTGGCGCCGTCGGCGTGGAGCAGCCCGCGACCGTCGGAATGGCGCCGCTCGAGCTCGGCCGCGTCCTTGGGGTGGTTGGTGACGATCGGCCGTCCGCTGTCCTTCTCCCACCAGCGAAACGCGGGCATGTCGTCGTTGTTGCCGTGCAGCAGGCCGGCCTGGCAGGCGCCGGTCTGCGAGGAGAGGTCGGTCTCCCAGGTGTTGAGCACGTGGCTGCCGTCGGCCACCCAGCGGGCCAGGTTCGGCGTCGTGCCGTCCCTCAAAGCCCGCCGCACGATCTCGTGGGCGAGGCCGTCGATCTCCAGGAAGAGCACGCCCGGCACCTCGCTCTCGACGATCTCCCCGCGCCGCTTCATGCCGCGCTGGACGACGTTCCGGTGCCAGGAGCTGTCGTCGCCGATCGCCAGCAGCGAGCCGATCAGCGCCGTCAGCAGGGTCAGGCCGGCGATCAGGATGATCGTCTCGGCCAGGCCCGAGACAGAGGCGCCGGGAATCAGATCGATCACGAACACGGTGAGGATCGCGTTGAGCACGATCGCGGCGAGGCCGAGGGTGAGGACGCTGAGCGGCAGCGTCAGCCGCGCCAGGACCGGCCAGACGAGCGCGTTCATCAGGCCGACGACCAGCGCCGCCGCGAGGGCCGACCAGGGTCCGTCGAGGGTGAAGCCGGGCAGGACCGCCGCGAGGGTCAGCAGCGCCGCCGCATCGATCAACAGCAGCCCCACAGCTCGCCGCACCACCCGGAACAGCCCGGGCGATCCGTCCGGTCTCTTCCTTACAACCATGACGCGATGGCGGAGTCTCCCGCATCCCGCGGCGGCGTGCAGCCGTCGGCCCTGGGCGCAGACGAGGCCGTCGTCGCGGCCGGCCTCGGCGAGCCCAGCTACCGGGCGATTCTGCGGGTCGTGGTTACCGTCGTCGCCAGCGCCCTGGCGCTGTACGTCGTCTATCTGCTGCGCACCCCGCTCTTCTACCTGGCGTTCGCGATCTTCGTCGCCGCGATCGTCTCCGCCCCGGTCAATCGGCTCTCCCGCCGCATGCCCCGTGGCGTCGCGATCCTGCTGATCTACACCGGCCTGATCCTGGTCCCGATCGCGGTCGGGGCGATCCTGATCCCGCCGGCGGTCCGGGCCGCCTCGAACCTGGTCAGCGAGTTCCCCGCCTACGTCGACGATCTCAACCAGTTCGTCGAGGACAACGAGCAGCTGCGGAAGCTGAACCAGGACTACGACCTGACCCAGGAGCTGCGCACCGTGGCGGAGAACGCCGCCTCCAACTTCGACGACACCGCTGCCGCGCTCGCCGACTCGGGGCGGGCCTGGTCGGCTCGCTGTTCGGGCTCCTCGTGACCCTCGTGCTCAGCATCTTCTTCGTCGCCCACGGGAACGTCTGGTTCGAGGCCGCGCTGCGCCGTCGGCCGCCCGACGAGGCGGAGGCGATCCGCCGCGCCGGGGATCGGATGGCGAGCGCGATCAGCTCGTACGTGGGAGGCGCCCTCGCGCAGGCGACGATCGCCGGAGTCACCGCCTTCGTCGTCCTCTCGATCCTCGGCGTGCCCTCGCCGCTCGCCCTCGCCCTGGTCGTCGGGATGCTCGACCTGATCCCGCTGATCGGCGCGACGATCGGTGCGGTGATCGTCGGGCTGATCACCGTGTTCACCGACTTCCCGACGGTGACGATCATCTGGTTCGTGTTCGCGATCGCCTATCAGCAGCTCGAGAACTACGTGATCCAGCCGCGGATCCAGAGCAAGGCCGTGCAGCTCGATCCGTTCATCATCGTGATCGCCGCCCTGTTCGGCGCCGCGCTGCTGGGCGTGATCGGCGCGCTGGTGGCGATTCCGTGTGCGGCCGCCCTGCAGATCGGCACCCGCGAGGTGCTCGCCTACAGGCGGCGCTTCGGCAGCCACCACGACGGCGACGGCGAGCCGGAAGCCCCCGAGCCGCCGGATCAGGGTGGTGAGGCCGCTGCGGCCCCTGGGTAGGCGCCTGCGAACGGTCCGGGCGCGGGCCAGCATCGCTCAAGGATTGGGTCCAATGTGACGAAGTAGTTGGCGTGAAGAGTTTTGACTTCGCCGACGTGCTGACGCGGATGGTTGCGGTGCGAGCCTCCGACGTCCATCTGACGCCGGGATTCCAGCCCGCGATCCGTGTCCGTGGGCGGATCACCCCGATGGAGGGCTATTCGCCGATGACGCCGCAGGAGACGCGTGACGTCGTCTACGCGATCCTCAACAACGACCAGCGCAAGCGGTTCGAGAACGAGCAGCAGCTCGACTTCGCCTACTCGATTCCGGGCGTCGCCCGGTTCCGTGTCAACTGCTACTTCCAGCGCGGCTCGGTCAGCGCGGCCTTTCGCCACATCCCGCATGAGATCAAGACGCTCGAGGAGCTCGATCTGCCCCCGATCCTCGCCGACTTCACCCGCAAGCCGCGCGGCTTCGTGCTGGTCACCGGGCCGACCGGCTCGGGCAAGACCACCAGCCTGGCGGCGATGATCGATCTGATCAACCGCGAGCGCGAGGACCACATCCTCACGATCGAGGACCCGATCGAGTTCATGCACCATCACCAGCGCTGCATCGTCAACCAGCGCGAGGTCGGCACCGACGCACCGGACTTCGCCCTCGCACTGAAGGCCGCGCTCCGCCAGGACCCCGACGTGATCCTCGTCGGCGAGATGAGGGACCCCGAGACGATCGCGACCGCGCTGACGGCAGCTGAGACCGGCCATCTCGTCTTCGCCACCCTCCACACCCAGTCGACCGCCCAAACGGTCGACCGGATCATCGACGTCTTCCCGGCCGAGCAGCAGGGCCAGGTCCGGATGCAGCTCTCGATCGCCCTGCAGGCGATCGTCACCCAGCAGCTGCTGCCGACCGCCGACGGCTCCGGACGGGTCTGCGCCTGCGAGGTGCTGGTCCCGACGCCGGCGATCCGCAACCTGATCCGCGAGGGCAAGACCCATCAGATCTACTCGGCGATCCAGACCGCGGGATCGACCGGCATGCAGACGATGGATGCCCATCTCGCCCACCTGGTGCGGCAGGGGAAGATCACGAGCAAGCTCGCCCAGGCGCGCGCCGCGGTACCCGAGGAGCTCGGCCGCCTGCTCGGCACCGGAAAGATGAACGCCGAGGCCCCGGAGTACGAATCGGCAGCGGCCAGCTTGGGCTCCCCGCTGTAGGCAGGCTCTGAAGGTGCCCCGATGACTACCTTTGCCTTCCGCGCGGTCGACGTCGCCGGCGTCCCCTCCAAGGGCGAGGTCGACGCCACCTCCAAGGGGCAGGTCGCCGAGCAGCTCCGCCAGCGCGGCCTGATCGTCCTCGACGTCTCCGAGCAGCGCGACCCGCTCAAGCTCGAGGCCCTGTTCGAGCGCTTCCAGAAGGTCAAGATGCGCGACCTCGCCGTGTTCTCACGGCAGTTCGCGACGCTGATCGGCTCCGGCATGCCGATGCTCCGTTCGCTGAACACGCTCGAGGAGCAGACCGAGGACAAGAAGATCCAGGAAGCTGCGGCCGGCGTTCGCGCGGACGTCGAGGCCGGCACCTCCGTCGCCCAGGCGATGGAGCGCCACCCGGCCGTCTTCGATCCGCTCTACCGCTCGATGGTCCGCGCCGGCGAGGGCTCGGGCCGGCTCGAGACCGCGCTCGACATGGTCGCCTTCCAGCTCGAGAAGCTCGACGCCCTGCGGCGCCAGGTCCGCTCCGCGATCATGTACCCGTCGCTGGTGCTCGGTTTCGCGGTGATCGCGATGTCGGTGATCGTCGCCTTCATCGTCCCGGTGTTCGTCGGCATCTTCGAGGAGATCGCCGCCGAGAATCCGGGGGAGAGCGCCGAGCTTCCGTTCATGTCCCAGATCACGGTCAGCGTCTCCGACGCGCTGACCGGCTCCTGGTACATCCTCATCGTCGTCGGCATCGCGATCGGGATTGGCTTCAGCCAGTGGAAGAAGACCGAGCAGGGGCGCTATCAGTGGGACGCGCTGAAGCTGCGAATGCCGATGTACATCGGCGACATCGTCCAGAAGGTGGCGATCGCGCGCTGGTCGCGGATCTTCGCCGGCACGATTTCCGCCGGCGTCCCGATCCTGCAGGCGATCAAGATCTCGGGCGAGACCAGCGGCAACGCGGTGGTCGCCAAGGTGATGGAGGACGTCTACGCCTCGGTCCGCAGCGGCGGCACGGTCGCCGCGCCGCTCGAGCGGGCGCCGATCTTCCCGACGATGGTCACCCACATGGTCGGGGTCGGCGAGGAGACCGGACAGCTCGAGCAGATGCTGAGCAAGGTCGCGGACTTCTACGAGGCAGAGGTTGACGCCAAGGTCCGCGCCCTGACCTCGCTGATCGAGCCGGTGATGATCATCTTCGTCGGCGCCGTCGTCGGCTTCATCGTGATCTCGATGTACCTGCCGATCTTCAGCCTCTACGACAAGATCCGGTAGACGCTCGTGCTCGTGCCCGTACGCAGCTGGCGAACGAGGGGACGGGCCCTGTTCGCGGAGCCGTACGCGAGCCTCGCGGCCAGGCCGAGGCTGACGGCCCGCGACGCCATCGCCGAGCGGCCCCGGGAAGCTCGCGACGCCGAGCAACGTCCGCGACCAGTCGCGCGGTAGGCCGCCCGCCGATCCGCTCCTACCAGGGAATCGGCTCGCGGTCGCGGAAGAAGCCACCGGTCGGCCCGTCATCGGGCAGGGTCGCGAGCCAGACCGCGGTGTCGGCGCCCTCCTCGATCGATCGGCGGGCGCTCGGGCCGCCGAGGCCGGTCCTCACCCAGCCCGGACACATCGTGTTGACCAGGATCCCGTGCTCGCGCTCCTCGTTGGCGAGGACTCGCGTGAGCGCGTTCAGCGCCACCTTCGAGATCCGGTAGCCGATCGCGCCCCGGCCCATCTCGGCGAGTTGCCCCATGCCCGAGGAGATGTTGACGATCCGCGGCGCCTCGCTCTGCCGCAGCAGCGGTAGCGACGCCTGGGTCAGCCGCCAGGCCCCGAACAGGTTGGTGTCGAGCACCGACTGGACCTGGTCGAGCGGGACATCGGCGGCGTCCTGCCCGTAGCCACCGACGAACCCGGCGTTGTTGACCAGCGTGTCGAGACGGCCCTCGGTCTCGCGGATCGAGGCGATCACCGCCGCCACGGAGGCGTCATCGGTGACCTCGAGCGCAAGGCCCCGGATCTCGCCCGGGGTGCCGTCGGCCAGCTCCCGCGCAGCGGTCTCAGCCTGCTCAGGATCGCGGGCGGTGATCACGACGCGGTGACCCTGCTCGGCCAGCGCGCGGGCGATGCCGCTGCCGATGCCGCGGGCGCCGCCGCTGATCAGAACCACCCTCTGCTCCATTGCCGGACACGTTAGCCGCCGTCAGTCTTCGCGGCGACGGCGCCGACTCGCGCCGGCCGGATCTCCGATCAGGAGGCGCTCCCGGCGGCGCCGACGATGATCAGCGCCGCGGTCCCGCCTCCCGGCCCGACGACCCGGAGTCGCCCGGTCCGCCTCAGCAGCAGGTTGAAGCGGGCCGGCGACCGGGGAGTTGCCGCCTCGAGCAGGCCGAGCCCGGGTATCTCGACCGATCCGGGTTCTCGGACCGAGACGAGCAGCTCGAGCTGGTCGCCGGCCGTGGCCCTGATCTCGGCCGGTTCGGCGGCGCCCGCGGCGACCTTGCGGCGGAGCAGCCGGCCCGCCGCCGGTTCGGCCTGCTCGGCCCCGGTCGACGTCGTGCTCGTCTCGCCGCTCGTGGTCTCCTCCCCGCTGGGGGGCTGGGCGAGCTGCGCGGCGATCGAGGAGATCACGAGCAGCAGCACCAGGACGATGATCAGGCGCCTTGCGGCCATTCCAGGGGGATTCTTGCGCGCCGGGCCACTCCCGGGCCCGTCTAGGTGCCAGCCCCTAGACGCGCCTGAACTACGACACCTGTCCAGAAGTGGGGTGAATCAGGCTTTTCAGCTAAAGGTCGGGCCCCCAGGCACCGATAGGAGGACCGTAATCCATATGGGCTGGAGCCCTGGTGTCAAAGGCAAGTCCGTCGCGAGGCGGCCACGCAAAGCCACGGGGCTTCTCCAGAAGGCGAAGTCAGCCGGGTTGCCACCGGGGTTGAGGATCACTTCCGATTGGCATAGGCGACGGGCTCTGGCTCCAGGTAATAGGAACCACAAGGAGGGTACCTACATGCTGGAGAATCTCCGTAAGAGGAGCCGCGACGAGTCGGGTTTCACCCTGGTTGAGCTGCTGGTTGTCATGCTCATCCTCGGCATCCTGGCCGCGATCGCAATTCCGTCGTTCTTCAACCAGCGCGACAAGGCACGTGACGCTGACTCCAAGGCCGGAGTCCGCACCGCCCAGACCGCTATGGAGACGTACGCGACGGACAACAACGGTGTCTACACCGGTGCCGATGCGGCAGCGCTGCAGAACCTCGAGGCGACACTGAACGACTCGAACATCAGCACCGTGACGATTCCGGCCCCCGAGCAGTACACCGTCGGTGTTACCTCGGACACGGGCAACGAGTTCCTTATCACTCGTGCCGCCACCGGTCAGACGACGTTCACCTGCACCACTGCTGGTGACGCCGGATGCCCGACCAGCGGCAACTGGGGTGGCTAAGACACTCTAGTCGGCACGCACCTGGCCTATCCGCCAGGCAGCAAACACAGACCACCGGGGCGGGCCATTTGGCCCGCCCCCGGTGGTTAATCGGGCCGTCCAGGGGCGGCTATAGGCTGCACCGCTGTGGCGATCCTGATCCCCTTCATCGGCGTGCTCGGCCTCGTGCTCGGCAGCTTTCTGACCGTGATTGCGCATCGGCTTCCCTCGGAGGAGCCGTTCGCGTTCGATCGCTCGCGATGCCCCGACTGCGGCAACCAGATCGCCGCCTACGACAACATCCCGGTGCTCTCCTGGCTGCTGCTGCGCGGCCGCTGCCGCCACTGCGGGGAGCCGATCTCGATCCGCTATCCGCTGGCCGAGCTGGCGCTCGCCGCCGCCTTCGTCGGGGCCCTGATCCGCTTCGACGGGGACCCGGCCGAGATCGCCCTGGCCTGCGTCTTCTCGGCGACGCTGCTGACGATCACGCTGACCGACCTCGAGTATCGGTTGATTCCCAACAAGGTGCTGATCGCCAGCCTCGTGATCGGCGCCGCGATCGCGATCCCGACCGACCCGGACGGGGTCCCGGAGCGGGTGATCGCTGCGTCCGCTGCCTTCGGGGCCCTCTTCCTGGTCGCGATCGCATACCCGCGCGGCATGGGCATGGGCGACGTCAAGCTGGCCGGCCTGATGGGCTTCTACCTAGGTCGCGCCGTGGCGCCGGCGCTGCTGATCGGCTTCTTGGTCGGTGCGCTCTGGGGCCTCGCCCTGATCGCCCGCCACGGCGCTGAGGCCCGCAAGCAGGCGGTTCCGTTCGGGCCGTTTCTCGCCTTCGGCGGCATCGTCGGACTGTTCGCCGGCGACGAGATCGTCGACTGGTACGTCGACAGCTTCTTCGACGGGTCCTGAGCGTCGTGGTGCGGCCGAACGCATCATTTCCCACGTCATATGTGGGAAACCGTGCGTTCGGCCCCGGATCGCGGGTGTGGCCGGGCTGACGAGGCGCTGGGCGCCGCGACCCAGGCTCCCGCTTCACGATTCAAGGGCCGGCGGCGTCGGGCCGATGTATGGGCTGAGCAAGGCATGGAGCGATTTTGAAGCTGTCAAAGAGAAAGCGGGCGCCCGTTGTCGGGCTCGACATCGAGGCGGGCACGGTCGCTGCCGTCGAGGTCACCCACAACGGCAGCGCGAAGCTCGGCCGGACCGGCATTGCGCCGTTGCCGCCCGGCACGATGAAGGACGGCGAGATCGTCGACGGCGGCGCCCTGGCCGAGACCCTGAAGGAGTTCTTCGCCGAGCTGAAGCTTCCGCGTGAGGTCCGGGTCGGGGTCGCCAACCAGCGCGTCGTCGTCCGCACCCTGCGCCTCCCCAACATCGAGAACGAAGACGAGCTCGAGTCGGCGATTCGCTTTCAGGCCCAGGACCACATTCCGATGCCGCTCGAGCGAGCGGTGCTCGACTTCCGCGTGATCGCGAGGCAGGTTGGCGAGGGCGGCTCCCAGATGGACGTCGTCGTCGCGGCCGCCCGGAGTGAGATGGTCGATTCGCTGGTCGACGCGCTGCGGAGAGCCGGACTGAAGCCGGTCGGGGTCGACGTCGCAGCTTTCGGGATGATCCGCGCCCTGGACGGCGAGATCACGGCTGCCACGGCGGGTCAGGGCGCCGCGCAGGGGAATGGTCAGGACAGCGCCGGGGATCCGAGCCCCGAGAACGGGAACGGGGCCCGGGGCCCGGTCAGGCTCTACTGCAATCTTGGCGATGTCACCAACCTCGCCGTCGCGATCGACGGCAACTGCCTGTTCACCCGCGTCGCACCATTCGGGATCGAGGGCGTGGCGCAGCGGCTCGCGGAGCGCCGCGGGCTGACGCTCGAACACGCCCGGGAGTGGCTCGCACACGTCGGGCTGGAGCGGCCGGTCTCGGCGATCGAGGGCGACCCCAAGACGGTTGCGGCGGCGCGTGACGTGCTCACCGACGGCGTCTCCAAGCTGGTCGACGAGCTGCGTCTCTCGCTCGATTTCTACGGAGCCCAGGAGGGCGCTCTCGCGGTCGAGGAGATCGTCGCCGGCGGCCCCGGCACCGCGATCGAGGGCCTCGGCGCTCGACTGCAGGAGGGGCTCGGCCAATCGTTCCGGATCGGGCTACCGTCGGCGCTGGCGCACCTCGATGACCAGAGCGCCGCCCGGCTGACGCTTTCCTACGGCCTCGGGCTCGAGGACTAGCGCCGCGGGTCCGGCGGACGCGGGTCGATGCGACCCGTTCATCTAGCCTTGCTGCCGCAATGGCACGCTTTGGCTTCGTTACCGCCGGCGAATCGCACGGCCCCGGACTGACCGCGATCGTCGAGGGCGTTCCGGCAGGCCTCGAGCTCGACCGCGGCGGCCTCGACCGCGACATGGCCCGCCGCCAGCTCGGGCACGGCCGCGGTGGGCGGATGAAGATCGAGACCGACTCCGTGGAGATCAGATCCGGGGTCCGGCACGGTCTCACCCTCGGCAGCCCGATCGCGGTGCTGGTCGCCAACCGCGACTACGCCAACTGGGAGGAGCGGATGAATCCGTGGCCGGTCGAGGCGGAGGTCGAGCAGGTTCATCTGCCGCGCCCCGGACATGCGGATCTGCCCGGCGCGCTCAAGTTCAAGCACGCCGACATCCGCAACGTCCTCGAGCGCGCCAGCGCCCGCGAGACGGCCGCCCGGGTCGCCGCGGGGGCACTCGCCCGCCAGTTTCTCCAGGTGCTGGGGGTCAGCGTTCACAGCCACGTCACCCGGATCGCCTCGGTCAGCGCCCGGACGAGCGACGACCTCGGCCCGGCCGACTTCGCGAGCGTCGACGAGAGCCCGGTCCGCTGCCTCGACGCGGATGCCGAGGTTGCGATGGTCGCTGAGATCGATCGCCTGCGGAAGGAGAACGAGAGCCTCGGAGGCACCTTCGAGGTCCGCGCGTTCGGGCTGGTTCCGGGACTTGGATCGCACGTCGCCTGGGACGAGCGTCTCGACGGGCGGATCGCCCAGGCGATGCTCTCGATCCAGTCGATCAAGGGTGTCAGCATCGGGCCTGCCTGGGACGTCGCCGGTGGCCGCGGCTCCGAGGCGCACGACGAGATCTTCCACGATGCCGACCGTGGGTTCCACCGGGAGAGCAACCGTGCCGGCGGTCTCGAGGGAGGCATGACCAACGGCGAGCCGCTGGTGGTTCAGGTGGCGATCAAGCCGATCTCGACGCTGACCAAACCGCTCCGGTCGGTCGATATTCACAGCAAGGAGCCGAAGCAGGCCCACAAGGAGCGAACGGACTCGACCGTCGTGCCGGCCGCGGCCGTGGTCGGAGAGGCGATGCTGGCGCTGACGCTCGCGCGGGCCTACCGCGAGAAGTTCGGCGGTGACCACATCGACGACGTGCTCGGGGCGCTCGACGCCTACCGCGGCCGGATCTCCGACTGAGCCCGGTGTCCGGCGCTAAGCCAATCGCGGTCGTCGGCTTCATGGCGGCCGGCAAGACGAGAGCGGCGCGCGCGATCGCGGCCGAGCTCGGGGAGCCCGTCCTCGACACCGACCTGATGATCGCCGATCGGCTCGGCGAGCCGATCGCGGACTTCTTCCGCCGCGAGGGAGAGGCCCGCTTCCGCGAGGTCGAGGAGGCCGCGGTGCTCGAGGCGCTCGAGCGTGGCGGGGTCGTCGCGCTCGGCGGCGGCGCAGTTGGGTCGGAGCGCGTCCGCGAGGCCCTCGGCTCCGCGGTCGCCGTCTGGTGCAGGGTCCGCGAGGACGTCGCCTGGGCGCGGGCCAAGGACAGCGACCGGCCGCTGGCCGCCGATCGCGAGCGCTTCGCTGCCCTGTTCGCCGAGCGGGAGCCGATCTACGAGCGCCTGGCACGCGTGGTCCTGCCGCGCGGTGGCGACCAGACCCCTTCCCGGGCCGCGGCTTGGATCGCGCCGCTGCGGACCAACGATCGGCTGAGGGTTGCCTGGGCGGCCACGGGCTCGGGCGAGTACCCGGTTGTCGTCGGGACCGGGGCCGCGGCGCTGATCGGCGGGCCCGGGGCGCCGCGGGTCGGCCGGCGCCTGTTCGCGGTGGTCGATCCGCGGGCGCTCGAGGGAGCGGCCGAGTTGCCGCCCGGCTGCACCGGGACGATCGAGGTGCCCGGTGGCGAGGCGTCGAAGACGCTCGCCGAGGCGGATCGCGTGCTCGGCGAGCTGGCCGGCTCCGGGGCGCGGCGCGACGACGCGGTGGTCGCGCTCGGCGGCGGGGTGGTCGGCGATCTGGCCGGCTTCTGCGCCGCCGTCTACCAGCGTGGAATCCCGATCGTCCAGGTCCCGACGACGCTGGTCGCGCAGGTCGACTCGGCGATCGGGGGAAAGACCGGGGTGGACCTGCCCGAGGGCAAGAACTACGTCGGCGCCTACCACCAGCCGGCCGCGGTGCTCAGCGACCCGGCGGCGCTGGCCAGCCTGCCGCCGGAGGAGCTCGCAGCGGGCTTTGCGGAGGTGGTGAAGACGGCGCTGATCGCCGGTGGCGATCTCTGGGAGCGGGTGCGATCGCTCTCGCCGCCGCGGG
This sequence comes from uncultured Solirubrobacterales bacterium, assembly GCA_963700785.1. Lineage (GTDB taxonomy): Bacteria > Actinomycetota > Thermoleophilia > Solirubrobacterales > 70-9 > CAXMST01. The sequence goes on from CAVOYZ010000013.1 coordinate 27,850, forward strand.
CCGATCAGCTCGATTCGGTGATCTTCGACTGCGCGCGGACCAAGATCGAGATCGTCGCCGCCGATGAGCGCGACGGCGGCCGCCGGGCGGTCCTCAACCTCGGCCATACGGTCGGACACGCGATCGAGACGGCCACCGCCTACCGGCGTTACCGGCATGGGGAGGCCGTGGCGCTCGGGCTGCTCGCGGCGCTGCGCCTCTCGGGCACCGACGATCTCCGGGCCGAGGTCGCGACGCTGCTCTCGGCGGCGGGGCTGCCGACGGAGCTCGATCCGGCCGTCGACGCGGCCGAGGTGGTCGCCGCCACGGCCGGTGACAAGAAGGCGACCGCGGCCGGGCTCGGCTTCGTGCTCGTGCGCGGCCCGGGGGAGGTGGAGCACGGCGTCGCGGTCGAGCCCGCCGATCTGCTGGCCGCGGTGGAAGACTTGCTGCCATGAGCAGCGCCCGCAACCGCGTCGAGATCCTCCACGGCGTCAACCTCGACACGCTTGGCAAGCGCGACCCCGCGCTCTACGGGAGCTTCACGCTTGCCGAGCTCGAGACGCAGATAACGCGCTGGGCCCGCGACCTGGGGCTGCTGACGACGTTCTTTCAGACCAACCACGAGGGCGAGTTCATCGAGTACCTGCACCAGCTCCCGCAGCTGGCCGACGCCGCGGTGATCAACGCCGGCGCCTGGACCCACTACTCGTGGGCGATCCGCGACGCGCTCGAGGTCGCCGCCGTGCCGACCGTCGAGGTCCACATCTCGGACGTCGAGAACCGCGAGGACTGGCGCTCGATCTCGGTCTTCGACGGGCTCGTGCTCGAGAAGATCTCCGGCGAGGGGGAGGGCGGGTACCGGCGGGCGCTCGAGCTGCTCAAGCGCGAGCTCGACGTCTGAGCAGCGCGTGCCGGTGGCGCCTGACAGCCGTGCTGATCGCCTCGCGGACGCGGTCTCCGACGCGGGGCTCGACAGCCTGATCGTCGGTGACCTCGTCCGGCCCGGCGACTCGGGCCGTGATGCGATCGCCGACCTGACCTGGCTGACCGGGTTCACGGGAACCAGCGGACTCGCCCTGCTCGGCGACGCGATCCGCCTCTTCGTGACGGACTTCCGCTATGCCGAGCGCGCCGAGGGAGCGCTGCCCGGCGGCTTCGAGCTGCTGGTGGCCGAGCGCAACCTGGTCGAGACGATCGCCGCCCGTCTCGGCGGCCGGGTCGGCTTCGATCCGCGCGCCACCAGCGTCCGTGAGCTGGCGCGGATCTCGGAGGCCGCTGCCGATGGTGTCGAGTTGATCCCGCGAGAGGGGCTCCTGGAACCGCTGCGCAGGGTCAAGGACGCGGCCGAGATCGCGGCGATCGCCGCGGCGGCGGAGCTCACCGACCAGGTCTATCTGGAGCTGGAGGAGTCCGGCTTCGGCGGTCGGCCGAGCGCGAGGTCGCGATCTGGGCCGAGGGCCGGATGCGCGAGCTGGGGGCGAGCGCCCCGTCGTTTCCGCCGATCGTTGCGGCGGGCCCGAACGGATCGCTTCCGCACGCCGAGCCCGGTGAGCGGCCGGTGTCCGCGGGCGACCTGGTCGTCGTCGACATGGGTGCGATCCTCGACGGCTACTGCTCCGACTGCACGAGGACCTACGGCTGCGGTCCGGTGGCGGAGTCGAAGCGCGAGACCTACGACCTGGTGCTCAGCGCCCAGCTCGCCGGCCTCGAGGCGCTGGCGCCAGGGCGATCGGGCCGCGAGGTCGATGCGGCCGCCCGCCGTCTGATCGAGGCCGGCGGTCACGGTGATCGGTTTGGCCACGGCCTCGGTCACGGCGTCGGAATCGCCGTTCACGAGGCGCCCCGGCTGTCGCAGCGGTCGGAGGACGAGCTGCTCGCGGGCGACGTCGTCACGGTCGAGCCCGGGATCTACGTCCCCGGCGAGTTCGGCGTCCGGATCGAGGATCTGGTCGTCGTCGAGATGGGGGGCGCGCGAAACCTCAGCGGACGCCCGAAGCAGCTGCTCGAGCTCGACTGAGCTCCGGGCTCGCAGCCCGCGGTCGGGCTCGACGCCGGCCGCGACGGGTGGCGTCGCGATCGTCAGTATCGTGTGAGCAAGTGCTTACGGCGAACATACTTCAGCCCCTCTCGTCAGTCGAGGAGACCGTGCTCGAGGGCCTCCACTCGATCGGGCTCGGCTGGGGGCTGGCGATCGTCGGCCTGACCGTCCTGGTCCGTGCCTCGACCTGCCCCTGATCGTCCGCCAGTTCCGCTCTCAGCGGCAGCTCCGCCTCCACATGCCGGAGCTGAAGAGGCTTCGCGAGGAGCACAGGGACGACCGCGCGCGGCTTCAGCAGGAGACGCTCGCCTACTACAAGGAGCACCGGATCAATCCCCTCTCCTCGCTGGTTCCGCTCCTGGTCCAGATCCCGGTCTTCATCTCCCTCTACCTGCTGCTCCGCAGCGACGCCTCGAGCGGGGTCTTCGGCGACGCCGGCTTCCTCTTCATCCCCTCGCTGACCGAGAAGGCCCACGGATACGTCCTGGCGATCATGATTCTGCTCTACCTCTGCTCGCAGATGGCGACGAGCGCGATCGCGACGCGCACCCTGCAGTCGAATCACCGCGGCATCGCGATGGCGCTGCCGCTGCTGTTCGCCGGCGTCATCGCCCGCTTTCCCGCCGGGCTCGCGATCTACTCGATCACCACGAGCCTCTGGAGCCTCGGTCAGCAGGTCGTCTTCTGGCGCGCCTCGCGACTGCCGGTGCCACCGATCGAGCCGGTGGTGACGAGCGCGCCGGCCGCCGAAGCCGAGATCCCGGCGCCCGTCGCCGCGCGACCTCCCGCCCCGGTCCATTCGCGCAGCAAGAAGAAGCGGCGCAGCCGCAGCCAGCGCGCCCGCGCCTAGCGGGCCGCGACCTCTCCGGCGCGTGATCGCGCGTCCGCGCCTGCACTAGCCTTCGCCGCCGTGATCTCGACCAACCAGTTCAAGAACGGCACCCACATCGAGGTCGAGGGGAAGATCTACCGGATCCTCGACTTCCAGCACGTCAAGCCCGGCAAGGGTGGCGCCTTCGTGCGCACGAGGTTGCGGCGGCACGAGGACGGCTCGGTGATCGACAAGACCTTCAGGGCGGGCGAGAAGTTCCGGCCGATCCACACCGAGACCCGGAAGATGCAGTACCTCTACGACTCGGGCGATGACCGGGTGTTCATGGACAGCAGGACCTACGACCAGATCGAGCTGCCGAGCGCCACCGCCGGTGACGCGATGCAGTGGGTACGGGCAAACGACGAGGTCGACCTGCTGTTCGTCGACGAGGAGCCGGCCGGGGTGCAGGTGCCGAGCGCCGTCGATCTGGCCGTCACCGAGACCCAGCCGGGCCTCAAGGGCGACACCGCCTCCGGTGGCGGCAGCAAGCCGGCGACGCTCGAGACCGGCGTAGTCGTCCAGGTGCCCCTTTTCATCGAGGAGGGCGAGAAGGTCCGCGTCGACACCCGCAGCGGCGAGTACGTGTCCCGCGCCTGAGCCACGACGCTCTCGGCACCCTGCGCGACCCATCGGTGAGGGCGTCCCCGCCAGGCTGTCCCGATGCCGGACGAGCATCAAGAAACCCCCGATAGTCAGGGGGTAGTTGACAGTCGCACGGTCTGGCGGCGAGTCGCGACGGTGGCCGGGCGGCAGCACGGCGCGATCGCCCGCCGTCAGCTGCTCGCCTCCGGGCTGTCCCCGAAGGTGGTCGAATACCGCCTGCGCACGGCCCGCCTCCACCGCGTGCATCGCGGGGTCTATGCCGTCGGCCACTCGCGCCTCAGCCAGGAGGGACGGTGGATGGCCGCGACATTGACGGTCCCGGGCGCCGTGCTCAGCCATGGATCGGCGGCGGCGCGCTGGGAGCTGCGACCGGGCTCGGGAGCGATCCACCTGACGGCATCGCGAAGGGCGGCCCCGGGGCGCTCGATCGTCGTTCACTGCCGCGCCCTTCCTGCCGACGAGCGCACGACTCGCGGCGGTGTCCCGACGACCAGCATGGCCAGGACGCTGCTCGATCTCGCCGCCACCGAGGGCGAGAGGGCGTTCGAGCGGGCGCTGCGCGAAGCGACATTCCGCCGCCTCACCGACCCACTCGGCATCCCAGCCCTGATTGCCCGCTACCCCGGGGCCCGGGGGACCGCGGTGGCGGCAAGGGCCCTCGAGGCGGGCATCTACCGCAAGCGCACCCGAAGCGAGCTCGAGAATGCGTTCCTCGACCTGCTCCGGGAGTGGGGGCTGCCGCTGCCGGAGACGAACGCGATCGTCGAGGTCGCGGGTCGCCGGTTCGAGGTCGACTGCCTTTGGCGGAGTCGGGGCGTCGTCGCTGAGCTCGACGGCTACGGCGCCCACCTGACGCCCGACCGGGCGGAGGCCGACCGCGAGCGTGACGGCCTGCTGCAGGCCGGCGGAATGCCGGTGCACCGCATCACCTCGCGTCGGATCGAGCGCGATGCCGATCGGTTGCAGGCGCAGCTCCGTGCGGCGCTCGGGCTCTCAAGCCGACGGCAGGGATGACGACGCCTCGCGGCTAAGCTCCTGCCATGCGTCGATCCGACCAGCGCCGAGCGGCCGCATTCGCGATCTATCAGTGGGACGTGACGTCCGGGTCGCTCGACGACCTGCTGGCGGGCTCGAAGCCGTTCACCCGGGCGCTCGCCGAGGGCGTCGCCGAGCATCTGGCCGAGCTCGACGCCGAGATCGGGGCGCTGGCGCGGGGCTGGAGCATCGATCGGATCGCCCCGCTCGAGAAGGCGATCATGCGGGTCGCGCTGTACGAGATCCACCATCGAGAGGACGTCCCGGTCCCGGTCTCGATCGACGAGGCGGTCTCGATCGCCGGCCGCTACTGCGGTGCGGAGGCACCGGGCTTCGTCAACGGAATACTGAGCGCGGCCAGCGGCGCCACCCCCTCGGAGGGGGCGCCGGCGTGAGCGCCGGGACGCCCGAGGAGCGGCTGCGCGGTGCGGCCGAGCGGCTCGACGAGATCTCGGCGCTGCTGAGGTCGGACGAGATCGAGGACGGCGACGCCGTGAAGCTGGCCCAGGAGGCCGCGCAGATCGCCGCGGACGTCGGGGCGATCGCCGCCGACGCCGCCCACGCCGCCTCCGAGGGCGGCGACGGCCTCTGAGGTGGCGGCCTACCCCGAAGAGCTCCGCCGGCAGGTGGACGCATACCTCGAGTCGCTGCGCTTCGACGACGGTGGATCGACGGCCGGCCTGCAGGAGGCGATGCGCTACTCGCTGCTGGCGGGCGGCAAGCGGATCCGGCCGGTGCTGTGCCTCGCCACCGGGCGGGCGCTGGGCGCCGAGCCGGGCGAGCTGCTGCCGACGGCGGCAGCGATCGAGCTGATCCACACCTACTCGCTGATCCACGACGACCTGCCGGCGATGGACGATGACTCGCTGCGCCGTGGCCGTCCCACCTCGCACGTCGTCCACGGCGAGGATGTGGCGATTCTCGCCGGCGACGCGCTCTTTGCCGAGGCGATGCGGCTGATCGCCGAGCGTCAGCAGGCGGAGCCGGATCGGGTGCTGCGCGCGATCCGCGAGATCGCGGCGGCCACCGGCGTCGACGGCATGGTCGGCGGCCAGTACGTGGACGTCACCGGTGGCGGCAACGACGCGGCCGCCCTGCGCGAGCTGCACTCGCTGAAGACCGGCAGGCTGATCGCGGCCAGCGTCCGGGCCGCGCTGGTGCTGAATGCCGCCGGCGAGTCGGAGAGATCGCCCTACGAGCGGTTCGCCGAGGAGCTCGGCGTGCTGTTTCAGATCGTCGACGACATCCTCGACGTGACCGGCAGCGACGAGGAGCTCGGCAAGCCGAGCGGCTCGGACGAGCGCCACGGCAAGCTCACCTACGTCAGCCTGTTCGGGCTCGAGCGGGCCCGGGAGCTCGCCCGCCGGTCGCACGCGGGCGCCCTGACGGCCCTCGGGGAGGCCGCCGGTGAGACCGCTGAGCTCGCCTCGATCGCCGACTTCATCTACACCCGCGACGCCTGAGCGCTCGGGGCTGAAGGCTGGGTCGTGCGGCCGACCTGAGACAATGTCGCCGCCGATGGCCGCCGACGATTCGAAGCCCGACCGGAGACTGCTCGACGGGGTCCAGAGCCCCGCAGATCTCGACGGTCTCAGCGACGCTGAGCTGCAGCAGCTCGCGCAGGAGACCCGCGAGCTGATCATCGACGTGATCGGGCGGATCGGCGGCCACTTCGGCGCCAACCTCGGGACCTGCGAGCTGGCGGTCGCGCTGCACAGCCTGCTCGACTCGCCGAAGGACAAGATCCTCTGGGACGTCGGCCATCAGGCCTACCCGCACAAGATCCTCACCGGCCGCAAGGACCGACTCGAGACGATCCGCCAGTACGGCGGCCTGGCCCCGTTCTGCGCGACGCTCGAGTCCGAGCACGACATCATGGGCGCCGGCCATGCCTCGACCTCGATCGGCTATGCGGTCGGGCTCAAGGAGGCGATGCGCCGCGGGATCGGCGTCGACGGCAAGGTGGTCGCCGTGATCGGCGATGGGGCGCTGACCGGCGGCGTCGCCTACGAGGCCCTGCACCAGGCCGGAGGCCTGCAGACGCCGATCGTGATCGTGCTCAACGACAACGGCATGTCGATCTCACCCAACGTCGGCGCGATCTCCCGCTACTTCAACCACTTCCGGCTCAACCCCCGCCTCTACCACGCCCGCGAGGACGTCGAGGAGCGGCTCACCCGGCTGCCGCTGGGCCTCGGTCGTCAGGTCGAGCGGCTCGGCCCCGAGATCAAGGCGGCGCTGAAGTCGTATTGGGCCCCGGGGCTGCTGTTCGAGGAGCTCGACCTCGCCTACATGGGCGTGATCGACGGTCACGACGTCTCCGCGCTGCGGGCGGCCCTGACCGACGCGCTGGCCGCCGAGCGCCCGGTGGTTCTCCACATCCACACGGTCAAGGGCAAGGGCTTCGCGCCGGCCGAGGAGGGCGGGCTCGAGGGCATGGAGAAGTGGCACGCCGCGAAGCCGGGATCGATCGTCGACCGCAAGCCGGCGCCGCCGCCGGAGCCGCGGACGATCGCCGTGACCGAGTCCGACGCGCCCGATTCGATCGCGCCCGAGAAGCTCGAGCAGCCGCCGCCGAAGCCGTCGGCGCCGGCCTACACCAGCGTCTTCGCCGATGCGATGGTCGCCGAGGCGAGGCGCGACCCGCGGGTGATCGGCATCACCGCCGCGATGGCCGGTGGCACCGGGCTGAACGAGCTCTGCGAGAAGCTGCCCGAGCAGTACTACGACGTCGGCATCGCCGAGCAGGACGCGGTCCTGTTCGCCTCGGGTCTCGCGCTGCAGGGCGCGAAGCCGGTCTGCGCGATCTACTCGACCTTCCTGCAGCGGGCCTTCGACCAGATCGTCCACGATGTCTGCCTCCAGGAGCTCGACGTGGTCTTCGCGATGGATCGCGCCGGGTTGGTCGGCGACGACGGGCCGACCCATCACGGTTTCATCGACATCTCCTACTTCCGCCCGATCCCGAACGTGGTGGTGATGGCGCCCCGCGACGAGGCGATGCTGGTCCACATGTTGCGCACGGCGATCGCCCACGACGGGCCGATCGCGTTCCGCTACCCGCGCGGCGCCGCCGAGGGCGTTCCGATCCCGACCCGACCCGAGGCGATTCCGATCGGCACCGGCGAGATCCTGCAGGAGGGCGAGCGCGTGGCGCTGCTCGGCTACGGATGGGGGGTCCAGGTCGCGAACCAGGCCGCGGGACTCCTCGGTGAGCACGGGATCACGCCGACGGTCGCCGACGGGCGCTTCGCAAAGCCCGTCGACGCCGAGCTGGTCGCCCGGCTCTGCGCGGAACACGAGCTGGTCGTGACCATCGAGGAGAACGTGCTCGCCGGCGGCTTCGGCGCCGCCGTTCTCGAGCACGCCGAGGACAACCTGCCCAGCGACCGCGCACGCGTCCTGCGGATCGGGCTCCCCGACCGCTACGTGACCCACGGCAAGCCCGCGCTGCTGCGCGAGGAGGTCGGCCTCGATGGGCCGTCCGTCGTCGAGCGGGTGCTGAGCGCGATCGGCGCTCGCGAGACCGTCTCGCGCTGAGCACCCGCTCGGGGAGCGGCGCGGGCGCTGCCGAGAAACGAAAACGCCCCGCAGTGCGGGGCGTCTTCGGGGTACAGGGAGGAGTATGTATTTGGGAAGGCGACCTACTCTCGAGCAAGTCGCTAAGTCTGGGTAGCAATATACGAACGGATGTACGCCGTGTCTGTGATACCGATCACACTGCGGTAGCAACCGCCGAGGCGCCGACGCGGCGGGCGCCGGGCCCGATCGCTGTGGCGCTCGACGGGTGCTCGCTAGCAGTCGCCCCGGCCCGCCTTGGTCCCGGTGGCCGTTGCCGCTAGCTTTGCCCGATGGCACGACGGCGACTCGACACCGTCCTGGCCGAGCGGGGCCTGGCACCGACCCGGTCGGCGGCCGCGACCTCGATCAGGGCCGGGCTGGTTCGGATCGGCGCCGGCGGCGAGCGGGCGGCGAAGCCCGGACAGCTGGTCGATGAACAGCTTGCGATCGAGGTCGAGACCGGGCGCACCTACGTCTCTCGCGGCGGCCTCAAGCTGGAGGCCGCCCTCGATCGCCTCCGGCTCGCGGTTGACGGCAGGCTCTGCCTCGACATCGGCTCCTCGACCGGCGGCTTCACCGACTGCCTGCTCCGGCGAGGCGCGGCGGCGGTCGTGGCGGTCGATGTCGGCCGCGGGCAGCTCGAGTGGGGGCTGCGCAACGATCCCCGCGTGACAGTGCTCGAGGGGGTCAACGCACGCGGCCTCGAGGCCGGCGATCTGCCCTTCGCCCCGGAGCTGGTGACGATCGACGTCTCGTTCATCTCGCTCGCGAAGGTGCTGGCGCCGTTGCCGGCCCTGCTCGCGGCGGAGGCCCAGATCCTGGCGATGGTCAAGCCGCAGTTCGAGCTCGGCCGGGCGCGGGTCGGCAAGGGCGGCGTGGTCCGCGATCCGGCCGACCGGGCGGATGCGGTGATCGGTGTGGCGGTCGCAGCCGGGCGGCTGGGGCTGGCGGCGAAGGGCGTCGCCGCGGCGGGAGTCGCGGGTCCGAAGGGAAACCAGGAAGTGTTCCTGCTGCTCGGCGGCGGCGAGCCCGTGCCGGAGCTCGCCGACCTCGTGGCGGAGGAGGTCGGGTGAACGGCTCGGGGAAGATCCGGCGGGCGGCGTTCGTCTCCCACTCGAACCCGGCCCAGACCGCCCCCGGCCTCGCCGCGGCGCGACGGGCCGCGGACGCTGCCGGTTGCGAGCTGGTGATCTCGACGACCGAGCTGAACAAGTACGGCTCCGGTGCCGAGGGCCTGACGGTCGTCGAACGGCTGCCGCCCGATCTCGACGTCTGTCTCGCGCTCGGCGGCGACGGCACGATCCTCCGCTGCCTGCGCCACTTCTCGGGGACCGAGGTCCCCGTGTTCGGGATCAACTACGGCACTGTCGGTTTCCTCGCCGCGACCGAGTCGGCGGACCTCGAGAGCGGTCTCGACCGGGCCCTGGGAGCCGACTTCGAGGTGATCGAGCTGCCGGGCCTGCTGACGTCGATGAACGACGACCTGAGCCCAGCGCTCAACGACGTCTCGTTCACGCGCCGACCGCATCACCGCGTCGCCGAGCTCTCCTACCGGCTGGGTGGTCGGGAGGTGGGCCACGTCCGCTGCGACGGATTGGTCGCCGCGACCCCGGTCGGCTCGACCGGCTACAACCTCGCGAACGGGGGGCCGATCCTCGCCTGGGGGGTGGCGGGGTACGTGGTCAGCTTCATCGCGCCGCACACGCTGACCACGCGGCCGCTCGTCGTTGCGCCCGGCGACGTCCTCCACGTTCACAACCTGAGCGATCGCGATCCGGTCGATGTCGCCTTCGATGGAGTGCCGCACGGACAGCTGGCGCCGCGCGCGGAGGTCGAGGTCCGCTTCTCCGACGGCCTCGCGCGGCTCGCCCAGTTCGAGGGCCAGAGCTTCTACCAGCGGATCCGCGACAAGTTCGGTCGGCTCGTCCAGTAGACGGCGCCCCCCAGCACGCGGCCGCGAATCCGTCGGTGGCCGTTGCTAATTCACTGGGGCGATGCTGCGTGAGCTGAGGATCGAGAACCTGCTGCTGATCGAGCGGGCCGAGCTGCGGCTCGAGCCGGGGCTGAACGCGATCACGGGCGAGACGGGCGCCGGCAAGACCGTGCTCGCCCACTCGCTCGACCTGCTGCTCGGGGGGCGTCCGAGGAGCGGCATCGTGCGGCCCGGCGCGGCCGAGGCCTGGGTCGAGGGGGACTTCGATCTCGACCCGGCGCTTCGCGCCGAGCCGGCGCTGGCGGAGCTGCTCGAGCGCGTTCCCGGGGACGAGGACCGGGTTGTGCTCGCCCGGCGCGTCTCGGCCGCCGGACGCTCTTCGGCGTTCATCGCCGGCCGCGCCGCCGCGGCCGCGGAACTGCGTCTGCTCGGAATCCGCCTGCTCGCCTTCTACGGCCAGCACGAGCATCGCAAGCTGACGCTGGCATCCGCCCAGGCGGAGATCCTCGACGGCTTCATCGGCTCCGAGCACCTGAGCCTGCGGACCGACTACCGCGAGGCGCATCAACTGGTCAAGGCGTTGGACCGTGAGTTGGAGGCGCTGCGCGAGCGCGAGGGTGCACGAGATCGCGACCTCGATCTGCTCCGCTTCGAGCTCGCCGAGATCGAGGAGATCGCCCCCGATCCCGACGAGCAGGCGGCGTTGGTGGCCGAGCGCGACAGGCTGCGTGGGGTCGAGGGCCTTCGCGAGGGAGTCGCGGCGGCGGCGGCGGCGCTGGCGGGGGCGGAGGATGGCGAGGGCGCGACGGGGCTGCTGTCCGAGGCCGAGGCAGCGCTCGATCGTCCCGCCGCGATCGACTCCGAGCTCGACGCGCTGCGCACCCGCCTGGCGGCCGCCGGTCTCGAGCTCTCGGATCTGGGCTCTGACCTGCGCGGCCGGCTCGACTCGCTGCAGGCGGATCCGGAGCGACTCGAGCAGGTCGAGTCCCGTCTGGCGGGGGTGGATCGTCTGCTCCGCAAGCACGGGGGCAGCGTCGAGTCGGTGCTCGTCCACGCCGAGGGTTGTCGCGCCGAGGTCGAGCGACTCGAGGGAGCAGGCGAGCGGGCCGAGGACCTCGAGCGGAGGCTCGCCGCGGCCGAGCTCGCGCGGGCCGAGCTCGGCCAGCAGCTGAGCCGGGGCCGCGCCGAGGCGGCGCCCGAGTTGGAGCGCCGGGTCGTCGCCGAGCTGGCGGAGCTGGCGATGGACGGCGCCAGGCTCGAGGTCGCGTTGAACGACCATCCCGACGGTTACGGGGCGGGTGGCTGCGAGTCGGTCGAGTTGATGGTGGCGACGAACCCAGGGATGCCGCCGGCACCGCTGGGCGAGACGGCCTCGGGTGGCGAGCTCTCGCGGGTGATGCTGGCGCTCTCCGGCCTCGGCCGAGCCGAGCGGGTGGAGACGATGGTCTTCGACGAGATCGATGCCGGCATCGGCGGCAAGGTCGCCCGCAGCGTCGGCGAGCGCCTGCGGGATCTCGGGGAGCGACGCCAGGTGCTCTGCATCACCCATCTGCCGCAGGTCGCCGCCCTGGCCTCGGCGCACTTTCGCGTCAACAAGCGGTCGGAGAACGGCAGCACGACGGCGGTCGTCGCCAAGGTCGGCGGCGAGGAGCTGGTCGCTGAGATCGTGCGGATGCTGGGCGCCGACGGGGGCGATCAGGCCGCGGACCGTCACGCACGGGAGCTGCTCGCCGCCTGACGCCCGGCTTGGCGAACCCGCGCCCGGCCGGTATTGGCGCATAATCGATGGCGTGGAAGCTCAGAGCAGAGCGCGACGCTGGGCACGTCGCCAGGCGCCGGCCCCCCGGCCGGTCCGCCCTCAGCAGGGGCCGATCCGCGGCAGGGTGAGGCTCGGCAAGCGCACCAAGGACCTCGTCAAGAAGCTGTCGCCGGGCGAGATCGCGGTGATCGACCACGCCGATCTCGACCGGATCGCCTCCGAGGACCTGGCCGCCTCCGGCGTCGTGGCGGTGCTCAACAACTCGCGCAGCTCGACCGGGGGCTATCCGAATGTCGGCCCGCTGCTGCTCCTGCGCGCGGGCGTTCCGCTGATCGACTTCATCGAGCCCGACCTGTTCGCGCTGCTCTCCGACGGCGACGCCGTGGAGGTCGACGGCGCTCGGCTGGCGCTTGACGGGGGGCAGTTGGCCGAGGGTGAGCGGCTGAGCGAGTCGCAGATGCTGAGCCGGCTCGCCGATCAGCGCGGGCGGATCGACCGGGCGCTGGCGGCGTTCGCGACGAACACGATCGAGCACGTCCGCGAGGAGAGCGAGCTGCTCACCGGTGAGATCGAGTTCCCGCCGGTTCGCACCGGTTTCCGCGATCGCCACACGCTGCTCGTCGTGCGTGGTCCGGGCTATCGCGCCGACCTCGCCGCGCTCGGCTCCTACATCCGCGACGTGCGGCCGCTGATCGTCGCCGTCGACGGCGGCGCCGACGCGGTGCTGGAGATCGGCTTCAAGCCGGACGTGATCCTCGGCGACATGGACTCGGCCAGCGACGAGGCGCTGGCGACAGGAGCCGAGCTGATCGTCCACGCCTATCCCGACGGTCGGGCGCCGGGCCGGGAGCGGCTTCAGGAGCTGGGGCTCGAGCACGTGGTCGTGCCCGCGGCCGGGACCAGCCAGGACGTGGCGATGCTGCTCGCGCACGAGCGTGGTGCAGCACTGATCGTCACCGTCGGCGCCCACTTCAACCTGATCGAGTTCCTCGACAAGAACAGGGCGGGGATGTCGTCGACCTTCCTCACCCGGCTGCGCGTGGGCGAGACGCTGGTCGATGCCAAGGGGGTCAGCCGCCTCTACCGTCCCGGGCTCGGCGCGCCCGGTGTCGCGATGTTCCTGGCGGCGTTCGTCGTCCTGCTGGTGATCGTCGTGATCGCCTCGCCGGCGCTCGACAACGTCACCGAGCTGCTCTGGCTCAAGATTCAGGACGCGCTCGGCGTCTAGCGACGCCGCCTGGAAGGCTTTCAGCGACGATGGGCTACAGCGGTAGATATCACGCGGCCTCGCTGGTGGCCGTCTTCATCGCGCTGGCGATCGGCATCCTGATCGGCGTCGGACTGGCCGATGACGTCGTCTCGACGGCCTCCCAGGAGCTCGAGAACAGCCTGCGCAGCGATCTCGAGGACGCCACCTCGAATGCCGACGGGCTCGAGCAACAGCTTGGCCGCGAGCGCGACTTCGGCGAGCGCATCTATCCGGCGCTGGTCTCCGGACGCCTCGCCGGCTCCTCGGTCGCGGTGGTCGGCTTCGGCGAGCTCAGCGATGAGACCGTCGCCGACATCGAGGCGGCAGTCGAGCCCGCCGGGGCCTCGGTCGAGGCGCTGGCCGTGGTCGAGGTGCCGCCCGATCCCGGCGCTCTCGCGGCCGCCGCCGGTCCGCGCTTCGCCGGCGCCCGCCGCGGTGGGGAGGACCTCGAGCGGCTCGGTCGCTCGGCCGGCGGCGGTCTGATCGGCGGCGGCAAGCTGATCACCGACCTTCGCGGGACGCTCTTCTCCCGCTTCAGCGGCTCGCTCGCCGAGGTCGACCGCGTGGTCTTCGCGGGCGCGATCCCCGAGGATCTCGATTCGAAGGAGCGGGCGAACACCACGGCGCTGTTGACCGGGATCATGGATGGGGCCCGGGGCCGCGCGGCGGGCACCGTCGCGGTCGAGCGGACCGATGTCGAGCCGAGCTCGCTGCAGCCGTTCCGCGATGCCGGGATCGCGACGGTCGACCACATCGATCTCGTTGCGGGCCGGGTCGCGACCGTCTTCTCGCTGCTCGGCGCCGACGGTGACTACGGCATCAAGCCGGGAGCCGACCGCTTCCTGCCCGAGCTGATCAGCCCGGCCTCCGGCCGGCCCGTCGTGCCGTGAGCCTGATCGCCCTCGCGCTCTCGCTGGCCCTGGCCGCGGCCGTGTTGCCGCCCTGGTGCGACGACATGATCCGCACCGGGCTCGCCGCCGAGAATTGGCGCGGCCGGGCCCAGGCGTTTCCGCTCGGAGCCCTGTTGATCTCGGTCTCCCTGATTGCCCTGGCGCCGCTCGCCCTGCTCGACGACAGGGCCGACCTCGACCTGCTGGAGCCGGATCTTCTCCGCTGGCTCAGCTTCATCCTCGGGGTCGCGCTGCTCGGCCTGCTCGACGACATGCTCGGTCGCGGCCACGAGGGCGACACGCCGCGAGGCTGGCGCGGCCACGCTCGCGCGGTGGCCTCCGGCAGGCTCTCGACCGGCGCGATCAAGGCGGTTGGTGCCTTCGGGTTGGCGGCGCTCGCCGTCTCGGGGCGCGGGCTTCAGTCGCTCGACTACCTCGCGGACCTCGCCCTCCTGCTGCTCGCCACCAACCTGTTCAATCTCCTCGATCTGCGGCCGGGCCGGGTCGAGAAGGCCTTCTTCCTGCTGCTCGCAGGCCTCGTGCTCGGGGCGTGGACGCTCTACCCGCTCGAGCTGCTCGGCGTCTTCATCGGGCCGGTGATCATCGGTGCGGCCCTGACCCTGCGTGAGCGCGCGATGCTCGGTGATGCCGGCGCAAACCTGGTCGGGGCGCTGGCGGGCGTGTCGCTGCTCGTCACGCTCGGTGACGATGCGCGCCTGGTTGCGCTGGCGGTGATCGTCGCGCTCACCGCCTACGGTGAGTTCCGCTCGATCTCGGAGGCGATCGAGCGGCTGCCGGTGCTGCGATCGCTCGATGCCGTGGGCCGCCGACCCTGACCCGCGACTTCCACGCAAATCGCGGAATCGGCCGGCTTGGGCTTCGCGGACCGCTCCGGTTCCGTCCCGGCGGAAGCTAGACTCGCTGCTGCCAGATGAGCTCCCCACCGAGAACCCCAGCAGGAGAGACCCGCTTCCTGTTCGTGACCGGTGGGGTCGTCTCGGCGCTCGGCAAGGGGATCGCGGCGGCCTCGATCGGGCGGCTGCTGGTCAGCCGTGGCTTCCGGGTTCAGCTGCAGAAGTTCGATCCCTACATCAACGTCGATCCCGGCACGATGAGCCCGTTCCAGCACGGCGAGGTGTTCGTCACCGAGGACGGCGCCGAGGCGGACCTCGACCTCGGCCACTACGAGCGCTACACGGGGGAGAACTCCACTCGCGCCTCGAACGTGACGGCGGGCGCGGTCTACAACAGCGTGATCAAGCGGGAGCGGCGAGGCGACTACCTCGGCGGCACCGTGCAGGTCATTCCGCATATCACCGATGAGATCAAGCAGCGGATCCTGATCGTCGCCGAGGCGCAGTCGGTGGACTTCGTGATCACCGAGATCGGCGGCACGGTCGGCGACATCGAGTCGCTCCCGTTCCTCGAGGCGATCCGCCAGCTCTACACGGATCTCGGTCCGAAGCGGTGCATGTTCCTGCACCTGACCCTGGTCCCATACGTCGGCCATGCCGGCGAGCTGAAGACGAAGCCGACCCAGCACTCGGTCAACGAGCTGCGGCGGATCGGGATCCAGCCGCACGCCGTGATCTGCCGCTCCGAGGGCGGTCTCGATCGCGACATCCGACGCAAGATCGCTCTATTCGGATCGCTTCCCGAGGAGGCGGTGATCAGTGCCCGCGACGTCGACAACACCTACAAGGTCCCACTCGTCTTCCGCGCCGAGGGCATGGACGATCTCGTCCTCGACCACTTCGGGATCGAGGCTCCGGCCCCCGACCTGGCCGACTGGGAGGATCTCTGCCGGCGTGCCGATGCCGCCGAGGAGACGGTCCGCATCGCCCTGGTCGGCAAGTACGTGCAGCTCGAGGACGCCTACAAGTCGGTGATCGAGGCGCTCAAGCACGGTGGCTACCACCACGGCGTCAACGTCGAGGTCGACCTGGTCAGCTCGGAGGAGTTGGACACCGAGGCGCTCGAGCGGGCCGACGGCGTGCTGATCCCGGGCGGCTTCGGCGAGCGTGGGATCGAGGGCAAGGTCGCCGCGTGCCGCTTCGCCCGCGAGGGCGAGGTGCCGTTCCTCGGCATCTGCCTGGGGATGCAGATGGCGGTCGTCGACTACGCGCGACACGTCAGCGGCATGGACGGCGCCAACTCGGCCGAGTTCGATCCCGAGACCCCGTATCCGGTGGTCGATCTGCTTCCCGAGCAGAAGGAGGTCTCCGACCTCGGCGGCACGATGCGGCTCGGTGCTGACCCGGTGAAGCTGCACGAGGGCACCAGGGCGCGGGCGATCTTCGACGACGAGGGCGTGATCTACAAGCGCCACCGGCACCGCTATGAGGTCAACAACATGCTCCGCCGCCGGCTCGAGGATGACGGTTTGGTGATCAGCGGCACCTCCCCCGACGACCGCCTGGTCGAGATCGTCGAGATCCCCGAGCACCCGTTCTTCGTCGCATCCCAGTTCCATCCCGAGTTCAATTCACGGCCGACCGAGCCGGAGCCGCTGTTCAGGGAGTTCGTCGGCGCTGCCGCAAGGCTTGCCGATGAGCGTCGCGAGGAGCGAGCCGAGGAGAGGGCTGAGGAGACGGCCGAGTCCGCCCAGGCCGAGGTCGGCGCTCGCCGAA
>CAVOYZ010000014.1:0-27693 GCA_963700785.1 uncultured Solirubrobacterales bacterium
CGGGCGCCCTGCCCCCGATCATCGGGCTAGGATCGGTCCGTGGTCACCGCGCAGGAGATGATCGATCGGCTCGGGAAGCGCTTTGGCGTCTATCCCGGGATGCGGGCGCTGCACGCCCGGGGCGTCGTCTGCGCGGGACGCTTCCTGCCGGCGGCCGAGGCCGCCACCCTGACCCGGGCCGAGCACATGCAGGGCGAGGTTCCGGTCCTGGCCCGCATCTCCAACGGAAGCGGCGATCCCGGGGCGCCGGACCGGGCGCCCGACGTGCGCGGCCTGGCGGTCAGCTTCGAGCTCTCGGACGGGACCCGCACCGACATCCTCGCCCAGACCGCGCCGCGCTTCCCGGTGCGCAGCCCGGATGCGTTCATCGACTTGGTCGAAGCGACCGAGCGGGGACTTGGGATGGCGTGGAAGCTGCCCCTGTTCCTGGCCCGCAACCCGCGGGCGCTGCCCGCCCTGCGGGCCAACGCCGCATCGGTGCGCCCGCCCGCCAGCTACGCGGACCCGACCTACTACGCGATCCACGCCTACCGCTGGCTCGACGCCGAGGGCGCGGGCCACTGGGTCCGCTACGTCTGGAAGCCGTGCGCGGAGGTGGGCGGCCCTCGGAGCCCCGAGGACAAGCAGCAGGACGACTACCTGACCCGCGATCTGGGCGGGCGCCTCGCCGATGGGCAGGTGAGCTTCGACCTAGAGCTGCAGATCGCCGGTCCCGACGATGATCCCCACGATCCGACGTCGGTCTGGGGGAACGAGGACGAGCGGGTGATCGCCGGACGCCTCGAGATCGACTCGTTCGCCGACGGCCACGACGAGATCCTCTTCGACCCGATGCGCCTCACCGACGGGATCGAGCCCTCCGAGGACCCGATCCTCCACTACCGGCCGGGAGCCTATTCGGTCTCCTACGAGCGCCGTACCGGCGGCTAGCGCCGGCTGGGTCGGCCGCCTTCTACCCGCTGGTGAACGCCGCGACGAAGGTCTCGCCGAGCAGGCGGCCGGCGGTCTCGGGATCGACGTTGCCGGCGTGAACCTCGTCCATCGTCGCCATCGCCGAGGACTGCATCAACGACTGCATCCAGCTCAGCGGTGCATCGGCCCGCAGCGTACCGGCGGCCTGCGCCTCGACCAGGAACACGCGGACCGGGTCGTCGGGGATCGTCTTGCTGTCGGCAAGCACCTTCGCGCCGATCTCGAGGTGCCCGTGCAGGAAGCGGAAGCGCTGGCCGATCGCGACCATCACCGGGCCGAGCGCCATCAGGGTCTCGGCGGCCGTGGCGCCCTCCTCGATCACCGGGCCGAGCGCCGCCTGCGACTCGGCGATGACCCGCTCGAAGAGCGCCACGATCAGCTCCTCGCGGCTCTCGAAGTGCCGATAGACGGTCGTCCGTCCGAGGCCCGCCGCTGCCGCGACGTCGAGCATCGAGGCCTGCGGGTCGTCCGCCAGCGCGACCAGGGCTGCCTCGATCAGCGCTTCGCGGTTGCGCCGCGCATCCGATCTGCCGGTGTCAGGCGCCGATGAGCTCTCAGTGTTGACGGGCTGCATTGGGTTTCTCAAAGTGGGATGGTAGTGTTCCGTTTCTAGATGTCCGGCGCCCAATCCCCCTGGCGTCGGACATCTTTTTATCCGCCCCGGCCGGCCATCTCGATGAAGTAGTCGAGCGCCTCGGGATTGGCCAGCGATTCCCGGCTCACGGCCCGCTCGGGCTCGGTTCCCATCAGGATCCGCTTGACCGGGATCTCCAGAACCTTGCCGGACAGGGTACGCGGAACCTGCTCGATCCGCCGCACCTCGTTCGGCACGTGACGGGGCGAGCAGTCCTCGCGAATCCGGCTCGCAACCGCCGAGATCAGATCGTCGTCGAGCTCGGCCCCCTCGCGCAGCACGACGAACAGCGGCATCAGGTTCTCCTCGCCCTCGCGGGGCAGGTCGATCACCAGCGCATCGACGATCTCCGGCAGCGAGAGCACCGCCCGGTAGATCTCGCTGGTTCCCATTCGCACGCCGCCACGGTTGATCGTCGAGTCGCTGCGCCCGTAGATGATCGCGGTGCCGCGCTCGGTCAGTTCGATCCAGTCGCCGTGACGCCAGACGCCGGGAAAGTGATCGAAGTAGGCCTCGCGCAGCTTCGAGCCGTCCTCGTCACCCCAGAAGAAGATCGGCATCGAGGGCATCGGCCTGGTCAGGACCAGCTCGCCGACCTCGCCGACCAGGGGCCGGCCGCGCTCGTCCCAGCTCTCGACGAGGGCACCGAGCGAGCGGGCCTGCAGCTCGCCCTCGTAGACCGGCAGCGTCGGCACGCCGCCGACGAAGGCCGTGCAGACGTCGGTGCCGCCGCTGGTCGAGAACAGCCAGGTGTCGGCTCCGAGCTCCTGGTAGACCCAGGAGAAGCCCTCGGGCGACAGCGGCGAGCCGGTCGAGCCGACGGCCTCGAGAGCCGCGAGGTCGCGGTTCGCCCCGGGCTCGACCCCCTCCTTCATGCAGGACGCGATGAAGGCGGCGCTGGTCCCGAAGGTCGTGATCCGGGCCTCATCCGCGAGGTCCCAGAGGCGGTCGAGGCTGGGGTGGCCGGGGTTGCCGTCGAACAGCACGACCGAGGCCCTGGTCAGCAGTACCCCGAGCAGGAAGTTCCACATCATCCAGCCGGTCGTCGTGAACCAGAAGACGCGGTCGCCCGCCTGCGCGTCGAGGTGCAGATGCATCTTCTTCAGGTGCTCGAGCAGGATCCCGCCCTGCGAGTGGACGATCGCCTTCGGCAGGCCCGGTCGTGCCCGAGGAGTAGAGGATCCAGAGCGGGTGGCCGAACGGCAGCTCCTCGAACTCGAGCTCTGCGTCCTCGGGACCGAGAAAGCCCGGCTCCCAGCCGGAGCCGTCGAGGTAGCCGAGTCGCACGACCCGCTCCAGCGAGGGGATCTCAGCGGCGATTTCAGCGGCGATCTCCGAGCGGTCGTGGTCCTTGCCCCCGTAGCGATAGCCGTCGATCGTCAGCATCAGCTTCGGCCCGATCTGAGCGAAGCGGTCGATCACGCTCCGGGCGCCGAACTCCGGCGCCGCCGAGGACCAGATCACGCCGAGCGAGGCGCATGCGAGAAAGGCGGCGATCGTCTCGGGGATGTTCGGCAGGTAGGCGACGACGCGGTCTCCGCGGCCGACCCCGAGCTCGAGCAGACCGGCGCGGATCCGGGCCGTCTGCCCGCGGAGCTCGCCCCAGGTCAGCTCACCGAGCTCCCGCAGCTCGGAGGCGTGGCGGATCGCGACCTCGGAGTCGTCCCGGTCGCGGAAGATGTGGGCGGCGTAGCTGACGGTGGCGCCGGGAAACCACTCCGTGCCCGGCATCTCGGGCGAGTCGAGCACCCGATCGTGGCTGCCGTCGACCTCGAAGTAGCTCCAGATGCTCTCCCAGAAGCGCGCGATGTCGGCGACCGACCAGCGCCAGAGCTCACCGTAGTCGCCGGACAGTCCCTGGGCCCGGGCGAAGGCGGTGATCGCCGCCCGCTCGATCCGATCGGGTGAAGGGGTCCAGAGCGGCGTGGGGGAGGGATCCGCCATCGGCGGATTCGTACCACGATGCTCGCCGATCGCGCCCGCTGCGGCGGTCGCTTCAGTTGGCCGACGGAATCCGTCGCCCGCCCGGGACCTCGCGGCGGAGCCTGCGGACCTCCTCGCGGAGGGCGTCGGTCCGGCGTCGCTCGGCCGCCAACTCCTCGCTCGCCCGGCGCAGGGCCGTGCCGAGGCGCTCGAGTCGCGAGAAGGCCTGTGTCAAGACGCGATCGGAGCCGCTCGGGGTCTCGCCTGCGGCTGCGAGGTTCGCGAGCGCGTCGCCGGCGGTGTCGGCCTTGCGCCGGAGGTCCCGGGAAGCCGCGCGCGCGGCCCGCGGCTTCGGCCCACGGCCCGCGAGACTGCGTTGCGGAGCCGTTTCGGATCTGCTTTCGGGCATCGCGGTCCTCCTGTCTGGTCATCACCTCCGGAAAGGAGAGGCCACGCGGCGGGGCGGGTCTCCCCGCAAGCCGTCGTGAAATGGGGTCGCTGGGGCGAGACTAGTCGGGCCTTGCCCGGACCACATCGGGGTTATCTACCCAGCGGCGGTGGGTTGCCCGTGCTCTGCCGGTGCTAGGCCGAAGCCACGGACGGCTTCCGCGCCGCCTCCGCCGCGGCCACCTCGCGCTTGACCGCGACGAAGGTGTCCGGGGTGACCGAGATCGAGTCGATTCCGGCCTCGACCAGGAAGCGGGCGAACGCCGGGTTGTCGCTGGGCGCCTGTCCGCAGAGGCCGACCTTGCGGCCGGCGTCGTGTGCGGTCTCGATCAGCTCGGAGATCAGGCGAGTCACCGCCGGACTGCTCTCGTCGAACTGCTCGGCGAGGATCGCCGAGTCGCGGTCGATCCCGAGGGTGAGCTGCGTCAGGTCGTTGGAGCCGATCGAGAAGCCGTCGAAGCGCTCGGCGAACTCCTCGGCGAGCAGGACGTTCGAGGGGATCTCCGCCATCACGAAGATCTCGAGCCCGTGCGCGCCGCGGCTGAGGCCGGCCTCGCCGAGCACCTCGAGCACCAGGTCCGCCTCCTCCGGGGTGCGACAGAAGGGGATCATCACGACGACGTTGTCGAGCCCGATCCGCTCGCGTGCCCTGCGGATCGCCCGGCACTCGAGCAGAAAGCCCTCCCGGTAGCCCTCACTGTGGTAACGGCTGGCGCCGCGCCAGCCGATCATCGGG
The DNA here is from genome assembly GCA_963700785.1 of uncultured Solirubrobacterales bacterium. Taxonomy (GTDB): domain Bacteria; phylum Actinomycetota; class Thermoleophilia; order Solirubrobacterales; family 70-9; genus CAXMST01. The sequence goes on from CAVOYZ010000014.1 coordinate 4,713, forward strand.
TTCTCCTCATCGGGCTCGAAGCTGCTGCCGCCGACCAGTTTCGCGTACTCGTTGGTCTTGAAGTCGCTCATCCGTACGATCACCGGGTTCGGATACCGCGAGGCGGCGATCCGGGCGATTCCCCGGGCGAGGGTGTCGACGAAGAACTCGGTCTTGTCCTCGAATCCACGGGTCAGCCGCTCGATCTGCCGGGCGTCCTCGCCCTCGACCCGCTCGAAGTGCGCGAGCGCCATCGGATGCGCCTTGATGTGGTTGTCAACGATGAACTCCATCCGGGCGAGCCCGACGCCGTCGGCGGGCAGCCGCCACCAGCGGAGCGCCGCGGCCGGGTCGGCGAGATTGAGCATCACCTTGGTCGTCGTCTCGGGCAGCTCCTCGAGGTCGACGTCGGCGACCGAGTACTCGAGCGCCCCGTCGTAGACGTACCCCTCGTCGCCCTCCGCGCAGCTCACCGTCACCTCGATTCCCTCGGGGATCTCGGCCGCCGCCGCCGCGCCGACGATCGCCGGCAGGCCGAGCTCGCGGCTGACGATCGCCGCGTGCGAGGTCCGGCCGCCGTGCTCGGTGACGATCGCCGCCGCGCGCTTCATGATCGGGACCCAGTCGGGGTCGGTGATCTCGGTGACGAGCACGGCGCCGTCCTCGAAGCGCTCGATCTGGTCGGCGCTCTCGAGCCGCAGGACCTTGCCGGTGGCGATCGCGTCGCCGACCGCGGCGCCGCTTGCGATCCGCTCTCCATCCTGCTCCAGCGAGTAGCTCTTCAGCTGGCCGGCCTCGCGACGGGCCTGGACGGTCTCGGGCCGGGCCTGGACGATGAACATCTCATCGCTCTGGCCGTCCTTCGCCCACTCGATGTCCATCGGCTTGCCGTAGTGCTGCTCGAGCGTCACCGCCCAGCGGGCCAGGGTGACGACCTCGGAATCGGTGAGCACGTACCGCGAGCGCTCGTCCTCGGAGGTCTCGAGCGTCTCGATCGGTCCGGCGTCACCACTGGCGTAGACGATCTTCGTCCCCTTGCGGCCGAGGCGCTTGGAGATCACCGGCTCGACGGCGTGATCGGCGAGCTTCGGCTTGAACGCCACGTACTCGTCGGGGTCGACGGTGCCGCTGACCACCGACTCGCCCAGGCCCCAGGCGCCGTTGATCAGGACCGCGTCGGGGAAGCCGGTCTCGGTGTCGATCGAGAACATCACGCCGGCGGAGCCGAGGTCGGAGCGAACCATCCGCTGAACGCCGACCGAGAGCGCGACGCTCATGTGGTCGAAGCCGTTGTTCTCGCGGTAGGCGATGGCGCGGTCGGTGAACAGCGACGCGAGGCAGCGGCGGCTGGCGTCGAGCAGGTGATCGGCGCCGCGGATGTTGAGGAAGGTCGCCTGCTGGCCGGCGAAGCTCGCCTCGGGGAGGTCCTCGGCCGTCGCGCTCGAGCGAACGGCAACGTCGGGTTCGGCCCTGCCGATCGCGGCCGCGAGCTCTCCGTAGGCGTCGCGGATCGCGTCCGCGAAGGCCGGCGGGAAGCTGGCGGCGTAGAACAGCCCCCGGATCGAGTGCCCGGCCTCGGCCAGGGTGATCTCGTCCGCCTCCAGGCGGCCGAGCGTCGCCGCAATGCGCTCACGCATCTGGTTGTGGTCGACGAACTCCCAGTATGCGTCGGCGGTGGTGGCAAACCCCTCCGGGACGCGGATCCCCGCCGGAGCGAGGTGGGTGATCATCTCAGCCAGCGATGCGTTCTTGCCGCCGACGCGGGCGACGTCCCCGGAGCCCAGCTCCGAGAACGGCACTACGAAGCTCTTGTCGGTCACGGTCTCTCCTCCTGTAGGTCGGTCGGTTGGGTCGTTCATCAGATCTCCTCGGGGACCATCTCGATCGCGCCGCACGGGCACTCGGCGACGCAGATCCCGCAGCCCTTGCAGTAGTCGAGGTCGATCTCGTAGCCGTTCTCGACATCCGCGAGCTTGATCACGGCGTTGTCCGGGCAGAGCCCGAAGCAGTTGTCGCAGCCGAAGCAGTTGCCGCAGGAGAGGCAACGGCGCGCCTCATAGAGGGCGTTCGAGTCGTCGAGGCCACCGACGACCTCCTCGAAGGTCGAGCGCCGCCGAGCCACCTCGAGCCGCGGTCGCTCGGTCCGCGGCGCGTCCGCGTAGTACCAGGTGTTGAGACTGTCGAACTCGGCCAGCCGCGGCTCCGGGCTCGGCGCGTACGGCACTCCCTGCAGCCAGCGATCGATGTTCTGCGCAGCCCGGCGACCGTGGCCGATCGCGACGGTCACGGTGCGCTCGGCTGGCACCATGTCGCCTCCGGCGAAGATCCCCGCGTGCCCGGTCATCATGTCGGGACCGACGTTGACGACGCCGTCCTCGATCTCGATCCCCGGCACCCCTTCGAGCAGCGCCAGATCGGCCTCCTGGCCGAGGGCGAGGACGAGCGAGTCGGCCTCGAGCTCCTCGAGCTCGCCGGTCGGCTGCGGGAAGCCGTCGGCGTCGAGCTCCATCCGCTCGAGCATCAGCCGCCCCTCGTCGGCCCGCTTCACGGTCGAGAGCCAGCGCATCTTCACACCCTCCTGCTCGGCCTCCTCGACCTCGACGTCGTGCGCGGGCATCCGATCGCGGGTCCGCCGGTAGACGACCACGGCGTCGGTCGCCCCGAGCCGCTTCGCGGTCCGGGCGGCGTCCATCGCCGTGTCGCCGCCTCCGTAGACGACGACTCGCCGCCCGAGCTGCGGTGGCTCGGCGTCCTCCATCCCGTGCAGGAGGCTGACCGCGTCGAGGACCCGCGCCGCCTCCCCCGCGGGCACGTAGGCGCGCTTGGCGATGTGCGCCCCGACCGCGAGGAAGACGGCGTCGAAGTTCCCGTCCTCCATGCTCTCGAGGGCGTTGCTCGAGCGGCGCTCGAGCTCGAGCTCGACCCCGATCGCGAGGATCCGGTCGATCTCGGCGCCGAGCACCTCGCGCGGCAGCCGATAGGTGGGAATGCCGAAGCGCATCATGCCCCCGGCCGCCGAGGAGGCCTCGTGCACGGTGACCTCGTGACCGAGGCGGCGCAGGTGGTAGGCCGCCGACAGCCCGGAGGGCCCGGCGCCGATCACCAGCACCCGCTTGCCGGTCGGCTCGATGGTCGCACTCGACCGTCCAGCCGCGGTCGATCGCCTCGTCCCCGAGGAACCGCTCGACCGAGTTGATCCCGACCGCCTCGTCGAGGTCTCCGCGGTTGCAGTCGGTCTCGCACGGGTGGTAACAGACGCGGCCCATCACCGCCGGGAACGGGTTCGTCTCCATGATCCGCCGCCAGGCGCGGGCGTAGCCGTCGCCGCCGGACTCGGCGTCGTACAGCCATCCCTGGATGTCCTCGCCGGCCGGGCAGGCGTGGCTGCACGGGGGGAGCCGCTCGATGTACTGGGCCCGCTCGGTCCGCCAGTTGCCGGTCCGGTTGGCGAGGCTCGAGGCGACGTCGAGCGTGATTGCGAAGGGCTTGTCCATCACTGCGGCCCGTGCTCGCTCTCGGCCAGCATCTCCATCAGCTCCTTGCCCTCGGTCGGCCCCTCGTCGAGCAGCCCGAAGCGGGCGATGTTGCGGTCGGCGTTCGCCTGAAGCCGCTCGATCACCTCGGTGTTCGGGTGCTCGCCGAACAGGTGCGCGAAGCGGCGCTGCGGTCGCAGGTAGTCCTCGACCGGCACCTGCGAGCGGATCTTCGAGACGCCGACCACCCGCCCCTCGACGGCCTCGAAGACGGGGAACACGCCGCTCTCCTTCGCGAGCCGCGCGATCTTGATCGTGTCCGCGGCGGCCGCGCCCCAGCCGAGCGGGCAGGGGACGAAGACGTGCAGGTAGCGCGAGCCGCGGATCTCCATCGCCCGCTCGACCTTCTCCTCGAGGTCGTGGAGCTCGGCGACCGTCGCGGTCGCGACGTAGGGGATCTCGTGAGCCATCGCGATCAACGGTGCGTTCTTGCCCTGCCCGAAGACGTTGCCCGGCTCGGCTCCGACCGGCTTGGTGGTAGCGGTGCGAGCGGCCGGGGGAGTCGCGCCGGAGCGCTGCACGCCGGTGTTCATGTAGGCCTCGTTGTCGTAACAGACGTAGAGCACGTCGTCGTTGCGCTCGAACATCCCCGAGAGGCAGGCGAGCCCGATGTCGACGGTGCCACCGTCGCCACCCTGTCCGACCACGCGTACGTCGCTTCGGCCCTTGGCCTTCAGCGCCGCGGCGATCCCGGTCGCCACCGCCGGTGCGTTTCCGAACAACGAGTGGATCCAGGGCAGCTGCCAGGAGGACTCGGGGAACGGGGTCGAGAAGACCTCGAGGCAGCCGGTCGCGTTGGCGGCGATCAGCTCCCCGCGGGTGGCCCGCATCGCAGCGTCGAGCACGTAGCGGGCCCCGAGCGCCTCACCGCAGCCCTGGCAGGCGCGATGCCCGGAGGTGAGCGAGTTCGAGCGATCGGTTCGCGACTGGACGGTTCGCTCGTCGCCGTCGAGCAGCCGGTTGCCCACCGCGTAGGTGCCGGTCTGGTACATCTTCAGCTCCTTGTAGGGCATCGTCGCCTTCCCTCCTCTCAGTGCGAGCTCGCCGCGACGATCCCGATCTCGCGCAGCATGCTCTCGGCGTGGGCTCCCTGTGGCGACCCCGATCCGGCCCGTCGCAGCTCCCGCTCGACGAGATCGGCGTCCATGTCGAGGAAGGTGAGTGCCTTGAGCCCGCCGTCGAGCGCCTCGAGCAGCAGCCGCCGCAGCGATCGGCCGGTGATCGGTCGGCCGCCGAGCCCGGCGACCACCGTGTGCCCGTCGAGCTCGATTCCCGAGAGCGCCATACGCACGTTGGCGGAGACGATTCCGCCGATCCCTACCGCCAGGGCCTTCTCGAGGACGACCACCCGCCGCGCCCCCGCGAGCGCCCTGCGCACCTCGTCGAGCGGGAACGGCCGGAACGACTTGATCGCGAGCGCGCCGAGGCTGTGGCCCTCCTCGCGCAGCTCGTCGATCACCTCCTCGATCGTTCCCATGATCGAGCCGAGCGCGACGATGATCGTCTCCGCATCGTCGATCCGGTAGCCGCGGATCAGGCCGCCCGAGGGCCGGCCGAAGTCGCGTTCGAACTCGCTCGCGATCTCGGGGATCAAATCGAGCGCCTGCATCTGCTTCGCGTGGGCGAGGTACTTGACCTCGAAGAAGGCCTCGGGGCCGACCATCGCCCCGATCGTCACCGGGTCGTCGGGGTCGAGCATCTGACGCGGCTCGAACGAGGGCAGAAAGGCGTCGACCTGCTCCTGCGCCGGCGAGTCGATCCGCTCGACCGCGTGGGTGAGGATGAAGCCGTCCATGCAGACCATCACCGGCAGCGATACGGCCTCGGCGAGGCGGAACGCCTGGATGTGGAGATCAACCGCCTCCTGGTTGGTCTCGGCGTAGAGCTGGATCCAGCCCGAGTCACGCTGTGACATCGAGTCGCTGTGGTCGTTCCAGATGTTGATCGGCGCGCCAATCGCGCGGTTGGCCACGGTCATCACGATCGGCAGGCCGAGCCCGGCGGCGTTGAACAGCGCCTCGGCCATGTAGAGAAGCCCCTGGCTGGCGGTGGCCGTGTAGGCGCGCCCCCCGGCCGCGGAGGCGCCGATCGCAACCGACATCGCCCCGAACTCCGACTCCGCCAAGACGTACTCGCACGGCTCCAGGTCGCCGCTGCGGACGAGATCGGAGAGGTGCTCGACGATGTGCGTCTGCGGCGAGATCGGATACGCGCAGATCACCTCCGGCCGGCAGCGGGCGACGGCGTCGCCGACAGCGCGCGATCCCTCGATCTGCCTAAGCACCCGCGACCGCCCCGATTTCGTCGCGGACGAACTCGTGGGCCGCGCGGGCGGCCGCGATGTTGCCGGCGGCGACCGCGCCCTGGAAGCGGTCGGCGATCGCGAGCTCGACCCCCTCGATCGAGACCAGCCCGGTCAGCGCCGCGAACCCGCCCAGCAGGGCCGCGTTCGGGAGGGCGCGGCCGAGGTGCTCGCGAGCGAGCTCGGTCCCGGGAACCGTCATCAGGGTCGGCGGCTCGGGCCGCTCGAGCAGCTCCCCGAGCCCCAGTTGGTCGACGGTCCGCGTCGAGTTGATCAGCACCTTGCCGCCGGGGCGGAGGCCGCCGAAGACGTCGACCTGGTGGAGCAGCGTCGGGTCCTGGATGATCACTACGTCGGGCTCGGCGATCGGCTCCCGGGTCCGGATCGGTCGCTGGTCGATCCTGCAGAAGGCGGTGACGGGGGCGCCGGTCCGCTCCGAGCCGAAGCTGGGGAACGCCTGCGAGTGCAGGTCGGAGTCGAAGGCGGCGACGGAGAGCAGCTCGGCGGCGGTGACCACCCCCTGGCCGCCCCTGCCGTGGATGCGGATCTGGAACACCGTCTCTCTGCGCTCTCCCGGGCGGGCGCCGCGGCGCTCAGGCGGCCAGCAGCGGCCGCAGCGACTCCGGCATCACGGCGACGACGTCCGCGATCTCGCCCTCGGAGACGTGGGTGCGCAGGACGCTCGAGCCGGCGCGGCAGACCATCGACGCCTCGGTCTCGCCCGCGAGCTGCCCCTCCTCGGCGACCCTGGTGAGGAACTCGTCCACCGTGTGGTAGGCGGCCGGGGTGCGGGCCGGGACCCAGCCGTCGTAGTAGATGCCGCGGATCAGCAGCGGCAGCTGGGCGCCGAGCTGGGCGGCCTCCTCGACGCTGATCCGATCGCGGACCGCGTGCAGGTAGGCGCGCAACGCGCGGTAGGCGTAGTGCCGGTCGTCGGTCCCGAGCTCGGTCGCCATCTCAGCCAGCCACTCCCGCGCCTTGTGCATGCTGGTCTCGATGATCTTTGGCTCGCTCATGGCACTCTCCTGGGTCGACGCCGCGGTCAGCGTTGAGAATAGACGCGCCCGCTCCGCCGTTCCAGCGTCTTTCCTGCGGCTTCCGATCGCGGCGAACTACCGATGCGGCCGCCCGGCGAACCGCCGCGGCGGTGGGTTCTATGCCTCGATCGGAGCGTCGGCTTCGGTGTCGAAGGGGTCGGCGGTCAGCCCCCGCGGCAGCGCCATCACCGAGCAGTCCGACGCATCGAACAGGCGGCGCGAGGCGCTGCCCAAGAGCGTCGCCTTCAACGGCCCGTAGCCGCGCGAGCCGACCAGGATCAGATCGAAGTCCTCGCTGACCTCGACCAGAGCCTCGCCGGGCGGCCCGTGCATGAGATGGCCGCGTACCGGCAGATCCTCGGGGACCCGCGAGATGCCCTGATCGAGCGTGCCCTGCGAGCGCTGCTCGAGCTGCGAGTCGTAGCCGGTCATCGCCGCCGGCGATGGGGTCGCCGACTGGGCCACACCGGGCGCATGGGCGATCGTCAGCAACGTCAGGCTCGAGTTGCAGCGCCGCGCCAGGGTGACGCCGGCGCGCAGCGCGATCGACGCCTCGGGCGAGCCGTCGAAGGCAACCCCCAGCCGCAGCAGTCGCGAACCGGCGGCCGCGAAGCCCCTGGCGGCGACCGCGACGGCACAGGGCGCTCCGTGCAGCAGGCGCTCCGCGGTGCTGCCGGGCATCACCCGGCCGATCCGCCCGCGGCCGGTCGAGCCGACGACGAGCAGCGGGGCCCCGATCTCGACCGCGAGGTCGTGCAGCGCCCGCGGCGCCGAGCTCGAGACCAGCGAGCGCGCATCGGCTCCGAGATCCCCGAACGCGGAGTCGATCGCAGCGAGGTCGGCATCGGCGGAGGCCCGCAGAGCCGTCTCCAGCCCCTCCTCGTCCAGCACCTCGGTCGGCATCGTGATCGCGTGCGCGATCAGCGGCCTGAGATCGAGAGCCCGAGCGAGCTCGGCGCCGAGCGCAACCGCATCGCGCCCCTCCTCCGACCGCTCGTATCCGATGATCACGCTCTGGGCCACGAGTTCTCTCCTAGCTGAGTTTCGGCGTCGGGATCCCAAGCATCCCACGGGCCTCTTCGACGGTCGCCGGCCGCCGTCCCACATCCTCGGTCATCTGTCGCGCCTTGGCGATCAGCTCACCGTTCGAAGTCGCCATCTCGCCGCCCGGCAGGTAGAGGTTGTCCTCGAGGCCGACGCGGATCGAGCCGCCGAGCGTCAGCGCCGCTGCGACCAGCATCCACTGCTGCCGCGAGATCCCGATCACCCCCCAGTGGGCGCCGTCGGGAACGTTGTCGGCCATCGCGGCGACGTTGCGTGCGCTGGCGGCGATCCCGCCGACGACGCCCATCACGAAGTCGATGTGCGGACGGCCCTCGAGGATTCCCATGTCGATCAGCGGCCCGAGCGAGCTGACGTGGCCGGTGTCGAAGCACTCGTGCTCGGGCTTGATCCCAAGCCGGTTCATCGCCTCGAGCAGCTCGATGATCTCGTCGACCGGGTTCTCGAAGACGAACTTGAAGACGAAGCCCTTGCGCGAGCGCGAGTACTTGGCGTAGTTCATCGACCCCATGTTCAGCGCCGCGACCTCAGGCCGGCAGGCCTCGAGGTAGGCGATCCGCTTCTCGACCGGCACGCCGATCGTTCCGGTCGAGAAGTTGACGATCGCGTCGCTGCCGACCTCGGCCCGGATCGCGTCGCTGATCGCCTGGAAGTCCTCGATCTCGTACGAGGGCTCGCCCTCGGGGGTGCGGGCGTGGATGTGGATGTGGGTTCCGCCCTCATCGACGATCCGCCTCGCCTCGGCCGCGTACTCGGCGGGCGTGTAGGGGATCGCCGGGCACTGCTCGCGGTTGGCGATCGCACCGGAGATCGCACAGCAGATGATCACGGGGTCTTCGAGGCTCAAGGCATGGGCTCCGTCGCTCGGGGTATAGCGTTTCGGCCCCGCACCCTATTGCCAGGAGGGCGATGCCGATGTCGAGCAACCTCGAGGGAAAGACGATCCTGATGTCCGGAGGCAGCCGCGGGATCGGGCTTGCGATCGCGGTCCGCGCGGCTCGGGACGGGGCCAACGTCGCGGTGATGGCGAAGACCGACGAGCCCGATCCGAGGTTGCCGGGCACGATCCACACCGCCGTCGAGGAGATCGAGGCGGCGGGCGGGAGCGGCCTCGCGATCCTCGGCGACGTCCGCGACGACGACTCGATCGCCGAGGCCGTCGGGCGCACCGTCGAGGCCTTCGGCGGGATCGACATCTGCGTCAACAACGCCTCGGCGATCAACCTGGCGAAGACGCCCGACCTCGAGCCGAAGCGCTACGACCTGATGCAGGACATCAACACGCGCGGGACCTTCATGCTCTCGCGCGCCTGCATCCCCTACCTGGAGCGGGCCGAGAACGCCCACATCCTGACCCTCTCGCCACCGATCAACCTGAACCCGCGCTGGGCCGGTGGGCAGCTCGGCTACACGATCGCCAAGTACGGGATGAGCCTCTGCACGCTCGGGCTCGCCGAGGAGCTTCGTGACCGCCCGGTCGCGGCCAACTCGCTCTGGCCCCGGACCGTGATCGCCACGGCCGCCGTCCAGAACCTGCTCGGCGGCGACGAGGCGATGAAGCGCTCGCGATCTCCCGAGATCGTCGCCGACGCGGCCCACGTGATCCTCACCCGCCCGGCGGCCGACTGCACCGGCAACTTCTTCATCGACGATCAGGTGCTCGCCTCCGAGGGCATCACAGACCTGTCGACGTACGAGGCCGCCGACGGCGAGCCGCTGCTCGACCTGTTCTTGGATGCCTAGCTGCGAGCGCTGGCGTTATCGGCGGTGATCACCAGGCACCACCTCCGCCGCCGCCGCTGAAGCCGCCGCCGCCGCCGCTGAAGCCGCCGCCTCCGCCCGACGAGCTCGACTCGGGAGCAACCTGGCTCGAGAAGCCGGAGCCGAACGAGTTGAAGTCGGAGTTCCAGGCGCCGCCGTAGAGGGCGAACGCCGTCCAGCTGCCGGTGCTGGTGGCCTCCTCGCCGACCGGCGCCGGGATCCGGCCCGATTTCGCGACCTTCTCTGCGGTGCCGAAGGCAACGGCGTATACGAGGATGCTCCGCCACAGCTTCAGGGTCGCCGGGGGGTCGTCGTCGAGGCGCGGGAAGTCGTCGGTCCAGCGGCGGAAGGCCGCCCACAGCGCCCCGCGCTCGCGGGCCGCCGGGTCGAGCCGCCTGTACATGGTGCGCGGCAGCAGGTAGACGAACAGCAGCCCGAGCGCGGCCGTCCCGACGGGGATCGCGAGCCACTGCGTGCGTGCGAAGAACAGCCAGCCGAGGATCAGATAGCCGGCCAGCGCGACGACGGCGAGCAGCACGCGCCTGCCCTCGAAGTTCCGGTCCCACTCGATCTTGCCCTCGTCGGCCAGGTCGAGCTCGTTGGTGAGCCCGTTCCAGCGGGTGCGCCAGGTCGAGGAATGCTCGGGGATCTGGTCCTTGAGCTTGCCGAGCGCGACCGTCTTGCCGTCGAGCAGGTCGTCGAAGAACTTCATCGTGGTGCGCTCGTACTCCTCGAGGCCGTCGCTCGCGGGGCGGTCCGCCGCCACGGTCAGCTCGAGGTCGAGGTCCTGACCCTGTGAGGCCTTTGCGTCGTAGTAGCCGCGATCGACCAGGCTGAGCAGCGTCGCGAGCACGACGCGGTCGTCGTACCCACCCTCGGTTGCGAGCGAGTAGGCGATCGCCGGTGGCAAGTCCTCCGGCGGCTCGTTCACGTACCTGGGGACGCCGGTCGGATGCTCGCGGGACATCATCGCCATCAGCAGCGAGAGCCCGACGACGATCAGGGTCCAGAGGCCAAAGACGAGCCAGGCGTTGTCGAAGACGAAGTTCTTCGCCTTCATGTAGGTGGTGTTCGAGATCCCGTCCTCCTCGGCGATCACCCTCTCGGCGCCGTTCCCGCTCACGACCCGCGCTCCGCTCACGGAGCTGACGGCGTCGCGCGGCACCAGGGCGCGGAAGACGACGTTGGTGCCCTGCGGCACGCGCTCGGTGTCGAAGCTCGCCCCGCCGTCGCCGATCTCGGGGTCGGCGCCGAGCGCTCGGGTGCCCTCGATCTGCCCGGTTGGCGTGATCACCCCAGCGTCAGGTGCGTCGAAGCTCGAGACCCAGGCCTCGGTCGGGTCGGTTCCGTCGGGCGTCGCGATCTCGGCCTCGAGCTCATCGAGCCAGAACTGCCACTGGTCTCCCCAGACCGTCCAGCCGACGTCGACGACGTCGTCGTAGGCGGTGATCGCCTTCTCGAGGTCGTAGGCGAGCGTGAAGGTCTTCTCGGTGTCGGTCTCGCGGTAGTGCCAGACGACGCGGACGCCGTTGTAGTCAGGCGTCTTCGTGATTCCGAAGGTCCCGGGCTGATCGAAGGAGCCGAGGGCGGTGTTGCCACCGGGCCGGTAGCGCTCCTCGCCCTCGAAGACCGCGAGCCCGGTGATCTTGGCTCCCTCGCGAAGGGGGATGTCGCGGTAGGCGCCGGTGAACGTGCCGCCGTGGTAGTGGAACTCGAGCGTCTCGGTGATACGCAGGCCGGCGTCGTCCTGGAGCTCGACGCGCGTGTCGGCGGTCGAGATGTCGAAGTCCTTGGGCGTCCCTTCCTCGGGGATCCAGAGCTTGGGGAGGATCGCGAGGACAGAGAAGACGATCGCGGCCAGCGCCAGCCGCCAGACCACTGCCCAGATCAGCCTGCCGGGGCTCATGCCGGCGCGCCTCCGCCCGGGCCGGGGAGCGAGACGGTCGGGGCGATCTCGGCCCCGGCGCCCGCCTCGAAGAACTCACGGCGCTCGAACCCGAACCCACTCGCGATCAGGTTCGAGGGGAAGACCTGGATCCTCGTGTTGTAGGTCTCGACCGTGTCGTTGTAGACGCGCCGGGTGATCGAGATCTTCTCCTCGACCTCGGCGAGGTCGGTCTGCAGGCGGGAGAAGTTCTCCGTCGCCCTCAGGTCCGGGTAGTCCTCGGCGAGGATCAGCAGGCGGCCGAGCCCGCCGCCGAGCCGTGCCTCCGCGGTGCCACGTTCGGCGGGGGGAGCTGGGTCTGCGGCAACGGCGTCCGCGCGCAGCTCAGTGACCTGCGTCAGCGTGCCCTGCTCGTGGCCCGCATAGCCGGCGACAGCCGCGACCAGCGCCGGGATCAGGTCGTGTCGCAGCTTCAGCGCCACGTCGATCTGCGACCACGAGTTCTCGCAGGCGAGCCGCAGCGCGACGAGCCTGTTGTAGGTAAGCCAGACGAAGGCGCCGACGGCGAGGACGAGAACGGCGATGAGGATGAGGGCGATCAAGACGGGCGACTGCCGGTTCGCGGTCGCACCCCTGTGCGCCGCGACCCGCAGCCTATCGCGCGTGAGACCGACCAAAGTGCGCGGCGAACCCTCCAAAGCCGCTCGCGGATCGGGTAGGTTCTGGGGCGTCTCAAACGGAGGAGTTCGAATTGGATCCCAGCCAGCTCAAGAGGTTTTCACTGTTCGAGGGGGTCGAGGACGAGAAGCTCGCCAAGATCGCCCCGTTCACCCAGCTCGTCGAGTTCCCCGAGGGCAAGGTGATCATCCAGGAGGGCGGCTTCGCGAACGACTTCTACGCGATCGACGAGGGCAGCGTCGAGGTCACCAAGGGGGGCGAGAAGGTCGCGAGCCTCGGCCCCGGAGACGTCTTCGGCGAGCAGGGCCTGCTCGAGAAGCAGGAGCGCTCGGCCTCGGTCGTCGCCGCCTCAACGGTCCGCGCTCTGAAGATCGAGCACTGGGAGCTGTCGCGGATGAAGAAGGCGATGCCGGAAGTCGTCGAGGACCTCGTGAAGACGGTCGAGAGCCGCGACTAGCGATCCACGGCGGCCGTCCGCGGCGCTACAGTAGGGCGCGATATACGGTCGGTGTTCAGGGAAGCCCGGTGAGATTCCGGCGCGGTCCCGCCACTGTGACCGGGTGAGGTCGTCGCAGGCCCGGGGCTGAGGCCCCGGAACGCGCAAGCCACTGGATCGCGAGGCGATCCGGGAAGGCGTGACGGCAGTCCCGCAAGCCAGGAGACCTGTCTCCGGCCGAGCCAAATCGGACCCTCGAGGAAAGGGTGGCTTCATGCCTACTCGTATTCTGCGCTCAGCCGGGCTGGCCGCAACCGCCGTCGCCTGCCTGGTCGCGATCCCGTCCGCTGCCGCGGCGAGCAAGCCCGCCGATCTGCGGATCGTCGACTCGTCCGGCGAGACGCTCGCCGAGCACGTCCAATACACCGGCAGGACGATGATCAGGGCCCGTTCCGCCGCCGACTGCTTCGGCGCGGCACCGGCGGCAGCGGCACTCGCGCCAGGGTGCCGGGCGCGACGGCGCTCGGCGCCGCCCAGGACGCCTCGAAGTGGGACCGGGACATCAGGCCGGTGCTGGTCACCGACGCGTTCGACTTCGGCCTCGGCGTCTGCGGCTTCGGCGCCGCCGTCGCCCCCCAGACGGGCTACTGGTACCTGAAGGTCGATCACGTCGGCGCGCTGGTCGGTGGCGATCAGGCGACGGTGAGGCGCGGCGAGCCCGTGCTCTGGTATCTGATCGAGGACTTCAACGACCCGCTCCCGGCCGAGCTCGGGATCAGGGCGCCCGCACGAACCTCGGCCGCCGAGTTCCAGGTCCGCGTATGGGAGTACGCCGACGACGGCAGCCGTACGCCCGCGGCAGGCGCTGCGGTGACCGGGGCCGCCGCGCCCACCGGCGCGGACGGTCGCACGATGGTCGACGCCGGCGCCGGCAACTCGCCGGCCCCCCGCGCCGAGCTCGAGCTCCGGGCCACGCGAGCGGGATCGATTCCCTCCGAGCTCGCTCGCACCTGTTTCGCGCTCAGGCTCCGCGCCTGTGAGTCGGAGCCGCCGGCGACGATCCGCGGGACCGCGAGGTCGGAGACGGTCCGCGGCACCCGCGGGGGGGACGACATCAACCCGGGTCGTGGCAGGGATGTCGTCCGCGCGGGCGCCGGCGACGACGCGATCGACGTCCGCGGCGGCGGCAGGGACCTGGTCCGCTGCGGTGGCGGCGACGATCGGGTGAGATCGGATCGTCGCGACACGCTCAAGGGCTGCGGATAGCCGTCCGACCGGTGAACGGCGCCCGCGTCATCGCTGCCCTGGCCGCGGTCGTGGCGGCCGCCACGACGGCCGGCTGTGGGTTCGGAGCCGGTCGGGCGGAGCCGGGATCGGCGACGCTGACCGTGACTCGTGACTACGGCTCCGAGCTGCTGCGGGAGGCGCGGGTCGACGATCCGAGCGAGTCGGAGACGGTCGTCCGCTTCCTCGATCGCGAGGCCGAGATCGAGACCTCCTACGGCGGCAACTTCATCGACGCGATCGACGGCACGGCGGGAGCGGTCGAGTCCGGGCGCAGCCTCGACTGGTTCTTCTACGTGAACGGCTACGCCTCGCCGGTCGGCGCCGGCGAGGCGGCGGTGCACGCGGGCGACCGGATCTGGTGGGACTACCGCGACTGGACGGATGCCTATCGCGTCCCGGCGGTCGTCGGCTCCTACCCCGAGCCGTTCGTCAGCGGCTTCGACGGCGAGCCCTTCGCAGTCGAGGTCGTCTGCTTCGACGTCGAGCCGGCCTGCGATCAGGTCACCGGCCGGCTCGAGGCGGACGGGGCCGACGTCAGGCCGGAAGTCGACGCCGAGGCGGCCGGCGATCCCGATCGAACCCTGCGCGTGCTGGTCGGCAGCTGGGACAGGGTGCGGGTCGACCGGGCCGCGGAGCTGCTCGAGCGCGGACCCGCCGAGAGCGGTGTCTACGCGACGGTCGAGCGCTGCGGCGACGGCGCCTACGCCCTGCGGACGCTCGACCGGCGGGCGCGACCGAGCGCCCTGTTGAGCGAGGCCGGCTGGGTGGCAGCCCTCCAGCGTCGCGACGAGCAGCCGACCTGGGTGGTCAGCGGCAGCGATCCCGATCAGGTTGAGGAGGCCGCCGGTCTGCTCGATCAGCCAACCCTGGCGCGCCGCTACGCGGTCGCGACCTCCGGCGGCGACGAGCTGAGCCTGCCGGCCGACTCCGTGCCGACCCCCGAGGGGGCCTCCTGCCGGTGAGGACGGCGCTGGCCTATCAACCGCGGCCGGGGCCGCTCGGGCTGGCCAGGCCCTGGGTGGCGGCGGCCTATCTCGGTCCGCTCGCGATCATCGGCTTCACCTTCTCGAATCCCCTCGTCCTGGTCGCCGCCGGCTGTGCCGCGGCGATCGCGGCCGCCGCTTCGGGCGCCCTGCGCGCGGCGCTCGGCCCGCTCAGATTCGGGGTCGTGCTCGCGGCGACGATGGTCGTCGTCAACGGTCTCGTCTCGCAGCGGGGCGACACCGTGCTGCTGCGCGGTTGGGAGATCCCGGTGCTCGGGCAGATCGACGTCAGCGCCGAGGCCCTGTTCGAGGGTGGCGTGCTCGCGCTGCGAGTCCTGGTCGCGCTGGTCGTCTTCGGGGTCTGGTCGGCCTGCGTCGATCCCGACCGGCTGCTGCGCGCGGTCCGCCCGTTCGCGGCTCGATCGGCCCTGGCGGCGACGCTGATCACCCGGCTGGTGCCGCTGGCAGCGGCCGATGCATCCCGGCTCGGCGAGGCGGGCTCGCTGCGCGGGCCGGCGGCCGCACCGGTCGGCCGCGCGGCACTGGTCCGCCGGCTGGTCGCCGGTTCGCTCGACCGCTCGGTCGACGTCGCCTCGACGCTGGAGCTGCGCGGCTACGGACTCGACCGGCGGGCTCCCAGGGAGCATCAGCCCCGGCGGCGGGGGGAGCCGGCGATGGTCCTCAGCGGCGCCCTGACCGCGGTCGCGGCGTCGGTCGCGCTGGCCGCCGGCGCGGCCGGAGCGGAGGCCTATCCGACGATCGACGTCGACCTCGGCCCGACCACCCTGGCGCTGGCGGCGGCGATCCCGCTGATCGCGACGCTCCCGTTCATGTCGCGGCGGGAGCGAGCCCGTCTGGCGGCGCAGCGAGCGCGCTCGAGGGAGGTTGAGGCGGATGGCTGATGCGAGCGCGCCGGTGCTCGCCCTCCGCGGCGTCAGCTACCGCTATCCGGGCGCGGCGCTGCCGGCCCTGGCGGACCTCGATCTCGAGGTCGGCGCCGCTGAGCTCGTCGTGCTCGCCGGGAGATCCGGGTCCGGCAAGTCGACGCTGCTCCGCGCAGCGTGCGGACTGGTTCCGCACTTCCACGGCGGCGAGTTCACCGGCGAGCTGGCCGTCACCGGTCGCTCGACCCGCGAGGCCGGCCCGGCGGAGCTCGCTGCGAGCGTCGGGTTCGTCGCCCAGGAGCCCGAGTCGCAGGTGGTCTCGACCACCGTCGCCGCCGAGCTCGGGCTGCCGCTGGAGCTGCGCGGTCACTCGGCGACGGCGCGGGCGCGGGCGGTCGAGGAGGTGGCGCTGGCGCTGGCGATCGAGCCGCTGCTCGATCGCACGACCGACACCCTCTCCGGCGGCGAGCTCCAGCGCGTCGCGATCGGCGCGGCGCTGGTCACCCGCCCGCCCCTGCTGCTGCTGGACGAGCCCACCTCGCAGCTCGACCCGGTCGCGGGCGATGAGCTGATCGGCCTGCTGCGGCGCCTGAACGAGGAGTGGGGGGTGACGATCGTTCTCGGCGAGCACCGGCTCGAGCGCTGCCTGGCGGCGGCGGATCGGGTGATCGCGCTCGACCGTGGCCGGCTCGCCTTCGACGGTCCGCCGGAGCGGTTCGGCGCGTTCGCTTCGGAGCGGGCACCCGAGCTGCTGACCCCGGCGATGCGGATGTTCGAGCTGGCGGGGCGGCCGGAACGGCCGCCCGGGGTGAAGCGGGGCCGGGCGCTGTTCGACGCCTCCGGCGAGCGGCGGGCCGAGCCGGTCGCGCGTCCGCGGCAGGCCGCGGCGGCGGCCGCCGATGCGCTCCGGGTCCGCGGTCTCGGGGTCGAGCTCGGCGGCCCCGGAGCCGGGCGGCGCCGGGTGCTCGACGGCGTCGACCTCGATCTCCGCCCGGGCGAGATCGTCGCCCTGGTCGGCCCCAACGGTGCCGGCAAGAGCACCCTGCTGAGGACGCTAGCCGGCGTCCTCGAGCCGGCCGAGGGCCGCGTGCAGGCCGCGTCCGGCTGCGCGCTGCTGACCCAGCGTCCCGACGACTACTTCGTCCGCGAGCGGGTCGAGGAGGAGCTTCCCGGTGAGGCTGGTCGGCTGGCGATGGAGGTGGCGGGCCTCGATGTCGACCCCGCGCGGGACCCCCGTGATCTCTCCGGCGGCGAGCGGCAGCGACTGGCGCTCGCGATCGCGCTGGCCGGGCGCGGGGCCGGCGGCGCACCGCCGGGGCTGATCTGCCTCGACGAGCCGACCCGCGGGCTCGACCGCTCGCGCAAGGCGGCCCTGGCGGACTGGCTCCGCAGCCTGGCGGCCCGCGGGGCGGCGGTGCTCGTTGCGACACACGACGTCGAGTTCGCGGCCTCGCTCGCCGAGCGGGTGGCGCTGCTCGGCCCGCGGCCGGGTGCTGGCCGACGGCGCCGCGCTCGAGGTGCTCGGCGGCGGCTGGTACTTCGCGACGGAGGTCGCCCGGATCTCCGACGGCGCCGCGATCACGCCCGAGCAAGGCGCCGAGATCCTGCTGTCCCGAGCGCGCCCGGCCGAGGTGGGGAGCGGATGAGCTGGCAGCTGAGCGTGCTCGGGCTGCTGGCCCTGGTGCTGGTCGCCGGCGGCGTCTGGTTCGAGCGCTCGCGCCCCTCGGCGCGAATCCTCGCGGCCGTCGCCGCCCTGGCGGCGATCGGGGTCGCCGCCCGCGTCCTGCTCGCGCCGCTGCCGAACGTGGTCGGGACCACCGACGTCGCGTTGCTCGCCGGCTACGCGCTCGGCGGGCCGGCCGGCTTCGCGGTCGGGGCGCTGTCGGCCCTCGTCTCGAACTTCTGGCTCGGGCAGGGGCCGTGGACTCCCTGGCAGATGGCGGGCTGGGGGTTGGTCGGCGTTGGCGGTGCGGCGCTTGCGGCGGTCAGCGGCCGCCGCCTCGGCCGGGTCGGTCTGGCCGCGGCCGCCGCGGTCGCGGGGCTGCTCTACGGCGCGCTGCTCGACCTCTCGGCGATGGTCAACTTCGGAGGCGAGCAGTCGCTCGATCGCTACCTGGCGCTCTCCGCCCGCGGGATCCCGTTCAACGTCGCCCACGCGGCGGGCAACGCCGCGATCATGCTCGCCGCCGGCCCGGCGCTGGTGCGGATGCTCGACCGCTACCAGGCGAGGTTCGCGATCAGCTGGCGGCAGGCGCCCGGCGCCGGCGCCGGCACCGGGGTGGTGGCCGGCCTGGCGCTGCTGGCATCCGCCGCCGCGATCGTCGCCGGCCCCGGCACCTCGAGCGCCCCCGCATCGCCGGCCCCGGCCGAGGCGGCCGGCGCCGGGGACGCCACTCGCTGGTTGCAGCGATCGCAGAACCGCGACGGCGGCTTCGGCGTCGCCCCGGGCTGCCCCGTCGAGTCCGGCGATGACCGGCTGGGCGATGCTCGGGCTCGAGGCGGCCGGCGTCAACCCGCGCGACGTCCGCCGCCGCGGCCGCTCGCCGGTCGAGTACCTGCGGGCGCGGGTGGCCGATCTCTCCTCGACCGGGGATCTCGAGCGCACGATTCTCGCGCTGCGCGGCGCGGGCGTCTCGGCACGGAGCTTCGGCGGCCGCGACCTCGTCGCCGAGCTGCGCTCGCGCCGGCAGGGGGGTGGTTCCTACGAGCAGCAGGTCAACCTGACCGCGTTTGCCGTGCTGGCGCGATCGGCGGTGGGCGAGCCGGCGAGCTCGCTGCGCAGCTCGGCGAGCTGGCTACGGCGGGTCCAGAACCGCGACGGCGGCTGGGGCTCGGTCAAGAGCGCGGCCAGCGAGCCCGACAGCACCGGCGCCGTCCTGCAGGCGCTCGCCGTGGTCGATGCCGGGTCCGCGCTCGCGCGCGGCGCCGGGTGGCTTCGCGCTGCGCAGCGTGCCGACGGCGGCTGGTCGCTGACCCGTAGCGCCGGATCGAACTCGCAGTCGACCGCATGGGCGCTGCAGGGGCTGATCGCCGCCGGGGTCAACCCGCGGGGCGTTCGCAAGGGGGCGCGCAACGGCTTCGAGTACCTGGATGCGCGGCAGGCCGGCGACGGACGCGTCGCCTACTCGCGGGGTAGCGAGCAGACGCCGGTATGGGTGACCGCGCAGGCGATCACCGGGATGCGCCGCGCCACCTACCCGATCGCGCCGCTGAAGCGGAGCCCGGGCGCGAACGCCGGCTCCGGGGGCGGCCGGGCCGGCGGCAACTCGGGCGGCTCCGGCTCCGGCGGTGGGCGGGCAGGCGCCGGCTCCGGCGGGGGCGTCGCTTTGGCGGCGGGGCAGGGCTCGGGCGGCGCCGGCGGACGGCGCGACGGCAAGGGCAGGGGCAAGGGTGGGGGCGGCCGGCCGGCGAAGGCCGGCGGCGGCCCCGGAGCCGCTGCGGACGCCGCCGGCGGAGGGGGCGGCGAACCGCGGCGATCGCGGTCGGGGGCCATCGCTGCCGTGGCGCGGCGGAGGAGACGGCATCAGGCGACGACGGCGGCTCGCCGGTCCTGCTCGGATTCGGTCTCGCGAACCTGCTCGGCGCGGCCGCGCTCGGGGGCTGGATCGGCCGCCAGACGGGCCGCGTCTGAGCCGTCGGGCGGGGGTGGCGGCCAGCGGCATGCGATCCTGGCCGGCGATGGATCTCGAGACCGCGATTCGCACGCGTCGCACCCACAAGGCCTATCGGCCCGAGCCGGTCGCCCGCCAGGAGCTCGACGAGCTCTTCGAGCTCGCCCGCTGGGCGCCCAACCACCACCTGACCAGCCCCTGGCGGTTCCGGGTCGTCGGGCCCGGCTCGCTCGAGCGGCTCAAGCAGGCGGCCGGCCCCGAGGCGGCGCCGAAGCTCGACCGCGCGCCGACGCTCGTCGTCTGCTCGGCCGCGCTCAGCGGCGAGCCGGACCGCGACGAGGAGGACCTGCACGCGACCGCTTGCGCCGCCTACATCGTGTTGCTCGCCGCGCACGCCCGCGGGCTCGCCGGATACTGGCGGACGCCGGCGGTGCTGAGGACCGACGCCGGGCGCGCCTCGGTCGGGCTCGATCGGGCCGAGCGCTTTGTCGGGCTGCTGTACCTGGGCCGGCCGGTGCAGGAGCAGCGGCCGCCGGAGCGCGCGCCGGCGCCGACTGCGTCACCTACCTCGACTGAGACGGCGCCTCGGGCTCCCGGGCCGGCGTCGCATCCTCGATACCGTGGGGGCGGATGATCGATCGTGACTCAGCGCTCAGCGAGCTCACCTCCGAGACCTTCGACGTGGTCGTGATCGGCGGCGGCATCACCGGCGTCGGGGTCGCGCTCGACGCGGCGTCGCGCGGGTATTCGACCGCGATCGTCGAGCGCAACGACTGGTCGTTCGGGACCTCGAGCCGGAGCTCGAAGATGGTTCACGGCGGCCTCCGCTACCTGCAGAACTTCGATCTCGGCCTGGTCCGCGAGGCGTTGCTCGAGCGCCAGCTGATGGTCGACCTGGCGCCGCACCTCGTCTACCCGACCCCCTACCTGGTGCCGACCCTCGGCGATGACCGGCGCGACATGCGGATCGGCATCGGACTCAACATGTACGACGTGATGGCGACCACCCGGGTCGGCCAGGGTCGCAAGCAGCGGGCCCGAGGCGATGACGATGACGCCGGTTGGTCGCCCGACCGGCATCGGACGATCAGCGCCGAGGAGACGATCGACTACCTGCCCGCGCTCGAGGCCCGGCAGCCGACCGCGGCCTACCTGTTCTACGACTGCCAGACCGACGACGTCCGCCTCGTGCTGACGATCCTCGGGGAGGCCGAGCGCTTCGGCGCGGTGATGGCGAACCGGCTCGAGGTCACCTCGCTGCTCGAGAACGGCGGCAGGGCGGCCGGCGTCAACTGCACCGACGCCGAGACCGGGGAGCAGCTGCAGATCAAGGCCGAGAACGTGATCAACGCGACCGGCGTCTGGGCGGACCGCGTGCGGCCGGGCGAGATCCTCGACGAGACCGAGGTCCCGCGGATCGCGCCGAGCCGCGGCACCCACCTGACCCTGCCGCTCGAGCGGCTGCCGCTCAACGACGCCGCCTGCATCGTCCCGGCCGGAGCCGGGCGGACGATCTTCGTTCTCCCCTGGTACGGGCGGGCGATGATCGGCACCACCGACAACGACTACGACGGCGACATCGATCTGGTCCGGCCCGGCGATGAGGACATCGACTACCTGCTCTCGGCGGTCAACGACTACTTCGGCGAGGACTTCGGACGGGGCGATCTGACCGGCGCCTTCGCCGGGGTCCGGCCGCTGATCTCGACCGGCGATCCAAAGAAGTCCGTCGACATCTCGCGCAAGGCGGAGCTCTACGAGACCTCCTCGGGCATGCTGACGATCACCGGCGGCAAGCTCACGACCTGGCGGCGGATGGCAAAGCAGGTCGTCGACCGGGTGGCCGAGCGCGAGGGCCGCGAGGTTCCCTGCCGGACCGCCGACATCCCGCTCGGGATGGAGGCCTCCGACGCGGACCTGGAGCCGCCCGACGGCCTCGAGCCCGGTCTCGTCGGCCCCGACGTCAAGCGGCAGCTCGCCTTCCGCTACGGGCACGCGGCGCGCGACGTGCTCAGCGTCGCGGCCGAGCGCCCCGAGCTCGCCCGCCCGATCCTCCCGGGCCATCCCGACCTGCTTGCCGAGGCGGTGGTCGCGGCCCGTCTCGAGCAGGCCCGGACGGTCGCCGACGTGTTGCTGCGCCGCACCCGACTGGCGCTGGTCGCGGCGCCGTCGCTGCGGACCGCCGCCGCGGTCCGGCCGGTGGCCGAGGCGATGGGCGCCGAGCTCGGCTGGGATCGGGCCCAAGTCGAGGACGAGGCCGAGGCCTGGGTCGGCGAGCTTGCCGCCGAGGGATGCGACCCGGCGGGCGCCCCGGCCTGACACCTATAGTGCCACGCCCATGGCCGACGGATCACTGACCAGCAAGCACCTCTCCGAGCTCCACGAGCTCGCCTCCGAGCGCGGGATCGATCGCTTCCGGATGCTCAGCCGGGAGGAGCTGATCGCCGAGCTCGGCGGGGGCGAGGAGCGCGCGCCGGCGACCGCAGGCGGCCGCGAGGGCGGGCGTGCTGGCCGCGGCGGCCGCGAGGGCGGCGGCAGGCGAGGCGGGCGCCGCGAAGCAGAGCCCGATCGGAGCGAGCGCGATGAGCCACCGGCCGAGCCGGTCAGCGGCGTGCTCGAGATCACCTCCCGGGGTCACGGCTTTCTGCGCCTCGACGACCCCGAAGCCGAGGGAGACATCTACGTCTCGCCCTCCCAGATCCGCCGCTGCGAGCTTCAGGACGGCGACGCGATCACGGGCCCGGCCCGTGGCCCGCGGCGAGGCGAGCGCCACCCGGCGCTGGTCCACGTCGACACCGTCAACGGCGCCGAGCCGGGTGGCGAGCGCTCGAGGTTCGAGGAGCTCGTCGCCGTTCCGCCGCACCGCCGCCTGCCGCTCGCCGGCGCCGGCGCCGAGCCCGAGCAGGCTCTGTTGCTTCGCGCGGTCGATCTGCTGGCGCCGCTGGCCCGCGGCCAGCGGGTTCTCGTCCAGGCTCCCCGGGGGTCCGGCCGGACGACGCTGCTGCGCGCCCTCGGAACGGAGTTGAGCGCCGCCGAGGATCTCGAGGTGATCGTCGTCCTGATCGACGAGCGCCCCGAGGAGGAGCCCGCCTGGCGCGAGGCCCTTCCGGACGCCGAGCTGCGGATCGCCGGAGCGGAGATGCGCTCCAGCGACCAGCTGCGCGCGGTCGAGACGGCGGTCTCACAGGCAAAGCGGAAGGCCGAGGGCGGGGCGGACGTGGCGCTGCTGATCGACTCCCTCTCGCGGCTGGCGGTGGCGGCCGACGACCCGAGCGCCGCGAAGCCGATCTTCGGCGCCGGTCGCGAAACGGCCGAGGATGACTCGGGCTCGCTGACGGTGATCGCGACCGCGCTCACCGATGACGACGATGATGTCGCCAGGGCCCTGGCGACGACCGAGAACGTGACGATCGCGCTCAGCCGCGAGCTCGCCGAGGCCGGCGTCTACCCGGCGCTCGAGATCGCATCCTGCCGCGTCGTCGCCGAGGACTCGCTGCGCGAGGGCGCCGAGTTGGCGGGTGCGAGAGCCCTGCGGTCGGAGCT
>CAVOYZ010000015.1:0-30144 GCA_963700785.1 uncultured Solirubrobacterales bacterium
GCGGACCCGGTTGTCGCGGGCGACGAAGCCGACGTAGGGGGCCCTGATGCCGCCGCCGCCCTCGTCCTTGGCGCCACCGAAGATGCAGTTGCGCTTGACCACGTTGCCGGCTCCGACGTGGCCGCCCTTCCAGTTGTATTCGATGTTGAAGCGCAGGGTCGAGTTCTTGACGATGTTGCGCTTGACGAGGTTGTTCGAGGAGACGTGCTTGCTGGTCCCGGAGAAGATGATGCCCTGGCCGTTGCCGCTGATCACGTTGTCGGTGATCAGCGTCCCGTCGGCGTCGGGATAGAGCTGGACCCCGCGATCGGCGTTGTTGTAGATGCGGTTGCGCTGGATCACGGTCCCGGTCGCGAAGGCCACGTAGATGCCGTGGTCGTGGTTGGTCGCGGGCAGGCGGCCGCAGTCGTGAATCCGGTTGTGGAGGATCCGGGTCCCGATGGCGCGGCCGTAGTCGTCGCTGCCGAGCAAAAAGCAGATGGCCGTATGCCGGTTGGTGACCTCGTTGTCGCGGAACACGGCGTGGTTGGCGTTCACGGTAGGGCTTCGCCTGCCCCTTCGGGTTGCGGCCGTCGAGCACCAGGTCGCGGATCTTGACGCGGTTGGCGCCGCGCGCGATCCAGACCCGCCCGACCAGTATCGCCGGGCCACGCCCGCGGCTCCTGAGGGTGACCCGCGGGCGACTGAACTTGATGCTGTCCCGGCCGGCGATGTGGACCCCGGGCCTGAGGCAGCCGGTCTGGCCCGGGCGCAGCGACTGGACGAACGCCTGCGGGCTCTGTCGCGGGCTGCTGGATCGGTCGCAGTAGCTGACCCCCGCCTCGGCCACGGACGGGGCCCGCGCGCCGAAGATCACCAGCAGGAGGAGGGCCGCGAGCAACCAGGGTGCTCTGTGAGCAAACACTGAGCGTCAGGTTAGCGCAGTATCAGGCGGATCGCGAATCGACCCCGCTGGCCGCCCGGCGTATGCTTCTCCGGCAAGGCGAAGGAGGCAGATGGAGACCGTCGGGTTCACCCGGATGGAGGACGGCAGCGTCGAGGACTTCGAGCTCCTCGATCGGCTCGAGCAGGGCTACATCGCGGCCCTGCCCGATCGCCTGCTCGATGCGGTTCGGGCGCTGCAGGACTCGCTGGCCGGCTACCAGGTGAGCCGCTACGAGCACTCGCTGCAGTCGGCGACCCGGGCGCTGCGCGACGGGCGCTCGGAGGAGTACGTCGTCGCGGCGCTGCTGCACGACATCGGCGACGTGCTCGCTCCCCACACCCACGGGGAGATGGTCGGGGCCGTCCTCGGTCCCTACGTCTCGCCCGAGATCACCTGGATCGTCGCCCACCACGGCGTCTTCCAGATCCATCACTACGGGCATCTCACCGGCGATGACCCCGACGCGCGAGATCGCTACCGGGACCATCCGCAGTTCGACGCCTGCGCCGAGTTCTGCGAGCTCTACGACCAGAACTGCTTCGACCCCGACTACGACTCGCTGCCGCTCGAGCACTTCGAGCCGCTGGTCCGGCGGGTCTTCGCCGAGCCCAGGTATCTCGAGCGCTGAGCTGCGGCGCCGCCGGCAGTGGCGACCCGCCCGGCGCTAGGCGGCCTGCGCCGGCTCGATCGCACCGGCGGCCGCGGCGACGGCGCCCGCGTCGGGCCCGAGGAGGAACAGATGCTCGGTGTTGCGCAGGTGCGAGACCCGACCGACGCGCTCGCCGCTCGGGCTGTGGATCCCGATCCTGGCGCCGACGTAGCGGTCGAAGCCGAAGGCGACTTCCCGCAGGTGCCCGCGACCGGCGAGCAACGACTCGACCGCGTCGGGCTCGTGAAAGCCCTCGTCGCTGAACGAGACCAGCATCAGAGCCGGCGGCAGCGCCTCGATCAGCCGGGCGAGCGCCGGCCATGATTCGCGCCGCCGGTTGTAGTCGCTCTTCGTCGTCCTGCAGTCGATCCGCTTGCAGGCGACCCCGTAGCTCTCCGGGGCATCCCATCGCACCAGGGTCTCCCAGACGTGGTAGTTCGAGAAGTAGGAGTGCTGGTTGTAGGGCGGGTCGAGGTAGACGCAGTCGACGCCCGCGAGCTCGGGAGCGAGCTCGTTCGCATCGCGGCGCACGGTGCGGCCGGCGGGACCCTCGACCGGGTGCGGCTCGCGCAGCTCGAGCTCGTTGTAGGAGCGCCGCGCCCAGCGCTTCACGTAGGCCATCTGCAGACCGCAGGTCGAGTCGACCCGGTCGGCCGCCTCGAGCAGGCTGGTCAGCAGCAGCGCCCGTTCGACCCGGCTCAGCTCGAGCCGGTCGATCTCCGAGCGGATCGCATCGATCCGCATCCCGTTGTGGGGTTGGAAGAACCGCGACCGCACGCAGAAGGTCTCGGTGAAGTAGCCGTGCTCGGGGCTCAGCCCGCGCAGGTGGTCGAGCAGCTCCGCGAGCCGCGACCGGTCCTCCTCCGTCGCCTCGACATAGGCGATGCCGAGCACCTCGCTGTAGGTGGCGGTGTCGTTCGAGAGCACCTCGAGGCCGCGGCGGCGGCAGGCCTGGCCGACGCGCGTCGTGCCCGCGAACAGGTCGCAGACCGAGGTCGCGCCGAGCCGTGCGGCGGCCTCCGCGATCTCCTCCGCGAGCAGCCGCTTCGAGCCGATGTACTTGATCACGCGGCCAGGGTAGTCCGCGCGGCGGCGAGGCGATGCGGCTCGGACCGGGCCGCGGCCTACGATCCCGGTGTGGCGAGCGACGGCGAGGAGCTGATTCACGGCGACTGCCGGCAGGTGCTGCCGACGTTCGGCGACGCCGGCTTCCGCCTGATCTACATCGATCCGCCGTTCAACTCGGGCAAGCGTCAGCGGCGACGAACGCTCGAGACCGTCGCCGATCAAGACGGCGGTGACCGGACCGGCTTCGGCGGTCGCAGGTACCGCTCGCGGTCGATCGGCGAGCTCTCGTTCGCGGACAGCTTCGACGACTACCTCGGGTTCATCGAGGCGCCGCTGCGCGAAGCCCACCGCCTGCTCGACCCGCGCGGCACCCTCTACGTCCATCTCGACTACCGGGAAGCTCACTACGTGAAGCTGCTTCTGGACGAGATCTTCGGTCGCGAGGGCTTCCTCAACGAGATCATCTGGGCCTACGATTTCGGTGGCCGCTCGAAACGCCGCTGGCCGGCGAAGCACGACACGATCCTCGTCTACGTCAAGGACCCCGAGCAGTACCACTTCGACGCCGAGGCGGTCGACCGCGAGCCGTACATGGCGCCGGGGCTCGTCGGCGCCGAGAAGGCCGCCCGCGGCAAGCTCCCGACCGACGTCTGGTGGCACACGATCGTCCCGACCAGCGGCTCGGAGAAGACCGGGTATCCGACCCAGAAGCCGGAGGGCGTCCTGCGCCGGATCGTCGCCGCCTCGAGTGCCGAGGGCGACCGGTGCCTCGACTTCTTCGCCGGCAGCGGCACCCTCGGTGCCGTCGCTCGCGATCTCGGCCGGCGCTTCGTCCTGGTCGACTCCAGCGCCGAGGCGATCGCGGTGATCAGCCGCCGCCTCGGGCTCGAGCCACGCCGCCTGACGGCGGATGCCGACGTCGCGTAGGGTCTGGGTCATGAAGCTCTACGTCTGCTGGGACACCCGCACCCACCACCCGATCTTCGGCGACCACCCATGTGGGCTCGCCCACCAGGCCCTGGTCGACGCCGGATACGACCCGGACGTGGTCAAGGCCCGCGGCTGGGCGGCCCTGCCGGACCTCTTCAACAACTCCGCCGGCCGCCGCGAGGTGCGTGAGCTGAGCGGCGGCAACGACGAGGTGCCGGCGCTGGTGCTCGATTCGGGCGAGTTCATCCAGGGCAGCGCCGAGATCATCGACTGGGCGGGAACCAACCCCGCTGCCGGGCCCTCCTGAGCGCCTGATCTGCGCGGCGGTACCGCCGCGCCGCTCTTCTATCCTCGCCGGTCATGATCGGCACCTACGCCGCCGCCCTGGTCGTGATCGGCGCCTCGGTGCCGGTTGGCGCTGCGGTCCTCGCTCTCGCGGGGCGGCGGCAGTGGTCGTGGGTCGCGCCGGCGCTTGGGCTCGCGGTGATCACGGTCGTAGCCTGGCTCGCGGTGCGGCTCCCGGGTCAGGGCCTCACCGCCCTGATCGCGGTGGTCGCGCTCGCCGTCGCCTGCGCGGCGCTGGCGCTGCCCCGGGTCGGCTTCGGCGCCGAGCAGCTCCGCGAGGGGGGACCGGCGGCGTTGATCACGCTGCTCGCCGTCTCGATCCCGTTCGCCGCCGAGGGGCATTTCGGGATCCTCGGCACCGGCTTCAACGTCGACATGTCCCAGCACCTGTTCGTGGCCGACTGGCTCGCCTCGCAGTTGGCGCCGGCCCCGCCGCTGATCGACCAGGGCTATCCGGTCGGCCCGCACTCGCTCGCGGTCGCCGCGGCCGAGCTGCCGGGGGGGAACCTGGCGCTCGCCTTCAGCGGCATCACGATCGCGGTCCCGGTGCTCGCGGCGTTGACCGCGCTGGCCGGTACCCGGCGGCTCGGCCCGAGGCGGGGGACCGTCGCCGCGCTGCTCGTCGCCCTGCCCTACCTCGTTGCGTCCTATCTGGCCCAGGGCGCCTTCAAGGAGCTGTTCGAGGCGCTGTTCGTGCTCGGCTTCGCCCTCTGGCTGCATCGACTCAGCGCCGACGATCTCGAGGCCCGCGGCTTCGCGGTCCCGGGGGCGGTGCTCGCGGCCGGCGCGCTGTACGCCTACAGCGGTCCGGGCCTCGCCTGGATCCTCGGCACCCTGGCGATCTGGGGATCGATCGAGCTGCTGATCGACCGGCGGCGCGCGCTCGGCCGCGTCCGCACCGCCCTGCCGGCGATCGCGGTGGCGAGCGCGGTGCTGATCGTCGCGGTGGCCCCCGAGGCATCGCGGATCGCCGACTTCGGCGGCAGCGCAGGCAACGTCGCCAACTCCCGCGACTCCGAGCCGCGCGCGGCGACGTCCGCCTGGGCCCAGCGCACATCGAGCGACGCCGGCACGGGTCCGTCCGGCGGCGGCGAGGCCGACGGCGGTGAGGCGAGCCTCGACCTCTTCGACGACGACCTCGGCAACCTGTTCGGCGACGTGCCCCCGCTCGAGATGCTCGGGATCTGGCCGAGCGGCGACTTCCGCGTCGAGCCCGGCGACGGCGCGGTTCCGGCGGCGCTGTTCTACCTCGGGGCGCTGCTCGGCCTGTTGGCCCTGGCGGTCGGGCTCCGCGCTGCGCTCGGGGCCCGCGAGACGGCGCTGCCCGCTGCGCTCGCTGCGGCGCTGCTGATCTGGCTCGCGGCCCTGGTCGCGAGCACCCCCTACACGACGGCGAAGGCGCTGATGATGATCGCCCCGCTGCTGACCCTGATCGCGGCGCGCGGCGTGCTCGATCCGCGGTTCTCGCCGCTGCGGAGCCAGCCCGGCGCTCCGTCGATGCGGGCCGGGACGATGCTCGCCGGCGTCTATGCGCTCGCGGTGGCCGGCTCGACGGCGCTCGCGCTCGCGAACGCGCCGGTCGGTCCGGAGCGCTACACGGCGGGGATCTCGAAGCTGCGGGCGGAGCTCACCGCTGAGCCGGTCCTGCTGCTGGCGCCGCCGGGTCAGCTCTCCGATCGGCACGGGGCGGCCTTCTACGGCTGGGAGCTGCGGGGCGCCCGGCCGATCTGCGTTGCCGCGTTCCCCGCGGATGCCGGTGGCTTCGACCGGCCGGCGCCGCCGGGGATTCGCTACGTGATCACGCTCGGCGGCAAGACCGAACCGCCGTTCGCGGATCTGACCGAGGCCTCGCGCCGGCGCCGGGTTGCGCTCTGGGAGGCGGACGGATTCGATCCGGCCACCGCGCCGCTGGTCGATCTCGACCCGAACGAGCCGACCAGCTGCGACCTCGGCCTGCCGCCGCCCGACTAGCATTGCCGACCCGATGAGCGCGCTCAACGTCAAGCTGCCGGACGGCACCACCCTCGAGCTGGAGGGTGGGGCGACCGGAGCCGACGCCGCCGCGGCGATCGGGCCGGGACTGGCCCGCGCGGCGCTCGCCGCGAGGGTCGATGGTGAGCTCCGTGATCTCGCCGCCCCGCTCCCCGAGGGCGCCGAGCTCGAGATCGTCACCGACCGCAGCGAGGGAGCGCTCGATCTGATTCGCCACGACGCCGCGCACGTGCTGGCCACGGCGGTCTGCGAGCTCTGGCCGGGCACGCGGGTCTCGATCGGCCCGCCGATCAGGGACGGCTTCTATTACGACTTCGAGTTTCCCGAGGGGGTCAAGGTCTCCGAGGCGGACTTCCCGGCGATCGAGGCGAAGATGGCGGAGCACATCGCCGCCGACGAGCGCTTCGAGCGGACGGATGTCCCGGTCGCGGAGGCGCTCGAGCGGTTCGCCGACGAGGACGAGCCCTACAAGGTCGAGCTGATCGAGGACCTCGTCCGGGACGAGGGCGTCGAGACGGTCTCGCTCTACCGCAACGGGCCGTTCACGGACCTCTGCCGCGGCCCGCACGCGCCCTCGACCGGGCGGGTCAGCGCCGTGAAGCTGAACTCGGTCGCCGGTGCCTACTGGCGCGGTGACGAGACCCGCCAGATGCTGACCCGGATCTACGGCACCGCCTTCTTCAGCAAGAAGGACCTCGAGGCTCAGATCGAGCGGATCGAGGAGGCGCGCGAGCGCGACCACCGCCGGCTCGGACCCGAGCTCGGGCTGTTCGCGCTGCTGCCGGAGGCGCCCGGGATGCCGTTCTGGCTGCCGCAGGGCACGGTGCTGCTGCGCCTGATCCGCGAGCAGGTCGACGCCCAGCTGCGCAAGCGCGGCTACGAGGAGATCATGACCCCGGAGATCCTCGACGAGGAGCTCTGGCATCGCTCCGGCCACTACGAGAACTATCGCGAGAACATGTTCTTCGCCGAGCCGGCTGAGCGCGACCGCTCGGACCGGCGCCGGTTCGCGGTGAAGCCGATGAACTGCCCCGGGGCATGCCTGGTGTTCGCCGCCGAGCGGCACTCGTACCGGGAGCTGCCGCTGCGGCTGGCCGAGTACGGGAACGTCTCGCGGTTCGAGCGCGAGGGGGTGCTGCACGGGCTGCTGCGGGTCCGGGCCTTCACCCAGGACGACGCCCACGTGTTCTGCGCGCCCGAGCACATCAAGGGCGAGGTGATCGATATCTGCGAGGCGATCGACGAGCTCTACGCGACCTTCGGCTTCGACGACGTCAGGGTCGAGCTCTCGACCAAGCCGCCGAAGGCGATCGGCAGCGACGAGCAGTGGGAGCAGGCGGAGGCGGCGCTGGCGGCCGCGCTCGAGGCGCAGGGCCGCGAGTACCAGCTGAACCCGGGTGACGGTGCCTTCTACGGGCCGAAGATCGACTTCCACGTGACCGACGCACTGGGGCGCTCGTGGCAGCTCGGGACCTGCCAGCTCGACTTCTCGATGCCCGAGCGTTTCGAGCTCGACTACCGGGGTGCCGACAACGCCGAGCATCGCCCGGTGATGATCCACCGGGCCCTGCTCGGCTCGATGGAGCGCTTCGCCGGGATCCTGATCGAGCATCACGCGGGGCGCTTCCCCGCCTGGCTGGCGCCGACTCAGGCGGTGATCCTGCCGGTTGCGGACCGCCACCTCGACGCCGCCGGGGCGCTGCTGGCCGAGCTCCGGGACCTCGGGGTCCGGGCTCGCGTCGACGAGCGCTCGGAGTCCGTCGGCAAGAAGATCCGCGACGCGGAGCTCTCGAAGGCCCCGTTCATGCTCGTGCTCGGCGACCGCGAGGTCGAGAGCGGGGAGCCCGCGGTCCGCTCCCACGCCGACGGCGAGCTCGGGCCGATGACGGCCGCGGCGGTGGCGGAGCGGCTGGCTGCCTAGACCCGGGCTGCCAGACCTGCATATACTTCCGGCCGATGCAAGGCAACGACACCCCGCCGCGCCGCTGAGCGCCCTCGCCGTCCCTTGCTCAACCGCCCACTCCCGACTCCTCCGCAGGTAGCTTGAGGCTTCCCGCCCTCCGCAGCTAGTGCCGGTTCCCCGCCGCTTCGACCGGCGTCCCCCGGACCGGGACCCGACCAGGATCAACGAGCGCATCCGCGTGCCGCAGGTGCGGCTGATCGGAGCCGACGGCGAGCAGATCGGAATCGTCGAGACCGACGAGGCGCGGAAGATCGCCCGCGAGGCCGACCTCGATCTGGTCGAGGTCGCCGCGGATTCCCGGCCGCCGGTCTGCAAGGTGCTCGACTACTCGAAGTACAAGTACGAGCAGGAGCAGAAGGCGAAGCAGGCCCGCAAGCACCAGCAGCAGGTGAACGTGCGCGAGATCAAGCTGCGCCCGAAGATCGCCGACCACGACTACGAGACCAAGAAGGGCCACGTCGAGCGCTTCCTCAACAAGAAGGACAAGGTCAAGGTGACGATCATGTTCCGGGGCCGCGAGCAGGCGCACCCCGAGCGCGGCAAGGCGCTGCTCGACCGGCTCTTCGACGATCTCTCGGAGATCGCGGTGATCGAGCAGGGCGCGCAGCGCGAGGGCCGCAACATGCACATGGTGCTCGCGCCCTCGAAAGAGGCCGGCAAGGCCTAGCCCGCGCTCGCCCGGCGCTCGCCGGAGGCGGTTCCCGGGCATCGGGCTTGTGCTTGAATAGCCCGTCCCGATGCCGAAGATGAAGTCCCATTCGGGCGCCAAGAAGCGCTTTCGCAAGACGGCCCGCGGCAAGGTCCGCGGCCGGCACTCGTTCTCGAGCCATATTCTCGAGAAGAAGTCGCCGAAGCGGAAGCGGCAGATGCGGAGGCCGGCCGAGATCGCCAAGCCCGACACCGGCCGGGTCAACGAGCTTCTCGCCGGAAGAAAGGGTCGCTAGCGATGCCGCGCGCAACGAACGCCGTCGCCCGCCGGCGCCGGCGCAAGAAGACGCTGGCCCAGGCGAAGGGCTACTACGGCCGCAAGCACTCCAGCTACCGGTTCGCGAACGAGCAGCTGATGCGGTCGGGCAACTACGCCTATCGCGACCGCCGCACCCGCAAGCGCGACTTCCGCCGCCTGTGGATCACCCGGATCAACGCGGCCGCGCGGCAGCACGAGCTGAGCTACTCCGAGTTCATGCACGGCATCCAGGCGGCCGGGGTCGAGGTCAATCGCAAGATGCTGGCCGACATCGCGGTGCGCGATCCCGAGGCCTTTCGCCGATTTGCCGAGCTTGCCCGGGAGGCCGCGGCGTAGCCGCGGGGCCACAGAGGACTCTCCCGGGCGGACCGCGATGCGGCCGCCCTTTTTTGTTCTGAGACAGCGACCAAGCCCCGACGAGCGAGATGATCACCAGCCCACAGAACGAGAAGCTGAAGCTGATCCGGCGACTGGCCGAGCGTCGCGGTCGCGAGCGCGAGGGGCTGTTCCTGACCGAGGGTGAGGACCTGCTCGCCGCCGGTCTTGCCGCCGGATCCAGCCCCGAGTTCAGCCTGGTCGCCGCCGGCGCCCCGATCGCCGGGATCGAGACCGACCCGGCGCTGCTCGCCGATGCCTCGACGCTCGGCTCCGGCACGAGGGTGATCGCGGTCTGGTCGCTGCCGGCCCCGATCCCCGGAGTGGATGCCAGGCGCCTCTACCTGCAGGGCGTCGCCGATCCGGGCAACGTCGGCGGCTTGATCCGGACGGCCGCGGCGCTCGATGGGGCGCGGCTGGTGCTCGGTCCCGGCTGCGCCGACCCCTACGGCCCGAAGGCGGTTCGGGCGAGCATGGGCTCGATCTTCGCCGCTCCGCCGACCAGGGGTGAGGTGAGCGAGACCCCGGCCCCCCGCCTCGCCCTCGAGGCCCACGGCGGCGACGAGCTCGAGCGCGTCCTCGAGGGCCTCGATCCCCGCACGATCTGCGTCGGAGCCGAGCGTGACGGCCTCGATCGTGAGACGCTGACCGCCTGTGCGGCAACGGCGACGATCCCGTTGCGAGATGGGGCGGAGTCGCTGAACGCTGCGGTGGCAGCGGCGATCGTGCTCTACCGGGTATGTTCGCTCGCCGGGCCGACACCCCGCGGGCCGACGACGGAGAGCGACGATGACGGTTGAGCGAATCGAACAGATCAGCGGCGAGGCAGCCGACGCGATCGCGTCGGCCTCGGACGCGGACGCGCTCGAGCAGCTGCGGGTCCGCTATCTGGGCCGGAAGTCCGATCTGACCGCGATCCTCCGCGGGATCGGCGAGCTCGACCCGGCCGATCGCGGCCCGGTCGGGAAGCTGGGCAACGCCACCCGCGAGCGGCTCGAGGGGCTGCTCGAGGAGCGACTCGAGCGCCTTCAGGGCGGCGAGCTCGACAGCCGGCTCGCGGCCGACGCGGTCGATGTCACCCTCCCGGGAACGCCGCCGGTCGCGCCGGGCCACCAGCACCTGCTGACCAGGACCCGGCGTGAGATCGAGGACGTCTTCGTCGGGCTCGGCTACCGGGTCATGGAGGGTCCCGAGATCGAGCACGACTACTACAACTTCACCGCCCTCAACCATCCCCCCGGTCACCCCGCGCGGATGCTCCAGGACACCTTCTACATCGACCCGGCGACGCTCGATCCGGGCGTCCCCCTCTACGGCACCGACGGCGAGACGCTGACCGCTCCGCCGGGCCCGCGCGACGTGCTGCTGCGAACCCACACGTCTCCGATGCAGGTGAGGAGCATGGAGGCGGCCGAGCCGCCGATCTTCATCATCGTTCCCGGCACCGTCTACAGGCGCGACTCCGACGCGACGCACACGCCGATGTTCAACCAGATCGAGGGGCTCGCGGTCGGCCCCGACATCACCCTGGCAGACCTCTACGGGACCCTGCTGACCCTCGCGCGGGCGATCTTCGGGGAGCGGCGCGAGGTGCGCATCCGGCCGCACTTCTTCCCGTTCACCGAGCCGAGCGTCGAGGTCGACGTCTCCTGCTTCCGCTGCGAGGGCAGCGGGTCGCTGCCGCCGTCCAGCGGGCTCCGCCGCTGCAACCTCTGCAAGGGGATCGGCTGGCTCGAGATCCTCGGTGCGGGAATGGTCGACCCGAACGTCTTCGGGTTCGTCGCCGATGCGGGCTACGACCCGGAGCGGATTCAGGGATTCGCTTTCGGGATGGGCATCGAGCGGATCGCGATGCTGCGCTACGGCGTGCCCGATCTGCGCCTGTTCTTCGACAACGACGCGCGCTTTCTGGAGCAGTTCTGATGCGGGTCCCGTGGAGCTGGCTGAAGGCGTACTGCGATCCGGGCATCTCCGCCGAGCAGCTGGCGGTGCGGCTGACGATGACCGGGACCGAGGTGGAGCGCCTCGATCACGTCGGAGCGCCCAAGGCCGACGGTTTCGTCGTCGGCCGGGTGCTCGGCGTCGAGCCCCACCCCGATGCGGACCGGCTCCGGGTCTGCGAGGTCGACGTCGGTGCCGACGGCCCGCGAACGATCGTCTGCGGGGCACCGAACGTGGCCGCGGGCCAGACCGTGGCAGTGGCCCTGCCGGGCGCGGTGATGCCGGGCGGCGAGAAGCTGGGGAGGGCGAAGCTCCGTGGGATCGAGTCGGACGGGATGATTCTCTCCGAGATCGAGATGCAGGCCGGGCCCGACGCCGACGGCATCGCCGTCCTCGACGATCGAGGGCCGGCCCGGTGAGCCGCTGGAGAGCGTGCTGCCGATCGCCGAGCCGGTGCTCGAGCTCGAGATCACCCCGAACCGGCCCGACTGCCTCGGCGTCTACGGGGTCGCCCGGGAGGTTCACGCGATCACCGCCGCCGAGCTTGCCGCCGAGCCCTGGGGCGAGGATGCGGCGGCCGAGGGCGCCGGCGAGGCCGCCGACTACGCGTCGGTCGCGGTCGAGGCGCCGGAGCTGTGCCCGCGATTCACCGCCCGCGTGTTCACCGACGTCACGGTGGGCCCGTCGCCGCTCTGGCTCAAGCAGCGGCTCACCGCGGCCGGCCAGCGGCCGATCAACAACGTCGTCGACATCACCAACTACGCGATGCTGCTCACCGGCCAGCCACTGCACGCCTTCGATCTCGATCGGGTGCCCGGCGGCGAGCTGATCGTGCGCCGGGCCGCGCCGGGGGAGACGATGCGGACCCTCGACGGGGTCGAGCGGCGGTTCGACGCCGACGCGGTACTGGTCTGCGATCGCGACGGTCCCTCGGGGATCGCCGGGATCATGGGCGGGCAGATCTCCGAGGTGTCGGGCGCGACCGAGACGGTGCTGATGGAGGTCGCCTGCTGGAACGGTCCGAACATCCTCGCGACCTCCGGCAAGCTCGGGCTGCGCTCGGAGGCCTCGACCCGCTTCGAGAAGCAGCTGCACCCGGATCTGACGATCCGGGCCCAGCGCGTCGCCTCGCGACTGATGGTCGAACTCTGTGGCGCCCGGATGGTCCCGGGCACGATCGACGTCGATGCGCACGCATATCCGCCGTTCTCGGCCCCGCTCAGAATCGAGCGGATGACGGCGCTGCTCGGCCTCGAGATCGCGGCTGACGACGCGAGCGCCTATCTGCGTCGGCTCGGGTTCGGGCCGGTCTCCGACGATCACGGCCTCACGGTTGCGGTGCCCGCCGACCGCTACTTCGACGTGACCCGCGAGGTCGATCTGATCGAGGAGGTCGCGCGGGTGCACGGAATCGACGAGAACCTGGAGCCGACGCTGCCCTCACGCCCGGCGGCGGCCGGCGGGCTGGAGCGGCACCAGCGACTGCTGCGACGGGCCGAGGACGTCCTCCGGGACGCGGGGCTCGACGAGGCGATCACCTGGACCTTCGTCGCGCCGGACGCGCTCGGCCGCCTCGGGCTCCCGGAGCAGGAGCGGGCTGCGATCGCACTGCACAATCCGCTCTCCGAGGACCAGGCGGTGATGCGGCGGACGCTGCTCGGCGGCCTGATCGAAGCCGCCGCCCACAACACCGCCCGTGGCGCCGTGCGCGTCGGGCTGTTCGAGTCGGGCAGGGTGTATCTGCCGGTCCCGCCACCGAGCGAGGGCGGCGTCCTCGCGGGGCAGTTCGCGGGACGCCGGTCGGCGCCGGCCTGCGAGCCACAGCGCCTGGGGGCGATCGTCTGCGAGGCGCTCGCTGCCCCGGACTGGCGGGGCGAGGCTCCCGCCGCGGACTTCTACCTCGGCAAGGGCCTGGTCGAGGCGCTCTGCAACTCGCTGCGGGCACCGATCTCCTTCGAGCGGGCCGAGCAGCCGTTCCTCCACCCGGGCCGCTCGGCGCGGGTGCTGATCGCCGACGAGCCGGCCGGATGGCTCGGCGAGCTGCATCCCCGGCTCACGGCGGCCTTCGATCTGCCGGCGTCGGTCGCGTTCGAGCTCGACGCGGCGCCGCTGGTGGCCACCGCCGGCGAGGGCAGCGAGCTCTACGAGGACCTGACCTCGTTCCCGGCGGCCTACGAGGACCTCGCGGTGGTCGTCGACGAGGCGGTCGAGGCGGCCGCGGTGCGCGAGGCGGTCAGGCGCGGGGGCGGCGAGCTGCTGCGCTCCTCGCGGATCTTCGACGTCTATGAGGGCGAGCAGATCGCGTCCGGCGAGCGCAGCCTGGCGCTGCGGCTCGAGTTCCGCGCTCCCGACCGGACCCTGACCGAGGCGGAGCTGGCGGAGCGGCGCGAGGCGATCGTCTCCGAGCTGGCCGAGATCGGGGGTACGCTGCGTGCCTGAGGCCCCCGTTGGCGGGCAGACGCTCGACGGCGAGCCGGTGGCCAGGGTGCTGGTCGCCGGTGCCTCGGGGTTCGCCGGCGCGCTCAGCGCCGAGCTGGTCTGGCGGCACCCGAGGCTGGAGCTGGTCGCCGTCACCTCACGCTCGGACGCCGGCACGAGCCTCGACCGGCTCTATCCCCGATACCGGGTCCCGTTGACGTTCGAGGAGCTCGACGTCGATCGGATCGAGGGGGCGGACGCGGCAATCGTCGCCTACCCGCACGGGGCCGCCGCGCCGACCGTCGCCGCCCTGCGGGGACTCGGCCTGCAGGTCGTCGACCTCTCGGCGGACTTCCGGCTGCGCGACCCCGAGAGCTACCGCGAGTGGTACGGGGAGGCGGCGGAGCCGGAGCTGCTGGCCGAGGCCGTGTACGGCCTGCCCGAGCTCTACCGGGAGCGGCTGAGGACCGCGTCGCTGGTCGCGAACCCGGGCTGCTACCCGACCGCGGCGGTGCTCGCGCTGGCGCCGCTCGCCGCCGAGGGCCTGATCGGGGACCTCGTGATCGATGCGAAGTCGGGGATCTCCGGCGCCGGCAGGGGGGGTGGGGACGCGATGCACTTCGTCACCCTGGACGAGAACGTCGCTCCCTACTCGGTCGACGGGCACCGCCACCAACCCGAGATCGCCCAGGAGCTGGCGGCCCTGAGCGGGGGCCCGGCGCCCGACCTGACCTTCGTCCCGCACCTGGTGCCGCTCGATCAGGGCGAGCTGGTCAGCTGCTACGTGCGACCGACCCGCGCGATCAGCCAGGCCGACCTCGATCAGCTCTACCGCGACCGCTACGACCCCGAGCCGTTCGTCGAGCTGGTCGACTCGCCGCCCGGGGTCAGGGACGTCCGCGCCACCAACATCTGCCGCGTGCAGGCGACCCTCAACGGCGAGCGGGTGCTGACCTTCGCCGCGATCGACAACCTCTGGAAGGGCGCCGCGAGTCAGGCGCTGCAGAACCTCAACCTGATGCTCGGCCTGCCCGAGGGCGAGGGGATCTCGTGACGCGCCGCCTGGCTTCTTCCGCTCACGTTGGTCGCAGCCACCGGCCGGGTTGGCCGAGCTCGAACCAGATCGGCTCGCGCCCGGGTTCGCAGCGGCCGGGGTCGCCTGCGGCCTCAAGGGCGGCGGGGAGAGCGACGTCGGGATCGTCGCGGCCGCCGACCCCGAGGCGGTCCGCTCGGCGCTGCTGCTGACCCGCAACGCCTCGGCCGCGGCGCCGATCAGGCTCTGTCGCGACGCCTGCGACCAGGGGCGCGTCGCCGCCGCCGTGGTCAACTCGGGAAACGCCAACGCGGCGACCGGTGCGCAGGGCTACCGCGACGCGGAGGCGATGCAGCGGGCGACGGCCCGGGCGCTCGGCCTCGACCCGGTCCGGGTGGCGGTCGCCGAGACCGGCACGATCGGGGTGCCGCTGCCGGTCGCTGACGTGCTGGCCGGGATCGCCGATGCCGCGACGCGGCTCTCGGCGGATGGTGGCGCGGG
Organism: uncultured Solirubrobacterales bacterium; assembly: GCA_963700785.1. Lineage (GTDB taxonomy): Bacteria > Actinomycetota > Thermoleophilia > Solirubrobacterales > 70-9 > CAXMST01. The sequence continues at coordinate 15,108 of CAVOYZ010000015.1, forward strand.
CTTCACCGAGGCGATCTCGACGACCGACCGATGGCCGAAGCGCTGCTGCGTGAGCGCCGACGGGGTGACCCTGTCGGCCCAGGCGAAGGGGGCCGGGATGATCGAGCCCGGCTTCGCAACGATGCTGTGCTTCGTGCAGACCGACGCGACGATCGAGGATCCGGACCGGGAGCTGCGCTCGGCGGTGGCGCAGTCGTTCGAGCGGATCACGGTGGATGGGCAGATGAGCACCAACGACATGGTCCTGCTGCAGGCGAGCGGCGCGGTCGGGCGACCGCTGCCCGTCGGGCTGCTCGAGGCGGTCCTGCTGCAGCTCGCGCTCGAGATCGTCCGCGACGGCGAGGGCGCGACGCGGGTCGCCCGGGTCGGCGTCGAGGGGGCCAGCGACCCCGAGGAGGCGGAGCGGATCGCGCGGGCGATCGGGAACTCGCCGCTGGTCAAGACCGCGCTCTACGGGCACGACCCGAACTGGGGGCGAATCGCCCAGGCGGCCGGGATGGCACTCGCCGGCGAGTCGCTCGAGGAGCTCGGACCGGACCGGATCGACGCCTCGGGGCTCGGGGGCGACGAGCTCGAGGCCGAGCTGGCGATCGCGCTCGATCGCGGGCAGGCCGGCGCCCACGTCTTCTTCAGCGACCTGACCGAGGGCTACGTGCAACTGAACGCCGAGTACACGACGTGATCAAGCGGACCAGCGCCAAGCAGCGGGGAAAGGCGGCTGATCTGGCCGGCAGCGTCGGCACGCTGCTCGAGGCGCTGCCCTACATCAGGGAGTTCCACGGTCGCACGGTGGTGATCAAGTACGGCGGTGCGGCGATGCGCGAGGACTCGCTCCGCGACGAGTTTGCCACCGACGTGGTGCTGCTCAAGTACGTCGGCCTCAACCCGGTCATCGTCCACGGCGGCGGCCCCGACATCACCGAGTACATGGAGCGCCTCGGAATGGAGGTCAAGTTCGTCGAGGGCCTGCGGGTGTCGGACTCCGAGACGGTCGAGGTGGCGAAGATGGTGCTGCTCGGCAAGGTCAACACTGACATCGTTCAGCGGCTCAACCGCCACGGCCAGCCGGCCGTCGGGCTCTCCGGCGAGGACGGCACCCTGTTCGAGATCAAGCCCGCCCCGGAGGCGGAGAAGGTCGGCTTCGTCGGCGAGATCGAGCGGGTCGACGTCGATGTCCTCAACCACATCGCCTCGGACTTCATCCCGGTGATCGCCTCGGCCGGAACGGCCCGCGACGGCAACTCCTACAACGTCAACGCCGACGCCGCGGCCGGCAAGGTGGCGGCGGCGCTCAGGGCCTACAAGGCGATCTTCCTGACCGACGTCGAGGGCTGGTGCGCCGACGCCGACGACCCCGGAACGCTGATCTCGCTCGCCACCGTCGAGGAGGTCGTCAGCGGCCTCGGTGAGGTCGGCGGCGGCATGCGCCCGAAGCTGGCGGCCTGCGTCGAGGCGATCCGGGGCGGGGTCCAGTCCGCGCACATCATCGACGGTCGCCGTCCGCACAGCCTGCTGCTCGAGCTGTTCACCGATGCGGGGATCGGCACCAAGGTCACACCGTGAGCTCAGGGAGCATCGACGAGCTGCGATCGCTCGAGGCGCGCTACGCGATGCCGACCTACGCGCGGGCCCCGGTCGAGTTCGTGCGTGGCCGCGGCTGCCGGCTCTGGGACTCGGCGGGTCGCGAGTACATCGACTTCTTCAGCGGGCTGTCGGTCCACAACGCCGGCCACTGCCACCCGGCGATCGTCGCCGCGATCCGCGACCAGGTCGGGGAGATCGCCGGCAGCTCGAACCTCTACTACTCCTCCGCGGCGATCGAGCTGCACGCCAGGCTCTCGGAGTCGAGCCTCGGGGGCCGCGTCTTTCTCTGCAACTCCGGCACCGAGGCGAACGAGTGCGCGATCAAGCTCGCCCGCAGGCACGCGCATCGGCGGGGCATCGCCCGGCCCGAGATCGTCGTCCTCGAGGGCGGCTTCCACGGTCGCACGCTCGGAGCGCTGTCGGCGACCGTGCGGCTCGCCGACGAGGACCTGTTCGGACCGCTGCTCGAGGGCTTCGTCGAGGTCCCGCGCGACGACCCGGCGGCGCTGGCGGCCGCGGTGGGCTCGACCACGGCGGCGGTCCTGCTGGAGCCGGTGCAGGGTGAGGCCGGCGTGCATCCGATCGACGCCGAGGTGCTGACAGCGGCGCGCGAGGCCTGCGATCGCAGCGGGGCGCTGCTCGTCTTCGACGAGGTCCAGACCGGCATGGGGAGGACCGGGCACCTGTGGGCATATCAGGCCGGCCCGGTGACGCCCGACGTCCTGACCACGGCGAAGGCGCTCGGCGGCGGCCTGCCGGTCGGCGCCTGCGTGACGGCCGCGGAGGTCGGCGACGGCCTCGGGCTCGGCGAGCACGGCTCGACCTTCGGCGGCGGCCCGGTCTGCGCGCGAGCGGCGCTGGCGGCGCTGGAGGTGCTCTCGGACCCCGCCCTGCTGGCATCGGTCCGCGAGCTCGGGGAGCTGCTCGAGCGCCGCTGCCTGGCGATCGACGGCGTCGAGCGGGTCCGCCGTCGCGGCCTGATGGTCGGACTCGGCCTCACGGACGGGATCGACTCGCGCGGGGTCGCCGAAGCCGCGCTCGCATCCGGCCTGGTGGTCAACGCGCCGAACCCGCGGACGGTGCGGCTGCTGCCGCCGCTGGTGGCCGGCGAGGCCGAGGTCACGGGCGGCTGCGATCGGCTCGCCGAGGCGCTCGAACGCAGCCGCCGCAGCGGGGCCTAGACTTCCGGCCATGCACGAGGATCCGACGCGCCGCATGCCGCTCGACGACGGCGGGGGAGGGGGCGGGTCCCAGCACCCGTACGGATACGAGGAGGAGCCGCCGGGGGGAGGCGGCAACGGCGGGTTCACGACCCAGCAGAAGGTCGCGATCGGCCTCGTCGTCGCGGTCGTGATCGGGCTGCTGATCGCGCTGGTCGCGCTCGCCAGCGACAGCGGCGACTCGCCGACGACGACCGTGACCTCGACCGTCAGCGACACGACCTCGACCTCGACCGACACGACGAGCACGACGGACACCCAGCCCACGACCACGACCGAGCCCACGACCACGACCACGACCGCCACCGAGACGACCACGACCACGACCACGGACGGCGGCGGCTCGGGCGGGGTCTCGCCCTGATCGCACCTCGCCGTCTCTCGGGCTAGGGGCCGGAGAGCAGCGGCAGATCGAGCTCGAGGATCGGCCTCCAGCTCGGCCAGCCGCCGTGGATCGTCTGAGCGGACCCGCGCGAGCAGCTGCTCGCGCGTCCGGCACGGGTGGCCCGGCGAGTACGAGAGCGAGAGGAAGGTGAAGTACTGCTCCGGCTCGACCTCGAGCAGCGGGATCAGCCGGGCGGTGTTGTCGAGCGGCGTCAGCCCCCGCGTGGTCCGGACCCGATAGTCCCCGGGCTCCAGGATCTCGAGTTCCGCTGCTTCGGAGGAGCGCGAGTCGATGGCATCCGTCACCCGCGTACAGCTTGCGGTCGAGCCGCTTGCCGCTGTCGGTTGGGTGGATCGCGCGCCCCGAGAACAGGGTGATCGGCCAATCGCCACCCCGGTAGCCGGAGGCCAGAAAGCTCTCGTAGAGCTCGACCGAGCGCTCCACGCGCTCCGCGAAGGCACGCTCGATCTCAGCCTCCGAACCGACCAACTCAGGCCTGAACCGAGGAATGACCACCTCGTGGAACCAGATGAAGTACGGCGTACGCCTCGCGATCTCCGCCAGCTTCGCGGTCTCACCCCGATCCCCGGGAGGGAGGTCCGCGACCAGCTCGAAGAACTGCTGGCGGGCGAGCACGTCGTAGCGCAGCGGGCTGATCAGCTCGTCGATCCGGACGGGCTCGCTGCCGACTCGTTCGTCGACCCCGAACTTGTCGGTGACGCGACGGATCAGCCCCCTCGCTGCGCGGCCCGGCCTCACGCGGCACCTGGCTCGGTCCGGCGCAGGAACTCGAGCACGAGCTCGCCGTCCTCCTCGCTCAGGTGCTTGCGCCAGGTTCCGGTCGAGTCGTACATCTCGGTCCCCTCAACGACCGCCTGGAAGCCCGGCGTCCACTCGAGGCCGGCGAAGGCGCAAAGGCGCCGCAGAGTCGGTTCCGGGTTCGAGGTCAGGCTCTCGTAGGAGAGCTCGTGAACACGATCCGGGAAGAGCGCCGCATTCGCGGCAATGTCGTCGAGGTCGAGCCGGATCTTGAGCGCGGTCGACAGCACCGGGCCGCCGCCGAGCTCCTCCCAGACTGCCTCGTGGCCGGGTGGCACCGGCCCCCACTGCCAGTCGTCGCCGACCGGGGCGCTGGTCACGTCGAGCCAGCCGGCCTTGATCCAGGAGCTGACGACCGACCGCGGATCGCGCTGCAGGCTGACGAAGCGGGCATCGGGATAGATCCGGTCGAAATAGGCGATCCGCGACCAGCCGGTGACCTTGACCAGGAGCCGCTCGCGACCCTGGTAGCGGAGCACGCGGGCCGTCGCCCGGCTGACCAGCTCGGCGCCGGCCGGATCGACGTCAGCCGCGGTCTGCGGCGCATCGCGACGGGAGAAGCCCGGCAGGTAGTCCTCCCAGAACCGGTAGGCCTCGAACGGCTTCGGAAAGGCCCGCATCGTCTTCAACCTGGCCGGAAGCGGTGCCCGGTAGAGGCGGGAGAACACCGACAGCCAGGTCTGGCGCGGCAGCGTCTCGTTGAAGGTCGAGAGCCAGCCGAGCTCGTCGTGCAGCGCCAGCAGCCGATGGAGCAGCGTCGAGCCGCATCTGCCGGTGCCGACGATGATCACCGGACGCTGCCCGTTCTGGTCCGGCCCTCGCATCACCGCGCCACGCTAGCACCGTAGAATCGCGCTGTGCCGGGATTCCTCGACCGTCGCAGCGGTCGTGAAGACAGCTACACGCGGGCCCTCGGCTGGCTCGGCCGACGGGGTGGGCGGCCACTGGAGCTCGCGGTCAGGCTCGACCTCCTGCGCTCGCTGCGTCCGGCCGCGGCGCTCGGGCGTCTGCGTGGGGAGTCGAGGGCCGCGGGCCAGCGCGATGACTCGGTGCGGCCCGGGTACCGGCGGCTGTGGACCGACGCCGCCGAGCAGCTGGGGGCGGAGATCTCTGACCCCGGGGACGGCTTTTTGGAGATCAGCAGGGGTGATGCGCGGACCCGCGTCTGGCACAGCTGGTCCGGGCTCGACGACGCGGTAACGATCAGATTCGCCGAGGACAAGACCCTCGCGAGGCGAGCGCTGCTCGCCGCCGGTCTGCCCGTCCCGGAGCAGCGCAGCTTCCGGCTGGCGGACCTCGAGCCGGCGCGAGAGCTGCTCGACAGCCTCGGCGGAGCGTTCGTGGTCAAGCCGACCGACGCCGCCGGCGGCTCAGGGGCGACGACCGGGGTGCGGACGGCGGCGCAGCTGCAGCGAGCCGCGCTGCGGGCCGGCCGGATCAGCGACCAGCTGCTGATCGAGCGGCAGATCGACGGCGACCTCTACCGGGTCCTGCTTCTCGACGGCGAGGTCCTCGACGTGATCCGCCGCGATCCGCCGCGGGTCCTGGGCGACGGCCGCTCATCGATCGCGGAGCTGGTCTCCGCGGAGAACGACGCCCGCGTCGCAGCCGCCGAGGGCGGGCGAACCGGACTGCTGCGGATCGATCTCGACGCCGTCTTCAGCCTCGAGCATCAGGGCCTGAGACCGTCCTCGGTGCCCGCCGCGGGCCAGACGGTGACGGTGAAGACGGTCGTCAACCAGAACGCCGCCCGGGACAACCACAGCGTCCGCGATCGGGCATCCGCGGCGTTGCTCGAGGATGCGGCTACGGCCGCGAGAGCGATCGGCCTGCGGCTCGCCGGCGTCGACCTGATCACCGAGGACCCGAAGCGATCACTGCGCGACGGCGCCGGGGGGGTGATCGAGGTCAACGGAACCCCCGGGCTGCATTACCACTATCACCGCGAGAGGCCGGAGCGATCGGTCGCGGTGGCGGTTCCGATTCTCGAGCGGGCGCTGGCAGCTGCCGGCTAGCGCCGGTGCCGGAGCCGTCGCCTAGCGCTGCGCTGCGCCCGGGCCGCGGTGAGCCCGAAGGTGGGCCGGGGGTCGCGCCACTCGAACAGCGGCGTGTGCTGCCGGTGGGCGATGCTGCGCAGCCAGCCGCCGAGGCTGAGGTCACCGTGCTTGCGCAGGCGGGCGGCAGCGCGGGTGTCCTGAAACGGGTACCAGAGCCGGACGCCGGCGCGGTAGCCGTCGATCGGCGGGTTGGGACGATCGAGCAGGCGGTTGTAGGTGAATACCGCGAGGTCGGCGCCCGCGACCCGGAGCATCTCGGTGACCGCCGTGAACCGGTGGTTGCACTCGATCAGGGTCAACTCGCCGTCCCGGGCGTCGCGCTTGAGCTCGACGTTGGCGAGGCCGCGGGCGCCGACGCCCGCGAAGGAAGCGCGAGCCGACCTCGACCACCTCGGGATCGGCATCGGTCACGTGGTAGCAGCCCATCCCGAAGAACGGGGGCTGCTGGCGCAGCTTCCGCTTCGTCAGCCCGAACAGCGGCTGGCCGTCAGCGTCGATGTAGCTGTAGTAGCCGACGAACTGGTCCTCTGCCCCGGGCACGATCTCGGTCACGAGCATCTCGATCCCGAGCCCGAGCATCTCGTCGAGGCGGCTTTCGAGCTGCGCCCGGTCGTCGACCGTGAACGCCTTCAGCGTGCGGCCGAACGAGCGGGCGAACAGATGCGAGTGGATCGGCTTCAGCGCGCACGGATAGCTGAACGGATCCAGCGAGACGCCGAGATCGGAGCGGCTGCGGACGGCCAGCGTCCGCGGTGCGCGGACGCCGATCTCGCGCGCCAGCTCGCACGAGCGATCCTTGTCGAGCATCGCCAGCACGACATCGTCGTCGGCCTCGAACGGCCGGTATCCGAGGGCGACCAGCTGCGCCCGGTTGAGCGCGATCAGCTCGAGCCCATCGTCGTCGCACGGGAGGACCACAGCGCCGCCCGCGGGCCCGCGGCCGAGCCATTCGAGCCAGCGCGCCTGCATCCCGTCGCCGGTGCCGAGATCGACGAATCGGTCGCAGCATCGCGAGTAGCGGACCGGGCTCATCCGGTCGCCGAGGGCGTGCACCTCGACCCCGATCCTGCTCAGGCTGCGGGCGACCGAGACGGCGTTGAACGACCCGCCGAGAATCACGGCGGGCGGCAGGGGAGCGCTCATCCGGCCGCCGCGGCGATCAGCGCCCGGGCGCTGTCGGCCAGGTCGGGGTAGCCGAGCTGGTCGCAGGCCTGCGCCAGTTCGTCGAGCTCCCGCGGGGCGAGCGGCACGCCGCGTGCGAGCCGCTCGCTGCGCTCGAGCTCGCCGCGCTCGCCCGGGTAGAGGACACGGTCGAAGCCATCGGCGGGTGGCAGGGAATGGAGCCGCTCGACGAGCCCCGCGATTCGCGACTCGACCTGCTCGCGGTCGGCCAGGCGCCAGGGGTCGATCGCGAGAAAGATGTGGCCGATGTCCTGGGGAGTCGGATCGTCACCCTGGGAGCGGCCCGCCTCGTCGTCGAAGCTGGCTCCGGCGAGCATCCCGATCGCGAGCGAGATGGCGAGCGCCAGCCCGCTGCCCTTCGGGCCGGCGAACGGCAGCACGGCCCCGGCCAGCGCCGCGGCCGCGTCCTCGGTCGGCTTTCCCTCGGCATCGAGCGCCAGGCCGGGCTCGAGCGGCTCGCCGAGCTCGCGCTTGCGGATGATCCTGCCTCGGGCGGCGAGGCTGGAGGACATGTCGAGCACGAACTGCTCCCCGTCGCCGACGGGGATCCCGACCGCCAGGGCGTTGGTCCCGAGGAACGGCCGGTGGAGCCGTGGGGGGCCATGTTCGCGGGCCCGTTCGTCGCGACCGCGCCGATCAGATCGCGTTCGGCGATCCGCCGTGCGAAGAAGCCGGCGGCCCCGAAGTGCGAGCTGTTGCCGACCGCGACCAATCCGATCCCGTGATCGCCGGCGAGCGCGCCGGCGAGCTCGGTGCCGCGCAGGCCGGCGAGCGGGCCGAGCGCGGCGCCGGCGTCCACCCGTCGCAGCGGGCCCTCTCCCTGCGGCTCGCCGATCGCCTCGCTGCCGCCGGTCGCACCGGCTGCGAACCGTCGCAGATAGGCGGGCACGCGGGCGACGCCGTGGGAGTCATGGCCACGGAGGTTCGCGTCGACCAGCACGTCGGCGACGCGCTCGGCGTCGCTCGAGGCCATGCCGGCCCGCTCGAAGCACCGCCCCACCAGTGAGGTGAGGTCCGCGCTGGGGACCCTGATCGTCAAACCCGTGAGCTCCGGCGGCTAGCTTGCCGGCCCGGCCGCCTCGGGCTCCTCGGGTGCGACGCCGCTGTCGAACAGCATCGCGTCGACCCAGTCGTTCGAGAACTCACCGCGCTGAACCGCGTCGCGGTACTCGAGCTCGCGCTCCTTGCGCTCGAGGAGCCTGGTCAGCAGCTCGGCGCTGACCTCCTGGGGGACGATCACGACACCGTTGCCGTCGCCGACGACGATGTCGCCGGGGTGGACGACTATGCCGCCCGCCGAGATCGGATAGTTGATCTCCCCGGGGCCGCGGTGCAACGGCCCGATCGGCGTGATGCCGCGGGCGAACACCGGGAAGTCCTCCATCGCCCTGATGTCGGGGATGTCGCGGATCAGTCCGTCGACGACGAAGCCCTGCACCCCGCGATGGCGGGCCTTGGTCGAGATCAGGTCGCCCAGCACGCCGTTCATCGTCGATGAGCCCGCGTCGATCACGACGACGTCGCCCGGCTCGACCAGGTCGAGGCACTTGTGCACCATCAGGTTGTCGCCTGGGTAGACCTTGATCGTGAAGGCCGGGCCGAGGATCCTCAGACCCTCGGCGGTCTGGTTGCGGATCGCCGGAACCATCGCGTAGAGGCGGTTCATCAGATCCGAGAGGTCGGGGGTGTCGAACTCGCCGAGGCCGGCGACCACGTCCGGATCGGGGCGATCGAATCGGTAGCGGACCCGGAAGCCGGGCCCGGGGTGCATCTCGGCGGACTTTGGTTTCCCTACGGCCATTTCTGCGCTCCCACCAATCTAGACTTCCAGGAGGACCAGTCCGTCCTCGACCGAGACAGGGTACATCTCAATCTCCACGTCATCCGGGAGCTCGTGGCTGACGGTCACGTCGTAGCTCCGGACCTTCATCTGATGCGGATTGAACACGCTCTTGCCGGTCGTGATGTCGAACTCCCAGCCGTGCCAGGGACAGCGCAGGATCTCGCCCTCGCGTCCCCACGAGTACTCGCCGGGCGCGCTGGTGGCAGCCGTTCCGCCGATCGAGCCGAGACACAGCGGCGCGCCCTGGTGCGGACAGCGGTTGCGCAACGCGTAGAAGCTCCCGCGAATGTTGAAGACGCCGATCGAGCGGCCACCGATCTCGACGATTCTGCGACTCCCCGGTGGCAACTCGGAGGCGCGGCCGACCAGGTGTCGGGTCATTGATCGAGCTGATAGAGCTCGCGCGCGTTGCTCGAGAAGATCGCCTCGCGGACGTCCTCATCGAGGCGCGGGAAGGCGCGGGCCGGCGAGTCGAAGTCCCAGTGCGGGTAGTCGCTCGAGAACATCAGGACGCGCTTGGCGTCGAGCATCTCGAGCAGCTGCAGAAGCTGGGTGTCGTCATCGGGTCGCTCGAGCGGCTGCGTCCCGAGCCGGACGTGGTCGGCGACGTACTCAGAGGGTGGCCTGCGGACCCACGGCACCTCCGAGCGCAGCGCCTTCCAGTAGGAATCGAGCCGCCAGAGCAGCGGGGCGAGCCAGGCGACGCCCCCTTCGACCATGACCAGGCGAAGGCCGGGGTAGCGCTCGAACACGCCCTCGGTGAGGATGCTGATCAGGTGGGCCTGGAAGGCCAGAGACATCGCGCAATGCCACTCGATGTAGTGGGTCGGGTATCCGGGGGTCGGCTGGTGGTTGATGCCCATCCCCTCGGTGCCGGGGTGAACCGAGAGCGGCAGGCCGTGGCGTTCGCAGGCCTCGTAGATCGGGTAGTAGTAGCGCTGCCCGAAGGGCATCCGGGCGCCGGAGTCCATCGTCACCTGGACGATGTGCTCGTGCCCGGCCCAGCGCTCGATCTCCTCGACGGCCCGCGCCGGGTCCTGCTGGGCGATCGTGATCGAGCCCTTGAAGGCGCCGTCGTGGTTGTGCTCGGTCAGCCAGACCTCGACCAGCCACTCGTTGAAGGCGGTCGCGATCGCCGCAGCGTAGTCGGGGTCAGGATGGATGTTGCAGAAGGTCCGGGAGACGAGAATCGCGTAGGCGACCCCGTACTCGTCGATCAGCTGCTTGCGGAGGAAGTCGGGATCGGACCCCTTCGGCCCGCCGCCGGGAGGGACGCTGTCGAGCCGTGATCCGTGCACGGGGTTGTTGAAGAACGAGCGCCGCTCGCCCTGGTAGCGGTCGCGGAAGGGCATCGGCATCCGCTCGCGAATCTGGTCGACGCTGCTCGGGACGGGGTGGACGTCGACATCGACGATGCCCTCTCGCCGCTTGGCGTCGGTCTCCTCGGCCTGCGCTAGGCCTGTGGCTGGCTCGCTCATGAGCAATATCGTATCGCCGAGAGCCCGATGAGAACCCTGATCCTGACCCAGCACTTCGTCCCGGAGGTCACCGCCGGCCGGTTCCGGATCGAGGCGTTCGTCGAGGAGCTGGTCCGCCGCGACCACGAGGTGCACGTCATCTGCCCGGTGCCGAACCACCCGCGAGGGGTGATCGAGCCCTCGTACCGGGGCCGGCTCCGCCGGCGCCGCGAGGTGCTCGGAGCGGACGTCGACTACCTCTGGGTGCTGACCAGCCCGCGCAAGACGCTGCTCACCCGACTCGGCTTCTACGGCTCCTACGCCGCCGCGGCGACCGCCGCCGGCATCCGGATCCCGCGACCGGACGTGATCCTCGCGAGCTCGCCGCCGCTGCCGGTTGGAGTCGCGGGGGCCGCCCTCTCACGCCGGCACCACTGCCCGTGGGTGCTCGACGTGCGCGACGTCTGGCCCGACGCCGCCGTCGCGCTCGGCGAGCTCTCAGAGGGTCCGGTCGTCTCGCTCGCGGAGCGGCTCGAGCGCTGGCTCTACCGCGGCGCGGACGCGATCGTCACCGTCAACGAGGCCTTCGCGGAGCAGATCGGCCGCAGCGCGGGAGCCGGCGCGCGGGTCGAGGTGATCGCCAACGGGACGACCGAGGCGTGGCTGCAGGCGGGCGAGATCCCCGCCGACCGCTCCTCGGTCAACCTGCCGCGCGACCCCTTCATCTGGGCCTACGCGGGGAACATCGGCCTCGCCCACGGGCTCGAGACAGCGGTCGAGGCCGCTGCGATGCTCGGCGACGGCTACCGGCTGCTGATCATCGGGGAGGGCCCGAGGCGGGCGCAGATCGAGCGCCTGGCCGCCGCTGCCCCGGACGGCGCGGTCGAGCTGCGACCGCTGATGCCGCCGGCCGATGCCGCGCGGCACCTGCGCGCGGCCGACGCGCTGCTCGTCTCGGAGCGCCAGGAGCGAACGGTGGCCTCGAAGCTCTACGACTACGGAGCTATCGGCCGCCCGGTCGTCGCAGCCTGCCGTGGCGAGCTGCGGCGGGTCGCCGAGCAGGCGAATGTCGCCGTGACCGTGCCGCACGGCGACGCGGCCGCGATGGCGGCTGCCGTTCGCTCGCTACGCGAGAACCGGAGGGAGCGCGCCGAAGGGCTGGTCGAGCGCGGTCGGGCGTTTGCGCAGGAGCACCGGCGCGATCGGCAGGCGAGCAGGCTGGTGAGCCTGCTAGAGGAGGTTGCAGGCGCCCATTCGTAGCGCCGGCGCATCGTGGACGATCGTCCACGATCGGCCTCCGCGCTTCCGCTCGGCCGCTGCCGGCCGATAGCTCAAGCTGAAGCGCTCCGGACGTTCCGGAGGCCTCCACCGAAAAAGGCAAACCCGTCGCGAGGCGGGGACGCAAAGCCAGAGGTCTCGCTTGCGAGACGGCTCAGCCACCGAAAGGAGACCCCGATGTCCCGCGGTCATGCGCCAACGACCAACCTCGTGCTCGCTGCCCTGTTCGCGGCCGTTGCGGCCACGGTCGCACTGTTCGTGCCGTTCGCCGGAGCGCAGTCGGACGGCTGCGACTACGTGGTCGCCAGCGGCGGCTCCGATCAGGCGCCGGGAACGTCCGCCGCGCCGCTGGCCAGCGTCGACGAGCTGCTCGACCGGCTCGAGCAGGGCGAGACCGGGTGCCTGCGCTCGGGAACCTACGTCGCCGACCAGTTCAAGCTCTCGACCCCCGAGGTCAAGCTGACCAGCTACCCGGGCGAGCGCGCCACCCTGCGCGGCAGGCTGCGGCTCAACGCCGGCGCCGACGGGGCCGTCGTCGAGAACCTGCTGCTCGACGGTCGCAACCCCGACGATCTGCTCGGTCCGCTGATCTACGCCGACCGGGTCGTCCTGCGCGGCAACGAGATCACCAACCACAACACCGCGATCTGCGTCCACATCGACGACTACCCGGGCGAGTCCGCGCCGCGGGGAGTGCTGATCGAGAACAACGAGATCCATCACTGCGGCCGGCTGCCGGCCACCAACCACGATCACGGGATCTACATCGCCAACGCCCGTGAGACGGTGATCCGCGGCAACCTGATCTACGCGAACGCCGATCGCGGCATCCAGTTCTACCCCAACGCCGACGACTCGCTGGTCACCGGCAACGTGATCGACGGCAACGGCCAGGGCGTGATCTTCGGCGGCGGCAGCAGCTCCTCCTCCGACCGCAACGTCGTCGAGGGCAACGTGATCAGCAACTCGAAGATCCGCTACAACGTCGAGTCGCACTGGCAGGGCCCGACCGGGAGCGGCAACGTCGCCCGCCGCAACTGCGTCTGGTCGACCAGCAGCAAGTACTCGGGCTCGCCCGACGGCAGCGGGATCAAGCCCTCGATGAGCGGCGCCAGCGCCAGCGACAACGTGGTCGCGGAGCCCAGCTATCTGAACCTCGGCGACGGCGAGTTCAGCCTCGGACCCGGCGCATGCGGTGATTTCGTCTCGAGCTCGATGCCCGAGCCCGCCGGCCGAGCCTGCCGAGCCGCCGGCCCCGCCGGCGGAGCCGAGCGAGCCTCCCGCCCCGCCGGCCGAGCCGGTGCCGCCGACTGAGCCGGCTACCCCGCCGGCCGAGCCGAGCGAGCCGACGGCGCCGACCGCTCCGAGCGAGCCGGTGGTGGAACCATCCGATCCGACTGCGCCCGTCGTTGAGCCGAGTGAGCCGGCCGTCGTGCCGGCCGAGCCCACGGTCGATGAGGAGCCCGCGGTGGCTCCGAAGCCGTCCCGCAAGGGCAAGGCAGGGGGAAGCGCGGGAAGCGTGACGGCAGGTCGGTCGCGGAGCCCAGGCACCGGGGCTCGAGCTGCGCTGCGGCCGGGGTCAGCGACAGGCTGGTCGGAACCGCGGGCCGCGATCGGCTCACCGGCGGCCGCGGCAAGGATCGGATCAAGGGTCACGCCGGCAACGACGAGCTCGGCGATGAGGGTGGCCGCGACTGCCTGATCGGTAACGCCGGTCGAGACCGCCTCTACGCCGCCGACGGCAGGGTGGATGTGGTCCGCTGCGGCCGCGGGCGCGATATCGCGGTCATCGATCGCAAAGACCGGGTCCACGGCTGCGAGCGGACGGTGCTCAGGTAGCGACGCCGATCGCGGGCGCTGGGCGCGCCCGTGCAGACCCTGGACGAATGTCCAGGATCGTTCGCGATCCGCTGACCGGGCGGGGCCGAGGTCGATATCACCCCGATGTCCCGCGGTCATGCGCCAACGACCAACCTCGTGCTCGCTGCCCTGTTCGCGGCCGTTGCGGCCACGGTCGCACTGTTCGTGCCGTTCGCCGGAGCGCAGTCGGACGGCTGCGACTACGTGGTCGCCACCGGCGGCTCCGATCAGGCGCCGGGAACGTCCGCCGCCCCGCTGGCCAGCGTCGACGAGCTGCTCGACCGGCTCGAGCAGGGCGAGACCGGGTGCCTGCGCTCGGGAACCTACGTCGCCGACCAGTTCAAGCTCTCGACCCCCGAGGTCAAGCTGACCAGCTACCCGGGCGAGCGCGCCACCCTGCGCGGCAGGCTGCGGCTCAACGCCGGCGCCGACGGGGCCGTCGTCGAGAACCTGCTGCTCGACGGTCGCAACCCCGACGATCTGCTCGGTCCGCTGATCTACGCCGACCGGGTCGTCCTGCGCGGCAACGAGATCACCAACCACAACACCGCGATCTGCGTCCACATCGACGACTACCCGGGCGAGTCCGCGCCGCGGGGAGTGCTGATCGAGAACAACGAGATCCATCACTGCGGCCGGCTGCCGGCCACCAACCACGATCACGGGATCTACATCGCCAACGCCCGTGAGACGGTGATCCGCGGCAACCTGATCTACGCGAACGCCGATCGCGGCATCCAGTTCTACCCCAACGCCGACGACTCGCTGGTCACCGGCAACGTGATCGACGGCAACGGCCAGGGCGTGATCTTCGGCGGCGGCAGCAGCTCCTCCTCCGACCGCAACGTCGTCGAGGGCAACGTGATCAGCAACTCGAAGATCCGCTACAACGTCGAGTCGCACTGGCAGGGCCCGACCGGCAGCGGCAACGTCGCCCGCCGCAACTGCGTCTGGTCGACCAGCAGCAAGTACTCGGGCTCGCCCGAGGGCAGCGGGATCAAGCCCTCGATGAGCGGCGCCAGCGCCAGCGACAACGTGGTCGCGGAGCCCGGTGCCGCGAGCCAGGCCTCGCAGGGCGCCGCGAGCGCGGCCTGCGGCGAGCTGCTCGAGAACTGGGCCGGCGAGAACGGCAAGCGGGGCTCGGGCCGGGGCAAGGGCGGCGCGGGGCGCCATGCTCGGTGCGGCCGCTCGGCGGGCCGAGCCGAGCTTCTCGCCGGGACCCGCGCCGGCGATCGGCTCAAGGGCGGAGCCGGCAACCAGCGGATCAGGGGGATGAGCGGGAACGACCGGATCAAGGCCGGCCCCGGCCGCGACTGCCTGCTCGGCGACAGCGGGCGCGACCGGCTCCACGC
>CAVOYZ010000016.1:0-96002 GCA_963700785.1 uncultured Solirubrobacterales bacterium
TCCCCGTCTCCGTCCGCGAGCGGCTCCGGCCCAGCTCCGAGGCGGATCCGGCGGCCGGCGGCCGGCCTACGGAGGCGGAACACGGTCAGATGCGGCCAGTAGGGGCGCTGCTCGGGCCCCAGGGCCCCGAGCGTGACCAGGCCCGCGCTCAGCTCGGCCTGCAGGCGGATCGCCGCGGCGCTTTCGACCTCAAGCGCAAGCAGCCGCGGCCGACGCCTGGGGACCGGAACCGGCTCGGGACGCAGGAGCCCATCCACCGGACGCTGCTCGAGGCGCGCGAGCAGCGCGGCGATCTCCGCGATCTCAGCCCGCGGGCGCTCGCCGAGGAAGGCCAGCGTCACATGCAGGGCGTCGGGGCGCACCGGGCGCAGGCGATCGTTCTGCGCCGCCGCTCCGGCCTGCCAGCCGGTGATCCGTCCGATCAACGGCTCGGGCAGATCGAGCGCGCAGAAGAGGCGCGCCGTCGGGCGATTGGTGGCCGTGGCCGTAGCCGTGCCGCTCATCGCGACGACCGTATCCGAGCCGACGGCGCGCTTGGGTCACGCGCAGCGACCGGACTGCCTCTAGTCTGCGCCAATGAGTCGCCCGATCCCGGAGCTCGGGGACACCGCCCATGACTGGGTCGAGGTCAACGGGATCCGCATGCACGTCGCCAGCGCCGGCGAACAGGACGCTGAGCCACTGCTGATGCTGCACGGCTGGCCCGAGCACTGGTGGGTCTGGCGCCACGTGATCGGCCCGCTCAGCGACCGCTACCGGGTGATCTGCCCCGACCTGCGCGGGTTCGGCTGGACCGACGCGCCGGCGGGCAGCTATCTCAAGGCCGACCTCGCCGACGACGTGCTCGCCCTCGCCGACGCGCTCGAGCTCGAGCGCTTCCGGCTCGCCGGCCACGACTGGGGCGGCTTTGCGGGCTTTCAGATCTGCCTGAGGGAGCCCGAGCGCGTCAGTCACTATGTCGCCGCTGGAATCAGCCACCCGTGGGTCCGCGCCGACCAAGCGGGGATCGCGGAGCGGCTCGGACTGCTGGCCCGCTTCTGGTACATGTTCGTGATCGCCTCGCCGCTGACCGGACAACAGGTCGTGCAGCGCGTCCCGGCCTTCATGCGGGCGATTCTGACCCGCGGTGCGACCCGCCCCGACACCTTCAGCGCCGCGGACCTCGAGACCTTCGTCTCGCAGTGGTCGGAGCCCGATCGGGCGCGCGCCTGCGTCGCCCTCTACCGGACGTTCTTGACCCGCGAGTTCGGCGAGATAGCCCGTGGCGCCTACGCCGACCGGACCCTGACCCAGCCGACCGTGCTGCTGGTCGGCGAGCACGATCCCGTGATCCGGGCCGAGAGCCTGCGCGGGGCCGAGGCCAACGCTCCCCGTCTCGAGGTCCGCGAGCTGGCGGGGGTCGGCCACTGGGTCCCCGAGGAGGCTCCCGAGGCGATGCTGGAGGCGCTTGCAGGGGCGGATCACTGACCGGCCACCGCCACCGGCGGTGGCCGGCAGACCGATCGATGGCCTCTAGACTGAACGCAATGGTGGGCTTGAAGGGGCGGATCAGGGTGGGAGCAACGGCCGTCGCGGTCGCCGGATTGCTCAACTGGGGCGCGGAGCAGTCTCCCGCGAGCCTGGGCGACTCACGCAACGCCGGCGAGGTCCGGTTCGGGTTCCCGGAGTTCGCACCCGGGGCGGGACCGTTCGACCGGATCAACGCCCGCCCGGTGGGTGACATGACGGGGGACGGCATCGGCGAGGTCGCGATCGCCCCCGGCCCGCGCTTCGTTCCCGATGACCTCGACGCAGTCTGGGTGAAGCGGGGCGAGGCCTCCAGCCCGGGCAGCTCGGAGGCCTCGACGGCATTCCGGGTACTGGCACCGGTGGACCTGACGCGGACTGAGATCGCCGGGATCTCCGATCTCAACGGCGACGACCGCGCCGAGCTTGCCGTCTCCGACGGGGACGACGTCTTCGTGGTCTTCGGCAGAGACGACGGGGCGACCGTCGACGTAGAAAGCCTCGGGAGCGCCGGGTTCCGGATCGCCAACGCCGGCGTCTCCAGGACGGGGGGACTGCTGGGGCCCGGTGACGTCGACGGCGACGGGCGGGGGGACATCGCCTTCTCGCCGTACAAGCGGGCCCAGGTCTTCTTCTCACCCGACGACCCGGCCGGCCAGACGTTCGACGCCGCGGCGGGCGGCCCCCTGTTCGAGACGTTCGACACCGCCGACAGCGACAGCACGCCGACGCTCGCGGCACCCGGCGACCTCGACTCCGACGGCGCCGACGAGCTCGTGGTTTTCACGGGTAACGCCGGCAGGGGTACGCCTGGAGCAGCGACGACCGTTATGGACTTCCGCCCCGGGGAGTCGAGCGATCTCTCTGACATGGCCACAGCGGGTCGGGGCTCGATCTATCGCTGGCCGACCAGTTTCGGGGCCCGGATCGTCGGCGACGTCAACGGAGACGGGCGCCGTGACCTCTCGGTCTCCAGCGGTGGTTCGACCTTCCTCGTCTACGTGGGCGGCAGCGGCACGGACCGGGACGTGAGCGATCCCCAACCCGGCGAGGGAAAGCTGCTCGAGGACGTGGGGCGTCAGCTGACCGACATCGGGGACATGGACGGAGATGGCAAGGACGACCTCACCGACCCCCAGTTCATGTGGCTGACCGGCGCTCAGGACTTGGCCGACCCTGGCGAGTGGTGGCCCCAGTACTTCTTAAGCAGATTCCGCTTTACGGGCCTCGACCTCGTCGACACTATCCCCGACGAGACCGGCGACGGGCTTCCCGAGCTGCTCACGTCCCGCGGCGACAGGGATGCCGAAAGAGTGGTGACGGGTTGGGTCGTACAGACCTTTCACAGCCTCGCGCTCGCCCCGATCGAACTGGCGAAGCCGGGCGTCGACGACACGGGCGACTACGTCGTCGTCACGCTGCGCGGACTGGTGAGGATCACGCCGGCGCTGCAGGCGCGACTCACGGACCCGTACGCCAGACCCGAGGTAACGGTCGAGAACGGGACCCAGTTCTCGGGCGGGAGCTTCGATCGAACGACGGGCAGGATCGAGATCCAGATGCCCGCGGAGCTGATCGCCTCCTCGGAGGATCAGGGCGAGCGGGTTCGTATTCAGGTGGCGATCGAGAACGACAACGTCCCTGTTGCGATCAGCCAACCACAGTCGCTCCTGATCGACTTCGACCCCGGCGACGGCTTCTACAACCTGATCTTCGGCGGGGCCGAGAACGACACGCTGCCCGGCACCCCAGAGCCGGACGGGATCGAGGGCCGCCGCGGCGACGACAGGCTGTTCGGTCGCGGCATGGGCGACCGCCTGCTCGGTGGCCCCGGCCGAGACCGCCTACGCGGCGCCAGCGGCGACGACCTGCTCGTCGGGGGCCCGGGAAGAGACGTCCTGATCGGCGGCCCCGGCAAGGACGTCCTGATCGGCGGCCCCGGCAAGGACGTCCTCCGCTGCGGCAGGGGCCGGGACGAAGCCCAGAAGGTCGGCCCGGGCGACAAGACCCGCGGCTGCGAGCGCGTACGTCGCAAGGGGAACGGAAGCGCTGAGCGGCGGGCTGAGCGAGGCCCTGCAGGAAGGCGATCAGATCGCCGCTGAGCAGCTCGATCTCCCCCGCGCAGTCGCTCCAGAGCCGGTGGCGGGGCACGAGCCAGGCCGGGAGCGCGGCCGAGGTCGCCCGCGGCGGATCGCCCAGCGCGTCGCCCGCAGGCGGGCCCGCAGCTGATCCAGCACCCCGGCCGCGAACCTCGGTTCGAACGGCTCGGGCGCGTCGCTCAAAGCGGCAGCTCCTCGCCGCGCAGGAGCCTGCGCAGCATGTGCAGGGAGACGCTCACCGAGCGGTCGCGGACGTCGCCGCGGCCGCCGGGCAGCTTCGGATCGCGGGCCAGCACGCGGCCCTCGGCGGTCTTCACGCAGATGCAGACGTAGCCCACCGGCTTCTCCTCGGTGCCGCCGTCGGGCCCGGCGACGCCGGTGACGCCGACGGCGGTGTCGGCGCCGAAGCGGGCCAGGGCACCATCGGCCATCGCCAGCGCGACCTCGGGCGATACCGCCCCGTGGGTTGCGATCAGCTCCTCCGGCACGTCGAGCAGCTCCGCCTTCGCCTCGTTCGAGTAGGCGACGACGCCGCCGGTGAAATATGCGGAGGACCCGGGCCGGTCGGTGATCCGCGCCGCGAGCAGCCCCGCGGTGCACGACTCTGCCAGCGCCAGGCGCCGGCCCGAGAGCGCCGCGGCGACGAGATCGTCGATCGTCTCGCCCCGCTCCGTGTAGATGAAGCTCTCGTGGCGGACCCGGAGACCGGTGAACAGGCCCTCGAGCAGTCCGTGGTCGTCGGCGAGATAGCGGACGTCGATCTCGAGCTCGGCGCCGCGGCGCAGGCAGGTCGTGATCTCGAGTCGCTCGATCGGCAGCTCGGCCCCGATCTCCCGCAGGCTCTTCGCCAGGGTCGACTCAGGCACGCCGAACATCTTCATCGACGCCGTCTGCAGGGCCGGGGCGCGCTCGATCTGCGCGGCGACCTGATCGGTGGCGATCGCCCGCTCCCACATCCCCTGAAGCTCGCGCGGCGGTCCCGGGAGCACGATCACCACCGCCTCGCCGGCCGGAACCACGAGCCCCGGGGCGGTGCCGACCGGGTCGAGGGCGATCGCTCCCTCCGGGACCATCGCCTGCTTTCGGGTGCCCTCCCTGACCCCCTCGGGGTCGAACTTCATCCGCCGCGCGAACTCCTCGATGATCGCCGTGATCTTCGCCTCCATCGACTCGTCGAGGCGCAGCGTACGACCCGCGAAGCGGGCGACGACCTCCGCGGTCAGGTCGTCGGCTGTCGGCCCGAGGCCGCCGGTGGTGACGATCAGGTCCATCCCGCGCTCGGCGAGGAAGCTCAGCGCCGCCTCGAGATCCTCGGGCCGATCGCCGACCACGGTGAGATGCGCGACCTCCACCCCGAGCTCACCGAGCCGCTCGGAGACCCAGGGTCCGTTGCGGTCGCTCGTCCTCCCGGTCAGCACCTCGGTCCCGGTGACGATGATCCCCGCCCGGACCGCCGACTCGGCCCCGCTCATGGGCAGCCGGGCCCGCGGTACTCGATGTCGCGAATGCCCTTCGAATCGGCCTCGAAGCTCGCGTCCTCGGTCACCTCGAGCTTCTTCTCGTTCTTGCCGACGACGAGCTTTACGCTGCCGGGGCCGAGCGTCAGGCGGTAGCGCTTGTCGCCGCTGAACTGCTCCTTGGTCCCGGCCTGGAGCAGCAGATTGTCGATCAGCGTCGTATCGCTGCCGGCGACCAGGCAGACCTCGACGGCCGTCAGCGCCCGCAGCGACAGGTCCTCGGGGCTGAGCCCGCCGCCCTGCTTCTCGCTCTGCTTCTTGATCTGCTTCGCCGCCTTCTTCGCCTGCTTGCCGTTGCCGCCCGCGGGGGTCGTCTCCGGGGAGGAGTCATCCCCGCCGCCGAGCAGTCCGATCAGGATCAAGACGACGACGATCGCGGCGAGCGCCGCGACGATCACCGCCGCGCGCGGAAAGCGTCGCTCCGCCCCGGAGCGCTGCCGCGCGCTGAGCGGCGACTCCGACGGCGGCGAGCCGGCAACGGCCTCCGCGTCCCCGTAGCGCCGCCGGTACTCGTCGACGAGCATCTCCCCGTCGAGGCCGAGCACCTGCCCGTAGGTGCGGAGGAAGCCGCGCACGTAGGCGGGCGCGGGAAGCGTCTCCCAATCTTCGTTCTCGAGCGCCCGGATGTACTTGGCGCGGATCTTGGTCCGCTCCTCGACCTCGCGGACCTCCATCCCGTAGCGGCGACGCGCATCGCGGAGCGTCGCCCCGATCTCAATGCGGCCGTCTGCGGGGCTCATCGACGCTCAGTATTGCGGGGGCGGCAGCATCGCTGCGCCCTCAGTGCGAGACCGGTGCGGGCTCGGCCTCGCCGGTCGGGGGCCCGTCGCCGTCATCGGCGGCCGGGCCGCCGGCGAGGATCCGCGGCACGTCGGCGTGGCTGATCAGCACCTGGCGGGGCTTCGAGCCCTCGTAGCCGCTGATCACGCCGCGACGCTCGAGCATGTCGATCAAGCGGCCGGCGCGGGTGTAGCCGACCCGGAGCCGGCGCTGGATCATCGAGACCGAGGCCGTGTCGGTCTCGACGCAGATCCTGATCGCGTCCTCGAGCAGATCGTCCTCGTCGGGGCTGAACTCGCCGCCGTTCGGATCCGGATCGGGCTCGGGCCGCGCCTCGAGCAGCTCGACATCGAAGTTCGGCTGACCCTGGCGGCTCCAGCAGGAGACGACCTTGGCGATCTCCTCCTCGGTGATGAACGCGCCCTGCACCCGCTGCAGCTTCGATGAGCCGACCGGCCGGAACAGCATGTCGCCCTGGCCGAGCAGCGACTCGGCCCCGCCCTGGTCGAGGATCACCCTGGAGTCGATCTGCGAGGCGACCGCGAAGGCGATCCGGGCCGGAATGTTGACCTTGATCGTGCCGGTGATGATGTCGGTCGACGGCCGCTGGGTCGCGAGGATCAGGTGGATGCCGACCGCCCTCGACTTCTGCGCGAGGCGGATGATCGCGTCCTCGACCTCGGCCGGAGCGACCATCATCAGATCCGCAAGCTCGTCGATCACGCAGAGGATGTGCGGCAGGGCGGGCTCGCCCTTGGCGGCCCGGGTCTTGTTCAGCTCATCGAGGTTCCGCGCCCGCGCCTCACCCATCACCGAGTAGCGGGACTCCATCTCGCCGATCAGGTTCTCGAGCACGTTCGCCGCGATCCGCGGCGAGGTGACGACCGGAGTCAGCAGGTGCGGGACCGAGTCGTAGTGGTTGAGCTCGACCTGCTTGGGGTCGACCAGCACCAGCCGCAGCTCGTTCGGGGAGCTGTGCAGGAGCATCGAGGTGAGAATCGTGTTCACGCACCCCGACTTGCCCGAGCCGGTCGTGCCGGCGATCAGGATGTGCGGCATCTTCGCCAGGTCCGTCCAGATCGCCTGCCCGGAGATGTCCTTGCCGAGCCAGCAGGCGAGCGGGCTGGAGTCCTTCGGCCGACCCTGGTAGATGTCGCCGAGCCGGACCAGCTTGCGCTTGCTGTTAGGGACCTCGACCCCGACCGCCCGCTTGCCCGGGATCGGGGCGAGGATCCGGATGTCGGTCGAGGCGAGCGCGTAGGCGAGGTCGTCCTTGAGCTGAGCGATCTTCCCGACCTTCGTGCCCGGCGCCAGCTGCAGCTCGAAGCGGCTCACGTGCGGTCCGGTGACGGTGCCGACGAGCTGCGCCTCGATCCCGAAGTGCCCGAGGGCCTCGAGCAGGGCCCGCGCGGTTGCCTCCATGTCGCGCTTGTCGGGACCGTGGTCCTTGCCGCCCCGGCGCAGGACCTTGGTCGGCGGCAGCTTGTAGTCGATCTCCTCGGACTCGGTGATGCCGCCTTCAGTTCGCCGCGCCCCCATCGGCGTCCGCGCGATCTCGATCTCCGCCGGCCCCTCGGGCAGCGCCGCCGCGGCGCCGGGGTCACCCGCAACCTCGACCGCGTCGACCCCCTCGCCCGCGGTCGCGGGCTCGTCGATCGCCGCGGTCTCGTCCGTCGCCGCGGCGGGGCCCGGCTCGGCGACTGCCTCCTCCTCCTCCTCGAGATCGATCGTCTCGCCTGGTTCCTCGAAGATCGTCTCGGTCCGCGGGTCGTGGGCGCCGACCGGGTAGGTGAGCTGCTCGCCGCGGTCCGCGGCCGGCCCGCCCCGCACCTGTCTCGCGGTCCGCGCCAGATCGCCGGTCGCATCTCGCGCCCGGCGGCCGGCCGCAGCGCCGGAGCGCAGCAGGCCGGCGATCGGGCGACCGCTGAGCAGCAGCAGCCCGCTGACCACCATCAGCACCGCGATGATGTGCGCCCCGACGGCCTGGAACAGCGTCGCTGCGGCCCAGTAGAGGACCTCGCCGACGGCGCCGCCGTGCTCGGTGAAGTAGTCGGGGCTGAAGTACTCGTTGCCGCGGACGGGCTGATCGGGCCCGA
Organism: uncultured Solirubrobacterales bacterium; assembly: GCA_963700785.1. GTDB lineage: Bacteria > Actinomycetota > Thermoleophilia > Solirubrobacterales > 70-9 > CAXMST01. The sequence goes on from CAVOYZ010000016.1 coordinate 7,999, forward strand.
GCCCTGCGGTCTCGGCGGCGAAGGCGAGCAGCAGGCCGGCGACGAGCAGCACCGCGCCCGCGTTGAGCGCGCCCGGGTAGCGGACGAAAGGCCGCATCACCAATGCGGCACCGACTCCGGCCAGGATCATCGGCAGCGCGTAGGCGGCCGCCCCGGCGAGCCAGGTCAGGGCGGTCTCGAGCGCCTCCCCCACCTTGCCCCCGTCCCAGCCCCCGTAGAGGACGAATCCGAGATACAGCGCGACGGCGAGACAGCCGAGGCCGATCAGGTCGAGATGTCGCTGCTCGAGCTCCCGCGGCGACACGCTGCGGGCCGATCTCTTCGGCGGCTTGGGCCGCGGCTTGCGCGCAGGCTTGCGCGCGCCGGAGCGTCCCCCACGCCTGGAGCCTGCTCCGCCGCGCTTGTCTGAGCGCAGGGACGGGATCAATGACATTCGTGGGCACCCCTTCGACGCCGGGCGCCCGTCCCCTGCGCAACCGGCGCACCGGGCGAGCGCCCGCCTTAGAAAGCGTGAAGGTTGATCTTTAAGATTGGTCAGGTGAACGAAGCTGACTCAATGGTCGGTCGCGTACTCGTGGTCGAGGACGACGACGAGATCGCCGACGTCCTACGGCGCTCGCTGCGTCAGGAGGGCCACGAGGTCCGCACCGCTCTCGACGGCGAGGAGGCGCTCGAGACCGCCCGCGACTTCTCGCCCGACATGGTCGTGCTCGACCTCGGCCTGCCGAAGCTCGACGGAGTCGAGGTCTGCCGGCAGCTGCGCGAGGAGAGCGACGTCCCGATCCTGATCCTCACCGCCCGCACCGACACCGACGACCGCGTCCGCGGCCTCGATGCCGGGGCCGACGACTACCTGACCAAGCCGTTCGAGCGGGCGGAGCTGCTCGCCCGCCTGCGGGCACTGATGCGGCGCCGGCCGCCGCGCGGGAGCGCCTCGCTGCGCGTCGGCGACCTGAGCCTGAACCCGGACACCCGCGAGGTGATGCGTGGTGAGCGCGCCCTCGACCTCACCGCCCGCGAGTTCGAGCTGCTCGAGTTCCTGATGCGCAACCAGCGGCTCGTGATCTCCCGCGAACGGCTGCTCGAGGAGGTCTGGGGCTATGACCCGACCTCGATGACCAACACGATCGACGTCTTCATCAGCAACCTGCGACGGAAGCTCGAGCAGGAGGGCGAGGCCCGTGTCCTCCACACCAAACGCGGGGCTGGGTACGTGGTGCGGCCGTGAGACCGGTGCGCTCGACGATGGCCAGCCTGCGGCGCCAGCCGGTGCGGATCAGGCTGGCGGTCTTCTCGGGTGCGCTGACCGCCGTGATCCTGATCGCCTTCGCGATCGTCGTCGGGCGCCTGGTCAGCAACAGGATCGAGGCCGACTTCCGCGCCGACGTCCAGGGCACGGCGGTCGGGCTCGCGGTGGCGCTGGGCAACGGCAGCGGGGCCTCGGGGGTCACCCGCGACGACCTGAAGCAGATCGCGATGACCAACCACGCCGAGATCAGGATCGTCGACCAGGCCGGCAACGCGAGCTTCGCGACCCCCGACGACTCCGATCTCGGGCCCCCCGACACGAGGGGCATCCGCGAAGCCGGATCGCTGCGGGTCGCCTCGGAGCTGATCGGCCAGAACAACCTCGGCGGGGCCCTATACGTGCAGTACGCGCAGTCGCGCGCCAACGTCGACGCGACGACCGGCCGCCTCTGGCTGTTTCTCGGCGGCGGCGTCCTGGTCGGCACCCTGCTCGCGGTCGCCGCGGGGATGACCGTCGCCAACCGCGCGATGCAGCCGATCGCGGCGCTGACCGGAACCGCCCGCAGGATCGCGGGCACGCGCGACCCGTCGATGCGGATCCCCCAGCCCGAGAGCGACGACGAGGTGGCCGAGCTGGCGCGGACCCTGGACGAGATGCTGAGGCAGCTCGATGCGGCCAGAACCGAGGCCGAGAGCACGGTCAAGCGACAGCGCGAGTTCGTCGCCGACGCCTCGCACGAGCTGCGCACGCCGCTGACCAGCGTCCTCGCCAACCTCGAGCTGCTCGAGAGCTCGCTGACCGACGCCGACGAGGACGAGCAGGCCGCCGCCCGCTCGGCCCTGCGCAGCTCGAAGCGGATGAGTCGCCTGGTCGGCGACCTGCTGATCCTCGCGCGCGCCGACGCCGGCCGGCGCGGCGAGCCGATCGAGTGCGACCTCTCGGTGATCGCCTGCGAGGCCGTCGAGGAGGTCCGTCCGGTCGCCGAGGACCACCATCGACTCAGCGCCGAGATCGAGCCCGGGGCGGAGCTCCAGGGCGACCCGGACGAGCTCCACCGCCTGGTCGTCAACCTGCTCGAGAACGCCGTCCGCCACACCCCCTCCGGGACCCGGGTCGAGATCCGACTCAGCCGTCAGAACGGCAACGCGCGGATCGAGGTCGCCGACGACGGACCCGGCCTCCCGGACGGCATGGAGCAGCAGGTCTTCGAGCGGTTCGTGCGCGGCGCCGGCCCCGCCGATCGGCATTCGTCGAACGGTGACGGGACCGGCCTCGGCCTGTCGATCGTCCGCGCGGTGGCGATCGCCCACGGCGGCGAGGTCAGCGCCGGGCGCTCCGGCAGCGGCGGAGCCAGCTTCGAGGTGTCGCTACCGCTGGCCGAAGATTGAGCAAAGACTTCAGCCCGCTTAAGACGCGGTTTATCGGCGCCGTCGACCATGTGGGCAGGACGAGACAAGGCCCGCGGCGAGCCCACCCTGAAACATACGGCCGCAGCGGGCATCAGATTGGCCCAGCCTGAGCCAATTCGGCCCGTCGGACCCCCCTCCCTGGTCCGGCGGGCCAAGTTTTTTCCGCCGGCTCAGACCTCGACGATCACCGGGAGCACCATCGGGCGGCGCTTGAGCCGGTCGTAGACGAAGCCCGCGACGTCGTCGTGGAGGTCCTGCTGGATCAGCGCCAGCTCGCGACCGGGGTCCGCGGCGCGTTCCAGCGACTCGTCGACGACGTCCTGCACGTCCTCGATCAGCTCGGCGATCTCGTTCTCGGCGAGGAACGGCACGCCGCGAATGATCACCTCGGGATCGGCGACCGGCTCCCCCGACTCCCCCGACACCGTCGCGACGACGATGAACAGCCCGTCGGCGGAGAGAGCGCGGCGATCGCGCAGCGCAACGTCGTCGGGGTCGCCGATGTCGACGCCGTCGACGAAGATCACCCCGGCCCCGATGTCGTCGCCGAGCCGCGCGCCCTGCGCGGTGATCTCGAGCGGGATGCCGTTCTTCGACTTGAAGATCCGCTCGGCCGGGACCCCGACCGACTCCGCCAGCTGCGCGTGCAGCCGCAGCCGCTTGTGGTCGCCGTGGACCGGCATCACGTACTTCGGCTTGGTCAGGTTCAGCATCAGCTTGATCTCCTCCTGCCAGCCGTGGCCTGAGGCGTGGATCGGGGCGTCCCTGGCGGTGATCACCCGGGCGCCGATCTCGAAGATCCGGTCGATCGTCTCGTTCACCGAGCGCTCGTTGCCCGGGATCGGCGTGGCGCTGAAGACGACCGTGTCACCGGAGTGCAGCTCGACGTCGCGGTGCTCGCCGGCCGCCATCCGCCGCAGGGCCGACAGCGGCTCGCCCTGGGAGCCGGTCGAGATCGCGATCACGTCCTCGTCCGGGTAGTCCTCGATCTCGCGCGGCTGGATCAAGAGGCCCTTGGGAGCGTTGGTGATGCCGAGGTTGCGGGCGATGTTGAAGTTCTTCCGCATCGAGCGCCCGACCAGCGCCACCTTGCGGTCCAACTCCACCGCCGCATCGACCACCTGCTGGACCCGGTGCAGGTTCGAGGCGAAGCAGGTGACGATGATCCGGCCCTCGCAGCGCGAGAAGGTCTCGAGCAGGGCCGGGCCGATGCTCGACTCCGAGGGAGCGACCCCGGGCCGATCGGCGTTGGTCGAGTCACCGCACAGGCAGAGCAGCCCCTCGGCGCCGAGCGCCGCCAGCCGGGAGACGTCGGCGGGCCGCCCGTCGACCGGCGTCTGATCGAACTTGTAGTCGCCGGTGACCAGGATCGTCCCGAGCTCGGTGTGTAGAGCGACCGCCCGGGCGTCCGGGATCGAGTGCGACATGTGCACGGTCTCGATCTCGAACGGCCCGGCCTTGCGTCGCTCGCCGGCCTCGATCTCCTCGATCGGGACGTCCTTCAGCTTGTGCTCCTCCAGCTTGCTGCGGACCAGGCCGACGGTCAGCCGGCCGCCGTAGATCGCCGGCGGAATCCCGATCTCCCTGAGCACGTAGGGGAGCGCGCCGACGTGGTCCTCGTGGCCGTGGGTGAGGACGATCGCCTCGATGTCGTCGAGCCGGTCGCGCAGGTAGGAGAAGTCCGGCAGGACGAGGTCGATGCCGAGCATCTCCGCGGTCGGGAACATCAGGCCCGTATCGACGATCACGATCCGGCCGTCGAGCTCGACGACCATCATGTTCTTGCCGATCTCGCCGAGCCCCCCGAGGGGCAGGATCCGCAGCGTCGGCTCGCTCATGCGGCCGCCGGCAGGTCCTGCCGCTCGAGGGCACCGCGGATCGTCGCCCGCTCCGCGTCGCTCGCCGGGACCATCGGCAACCGCATCCGCTCCGAGCAGATGCCGAGCATCGCCAGCGCGGTCTTGATCGGGATCGGGTTCGTGGTCACGCCGAGCGCCTCGTAGAGCGGCTGCAGCTCGGCGTCGATCGCACGGGCGCCGTCGATGTCCCCGGCCGCCACCGCATCGCAGATCTCGCGCATCCGCGGCCCGACGATGTGGCTGGCGACCAGGATCCCCCCGGCTCCGCCGCCCTCGAGGCAGCGCAAGAGGACGTTGTCGTTGCCGGCGAGCAGGTCGAGGCCCTCGATCGGACCGAGCTCGGCGTCATTGGCCTGCTTGACCGCGACCACGTTGTCGATCGTCGCGAGCGCGGCGAGGTCGTCGGGCGGGATGTTGACCACGCAGCGGGAGGGGATGTTGTAGACGATAAGGGGCAGCTCGGTGGCCTCCGCGCAGGCCTCGAAGTGGGCCCTGACGCCCGCCGGGTTCGGGCGGTTGTAGTAGGGGGTGACGATCAGGACGCCGTCGGCGCCGGCGGCCGTCACCGCCCGCGTCAGCTCGACCGAGTGCCTGGTGTCGTTGGAGCCGGCGCCGACGATCAGCTGCGCGCCGGGCCCGAGCTCGTCGCGGACCGCACCGAGGATCGCCAGCTTCTCGCTGTCGTCGAGGGTCGGCGACTCGCCGGTCGTCCCGGCCAGCACGAGCCCATCGGAGCCGTTGTCGACCAGGTGCCGTGCGACCGCGCGGCAGGCGCCCAGGTCGACCGCCCCGTCCTCGTCGAACGGGGTGACCATCGCGGTGATGACGCCGGAGAACTCGCTCATCCGGCCAAGCGTACCGCCGGCCAGGCCCGTACGCGGCCCCCGAACCGGTTGCCGGATGCGGCCACTTCGATCAGCCGGCGAACACCGGCGGCACCCGATCCGCCCAGGGCTGCGCCCGCTCGAGCTGCGCGGCAACCCGGATCAGCAGGTCCTCGCGGCCGAACGGCGCGACCAGCTGGACGCCGACCGGCACCCCCTCGTCGGTCCAGTGCAGCGGCAGCGAGATCGCCGGCTGTCCGGTGACGTTGAACAGCGCCGTGAACGCGCCCGAGGGGAAGCTGCGATGGAAGGCGTCCATCGGGTTGTCGGTCAGCGTGTCGCTGATCTCCCCCAGCTTCGGCGCGACCTCGGCCATCGTCGGGGTCAGCAGCAGGTCGTGGCCGGCCTCGTACCAGCCGGCGATCATCCGGCTGATCCCCTGGTGCAGGGAGACGTCCTGCAGGTAGCGGCCGCTGTCCCGCTCGTGCCCGATCTCGAGCCAGCGCCCAGGTCAGCGGCTCGACATCGTCGCCGGTCAGCTCGCGGCCGAGCAGCATCCCGACCTGCGCGAGCGTCGCCGCCTGTCCCGCGGCCCAGCGGGTCAGGAAGCTGTCCTGGATCTGCATCCCGGCATCGGTCTCGGTGCCGCCGAACACATCGATCAGCGAGCCGCCGGTCAGGTGGTGGCCGAGCGACTCGAGCAGCTTCGCAGCGTCCTCGACCGCGGCGACGCAGTCGGGGTCGACCTCGGACTCGACGGCCGGCGCGGTCATGATCCCGACTCGCAGGCCGGCCTGCTCGTCGTCGAGCTCGTCGACGTAGGGGCGAATCGGCTCGGGAGCCACGTAGGGATCGCCGGGGGCCGGTCCCTGCACCGCGTCGAGGAGCCGGGCGGTGTCGCGCACCGATCTCGAGACCGCGAGCTCGACGGTCAGCCCCGAGACGTTGTCGCCGATCAGCGGTCCCTCGCTGATCCGCTGCCGGGTCGGCTTCAGCCCGACGAGCCCGTTGTTCGAGGCCGGAATCCGGATCGAGCCGCCGCCGTCGTTGGCGTGAGCCATCGGCACCATGCCGCCGGCGACCGCAGCGCCGGAGCCGCCGGAGGAGCCGCCCGGACTGCGGCTCGTATCCCAGGGGTTGCTCGTCGCTCCGTAGGCGACCGGCTCCGTGGTCGGCAGGATGCCGAGCTCCGGCGTGTTCGTCTTACCGATCGTGATCAGGCCGGCGTCGCGGAAGCGCTGCGCCAGGTAGGTGTCCATCGGCGCGGTGAAGTTGGCCTCCTTCAGCACCCGCATTCCCAGGTGCAGCGGCTGGCCGGCGAACGCGGCCCCGAGGTCCTTGAGCAGGAACGGGACGCCCTTGAAGGGGCCGTCGGGCAGCTCGCCGGAGGCCGCCTCGCGGGCCTCGTCGAAGAGCGGGTGGATGACTGCGTTGAGCTCCCCGTTGACCTGCTCGACGCGGTCGATCGCGGCGTCGACGAGCTCCAGTGGGCTCGCCTCGCCGGAGCTGACCAGCTCAGCCATCGCGGTCGCGTCCATCCTCGAAAGCTCGTCGCTCATCTGCATCTCCGTCGGCGTAGGTGTGGGTCGGCGGGTCGGTCGTCGGCCCGGGACGCTAGCGGGGTTTCCCCGCCACCGGCCCGAGCGCCCGCAGCAGCGAGCCGACCACCAGCCCCGCGACCGCGACGATCGCCGCCGAGGAGAGCAGGTAGGCCGCGTGGAAGCGGTTCCAGTCCACCTCGGGCCCGTAGCGGAGCGAGGCGAAGACCAGCGCCCCGACGAACAGCCCGATCGCGACGAGGGCTCCGGCGGTCTCGATCCGCCGGGCGATCGTCGCCGAGCGGCCCGGCGGTACGGCGGACAGCTCCGACGTCGCGACGCCGGGCGCCCGCGAGTAGAGCAGCGCCAGCAGGGCCGCGGTCACCGCCAGGGTCAGCAGATAGGAGCCGATCGCGTCGCTGGGGCGATGCCAGTCGGCGGTCACCGTGAACACCCCCGCGGCCGCGGCGAGGCCCAGCGCCAGCAGGGCCGCCCAGGGACGCAGCCGCGGCGGCGCGACGACGACGAAGGCGAGGCCGATGCTCGCAAAGACGGTCGCGTGACCGCTCGGGTAGCTGTTCTCCGCGATCCGCGAGTCGATCACCAGGTCGGGGCGCTCGAACAGCCAGAGCTTGAAGACCTCGGTCGCGACCAGGCTGACACCGATGATCGCCGCGGGGAGCAGGAGCAGCGCCGGCCGACGCCGGAGCAGGGCGATGCCGGTGAGCACGCCGGTGGCGATCAGCAGCGAGCCGATCGAGACCGTGCGCAGCAGCCTGCTCGCCGCGTCCTGGGCGCGCTCGGGCACCTGGTCGACCCCCGTCAGGGCGGCCTCGTCGCCGCGCTGGCCGAGCTCGGTCTGCACCGCGAACAGGTAGACGCCGAAGAACGCCACCAGGGCGAGCGCCGACAGCACTGTGAGCCGGACGACGCGCGGCGTCAGCGCGATCTCCGCGCCTCGATCGAGGAGCCTGGGCATGAGACAGTCAGGTTAGGAAAGCGCAGCCAAACCGCGCCTAAAGGCCCCTACCGGCCGCCCCCGGCGTCAGTCCAGCAACGCCTCGAGCCCGACCGTGAGCGGATCGGGCAGCGTGCCGACCCGCCGGCAGGCGAGCACGACCCCGGGCATGAACGAATGCCGGTCGGTCGAGTCGTGGCGGACCGAGAGCGTCTGGCCCTCGCCGCCGAAGATCACCTCCTGGTGGGCGACCAGGCCGGGGAGGCGGACCGAGTGGATCGGCTCGTGCACGTTGCCGCCGGCGGCCTCGATCAGCTCCGCGGTCCGCGCCGCCGTGCCCGACGGCTTGTCGAGCTTGCGGTCGTGATGGAGCTCGACGATCTCGGCCTCGGGCATGTGCGGGGCGATCAGCTGCGCGGCCCGCATCATCAGCACCGCCCCGATCGCGAAGTTCGGGGCGACGAAGGCACGGCCCCCCTCCCCCCCGTCCCAGTGATCGGTGGCGCACTTGCGCAGCTTCTCGAGGTCGAAGCCGGTGGTGCCGATCACCACGCTGGTACCTGAATGCAGGCACTTGTGGGCGTTCGGCAGCGCCTGGTCGGGGATCGTGAAGTCGACGACCACGTCGGCGTCGTCGAGCACCTCGCCGAGCTCGACGCCGAGCTCCGGATCCGCGCGGCCGGTCAGCTCGAGCCCCGCGGCCGCCTCGACCGCCTCGCAGACGGTCGCACCCATCCGCCCGGCGGCGCCGGCCACCGCAACCCTGATCGAGTCAGCCATGCCCGGCAGCTTACGCGGGCGGCCGGGCGCGGGCTACAGTCGTCGGCTCCGCCCACCAGGAGGCTGCGGATGACCAACCAAGACCGGCTCCAGATCGCCCGCGACTGCTACGGGGCCTACGTCTCCGGCGACCGCTCGGTCCTCGAGCGGCATCTCAGCGACGAGCTGACCTTCTCGGCCCCGCCCGACGTCGGCATCGACCGGGCGACCTACTTCGAGCGCTGCTGGCCCAACGCCAAGCTGATCGAGGGCTTCGCGTTCGTGCGACTGCTCGAGGTCGGTGACGAGGTGATCGTCACCTACGAGAGCACCAAGACCGACGGCAGCCGGTTTCGCAACACCGAGATCCTCGGCTTCGACGGCAACAAGATCAGCCGGGTCGAGGTCTACTTCGGCTGCATCTAGCGGTTCTCGCGCGAAGGCAAAGCCGCAGGCAGAGGGCGCTGCCGCCCGTGCGGCGGACGTCTCCGACGCGCCAGGGATGGGCCGAGGTTGAGATCGACACCGATATCCGGGGTCAAGTTCAACCTCGGTTGCCAGGCGGGTTCCGTGTGTGCTGCGCTACGCACACGGCACCGCGGCCGCGGGCCGGCCTGAGCGGGCCGCTCAGGCGGCGAGGGCTGCGCTGACGGGCTCGACGGCGCTGCGGAAGCGGTCCTCCTCGGCGCCGATGCAGGCGGCGGAGAGGCGGTCGGGGGCGTAGAGCTCGCGGGCGAGCTCGACGACGTCGTCGGTGCTCACCGCGTCGACCTTCTCGATGATCTCGTCGATCGTCAGGAACGGCAGCCCGAAGAGGGCTGCTCGGGCGTTGCGGCTCATCCTCCCCGGCGTCGACTCGAGCGCGAGCACCGTGCGGCCCTTGACGTGCTCCTTGGCGCGGGCGAGCTCGTCGGCTTCGACCCCGTCGCCACGCAGCAGGTCGAGCTCGCGGCCGACGATCTCGCAGGCCTCACCGACGTTCTCGGCCCGGGTGCCGACGTACATCGCGACCATGCCGCGGTCGATGTACTGGTCGGCGTAGGTGCCGACCGAGTAGGCGAGACCGCGCTTCTCGCGGATCTCGCGGAACAGGCGCGACGAGGTCGAGCCGCCGAAGATCGTGTCGAGCACCCCCAGGGTCCAGCGGCGCTCGTCGTCGCGGGCGATGCCGGGAGCGCCGAAGCAGATGTGGTACTGCTCGGTCTCCTTCGGGTAGAACAGCAGGCGCGGGCCGGCGTCGGGATCTGAGGTGTCGGGCGGGGCCGGATCGCCGGTGCCCGGCGCCATGAACCGGCCGGCGAGCTCGACGATCCGCTCGTGCTCGAGGTTGCCCGCCGCGGAGACGACCAGATTCGGAGCCACGTAGCGGGCCTGGTGGTAGGCCGAGATCTCGGGGATCGGCACGCCGGCGATCACCTCGGCCCGACCGAGCACCCGGCGGCCGAGCGGATGGTCGCCGAAGATCGCCCCGGCGAGCACGTCGTGGACCCGGTCGGAGGGCTCGTCCTCGTACATCGCGATCTCCTCGATCACGACCTCGCGCTCGGAGTCGATCTCGGGGAAGGTCGGCCGCAGGAACATCTCCGCCAGCACGTCGAACGCCGCCTCGGTGTGCTCGTCGACGAAGCGCGAGTACAGGTGCGTCGTCTCCTTGCTGGTCGCGGCGTTGGTCGCCGCGCCGAGGCCGTCGAAGTACTCCGAGATCTCGATCGCCGAGTGGCGCTCGGTCCCCTTGAACAGCAGGTGCTCGAGGAAGTGCGAGACCCCGGCCTGCGCCGGGGCCTCGTCCCTCGAACCCGTCCGCACCCAGAGGCCGAGCGTCACCGAGCGGACCGAGGGCACGACCTCGGTGACGACCTGCAGGCCGCCGTCCAGCTCGCTCAGCTCGATGCCGTCCGGGAGAACGCTCAACTCTCTGCTGCCTTCGATTCGTCGAGGCTAGTCGCGGCGGCGGCGTTCGCGGTCGCCGCCGCGGCCCCCACGCCCGCGATCGCGATCGCGGCCACCTCGGCCCCGGTCCCGGTCGCGGCCACCGCGGCCGCCGCCGCCGAAGGCGGGATCGCCGGTGCCGACCGCGACCAGGTCCTCGGCCGTCTTGCCGGCGACCGAGGGATCGTCGGAGAGACGCAGGCCGATCCGGCCGCGCTCGCGGTCGACCTCGACCACGGTCACGTCGATCTCGTCGCCCTGGCTGATCACGTCGTCGACGGTCTCGACCCGCTCGCCGGGCTTGACGTTGCTGATGTGCAGCAGCCCGTCGGTGCCCTTGACCAGCTCGACGAAGGCGCCGAAGGTGGTCGTCTTCACGACCTTGCCGGTGAACTTGTCGCCGACCTCGGCCTCGCGGGTCATCATCTCGATCTCGGCGACGCAGGCCTCGACCAGCTCGCCGTTGGCGGCGTAGACGCGGACCGTGCCGTCGTCCTCGACGTCGATCTCGGCCTCGTAGGTCTCGCAGAGGCTGCGGATCGTCTCGCCGCCCTTGCCGATCACGGCGCCGATCTTCTCCGGGTCGATCTTGATCGACTCGATCCGCGGAGCGGTCGGGCTGAGCTGCTCGCGCGGCCCGTCGATCGACTCCGCCATCTTGCCGAGGATGAACAGACGGCCGGCGTTCGCCTGCTCGAGCGCATCCTTGAGGATCTCGAAGGTGACGCCGGTGATCTTGATGTCCATCTGCAGGGCGGTGATCCCGTCCTTGGTGCCGGCGACCTTGAAGTCCATGTCGCCGAGGTGGTCCTCGACTCCGGCAATGTCGGTGAGGACGATGTAGTCGTCACCCTCCTTGATCAGCCCCATGGCGACGCCCGCGACCGGTGCGCTGACCGGCACGCCGGCGGCCTGCAGGGCCATCGACGAGGCGCAGACCGAGCCCATCGACGAGGAGCCGTTCGACTCCAGCGTCTCGGAGACCGCCCGCACCACGTACGGGAAGTCCTCCTGCGAGGGGATCGTCGGCTCCAGGGCCCGCTCGGCGAGCGCGCCGTGACCGATGTCACGGCGCTTCGGGCCGCGCATGAACCCGGCCTCCCCGACCGAGAACGGCGGGAAGTTGTAGTGGTGGAAGAAGGTCTTGGTCTCCTTCAGGCCGAGGTTGTCGAGCCGCATGTCCATCCGCGTCGTGCCAAGCGCGACGTTGGACAGGATCTGCGTCTCGCCGCGGGTGAACAGCGCCGAGCCGTGCACCCGCGGGGCGAGGTCGACCTCGGTCTCGATCGGCCGGATCTCGTCCTGGGCCCGGCCGTCGGGACGCTTCTTGTCGACCGCGATCCGCTTGCGGATCATGTCCTTCTCGAAGATCCCGAAGTGGCGCTTGACCTCGGCGCTGCGTTGCGCGTCGGCCTCCTCGTCACCGGTCTCGGGGGCGAGGGTCTCGACGACCTCATCCTTGACCGCCGCGATCGCGTCCTGGCGCTCGAGCTTCTCGGGCACCTGGGTCGCCTGGTCGAGCTTCGGGCCGAACTTGTCGGTGATCTCGGCGAGCAGCTGCTCGTCGGTCACCGGGGCCTCGACCTCGACCTTCTCCTTGCCGGCCTTGGCGGCCAGCTCCTCCATCGCGCCGACCAGCTTCTTGATCTCGTCGTGGGCGATGTCGAGGGCGTCGAGCACCTCGGCCTCGGTGACGCCGTCGGCGCCGCACTCGACCATCAGGATCGCGTCCTTGGAGCCGGAGACGATCAGGTCCATCTCGAGCTCATCGTGCCTGTCCTCGGGCGGGTTGACGACGAAGTCGCCCTCGAGCTTGCCGACCCGGACCGCACCGACGTACTCGGCGACCGGAATCGGCGAGACCGCCAGGGCGGCCGAGGCACCGTTCATCGCGAGGATGTCGTAGGGGTGGATGTGGTCCACCGACATCGGCTGCGAGACCAGCTGGGTCTCGTGGTGCCAGCCCTTCGGGAACAGGGGTCGCAGGGGGCGATCGATCATCCGGGCCGTCAGGGTCGCCTTCTCGCCGGCACGGGCCTCGCGCCGGAAGTAGGAGCCGGGGATCTTGCCGACCGCGTAGTGCCGCTCCTCGACGTCAACCGTCAGCGGCAGAAAGTCCACATCGCGCAGGTTGCCCATCGTCGCAGTGCCGAGGACCATCGTGTCCCCGCTGCGGACGACAACCGCGCCGCTCGCCTGCCTGGCGAGCTTGCCGGTCTCGAACGAGATTTCCTCGCCGCCGATCTCGACGGAGACTCGACTCACGTCAAACATACTCATCTATTCGTTTTTTCCTTCCGTTGGGGCCCGTCGCGCCTGGCAACGGGAAACGGTTTCCCGGCCGATGAGGGACCCCATTTGCATTTCAGATTTCTCTGCTTCGCCGCGAAGCTTACAGATCGACCCGGCGGGCGCTCGGCCCCTCGCCGCCGGCCGCAAGCTCGCGCAGCGCCGCGACCGGCTCGGCGCCGAGCAGGCGGGCGCCGACCAGGACGGCGGGGGTGCCGGCGACGCCGGCGCGGATGCCGCTCTGGAAGTCCCGCCGGACGCGAGCGGCGACCGCCTCGGAGCGGCGCTCGGCGTCGAACCGCTTCGGCTCGAGGCCGATCCGCTCCGCCCGGCTCCACAGGTGCGGATCGTCCTGGTGTCCCTGATCGTCCATCAGCGAGTCCCACATCGCCCAGAAGGCGGCCTCGCCGGCGAGCGTCGCCGCCGCCTCGGTCGCGGCGTGCAGCGCCGGCGCCCGCGGCCGCAGGCTCTCGACCGGGAAGTGGCGCACGCAGAGCTCGAGTGGAAGCTCGCGGACCGCGGCCCAGGTCGCGGCGCAGTACGGACATGCGAGGTCCATGTAGAGGATCGCCCCCGGCCCGGAGCCGCGCACGTGGTCGTCGTCGCCCGCTGCCGGCACCGGGGCGCTGCTGAGCTCGGCCACTGCCCGGGGCCGGCCGGCGCTAGGCCGCGTCGAGGCCGTCGAAGATCAGGTTCGCGCCCGGGATCTCGGGGAACGGCGCCGCGTAGGAGTAGGCGACGACGCCGTCCGGATCGATCACCACCAGCGCGCGGTCGGCGTGGCCGCGCTGCTCGAGGTAGGTGCCGTAGCTACGGGCGACCTCGCCCTTGGGATGGAAGTCCGACAGCAGCGGAAACTCGAGCCCGGCCTTGGCGCGGAACGCGGCGTGGCAGTGGGGCCCGTCGACGCTGATCCCGACCAGCTCCGCGTCGCGCGCGCGGATCTCGCCGAGGACCTCCTGGTAGATCGAGAGCTGATCGCTGCAGAGCGGGCTGAAGTCGGCGGGATAGAAGGCGAGCACCAACTTGCGGCCGGCGAAGTCGGCGAGCGAGACCTTGTTCAGCTCCTGGTCATGGAGCGAGAAGTCCGGCGCCTCGGCGCCGACCTCGATCACTTACGCAGGCCGAGCTCGGCTACCAGTCCGCGGTAGCGCTCGAGATCGGTGCGCTCGAGATAGCGGAGCAGCCGCCGCCGGCGACCGACGAGCATCAGCAGCCCGCGCCGGCTGTGATGGTCCTTGGTGTGCTGGCGTAGGTGCTCGGTGAGCTCGTTGATCCGCTCGGTGAGCATCGCCACCTGGACCTCGGTCGAGCCGGTGTCGCTCTCGCCACGGCCGTACTTGCCGGCGAGCTCTGCCTTCTTGTCCTTGGTTAGGGCCATCTGCGTGAAGAGGATAGGGGTCCGCTCCGGGTCGCCCCGGTTGCTGTTAGCGCGGGCGCGAGAAGCTAGCACAGACCCGGCGCGCCTCCTCGACGTCGCGCTCCATCTGAGCGACCAGCTCCTCGGCCCCCGAGAACCGGCGCTCGCCGCGAAGCCGGCGGGCGAATGCGACCCGGAGCGTGGTTCCGTAGAGGTCCTCGTCGTGGTCGATGATGTGGGTCTCGATCAACAGCCCCCGGCCGGTCTCGAAGGTCGGCCGGACGCCGACGTTGACCGCGGCCGGGCGTCCGTTCGCAAACGCCGCGTAGACGCCGTGCCCGGGGCAGACCAGGGCGTCGTCGGGGATCAGGTTCGCGGTCGGGAACCCGAGCGTGCGCCCGCGCCTGTCGCCGCCGGCCACCTCGCCCTCGACCATGAACGGCGCCCCCAGAAAGCGCCCGGCGACGGCGACCTCACCGGCGAGCACCAGCGCCCGGATCCGGGTCGAGGAGACCGTCTCACCGTCGACCTCGACCAGCGGCACCACCTCGGTCTCGAACTCCGGCCGCGAGACGAGCAGCTCCGGGGTGCCCTTCGCCCGCGCCCCGAAGCGGAAGTTCTCCCCGACCGATACGTGCGTTGCGCCGAGCCTGCCGACCAGGATCTCCTCGCAGAAGTCGACCGGGTCGATCGAGGCGAACTCGCGGTCGAAGCGGATCACGACCAGCTCCTCGACGCCGATCCCCTCGATCACGTCGCGCTTCACCGGGAACGGCATGATCAGCTTCGGCGCCGCCTCCGGGTGGATCACCTGCAGCGGGTGCGGCTCGAAGGTGAGCACCGTGTCCGCATCGCCGATCACCGCCCGGTGGCCGACGTGGACGCCGTCGAAGGTGCCGATCGCAACCCGGCGCTCGCGCGGCTCGACATCGGTGAGGCTGGTGACGCGGATGCTCATCTGCGGAGATCGGGATCGCTGTCGCTTGCCGCTGCACTCTGTCACGCCAGCACCACCTCGGTCCTGAGCTCGCCGTCGCGCACCCGCGCGATCGCCAGCAGGCGGTCGTCGACCGTCAGGCGGATCGGCAGCTCGGGCGCCACGTCGTCCGCCGCCGGGAGCCTGATCCCGTGGACGACCTTTCGCGCCTCCGCGGCGCTCAGCGCCCGTCCCGGCAGGTAGGAGACCAGGTCCTCCACCGGCAGGACCCGATCACCGGCATCGGCGAGCCTCAGGTGGCCGATCGCGGTGCGCCTCAGCTCGAGGCAGTAGGCGTCGCCGAGCTCCTCGATCAGGGTGCGGATGTAGGTCCCGGCCGAGGCCTCGATCTCGAACCGGGCGAGCCCCTGCTCGGGATCGGAGTCGAGCAGCTCGGCCCGGTGGATCGTGACCTCGCGCTGCGGCCGCTCCGGGCCCTGCTCACCCCGGTGGGCCTTGCGGTAGAGCCGCTCGCCGTCGACCCGCACGGCCGAGGTCAGCGGCACCCGTTGGACGACCCTGCCCGAGGGCAGCTCGAGCCGCTCCGGGATCCGGCCGGTCTCGGTCAGCACGCCCTCGCGATCGCCGGTGCTCGAGCGCCAGCCGAGCCGGGCCGTCGCCAGATACGTCTTCGGGAGGCCGAGCACGTAGCGCTGCAGCCGGGTTGCCTGCCCGAGCAGGACGACCAGCAGGCCGGTCGCGAACGGGTCGAGGGTGCCCGCGTGCCCGGCCCTGAGACCGTGCTCGCGGCGTGCCGCCGCGACGATCTGATGCGAGGTGCGGCCCGCGGGCTTGTCGACCAGCAGGAAGCCCGCGGCCGGTGCGGGCGGCGGCTCAGCCAAGCTGGGCGACGGTTTCCGCCTGCAGCAGCTCGACCAGCTCCTCGTAGCTGAGATCGGTTGAGAAGCCGGCCGCGCGCCGGTGGCCGCCGCCGCCCATCTTGCGGGCGATCTCGGAGACGTCGACGGCTCCATCGGTCGAGCGCAGGCTGACCTTGCGGGCAACCCCCTCCCCGTCGGCCCGGTCGCGGATCACGGCCGCGACGGCGGTTCCCTCGAGCGCCCGGATGAAGTCGATGATCCCCTCGGTCAGGACCTCGTCGGCGCCGGTCACCTCGTAGTCCTCGGCCGAGATGTAGGTGGTCGACAGCGCGCCGTCGAGCCGGCGCTCGACGCGGCCCAGCGACCGTGCGAGCAGCAGCAGCTTCTCGGTCGGCACCCGCTCGAACAGGCGGCGGTAGATCTCGTTCACCGCGACCCCGGCCTCGATCAGCGCAGCGGCGACCTGGTGGCTGCGGGCGTTGGTGTTCTCGTACATGAACATGCCGGTATCGGTGATCAGCCCGACGTACAGGGCGGTGGCGATCTCCGGCGTGATCTCGGCGCCGAGGTCGGCGGCGAGCTCGAAGATGATCTCGGCGGTGCAGGCGGCGGACTCATCGACCAGGTTGATCGCCCCGAAGCGGGTGTTGTCGTGGTGGTGGTCGATGTTGAGGATCTCGACGCCGTTCTTGAGCCAGTCGACCGGCATCCGCTCGATGTTGCCGCAGTCGAGGAAGACCACGGTGCGGTCGCTGAGGTCGGCGGGCGGCTCGTGGAAGACCTCCTGCAGCGGCATGAACCGGTACTCGACCGGCAGCGGGAACTCCTTCTCGGCCAGGAACATGACCGAGTCCTTGCCGAGCTGGGTGAGGATCCCGTGCAGGCCGAGCAGCGAGCCGAGGGCGTCGCCGTCGGGCCCCTCGTGGGTGGTCAGCAGGAAGCGCTCCCCCGAACGCAGCCGCGCGGCGATCTCGCTCCTCACCGCCGCGATCTCCTCGGTCCCCTTGGCCCCCACGCCGCTCATTCTGCCGCTTCTGGCTCCGGCGAGTCGAGCATCCGCGTGATCCGGTCGGCCCGCTCGATGCTCGGGTCGTACTCGAAGCTCAGCGCCGGGGTCCGCTTCAGGCGCAGCTCGGCGTTGACGACCCCCTGCAGCAGGCCGTGCGCGGAGCGCAGCGCCGCGAGCGTCTGCTCGCGCTCGTGCTCGCTTCCGAGCACGCTGACGAAGACACGAGCGTGCCTCAGGTCGGGGCTGGTGTCGACTGCCGTAACGGTCACGAATCCGATGCGGGGATCCTGCAGCTCAGAACTGATCGCCGTCCCCAGGACCTCCCTCATGACCTCGTTGACGCGCCGCATCCGCGAGGTAGTCATCGCCGGGCAGTCTAGTGGCCGCGGCGAGGGCGCCCGCGCTCAGCCCCGAAGGTCCTCGAGGCTCCGCAGGTGGCGCTCGAAGCTCGACCCGTCCGGGCAGCGGGCGGCGATGAACCGCTCGACCACCTCCGCCCGCTCCGCTACCTCGGGGCCGCCCGCGATCGCGACCAGCAGGGTCGACCGCTGCCAGGCGTCGTGCCCACCGACCTCGGCGACCGAGGCGCCGAAGCGCTTGCGGATCGCATCCTTGAGCGAGCGGACGACCTTGCGCTTCGACTTCAGGCTGCCCGAGTCCTCGACCAGCAGGTGGGCCTCGATCACGCAGACGAAGGCGCCCGGATCCGACATCGCCCCCAGCCTAGGCCGCGGCGGCAACCGGGGGGACTAGCCGAGCGTCTTCTCGACCTTCTTGACCGTGAAGATCTCGAGGATGTCACCGACCTTGACGTCGGCGAAGCCGTCGAGCGTGACGCCGCACTCCTGGCCGGCCTCGACCTCCTTGACGTCATCCTTGAACCGCCGCAGCGACCTGACCTTGCCGGTCCAGACGACGGTCCCGTCGCGAACGACCCGGACGTCGGCGTCGCGGGCGATCTTGCCCTCGTTCACGCGCGAGCCGGCGATCGTGCCAACCTTCGACGCCTTGAACAGCTCGAGCACCTCGAGCTCGCCGACCGACTCCTCGACCTCCTCCGGCTCGAGCATGCCCTCCATCGCGGCGCGAAGCTCCTCGGTGATCTTGTAGATCACCGAGTAGGTGCGGATCTCGACCCCCTCGACCTCGGCCGCCCTGCGGGCATCGGCGAGGGGACGGACGTTGAAGCCGATGATGATCGCGTCTGAGGCGGCGGCGAGCATCACATCCGACTCGTTGATGCCGCCGAGCGCCGCACGGATCACGTCGACCCCGACCTCGTCCTGGGGCAGCTTCGCGATCTCGTCCTGCAGCGCCCCCAGCGACCCGGAGACGTCGGCCTTGAGCAGCAGGTTGAGCTGCTTGATCTCGCCCTGCTTGGCCTTCGCGAAGACCTCCTCGAGCGTCACCCGGCGGGCCTGGCGGCGGGCGAGGGCCTCCGTCTTCAAGCGGTTCGCCCGCTCCCCGGCCAGCTGCCGGGCGCGCCGATCGTTCTCGACTACCTGGGCCCGCTCGCCGGCCTCGCAGACGCCGTCGAAGCCGAGCACCTCGACCGGATCGCCGGGTCCGGCGCTCTCGATCCGGCTGCCGGTGAAGTCGTGCATCGCGCGGACCCTTCCCCACTGCGAGCCGGCGGTCATCGAGTCGCCGACCCGGAGCGTCCCGCGCTGGACCAGCACGGTGACCACCGGACCGCGGCCCGGGTCGAGATGCGACTCGATCACGATTCCCGAGGCCTCGACGCCGGGGTTCGCCCGCAGCTCCTCGAGCTCGGTCACCAGCAGGACCATGTGCAGAAGGTTGTCGAGGCCCTCCTTCGTCTTCGCCGAGACCTCGCAGTAGACGGTGTCGCCGCCCCACTCCTCCGACGCGAGGTCGAGCTGGGCGAGCTCGCCCTTGATCTTGTCGGGCTGGGCGCCCTCCTTGTCGATCTTGTTGATCGCGATCATCACCGGAACCCCGGCCGCCTTGGCATGGTCGATCGCCTCGACGGTCTGCGGCATCACGCCGTCGTCAGCGGCGACGACGATGATCGCCACGTCGGTGACCTTGGCGCCGCGGGCGCGCATCGCGGTGAACGCCTCGTGGCCCGGTGTATCGAGGAAGCTGATCGTCCTGCCGTCCTGGTGGACCTGATAGGCGCCGATGTGCTGGGTGATGCCGCCCGCCTCGCCCTCGGCGACCTCGGTCTCCCGGATCGCGTCCAGCAGCGAGGTCTTGCCGTGGTCGACGTGGCCCATCACCGTCACGACCGGCGGCCGGTCGACGAGGTCCTCCGCCGCGTCGTCGAAGACCGGCTCCTCCTCGACCTCCTCGTCGGCGTGGACGATGTCGACCGCGCGGTCCAGCTTCTCGGCCAGCACGACCACGGTCTCGTCGGACAGCGTCTGGGTCAGGGTCGCCATCTCGCCGAGCTGCATCAGCGTCTTGATCACCTCGGCGGGGCTCACCCCGAAGGTCTCGGCCACCTCGCGAACGGTCGCACCAGAGTTGATCCTCAGCGACTGAAGCTCTTCCGGCTCGAGGCTCTTCTCGCGCTCCACCGGCTCCTCGAAGACCGGGCGACGGCGGCGGCCTCGGCGTCGCGGCGGACGCTGGGGCGGCGGCCCTCCCATCTGATCGCGGCGCGCGGCCTGCGAGTCGATCACGACGCGTCGCCGCTTTCTGGAGGCGGCGCCGGCCGAGGCGCCGTCGCCTGCGGAACCGGCAGCCTTCGCCGCGACCGGGCGCGCCTGCGAGCGGCCGGCCGGAGCGTCGGCGCGTGCCCGGCCCGTCGCGGCCGCGCTCCCCGTCGATGACGAGCCCTTCGCGCCGGCCTTCTTCGGCAGGGCACCGGCGTCAGCGAGCGCCTTCAGGGCCGTCTGCTGGTCGACCGACGAGGAGGCGGTCTTGACCTCGACCCCCGACTGCTTCAGCGCGGCGAGGACCTGCTTGCTCTCGAGGCCGAGGGTCTTGGCGATCTCATGGACGCGCTGCTTCGCCATCTGACCGCCTAGGCCTCCGCCTGCTCGGTCTCCGGACCGGCCGCCTCGGCGACGACGGCCTCCTCGGCCTCCGCCTCGGCGTCATCGGCGGCGGGCTCCGCTTCCTCTTCAAGATCGTCGGCGGCGCCCTCCTCCCCCTCGGACTCGGGGGCATCGCCGGCGCCATCCTCCTCGGAACCTTCCTCCTCGGCGCCTTCCTCCTCGGCGACTGCCTCCTCGGCTGCGGCCTCGCCCTCGGCGTCCGCCGCGGCGAACGCGGCCTCGGCCCGGCCGACGATCTCGGCGATCGCCTCGTCGGCGGCCTCCGGATCGGCGAGCACCGCGACCTCTTCCTCACCGAGTGAGCCGAGCACCGTCACCTGGTTGGTCTCGAAGCGGACCAGGGCCTGATGCTGCGGCAGCCCGCAGAAACGCGAACCGTCGAGCGCGGCGTTCGGGCAGCGCCTGCCGGCGGAGAGAACCGCGGCGCAGCGGCCGTCGGCAGCCTCCTCGCCCTCTTCCTGAACGTCGCTGTCGTCGCCCTTCTCGGCGAACTCGGACTCGCCGACGATGTCGACGCGCCAGCCGGTCAGCTTCGCCGCCAGCCGCGCGTTCTGACCCTCGCGACCGATCGCCAGCGAGAGCTGATCGTCGGGGACGATCACGGTCGCCTGGCGCTCGGCGTCATCGACCAGGACCTCGCGGACCCGGGCGGGGCTCAGCGCCTTGGCGACGAACCGGGCGGGCTCCTCGTTGTAGGGGATGATGTCGATCTTCTCGCCGCGCAGCTCGCTGACGACCATCCGCACGCGGGAGCCGCGCGGCCCGACGCAGGCGCCGACCGGGTCGACGCCGTCGGCGTGGGAGACGACGGCGATCTTCGAGCGGAAGCCCGGCTCACGGGCGACGCCGACGACCTCGACGAGCTCGTCGGCGATCTCGGGCACCTCGAGCGCGAACAGCTTCTTGATCAGCTCGGGGCTCTTGCGGGAGACGACCACGCTCGGGCCCTTGCCCTCGGCCGAGACGTCGGTGATCACCGCCTTGATCCGGGCCCCGTGGTCATAGCGCTCGCTGTAGATCTGCTCGGAGCGGGGCAGCAGCGCCTCGACCCGATCGCGCAGCTGGACCAGCGTGTAGCGGTTGTCCGACTGCTGGATGATCCCGGTGATCAGCTCGCCGACGCGGTCCTGGAACTCCTCGTACATCATCATCCGCTCGGCCTCGCGGATCCGCTGCAGCACGACCTGCTTCGCGGTCTGGGCCGCGATTCGGCCGAAGTCGTCCGGGGTCACGTCGCGAACCTCGATCTGATCCTCGTAGGGAGCGATCATCTCGGGGTCGAGCTCGGGCTCCTCGGGCTCCTCGAGCTCACCGGTCTCGGGGTTGACCTGCGGCTCCTGGTCCTCGACGGCCTGCGCCAGCAGCTTCTCCTCGAGCTCGGCCGGCAGGATCAGCTCGAAGACCCGGAAGTCCGCGGTCTCGCGATCGAGGTCGACCCGGGCGTACTTGGCCGCGCCCGGGGTCTTTCTGTAGGCGGAGAGCAGCGCGTCCTCGAGCGCCGTCATCAGGGTCTCGGAATCGAGGCCCTTCTCCTGCTCGAGGACCTTGATCGCGTCGACGATCTCACGACTCACTGGCTTACCTCCGAGAACTCGGGAACGAGGTTTGATCGGTGCACGACCGCGAGCGGGATCACGTGCGAACCCCGTTCGTCGGCGACGCTCACGGCGTGCTCGTCGGCAGCTTCCAGCCGACCCGTGAAGCTCTTTCGCCCCTCGAGGGCCTCGATGGTCCGAACCCGCACCTGCGAGCCTACGAACCGCCGATAGTGGGCGGGCTTGGTCAGCGGACGGTCGAGCCCCGGCGAGGAGACCTCCAGCGCCCACTCGCCGTTCAGCGGCCGCAGCCGGTGGGTGACCCGCTCGCAGAACGCGAGATCGACGCCGTCAGGGTGATCGACGTAGACGCGCAGCGTCTCGGGGCCCGCCTTCTCGAGCGCGATCAACTCGAGCCGGGGGTCGAGCCCGGCGATCATCTCCTCGATCTGTCTCTGTAGCGCTTCCACTGTCGATCTCCCCCCTGCCACCGGTCGGAGGCGATAAAAAAGGCGGGCCGGCGGCCCACCTCTCGCGACAGATCGGCTGCAAAGGTGAACCGTGAGTATAGCCGCGCGCCACCGTCGATCAACGGCTGGGCTCAACCTCCAGCATCAGGGTCAGTGGGCCGTCGTTGACCAGCTCGACCTCCATCCGCGCCCCGAACACGCCGCGCTGCGCTCCGAGCAGCTCGCAGACCCTCTCGTACAGCTGCTCGGCCCGCTCCGGCGGCGCCGCGGCGACGAAGCTCGGCCGGTTGCCCCTGCCGGTGTCGGCGTAGAGCGTGAACTGGCTCACGCAGAGCACCTCGCGGTCGCCGAGCGGCTCGTTGATCCGGCCCTCCGCGTCATCGAAGATCCGCAGCTTGGTCAGCTTCGCCGCGATCCGCTCGGCCTCGGCCTCGCCGTCGCCGGCCCCGACCCCGAGCAGCACGAGCATGCCCGGGCCGATCGTCGCCTGCCGGCGATCGCCGAGCCGGACCGATGCGGAGCTGACCCGCTGAACCAACGCCCTCATCGGCTGCCGGCCCGCTCTAGGAGCCCGCCAGGCGCTCCCGGTAGGCGCGGTAGTCGCGGCGCTCCGGGCGCAGGTTCGCGGCGATCGCCAGGTGGCGGCGGGCACGCTCGGAGCGACCGCTGAGCGCCAGGGCCCGGCCGAGGCAGAAGTGGGCGAAGTCGTTGACCGGATAGCGCTCGACGACCGCCTCGAACTCGCCGGCGGCCTCGCGATAGCGGCGGGCGCGGAAGTAGGCACGGCCGAGCGCCTCGCGAACCGACGACTTCTCCGGCTCGCGGGCGGCCGCTTTGGCGAGCGGCACCGTGGCGGCGTCGTAGTCGCCTCGCTCGAGCAGGCTCATGCCCCGGCGGTAGAGGTCGTAGGTCACCTCTCCCTCGGCGGGATCGGGCTGGGGATCTGTCGGCGGCTCACTCACCCATCAAGCGTAGCCGGGCGATCAAGGCCGGTCGATCAGCCGGAGGAGGTCGGCCTCGACGCCGATTCGCGCAGCTCACCGAGGTGATCGAGGATCCGCTCGGCGACCTGGTCCTTGTCGGCGCGCGGCACGGAGTGGACGCCGTCGGCCTCGACCACCGCCACCTCGTTCTCGATGCTGTCGAAGCCGATCGTCGGATCGGAGACGTCGTTGACGACGATCGCGTCGAGGCCCTTCCGCTCGAGCTTGTCGCGCGCACGGTCGATCGGGTCTCCGCCGTGCTCGGCCGCGAAGCCGACCAGCGTCTGGCCCTCACGGCGACGGGCCGCGAGACCGGCGAGCACGTCCTCGGTCGGCTCGAGCTCGAGGCTGAGCCGATCTCCGCTCTCGCGAACCAGCTTCGCCCGCTCCGGGGCGCGCGGCCGGAAGTCTGCGACCGCCGCGGCCATCAGCAGCAGATGGCACCCCTCGAACGCGCTGCCGGTCGCCTCGGCGAGCTCAGCGGCGCTGCTGACGTCTACCCGCGCGACCCCCGGCGGCGTCGGGAGCGTCACGTTCGCGGCGATCAGCGTCACCGATGCGCCGCGACGCGCGGCGGCGGCGGCCAGCGCGACGCCCATCCGACCGCTCGAGCGGTTGCCGATGAAGCGCACCGGGTCGATCGGCTCGCGGGTGCCGCCCGCCGTGACCAGCACCTCGAGTCCGTCCCAGGGGCCGGCGGCCGCCGGTAGAGCCGCCTCGACCTCGGCGAGCAGGCGACTCGGGGCGGGCAACCGGCCGGTCCCGTACTCGCCGCGCGAGGCCAGCGGCCCGGTATCGGGCTCGATCACGGTCACCCCGCGCTCGCGGAGGGTCTGCAGATTCGCCCGGGTCGCCTCCGCCTCGTACATGCGGTCGTTCATCGCCGGCGCCACCAGGCGTGGCCCGCTACAGGCGAGAAACGAGGTGGTCAGCATCGAGTCGCAGATCCCGGCCGCGAGCTTGGCGATCGTGTTCGCCGACGCCGGGGCGACCAGCATCGCGTCCGCGCCCTCGACCAGCGCCAGGTGGGAGATCGGATCGTGGGGCGCCGGCGGGTCGCCGGGGTAGGTGCCGCGCGCCGGGTCGCGGTCGTCCTCGCCGATCAGGACCGGCGCGCCGACGATCCCCTCGAAGGTCGCGGGCCCGACGAAGCGGGTCGCGACCGGGGTCATCAGCACGCGGACGCCGTGCCCGCTGCGCGTCGCGAGCCGGGCGAACTCGATCGCCTTGTAGGCGGCGATGCCGCCGCTCACTCCCAACAGTATCCGCGCCATCCAACCTCACCCCCGGGTTCTCGGGGCCGGGCTCGGTACCGGCTAGTGCCGGTACTCGTAGTCGATCTTGCCCTCGGAGAGCTCCTCGAGGGAGATCGTCAGGTAGTTGCCCGTATCGGTCTCGACCATCGGCGGCGTGTGCTCCTCGTAGGTGCCCTCGCCGAGCGCGCGGTAGTAGCTGTTGAGCTGGCGGGCCCGCTTTGCCGCGACGATCACTGCCGCGTAGTGCGAGTCGGTCCGCGCCATCAGTTTGTCCACTCGGGGCTTGACCATGGGCGCGGTAGCTTAGGGCAACGGGCGCTGGGCGGCTAGGGGTCGAGCGCCGAGCGCACGATTCCGGCCAGTTCGTTCGCGGCCCGCTCGACGTCGTCGTTGACGACGCGGTGGCTGAACTCGTCCTTGGCCCGCAGCTCCTTGCCGGCCTCCTCGAGCCGACGCTCGATCGTCTCGGGCCCGTCGGTCCCCCGACCGACCAGCCGCCGGCGAAGGTCGTCCGGCGTCGGCGGCTCGACGAAGATCCGCTCCGCGGTTGGCATCGTCTCGCGCACCTGCCGGGCGCCCTGGACCTCGATCTCCAGCACCACCGGTGCTCCGCGCTCGGTTCGCTGCCGGACCTCCGAGCGCAGCGTCCCGTAGCGGTTGCCGCTGTACTCGGCCCACTCGAGGAAGTCCCCGGCGGCCACCCGCCGGTCGAACTCCTCGCGATCGAGGAAGTGGTAGTCGACGCCGTCGCGCTCCCCGCGCCGGGGCTCGCGGGTGGTGGCCGAGATCGACAACTCCAGCTCGGGCACCCGATCGCAGAGCTCGCGAATCAGAGTTCCCTTGCCGACCCCGGAGGGCCCGGTGATCACGAAGACCATCGACACGGCCGGGATTCTGGCGTCAGGTCGGATAGCGACCGGCCCACTCGGCCCGGCCGCGGCGGCTTTAGCGGCGGCGGAGCAGGGCGACCAGCTCGGCGCGCTGACGCTCCGAGAGCCCGCCGATCGTCTTCGACGGTGAGATCCGGCACTGGTTGAGAATCCGGTTCACCTTGACTCGGCCGTACTTCGGCACCGCGAGAATGATGTCGAAGACCTTGGCCGAGTCGAGCCACTCCGGCGGGTCGAGCAGCAGCGCGTCGATCTTCACCTTGCCCGCCTTCAGGTCCCGCTTCAGCTGGGCGCGCTTGGTGCGGATCTGATTCGCCATCTCCAGAGCCCTCATTCTCTGGTCCTGGCTGCGGGCTGGGATGCGGACTGTGGACGAGGACGGCGGCGCCATTAGCGCGGCGATGATACATCCGCAGAGCCTGCGTGTTGCGACCTTTGCGGCCGTTTTGCGGAATTCGCCTCGACCTTAGGTGGAGGTCTAGTGCGCGATCCGAACAAAGCCACCCCGACATCGCGGTATTTGCGATCGCCGGCCGAACCCGGCTCAACTCGGCGTCAAACGCCGCCGGCGCGCTCGAGCTCGACCCTGATCCGCTCGGCGGCGAGTGGATCGCGGAAGCTCGCGGTGCCGACCGCCACCAGCGACGCGCCCGCCGCCAGCAGATCGCGAGCATCGGACCCGGACTCGACCCCGCCCATCCCGATCACCGGGATCGCGACCGCGGCGGCCACATCGGCGACCTGTCGCAGGGCGACGGTCCTCACCGCGGGCCCCGAGAGGCCGCCTCCGCCCGCACCGAGCCAGCGCTCGCCGCTGGCGGGGTCGAGCGCCGCCGCCTTGATCGTGTTGATCAGCGAGACGGCGTCCGCCCCGCCCTGCTCGGCGGCGCGCGCGACCAGCGCCGGGTCGGCGACGTTCGGGGTCAGCTTCACGACCAGCGGCTTCGCGGTCAGCGGCCGGATCGCCTCGAGCAGGGCGAGCGTCTCGGCCGGCTCCTCGCCGACGATCAGCCCCGAGTGCACGTTCGGGCAGGAGATGTTCAGCTCCAGCGCCGCGACCTCGTCGCTGCCGGCGAGACCGCCGATCAGCGTCGCGAACTGCTCTGCGCTGGTCCCCATCACCGAGACGATCAGCGGCACCCCCAGCGCCCCGAGCTGCGGCAGGTCGTGCTCGAGAAAGCCGCTCAGGCCGCGGTTCGGCAACCCGATCGAGTTGATCATCCCCGCCCCCTCCTCCCAGAGCCGCGGCGGCGGGTTGCCGACCCGGGGCTCGGGGGTGATCGTCTTCGAGACGAAGGCGCTGAACGGGAACCGCTCGATCAGCTCCTCGCCGAAGGCCCGGCGGGCGGCGATCGCGTCGAAGGTGCCCGAGGCGTTGATGATCGGGTGCGCGAGGCGAATCCCGCAGAACTCGACCGCAGACGCGCTCATCCCGGCGACCGCCCGCGGCTCATCGGTGACCCGCGCCCGCCACCAGGGCGGTCTCGAGGCGGTCTCCGCGGACCACCGGGCCGTCGACGCAGAGCCGCATGTAGCCCCCTGAGGCGAGCGGCATCGCGCAGCCGAAGCAGGCGCCAAAGCCGCAGGCCATCGGCGACTCCATCGCCAGCTCGCAGGCGACACCGCGCCCGGCGCAGAGCTCGCGCACGGCCTCGAGCATGGCCGGTGGGCCGCAGGAGTAGACGACGGCATCCGCGGCCTGGTCTCCCTCGAGGATCTGCGCCAGCAGCTCGGTCACGTAGCCCCTGTGGCCGACGTGGCCGTCCTCGGACGCGAGCCCGACCTCCGAGCAGCGGAACAGCTCGATACCTCCGCTGTGGGTCTGGTCGCGAAACCCGAGCAGGGTGCGCAGCGCGACGCCGGCCGCCGCGAGCTGCTCGCGCAGCACCGCCAGCGGCGCGATCCCGATCCCGCCGCCGACCAGGATCGCGCCCGCAGCGTCGGGATTGAGCTCGCGCGGGGTCGAGAACGGGCGGCCCAGCGGCCCGGTCAGCAGCAGGCGCTCGCCCGGCTCGAGCCGGGCGAGCCGCCCGGTCCCGGGGCCGACGTCCTCGAGCAGGAAATCGAGCCGAACGCCGTCGCCGTCGGCCTCGCGCTCGGCCGCCGCGACCGAGAACGCGCGGGGCAGGTAGGGCCGTCCGGCGCCCTCCCCCCAGCCCCGCTCGGTGGCGAGCATGTAGAACTGCCCGGCCTCGGGATCGGGGCCGACGGGATCGAGGCCGGAGACGATCCGATAGCCGCCCGAGACCCGATTGCCGACCACCTCGGCCGACCGGCGCCCGAACGGCGCCCGGGTGCGGTCGCCGGGCTTCGATCGCGGGCTCAAGACGCGGTCGCCCCGCCCCGTGCGATCTCGTTCCCGTGCAGCTCCTGCAGGCTGATCACCTCCGAGGCAGCGCCACGGTGGGCGGAGATCGCGCGCGCGGCCGCCGACGCCCCGGTCATCGTCGTGATGCACGGGATGCCCCGGCGGGTCGCGGCGTTGCGGATCTCGTAGCCGTCCGAGCGGGCGCCGAAGCCGGTCGGCGTGTTGATCACCAGATCGACCTCGCCGCGCTCGACGTAATCGACCACGTGCGGGGAGCCGTCCGCGAGCTTGTTGATCGTCTCGACCGGGATCCCCATCCGAGAGATCGCCTGCGCGGTCCCGCCGGTGGCGATGATCTTGAAGCCGAGACCGTGCAGCAGCGTCGCCAGGCCGGTGGCCGCCGGCTTGTCGACGTCGGTGACCGTGATGAACACGGTTCCGGAGGTCGGGAGCTCGACCCCGGCGGCCGCCTGGGCCTTGCCGAACGCCTCCGGGAAGTCCTTGGCGACGCCCATCACCTCGCCGGTGCTCTTCATCTCGGGACCGAGCACCGTGTCGGCGCCGGCGAATCTCGAGAACGGCAGGACCGCCTCCTTGACCGAGACGTGCCCGGTCGGCATCAGGGGCAGCTGCTGGTCGGCGAGGCGCTCGCCGAGCATCAGCCGGCAGGCGATCTTCGCCAGCGGCGCGCCGATCGCCTTCGAGACGAACGGGACCGTCCGCGACGCCCGCGGGTTGGCCTCGATCACGTAGAGCTCGCCGCCGTAGACCGCGTACTGGATGTTGATCAGCCCGATCACGCCGAGCTCGAGCGCGATCTGGCGGGTCGTCGACTCGATCCGCTCGAGCATCTCGAGGCCGAGGCTCATCGGCGGCAGCACGCAGGCGGAGTCGCCGGAGTGCACGCCGGCCTCCTCGACGTGCTGCATGACGCCGGCGAGCCGGCACTCGACCCCGTCGCAGAGCGCGTCGACGTCGACCTCGATCGCATCCTCGAGGAAGCGATCGAGCAGCAGCGGGTGCTCGGGGCTGGCCTTGACGTGCTTGCCGAGGTAGGCGGCGAGACCCTCGTTCGAGTAGCAGATCTCCATCGCCCTGCCGCCGAGCACGTAGGAGGGCCGGACCAGCAGCGGGAAGCCGACCTGCTCGGCGATCACCTGCGCCTCCTCGGCGCTGAGCGCCGTCCCGTACGGCGGGTGGGCGATCCCGAGCCTGCGCAGCAGCGCCCCGAACCGGCCCCGGTCCTCGGCGAGGTCGATCGCATCGACCGGCGTCCCGAGCAGCGTCACCCCCTCCTCCTCGAGTCGCTTGGCGAGCCGCAGCGGCGTCTGGCCGCCGAACTGGACGATCACGCCCTCCGGCTGCTCCTGCTCGATCACCGCCAGCACGTCGTCGCCGTTCAGCGGCTCGAAGTAGAGGCGGTCGGAGGTGTCGTAGTCGGTCGAGACGGTCTCGGGGTTGCAGTTGATCATCACCGCGTCGCGGCCGGAATCGCGCACCGTCATCGCCGCATGCACGCAGCAGTAGTCGAACTCGATCCCCTGCCCGATCCGGTTCGGCCCGGAGCCGAGGATCACGACGCTGGGCCGCTCGCCGCGGCGGACCTCGCTGTGTGAGAGCCCGGAGCGGTCGGCGTCGGCTCCACCCCGGGGATCGGTTGCCGGCGCCCGCTCGGCGGCCGAGTAGTAGTACGGCGTCAAGGCCTCGAACTCGGCCGCGCAGGTATCGACCGCCTTGTAGGTGCGGACCAGGCCGTCGCTGCCGTCGCCCTCGCAGGCCAGGGCCTCGAGCTCGCGCAAGAACCAGACGTCGATCCCGGTGCGCTGGTTCAGCTCCTCGACCCCCAGCCCACGCTCGAACGCCGCCAGCAGCAGATCGAAGCGATCCGGTGAGGGCGTCTGCAGCCGCTCGAGCAGCTCGGCCGACTCCGCCGGGATCTCCGCCGGCGCGTCCAGCTCGCGCGAGCGCATCGCCTTGGCGAACGACTCGCGGAAGGTGCGCCCGATCGCCATCGCCTCGCCGACCGACTTCATGTGCGTCGTCAGCTCGCCCTCCGTCCCGGGGAACTTCTCGAAGGCGAAGCGCGGCATCTTCGTCACCACGTAGTCGATCGTCGGCTCGAACGCCGCCGGGGTCGCGCGGGTGATGTCGTTCGGGATCTCGTCGAGCGTGTAGCCGACCGCGAGCCGGGCGGCGATCTTCGCGATCGGAAAGCCGGTCGCCTTCGAGGCCAGGGCCGAGGAGCGGGAGACGCGCGGGTTCATCTCGATCACGACGATCTCGCCGGTCTCGGGGTGGACCGCGAACTGCACGTTCGAGCCCCCGGTCTCGACCCCGACGGCCCGGATCACGCGCAGGCCCTGATCGCGAAGCTCCTGGTAGAGCGGGTCGGTCAGCGTCTGCGCCGGCGCGACCGTGACCGAGTCGCCGGTGTGGACGCCCATCGGATCGATGTTCTCGATCGCGCAGATCACGACGACGTTGTCGTTCGCGTCCCGCATCAGCTCCAGCTCGAACTCGCCCCAGCCGATCACCGACTGATCGACCAGCACCTGGCCGATCGGGCTCGCGGAGAGCCCTTCGGCGACGACCTCGCGCAGCTCCGCCGGGCTGTGGGCGACGCCGCCGCCATGCCCGCCCATCGTGAACGCCGGGCGGACGATCGCCGGCAGGGTCAGCTCGCCGGCGGCGAGGAACTCCTCCGCCTCGGCGACCGACTCGACGATCTGGTTGAGCGGCATCCGCAGGCCGGCCTCGAGCATCGTCCGCCGGAAGGCCTCGCGGTCCTCGGCGCGGTGGATCGCCTCGTAGTCCGCGCCGATCAGCTCGACCTCGAAGCGCTCCAGCGTGCCGTCGTCGTGCAGGGACTTGGCAAGGTTGAGCGCGGTCTGGCCGCCGAGCGTCGGCAGCAGCGCGTCGGGCCGCTCCTTCTCGATGATCCGGGCGACGACGTCGGGCCGCAACGGCTCGACGTAGGTGGCGTCGGCGAACTCCGGGTCGGTCATGATCGTCGCCGGGTTCGAGTTGACCAGCACCACCTCGTAGCCCTCCTCGCGCAGGACCTTGCAGGCCTGGGTCCCGGAGTAGTCGAACTCGGCCGCCTGGCCGATCACGATCGGGCCCGAGCCGATCAGCAGGATCCGGTGGATGTCGTCGCGCCGGGGCATGGCTAGGCAGCGAGCTCCATGAAGTGATCGAACAGGTAGCGGGCG
The DNA here is from genome assembly GCA_963700785.1 of uncultured Solirubrobacterales bacterium. Classification (GTDB taxonomy): domain Bacteria; phylum Actinomycetota; class Thermoleophilia; order Solirubrobacterales; family 70-9; genus CAXMST01. The sequence goes on from CAVOYZ010000016.1 coordinate 38,659, forward strand.
TCGTGGGGGCCGGGTCCCGCCTCGGGGTGGTACTGCACCGTGCCGCCGGGCACGTCGAGCAGCCGCAGGCCCTCGACCGTGCGGTCGTAGAGATTCAGGTGGGAGAGCTCGGCGGCGCCGAAATCCGTCTCCCAGCGAACCGGCTGATCGCCCTCGATCGTCTCGGCGCCCCCGGGACCGCAGACCGCGAACCCGTGATTCTGGGAGGTGATGTCGATCTTGCCGGTCGCCAGGTCGCGGACCGGGTGGTTGGCGCCGCGGTGGCCGAACGGGAGCTTGAAGGTCTCCAGCCCCACCGCCCTGCAGAGCAACTGGTGGCCCATGCAGATCCCGAAGATCGGCCGCCTGCCGATCAGCTCGCGAACGGTGTCGGCGATGTAGTCGCAGGCCGCCGGGTCGCCCGGGCCGTTCGCCAAAAAGACGAGATCCGGCTCGTGCTCGAGCAACTGCTCGGCACCGGTCGCGCAGGGCAGCAGGGTCAGCTTGCAGTCGCGCTCCCGGAACTGGCGGACGATCGAAAGCTTGATCCCGGTGTCGATGGCGACGATGTGCGGGCCCGAGCCGTCGATCAGGACCGGCTCGGGCGGCGAGACGGTGCGGGCGAAGTCGGCCCCCTCCATCGGCGGCTCGGCGGCGAGCAGCTCGCGCCCCTCCGACTCCGGCAGCTCGGAGGGGAAGATCCCACCCCGCATCGCGCCGCGATCGCGGATGTGGCGGACCAGGGCCCGGGTATCGACGCCGGTGATCGCTGCCACGCCGCAGTTCTCGAGCCAGTCGAGCCAGCCACCCTCGGCGGTCGCGCAGTCCTCACCGTTGTGGGCGTCGCGCATGATCACGCCGCGAGCGTGCGCCGCGTCGGACTCCATCGCCGCCGCGCTGACGCCGTAGTTGCCGATCAGCGGGTAGGTGAAGGTGATGATCTGCCCGGCGTATGAGGGGTCGGTCACCGACTCCTGATAGCCGCTCATGCCGGTGTTGAAGACGGCCTCGCCGCGCACGCCGTGGGCATCGTCGACCGCCCCGCAGAGCTCGCCCTCGAGCCGGGTGCCGTCCTCGAGCAGCACGTATCCGGGTCGGATCGTCGCGCTCAAGGGGCGAGCTCCAGGACGAGGCCCTGCACCGCCTTGAAGTCCTCGCTGCCGGCCTCCCCGAGCAACTCGAACAGCGCCGTCTCGACGCTCGTCTGCCAGGCGCCCGCCCGCTCCGCCTTCGCCAGCCCGAGCTCGCGGTTCTCCTCGGTGCGCGAGCCGACCGCGTCGCGGACGACGTGAACCTCGACTCCCGCGGCGAGCAGGTCGAGCACCGTCTGGTTGACGCAGACGTGCGCCTCGATCCCGCAGACGATCGCCTGGTCGCGGCCGCCGAGGTCGAAGCCTTCCGCGGCGGCGGCGGAGAACACCGTCTTCGTGATCGGCTCGAGGCCGGCCGGGAGGTGCTCGGCGACCTCGGGGACGGTCGGGCCGAGACCGCGTGGGTACTGCTCGGTGACGAGGACCGGCACCCCGAGCACGGTCGCGCCGCGAATCAGCGTCGCCGTCGCCGCCGCCAGCTGCTCGAAGCCCTCGATCGCCTTGCGGAAGCCCTCCTGGACGTCGACGATCACCAGCGCGGCACGCCCCCGATCCAGCTTCGGGGAGCTCACGCGACCGCCCCCATCCGGAACGCCCGCTGCCGGTAGGCGACCGAGCCGGCGACGATCGTGGTCGCCGGCCGTGAGCGCAGCCTCCGACCGGTGAAGCAGGAGTTGTGCGAGCGGCTCTCCCAGCCGTCGGCGCCGGCCTCCCACTCGGCCTCGAGGTCGACCAGGGTGATGTTGGCCTGCGCGTCGGGTGCGATCGTCGGAATCTCGAGGTCGAACAGGGCGGCGCCGGCGGTCATCCGCTCGATGATCGTCTCGAGCCCGATGATCCCGGGTTCGACCAGCTCGGTGTAGAGCACCGGGAACGCTGTCTCGAGCCCGATCACGCCCATCAGCGCCTGCTCGAACGGCACCTCCTTCTGATGCGTGGCGTGCGGGGCGTGATCGGTGCCGATGCAGTCGACGATTCCCGAGCGCAGCGCCTCGATCAGTGCCTGCCGATCGTCCTCGGTCCGCAGCGGTGGGTTCATCTTGAAGCGGGCGTCGAGGCTGCGCACCTCCTCGTCGGTGAGGACGAGGTGGTGCGGGGTCAGCTCGGCGGTGATCGGCGCCCCCTGCCGCTTCGCGACCTCGACCGCCTCGACCGAGCGCCGGGCGGAGAGGTGCTGGACGTGTGCGCGGGCGCCCTCATACAGGCAGAGCGCCGCGTCGCGGGCGATCATCGTCGACTCCGAGACGTCGGGGACGCCGGCCAGGCCGAGCGCGGCCGAGACGGCCCCCTCCGCCATCACGCCGTCGCCGCTGAGCTCCGGGTCCTCCTCGTGCAGCAGGATGTTGCCGCCGACCAGGTGCTGGTACTGGAGCGCCCGCCGCATCACCCGGGCCGAGGTGATCGGCAGGCCGTCGTCGGAGAAGCCGAGCGCCCCGGCCTCGCGCAGCGCGGCCATCTCGGTCAGCTCACCCCCGCGCATGCCGACCGTGACCGTGCCGACGAAACCGGTCGGCACCGAGGCCTCGCGGTCGGCCTGCTCCCGCATCGCGGCGACCGCCTCGGGCTCGTCGGTGACCGGGTCGGTGTTGGCCATCGCAACGACGCCGCAGAAGCCGCCGGCCGCCGCCGCCCTGGTGCCCGTCTCGATGTCCTCCTTGTACTCCTCGCCGATCTGGCGGAGGTGGACGTGCGGATCGAAGAAGGCGGGCATCGCGACCAGGCCCTGGGCGTCGATCGACTCCGCACCCTCGGGCTTCTCACCCTCCCCGGCCGGCGCCAGCTCGGCGATCCGGCCCTCGCGGATGACGATGTCGCGGGACTCGTCGAGCTCGCTCCGCGGATCGAGCACCCTTGCCCCCCGGATCAGCAGCGCGCCGGCGTCGCCCCGCCAGTTGAGATCGGCGACCTCGCTCATGCCGGCTCCCCGATCGTCGGCGCACCCTCGGGGTCGATCCGCCCGATCTCGTCGTCGACGCTGCGCACCGGCCGCGGCCGCTCCGATCCGGCGAGGATCTCGTAGAGGACCGCCATCCGCACGAGCAGCCCGTTGCGAACCTGAGCCGTGATCAGCGACGCCGGCCCGTCGATCACCTCGGGAGCGAGCTCGATCCCGCGGTTGATCGGCCCGGGATGCATCAACAGCTGCCGCGGGCCGAGCCGCCTGGAGTCGATCTGGTAGCCGGCCGCGTACTCGCGCAGCGTCGGCACGAAGCTCTCCGCCATCCGCTCGCGCTGCATCCGCAGCGCGTAGATCACGTCGGCTGAGCCGAGCGCGTCGAGGTCATAGCTGACCTCGCAGCCGAAGGCCTCGCCGAAGCCGCGGGGGATCAGCGTCGGGGGGCCGGCCACGGTCACCTCGGCGCCCATCAGGCCGAAGGCGCGGACCGAGGATCGGGCGACGCGGCTGTGGGAGATGTCGCCGACCACCCAGACCCGCTTGCCGTCGAGCGTTCCGAGCCGCTCGAGGGCCGTGTAGACGTCGAGCAGCGCCTGGCTCGGGTGCTCGTGCTTGCCGTCGCCCGCGTTGACGACGGCGGCGTCGGTCCAGCCTGCGACCAGCTTCGCCGCGCCCGCCTGCGGCGAGCGGATCACGATCGCCTCGGGGTCGTAGGCGCTGAGCGTCGCGATCGTGTCCTTCAGCGACTCACCCTTGTCGACCGACGAGCCCTGCGCCTTGATCGAGACGACGTCGGCGGAGAGGCGCTTGGCAGCGAGCTCGAACGAGGCGCTGGTGCGGGTGCTCGACTCGTAGAACAGGGTGACGATCGTCCGGCCGCGCAGCGTCGGCACCTTCTTGATCTCGCGCCTGCCGATCTCGGCGAAGCTCGCGGCCCGCTCGCAGATCCGCTCGATGTCCTCACGGCTGAGATCCTCGATCGAGAGCAGGTCCCTCATCACTCCTCCCCTCCGAGCGCGGCGGGGGCCCGCGCTTCGCCGATCGTCATCTCGTCGATCCCGTCGACCTCCTCGAGCTGGACGTTGACCCGCTCCTCGAGCGCGGTCGGCAGGTTCTTGCCGACGTAGTCGGGGCGGATCGGCAGATCCCGGTGGCCGCGGTCGGCGAGCACCGCGAGCTGCACCCGCCGCGGTCGCCCGTAGTCGAAGAGGACGTCGATCGCCGCCCGCACGGTGCGCCCGGTGAACAACACGTCATCGGTCAGCACGATCGTCAAGCCGGTCGGGTCGAAGTCGAGATGGGAGGCGTTGACGACCGGCGCCTCACGCGGGTCGCGGAGATCGACGTCGTCGCGGTAGAAGGAGATATCGACGTCGCCGAGCGGGATGTCGGCGCCCGAGAGCTCACCGACCAGCGCGTGCAGCCGGCGGCCGATGATCGCCCCGCGGCTGTGGATGCCGACGATCGCCAGCTGCTCCGCCTCGGGGTTCTTCTCGATTATCTCGTGCGCGATGCGCACCAGCGTGCGGCGCAGGTCGTCTCGGTCGAGAACGATCCTCTCGCTCATACGCGCCCCTTCCCGGCCTCGCTGGACCGTGCTTAAAGGAACCGACGCTGGCAAGGTAGCACCCGGGCAGGCGAATGCAAGCGGGCGGCTCCGTGAACCGTCCGGCGGGTCGTGGGGACCCGAACCGTTCACTCGGCGGGGGTCCGCTCGGCGGGCGGCCCGGTGGGTCGGCGTCGGATAACGTGCGGGCCGTGCCCGCCGCCGTCGATCAGCTGATCGCCGAACACGAGAGCGCGGGGCGCCGCTTCAGCGCCGGCGGCGTCGAGAGCTTCGTCCGCGAGGCCGGCGAGGGGGCGCCGGTCGTCTGTCTGCACGGGGTTCCCAGCAGCAGCTACCTCTACCGGAAGGTCAACGACGAGCTCGCCGCGCGCGGGCTGCGCGGGATCGCCTTCGACTTCCCGGGGCTCGGGCTCGCCGAGCGCCCGGCGGACTTCGACTACTCGTGGTCGGGCCTCGCCCGCTGGAGCGGGCAGGCGATCGACGAGCTCGGGGTCGACCGCTGTCACCTGGTGATCCACGACGTCGGCGGGCCGATCGGGGCCGAGTGGGCGGTCAGGAACCCCGATCGCGTGCTCTCGCTGACGGTGCTCAACACACCGCTCAACGTCGCCACCTTTCGCCGACCCTGGTCGATGCACCCGTTCTCGATCCCGAGGGTCGGCGAGCTCTACCTGCGGACGATGACCCGGCCGGCCCTGGTCCAGCTCTTCTACCTGCAGGGGATCGGCGACCGGTCCGCCGTCAGCAAGGACGAGATCGGCGTCTACTACGACCTGCTCAAGCGCGGCGACGGCGGCGCGGCGTTTCTGAAGATCATGCGCGGCTTCGAGCTGACCGAGGAGAAGCAGGACCTGCTCTGGGACGGCCTCGCCGAGCGCCCCTACCCCGCCAACGTCGTCTGGGGCGAGAACGATCCGGCGCTGGGGATGAAGTTCTGCCGGATCGCCTGCGACGTGGTCGGCGTCGAGCAGCCGACCCTGGTTCCGGCCAAGCACTTCCTCCAGGAGGACCAGGCGCCGGCGATCGCCGAGGCGGTAGCGGCGACGGCCTGAATGAGCGCCCCGGCTCACGCCCCTTCCTTCTCGGCCTCCTTCAGCGCGCCGTCCTTGACCAGGTGCGGCCCGCCCTTCTCGGGGAACGGGATCTCGACCAGATCGAAGTCGCGCGGGGCGACCGCCTCCGGGAACTCCTCGCGCGCCTCGGCCAGGAGCTCGGGGACGAAGTGGCGGGCCGAGATGTGGACCAGGGCGAGCAGCTCGACCCCGGCCTCGGCGGCGAGCCGCCCCGCCTGACGGGCGGTCGAGTGGCCGGTCTCGGCGGCGCGCTCGCTCTCCTCGTCGGTGAAGCTGGCGTCGTGGACGAGCAGCTGCGCATCGCGCGCCGCCGCCCGGGTGCCGTCGCAGGGCTCCGTATCGCCGGTGATCACCAGCCGGCGGCCGGGCCGCTGCTCGCTCATCACCTGCTCGGGCCGGACCACGCCCGCCGGCGCCGTCGACGGCCTCGCCTCCCTGCAGGCGCCCGAAGTCCGGCCCCTCGGCGACGCCGAGCCCGCGGGCCAGCTCGGGGTCGAAGCGACCGGGGCGCGGCTCCTCCCAGAGCAGGTAGCCGTGGGCGGCGATCCGGTGCTCGACCGGGAACGGCTCGACCGTGTAGCCGTCAAAGTTGACCCGATCGCCGACATCGAGCTCGTCGAGCTCGATCTCGTAGCCGACCCGGCCGATGATCCGCGCCATCGCGCCGAACAGCTCGCGCAGCCCGGGCGGCCCGTAGACGACCAGCGGCTCGTCGCGGTCCTGCATGTCCCAGGTCTTGATCAGCCCGGGCAGGCCGAGGTAGTGGTCGGCATGCAGGTGGGTGATGAAGATGTCGGTCACCTGGACCAACCCGGTCGCCCGCTGCATCTGCCGCTGGGTGCCCTCGCCGCAGTCGAACAGCAGCCGATCGCCGCCCCGGCGGACCAGCACCGATGCCGTGTTGCGGCGCGCCGAGGGCACCGATCCGCCGGTGCCGAGAAAGATCACGTCGAGGTCCATGGCGCCGAAGCGTAGTGGCAGCGGTTGCGACCGCTTTCGTCTGCGGTCGGCCGCCGATCGCCTAAGCTGCCCGGCATCGCGAGCGCCCGTAGCTCAGCTGGATAGAGCGCCGCCCTCCGGAGGCGGAGGTCGCAGGTTCGAATCCTGCCGGGCGTGCTTTCTGCCCCCGCTCTAGGCTGCGCCCGTGCTGAAGCGGCTTCCCACTCCGCCGGAGCGGCTGACCACGCGCGTGCTCAGCGTCGGCCCGGTCCCCCCGGAATGGGGAGGGCGGCTGCGTGGCGGCGTGACCCGCTTCCACGCGGCGCTGCTCGGCGAGTGGAAGCGCCGGCCGTGGCGGCACCGGATCGATCCGGTCGGCGCCCTGATCCCGCCGCCGCAGCGACTGAAGCGCTGGCAGGCGGACCGGCGATCGCCGGTTCCGGTCTTCATGCAGCCGGAGGGAGCCCGCCCGCGCCGCTTCACGCGGATCCTGCTCGAGCAGCGGGCCCGCCCGGACCTCGTCCTGGTCAACAACGTCGCGGCCTTCGCCCCCGCCCGCTACAGCCGCGTGCACTCGCACGTCGCAGCGGGGATTCCCCAGCTCGGGATCGTCCACGCCTGGCACCAGGTGACGATGAAGCGCGACCCCGAGCGGGCCGAGAAGAACCGCTCCGCCGCGCAGCAGGCGCTCGATCGCCTCGCGGCGGTGGCCTTCGGCTCGGAGCACTGCCGGGCCGAGGGGCTCGAGCTCGGCTTCGCCTACCCGGAGCGCCAGGCGGTGATCCCCTACCCGCTGCAGGACGCCTACCTGGAGGATTTCGAGATCGACGGGCCCCGGGCCGGGGTGCTGTTCCTCGGCAGCCTCAACCGGCGCAAGAACCCGCTGGCGCTGCTCGACGCGGTCGCCGCGATCTCCGGCGAGACGGTCACCTTCGCCGGCGAGGGCGCCGAGGAGGGACGCCTGCGGGAGCGTGCGTCCGAGCTCGGAATCGACGATCGCGTCAGCTTCGTCGGCCACCAGGACCCGAAGGTCCACGTCGGGCGGATGCGGGAGCTGGTCCGCTCGGCCCGCGTGCTCGCGCTGCCCTCGCGCTCGGAGTCGTTCGGCATCGTGATGATCGAGGCGCTCGCGGCCGGCACCCCGGTGGTCGGCTTCGGACCGACCTTCGAGGAGATTCGCGAGCGGGTCGGGATCGAGATCGGCGCGCCGACCTGGGAGGGCACCCCCGACGAGGTCGGGGCCGGGCTCGAGCGCACCCTCGCGACGCACTGGGATCGCCCGCGACTGCGCCGGGCCGCGCTGCGCCACTTCTCACCGTCGACGATCGCCGGCGACTACGCGCGGTTGGTGCGCGAGGTCGTCGCCGGACCGTGAGCGTCAGCGCGGCCGCGGCCTAACCGGCGTCGCCGGAATCCTCCGCCTCGAGCCGGCGCCGGATCCGGTGCTCGCCGTAGAGGCTCCCGGGAGGGCCCAGGGTGACGACGACGATCGCCGGGAACCACCAGCCCCAGCGTCCCTCGCCCACCCCCTTGACGCAGAGGAAGCCGAGAATCAGAAAGCCGATGCCGTGGATCGGGCCGAGGGCCCCGACGAGCCCCTCGTCGTTGCTGAGGCTGGCGATCACCAGCGGCACCAGGAAGAGGAAGTCGACGATCGCGACGATCCGGATCCAGTTCAGCTGCTTGATCGTCTCCGCGGACTCGGCGCTCACGGGCGCACCTCGGGATGGTCGCGATACCAGGCGATCGTGCGCTCGATGCCATCCTCGAGCGAGACCTCGGGCTTCCACCCGCAGAGCTCGCGCAGCTTCGCGGCGTCGACGTACTGGCGGTCGATCTCGCCCTCGGGGTTGCCGCTGCCGCGGATCTCGGGCTCGACCCCGGTGCCGGCCAGCCGGGCGATCGTCTCGACGATCTCGAGCACGCTGTAGGGCCGCTCGCCGCCGGCGTTGAAGGCCTCGCCGCGGACCTGGTCGCGATCGAGGGCGTCGGCGATCGCCAGATAGGCGGCCGCGGCATCCTCGACGTAGAGCAGGTCGCGGATCGGGCTGCCGTCGGAGCGCAGCACCGGTTGCCGCCCGTCGACCGCGGCGCAGACCGCCTCCGGGACCAGGCGCGAGAAGTTGAGGTCGCCGCCGCCGTAGATGTTCGCGAACCGGGTCACCGCGACCGGCAGCCCGTAGCTCGGCCACCAGGCGCGGGCGATCAGGTCGGCGGCGGCCTTCGAGGCCTCGTAGGGAGCCGTCGGCTGCAGCGCGAAGTCCTCGCGGTAGGGGAGCGCGTCGTGTCCACCGTAGGCCTTGTCGGAGGAGGCGAACACGAACCGCTCGACGCCGGCCTCGAGCGCCGCCTGGAGCAGGATCCAGGTGCCGCGCACGTTCGTCTCCAGCGCCCCGATCGGGTCGGCGCGGACGGTGCCGACGATCGTCTCCGCGCCGAGGTGGAAGACCGAGTCGATCTCGCGCTCGGCGAGCAGCGCGGCGAGCCGCTCGCCGTCGAGCAGGTCACCGACCTCCTCGACCACCTCCCCCCCGAGCCCGATCATCGCCAGGGTCGAGGGCCGCTCTCGCCTGCTACGGCGATCGAAGCTGGTCACCTCGACGCCGCGGGCGACCAGCGCCCTGCAGAGCCAGGCGCCGACGAAGCCGCGGCCCCCGGTGACCAGCGCCCGCCTCACGAGGCCACCGGTTCCCAGATCCGCCACGGAGGCTCGGGCCCCGCCCAGAGGTCGTTGAGCAGCGCCGCGTCCTTGTAGGTGTCCATGCAGTCCCAGAACCCCTCGTGGCGGAAGCCGGCGAGCTCACCGTCGGCCGCGAGCCGCTCGAGCGGCTCGCGCTCGAGCACCGAGTCGGATTCGATGTATTCGAGCGCGCGCGGCTCCATGAAGAAGAAGCCGCCGTTGATCCACTGCTCGACCCGGGGCTTCTCGGCAAAGCCGGCGACCCGGTCCCCGGCGAGCACGGCGACGCCCCACTGGCTGTGGGGACGAACCAGGGTGACCATCGCCGCTGCACCCTGGGAGCGGTGGAACTCGAGCGCCGCGCCAAGATCGACATCGGCGACCCCGTCGGCGTAGGTCAGCGCGAAGGTGCCGCCTCCGAGACGGTCCGCGGCGCGGGCGACGCGGCCACCCGTCGGGGTCTCCTCACCGGTCGGCAGGCACTCGACTTCGACCCCGTCCGGCCACTGCTCGGCGGCGGCGAACCGCTCGATCATCTCGCCCTTGTAGCCGGTCATCAGCAGGAACCGCCGGAACCCGTGCGCCGCGTAGATCCTGATCACGTGCCAGACGATCGGCCGGCCGCCGATCTCGACCAGCGGCTTGGGGATCGCGTGGGTCTTCTCCTGCAGTCGGGTCCCCCGACCGCCGCAGAGGATCGCAACCGGCTCCGGCCGCTCCAAGGGAGCTTCGCCTCCCGCCGGGCTGCTCAGCGGCCGCCGGCAACGGCCGGCAGGATCGTCACCTCGGCCCCGTCATCGACCGCGGTCGCGAGGCCGTCGGCGAACCGGATGTCCTCGCCGGCGACGTAGACGTTGACGAACCGGCGCAGGTCACCGTTCTCGGTGATCCGGTCCTTGAGCCCGCCGTGCGCGTCGAACACTGCCTCGAGCGCCTCTCCCACGGTCGAGCCCTCGACCTGGATCTCTCCCTCCCCGCCCGTCGCGGGTCGGAGCTGAGCGGGAATCTTCACGGTTACTGCCATCGGCCCTTCCTCGGAAGCGATTTCGTGCGGAGGCGGAACTTACAGCGCGCGGCCCCGCGACCCACCTCAGACCGCCACCGGGTCGCGGGCAGCGACGGTCGCGGCGAAGGCCTCGAGCGTCGGCTCGATCTCGTGCATGGTGAAACCGTCGCGGACCGCGTCCAGCGTCTTCAGGCCCTCGCCGGTGATGTAGACGACGACGCTGTCGCCGGAGCCGATCTCCCCCCGCTCGGCGAGCTTGGCGAGCGTCGCCGTCGTCACCCCACCGGCGGTCTCGGTGAAGACTCCGGTCGTCTCGGCGAGCAGCCTGATTCCGGCTCGGATCTCCTCGTCGCTCACCGCGGCGATCGTGCCCCCGGTCCGGCGGGCGAGGTCGAGCGCGTACGGCCCGTCCGCCGGCGTCCCGATCGCCAGGCTCTTGGCGATCGTGTCGGCCTTGACCGGGCGGCAGAAGTCCTCACCGTTCGCGAACGCCTGCGCCACCGGCCCGCAGCCTGCCGCCTGGGCGCCGTGGAAGGCCGGCAGCCCGCCCTCGACCAGGCCGAGGTCGAGCCACTCCTGGAAGCCGCGGCCGATCTTCGTGAACAGCGAGCCCGAAGCGATCGGCGAGACGACCGCGTCCGGCAGTCGCCAGCCGAGCTGCTCGACGGTCTCGTAGGCGAGCGTCTTCGACCCCTCCGCGTAGTAGGGGCGGATGTTGACGTTGACGAACGCCCAGTTCCGCTCCTGGGCCAGCTCCGTGCAGAGCCGGTTGACGTCGTCATAGCTGCCCTCGACCCCGACCAGCTCGGTCCCGTAGACGTCGGTGGCCAGCAGCTTCTGCTCCTCGAGATCGCGGGGTACGAACACGTAGGACGCGAGGCCCGCCGCCGCGGCGTGCGCCGCCACCGCGTTCGCGAGGTTGCCGGTCGAGGCGCAGGCGACGGTGTCGAAGCCGAGCTCGACCGCCTTCGCCAGGGCGACCGCGACGACCCGGTCCTTGAAGCTGTGGGTCGGGTTCGCGGCGTCGTTCTTGATCCAGACCTCACCGACCCCGAGGCGCTGCGCCAGCAGGTCGGCCCGCAGCAGCGGAGTGCGACCCGGCTGTAGAGCGTCGGCGGGCCGGCCCTCGAAGGGCAGGAAGTCCGCGTAGCGCCAGATGCTGTCCGGCCCTGCCTGGATCTTGCGCTTCGCCTCGGTCGCGTTGACGGCGCTGAAGTCGTAGGTCACCTCCAGCGGCCCGAAGCACTGCTCGCAGACGAACAGGGCCTCGAGCGGGTAGTCGGCTCCGCATTCCTTGCAATTCAGCCCGCTAGCTGGCATCTGATCCGCTTCTCCTTCGTTCTCGCCCTATGAAAAAGACCTCTGCCTGTGTGAGCAAAGGTCCCGAAAGAGAGGCCTAGCTCACATCTTTCAGGTCATCCACCTGATGGATTTGGCACCTTTCCTGCGGACTGCTCCGGAGGATGGTTGCCGGGGTTTCTAAGGGCCATTTCCCTCCACCCCTCGCGATGTGGCGGTCTTATGTGCCGGCGCAATATACCAGCCGCAGGCCCGGCGCAGGCCGATCTTCGGCGACGGGTGTCGTAGTCTTCGGCCTGCCTATGGAAGCGAGAGACGGAACGAGCAGCCCCGATGCCGAACCTTCCGAAGCCGAGACTACGCCGCTCGGACCGCTCTCGCGGGCTTTCACCGGCACCTGCTGAGCAGCAGCCCGCGAAGCCCAACGTCGAGATCATCGACGGTGCGGGTCTGCGCTGGGTCAACATCGAGCGGCCGACACCGCGCGAGTGGGCGTGGCTGCAGGAGAACTTCGATTTCCACGCGCTCGACCTCGAGGACGTGCTCAGTCGCAACCAGCGACCGAAGATCGACGAGTACCCCGACTACCTGTTCATCGTCCTCCATCTCCCGGCCTACGACCCGAGCGTCGGTCGGCTCAACGTCGGCGAGCTCGACATCTTCGTCGGGCCGGACTTCGTCGTCACGATCCCGAACCGGCCCCTGCAGCCGGTCGAGTACCTGTTCGAGCGCTGCCGTCAGGAGGAGGAGCTGCGCGAGAAGCTGTTCGCCCGGGGCTCCGGCTACCTGCTCTACCGGATCGTCGACGACAGCTTCGACTACTGCTTCCCGATGCTGCGAAAGATCGGCAACAAGCTCGACGCGATCGAGGACGACATCTTCGTCGAGGGGCGCTCCCACGAGGTCGTCCGCGACCTCTCGGAGGTCAAGCAGGAGATCATCAACTTCCGCAAGGTGATCCGGCCGCAGCGGCCGGTCCTGCGCGATCTCGAGAACGTCAAGCAGCGGTTCCTGGCGCCGAACATGGACCTCGAGATCTACTTCGACGACATCGTCGATGCCCACGAGCGGATCTGGGACATGCTCGAGAACTACAAGGAGATGGTCGAGGCGCTGGAGGACACGAACGAGTCGGTGCTCAACCACCGCGTGAACGAGATCCTCCGCGTGCTCACGGCGATCAGCGTGATCGTCCTCCCGCTGACCCTGATCGCCAGCATCTGGGGCATGAACGTCGGTGTTCCCGGCCAGGGCGACTCCGAGGACTTCTACGTCGTGATCGGGGTCATGGTCCTGATCCTCGTCGCGATGCTGTCCTACTTCCGCAGGCGCGACTGGCTCTAGGCCTGGGAGTGTCCTCCGCCGGCAGCCTGCTCAGCGTCAACGTCGCGAGGATGCGACTGATCGTCCTCAACGGCGAGCCGGTCAAGACCGGGATCTACAAGTACCCGGCGGACGGGCGCCACCGACTGCAGGAGGACCGGGTCGGGGCCGACCGCCAGGCCGATCGCGACGTTCATGGTGGCTTCGACAAGGCCGTCTACGCCTACGCGATCGAGGACTACGAGTGGTGGGCGGCCGAGCTCGGGCGCGAGACGGAGCCCGGCCTGTTCGGCGAGAACCTGACGACCGCCGGGATCGACGTCAGCGGCGCGCTGGTCGGCGAGCGCTGGCGGGTCGGGACGGCACTGCTCGAGGTCTCCGAGCCACGCCAGCCCTGCAGCAAGTTCGGCCACAAGATGGGCGATCCGCTGATCATCAAGCGCTTCGCTCGCGCCCACCGCCCGGGCGCCTATCTGCGGATCATCGAGCCGGGTGAGATCGGGGCCGGTGATTCGATCGAGGTCGTCTCCCGGCCGAGGCATGCGGTGACGATGGCCCTGATCAGCCGCGTGGTGCTCGGCGAGCGCTCGCTGGCGCCGAAGATGCTCGAGGCCGAGGCGCTCTCCGCCACGTGGCGCGAGTGGGCCGAGGGCCGAGCCCCGTGATCCGCGCCTGATCCGGCCCTCGCGTGAACGGTTGGGAGGGCTGACGCCCCCCTGCCGGTTCACGCGACGGGGGTCGAGCGGCGCGCGGGGCGCAATCAGCCGCCGGCGGGGTCGGTCCCGGTCTCGGCCGCCGCATCCGGCGCGGCGCGATGGCTGCCCTTCGCGATCGAGGAGGGCCACCAGATTCCGGGGCCGATGTCGAGAGTCAGCGCCGGGACCAGAACCGAGCGGACCAGGAACGTGTCGAGCAGGACGCCGAAGGCGACGGTGAACCCGATCTGGGTCAGGAACACGAGCGGCAGCACCGCGAGCACCGAGAAGGTTCCGGCGAGGACGATCCCGGCCGAGGTGATCACCCCGCCGGTGACCGCGAGGCCGCGGAGCATCCCCTCCCTGGTCCCGTGCTTGATCGTCTCCTCCCGCACCCGGGCCATCAGGAAGATGTTGTAGTCGATCCCGAGCGCGACCAGAAAGACGAAGGCGAACAGCGGCAGCCCCGGATCGACGCCCGGGAAACCGAAGATCACGTCGCTGACCACGAAGCCGACCCCGAGGGCCGCGAAGAAGCTGACCACGACGGTCCCGATCAGCAGCAGGGGCGCCGCCAGCGCTCGCAGCAGCAGCACCAGGATCAGCGAGACGACGATCAGGACGAGCGGGACGATCAACTTCAGGTCGCGCTCGCTGGCGACGCGGATGTCGCGCTCGACCGCGCTCGAGCCGCCGACCAGCACCCCCTCTCCCCCGGCCTCGCGGGCCGCCGTGCGGATCTCGGGGATCAGGTCGAAGGCCTCGGTCGAGTACGGATCGGGCACCAGCACCGCGTTCAGCAGAACCGTCCCCGAGTCACGGGCGGCGGGCTGCACCGAGGCGACCCCTTCGACGCCACCGACCGCGCCGATCACCGCCTCGACCCGGGCGGGGTCGTCGACGATGATCTCGGTCGGCGCGTTGGCGCCGCCCGGGAAGGACTGGGCGATCAGCTCCTGGCCCTGGACGGCCTCGACCTCGTCGCGGAACCCGTTCGAGGAGGTCAGCCCGTCGCTGTAGTTCAGGGTGCCCGCCGCCATCACCGCGAGCAGGAGCAGGGCGCCGATCCAGACCCGTCGCGGCCGCACCGCGATCCGGTCGCCGAGCCGGCGCCAGGGACCGTGGGTGGCGTCGGTTCCCTCGTCGCCGACGTGTGGGACGCGCGGCCAGAACACGAACCTCGGGGTGATCACCAGCAGCGCCGGCAGGAAGGTCAGCATCGAGAGCATCGCGGTGGCGATCCCGATCGCGCCGATCGGGCCGAGGCTGGCGGTCGAGTTCAGGTCGGCGAGCGCCAGGCAGAGCAGCGCGGCGATCACGGTGCCGCCGCTCGCGAGGATCGCCGGGCCGGCGGTTCGCAGGGCGACCCGCATCGACGCCTCGCGGTTCTCCTGCCGGCGCAGCTCCTCGCGATACCTGGCGATCAGCAGCAGGGCGTAGTCGGTCCCGGCGCCGAGCACCAGCACCGAGAGAATCGACGACGACTGCCCGTTCACGGTGACGCCGGCCTCGGTCAGGCCGAATCCGATCGCCCGCGTCGCGATCTCGGCGAAGCCGACCGCGAGCAGCGGGATCCAGAGCAGGATCGGGGAGCGGTAGATCAGGATCAGGAGGACGAACACGAGCCCGAAGGCGGCCGCGAACAGGGTCCCGTTGATCGAGTCGAAGACCTCGATCGCGTCGGCCGAATAGCCGGCGGGACCGGTGACCGCGACCTGAAGCGCCCCGGGCTCGTCGTAGTTGTCGGTGCTGACCCGGTCCCTGACCGCGGTCACGGGGTCCTGGATGTCGGCCGCCTCACCGGTCGCGGTGATGCTCGAGAAGACCAGCACCGCGGACCCGTCCTCGGACCCCCTGCCCTCGACGAACGGCTCCGAGACGCCCTGCACGTCGGAGTTCAGCGCCCGGACGTCGGAGCGGATCTGCACCCGGTCGGCCTTCGTCAGCCCACCTTCGCGCCGGTAGACGATCACGATCGCCGCCTGCTCGCCGTCGGTCAGCTGCTCGGATCTCTCCAGCGCCAGGGTCGACTCGGCGTCGCCGGGCAGGTAGGAGGACGACTCGTTGTTCTCCGCGTCGGTGAACTTGCCGGGGAGGTTTGCGCCGATGATCGCGAAGATCGCGACGATCCAGGCCGCGACGATCAGGTAGCGGGCCCGCTTTCCGGCGGGGAAGACGATCAGCCGGCTCATCCGTCGCAAGGTAGCATATATCTCTCGACAGATGAGAGACTTACCCACTAAGATTGTGTGACGATGGTCACGAAAGGCCCGGCGAGAGCCGAGATCAGCGCTGAGCAGCCCGCGAGCGACGAGGTGGTCCAGGCGCTGCGGGCCTTCGGCATGGAGCGGAATCGCTTCGAGGACGCCGTCGCCCGCAGCCACGGGATCACCCACACGGACCTGCAGGCGCTCGACAACCTCAGCCTCCACGGCGGGCTCACCCCCGGCCAGCTCGGCGCGCGGATGCTGCTCACCTCGGGCGCGATCACGGCGCTCGCCGATCGCCTCGAGCGGCTCGGCTGGGTGACCCGCGAGCGCCACCCCAGCGACCGGCGCTCGACCGTGCTGACCCTGACCGAGGGCGCCGCCAGCGCCGCCGAGGAGATCTTCGGTCCCTACGCGGCGGAGATGACCGAGGCCGCAGCGACGCTGTCGGAGGCCGAGCGCAACGCCTGCAGGAAGTTCCTCGTGCGGGCGACGCAGATCTCAGAGCGCCACGCCGTTCGCCAGGTCTCGGGCGGCGACGATCAGCCCTGAGCCCACCGCCACTAGGATGAGCCACGGATGGCCAAACACCGGATCTGGGCGCCCTGGCGGCTCCGCTACGTGAAGGACGCACGAGACAGCACTGAATGCATCTTCTGCACGAAGCCCGCGCAGGGGGACGATCCCGCGACGCTGATCGTCCACCGCGGCAGCCACTGCTACGTGATCCTCAACCTCTTCCCCTACACGAACGGGCACCTGATGGTCGCCCCGTTCGAGCACCTCGGGCGGGTCCAGGAGATCGAGCCCGAGGTGATGGCCGAGATGACCGGGCTCGCTCAGCGGGCGATGACCGTCCTCGAGCGTGTCTACGAGCCGGAGGGCTTCAACATCGGGATCAACCAGGGCCGGGTCGCCGGAGCCGGGGTCGAGGGCCACATCCACCTCCACGTCGTCCCCCGCTGGGCGGGCGACAACAACTACATGCCGGTGGTCGCGGACACGAGGGTGATGCCGCAGTCGCTGGAGGAGAGCTACGACGCCCTGCTGGGAGGCTTCACCGATGAGTGATCAGCGCAATGGAGGACCGGGTGCGGTCCCCGACGAGATCTTCAAGGCCTACGACGTGCGCGGCATCTACGGCACGCAGATGGACGCGACCACCAACCACCTGATCGGCCGCGCCTTCGCGCGGGTCCTCGCCGACCTCCGCGGCAAGCGGCCGGCGGAGCTGACCGTCGGGGTCGGGCGCGACATGCGCCTGCAGGCACCGGAGATGGCGGCGGCCGTCCGCGACGGCCTGGTCGCCGAGGGGGCTTCGGTGGTCGACGTCGGGATGGTCGGCACCGAGATGCTCTACTTCGCCGTCGGCGCCCGGGAGATGGACGGCGGCGCGATGATCACCGCCTCGCACAACCCGAAGGCCTACACCGGCGTCAAGCTGGTCCGCGAGGGCGCGCTGGCGCTGTCCGGCGACACGGGGATCACCGCGGTCCGTGACCTGATCCTCGCCGGCCTCGGCGAGGCTCCGGGGGGCGGCAGCGTCGCCGAGCTCGACATCTATCCGGAGTTCTCCGAGCGGGCGATGGGCTTCGTCGATTCGGCCTCGATCGAGCCGATCAAGGTCGTGGTAGACGGCGGCAACGGGATGGCCGGGGCGATGGTCGGCCCGCTGCTCGCGAAGCTGCCGGTCGAGCTGATCCCGACCTTCTGGGAGCCCGACGGCAACTTCCCCGACCACGAGCCGAACCCGCTGCTGCCCGAGAACCGCGAGCTGATCATCGATCGCGTGATCGCGGAGCGCGCCGACCTCGGCATCGCCTGGGACGGCGATGCCGATCGCTGCTTCTTCATCGACGACCGCGGTCAGTTCGTCGACGGCGACTTCCTCACCGCGCTGCTCGCGAAGCTGGTCCTCGGCAAGGAGCCCGGCGCCGTGATCCTCTACGACGTTCGCGCCTCGAGGGCCGTCCCCGACACGGTCGCCGCCCACGGGGGCAGCGCTCGCGTCTACCGGGTCGGGCACGCATTCATGAAGCGCGCGATGCGGGAGTTCTCCGCTGCCTTCGCGGGCGAGGTCTCCGGCCACTACTACTTCCGCGAGTTCTACAACGCCGACAGCGGCACGATCCCGGCCCTGCTGGTGCTCGAGCTGCTGAGCCGGGAGGGGCGGTCGCTCTCGGCGCTGGTCGGGGATCTGCGCGCCGAGTACTTCATCAGCGGCGAGATCAACTCCGAGGTCGCCGACCCCGAGGCGAAGATGGCCGAGATCGCCGCGGCCCATCCCGACGCGGAGATCACCTGGCTCGACGGCGTGTCGGTCGACTACGAGGACTGGCACTTCAACGTCAGACCGTCGAATACCGAGCCGCTGCTCCGGCTCAATCTCGAGTCGCTGGTCTCGGAGGCCGACATGGCGGCGAAGCGCGATCGCGTGCTGGAGCTGATCCGCGCCTAGCGGCCGGCCCGAGATGGACGGGGGAGATCAGAGCGAGGCCGCCGAATCGACCGGGCACGGCCTCGCCGCCCCGGGGCACGAGGCGAAGACCATCGATCCGGCCGAGGTCTGGCGGCGGGTGAGCGACGCGGGCATCCGCCTGCTGAGGATCCCGACCCCGTTCGCGGTCGGCAGGGTCAACACCTATCTGATCGAGGACGATCCGCTGACCCTGATCGACTCGGGACCGAACTCCGGCAAGGCGCTCGATGAGCTCAGGCGGCAGCTCGACGCCGTCGGCCACAGGATCGAGGAGCTCGAGCTGATCGTCGTCAGCCATCAGCACATCGACCACATGGGCCTGGTCGACATCGTCGCCAGGCGCTCCGGCGCCGAGGTTGCCGCGATCGACATCCTCGCCCCGTTCCTCGCCCACTACGCCGAGGAGGCCGAGCGCGACGACCGCTTCGCCGCGGAGTTGATGCGCGAGCACGGGATCCCCGAGGAGATGGTCACCGCGCTGCGCTCCGTCTCCAACACCTTTCGCGGCTGGGGCAGCCGGGCCGAGGTGACGCGCGAGCTTCGCGACGGCGAGCGGATCGAGCTCCGCGACCGCCGGCTCGAGGTCCAGCTGCGGCCGGGCCACAGCCCCTCCGACACCCTGTTCTGGGACGCCGAGCGGCGGATCCTGATCGGCGCCGATCATCTGCTCGGCCACATCTCCTCGAACCCGCTGCTGTCACGCCCCCTCGACGGCTCGGCCGAGCGCCCGAAGGCGCTGCTCAACTACATGGCGAGCCTGCGGCGGACGCGGGAGCTGCCGGCGGAGATCGTCCTGCCGGGCCACGGTGAGCCGGTCACCAACCACGTCGCGCTGATCGATGAGCGGCTGGCGATGCACGAGCGGCGAGCCGAGCGGCTGCTCGAGCTGATCTCGCGCGAGCCGATGACCGCCTACCAGCTCGCGCACCAGCTCTGGGGCAACGTCGCGGTCACCCAGGCCTTCCTGACGCTGAGCGAGGTGATCGGCCACATGGACCTGCTCGTCGAGCGGGGCCTCGCCACCGAGCGCCGCTCGGACGGCACGATCAGGTTCTACGCGACGGACGAAGCGGGTAACCCCGCTCGATCCGGGGGTTAGGATCGATCGATGACCGCGCCAGCGCCAGCCGAGACGATCAGCCGCCCACGCGCGTCGACCGACGGCGAGCCGGCGACCGAGCGACCCGCCAAGAAGCGGATGCTGATCATCGTCAACCCTTACGCGACCACCGTCTCCGATCGACTCAAGAACCTCGTCGTCTACGCGCTCCAGGCCCGCTACGAGGTCGAGGCCGTCGCCACCGAGGCCCAGAACCACGCAACCGAGATCGGTCGCGAGGCGGTCGACGGCGGCTACGACATCGTCGTCGCCTTCGGCGGCGACGGGACCCTGAACGAGGTCGCGAACGGGCTCGCCGGAACCGACATCCCGGTCTCCGTGCTACCCGGAGGCTCGACCAACGTCGTCTGTCGCTCACTCGGCATCCCGAACGACGTCGTCGACGCGACCGAGCACCTGCTGGCGGTCGCCGACCGCTTCGAGCCGCGAAGCATCGACCTCGGGATCGCGAACGGCCGCCACTTCGTCTTCAGCTGCGGCGCCGGGCTCGATGCGACCGCGGCCGAGCGCGTCGATTCGCGTCCCCAGCTGAAGGGGCGGATCGGGCCCTACTTCTACACCTACGCAGCGATCCGCGGCTTCTACACGCGCTACCTCAGAGACCCGATCCAGATGAGGGTCGAGACCTCGGCCGGAAGCTGCGAGGGCGTCACCGCGATCTGTCAGAACTCCGATCCCTTCACCTACTTCCGCGACACGGAGGTGCGGATCTGCGAGGACATCGAGTTCGACTCGGGCAGCCTGTCGCTGGCCGTCCTGCGGCGGGCCAAGCAGCGCGATGCGCCCGGGATCGCCGCCCGGGCGCTGAACCCGGCCTGGAGCGTCATCCGGCACCGTCAGGTCGAGCATTTCGCCGGGATCGGCGAGGCGCGGATCGAGTCGCTGTCCCGGGACGAGGAGGGCGCCTGGCGACGGTTTCCGGTCCAGGTGGACGGCGACTTCATCGGCGAGCACGGCGAGCTCGAGCTGAAGGTCGATCCCGGCGCGCTCGCGATCGTGGCCTGAGGTCGGCTCCGCGGAGCGGATGGCCGACGACTGCATCTTCTGCTCGATCGTCTCCGGCGCGGCCGAGGCGGAGATCGTCCACGCCGACGAGGACTCGATCGCCTTCCTCGACGCCCGGCCGCTGTTTCCCGGTCACACGCTGCTCGTCCCCCGGGCGCATCACGAGACGCTGGCGGACCTCCCCGAGGAGCGGGTCGGCGGTCTCTTTCGGCTCACCCGCCGGCTCTCGACCGCAGTTCGCGACGCGATGGGAGCCGAGGGCAGCTTCGTGGCGATCAACAATCGCGTCAGCCAGAGCGTCCCGCACCTGCACGTTCACATCGTCCCCCGCGTCAAGGGCGACGGCCTGCGCGGCTTCTTCTGGCCCCGGCAGAAGTGCTCCGCCGCAGAGCTCTCCGAGACCGCGGAGCTGATCCGCGCCCAGCTCCGCCGATGACCGCTACCCCGGGGCAGCCGCGGGGTTGACGAGGGTGATGCGCGGAGCAGCCCGAACGATCACGGCAGCGGCCGCCGTCCTCGCCTTTGCGGGCGCCGGATCCGACGCCGTCGCCGCGACCGAGCCGTTCATCCTCGACGCCGACGTCTCCTACGACCTCGGGTCACCGCCGGCCGATCCGGACGCGAACCGCCTCGACGTCTACACCCCGAGAGCGATCCAGGGGGCGCCCGCCCCGGTCGTCGTCTACGTCCACGGCGGCTCCTGGCGAGCCGGCGACAAGGGCAACAAGATCGCCAACAAGGCAAGGCTGTTCACCTCGAACGGGATGCTGCTGGTCAGCGTCAACTACAGGCTCTCGCCGAACCCGCCGCAGTCGTCGCAGCCGGGCCGGGTCCGTTTCCCCGCCCACCCCAACGACCTCGGCGAGGCGATCGGCTGGCTCGAGCGCAACATCGGCCGCTACGGCGGTGACCCGGGGCGGCTGATCCTCGTCGGCCACTCGGCCGGGGCACAGCTCGTCTCCCTGGTCGGGACCGACCCGAGCTTCCTTCGCGCCCACGGCAGCCGGCCGCTCGCGGTCCGCGGGGTCGTCGCGCTCGACACCGCGAGCTTCGACCTCGTCGAGCGCGCGAACCCGGCAACCTCGCCGCTCGGCGCCGCCGGCCTCGAGGGGCTCTGGAACGCGTTCGCCACCGGAGCCGAGAACGCCGCCGACGGGACCTGGCGGGCCGCCTCGCCCCTCCACCACGCCGATCGCCGCGACGCCCCGCATCTGCTCGTCACCCAGGCCAGGAACCCCGGCCGGATCGCGGTCAACTCGGGGATGGCGACCGCGCTCGGCCACTCGCCCGCGAGCGCCGTCGTAGCGGTCGACGCCGATCACGCGGGAATCAACGCCGCACTCGGCGATCCCGCGGATGCCAGCGGCGAGACGACGGCCGTGCTCGCCTTCGTTCGCGCCGCGCTGGCGGTCGACGCGGCGCCGCGGACGAAGCTGACCCGGAAGCCGAAGAAGCGCGCTGGAGCCGGCAGGGACCGGCGGCGGGCGAGCGTCCGCTTCGGCTTCTCCGCGGCTGACGAGCGGGCCCGCTTCGAGTGCCGGATCGATCGCCGATCCTGGCGCCGCTGCGTGGGCCCACGGCGCTACCGGCTCGCGGCCGGCCGCCACCGGTTCCGCGTCCGATCGAAGACGCGCGACGGGAACGGCCCGATCCGCGGTTACCGGTTCCGAGTCGCGCGTCGCTGAGCCGCGCTCGAGCGCCGGTCAGGGGCCGGGCTTCACGCGGGAGCCGCCGGGGCTCAGGAATCGCTTCCAATGGCCTCGCTCGCGCCTCGCGGCACGTCGGCGCTGGTGGCCGGAGCCGCCCCCCAGCCCGTTCTGGGCGATCGCTGCAAATACCTGTTTCATCGCTTCCTCCTTGGGTTTGTCGCTACCGCCAACGACCGTACGGCGGGTGCGGGCGAAAAGCACCGGGTGATCACCTAGTTTCAGCGGGGTTGCGCGGGGCGCCGGAAGGCGTAGCCTTGATCCATGCTCCTCGGACGGGGCCCAGAGCTCGAACGGGTCGCCAGCCTGATCGCTGATGCCCGGCGCGGGGAGGGGAGCGCGCTGGCAGTCATCGGCGAACCGGGGATCGGAAAGACCGCGCTGCTTGCCGAGGCGACCGCCGGTGCCGAGGATCTGCTCGTGATCAGGACTGCCGGGGTCGAGGCCGAGGCCAAGCTCCCCTACGCCTCACTGGCCGAGGTGGCCGGACCGCTGCTCGGCGGGCTCGACGCGCTGCCGGAGGCCCAGGCGGGCGCGCTCAGGTCGGCGCTGGCGCTGGGGCCGTCGCCGGCCGCAGCGAGCGATCGGTTCGCCACCTGCGCCGCCTTTCTCGGCCTGCTCACCGGCGCCGCCGAGAGAGAACCGCTGCTGATCGTCATCGATGACGCGCAGTGGCTCGACTCACCCTCCGCCGAGTGTCTCGGGTACGCGGCGCGGCGGTTGGAGAGCACCCGCGTCGGTCTGCTGGCGGCGGCCCGACCCGGCGGCGAGGGACCCCTGCTGGCGGCGGGGCTGGAGCGGGTGCAGCTCTCCGGCCTCCGAAGCGCCGATGCTCGGGCGCTGGTCGAGAGCTCGGCGCCGGAGGCCGTGTCGAACGTGGTCACCTCGCTGCTCGAGATCGCGGCGGGGAACCCGCTGGCGCTGCGCGAGCTGTCGGCTCGGCTCAGCGGGGAGCAGCGCCTCGGGCTGTCGCCGATCGACGCCGTGGCGACCGGCGGGGCCGCCCTGCTGGACGCGTTCGAGGCGCAGCTTGCGGCGCTTGGCGCCGATGACCGCGCCGCTGTCGTCGTCGCCTCCGCAGCGCTCGACCGGGAGTTGGCGCCGGTGGTGGCAACCTGTCGCGACCTGGGCATCAGGGCCGGGGCGCTGGAGCGGGCCGAGTCGGCCGGGGCGCTGAGCATCGACGGGCAGCGGCTCAGCTTCGCCCATCCGCTGGTCAAGGCGGTCGCCTACGAGCGGGCGACGCCGGCCGAGCGGCGCCGGGCCCATCAGGCTCTTGCCGTGCACTGCGAGGCCGACGCCCGTGCCTGGCACCTGGCCGCAGCCGCAGTCGGTCCCGATGATGCGGTCGCCGAGCTGCTCGAGGCGGCCGCCGGCCGAGCCGCGAGACGGGGTGCCCACAGCGCCGCGGCGGATGCCCTGCAGCGGGCGGCCCACCTGAGCGAGGACCGCGGCACCCGCTCCCGCCGACTCTACGGAGCGGCCCTTTCGGCGGCGCTCGGCGGCGCCTACGATCGCTGCGTCGCGCTGCTCGAACCGCTGACCGAGACCGACGATCCGGCGCTGCGGGCCCACATCCGCCACACGCTCGCGGTTGTGACGATGACCGGCGGGATCCGTCCCCCCGCCGACACCCATCGCCTGCTCCGCGAGGAGGCCGACCTGGTGCTCCCGATCGACCCGGCCGCTGCCGCCGCGATGCTCACCGATGCCGCCCTGCTGGCAGGGGTATCCGGGCAGTTCACCGAGGGCCTGCCGGCCGCCCGGCGGGCCGTCGAGATCGTTCCGGGCGATGCCTCGGCGATGATCCGCTGCCGCGTTCACGCGATGTCGGGGATGGCGAGGACGCTGGCCGGCGACGCCGGCGATGCGCGGGCGGACCTCGAGCAGGCGGGGCACCTGCTGGCCGGGATCGACTCGCTCTCGCCTGGAACCCAGTCGGCGGCGCTCGGCCTCCACGCCCAGGTCTCCACCGGCCAGGCGCGGGACCTGCGGACGCAGATGACGCGGCTGATCGCGATGGCGCGAGAGACCGACACCTTCGGGCTGCTGCCCTACCTGCTGGGCGTCGCTGCAGACGCCGAATACCGGCTCGGGGACTGGGACGCGGCGGCCCGCGACGCGAGCTCCGTGGCCCTCGCGGAGGAGTACGGCCAGAACGGCATCCTGCCGTTCTGCCTGGCGGTCAGCGGCCGCCTTCGCGCCGCCCGCGGCGACGAGTCACGGGCCCGGGCCGAGCTCGAGCGCGGCGCGGCGCTGGCCCACGAGGTGGGCTCGATGATGGTCGCCAACTGGAGCCATGCCGCGCTCGGCTTCCTCGAGCTGGGCCTCGGCCGGCCGCGGGAGGCGCTGGCCGAGCTGACCCGGGTCGAGGCCTTCGCCGCGGACTCAGGTCTCGCCGACCCGCTGTTCGTTCCCTGGGCGCCCGACCTGGTCGAGGCCCACGTCCGGGCCGGCCAGATCGACGAGGCGGAGGCGGCCTGCGCCCAGCTGGTCCGCAACGCGGAGCGCTCCGGGGTCGACCTCGCCCTGGCCCTTGGTGCCCGCTGTCGTGGCCTGGTCGAGGTCGATGGATTCGAGGCCGACTTCGAGCGGGCGCTTGCGCACCACGAGCGGGCGGAGGCGCCGTTCGAGACCGCCCGCACGCTGCTCGCCTACGGCTCGCGCCTGCACCGTGCCCGCCGCCGCGTGGCCGGGCGCGAGCGGCTGCGGACCGCGCTCGAGACCTTCGAACGACTCGGAGCGACTCCATGGGCCGAGCAGACCGAAGCGGAGCTGCGCGCCGCCGGGGCGATCAACCGCGACCCGATCGGCGATCCCGATCAACTCAGCCCGCAGGAGGTCAGGGTGGCGGTCGCGGTCGCCGCCGGCGCCACGAACAAGCAGGTCGCGAGCAGCATGTTCCTCAGCCCGAAGACGATCGAGTTCCACCTCGGTCGCGTCTACCGGAAGCTCGGCATCCACTCTCGCACGGAGCTGGCCGCCCTCGTCGCCAAGGGCGAGCTCTCGTCGTCCCCCTAGGCGCCCGGCGTCACCCTGTAGGCGTCGAAGACGCCGTCGACCTGCCGCAGGCGGTTGATCGCCTGCTTCAGCTGCGTCGTGTCGCCGACCTCGACCACGAACCGGTTCTGGACCATCGGGTGCTTGGTGGCGCACCTCGCCTCGAGGATGTTGAGCCCCGCCTCGCTGAAGGTCTTCGAGAGATCCTCCAGCAGGCGCACCCGGTCCCAGGCGTCGATCTCGATCTCGACCCGGTAGGAGGTGCGGTTGTCGCCGTCCCAGCTGACCTCGGTGAATCGGTCCGGGGACTTCTTCAGCGCGGCGACGTTCTTGCAGTCCTCGCGGTGGATCGTGATTCCGCGCCCGAGCGAGACGTAGCCGACGATCTCGTCGCCGGGCACCGGCCGGCAGCACTTGGCGAGTCGGACCATGACGTCGTCGATGCCCTTCACCGCGATCCCGTAGCCGCTCGCCTGCTGGGTGCGGCGCTCGCGCTCGTCACGACCCTCGAGCACGCCCTCGAGGTGGGACTCGGTCTCGCCCCCCGCGACCGCGTCGCCGGCCTTGAGTCGCTGCAGCAGCTTGTTGACCACGGTCCCGGTCGAGATCTTGCTCTGCCCGAGGGCGATGTAGAAGTCGTCGGCCTTGCGGAAGCCCATCTCGCGGATCACGTCGACCAGCAGCGGCGAGCCGGCGATCCGCTGCGGCGGCAGGCCGCGCTTGCGCAGCGCCTCGGCGAGGTGCTCGCGGCCGTCCTTCTCGGCGTCCTCGCGCCGCTCGCGCTTGAGGAAGGCGCGGATCTTGTTGCGGGCGCGGGTCGTCTTCACGAGGCTGAGCCAGTCGCGTGAGGGTCCCCGCTCGCGCTTCGCGGTCAGCACCTCGACGATGTCGCCGCTCTTCAGCTGGTAGTGGAGCGGCACCAGCTTGTTGTTGACCTTGGCGCCGACGCAACGATGGCCGACGTCGGTGTGGACTGCATAGGCGAAGTCGAGCGGCGTCGAGCCCGCCGCCAGGTTCTTGATCTCCCCCTTCGGGGTGAACACGAAGACCTCGTCCTCGAACAGGTCGACCTTGAGCGCGGCGAGGAAGTCGCTCGGGTCCGCGTCGCCGTCCTCATCGAGGAGATGGCGGAGCCAGGTCATCTTCGACTTCTCGATCTCCTCCGGCTTGCGGTGCCTGCCGCTGCCGCCCTCCTTGTAGACGACGTGAGCGGCGACGCCGAACTCAGCCAGCTCGTGCATGTCCGCCGTCCGGATCTGGATCTCGAGCGGCTGGCCCTCCGGCCCGATCACCGTCGTGTGCAGTGCCTGGTAGAGGTTCAGCCTCGGCGTCGCGATGAAGTCCTTGAAGCGCCCGGGGAGCGGCTTCCAGATCGCGTGGATCACGCCGATCGCTCCGTAGCAGTCCTTCAGCGATCCGACGATCACCCGCATCGCGGTCAGGTCGTAGATCTCGTTGAACTCGCGCCCCTTCTTGGTCATCTTCGTGTAGATCGAGTAGAAGTGCTTGGCCCGGCCCGAGATCGCCGCGTCCTCGATCCCGACCTTGCCGAGCTCGGTCGCGAGGATCCCGCCGGCGTCGGCGACGTACTGCTCGCGCTCGGCCCGCTGCTGGCTGACCAGCTTCTTGATCTCCTCGTACTTGCGCGGGTGCAGGATCTGGAACGCCAGGTCCTCGAGCTCCCACTTGATCGCGTGGATCCCGAGCCGATGCGCGAGCGGGGCGTAGATCTCGAGCGTCTCGCGGGCCTTGTTCAGCTGCTTCTGCTTCGGCAGCGCGCCCAGGGTGCGCATGTTGTGCAGCCGGTCGGCGAGCTTGATCAGGATCACCCGCACGTCCTCGGCCATCGCCACCATCATCTTCCGGTAGTTCTCGGCCTGGCTCTCGTCGCGGCTCTCGAAGGTGATCCCGGTCAGCTTGGTGACGCCGTCGACGAGGTGGGCGACGGGCTCGCCGAACTCCTCCCCCACCTCCTCGATCGAGGCGCTGGTGTCCTCGACCGTGTCGTGCAAGAGGGCGGCGCAGAGGGTCTCGGTGTCGAGCCGCAGGCCGGCGCAGATCTTCGCCACCTCGACCGGGTGGTTGACGAAGTCCTCACCGGAGCGTCGCTTCTGGTCGGCGTGGCGCTCGCAGGCGAAGACGAAGGCGCGCTCGACCGTCGGCCGGTCGATCTGGGGCCCGGAGTCGGTCGCGTGCTCGCCGGCGACCGCGAACAGATCGCCGAGCAGCGCCCGCTCCTCGTCGCTGAGGTCCTTGGTGATCTCGTCGAGCGGCGGCGCCGCGGCGTCGCCCGCGTGCTCGACGCCGACCCGCGTGTGGCCGGCCGTGTCGAGGCCGCCCGGATCGAGGCGCCGATCGTCCTCGAGCCCGCGCTCGTCGGCCGCTAGTTCGCTGTCTGGCTCCGGAGGTATCTGAGGCCTTCCTGGTGTCGTGCGGCAAAGGCCCGCCAGGCCTCCGACCGCTCGAGTTCGGTCCTCTCCGAGGATACGATGCCGAGCTTTCGGCCTGCGCCCTCGCCCCCGAGCTCGGCAACCCCGAGCTCGGCGAGAACGCGAACACAGCGGGCGGCGATCTCGGGCCGGCGCCGCAGGGAGCCGGCGCCCCCGAGCAGCTCTTCGAGCCCCTCGCCGGAGCGTGGCCCGTCGACCAGACCGCGGTAGATCTCGACCAGCGCCGCCCGCGGCTGCCAGCGCTCCTCCCAGCAGAGCACCGGCAGCTCGCCCGCCCCCGACCATGCCCGGTGGGCGAAGCCCGGGCCGCCGGCCCGCAGCCGGGCCGCCGGGCCGGCCCCGGGCGGCGGGTCGACCGCGACGACGTGGTCGAAGCCGGTCGCGAGCTGCTCGCGCTCGGCCAGCGCCTCCCAGTCGGTCAGCAGGAGCCGGGCGCCCCGCTCCGGATCGCAGGCGGCCTCGAACGCCGCCTGGGGGCAGGTTGCGCAGAGGATCGCGTGGCCGCCGCCGAAGCGGGCGGGGGTTGCCGCCAGCGCGGCGAGCTCGGCCCGCCTGCGCGCGTCGGCGCTGACGACCAGCACGCGGGCGCCGCTCGAGAGCAGCTCCCCGATCAGCGCCACCGACGAGCGGTCAGGGTGCGAGATGATCTCGCGCCCGGTCGCGGGGTCCGGCGGGGGCGGATCGGCGGCGACGGGTGGGTCGCGCTCGAGCTCGAGCTCGAACCGCGCCCACCAGGAGGGGTCGAGCCGGCGGGGACAGGCGCAGCCCGCAGCCTCGGCCGCCTCGCCGGCCCGGGTCCCGTCGAGCACGGCGCGGGGCTCCGTCGCTCCATTCCAGTGGTTGAGCTCGAGCCTGACCGTCAGATCGCGGGGCGCCCCGGCCGCGGCCGAGAGCTCCGCGGCCCCGTTGAAGGCGACCCCGCTCGCCTTGCCGCGCCCGCTGCTGAGGCTGAAGCGGGCGTGCCTGCCGTCCTCGCCCATCGGCCGCACGTCGCCGACCCGGGCCCATGGGACCAGCAGGCGCACGGCGGGGTTGCCCTGGCCAAACGGGCCGAGCGCGCCGAGCTGCTCGGCGACGCGGCTGTCGAGCGACTCCGCCCCGACCACCGCGTCGATCCGCTCAGCCGCTTCGGCGGGACCGTCCGGAAGCTGCTTCGCCGCGGCGGCCGCGAACGCCTCGCGGAACGCATCGATCCGATCGGCCCGTAGCTCGAGGCCGGCGGCGGCACGATGGCCGCCGAAGCGCTCGAGGTGCTCGGAGCACTGATTCAGCGCGGCCAGCAGGTCGAAGCCCGGCACGCTGCGCCCCGACCCCTTGGCGCGCCCGTCCTCGTCGATCGAGAGCAGGATCGCCGGCCGGTGGAGCCGCTCGACGATTCGCGCGGCGGCGATCCCGACGACGCCCGGGTGCCAGCCCTCGCCCGCGAGCACGACGCCCGGCGCCTCCCGCAACTCGTCGGGGAGCTCGCGGTGCGCGGCGGCGGCGGCGCTGCTGACCCCGCGCTCGATCTCGCGTCGCTCGCGATTGGCGGCCTCGAGCTCGGAGGCGATCTCAGCGGCGCGGGCCGGATCGTCGGTCAGCAGCAGCTCGACCCCGGCGTCGGCGCGGTAGAGCCGGCCGGCGGCATTGATCCGCGGCGCCAGGCGGAAGGCGATGTCGCCCTCGTCGAGATGCTCGGCCTCCACCCCTGCCGCCGCGATCAGTGCCCGCAGGCCGGGACGCTTGGCGCGCCGCAGCTCCGCGATCCCGCGACGGACGAGGGTCCGGTTCTCACCGACCAGCGGCACCATGTCGGCGACGGTGGCCAGCGCGACCAGGTCGAGGTCGCGGGAGCCGCCCGCTGCGCTGCCGCGCTCGCGCTCGAGCGCCGCGACCAGCTTCTGGGCGACCGCGGCGCCGCAGAGGCCGGCGCACGGATAGCCGCTCAGCTCCGGGTGGACGATCGGGCAGTCGGGGAGCGCCGCGCCCGGGCGGTGGTGGTCGGTGACCACGGCGGCGATCCCGGCGCGCGCCGCCAGGGCGATCTCATCGGGGCTGGCGATCCCGCAGTCGGCGGTGATCAACAGCCCGGTGCCGCGCTCGGTCAGGCGCTCGACGGTGGCGCGGGAGAGCCCGTAGCCGTCCTCGGCGCGGTCGGGGATCAGCCAGTCGCAGTCGCCCCCGAGCCGCCGGAGGGCGCCGACCAGGATCGCGGTCGCCGAGATCCCATCGACGTCGTAGTCCCCGTGAACGGTGATCCGCTGCCCGGCCTCGATCGCGGCGACGATCGGGGCGACGGCCTCCGCGATCCCCTCGAAGGCGGAGGGATCGTGCTCGTCGGCCGCCTCGATGAACGAGCGCGCCTGCTCGACCGTCCGGTGGCCGCGCCGGACGAGCGTGATCGCGACCGGCTCGGCGAGCTCGAGCGAGTCCATCAGGGCGCGGGCGTCGCCGTAGTCATACGGATCGGCCGCGTAGATCGGCGCCGGGGCGCGCTCGCGGGCAGCCTCGCTGGGCATGGTGTCGCTCATCCGAGCAAGGCTGGCAGCGCGGTGGGACGGAAACGCAGCGGCGATTGTGCGCCAGATGCGGGATTCGGGGCCGGCCGCCGCCGGCCACGGACGCTCGGTCGCGCGGATCAGACGACCGGCGGGTGGGCCTCCTCGTCGCGCACGCCCCACAGGTAGACGATCGCCAGCCCGACCAGGCAACCGGGAACCGCGGCCAGGGCGGTGACGATGTCGGTCGTCCCGACCGAGTCACCCTGGGCGATCTGCCAGGCGGCGCCCGAGACGAGCGCGCCGATCACAGCGCCGACGAAGGCGCCGACGATGCCGCCGCGGAAGCGGTCGGGCACGAACACCGTGAAGTGCCAGATCGCGATCCCGAGGGTTGCCCAGACAAGAACTGCCATCGCTCAGCGCGGCCTCCCGTGCTTTCGTTTGCGCGCCTGCCGGCGCTCCTTGCGGCGCTCGCGGATCTCCCGCTTGCGCTCCCGCTCCGCCAGCTCCTCTTCGCTCAGGCCCTCGTCAGGACCCGGGACGGGCCGATCGGGCTCGACGTCAGCTTCAGCGTCGCCGGAGAAGTCGGTGTCGACCGGCACCGCGTCCGGCTCATCGGCGCGGAGCGGACCGCCGTCAGCGGGCTCCTCGGCCTCGGCGTCTGGCCCGTCGTCGACGCGGGCGACGAGATTGTCCTCGGGGAAGGCGGGAATCAGGCCCATCGCCTCGCGGATCCGGGCGCCTCGGGCCCGGTAGCCCGACTCGCGCTCCTTCCAGGCGATCAGGACCGGCGTCGCGATGAAGATCGAGGAGTAGGTTCCGGAGAGGACGCCGACCATCATCGCGAAGGCAAAGTCGCCGAGCGTCTCGCCGCCAAAGAGCAGGATCACGGTGATCAGGAAGACGGTCGACAGGCCGGTGATCAGCGACCGGGTCAGGACCTCGCTCAGCGAGCGGTTGGCGATCTGCGCGAAGGTCGCCCGAGGCAGTCGCGGGACGTTCTCCCTGATCCGGTCGAAGACGATCACGGTGTCGTAGAGCGAGTAGCCGAGAATCGTCAGGAAGGCGGCCACGGTGGCACTCGAGACCTCCCGGCCCGAGAGCGAGTAGACGCCGGCGGTGATCAGGATGTCGTGGATCACCGCGATCATCACCGGGATCGCATACTTGCCCTCGAAGCGGAAGGCCATGTAGGCGCTGATCAGGATCAGCGAGAAGATGATCGCGTAGGCGGCGCTGCGAGCGACCTGCTCGCCGAAGGTCGGCCCGACCGACTCGCTGTCGAAGCCGCCGACCCCGGCCGTGTCCTCTGCCCCCGTCTGCAGACCGAAGTCCGAGTCGAGTTGGTCCTGGACCGCGCCGACCTGATCCGGCTCGATCTTGCCCTGGATCTGGTACACGTTGCCGTCTGGGAACGCCTCCTCGGTGACCTCCTGGATCTTTGCCGCGTCGGGCTCGGCGACGCCGGCCTGAGAGAGCGCATCGCGGACCTCGGCGACGCTCGCCGGCTCGACCAGCGCCGCCTTGATCCGGGTCCCCGACTCGAAGTCGATGCCGAAGTTGAGCTGCGCGGTCGCAAACGAGATCGCGCTGACCGCCAGGATCGCGCCCGAGATCGAGAAGAACCACTTGCTCGCCCCGGCAAAGTCGAAGTGCCAGCGGACGCGCTGCTCGCCCGCGCCGAGGAGGCGGGGGTTGCTGAGCAGCTTGGTCCGGCCGAGGGTGCCGAGCACGGCCCGGGTGAAGACGACCGCGGTGAACAGCGAGACGAGCACGCCGACGCCGAGCGTGAAGGCGAAGCCCTTGACGCCGCCGGTCGCCAGTCCGAAGAGGACGAACGCGGTCAGCAGCGTGATCACGTTCGCGTCGATGATCGTCGCGATCCCCTTGCGGTAGCCGGTCGTGATCGCGCTGATCATCGAGTGCCCGCGCCTCGCCTCCTCCTTGATCCGCTCGAAGATGACGATGTTCGAGTCCGCGGCGACCCCGATCGTCAGGATCAGGCCGGCGATTCCCGGCAGCGTCAGGGTGATCGGGATCAGCTTCATCAGCGCGAAGAAGAAGGCCGCGTAGACGAGCAGCCCGAGCGCCGCGATCAGGCCGAGGAACCGGTAGTAGGCGATGAGGAAGAGGATCACCAGGATCAGGCCGACGATCCCCGCCTTCAGACCCTGGTCGAGGGCCTGCTGGCCGAGCGTCGCCGAGACCGTCGACTGCGAGGTCAGCTTCAGGTCGACCGGCAGGGCGCCGATCCGCAGGAACTCCGCCAGGTCCTGGGCCTCGGTGATGTCGAAGCCGCCGGAGATCTGGGCGCCGGTGCGCCCGTCGATCCCATCCGGATTCTCCTCGGGGTCGATCACCGGCCGGGAGACGATCTCGTCGTCGAGCACGATCGCGAACGACTCCGGCTGTGGCGGGAAGCTGAGCGTGCCGCGGATCGCAATCTCCGCGGTCACCTCCTGGAAGATCCGGCGCCCGTTGTCGGTGAAGTCGAAGGTGACGTTGGGCTGGTTGGTGACCGGATCGAAGTTCTGCTCGGGGTTGCGGATGTCGTCGCCGCTGAGCGCCGGGCGATCGCGGAGCACGAAGTAGCGATCGACCTGAGGCGCGTCGGAGTCGCTGGAGCGCCCGCCGCTGCTGGTCAGCGAGTCCTTGACCACGATCGTCCCCTGCTTGACCACGATGACCTCGCGCTTGCTCTTCGGCAGCGCCTCCGCCTCGGGCAGCGAGAAGAGGTCGGCGCGATCCTGCTCGGGGCCGGCGACCGGCTCCTCGGTGTCGCTGTCGAACAGGTAGTAGCGGGGGCCGCTGGTCGTGCAGTCCCTGCACTCGCGCGGCTGCTCGGAGGCGAGGGTCACCGCGTCGAACAGGCTCGGGGTGCTCTGCTGGGCGAGGTTCGCGGCGGTCACCGTATCGGTGCTCGAGTCGAGTGGGATCACGTTCGGCTCGAGGTCGTAGAAGTAGAGTTGGGCCGTGTCGCCGACCTGGTCGACCGCCCGCTGGGTGTCCTGCACATCCGGCAGGCCGATCTGGATCGAGCTCTGGCCGAGGCGGGAGATCTCGGGCTCGGCGACGCCGAGCGAGTCGACCCGGTCGCGGATGATCTCGATCGCGCGATCGATGTCCTCGCCCTCGATCGTCGGGTTCGCCGGGGTCTCCTGCGCCTCGTAGACGAGCTGGGTGCCGCCGCGCAGGTCGATCCCGAGCACGGTCGGCTTGCTGGCGATGATCAGGCCCGAGCCGATCAGCATCCCGAGCACGAACAGGATCACGAAGCGATTGAGACGGCGGGAGCCCATGGGCTGAGCGGAGCTTCCCGGCTTATTCCGGGGTCAGCACGAGCAGCATGCCGCCGTCATCGTCATAAGCCGGAAACACGTCGGCGACTGCCTTCGCCGGCAGATCGCCCTCCGCGTGCACCGCGACCCGCTTGCCGAGCGAGCGAACCCCCCACTCCAGGGTGGTCTCAATCGGGTCGGTCTCGCCGTCGCCGTCACTGTCGGCGGTCTCGCCGCCGTCGCCGGCGTCGACCCACTCGAGCCCGAGCACGTCCTTGATCGGGCGGCCGATCACGTCCTCGTCGGTCAGCCCGGTCAGCTCGAACCCGCCCCGGCCGACATCCAGGACCCGCCCGCTCTGATCACAGGTGAAGAACGCGGCATCGGGGGCCGGGTAGTAATCGTCGAGCAACTCGAAGACGAAGCCGAAGCCGCATTTCGAGCAGCCCTTGGGCCGGGTCGTCAGACCCGCCTTTCGCTCCGAGCTCGACTCTCGGTTACCGCAGTTCGGGCAGATGAAAAAGGGCACGGACCGAAGGCTATTGAATCCCCGGCGCGGCCTCGGAGGCGTTGATTCGGCGGTCGGGGTCAGAACAGGCTCACCGCATCCTCGGGAGCCTCGAGGCCGAGATGCGAGAAGCCACGCTCGGTGATCACCCGGCCCCTCGGGGTCCGCTTGATCAGGCCCTGCTGCAGGAGGTAGGGCTCGTAGACGTCCTCGATCGTGTCCTGCTCCTCGTCGACGGCGGCGGCGAGCGTCGAGAGCCCGACCGGGCCGCCACCGAACTTCTCCGCGATCATCGTCAGGATCGCGCGGTCGGCCCGATCGAGTCCGGCCTCGTCGACCTCCAGCATCCGCAGCGCCTCGCTCGCGACCGGCTCGCTGATCACGCCGCTGCCGCGAACCTGGGCGAAGTCGCGAACCCGCTTCAGCAGCCGGTTGGCGACCCGCGGGGTACCACGCGATCGCGCGGCGATCGCGGCCGTGCCCGCCGCCTCGATCTCGATCTCGAGGATCCCGGCCGAGCGCTCGACGATCAGCGCCAGGTCCGCGGGGTCGTAGTGCTCGAGCCGGTGGCTGACGCCGAAGCGGTCCCGCAGCGGCGTCGTCAGCAACCCGGCCCGCGTCGTCGCCCCGACCAGCGTGAAGTCGGGCAGATCGAGGGTCACGGTCCGCGCCCCGGGGCCCTGCCCGAGGACCACCGGGAGCCGGCGATCCTCCATCGCCGGGTAGAGCGTCTCCTCGATCGCCCGGTTCAGACGATGGATCTCGTCGATGAAGAACACCGATCCGGGCTCCAGGGTGGTGAGGAAGCTGGCGACGTCCGCCTTCCGCTCGAGCGCCGGGCCCGCGGTCTGCACGAACGGCACCCCAAGCTCGGCGGCGATGATGTTGGCGAGCGAGGTCTTGCCGAGCCCCGGTGGGCCGGCGAGCAGGACGTGGTCGAGCGGCTCGCCGCGCCGGCTCGCCGCCTCGATGAAGATCGCGAGCTGGTCGGTCACCTGGCGTTGGCTGACGAAATCGGCGAGCCGGGAGGGTCGGAGGCTGCGGTCGAGCTCCTCCTCCCCGCGCTCGATCCGGGCGTCGGCGACCCGTGGCTCGGCATCTGCCTCAGAGGCCGCTTGGTCCAGGGGAATTCGCTTCACCGACATGGCGCGAGCTTAGGCCGCTAGGCGGCGGCGCCGGCCCGTAGCGCCGCCCCGATCAGATCCTCCGCCGTCTCGCCCTCGGCGGCATCGAGCAGGCGCTCGACCTCCTCCGGCGCGTAGCCGAGCCCGAGCAGGCCGCTGCGCGCCTCCTGCCGGGCGCCGCCCCGGCCGTCGGCCGCCGCGGCGGCGTCACCCTCGGTGAGCTCGCCGGCGACCTTCTCCCGAAGCTCGACGATGATCCGCTCCGCGGTTCGCTTGCCGATCCCGGGCACCGCCTGAAAGCGCTTCGCGTCGCCCGTCGCGATCGCCCGCAGCAGTTCGCGAACGGCCCCGCCGGAGAGCGCGGCCAGACCCACCTTGGGGCCGATCCCGGAGACCGAGATCAGCATCAGGAACAGGTCCCGCTCCTCCTCGGCGGCAAAGCCGTAGAGCGAGATCCCGTCGTCGCGCGAGATCAGATGGGCGTGCAGGCCAACCTCGTTGCCGATCGCCGGAATCGCCCTCAGGGTCTCGGTCGAGATCGCGAGCCGGTAGCCGACGCCGGCGGCCTCGACCACGACGTGGTCGGGGCGCCTGACGGTGACGGTTCCGGTAACCGAGGCGATCAACGCAACGCCTCCGAGGAGCTCTGTGCCGAGGTCCGCGAGATGCGGATCATCTCGGGCGACTGCGAGGCATGGCAGATCGCGACCGCGAGCGCGTCCGCCGCGTGCTCGGAGGGGGGCACGGTCGGCAGCCCGAGCAGCGCCGCGACCATCTCCTTGACCTGTTCCTTGGCCGCGGCCCCGGACCCGCAGACCGACATCTTCACCGCCTGCGGCGTGTAGTCGAAGCAGGGAATCTCGCGCTGCGCCGCGGCCAGCATGACGACGCCCCGCGCCTGGCCAACGGCCATCGCCGATCGCACGTTCTTGCCGAAGTAGAGATCCTCGAGGGCCAGGGCCTCGGGCTCGTGCCAGTCGAGCAACTCGCCGACGGAGCCGTGGATCAGCTCGAGGCGGCGTTCGAGCGCCTGCCCCGCCGGTGCCTCGATCACCCCGCCGTCGACCGCCGAGGTCTTCGAGCCGGCCGCCTGGACGACTCCAAATCCCGTGTTCGCAAGCCCGGGATCGATCCCCATCACGATTCTCACACCTGATGATTCTGCGCCCGCGCCCGGATGCCTTTCTCGCGGGCGGTTGCGGCGCTGTCTATGGTCCCCGCCGGATGGGCGCGTCGATCAGATCGAAGGCGGTTCGGAAGGCGATGCAGCTGCGCGCCAGGTACGGCGCGATGAGCCGGCCGGCCGGCCTCCCGCCGGCGCTCGAGCGCGACCTCGAGGAGCCCGTCGCCGGCTACTGGCGACGGCGCATCGACCAGCATCACGAGGACAGCTGGGCCGGCGTCCCGCTCGCCAAGTTCCCCGAGGACCTGCGCACCTACCAGCACCTGCTCTGGGAGTCGCGCGCCGACACCGTGATCGAGGTCGGCACCAAGTGGGGCGGCAGCATGCTCTGGTTCCGCGACCAGCTCCGGAGCTTCGCGGCCTACGGTCGCCTTGGCCGCGAGCCCCGCGTGATCGGGGTCGACCTGCTCACCGACCACGCGGTGACGCTGCTCGATCGCGCCGACCCCTTCTGGCGCCGGCAGATCACGCTGATCGAGGGTGACCTCCGCGACGAGGCCACGGTCGCGCGCATCGACGCCGCCGTCGACCCGCTCGCCCGCTGTCTGGTCGTCGAGGACGCGGCTCACACCGGCGAGGTGACCCGGGCGGCGCTCGAGGCGCTCGCCCATCTGGTCCCGAAGGGCGGCTTCTACGTCGTCGAGGACGGCCACGTCGACATCGAGGCGCTGCATCCCGACGGCCCCCCGGAGATCCGCCAGCTCGGGGTCCGCTCGGGCGGCGTGGCGGCGGCGATCGCCGACTGGCTCGAGACCCCGGAGGGGCGTGAGTTCGAGCTCCGGCCAGACCTCGAGCTCTACGGGATCACCAGCAATCCCGGCGGCTACCTGCGACGCCGCGAGCAGTGAGCGCCGGTGGCGCCGGCCGCTAGGCCGCGACCTTCTCGAGCACCTCGGCCGGAATGTCGAAGTTGGCGTGCACGTCGTCGACGTCGTCATGGTCATCGAGCGCCTCGATCAGCCGCACCAGCTTCCGCGCCTCCGCCTCGTCGACCTCGACCGTGTTCTTCGGCTCCATCGTCACCTCCGAGGAGCTGATCTCGATCCCCTCCGCCTCGAGCGCCTCGCGGACCACCGTCAGGTCGGTCGGTGCGGTGATCACGCGCAGATCGCCTTCGTCGGCAACGACGTCCTCCGCCCCGGCGTCGATCGCGATGATCAGGTCGTCCTCGCTGTGCCCGGCCCCGTCGACGGTGATCACACCCCGCTTGTCGAAGATCCAGGCGACCGAGTTCGGCTCGCCGAGGCTGCCCCCGTGGCGGTCGAAGGCGTGGCGGACCTCCGAGCCGGTCCGGTTGCGATTGTCGGACAGCGCCTCGACCAGGATCGCCGCGCCGCCGGGGCCGTATCCCTCGTAGAGGATCCGCTCGATCGCCGCCGCGTCGGCGCCCTCGCCGGTGCCGCGGTCGATCGCCCGCTGGATGTTGTCCTTCGGCATCGAGTAGCTCTTTGCCTTCTCGATTGCCGTCGCCAGCGACGGGTTGCCCTCCGGGTCACCGCCGCCCTCGCGCGCGGCCACGGTGATCGCCCGGGCGAGCTTCGTGAACAGCTTGCCGCGCTTCGCATCGGTGGCGGCCTTCTTGTGCTTGATCGACGCCCACTTCGAATGTCCGGCCATCGGCGCATCTTAGGGCGCCGATTGCGCCTGAAACGACGAGGGCCGGACCCCGTTGAGAAGGAACGGGGCCCGGCCACATCGCGTCATCGCATCCCTCCCGGAATGCCGTCCCGCCGGCATTCCACGGGCGAGGACGTCTGGCTGACCAAGTCGGCCCCCCTGAAACCCGACGGGCGCCCGATAGTTGCGGGGCAGATCAGCAAACCTGACGCAGCCACCGGGCCCGGCCCGGCGCCCTCAGACGACGAACTTGCCGTCCTCCTGCAGGGTCTCGCCGTCGACCGTGATCCTGCCCCCGCGGCGCAGGTCGCAGATCATGTCCCAGTGGATCGCCGAGTCGTTGACGCCGCCGGTGTCCGGGTAGCTCTTGCCGACCGCGAGGTGGACGGTGCCGCCGATCTTCTCGTCGAGCAGGATCTCGCCGGTGCCCCGGGAGATCCCGTAGTTGGTGCCGATCCCGAGCTCGCCCAGCCGGCGCGCGCCCTGGTCGGTGTCGAGCATCTCCAGCAGGAACTCCTCACCGCGCTCAGCCGAGGCGTCCACCACCTCGCCGCCGGCGAACCGGAAGCGCACCCCCGCGACCTCGCGTCCCGCGTAGGTGGCCGGCAGGTGGTAGGTGATCTCGCCCTCGGCCGAATCCTCGACCGGGCCGGTGAAGAACTCACCGTCGGGCATGTTGTGGGTGCCGTCGGCGGCGATGAACCGCCGGCCGGCGACGTTCAGCTTGAGGTCGGTTCCCGGACCTTCGATGTGGACCTCCTCCCGGCCCTCGATCCACTCGGCGAGCCGGTGGGTCTCGCGCGATGCAGCCGTCCACGCCGCGATCGGATCCTCAGCGTCCGCGAGACAGGCTCGGAAGTAGAAGCCCTCGTAGTCGTCGAGGCTCATCCCGGCCCCCGACGCATATGCATTGGTCGGGAAGATCGTCAGCGCCCAGCGATGCTCGCCGCTCGCCGCTCGCTCCATCATCGATGCCATCAGCGGCGCCATCGCCTTCTGTCGCAGCGTCTGCCTCGAGGCCTCGACGCCCGACATCTCGCGGGTGTTCTGCGACGCCATCAGGCGGATCCGGACGTCGGCCTGCTCGGCGATCCAGCGGCTGGGCGGGGAGACCCACTGGATCTGCTCGTCGCTGGCGTGCTCGAAGAAGATCGCCGCCGCACCGTCGGGCTCCATGTTGATGATCGGGTGTCCCCCAGCCTTCAGCACCCGCTCGTAGACCGCGCGAACCAGCGGCTCGGCCGCCGCCGGCCCCTCGATCACGCAGACGTCCCCCGCCGCGACCGCGGTCGAGTGCTCGACGAGGATCCGGGCGAGGCCCTCGACCCTGGGGTCCCTCACCGGCCGGCCCCCTGCTCCTCGCCGCGGGCGAGCCGCTCGCGGACCCCGGTCGCCAGCGCCATCAGCAGCGCGTGCAGGCGCGAGTCCTCGGTCAGCTCGGGGTGGAAGCTGCATGCCAGCACGTTCTCCTCCCGGATCGCCACCGGGTGGGCCTGCCACTCGGAGAGGACCTCGACCCCCGGCCCGCGGTCCTCGATCCACGGAGCGCGAATGAACACCGCTCGCAGCGGCTCGGGGCCGATGCCCTCGACCGCGAGATCGGTCTCGAAGCTCTGCAGCTGACGCCCGAAAGCGTTGCGGCGGGCGCGTGCGTCGATCAGCCCGAGGTGATCGCGGTCGCAGATGATCATCCCGGCGCAGGTGCCGAGCACCGGCCTACCCGAGGCGGCGAGCGCGCGGATCGGCTCGGCCAGCCGGTCACGCTCGATCGCCCTCTCGATCGTCGTGCTCTCGCCCCCGGGGATGATCAGCCCGTCGAGCCCGGCGAAGTCGGCCGGCGTGCGGACCTCGACCGGATCGGCGTCGAGCGACGCGAGCATCAGCGAATGCGCGGCGAAGTCGCCCTGGCTGGCGAGGACCCCGATCCGCAGGGCGGCGGCTCCGCCCGCCACTACCAGCCGCGCTGCTGCAGCAGCTCTCCCTCGGCCGCGAGCTGGGCGATGTCGTCGCCCCGCATCGGCTCGCCGAGGTCGGTCGAAGCGGCGAGGACCCGCTCGGGGTCGTTGAAGTGCGTGGTCGCCTCGACGATCGCCTTCGCGCGGCGCTCGGGCTGCTCGGACTTGAAGATTCCGGAGCCGACGAAGTTCCCCTGGGCGCCGAGCTGGATCGTCAGCGCGGCGTCAGCAGGAGTCGCGATTCCACCCGCGCAGAACAGCGGCACCGGCAACCAGCCCCGCGCGGCGACGTCGCGAACCACCTCGAGCGGCGCCCTGAGCTGCTTCGCCTCGCCGGCGAGCTCCTCCGGGCCGAGCTGGGAGAGCCTGCGGATTCCGCCGACGATCCCGCGCAGGTGGCGGACGGCCTCGACGATGTTGCCGGTCCCGGCCTCGCCCTTCGAGCGGATCATCGCGGCGCCCTCGGCGATCCGGCGCAGCGCCTCGCCGAGATCGGTCGCCCCGCAGACAAACGGGACCTCGAACGCCCACTTGTCGATGTGGTGCGCCTCGTCGGCCGGTGTCAGCACCTCCGACTCGTCGATGTAGTCGACCTCGAGCGCCTGCAGAACCTGCGCCTCGGCGAAGTGCCCGATCCGCGCCTTGGCCATCACCGGAATGCTGACCGCGGCCTTGATCTCCTCGATCATCCCGGGGTTCGACATCCGCGCGACGCCGCCCTCGGCGCGAATGTCGGCCGGGACCCGCTCGAGCGCCATCACCGCGCAGGCGCCCGATTCCTCCGCCACCCGCGCCTGCTCGGCGTCGACGACGTCCATGATCACGCCACCCTTGAGCATCTCTGCAAGCCCGGACTTGACGCGGAAGGTCGCGTGTTCTGCCATGGGCAAAATATAGACGGGGGAGTCGGCGCGGACCCGCAGCCGCGAGCCGGCGGGGTCCGCCAACGGCGAGGGGCGGCATCGCTGCCGCCCCTCGAACCGGTCCGTTTGCGGGTTGGTTGGGTGGTGAAGTCGGTGGCCGCTACTTCAGCTTGAAGGCGCGGATCCGGTCCTTGAAGGCCGCCTTGTCCCGAGCGTAGACGCCGTAGGACAGCGCCTGCACGAGCGCCAGCAGCGCCGCTGTCGAGCGGGTGTAGGAGGGCGAATCGGAGGACCAGTAGAGCGTGTGCTCAGCGTGCTCGCCAACCTCGGACAGGGTCGCGTCGCTGATCGCGATCGTGCGCGCGCCGCGATGCCGGGCGAGCTTCATCGCTCTGACCACGAGCGGGTGGGCGCGGCCGGCCGAGAAGCAGACGACGAGCGTGTTCTCGTCGGTGTTGCCGAGCCGGGTGATCGACTCCTGCCGCGGCTGGGTCACGGTCTCGGCCCGGATGTCGAGCAGGGCGAGCATGTGCCGCAGGTACGAGGCGAAGAAGGCCATCTGGTCCATCGCGACGATCACGACGCGCTGAGCGGTCGCGAGCTCGCCGACGCAGGCGTCGACCTCATCACGGGCGAGGCCGCGCACGGTGCTCTCGATGTTGGCGTGATCGGCCGCCAGCGCGGACTCGAACTCGGTGTGGTCGAAGTCGAACAGGGAGCCACCCGAGGAGATCGCGGCGCCGGTGCTGCCGACGCCGTGGCGGTACTCCTCGATCGCGGCCTGCTGGAGCTCCGGGTAGCCCTCGAAGCCGAGCGCCTGGGAGAAGCGGACCACGGTCGAGGACGACGTGCTGGCGCGGCGGGCCAGCTCCTCGGCGGTCTGGAACGCCGCCTCCTCGAGATGGTCGACTATGTAGCGGGCGACATCCTTCTGCGAGCGGCTGAACTCGTCGAAGCGCTCGGTGATGTAGCTCGAGAGGGTCTTTCCATTCCTGGCGTCCGTTCCGTTGGCGGTGGAGCTGGTCCGGCGGGCACGGGTCTTTGTAGCGGTCTTGCTCATCGGTGAGCACATTTCGCCCCACCGGCGCTTTTCCCTTCTGGCCGGCCCCGGCAACTTCGCTCACGGCCCGTTAGCTTGGCGGGTGATGGCAACCGAAACCGAGACAGCCTGGGACCTCACGCACCTGATCGATCTCGAGGCCGCGGGCCTCGACGGCGGGGCCGCCGACGGCGAGCCCGAGGCCGCGGTGGCCGCCCTGCTCGACGAGGCCGATCGCCGGGCCGCGGCGTTCGCCGATCGCTACGAGGGCTCGGTCGGGGATCTCGACGGCCCCGGTCTGCAGGCGGCGATGACAGGCCTGGCCGAGATCAGCGACCTGGTCGGCCGCGCGCTCAACTTCGCCCACCTCAGCTTCGCCGCCGACACCGCCGACCCGAAGATCGGTGCGCTGCTGCAGTCCTGCTCCGAGCGGGCGACGCGGATCAGCACCCGGCTGCTGTTCTTCGAGCTCGAGTGGGTGGCGATCGACGACGAGCGTGCCGAGCAGCTGCTCGAGACCGAGGGGCTCGACTTCTGCCGGCACCACCTGCGCCTCGAGCGGCGCTACCGCCCACACCTGCTCAGCGCGCCGGAGGAACGAATCATCTCCGAGCTGTCGGTCACCGGCGCCGGCGCCTGGGGCCGGCTGTTCGACGAGCTCACCTCGTCGATCACGGTCGAGCTGCCCGGCGCCGACGCTGCGACGACGCTCGACCAGGCTCTGTCGAACCTGTTCAACCCCGAGCGCGAGGTCCGCAGGGGGACGGCGGAGGCGGTTACGAGCGCGCTCGAGCCGGGGCTGAGAACGCGGGCCTACGTGTTCAACACGCTGCTGCAGGACAAGTCGGTCAAGGATCGGCTGCGCAGCTATCCGCACTGGCTGGCGACGCGCAACCTCTCGAACGAGGCATCCGACGAATCCGTGCAGGCGCTGATCGACGCGGTCAAGGCCCGCTATGAGCTGCCGCGGCGCTGGTACCGGACCAAGGCGAGGCTGCTCGGGCTGGAGCGGCTCGCGGACTACGATCGGATGGCGGCGGTCGGCGCCGACGACACCGAGATCGGCTGGGAGGACGGCCGCGAGATCGTGCTCGACACGTTCGGCTCGGTCTCCAAGTCGATGCAGCAGGTCGCGAACCGGTTCCTGACCGAGGGCTGGATCGACGCCCCACCCCGCGAGTCGAAGCGGGGCGGCGCCTTCAGCGCCTCAACCGTCCCCAGCGTGCACCCCTACGTGATGCTCAACTGGACGAACCGGCGACGGGACGTGACCACCCTCGCGCACGAGCTCGGACACGGCATCCACCAGTACCTGGCCCGTGAGCAGGGGGTCTTTCACCAGTCGACGCCGTTGACGGTGGCCGAGACCGCGTCGGTGTTCGCCGAGGAGCTGGTCTTCGGGCGCCTGCTCGAGGGCACCACCGAGCCGGGGGCGCGCCTTGGCCTGCTCGCCGAGGCGATCGAGGGTCAGATCGCGACGGTCTTCCGGCAGGTGGCGATGAACCAGTTCGAGGATCGCGTCCACAGCTCGCGCCGCGATCAGGGAGAGCTCTCGATCGACCGCTTCGGCGAGCTCTGGATCGAGACGCAGACGGAGCTGCTCGGCGACTCGGTCGAGCTCACCGACGGCTACCGATCGTGGTGGAGCTACGTGCCGCACTTCATCGGCTCGCCCGGGTACGTCTACGCGTACGCCTACGGCCAGCTGCTGGCGCTCAGCGTCTATCGCCTCTACACCGAGCGCGGCGAGGAGATCGTCCCCGGGTACCTGGAGATGCTCAGCGCCGGCGGCTCGCGCTCCCCCGAGGAACTGGGTGAGCTGGTCGGCGTCGACCTCC
Organism: uncultured Solirubrobacterales bacterium; assembly: GCA_963700785.1. GTDB lineage: Bacteria > Actinomycetota > Thermoleophilia > Solirubrobacterales > 70-9 > CAXMST01. Next base: position 82,060 of record CAVOYZ010000016.1, read on the forward strand.
GCGACCCCGGCTTCTGGGACCGGGGCCTGGACCTGGTCTCCGAGCAGCTCGATGCCGCCGAGTCGGCCGCCGACGCGGTGCTCGCCGCGCGCGGCTGAGCTTCAGTCGTCGGCCAGGTAATCGATGTAGAGCGGCCGCAGCAGCTCGGCCGTCTCGCCGCGCCCGGCGTCAGTGATGTCGTCGACGTGAGCCATCGTGCTCTGCAGGTCGGCGTTCGCCTTGTCGTACTCCCCCGCCCCCGCCTCGGCGATCGGCAGGGCCTCGAGCAGGCCCCAGAAGAACTTCACATCGAGGTGCTTGACGGCGCGACGCACCGCGAGGTCGTGGAGATGCTCGCCGCTCATCTTGTCGAGCTCGGCCCGGTTCATCGGCGCAAGCCTACTGATCGCCGCCGCTGCGGCCGGGCGGTCGAACGGTCGGTCGGCTCACGCCGACGCGAACTGCCCGTGAAAGCCGAACGGAATGTGATGCGGAGCCTCGGCCCGGGCGATCTCGCTCAGGTCCGCGGCGTCGAGCACGAGCAGGAAGGACCGTTCGGAGCGGGAGTCGAGCACGACCGAGAGCAGAACGCCATCGTCCTCCTCGCCGGCGCCGGGCCGGGCGACGAACACCGGCTCGCCCGGATAGCACCCGGCCTCGCTCCAGGCGCTGGTCGTCCGTTGCTCGAGATCGCCGCGGACGATCCGCTCGAGCCAGCCTGACCCGCCGACGCCGACCCCCCACACGTACCGGTACGGGCGCTCGTTGCAGCGGCCGTAGTTGATCCTGGCGAGCTCGAGGTCGTCGTCGAGCATCGTCTCCGACTCAATCGCCTGCTCGGCGGGGCGGATCCTGACCCGGCGCAGCGTCGCCCGCTGGACGCCTCGGCCCGAGCGCAGCCGATCGAGGTAGAGGTCCTCGATCAACGAGGGGTCCGGGTAGACGGTCATGTCGATCACCACCTCGCCCCGCTCCGGATCGTCGTAGGCGTTGACGTGGTGGAAGGCGAAGAAAGGATCGGTGATGAACGGCCCGATCGGATCGCCGCTCTCGCGATCGATCAGCGTGATCCGCGTGCCCCGCTCCGGCCGCCATCGGTAGTTCTCGATGTAGGGCCGCCGGGCTCCGGCGAGGCGCAACGGATTGACCGTGAACGGGAACTCGGCCAGCACGATGTAGCGCTCGCTGAGGCCGAAGGAGTGCATGTAGGCCGGCTGATCGGCGCGGACGGAGGCGATCACGCGGGGCTGCTCGGCATCCGGCTCGAGCAGGTAGAAGCGGTACTGGTTGCGCGGCCCGAGCCGCGCCGCGTAGTTGAGCATCCCACCGGTCTCCCGGTCGAGGTGCGGGTGCGCGGTGGTCAACAGTCCCGGGCACCTCGTAGGCGACTCCGGCCGACTGCAGCGTCTCGGCGTCGAACTCGACCGGCAGCGGTGTCTCGGTCATCGCGATGAATCGCTCCCCGAGCTGGGCGAGGTTGATGTTGCAGTTGTCGGAGAGCTTCGGGCTGAAGATCGCCATCGCCCGGCCGAACAACGTCCGGCAGGGGTCGGTGGCGAACTCCGAGTAGCCGATCTCACCGCGCTCGGTGGCCGCGAACGCCTTCGTCCGGAGGAAGCGGCTCGCATACGACACGACCCCGTCGCCGAACCCGAAACGATGAAGCATCGCCTGCCCGTCGAACCAGTGCCGGAACGACCGATCGCCCGCTTCGAAGCGCGCCGGGCCGGTGCGGATCAGCGAGCCCTGGAGCCACCCGGGGAGGTTGCCGCGCAGCGGCAACTCGCCGACGCGAACCTCGTGCTCGCGCCCCAGCGACTCGAACCCCTTCGCGTAGCCGGCCTCGACCTGACCGGCGGTCGCTTGCGGCTCGGCGACGGACCTCTCCATTCGCCGAGGTTACTCCGATCGGACCCGCCGGCCCTGCGTCAGAGCCCGCTGAGCCCGTTGGCCGCGCTGAGCAGCGCGATCGCGGTGATCGCGATCACGACGAATCGCTCGAAGGTCTCGCGATCGATCCGATCGAGCACCCTTCCCCCGACGGCGTAGCCCAGCGGAACGCCGAGAATCGCGCCGCCCAGCGCCCTTCCCCACTCGCCCGAGATCTGCGGCGAATCGAGCGCCACGACGACGGCGATCGTCAGCAGGTTCATCGCGACGAAGACCACGGCCAGCGTGTGCCGCATCTGGTTCGGGCTCGCACCGACCGATCGCAGCCAGATCGCCACGGGAGGGCCGCCGGTGGAGACGGAGGCGTTGAGGGCGCCGGCCAGAAAGCCGGATGGGACCGCGGCGGGCCGAAAGCCGAACTCCCGCTCGGCGCGGCTCGTCCCTTCCCGGCCCCGCTCCTGGGCGGCGACGAAGGCGAGCACCACGACCCCGACCGCGATCTGCAAATAGGCCTTGTCGAGCAGGCCGAGCAGCACCGCGCCCAACAGCACCCCCGGAACCATCGACAGGAGCAGACCCAGCGACGCCCGACGGTCGAGCGCGAGGTGGCCGCGCTCGCCGAGCAGCATCAGGACGCTGAGGGTCGTCGCCGCCGTCAGCGTGCAGAGCACTGCCTGCTCGGGATCGAGCAGCAGAAACATCACCGGGGAGAGGAACAGCGCGATGCCGAAGCCGACCGTGGTCTGGGCGATGCTCCCGAGCAGCGAGGCTGCGAGGGTGACGACGATCGCGGTCATCGGCGCGCCCACGCCGCGCGGGGACGGCGGGGGTTAGTCCTTGCCCCGGCCGCGGACCCGCGGCAGCAACCAGCCGACGAGCGCACCGAGCAGGCCGGCAATCAGGAGCGCGAAGACCAGCGGGACGTTCGCCGTCGTGACGATGAAGTCGACCTCGACCTTCTGGGTGTTGAGCAGCACGAACAGCAACAGCAGGCCCAGGGCGATGGCGGCGGCCCACTGCTTTGCGGTGAAGCCCTGCTCACCCTTCTGCGCGCGATCGGCCACGTTCTCAAACTAACCGAAATCGACGTTGCCCAGCACGGCGATCGGGGGACGGGCCTCAATCGCTCAACTCGATGTCGACCTCGAGCTTCGTGATCCGGGCTCCGTCGACCTCGACGACCCGGACCGAGGCACCGCCCTCGACCTCGACCCTGTCGCCCTCCTTCGCTGCGCGGCCCAGCAGGTCGAAGACGAGGCCGGCGAGCGTGCGCGGCCCGTCCTGGGGGAGCCGGGTACCCATCTCCTCGTTGAAGTCGTCGATCGTGATCGAGCCCGAGACGACCACCCGGCCCGGAGAGATGTGGCCGATCCGCGCGTCCGGTAGCTCGTACTCGCTCTCGATGTCCCCGACGATCTCCTCGAGCACGTCCTCGATCGTGATGATCCCCACGGTGCTGCCGTACTCGCTGACGACGATCGCGAGCTGCTCACGAAGCTCGCGCATCTCGCGCAGCAGCGCGCCCAGGTCCTTGAGCATCGGGATCACGTACGCCGGCCTGGCCACGGAGCCGATCGTCTCGGTGCCGCCGTCGCGGATCGCGGCCGCGATCTCGCGGGCGTGGACGACCCCGACGAGGCGATCGAGCGACCCCTCGCCGACCGGAAACCGGGTGTGGACGCTGTCGATCACCGCGTCGAGCGCCTCCTCCGGCGAGGCGCCCGCGTCGATCCAGGCCACGTCCTGCGCCGGCACCATCACGTCAGCCGCCTCGCGGGAGGCGAAGTCGAAGACGTTGTGGAGGAGCTCCTCCTGGGCGCGGGGGATGAAGCCCGACTCCTCGGCCTCGTCGACCATCGCCCGGAGGTCGGCGGCGCTCTTTACCGAGCGGCCCGCGACCACGGCCTCGATCCCGAACAGCCGCAGAACCATCCGGGCGGAGCCACCGAGCACCCAGACGAACGGCCAGAGGAGGCGTCCGAACAGCTCGACCGGCCGCGCGACCGCGACCGCCACCGACTCCGATCGATCGAGCGAGATCGCCTTCGGCACGAGCTCACCGAAGACCACCGTCAGGTAGGTGACCACCCCGAATGAGATCAGGAACGCGACCGCGGTCGGCAGGCCGCCGCCGAGCAGCTCGCGGACCAGCGGCTCGCCGATCGCGCCGGCGAGGATGCTGATCGCGGTGATCGCCACCTGGACGGTCGAGATCACTCGCACCGGCTCGTCCATCAGCCTCAGCGCCGCCCGGGCGCGGCGGCTCCCCGCTCCCGCGCGCTCGGCCAGGACCCCACGCCGCGCGGTGACGATCGCGTACTCGGCCGCAACGAAGAACGCGTTCGCGGCCACCAGGCCGAAGACCACGAGGATTCGCGCGAGCTCGCTCACGCCTCCATCATCGCGCCTCGCCGCGATCGGCTGCGCGGCTGCCGAGGTGGTTTGCCAAGTCTTTACCCGTTGCTGGGCGTTGGCTTGCCGGCTGTCCCGCACAATCGCTTCGATCGCAGTTCAACGACCTGAGCGAGGCAGCGACGTGCGCTACCGACCGAACCCCGAGAGCAACGGAAGGACGACCCCGGCCAAAGTGGTCATCGTCGGCGGCGGCCTCGCCGGCCAGCGCTGCGCGGAGGCCCTGCGCCGGCGCGGCTTCGAGGGCCCGGTGACGGTCGTATGCGGGGAGACGGAGCCCCCGTATGATCGCCCGCCGCTCTCGAAGGGCGTCCTCCGCGGGAGCGACGACGAGGGTGCCGTCCATTTCCGCGAGCCCGGCTGGTATGCGGAGAACGAGGTCCGCCTCCTGCTCGGGGAGCGGGCGACGGCGCTTGATCCATGCGAGCGTAGGGTCGAGCTCGCCTCCGGCCGCCAACTCGGCTACGGCGAGCTGCTGATCGCCACCGGGTCCCTCCCACGCTCGCTGCCGGTACTCGAAGGCTTCAGCAACGTGCACTCGCTGCGGACGCTCGAGGACGCCCGCCGGCTGCGACCCGAGCTCAGGCCGGGCGCGCGGATCGCGATCGTCGGCGCCGGATTCATCGGCCAGGAGGTCGCGGCCGCCGCCGTGGCGCTCGGCGCCGAGACAACCCTGATCGAGGCCCTGCCGGTGCCGCTCGCCGGGCTGCTCGGCGAGGGCGTCGGACGGTGGCTCTGCGAGCTGCACGCCGGCGAGGGGATCGAGGTGCTGCTCTCGGCCACGGTCGCGACGGCGCGGGGCAACGGTCGCGTCGAGGAGCTCGCCCTTGCCGACGGCCGAGAGATCGACTGCGACGCAGTCGTGGTCGGCGTGGGCGTCTCCCCGGCCGCCGGATGGCTCGCCGGCACGGGACTCGACCCGACCGGAGTGCTGACCGACGGCGCGGGACGAACCGCGATCCCGCACGTCTACGCCGCCGGAGACGTCTGCCGCGCGCTCGACCCGTTCCGGGGTGAGCACTCGCGCAGCGAGCACTGGGACGCAGCATCCCGGCAGGGCACGGCCGCTGCTCTGGCGATGCTCGGGGACGAGCCGGCAGCGCCGCCGCTGCCGAGCTTCTGGAGCGACCAGCATGGGATCCGGATCCAGTACGTGGGCCACGCCGAGGACGCCGACAGCATCAGCACCGACGGCGACCCCGACGGTCGCGAGTTCTCCGTTCTCTACCGACGGGGTCAGCGGCCGGTGGCCGCCTTCACCGTCGGCCGTCCACGGGAGCTCGCCCGGCTCCGCAGGCAAATCGAGGCAGCACACGACAGCCAACACAGCGAGACGAAGGAGATGGTCAGATGAACTACGAGGCCCGAATCGACGATGGGCTCTGCAGCGGCCACGGCGACTGCGTGGCGGTGGCGCCGCAGATCTTTGCGCTCGACGAGGTGGCGGTCGTGATCGGCGACGGTCCCGACGAGTTGCTGCTCGCCGCGGCCGAATCCTGCCCGGCGCTGGCGATCAGCCTGATCGACGCTGAGACCGGCGGGTCGGTCTTTCCCTAGAGCGCCCGCGGCGTGCGGCGACCCGCCGCCGGGAACCGGCGCTCGAGGTCTCCGGCGCGCTCGGGGACCGGTCCAGCCGGCCCCGCAGTGACACCGAGGCGCTGCCGGGGCCGAGTTGGCCAAGCTCATCGCCAGCTCATTCGACGCAGGTACCGTTGCGGGCGATGCGTACGGTCCGCGGTAGCCGCCTGTACCTGCGCGCCGCGGGCCTGCTCGGCGTGGCCGCCGCGCTGGTGGCCGCCGGCGGATTCGCGATCGCGGCGCGGAGCGACCCGAGCCCGCGGGCCGCAACCGCGCCGACCGGCAAGCACCCGAACGTCCTCGTCGTCTTCACCGACGACCAGGACGCGCCGTCGGTGAGGGTGATGGACACGGTCCAGAGCAGGCTCGCCGCGAAGGGAACGACCTTCAGCAACGCCTTCGCGACGCTGCCGCAGTGTTGCCCGTCGCGCGCGACGCTGCTCACCGGGCAGTACGCCCACAACCACGGCGTCCACGACAACGACCCGCCGCACGGGGGCTTTGCGGCCTTCGACGGCTCCAACACGCTGCCGATCTGGCTGCAGGGAGCCGGCTACCGGACCGGCTGGATCGGCAAGTACATGAACGGTTACGGCAACCCGAACCTCGGCAACGACCCGCTGGAGATCCCCCCGGGGTGGACCGAGTGGGTGGCCCCGGTCAACCACACCGAGTACCGGATGTACGGCTACACCCTGAACCGCAACGGTGTGCTGCGCGACTACGGAGCCGGGCCCCGCAGCTACCAGACCGACGTGCTCGCCCGCGACGCTGCCGGCTTCATCCGCGCGAGCGAGGGCGACGGCAGCCCCTTCTTTCTCACCGTCTCCCCGCTGGCGCCACACAAGGAGGGCGGCCGGCTCGACGATCGCCAGGGTGCGCCCCGCAACCCGCGGCCGGCAGCTCGGGACCTCGGCCGCTTCGAGCGATCGCCGCTGCCCCGCCCGCCGTCGTTCAACGAGCTCCGCGACGGAGACAAGACCTGGGTGGTCACCAGCGAGCCGCACCTCAAGCACACTCAGATCGACCGGCTGACCAAGCTCTATCGCTCCCGGCTCGAGAGTCTGCTGGCGGTCGACGACATGGTCGGCCGGCTGCTCCGCACCCTGAAGCAGACCCGGCAGCTTCAGAACACGCTCGTCATCTTCACCTCCGATCAGGGCTTCCTGCTCGGCGAGCACCACCTGATCGGCAAGAACCGCCTCTACGAGGAGGCCGTCAAGGTTCCGCTGATCATCCGCGGCCCAGGCGTCGAGGCCGGTGCCGAACGCGACGAGATCGTCGGCAACGTCGACCTGGCGCCGACGATCGCCGCGGCGGCCGGTGTCACCCCCCAGGCAAGCGTCGACGGCAAGTCGCTGCTGACGGGTGGCGCCGAGTCCCCCCGAGTCGGCCGCCGCAAGCTGCTGCTCGAGCAATTCCACGGTGGGCGCTTTGCCGGGGTCCGCGGCCACCGCTACGTCTACCTCGACTTCGGCAACCGCGGGGTCGAGCTCTACGACCTGCGCCGAGACCCGCACCAGCTCCGCAGCGTCGCCTCGGATGCGACCTACGCCCCGGTGCGCGACCGCTACGCACGGCGACTCGAGCAGCTGCGGAGCTGCTCGGGGACTGAGTGCCTCTGAGCACCCGGGCCGGCGCCCGCAGCCCCCGCGGCGCACACGCGCGTAACGTGGGCCGCAATGACAGCCTGCGGAGCCTGCGCGTTCGAGACCGATCGCCTCTTGGTGAGGGAGTGGCATTCGGCGTCACCCGAGGAGTGGCCGGAGCAGAACCTCGCCGCGCTCGTCACGCGGGTGATGACGGAGCCGGTGACCCGATCGCTGCCGAGCTCCTGGCAGGGTGAGTACACAGCTGAGCGCGCCGCCGGGTGGATCGCTGAGCGCGACAGCGAGGGGGCGACCCTGCTGGTGCTCGAACGCTCAACCAGGCAGGCCGTCGGACTGCTGATGCTGTTCGAGTCGGTCGCAGAGGACGAGCCGGACGGAGTCGATGTCCGCGTTGGCTATCTGCTGGCCGAGTCAGCCTGGGGCGAGGGCATTGCCAGCGAGCTGATCGAGGGGCTCGTCGGGTGGTCTCGCGCTCAGGCCCCGATCCGCTCGCTGGCCGGGGGTGTCGCGCGTGACAACGTCGCCTCCGCGCGGGTGCTCGAAAAGAGTGGCTTCCGCCAGGTCGAGGTCGAGCGCGGCGACCCGGGGAGTGAGCGGCTGTTCGAGTTGGGGCTGGCCGCTGAGAGGTCCGCCGGAGCTCGGCCGCCCAGCCGGCGATGAGCTCGGATGACCCGCAGCCGGTTCCGGGCGTCGGCTACGTCTTGCAGCCGATCGCGGTCCGCTAGAGCTCGGCGACGGCGATCGTGCCGGCGTCGCGGAGTGCCTTCTCGCTCAGCCCCAGCTCGCTCAGCGGCCGGTAGGCAAGCCCGTCCGGGTCGATCCCGAGCTCGTCTGCCGCCTCGGATCCGAGTCGCTCGATCAGCGGTTTCGAGCCGAGGATCACCCCAGCCGCTGCGACCCCCTCGATCCGCGCCGCCTCGTTCATCTCGTCGCCGAGCGCGGTTACCTCGAGCCGGCCCGCGGCCGAGACCTGGCCGACCATCAACGTCGCCCCCCAATGCAGTCCTGCGTTGACCCGGATCTCCACCCCACCGTCATCGAGCAGATGGTCCGCTCCGGCGCGGATCGCCCGCGCGGCGGCGATCGCCCCGTGGGCCGCCGCAGACTCGTCCCCGTCCTCGACGACGAACAGCGCCGAAGCGCCGTCGCCGGCGTGCTTGCCGGTGATCCCGCCGTGCTCGGTCACCGAGTCGTCGATCAGGTCGGTGAGGGAGCGGATCAGCTGGAAGTACGCCCGCGACGAGAGCCGCCGCGAGAGATCGCCGGACGCCTCGAGGTCGGCGAACATGATCGCGGCCGGGCGCCGCTCGGGCTGGCTCAAGCGTCCCATCCGTTCGAACGTGGCGACGTTGCCACGGGCGAGCCGCGCCGCCAGCACCGCCGGCACCGCCGGCCTGGTGATGTTGAGGACGCCGACCAGCGAACCGGCTTCGTCATGGAGGCGCAGATAGAGGAACTCGACGTCCCCGAGCCAGTTGTGATGCATGCGCGCGAGGCCTGGGAAGCTCTGCTTGATCGGAATCGCCAGCGGCAGCGGCGAGGCCGGCTCGACCTCGGCGGCCAGCTTGGCAAGCCCACCGAACACCGCCTCGAAGTCCGGGTCCCCGGGTGGCACGTCGTGACGGATGATCGGCGCGACCGCCTCCCACCATCGCGCTCCGCCCTGCTCGTCGGTGCCCCAGAGGTCGGCGTGATCGCGGTTGCGGATCACCGGTGAGATGCCGTAGAAGCGGTCGGCTTCCTCCGGTGGCAACCCGAGCATCCGGCATAGCTCGCTGGTGATGAAGACGATCCGCCACTTTTGGTCCATCAGCTCGCCGATCGCGCCGTTGGCCTCGATCGCCTCGGCGATCGATCGCAGGCGCGGATCCTCGGGGAGCGGCGCAACGGCGGCCATCCCCGGCACCCTACTTCCGGATCGATGGCAATGGGTCGGTGCTGCTTCGCGCCCGAAGCCGACGGTTAGGGTGGCAGCGTGGAGTGCCCGGAACCCGGTACGCAAGCGGCAACGTCCTGCTGCGCGAGCGCGACCGGCGCCCGAGCAAGCCGCCGACCGGGTTCGAGCCAGCGACCGCTCGACCCCGCTCGATGAGGCCTTCAAGGTCGTGGAAAACGCAGCCGGGCCCCTGCGGCTGCTGCTACGATCGCCGCGTCCGGAGGTCACGTCTGGGAGGGCGAATGTCGAGCGAGCGACCACGTCGTAAGGTCCTTTTCCTGTTGGGGGCGCTGGCGCTCCTGGCGCTTGTCGCGGCGGGCTGTGAGCCGCTCGTCAACGCGCCGCCCGGCGGCGGGCAGACCGTGACCAAGACCTTCCGCTACGGCCCGTTCACGCTCGGTCCCGGCCAGGAGGCGCAGGGCTCGCCGTCGTCGGGGATGCCACGACCGGCCGGCTCGTTCGGCCTGAAGAGCGCCAAGTTCGACGTCGTCGACGAGGACGGGAACTCGATCAGCCCCCACGACGTCCACCTCCACCACGTCGTGATGACCACCTCGGCCCGCAACGACGAGATCTGCACCGGCAGGCGCGAGCGCTTCATCGGCTCGGGTAGCGAGCGAACCCCGCTGACCCTCTGGGGCCCCTACACCTATCTGGTCGGTGCCAACGACCGCTGGGGCTCGCTGTATCACCTGATGAACGAGACCCCGGCGGGAACCCCGGCGAAGACCGTCTACATCGAGTACACGCTCGGCTACCAGCCCGGCGCGAACGCATCGAACTCGCGTCCGGTGACGCCCTACTTCCTCGACGTCACGGGCTGCGGCAACTCGACCTACGACGTGCCCGGCAATGGCGGCGCCGGCAGCATCCACGAGAAGTCACGCACCTGGCAGGCCCCCGACGATGGGATCGCCGTCTTCTCCGGCGGCCACCTCCACAAGGGGGGAATCGACATCACCCTCAAGGAAGACAACCCGAACGCGCTCGAATGCCGAGAGGTTGCCAAGTACCACATGGGACACCTGGCGTCGATCCCTCCCTGCATCCTGCACGAGAAGATCGTCGCCGGCCGCAACTACAAGCTGACCTCCCGTTACGACAACTCGCAGCCCTGGCAGGACGTGATGGGCATCGCGCTCACCTACGTCTGGCCGGGAACGCAGTAGCTACCCGCCCAGGAGCCGGTCGCTGACCAAGAGACCCCGGGAAGCGCCTGCGCGACCAGGGCGGGCAACGACCGTGGCGGGCCGGCTGTCAACAGCCGCTCCACCGGGGAGCGAAATCGAGTACCGAGCTCCGCCTGGGGTCGGGCCGCCGGTTGACGGGTCGCCTCAGCCCTTCTTGCCCTTCGACTTGGCCGGACGGCACTTCCTCTTGCCGGCCTTCTTTGCCGCAACCTTGACGTAGTAGGTGCCTGCGCTGAGCGGCTGCTCGATCTCGAACTTGCCCCTCTTGTTGGTCTTGTCGGTCCCAAGCTTGGGATCCTTCGCGTTCGGATCGGTCACGCCGCTCTTGCTCAGGTCCCAGAAGAGGGTGACCTTGCGGCCGCGCTCGCACTTGGCGCTCTTCGAGCTGACCTTCCCCTTAGCGCCGTCCGGCTCGACCGACGTCAGCTTCGCCTTCGTCTTGATGCCGCCCCCGGCCAGCGCCTCGCTCGCGCCACCGGCGGCGGCCAACGCGGCCAGCCCGATCGCGGCCTGCTTCATCCGCGATGTCTGCTTCTCGACCATGTCGTCCTCCCCACGGGTCCAGATGCTGTCGGGCCAAGGGTACCGGCTGCGACCTAGACTGTCACGGCCGATGGACGATCCAGCCCGCCGGCAGGCGGAGGTTCCCTACCCCACCGGCCTCTACGTCCCCGGCCACCCGTCCCTGCTCGCGGCCTGCGCCCGCCTTCACGGTCTCGATCCGGCCGCACCGGCCGACTGCCGATACCTCGATCTCGGCTGCGGCGACGGCACCAACACGATCGCCGTCGCCGAGTCGCTGCCCGGATCCCGCTGCCTGGGAATCGATATCGCGCCGGCGGCGATCAAGCGGGGGCGCGAGCTCCGCGATGCGGTCGGCATCGACAACGTCGAGCTCGAGGCCGCCGATTTCGGCGCCGCCGGTGTGCGGCCGGGCGCCTGGGACTTCGTCGTCCTTCACGGAATCCTCTCCTGGATCCCCGCCGACGCCCGCGTCGCCGCCCTCGACCTCGCCGCCCGCTCTCTCGCCCCCAACGGAGTGCTGATGGCGAGCTACAACGCGCTGCCGGGCTGGTGGCTGCTGCAGCCGGCGCGCACGCTCGCCCGCCGCCATGCGGCCAGAGCGGCCGACGAGCCCGAAGCGCGAGCCGAGGCGGCCCGCGACGCGCTCGAGCGCGCGATCGCGGCGGGGGCGAACACCGACGCCTACCGGCACGCGCTCGAGCTCGCACGCGAGCGCTACGCGGGCTCACCCGACAACGCCCTCGAGCATGACGACCTCGCGGACATCGCAGAGCCGCTGTCGGTCCGCGACGTCGCTGAGCTCGCGGCGGACTGCGGGCTCGCGTACGTTGGCGAGGTCCACCCGGAGGGATGGTGGCGGTACCGGCTCGAGCCCGAGCAGGTCCTGAGCCTTGTCAGCTCCACCGGGTCGGAAGCGATCGACCGCCAGGAGGAGGCTGATCTCTATTCCGGCACCGTCTTCAACGCGTCGCTGTTCGCCGCCTCGGGGCCACCGACACCGAGCGGCCCCGACTGGCGGCGCGCCGAGCGGATTCACCTGCTCCCGATCGCCCGCGAGGAAGGCCCGGGGCAGGACGCGCCCGTCGAGCTGCGAAAGAGCTTCGAGATCATCGAGGCCGCGGCGCCGGTCGGGCTCACGGTCTCCGAGCTGGCCTCGCGCGCCGGCCTCGATCTGGAGATCGCCGCGCAGAGCGCCCTGCGCCACTGCGCGGCCGAGCGGGCATGGCCGCTGCTCGACCCACCTCGATTCGCCTACCCAGCCCCTGAGCGCCCCCGCGTGCCAAAGCTGGCGCGGCTGATGGCCGAGCGCAGCGGCGAGCTGCAGACGCTCACCTGGGACACGATGCCGCTCGACACGCCCACGGCGCAGGCGCTCGTCGCGATGCTCGACGGCACCCGCGACCGCGACGCGATCGCTACCGAGCTCCGCGCCAGAGCGGCGGAGCTGAGGCTCGCGGGAATCTCGGAGGAGCGTCTGCGGGCGGCGATCGAGGATCGGCTCGAGGAGCTCGCCCAGCTCGGCGGGATTGCGGCCGACTGAGGGCGATGGCCTGCGGTCCGATGAACGCGCCGCTATCGGGACGACTCAGACCATCCACGGCCTGTAGGCGAGCTTGCGCCCGCCCAGCGCCGGATGCAACGCTGGTCGCGATGGCAAAGCAGACGACTGATCAGCTCTGGGCCAAGCAGAATCGACACCCCGGCGCCCGGGAGAGCCTGTTCTCCGCGGCTGCCGAGCTGGTCGAAGGCGGTCGTGTGCTGTACCCGGGCTCGTACGTCGACATCGCAGCGTCCTTCGTCTTTTCTGATGTGACCTACGTGGACTCCGACGCCCGCGCGAGCCGGTTCTTCGCCGATCGCTCGGGCGTCGAGCAGATCGTGAGCGCGAACAAGAGTTACGACGAACCGAGTCGATTTGCGTTCATCCACGCCGACTACACCTCCAACTTGAAGCTGGCCGAGGGAAGCTTCCACCTGCTGGTCTCGCTCTACGCAGGCTTCATCTCGCGGGCCTGCAAGCGGTATCTCCAGATCGGAGGTTTGCTCCTCGCCAACAACAGCCATGGCGACGCCAGCATGGCTTCGATCGACCCTCAGTTCGACCTGGCCGCGGTGGTCAAGAGGCGAGGCGAGACCTACCGACCGTCGACTCGCGATCTCGACGAGTACTTGGTCCCGAAGAACGAACAGCGGGTGACGCGGGAACTGCTCGAGAGGACCAATCGCGGAGTTGGCTACACGCGATCTCCGGCCGCTTACCTTTTCCGCAGGGTTCCGGTCTGACGGCTCTAGTCAACGCGCCCCGACCCGGAATCGGAATGGGTGACCGGGTGCGTGCCCCCTGCCCCATTCGAAATGGCCTTACGACGCACGGATCGCAGAGCGCCTATGGCTCCGGAGCTGACGCACCGCTTCGCGTTCGCGCCGACAGCGATCAGCTCGTGGCTGGGCCCCCTCACTGCGAGGATCGAGCGCCATCTACCAATGGGAGGGAGCAGGCCCACCGCGCGGCCGCGAGGACGAGGCGAACTGGAAAGCGACCGGCCGGCAGTTCGGACCGGCCGGCTCGTCGGGCTTCTTCTCGGGTCATATCCCTCTTCCTGCGTGGTATGACCACATCCGCGACGGTACTCCGCTCTGGCGGTCAACGCAAGAGGCCGCGGCCGGCGGCGACTCGTGCGTAGGCGGCCTCGGCTGATGGGCTACTCGTCGGCGCTGAGCGGGCGGAAGCCGGCGCAGACGATGCGCCGACATGGCGGGCCCCGCCTCTGAGCCCGCTTCCCACGCAGCCCCCCCGTCGAATCGGGGCGACTGGATTTGGAC
>CAVOYZ010000017.1:0-79483 GCA_963700785.1 uncultured Solirubrobacterales bacterium
TCAGGCGCTTGATCTTGCCCTTCAGCGGGCAGCTGACGCCCTCGCTCGGGCAGTAGACGGTGATCGCCGAATCGACCCGCTTCGCCTTCTTCGCCTTGCTCGGGAGCAGCCTCGGCTTGCCCATCGACCCGCCGGTCGCCGGCAGGCCCCCGGTCGCTCGGATCGTGGCGATCTCGGCCGGGGTCAGGACGCCGTCGTAGACCCGGATCCGGGCCACGGACCCGGCCGACTCCTCGGTGTTCGAGTTGTCCTTGAAGAAGCGCAGCCCGTCGATCCCGATCCGCGCCTCGTCGGCGGCGTCGATCAGCGTCAACTGCTCGGCATCGCCGGCGTACGCGCGGACGGTCTTGTCGGCTGCCCGGGTGAAGGTGATGTCGGCGAAGACGTCGTTGGCGAGCGCCCCCGCGGGACCCTCGACCTCGTCGGCGGCGACGGAATAGAAGTCGAGCTCGGTGCTGTAGTTGTAGAAGCCGGCGTCGCTGTCGGCATCGAACGTGTCGAACTGGATGATTCGCCGATAGCTGTCCGTGTCGTCGAGTTCGAAGCTGGCGATCACCGAGTACTCGGCCGGGTCGATCACGCCGGCCGGCAGTTGAACCCCATTGCCCTCGGGAAAGGTGAGGACGCGATCGCCCGCTCCATTCACGACCTTGGTCTCGAACAGCGCGATGCCCGGACCGATCGTGGTCAGCGGCGGCGCACCCGCGAGCGATGAGTTGAGGTTGTCGTCGAAGCGGTAGTCGCCCTCGAGCGAGGCCGCTTCGGCGCTACTCGCGAGGGCGAGCAGCCCACCGACGAGAACCAGACCTGCAACCGCCGAAACTCCACGAGCGTTCATCCAGGCCTCCGACCTCGAGCTGATCCTCAACGTCGGACACAGTACTCGTCAAACCCGATGCGGTCAATCCCGCACCCGCGGGCTAGACGTCCTTCTCGATCGGGACGTCGACGAGGTTGCCCCACTCGGTCCAGGAGCCGTCGTAGTTGCGAACGTCCCCCTCGCCGAGCAGCTCGCTGAGCACGAACCAGGTGTGGGCGGAGCGCTCGCCGATCCGGCAGTAGGCGATCACCGGCTCGCCGGAGCCGATCACGTCCTTGCCGGTGTAGAGCTCACGCAGCTCGTCTGCGGACTTGAAGGTGCCGTCCTCGGCCACCGCCTGCGCCCACGGCACCGACGCCGCGCCGGGAATGTGCCCGGCCCGCTGCGCCCCCTCCTGCTCGTAGCCGGCCATCGCGATCAGCTCGCCCGAGTACTCCTGCGGGCTGCGCACGTCAACCAGCTTGGTGCTCGCGCCGAGCGCCGCCTGCACGGCCTCGCGGCGCACGCGGATCTCCTCGACCGGACCGCCGGCCACGAAGGTCGCGGCCGGGTAGCTGGGGACCTCGGTCGCGGTCTCGCGCTCCTCGGCGATCCACTTCTCCCGGGGCCCGTTGATCAGCTTCACGCTGTCGTGGCCGTAGTAGCGGAAGTACCAGTAGGTGTAAGCCGCGAACCAGTTGTTGCGATCGCCGTAGAGCACGATCGTGTGATCGTTGGAGATGCCGCGGCTGCCCATCAGCGCGCCGAATTCGGCCGGGCCGAGGAAGTCCCGGCGGACGGGGTCCTGGAGGTCCTGCCGCCAGTCGAAGCCGATCGCCCCGGGGATGTGCGCCTCCGCATACAGGCCCGGGTTCTCGTCGACCTCGACGATCCGGATGCCCTCGTCGTCGAGATGCTCGGCGACCCACTCGGTCTCCACCAGCACGTCCTTCGCGTAAGCGCTCATCGGCCTCATTCCCTTGTCTCGGAGTTGTCCTGCGGCAGGGCCGAGCATACCCGGCCGGCACGGCTCCCCGGCGAGCACGCGAATCACCGGGCCGGCGGCTCAGAGGCCGACCGCGGCCGCCACCGCATCGGCGACGGCGGCGCCCCAGGCGTCCGGTTGCGAGCGCTCGGCCGCGACGATCTCGGTCGGGATCCGCCACCGTGATTGCGCGTCCTCGACCAGCGCCCGGCCCGGGTCTGCGGCCGCGCCTGTGCCGGCCGGGAGCGCCTCGTAGACGAACCCGCGCACGGGGGTGTCGACCAGCGCCGCCAGCAGGCTGCCGAGCCGCTCGCCGTTCAGGCTCCGCAGGCGATCGGGGTCGGTGGCTGCGCCGCTCAGCAGCCAGGCGACGACGGTCACGTCGCCGAGCAGCCGGGTGAGCGAGCCGACCTGATCGGGATCGGCTTCGGCCGGCTCGATTCCGCCGGCGGCGATCGCCTCGAGCCCCGCGGCCGAGCGGCTCGTGCCGCGGACCGCCCAGCCCCGGTCGAGCAGGATCGACCCAGCCCCCCGGGCGCAGCAGCCGCACCCGAGCAGCAACGCCCGCGCCAAGGCTCAGTCGCGCCTCTGGGAGCGCTTGCGAAGCTCATCCTCGAGCTCGGCGACCGACGCCTGATCGGCGCCCCGCGCCCCTTTCCGGGCGCGGTTGTCCTCCTGCGCCATGCGCTCGGCGTCACGCTCTGTCAGCTCAGGTGCCCCCCGGCGGCGCCGGTAGCGGTTCTGCGCGGCGAGCATCTGGGCGATGTCGTCCTGCTCGAGCTGGACCTCGGTCTCGTAGTCGCGGGTCGGCTTCCAGTCGAGCAGGTCGGCCCCGCTCCCCGGGTAGGCGCGCCCGAGCACGACCAGGACGAGGACGATGAACGCGATCATGCCGCCGGTGACCAGCGCGAACTCCACCGTTCGAGCATAGAGCCCACCGCGGCCGGGGGCGGCCCGCTGCGCTAGCTTCCCCCCGTGGCCGAGCCACTCAAAGCGAGCATCGACGGGCTCATCCTCGAGCCCGAGCAGGCGACGATCTCGGTCCTCGACGACGGGCTGCTGCGCGGCGACGGCGCCTTCGAGGCGATCAAGCTCTACGGGGGCCAACCGTTCCGCCTCACCGAGCATCTCGAGCGGCTCAACCGCAGCGCCGCGGCGATCGAGCTTCCCTTCGACGAGATTTCCCTCGGCGAGGAGATCGGCGCGCTGCTCGACGCAACGGGCGGCCTCGAGGCGATGCTGCGGATCGTGATCACCCGCGGCGGGCGCCGGATCTTGCTGATCGAGCGCCTGCCGGAGTGGCCGGCCCAGGTCAGCGTCGCGCTCGTGGCGCTGAGCCCGAGCGAGATCCTGGCCGGGGTCAAGTCGATCTCCTACGCCGCCAACATGCACGCCACCCGGATCGCCAACCGGCGGGGCGCCGATGAGGCCATCTACGTCGACGCCGCGGGCCGGGTCCTCGAGGCCCCCACCTCGTCGATCTTCTGGGTCGGTGACGACGGCCGGCTGCGAACCCCGTCGCTCGAGACCGGGATCCTCGACTCGATCACCCGCCGGGTGGTGATCGACGCGTTGCCCTGCGAGCAGGGCAGCTTCGCGGCTGCCGAGCTGGAATCCGCGCAGGAGGCCTTCCTCGCCTCGACGACCCGGGAGATCCAGCCGATCCGCTCGGTCGACGGCAGCGACCTGAAGCTGCCGGGCGGCGGCCCCGCCGCCGAGGCCGCAGCAGCCGCGCTCGCCGACGCGGTCGGGGCCGAGCGCGGGGACGAATAGGCTCCGGCATGGACCTCGAGCTCAGCGACGAGCAGCAACTGATCTCCCAGGGGGCGAGGGAGTTCAGCGACAGCTACATCGCGCCCCGGGTGCGCGACAACGACCGGGCGATGCGCTTCGACATCGAGATGGCCCGCCGGATCGGGGAGCTCGGCTACCTCGGCGCGCCGATCGCCGAGGAGTACGGGGGCCGCGGCCTCGATCATGTCAGCTACGCGCTGATCGTCGAGCAGATCGGCCGCGGCTGCAGCGCCGCCCGCACGGTCGTCTCCGTGCAGACCTCGCTGGTCGCGGGATCGATCGAGCGCTGGGGCTCGGAGGCGCAGAAGCGGCGCTGGCTGCCGCAGCTCTGCAGCGGGGAGTCGTTCGGCTGCTTTGGCCTGACCGAGCCCGACACCGGCTCCGACGCGGCCAACCTGCGGACCCGCGCCAAGCGGGTCGACGGCGGCTGGCAGATCAACGGGCAGAAGATGTGGATCTCGCTCGGCAACGTCGCCGACCTCGCCCTGGTCTTCGCCCAGACCGATCCCGCCGCGGGCCACCGCGGGCTGGTCTGCCTGCTGGTGCCGACCGACTCGCCCGGCTTCAGTGCCGCCGAGATCCACGGCAAGCTCGGGCTGCGCTCTTCCGACACCGCCTCGCTCGCCCTCGACTCGGTCGAGGTCCCCGACTCGGCCCTGCTCGGCGAGGTCGGCGACGGCTTCAAGATCGCGATGAGCGCGCTCGACAACGGTCGCTACTCGGTCGCCGCCGGCTGCATCGGGATCTGCGCCGGCTGCGTCGACGCCTCGGTCTCCTACGCGACCGAGCGCCGGCAGTTCGGGGTGCCGATCGCCCGCTTCCAGCTGGTCCAGGCGATGATCGCCGAGATGATCGTCAAGCGCGACGCCGCGCGCCTGCTCGTGCTTCGCGCGGGGCTGCTCAAGGACGCGGGCAGGCCGAGCACGATCGAGACCTCGATCGCGAAGCTGTTCGCGACCGAGTCGGCGGTCGAGTGCGCCGATGCCGCGATCCAGGTCCACGGCGGGTCCGGCTACGTCGACGACCATCCGGTCGAGCGCTACCTCCGCGACGCCCGGGTGACGACTCTGTACGAGGGGACCTCCGAGATCCAGAAGCTGATCATCGGCAGAGACGCCACCGGCGTCGACGCGATCCTGCCCTACGCCCAGGAGGCCGGCGATGGCTGAGCCGGGACTTCAGGTCGCTGTCGAGCGGAGGGTTGCGGTCGTTCGCCTCGATCGCCCCGACGCCCGCAACGCGCTCAGCCCGGGCTTCAGCGACGAGCTCGCCACTGCGCTCGAGCGCCTCGACGACGAGGACGGGGTCCGCTGCATCGTGATCGCCGGCTCGAACGAGGTGTTCGCGACCGGCGCCGAGGTCCGGCCGCCGTCCGGTCGCGGCGCCGAGGCCGGGCCTGAGCACCCACCCGCCGCGTTCTGGCAGCGGCTCTCGGCGATCCCGAAGCCGATCATCGCGGCCGTCTCGGGCTGGGCGCTCGGCAGCGGCTGCGAGCTGGCGCTCGCCTGCGACATGTGCGTGGCCGCCGAGGGCTCGCAGTTCGGGCAGCCGGAGGTGACCCTCGGGATCATCCCCGGAGGCGGCGGCACCCAGCAGCTCGCCCGGGTGATCGGCAAGCAGCGGGCGATGGAGCTGGTGCTCACCGGTCGCCGCTTCAGCGCCGAGCAGGCCCACGTCTGGGGACTCGTCAACCGGGTCAGCAAGAGGCAGACCTGGCTGCAGGAGGCGAGCGAGCTCGCTGCGAAGGTTGCGTCGCGGGCGCCGGTCGCCACGCGGCTCGGCAAGCAGGCGGTGCTCGCTGCCGAGCGGCTGCCGCTCGACGAGGGCCTCGAGGCCGAGCGTCGGCTGTTCGAGCGAACGATGGCGACCGAGGATCGGGTTGAGGGCCTCGAGGCCCTGGTCGAGGGCCGGCCGCCCGAGTTCAAGGGCCGCTGAGCGCGGCCCGTCCGTGCCTCAGGCGGAGGCGCTCTCGCGCTCGGCGGCGAGACCACCGGCCGCGGGGTGGTCGGGACCCCGCACCGGCTCCGGCAGCCGGCGGCCCGGAATCCGGCCCTCGGCCGCGAGGTAGGAGCCGATCAGGATCAGGGCGAGGCCGGCGAGCGTCGCAACGCTGATCGCCTCGCCGAGCAGGAGGGCACCGTAGATGACCGCGAAGCCCGGCGCCAGATAGGTGACGATGAACGAGCGCGCGGGGCCGACCCGGGCGATCAGGCCGTAGAAGATCGCGAACGCGACCCCGGTGCCGACCAGGCCGAGCGCGGCGACGGCGGCCAACGGGCCGGCCGAGGGGAAGCTGTCCGGCGCCGAGGCGAGCGCCGCGGGGGCGGAGATCACGGTCGATCCCGCCAGGACCATTGCCGCGACGGCGATCGGCTGAACGGCGCCGAGCCGTCGCTTGACGATCAGGCCGCCAACCGCGTAGCCGAGGCTCGCGAGAACCACCGCACCGCCCCCGAGCAGCAGCGAGGAGCTGCCGCTGAGATCGACGCCGAACAGGAGCGCGACCCCGACGATGCCGACCACCACGCCGACCAGGCGCAGGCCCTCGGAGCGATCCTCGCGGTCGAAGAAGACCGCCAGGATCGCGGTGAAGATCGGTACCGACGCGACCAGGATCCCGGCCAGCGACGAGGTGATCTCCTGCTGCCCCGCGGCGATCAACATGAACGGGGCGACTACCTGGACCGTCGCGACCAGCGCCAGGATCGCCCAGAAAGCGCCGGCGCCGGCGAGCGCTCCGCGGCGCCAGGCGATCGGGACCAGCACCGCGGCGCCGAGTGCGACCCGCAGAAAGACGATCATCGCCGGTGAGAGCTCCCGCAGCCCGATCGTGATGAACATGTAGCTCGAGCCCCAGATAGCCGCGAGGATCAAGAGCAGGGTCCAATCGCGGCGATGCATCGTGGATCAGCTTATGTGGGCCCTTCACGACCCGCAATAAGACCTGCTTCTGGCGCCGACAAGCCGACCGCGGTCGCCGGGCGGCCGCCCGATCGCTCAGTCGCTCGGTCGCTCGATCTCGCCGTAGTTCATGCCGCCGTAGGTGAAGGTCGGCACGATCGGCCACTGCCGTTTCCAGCTCGCCATCTCGGATGAGGGGAAGACGTTGAGAAAGCGGGGGTCGCGCGGGTTGGGATCGGCCAGCGCCTTCTCCTTGATCATCGAGTCGTACTGGTCGATCGAATCCTCGAGCGTGTTCGAGTTGAGGATCACCTCGCGGCCGAAGAACTCGGCGGTCTTGCGGACCCCGGGGATCTTCGAGATCCGCGGGTGCCAGTTGTCGGCGCAGACGCCGTTCTCGGAGCTCAGCCAGACGCCGTCGGTGGTGTTGATGCAGAGCGAGTGATTGCCGTCGGTGTGGCCGGGCGTCGCCATCAGCGCGCAGCCCTTGCCGAGCTCGGCGTCGCCGTCGATCAGGATCACGTTCTCGTCGGGAACCCCGTCGATCCCCTGCTCGACGTACCAGGCCCACTGCATCGGGTGCAGGCTCTTGAACGTGTCCCACTCGCGGCGCTGGGTGACCAGCTTCGCGTTCGGGAACAGGGCCGGGATCGGGCCCTTGCCGTCGCGACCCGGCTCGGTCGAGCCGAGCACGAAGCGCACGTCCTGGACGTGCAGATGGTCGAAGCTCACGAAGTCGACGTCGGCCGGCTCGAGGCCGGTCTTCCGCAACGCCCCCTCGACCGTGTTGAAGATCTTCGCCAGGACCCTGTAGGAGACGAACTCCCCGTAGCGGGCGATCATCTGCTCGTAGAACGGCGCCTCGGCCGGGCCCTCGGTGACCGTCGGCTCGTAGGCGAGGGTCCGCAGCCGGCCGTCGTGGTCCTCGTACTGGATCACCTGCAACCGGTTGATGATGTTGATGTAGGGGTTCGCCCCGCGGGCGGCGCCACCGAAGGCGAAGCTCGCGGGGTATCCGGCGGAGGCGATGTCAACTGTCCGCACCGCGCGCACCCGGTTGTCCGGCCGCGCCCATCGCGCCCGGAACTCGGTCGCCGCCTCGCGGATCGCGGCCGGGCGGTCGCCGCGGGGCCAGGTCGACGCGGCCTCCTCGAAGTCGCCGATCGGCGCGATTCCGACCGTCTCGGGGCTCTCGATTGCTGCCATCGGCGACTACCTCCTGCTCTGGGAACTCGCCGACAACACTAGCGCTAGGTGGGCTCCGATCCGAGCCCGACCGGGCGGCGACGGACGCTCACGCCTCGGCTGCGGCACCCGCCTCGATCTGCTCGTCGGTCGGCGGCGTGTCGCGCAGATACCACTCGGCGTCCAGCGCCCCGCGGCAGCCGGAGCCGGCGGCCGTGACGGCCTGGCGATAGGTGTGGTCGACGAGGTCGCCGACCGCGAAGACACCCGCGAGGTTGGTCCTCGTCGAGGGCTCGGCGACCTTGACGTAGCCGTTGTCGTGCAGCGCCACCTGCCCTTCGAGCAGCTGCGAGCCGGGCGTGTGCCCGATCGCGATGAAGGCCCCGCCGACCTCGATCTCCTCGGTCTCTCCGGTCTCCGTGTTCGCCAGTCGCACGCGCTCGAGGCGGCCGCTCTCGGCCTTGATGAACTCCTCAGGGGCAAACGGCGTCTTCATCTCGATGTTCGGCACCTGCTCGGCGCGCTCGAGCATGATTCGCGAGGCGCGGAACTCGTCGCGGCGATGGACGATCGTCAATCGCTCGGCGAACTTGGCGACGAAGATCGCGTCCTCCATCGCCGAGTCGCCGCCGCCGATGACGATCACGTTCTCGCCCTTGAAGAAGGCCCCGTCGCAGACCCCGCAGGTCGAGACGCCGGCCCCGGCCAGCTCCGCCTCGCCCGGAACGCCGAGCTGCTTCGGCTGCGCCCCCATCGCCAGGATCACCGACTTCGCCCGGTATTCGTCATCGCCGACCCAGACGCGCTGGATGCCGCCGTCGCTGAGCTCGACCCGGGTCGCATCGTCGGTGATGAAGCGGGTTCCGAAGCGCTCCGCCTGGGCCCGGAAATGGCCCATCAGCTCGGGCCCCATGATGCCCTCCGGAAAGCCCGGGTAGTTCTCGACGTCGGTCGTGTTCTGAAGCTGGCCACCCCACTGGAAGCCCTCGATCAGCAGCGGCTCGAGATCGGCCCGCGATGCGTAGACGGCGGCCGTGTAGCCCGCGCAGGCGCCACCGACGATGATCAGGTTCTCGAGTTTCTGCTCGCTCATGCTGGCTCCTGGTTGGTGCTTGGATCTCTGCTCCGCCGGTACTTTACTTTATGAAGTACCGATCGGGCTGGCCGGCTGCGGGGCGGACCCGGGACCGACCCCGGCGGCGGCGCGCTCCTGCTCCCATCTGGCGACGGTGCCGCGCAACTGGAAGAAGGCGACGATACCTGGCGGCACCGGGAAGTAGAAGGCGATCAAACGGTAGATCAGGACCGCCGCGATCACGGTCTCCAGCGGGTAGCCGAAGATCGCGAAGGCCCCGATCAGGCCACCGTCGACCGCGCCGACGCCGGCCGGCGCGGGCGCCAGGTTGGCGGCCATGCCGACGAAGAAGCCGACGACGATCTCGCCGAGCGGAATGGCGATCCCCAGCGAGCGGAAGCTGGCCCAGAGGATCAGGATGTTGGAGGCCCAGAAGCCGACCGCGCCGACGACCCCGAGCCAGCCGCGCCGGGACTCGGCGACGAACGCCCACGAAGTCCTGATCCCCTCGGCCATCGTCGCCGGCAGCGCCGCCAGTCGGGTCATCAGCGCCCCGAGCCGGCCGTCGCCCGTGCGCCGGTCCATGCGGCGCTCGAGGTCACCGGGGATCAGCGCGATCAGCAGGATCGTCAGGGCGACGATCGCGGCGATCGCAGCCGGGACGATCGTCATGCTGACCGGGCCGTCGCCGGGCACGACTCCGATCCGCAGCAGCACGCCGAAGACGATCACCGCGAGGATGTAGACCGCGTAGAGGAGGACCAGGAAGGCGAACATCCGCTGCGCGGTCTCCTGGGTCCGCATCCCGGCCTTCCGCAGGGCCCAGTAGGTGAGCACGATTCCGCCGGCGCCGCCGGCGCTGAACAGGCGGGTCGCGGCGAGCCCCGCCATCGTGATCTGGTAGCTCTCTCGCCAGTCGAGCTTGACCGTTGACTCGCTGATCACCGACCGGAAGACGGCCACGTAGGAGGCGAACGAGAGGCCCATCGCGATCACCGCGACGAGCACCCACGAGCGCCGCGCCTCGCCGAGCTTGGCGACAGCGTCCTCGAGGCCGGCGATCTTCGGCAGCACGACGTAGATCGCGGCGACGAGCACGGCGACGATCACCAGGGTCTTGGTGATCTGGCCCGGGTCCTCGAAGAACGACGGCTCCTCGTGCTCGGGCTCCTCCTGCTCGGCACCCTCCGCCGCCGAGCCAACGAGCTGCGATTCGCTCAGCCCCCGCACGGCCACGGGCGCCGCGTCCGGCCGCTCCTGGTCCGGGTCACTCTCACCCGCGGGCATCCCGGCATGGAGCCTACCCCGGCAACCCGACGAGGGGGTTGCTTCGGCCCGCGCGTGCCTCAACCGTTGGCGATCCGTTCGAGGCCCTGGATCCGCTCGCTGAAGGCGAGCGCGAGCGGCTCGACCAACGGCTCCCCCTTGCGGACGACCGCGACCAGCGCCAGGCCGGCGAGCAGATCGAGCACGTAGTGCTCGCCGAGATGCACGAGCGACAGCCCGAGGACGCCGGCATAGGCCCAGCCGGCGGCCCCCGCGGCGCGGTTCGACTCCGAGAGCAGCATCGCCGAGAGCACCGAGGCGCCGAAATGCAGCGAGGGCATCGCCGCCCAGGGGTTGCCGCCGAGCGACTTGTACAGCCGCGGCCAGAGATCGCCCCAGACATCCTCGCCGACGGCGACCATCAGGCGGTTGATCTTCTCCTCGCCCGTGTAGCCGTTCTCCGATGCCCACCATGGGGGCGCTGTCGGGACCGCGAAGTAGCCCATGCAGCCGAGGTCGTAGGCGGCCGCCATCTGGCGCGCCGCGCGGGCAAAACGGGGGTTGTCGCGGGTCAGGATGAACAGCAGCGACGCGTGCGGCTCCAAAAACCAGGCCCAGTGGACGAAGGTCAGCAAGCGGTCGAACCGGTTCGGCGGACCACTCGAGCCGAACCGGCGCTGCAGCCGCCAGTTCGGCAGCCGGCCGGCGCCGATCGCTCGATCGGCCTTGATCGGATAGTCGATCCGCAGCCGCTCACGAAGCCGCTCGGGATCGTCGTAGGGGATCTCGTGCACGACGGTGAACGCCCACATCTGCTGGGCGAACAGCAATGCGTCCCGGGCCTTGGTCCGCGGCAGCAGCACGGCGGTGCCGACCGGGCCGGCGACCGTGGCGGCGACGGTGACGGCGGCCGGGACCCGCCACCGCTTGCGAAGCAGCGGCACCGCGACCGAGGCAACCACCCCGGCGAGCGCGAGGCCGCGCACCGACCGCCGACCCCAGCGACGCGATGCAGGCTTGGAGCGGGCCGGTCTCAAGGCGCGCGCAGTATAGATCGGCGCCCACGGCGGGCCTCCCCGGGACGAGGCCCTGGGGGCGTGCGTACATCTGCCGCAGCGGGCGCATAGAATGGCGCCGCCTTGCAGGGCTCTCGCAGAACTCTCGTCCTTCGCACCGCCGCGATCGCGCTCGGCGCGCTCGCTTTGATGCCGGCGGCCGGCTACGCCGACGGCCTGACTCCCGCAGCACCCGCCTCGCCTGGAACCGAGGACACCCAGATCGCCTACGTGGTGATGGGGGTGCTCGCAACCCTGATCGCGCTGACCGCGATCGGCGGCCTGATCGCCGCGGCCCGCGGTCGCGCGGAGGGCGCGCCCGACGAGCGCGAGGCGCGGACCCGCGGGACCGGCCGCATCCAGGGCCGCGTCGGCGTCGGCCTCGGCCTGCTCGCGCTGGCCGTCTTCGTCTTCGGGATCATCGTCACCGAGTCCGCGCGCAAGGTCGATCCGACCGGCGCCGATGGGCTTGCCACGGCTCAGCGCGACCTGAAGCCGCCGCCGGGGGAGGCGAAGCCGCTCGAGATCGAGGTCACCGGGCAGCAGTGGCTGTGGCGCTACGGGTATCCCGACGGCACCTTCAGCTACTTCGAGATGGTGGTTCCGGTCGACACCGCGGTCGTCCTCAAGCTCGAGTCCACCGACGTCCTCCACAGCTGGTGGGTCCCGGCGCTGACCGGGATGTTCGAGGTCGCGCCCGGGTCGGACAACAGGACCTGGTTCAAGGCCGACGAGGTCGGCACCTACGAGGGCAGCTCGACCCAGTTCTCCGGTGACGCCTACGCGACGATGCGGGCCGCGGTCAGGGTGGTCGAACCGGCCGAGTACGAGGCCTGGCTGGCGCAGCAGGCGGAGGGCATCCAGAAGGCGCAGGAGTCGGTCGCCCGGCAGGTCGAGAGTGGCACCGGACCCGGGGCCGGGCTCGGATGACCCCGCCGGTGCACAGCGGCACGGCTCACCCGGAGGTCGTCTCCGAGGGGCTCGCGGACGGCCGGCGCGACTGGATCGGCCTGGTCACCTCCGGCGACCACAAGGCCGTCGGGCGGATGTACATCGCCACCGCGCTGACCTTCCTCGCCGCCGCGATCACGCTGCTGGTGATGATGCGGATCCAGCTGATCGTGCCCGAGGCGACGTTCATCAGACCGACGATCTTCAACCGGCTGCTGAGCGCCTACGGGGTGACGGCGACGCTGCTGTTCGCGGTGCCGCTGATGGTCGGCCTGATCTCCTCGGTGGTGCCGCTGCAGATCGGCGCCCGGACGGCGGCGCTGCCACGGCTCAACGCGCTCTCCTACTGGCTCTACCTCGGCGGAGCGATCACCATCTACGCGAGCTTCCTCTACCGTCCGTCGCAGGCCGGCACGCTGGCGCTGGCGCCGCTGTCAGACGACCTGTTCTCGAACACCAGCGGCGTCGACGCCTGGGCCGTCGGGGTCGGCCTCGTCTGCCTCGGTCTGATCGCCTTCGCGACCAGCACCCTGGCGACGGTCCGCCTCAACCGCGCCCCGGGCATGGTCTGGCGCCGGGTGCCGCTGTTCAGCTTCGCGGCAACGGTGATCTCGTGGACGCTGCTCGTGATCGGGCCGATCATGCTCGCGGCCGTCTCGATGCTGCTCATCGACCGCAACTTCGGGGGCATCTTCTTCGAGGCCGGCGAGGGCGGCGCGCCGCTCCTCTACCAGCACCTGAGCTGGATCTTCTTCACCGGCGTCTACGCGGTGATCGTCGTCGGGGCCTTCGGGATCATCTCCGAGATCTTCTCGACGCTTCTCGCGCCAGCCCCAGTTCGGTCATCGCGCGATCGCCGGCTCGATGGCCGCCTTCGCGGCGCTCGGGGTGCTCGCCTGGATGCAGAACATGTACTCGGCGCCGATCCCGATCGGCTTCCTCTACTTCGCGATGCTGATGGCGGTCCTGCTCGCGGTCCCGGTCGGCCTGATCCTGTTCAACTGGATCGCGACCCTGCAGGGTGGGTCGGTCGCGATGAAGCCGCCGATGCGCTACGCGCTCGGGGCGGCGGTGCTGCTGACCCTGGGCCTGGCGGGCGAGTGGGCGCAGTCGGTGATCCCGGTCGGCTGGCAGCTGGCCAACACGGGGGTCGCCTGGGGCGACACGCACATGGCGCTGATCGGCGCCGGGCTGCTCGGCGGGTTCGCCGGCCTCTACTACTGGTTCCCGAAGATCACCGGCCGCTACATGGGCACCGGCCTCGCCGGCGCGTCCTTCTGGTTGATCGTCGGCGGCACCCTGCTGATGGTGATCCCGATTCAGCTCGCCGGGCTCGAGGGAATGCCGGTCGACGTCTACGAGTTCTACAGCGACACGGGAATGTCGTTCTACAACCTGCTCGGCAGCCTCGGGGCCTTCACCCTGGCGCTGGGCACAGTCCTGACGATGGTCAACGCCGCGGCAAGCTTCAACGGCGGCACCCGGGCCGGCCACGATGCGTGGGGCGGCAGCACCCTGGAGTGGTTCGCGCCCTCGCCGGCTCCCCCCCACAACTTCGACCTGGTCCCCGACGTCCGCAGCAACGAGCCCTACCGCGACATCCGCGAGGCGGTCAGGGCCCGGGCGACCGCGGTCGTGCTGCCCGAGGCGCGGCCCCCCGGAGAGACCGCGACGGCGGCCGTCGCCACGGCCGCCGAGCCGGCGCCTGAGCCGGCTGCGGGCGCCGAGCCGGGCGCAGCTCCGAGCGCTCCCGAGACCTCCGCCGACGCTGGGGATCAGCCGGACGGCAACGGCGGCGGGCCGCTAGCCTGACCGCAGACGACCGCGGCCAGATCGCGGGCATCTGAGCAATGGAATCCGCAGGAATCGCCCAGCGAACCACCCCGCCGCCCGCAGGCGCGCCGACCGTCCGGCCGGCGCCCGATCACGGCCGCAGCGAGGCTCCGGGCGAACCACGTAGACCATCCGGGACCCGCCCGCTGGCTGCCGAGCGGCGCGGCGCGCTGCGAATCGCGCGCGACTACCTGGCGCTGACCAAGCCGCGGATCATCTCACTGCTTCTGTGGACGACGGTGATGACGATGATCGTCGCCGATCCCGGCGGGCTCGCCCTGACGACCGTGCTCTGGACCTGCCTCGGCGGCTACCTGTCGGCGGGCGGCGCCGGCGCGATCAACCACTACCTCGACCGCAAGGTCGATGCGCGGATGGAGCGGACGGCCGGGCGGCCGTTGGCGGCCGGCAAGATCGAGCCGTTCCACGGCCTGATCTTCGGGATCGTGCTCGGCGGGCTGGCCTTCGTCCAGCTGGCGCTGACCGTCAACCTGCTCGCCGCGGCCCTCGCCATGGCCGGCCTGCTCGGCTACGTCTTCATCTACACCGCCTGGCTGAAGCCGCGGACCCCGAACAACATCGTGATCGGCGGAGCCGCGGGCGCGATGCCGCCGCTGGTCGGCTGGGCGGCGGCCACCGGCGGCCTCACGGCTGAGGCGCTCTACCCATTCGCGATCGTCTTCCTCTGGACACCGCCCCACTTCTGGGCGCTGGCACTGCTGATCAGCGACGACTACGAGCGCACCGGGGTGCCGATGCTGCCCGTCGTCAAGGGACCCGAGGCGACCAGGCGGCAGATCCTCGGCTACGCGATCGTCCTGACCGCGTTCACGATCCTGCCGTTCGCCACCGGGATGCTCGGCGGCGTCTACCTCGGCGCCGCGCTGCTGCTCGGCGCGGGCTTCGTGGCGCTCGCGGTCCGGCTCCTGCAACGCCCGTCGCGCCCGGCCGCCCTGCGCCTCTACCTGAGCTCACTCGCCTACCTGGCGCTGCTCTTCGCGGCGATGGCGATCGATCGGCTGATCGCCATATAATCCCGCTCGATGGACCGCCGTAGCGCCAACCGCAGCATCCGCACCGGCCTCTGGGCGGCCGGGCTGGCGGTCCTCGTGTTCGGTCTCACCTTCTACGTCGCGATCCTCTACGTGGCATGAGTTCCGAGCCCCCGGAGCCAACCGAGCTGATCTACCTGCCCGGGAGCTCCTGGGCCCCGATCCTGATCGCCGCCGGCGTCGCCCTCGCCGCCGCCGGCGTCTTCACGGGCTGGGCCTTCTCGGTGATCGGTGGCCTGATCGTGCTCGGCGGGCTGCGCTCCTGGTGGAAGCAGGGCGACGACGAGATCTCGCGCATGCGCCGCGAGCAGCAGACGGACACGGCCGTGATCCCGGCCACCCCGATCCGCCGCCGCTGAGCGTCCCCCTAGCCGGAGGTCATCGCAGAGGTCGCGCCCTCCGAGGTCCAGACGCGCATGATGTCGCGCATCGACAGGACCCCGATCAGCTCCCCTGCGTCGACGATCACGAGGTGGCGGATCCGGCGCTGCGCCATCTCGGTGGCGGCCCGCTCCAGGCTCCAGTCGGGGGTCGCGGTGATCACGGAGTCCGACATGTGATCGACGACCCGCTCGCTGTCCGGATCCTGGCCACGCCCGATCGAGGTCAGCAGATCGCGCTCGCTGAGGATCCCCGGCCCCGGAGCGTCCTCGTCGAGGACGACGGCCGCGCCGACACCCTTCTCGGTCATCTTCGTCGCCGCCTCGCGCAGCGTGTGGCCGGGCCCGATCGTCAAGACGACCTTCGACATCCCCTCTCGAACTTCCATCGCTGAGCTCTGCTTCTCCTTGACTCGTTCGGCCGCCACCGGCGACGATTGTGCTGATTGATTCAACCCTAACCGATCACCGATCGGCCCGCCACCGGCCGGCCGCGGCGACCGATAGGATTCGCGCCCGTGAAGCCACGCACGACCAGGCTCCTGACCGCCGCCCTCGGCCTCGCCGCGGCGCTCGCCGTCGCCGGCTGCGACCTGCAGGAGAACGCCGACCTCGACAACGGCCGGGAGATGTTCACGGCGCAGTGCGGGACCTGTCACACGCTTGCCGAGGCGGGAACCACGGCGCAGGTCGGCCCCGACCTCGACGCGACCTTCGCCGACGCCCGCTCGAACGGCTTCGACAGCGACACGGTCGAGGGTGTGGTCGAGTCACAGATCTCCAACCCCCGCTTCACCGACCCCGAGGACCCGACCTACATGCCGGCCGATCTCGTCACCGGCGATGATGCCCGCGACGTCGCCGCCTACGTCGGCTCGGTTGCGGGCGTTCCCGGGATCATGCCCCCGCAGGCACCAGGCGGACCGGGCGGCCAGGTCTACGCCAACAACGGCTGCGGCGCCTGCCACGTGCTCGCCGCCGCCCAGTCGGCGGGCAACGTCGGCCCGAACCTCGACGAGGTCCTGCCCGGGCAGAGCGCGAAGATGGTCGAGCAGTCGATCGTCGATCCGTCGGCTGAGATCACGCAGGGCTTCAGCGACGGGGTGATGCCCGCCAACTACGGCCAGGACATCAGCCCCGAGGACCTGAAGCTGCTGGTCGAGTTCCTCGTCGACTCCGCCGGTAAGGGCGGCGGAGGCGGCGGCAACGGGGGCTGAGCCAGCCCCGTTCCGGTCGCGACTCAGCTCGAGGCGGGACCGCCGGGTCCGGGCTCGGGGGCTCGCTCACCATCCGGACCTGCCTCGCCCGTCGCGGGCGCCTCGAGCGAGCGACGCAGCCAGCGATAGGAGGCGCGCGCCCCGGCGGCGATCAGGATCACGGCAACCGGAACTCCCAGCCACGGGCCGCCGAGCGCCGCGGCGGCCGCGATCGCTGCGACCGAGACGCCGATGATCAGCAGCAGCCGGAAGGCGTCCGCCTCCGAGCGGAAGGGGTTGCGCAGCGGGCGCTCGGGAGTCACCGACCGATTCTCGCAGGCAGCGGCCCCGCCCCAGCGGTCGGCGCGAGGCCGAGAAGCTCCCTTCCTCAGCGGGCGACCGGCGCTGCGGTCCTGTGACCCTCGGCGCCATGGACGACGACATGGGTCAGGGGCAGCTCCAACTCCCCGCCGCAGCTGCTCGACGACGCCCCGCTCCAGCCAGGGTGAGCGGCTCGGCGGGTGAGTCGAGACGATCACCTCGTCGGCGCCGAACCCCCCGAGAGCGTCGCGTGCCGCCTGGACCGGGTCCTCGTCCCCAACCGACCCCCTCGCATCGAGGCCCGCAGCCCGCAGCGCTGCCAGTGAGCGCTCGAGCCGCTCGCCGGCCTCGGCGCGGGCGGAGTCGGTGTCGGAGGTGATCGACTCGAGCCGCGATCGGGTCAGGGCCGGGACCACGACCAGCAACTCGACCGCGTCCCGCCCGGCGGCGCGGTCGCGGATCTCTCCCAGCAGCTCCTTGCCCTCGACCGTCTGGTTGGCGAGCACGAGCATCCGGTAGCCACCGCGGCCTCTCGGTGCCAACATCGCCTCTGCCGGTAGCGAGCCGCGTCCCGCGCGCAGCGTCGCGCCAAGCGCCAGCCCGAGCAGGCCGGCCGCAACGATTGCCCCAGCCGCCGCATCGGTTAGTGCTCCGACCGCGACGGCGAGCCCCGCGCCGATCGTGACCAGCACGACCGCCCTGAAGACGTCCGACTCCGAGCGGAAGGGACTGTGCATCTGCGCTCCTCAGGTCGTGCTTGTGCTGTTTGCAACGTAGCAGGTCGGTTCGCGCGCGCCAACTACCTCAATCGGCGAGTCTCAGGAAGTTCACAATCTTTTAGCGGTTGATTAGCATCCGCTGAGATTTGCTCGCCAGGATTCGCTCTGTACAGAGCAACCGGAAGGAGTGAGGGAATGCCACAGATCATCATCACCACCGACGGGCCGGGAGCGGACGGCATCCGGGAGGTCCACCGGGAGCGGGTCCAGCCCGCCGACGTCGAGACCGAGACCGCGAGTCACCTGCTGATCGAGCGGATCGGCTGGGCGCTCGCCGACGCCGACCAGATCGAGCACCCCGACACGGCCAGCAGCCGCAGGCCGCCTGACGCCGCACAAAGCCCTCTGTCCGTCGCGGGCAGAGGGCACACCTTCCATGGGGCGCCCCAAGGCTCCTCGTCGCGGGCTGCTGCGGGAAGAAGCAGGCGAAGAAGCAAATCAAGAAGAAGGCCCCCGGCCTGAGCGTGGCCAACGCTGAGCGGGTCGGCGGCAAGACGGCGAGCGAGCTCGAAACGCCGTCCGCCTACGCAGAGCGAACTAGTGACGCCTTGCTCGCCGCCGATTACCAGCCCGTGCTCGACACCAGCCTGAAGATCACCGGGACGCGAATCGTCGCCACCGCGACTCTCGATCTGTTCGGCGGGAACGCCGCTGCCGAGGCCGGGTGCCAGCTCGCGATCGACTCGGAGACGAGCAGCGCCTTCGATCAGGACATCCCACTTGTTGGCGCCGACTCGGACGCGACGATGAGCTTCACCTTCGCGGCTACGGTCGATGCCGGGACCCACGACATCGACCTGGCCTGCAGGGAGGAGGAGGGGAACGTGGAGGTGATCTTCGCCAACATCGCCGCCATCGCGGTCAACGAGTAGGCCAGGGCGAGAACAGGTGTCGCAGGACGCCGACCGCCCAGGACCGCTGTGAGGTGATCGAGAGGATCGTGGCGGCGAGGCGGCCGTCGGGCTCACTCATCGGCCCGTGATCTTTGATTCGAGTCCAACCCCTGCCCATCCAATAAGCGACCGGGATGCGGTGTCGCGCAAAGGGGCGCCGCTACCTCCGCCTGTTGATACGGTGCGGAACACCGTTCCGATCCCAAGGAGGGACAACATGAAGAAATGGATCGCCGCTATCGCAGCAGCAGCCGTCATGGCACTCACACCGGCCACGGCGTTCGCAGGCAAGGACACCGCGCCCGGTCAGGTGATCAAGACCGCGTGCGGGGCCAGCTACGGGCAGATCGTGTCCTCGTTTACTCCAGGCTTCTCGCAGGGACAGCACGCAAAGGCAGCGGGGCTCAAGCCCGGTGCGTACTCGTTCGTGAACACACCGGGTTCGCTGGCGATTCACGGCTGCGCCAACGGCGACAGCTAGGAGCCGCAACACCAAAGGTTCGGGAAGGGCGTCCGAGAGGGCGTCCTTCTCTTTGCCCGCTGCGATGAGCTTGCGCTGATCACCCTTGACCGCTACGGGCACCTGATGCCGGGGTCCGAGGGCGTGGCGGCGAGCCTGCTTGATGCCTACCTCGTTGCTCAGCGCAGCCGTGCCGAGGATGCCGCCCGCGCGGCTGGCGGCGTGCCGACTGGCGCACCAGCTGGCCACCACTGGCGCACGAGAGCGGTGAACCGCTCTAGTAAGCCATCTCTACAGCACGTAGACGCTGGCGAAGACGATGATCCACATCACGTCGACGAAGTGCCAGTAGATCCCCGGCACCTCGACGCCGAGATGGTCCTTCGCCGCGGGGCCGAAGTGGCCGCGCCAGGCACGGATGTTGGCGAACGTGAGCAGCAGCAGGCCGACGAAGACGTGGGCGCCGTGAAGACCGGTGAGCCCGTAGAAGATCGAGCCGAAGGCGCCGTCGCGGGCGCTGAAGCCGATGTGGACGTACTCGTTGATCTGAATGAAGAGGAAGGTTGCGCCCAGCAGCCAGGTGAGCGCGAGGCCACCCATCAGCGCGTTGCGGTTGTTGCGGCGGATGCCCTCCAGGGCCCAGTGGATCGTGAACGAGGAGGAGACCAGGATCACCGTGTTGATGCCGGCGATCAGGACCGGAAGCTCGAACCCGTCGGGCGGCCAGGCCCCGTCGTTCGCCACCGCCCGGATGAAGAAGTAGGAGGCGAAGAAGGCGCCGAACAGCATCACCTCGCTGACGATGAACAGCAGGATGCCGAGCGTCTGGCGGTCGATCCTCGAGGAGGCGTGCGCCTCCGGCGGGCCGTGATGGTCGTGGGCGTGGGCGCCGCCGACGGCGACCGATGCGGATTCCATCAGCTCGCTCCTTCCGCGCTGCCGACCGGGACGGGATCGACCGCCCGGGCGCCCGACTCAACGTGCTCGATCGGGATGTCGGTGATCTCGGAGACCTGCTCGACCAGGCCTTCCTCGAGCCACTTCGAGGCGTGGCCCGCGAAGGTCGAGATCAGGACGTCGTCGACGCGATAGTGCTCGATCGCGTTGGCGACGGCGGCGAACGGCTCGGGGCTCATCGGCTGGCCGGTGGCGTCGATCTCCTCCTTGTAGAGGGCGGCGAGCGTCGCGGCGAGCCGGTCGCAGACCTCCTCGCGGGGCGTCTCGCCGGATGCGGGGCAGACGAAGGTGTAGCGATGCGGCCGCTCCCTGTTGCGCTCGAGCAGACGACCGACCAGATCTGGAGCGTTCACGGTCTGGGTGGCGACGACGAGCGTGTGGGTCACGTCCCAGCGAATCGCGTCGTCCTCGATCCGCACCGGGATGTGCTCGATCGGCACCGGGAAGCGGTCGCGCGCCCACTCGATCAGGTCTCTGCGCATCAGGCCGAAGCGCGTCTCCGCCAGGCACGAGATCAGCACCTCGTCGGGGCTGAAGGCGCGCACCGCGTCGTCGAGCGCGAGCGGTGGGTCGGGGTCGAGGACGACGGCGCTCGACTCGATCCCGAAGTCGTGCAGCACCCGCTGGGTCACCTCGACCCGGCTCAGCGCCGCGTCGCGAACCTCCTCCGCGTCGACGATCTGCCCAGCGGCGGGAACGTTCTGCGGAGCGGCCAGCACGACGTGCTCGGCGCCGGCATCGACCCGCTCGCGGAGCGCCGCGAGCAACTTGCGGCCACCCGCGACCTCGTTCAGGAAGGCGAGGACCGTGCCGGTCGAACTCTCGGCGCTCACTGCTCGCTCCCGCTGGAGGCGGCCCCGGCAACCGCGGGCTCCGGCCCGCCGATGTCGGCACCCTCCTCGTGCTCAGTGAGAATCGCGTGCTTGGCACCGGGGACCCCGAACTCGTAGGGCCCGCCGACCACACGCGGGATCTCGTCGAAGTTGAAGACCGGCGGCGGCGAGGAGACGAGCCACTCGATCGTCTTCGCCCGCCACGGGTTCGCGGTGGCCTTGGGCCCGTAGCGCCAGCTGACGATCATGTTGTAGACGAAGATCAGCTGCGCCGCGCCGAGGATGAAGCTGAAGACGCTGATCACCAGGTTCCAGTCGCCGAACTGGGCCGCGTAGTCGGCAACCCGTCGCGGCATCCCCTCCATCCCGATCCAGTGCATCGGCACGAACGTCCCGAGCATCGCGATCGCGGTCAGCCAGAAGTGCCAGCGGCCGAGGCGCTCGTCGTACATTCGCCCGGTCATCTTCGGGAACCAGTGGTAGATGCCGCAGTAGATCGTGAACACCGAGCCTCCGAAGAGCACGAAATGCAGGTGGGCGACGACGAAGTAGGTGTCGGAGACGTGGATGTCGATCGGGATCATGCCGAGCATCACGCCCGAGATGCCACCGATCACGAAGGTGACGATGAAGCCGAGCGCGAACAGCATCGAGGTGTTCTCCAGGTGCAGCTTCGAGTCGAACAGGGTCCCGAGCCAGGAGAAGATCTTGATCCCGGTCGGCACCGCGATCAGCAGCGTGGTGATCATCATCGGCACCCGCAGCCAGGCGAACATCCCGGCGACGAACATGTGGTGCGCCCAGACCGCGAAGGCGAGCACGACGATGCCGAGTAGCGCCAGGGCCATCAGCCGGTAGCCGAAGATCGTCTTGCGGGCGTGGGTCGAGATCACCTCGCTGACGATCCCGAAGCCCGGCAGCATCATGATGTAGACCGCCGGGTGCGAGTAGAACCAGAAGATGTGCTGGTAGCTGATCACGTCGCCGCCGGCCGCAGCCTGGAAGAAGTTGGTGCCGAGCACGCGGTCGAAGAGGACCATGAACTGCGCGCCGGCGACGAACGGCGTCGCCCCGACGACCAGCAGCGAGGTCGAGAGGTTCGCCCAGACCAGCAGCGGCATCCGCCAGAAGCTCATTCCGGGCGCACGCATGGTGACGATCGTGACCAGGAAGTTGAGCGCCGTTGCGATCGATGAGGCGCCCGCGAACTGCACCCCGAGGTTGAAGAACGACTGCCCGAGCGGCGCCCCGGTGCTGAGCGGCGCGTAGCCGGTCCAGCCGGCGTCGAAGGCGCCGCCCGGGACCACGAACGAGCAGAGGAACAGGATCCCGCCGATCGGCAGCATCCAGAAGCTGAGCGCGTTCAGCCGCGGGAACGCCATGTCGGGCGCGCCGATCATCAGCGGCAGCACGTAGTTCGCGATCCCGGCGAAGACCGGAACGATGAACAGGAAGATCATGATCGCGGCGTGGGTCGAGAACAGCCCGTTGTAGACGCCGGGATCGACGACCTGGGTGCCGGGCTGCGCGAGCTCGGCCCGGATTCCCATCGCCAGCAGACCGCCGATGAAGAAGAAGATGAAGGTGGTGACGATGTACTGGATGCCGATCACCTTGTGATCGGTGTTGAACTTGAAGTAGTCCTTCCAGCTGTAGGCGCCGTGGGAGGAATGGTCGTCGGGGATCGTCGGAGCGCCCGCGGCCCAACGGAACCAGTAGTCGAAGGCGCCGAAGCCGAGCAGGAAGCCGATCGGGGCGGTCACCGCGGGGACGATCACGTGCGGATAGCCGGTCTGCTCGGTCTGGAAGATCTCGAGGCCGCTGATCGCGCGCAGGGCGACGACCAGCCCGAAGCCGAAGGCGCCGCCGATCAGCGTGCCCATCAATGCGCGGGGCCAGCCCGGCTGCTTCAGCGTCGCGGTCAAGTTCCTACCTCCTGCTCATCGTCTGGGCCGGCTCGCTATCCACCTGCCCGGCCCTCGGCCAGGCTGCCGGCTCCGTTGCCCCCTGCGACCCCGGCGCCCACCTGGCCGTCCTCCGGGATGTCCTTCTGCTCGCTCAACCAGGTCTCGAACTCGGCCGGCGACTCGGTCACGGCCACCGCCCGCATCACCGAGTGGCCAAAGCCGCAGAGCTCCGTGCAGACGACCGAGTAGGTCCCCTCGACCGTCGGCGTCACCCGGACGACGTTGTCGATGTCGGCATCGCCCGCCGGATCGTCGAGGCTCGCCCCCGGTACCAGGTCGCGCTTGATCCGCCACTCCGGGACCCAGAACGAGTGCAGCACGTCGAGCGCCTCGAGGTGCAGCTCGAGCTGGGTGCCGGACGGCGCGTGCAGCTCGGTCGAGGTCTTGCCCGCGTCGACGTAGTCGAACCGCCAGGCGAACTGCTGAGCGGTGACGTCGACCCGCATCGAGTCGGCCGCCTCCGCCTCGATGTCATCGAGGACGATCGTCGCGTAGATCCCGGCGAAGAGCACGATCGCGGTCGGGATCAGCGTCCAGATCACCTCGAGCCGGGTGTTGCCGTGGATCGGCTCGCCGTCCGACTCGTCACCGGGCTTCGCCCGGTACTTCCAGATCGCGTAGCCCATCATCACCATGACGACGCTGAAGACGAACGAGCTGAGCACGATCATCACGTCGACCAGCGTGTCGATGTCGTTCGCCTCGGCCGAGCCCTGCACGCCGCTCCAGTCCGGAATCAGCATCAGCACCGAGGCCACCGCGGTCAGCACGAGAGTCACTGCCAGCAGGCGCAGGAACGTTGCGGGGGTCATGTCCTTCATCGAACGAGGAGCATTCTATTGAGTGAACGGCGCCACGCGCCGCGCCCGCCGGGCTAGTGCTTAATGGCTCTATTGCGCGGGTACAGCGGGGAGCAGGTCGAGCTCCCCGGCGGAGGCCTCGAGCACCCCCCGGGCGACCCCCTCCCAGCTCCAAAGGCGCCCGACCGTGTCGATCAGCGCCCGCTCGGCGCGCTCGCGCTCACCCGCCGGCAGCCGCGTCCATCGCAGCAGCCGATCGGCGATCTCGGGGACCGCGTCGGCGGAGAGCGGGAAGCCGGTCAGGCCCCGGGCCGGCTCCGGCAGCTCGCGGTCGAGCTCGCGGGCGACCTCGGCGAGACCGGAATGATCGGCGCAGACCGGCAGCGCGCCGGCGGCGGCGGCCTCGGCCGCGACCATTCCGAAGGCCTCCGGAAAGGTGCTGGGGACGACCATCGCATCGCTGGCCGCGAGCAACTCTGCGACCTCGTCGTGGTCGAGACGGCCGGCGAAGCTGACGCTCCCGCG
This sequence comes from uncultured Solirubrobacterales bacterium, assembly GCA_963700785.1. Lineage (GTDB taxonomy): Bacteria > Actinomycetota > Thermoleophilia > Solirubrobacterales > 70-9 > CAXMST01. The sequence goes on from CAVOYZ010000017.1 coordinate 24,008, forward strand.
GGCGGCCGCCGCTGCCTCGAGCCAGCCGTGGGACGGGTCGGCGAGAAACCCGGAGAGGATCCTCAGCGGCCGCGGGGCCCCTCCCTCCAGGGCCCAGCCAAGCTCGGCGATCCGGCGGGCGCGCGCCAGGTCCCCCTCGCCGATCGCTGACCAGAGATCCTCGAGGGCCTCGCGATAGGCACCGAACCCGGCGATCAGCAGCGACGCGTCGGGTACCTGCGCCCGGACCAGCGGCCAGGCGGCGAGCAGCAGATCGCATCCCTTCGAGACGATCAGCTTGCCGACGAAGGCGACCCGCGTCCCGCCGGAACCGGCGTAGGCGCGGAGCGCGGCGGCGGCCTCGGCGGGGTCCCGGTCGAAGGAGTCGCCGCCGCCGGCAGCGGGCTGTGCGTCGAGCTTCTCGGCGAGGGCCGCGAGGGCAGCGGCCGGATCGGTGCCTGCGGCGAGCGGCGCGAAGCTCTCGACGTCGACCCCCGGGGGTCCGAGCCGGGTCTTGCGCTCGACGGCGGCGTCGCGAATCGTCTCCCAGAGCGCCTCGGCGGTGTGGCGCGAGCCGACCAGCACGGCCTCCGCCGCGCTCAGGCCCTCGCGCGCCTCGGGCAGAAAACGTGGGTGCGGCTTGACCGTGTAGGAGAGCGCGCTGCCGTGGACCTTGGCAGCGAACCGCAGGCCGGCCCGGGCGAGGACCAGCGGACCGATGATCAGGTGGTTGGCGAGCGCAGCCTCGGCGCCGCCGATCAGCTCGTCGACCTCGCGCACGGCGTCGACGTTGGCCTCGATGTAGGCGCTGAGCTCGGAGTCGCTGAGCGCCGGGTAGGCCTTGACCCGGAAGCCGGCGTAGCGATCCTCGACGTAGACGGGGAGCAGGCCGCCGATCTCGGGCATGTAGGCGGTGATCGTTCCGGTCCCGGGACTGCCCGGGCCGACACCGTGGACGAGCTCGAGTTGCCCTCCCCCCCAGCCGCCGACCCGATCGATCCAGCCGAGCGCGCCCGCCTCGCGGTCCTGGCAGAAGAGGTGGACGTCGTGGCCGAGCCCGGCCAGCGCCCGGGCAAGACAGGCGTTGTAGACGTTGCTGCCGGTGCCGCGCAGCAGGTAGCCGTGAAAGATCAGGACTCGGATCCCCGCATGTTCGCTGCTTCACCGGATAAGGTTCGCGCCGTGAACGAGAAGCAGACGTACCGCATGCGCGCTCCCGCCTCCGGCCGCGAGGCCCTGGTCGAGGCCGAGCAGGGCGGCGTCTACATCGACCGCGAGACCGGTGAGGAGCTGCAGCCGGTGACCCGGACGCTGCCACTCGCCCCGTCCGCATCGAGCCTGCTGCGGAGCCCGGAGAACCTGCGCGAGTGCCGCCGCTGCGAGCAGCTGATCGGCCTCGACGTCAGCGACTGCCCGTACTGCGGGCTGCGTCAGGAAGCGACCGACGGGGACTCGTGAGGCGGCGGGCGGCGGCAACGCTGCTCGCCTGCGGTGCCCTGGCGGCATCGCTCGGCGCCTGCGGCGACGACGAGCAGACGACCACCGAGCCGGTCACCGACTCGACCACATCGACGACCTCCACGACCAGTTCGACGACGACCGAGCCGACCTCGACCACAACCACCGAACCGACCACGACGACCACGACCAGCGAACCGACGACGACGACCGACTCCGACTCCGACTCCGACTCCGACGGCGATCAGGGGAGCTCGAAGCAGCAGGCCGAGGACAACGCCCAGAAGGCCTTCGAGGCCTTCTGCGACGAGAATCCGGACCTCTGCGGCTGAGGAGCCCCTACTCGGGGTTTCCGGCGGTCTTCTTCGGGACGAAGTACGCCCAGTAGAGGATCCGCTCCCCGCTCAGCTTGCAGCCGTAGGTGCGGGTCGTCTTCTTCCGCAGGTGGGGCTTCGCCTTGGGAACGTCCTCGGCGCTGCAGGAATCGGACTTGCGGCTCGCCTTCCAGGCGTTCTTGGTGGTGTTGAGGCCGTCGCGGTACAGCGGCGCCCAGGTCGGCAGGGTGAGCGCGACGACCCGGCCCTCCTGCACCTTCAGCGGCTTGCTCAGGGTGAAGACCGGCTTGTTGCCCAGCGAGGCATCGAGCTCGACGGCCGGGCTCTGCTTGCCGAGCGTGTAGCGCGACCCCTTGCCCTTCTTCTTCAGGACGGCGATCTTTGCGATCGGTGCCGTGCCGAACTTCTTGTCCTTGAAGATCTCGCCGAAGCCGCTCAGCTGCGAGCTGGTCGGCTTCGAGAGCTCGACCGACCAGGCAACCAGGTGTCCGTCGGCCGGGACCTTGTAGAGCCCCCGGCGTCCGTCGGCGGCAACCCCGAAACCGGTCACCGATCCCGTCGCACGGCAGTTCTTCGGGCAGAGTGGGCTCGGGGTGCCCTTCGTCGCTCCCAGGACCTTCGCCTGGCGTGCGGCCGAGGCGCTGTCGACCGCGATCGCGGCCGCGAGCACGGCCACGGACACAGCCAGGGCGGTCGCCAGGCGCAGAACTGCGTCAGGTTTCGCTGAAGTGGTCATCAGATACTCCGAACACGGGGTCGGGCCGCAGGTTGCGGACCCAGGCGCCGATCCGGAAAGTCTAGGGCCGCGGCGCCCCGAACCGGCGCCGGCAGCGCTTTCCGGCAGGCGATCGCCCAGCCCGAGGCGCCGGGACCCGAGGGTGAGGCCGCAGCCCCGCCCTCACCTAGACTGATTCCGACGATGGCGGCAATCGAGGTCGAGAACCTGCAGCGAAGCTTCGAGGGTGGCGTTACCGCCGTCGATGGCATCGATCTCGAGGTCGCCGACGGTGAGATCTTCTCCTTCCTCGGCCCGAACGGCGCCGGCAAGACGACCACGGTGCGGATGCTGTGCACGCTGCTGCGCCCGACCGGGGGCAGCGCCCGAGTCGCCGGCTATGACGTGATCGAGGACGCCGGCGCGGTCCGCGGCGCGATCGGAGTCGCCCTGCAGGAGGCGGCCCTGGACCCGCTGATGACCGGTCGCGAGCTGATCCGCCTGCAGGCGACGCTGCACGGCCTGCCGCCGGCCGAGATCGAGAGCCAGGCCGATGCCCTGCTCCGGCGGGTCGGGCTGACCCGGGCCGCCGATCGGCGGGTCGGGACCTACTCGGGCGGCATGCAGCGCCGGCTCGATCTCGCCTCGGCGCTGGTCCACCAGCCCGCCGTGCTGTTCCTCGACGAGCCGACCACCGGCCTCGACCCGGTCAGCCGGATGACGATCTGGGAGGAGGTGCGCAAGCTCAACGACGAGGGAACGACGGTGTTCTTGACCACCCAGTACCTCGAGGAGGCGGACCAGCTCGCCGATCGCGTGGCGATCATCAGCGCCGGCAAGATCGTCGCCGAGGGCACCCCCGCCTCGCTCAAGGCCGAGGTCGGCAAGCCACGGCTCGAGGTGGCTGTGGCCGACGGCTCACCCGAGGTATGCGAGGAGGTCCTGGCCGGGTTCGGCGAGCGCCTGCCGGCCAAGGACGGGACCCTGGTGGTCGAGCTTGCCCGGGGCGCGGCCGAGATCGCTCCGGTCGTGCGGGCGCTCGACGAGCGCGGCATCCTGGTCGAGTCGCTGGAGCTGGTCGAGCCGACCCTCGACGACGTCTTCGTCGAGAAGACCGGCCAACACCTGGAGGAATCGGACGAGCCCGCCCCCGACGAGGCGGGGCAGGGCGCCGAGTGAGCGAGATCTTCAGTCGCCAGAGCTGGCGGGTCGTCATCGAGCTCGGGCGGCGCTCGGTCCAGCAGACCTTCAGGCGGCCGCAGCTGATGGCGCCGCTGATCATCTTCCCGACCCTGCTGCTGGCGATCCAGACCGGCGGCGCCGGCCGCGCCGTCGACCTCCCCGGCTTCCCTCCGGTCGAGAGCTTCCTCGCCTTCATGCTCGCCGGGGCGATGGTCCAGTCGACGCTGCTCGCCGGAAACAGCGGTGGAATCGCACTCGCCGTCGACATCGAGATGGGCTTCACCGACCGGCTGCTGGTCGCGCCGATCCCGCGCTTCTCGATCGTGCTCGGCCGGCTCGCGGGGACAGCCGCGCTCGGGCTGTTCACGGCGATCTGGTTTCTCGCGATCGGCTTCGCCTTCGGCGTCAAGTTCACCGAGGGGCCGCTCGGGGTGCTGGTGATGATCCTGCTGGTGATCGGCTCGGCGGTCGCCTTCGGCTCGATCGGGGCGGCGATCGCGCTGCGCTCGGGGAGCGCCTCGGTCGTCCAGGGCATGTTCCCGCTGGTCTTCGTGATCCTCTTTCTCTCGACCGCGTTCTTCCCCCAGGATCTGCTGCTCGAGCCGGCCCAGACCGTCGCCGAGTACAACCCGCTGAGCTTCATCGTCAACGCGGTCCGCGACCCGGTGGTCTTCACCTTCTCCGCCGAGGACATGCTCAAGGGGCTGCTCGGGCTGGTGGTGATCGGCGGCTTCGGGACCGTGCTGGCGGCCCGCGCCCTCCGCCACCGGCTGAGGACCGGCGGATGAGCCACGCGCTGCGCATCGACGTGACCACGATCCGGGCGATGATCCAGCGCTCGCGGAACGAGCTGCTGCGAGTCCCCGGAGCAGCGATCCCGGGCGTCCTCGCTCCGACGATCTTCTTCCTCGGGCTGACCGCCGTGTTCGGCAGCCTGACCCTGCTGCCGGGCTTCGACACGCAGAGCTACCAGAGCTTCCTGATCCCGGTCAGCCTGATGCAGGGGGCCGGCTTCACCGGCGCCGCGACCGGCGTCAACCTCGCCCGCGACATCGAGAACGGGCTCTTCGACCGCTTCCTCGCCTCCCCGGCGCCGCGCTGGGTGCTGCTCACCGGCCTGGTCAGCTCCGCCAGCCTGCGGGCGCTGGTGCCCGGCACCTTCCTGTTCATCGTCGCGATGATCGTCGGCGCGAACTTCCCCGGCGGCCTCGGGCTGCTGGTCGCCGTCGTCGCGGTGATGGGGATGGGAGTGGTCGCGGCCTGCTGGGGCGTGGCGCTGGCGCTCAAGTTCAAGACCCAGTCGGCGGCGCCGCTGATGCAGGCGGGAATGCTGGTGCTGATCCTGACCACCACCGCCTACGCGCCGCAGGAGCTGCTGACCGGCTGGCTGGCGGAGGTGGCGCGGATCAACCCCGCCACCCAGGTCGTCGAGATGGCGCGCCAGGGCTTCGTCGGCACGGTCACCTGGAGCGGCACCTGGCCCGGAATCGTCACCCTGATCGGGATGATCGCCCTGCTCGGCGCCTGGGCGCTGCGCGGGATGCGACGGACGGCCTTCTAGGCCGATACGGCCGAGCGGCTACTTGTAGCGGTAGGTGATCCGGCCGCGATCGAGGTCATAGGGGCTGAGCTCGATCTTCACGCGATCGCCGGGGAGGATGCGGATGTAGTGGCGGCGCATCTTGCCGCTGATGTGCCCGAGGACCTCGTGGTCGTTGTCGAGCTTGACCTTGAACATCGTGTTCGGGAGGGCCTCGGTGACCTCGCCCTCCATCTCGATTTTCTCTTCCTTCGCCATCGCGCGAGGCGCAGCGTAGCGGAGACGGCGGCCCTGATCCCCGGATTCCGGCGCTGCGGGCGGCGTTGCGCCGGCCCGCAGGCCCTACTTGCCCTCGAATGTCGCCTTGCCGGGGCCCTCGCTGAGGAAGCTCTGAACCGCGCCCTTCAGGTCGTCGGTGTCGAACAGCGGCCCGGCGATCCCGGGAGTCGCCCGGTCGGCGGCCTCGACGCCGCCGTCGAGGTAGGCGCGGATGATCCGCTTGGTTGCACCGTGGGCGACCGTCGGGCCGGCCGCCAGTCGCTGCGCGAACCTGAATTCCCTTCTCGAGCAGGTCCTCGGCCGCGACGACCCTGTTGACGACCCCCCACTCGAGCATCTTCTCGGCGTCGTAGAGGCCGCCGGTCATCACGAACTCCCGGGCCCGTGCGGGGCCCGCCCGCTCCGCCATCCGCTGGACGCCGCCGCCGAACGGGGTCAGCCCGACGACCCGCTCGACGAGCCCGAACTGGGCGCCCTCGGCAGCCCAGATCATGTCGCAGCCGAGCGCCGTCTCCAGTCCGGCGGTCAGGCACAGGCCCTGGACCAGCGCCAGCGTCGGGATCGGCAGCCCCTCGAAGCAGGCGAGGTCGGCGATCCCCTGCTCGGCGAGCGCGGTGCCCTCGGCCGAGCCCTCGATCGCCGCGAAGGTGTTGACGTCGACGCCGCCGGTGAAGACGTCGCCCTCGGCCCGGTAGACGAACGCCCGCGCGCCCGAGGCGGCGACCTCGTCCCGGACCTCGCGCAGGCGCTCGAAGGTCCGCGTCCGGAACAGGTTCAGCGGCGGGTCGTCGAGCACGGCGATCATCACCTCGCCGTCGCGCTCGAGCCTCACCGGGTCGCGATCGGCGGTCCGCTCGTCCTCGGCCATCTCAATCACCCCTTATCTGCGCGGCGGTCCGCGCGATCTCGCCGAGCTCGGCGCCGCGCGGGATCCACGGCAGCTTCAGCGGGTCGTCCTCATAGCGGGGAATCACGTGGATGTGGAAGTGGAAGACGGTCTGCCAGCCGGCGGCGCCGCAGGCATTGAGCAGGTTGAACCCGGCCGGGTCCAGCGTCTCGGTGATCCGCCGCGCGAGCCGCTGGGACGCGGCGACCGTGTGACGCAGGTCGTCGGGCTCGATCTCGTGCAGATCGCGGCTGTGTCGCCTCGGGATCACGAGGGCGTGACCGGGGGTCGCCGGGTTGATGTCCATGAACGCGAGCGTGTGCTCGTCCGAGTCCAGCAGCTCGGCCGGGGCGTCGCCGGCGACGATCGAACAGAAGATGCAGGGCGCCTCGCTCACCGGAGCCAGCCTATCCGGGCGCTGGTTGTGACGCCGACCAGGACCGCAGGTGAGCCTCGGCCGCTGCGCGGTCACCGACCTCGCCGGCGAACTGCGCCGCCCGGAGCTCGCCGACAGCCGCGCCGATCGCGGACGCCCTCGACTCCGAGCAGCTCGGCGATCTCGGCCCCCGAGAGCAGCGGCCGCGGCGGGCCGCGGCGCTCGAGCACGACGATCTCGGCGAGCATCTCGCGCGCCAGCTCGAGGTGGGCAGCGATCGCCTCGGCCGGGACCCCGGCGCCCTGCGCTGAGAGGCGGTCGGCGATCGTCAGCATCGTCACGTCGAGGGCCTCCCGGCCGGTCAGATCGAGGTACTCCCAGATCCTGCGCCTGTCGAGCGGGCGCTCGTGGGTCATGAAGCCGAGCACGAGGTGGTGTCGCGTGAGCGCCGCCTGGTAGTCGGCGAAGCGGCTGCTGGAGTGCAGGCCCCGGCAGAGCTCGGCGACCATCTCCGCGCCGATCCGATCGTGTCCGCGGAAGCTGACGAAGCCCCCCCGCTCGGCTCGCGTCGCAGGCTTGCCGATGTCGTGCAGGATCGCCGCGAAGCGGACCCCGTCCCGGCGGCTGAGGCCGTCGGCCAACGGCTCGGCGAGGGCCGCGCCGACGTCGGCCGCGGCGGCGCCGACGTAGGCCTCGAGGTCGGCCTCGACCTCAAGCCAGCGACGCAGCACCTCGATCGTGTGGTCGTGGACGTCGAGGTGGTGGTTGGGGCTCTGGACGACGCCACGCAGAGCGGCGAGCGGCGGCAGCACGACCGGCGTCAGGCCGAGCTCATCGAGCAGCTCGAGCGAGCGCAGCGGCCGCTCACCGGCGATCATCGCCTTGAGCTCGGCGAACCGGCGCTCCGGCGCCGGCTCGGCCGCCCTACCTGCCGTCGCCCTGATCAGGGCGACGGTCGCGGGATCGGGCTCGAGCGAGAAGGTCGCCGCGATCCGGGCGGCCCGCATCATCCGTAGCGGGTCGGCCTCGAAGGTCTCGTCGTAGGCGGCGCGCAGGCGCCGCGCCTCGAAGTCCTCGATCCCACCGCTCGGGTCGATCGGGGCGCCGCCCGCAAGCGGCACCGCGATCGCGTTCACGGTGAAGTCGCGCAGCCGGAGATCGGCCTCGAGCGTCGCTGCCCGGAGCGCGACGACGTCGACGGTCCAGGCGTTCCGGGGTCCGCTGACGCGCCAGGTCTCGTGCTCGCCGGAGAGCTCGAAGGCGCTGCCGCCGAGCAGCGCGGCGGCCCGGCGGGCGATCTCGGGCACGTCGCCGTCGGCGACGAGGTCGATGTCGTCGACCTCCCGGCCCGCGAGCGCGTCGCGGATCGCGCCGCCGACGATCCAGGCGTTGACCGGCGAACGGAGCTGAAGCCCGGCGCGGAGCGCGACCAGGCGCTCGCTCGCGCCGAGCGCGGCCTCGATCCTCGCGGCGGCCCCGGCGCTCACCGGCGCGCCAGCCGCGGCACCCGAGGTGAGATCCCGCAGGTGATCTCGTAGTTGATCGTCGCCAACCGCCCGGCCAGCTCCTCGGCGCTGATCCGCTGACCGCCACTCGGCCCGAGCAGCACCACCTCCTCGCCGACCGAGACGACCGGCTCGGGACCGAGATCGACGGTGACGTTGTCCATCGAGACCGTCCCGATCACCGGGTAGCGGTCGCCGGCGATCAGGACCTCCGCGTTGTTGCTGAGCCCGCGGCGGTAGCCGTCGCCGTAGCCGACCGGCACCACTCCGACCGCGGTCTCGCGCTCGGCCCGCCAGCGGCGCCCGTAGCCGGCGCTGTCGCCCGGATCGAAGCGCTTGATGTCAGCCACGTAGCTGCTGATCCCCATCGCCGGCTCGAGCCCGGACTCTGCCGGATCCCCGCCGAACGGATCGAGCCCGTAGACGGCGACGCCGCAGCGGACCATGTCGAAGTGCGAGGCGGCCGACCGCAGGGTCGCGGCGCTGTTCGCCGCGTGCAGCTGCAGGCCGTGTCGCTCGCGGGCCGGGACGGCAAGCTCGCGGAAGCGCTCGAGCTGCTCGTCGAAGAAGCTCGAGCCGCGCTCGTCGGCGGTCGCGAAATGGGTCCAGAGCCCCGCCAGCTCGATCCGGTCGTCGTCGGCGGCGAGCTCGAGCAGCCGCTCGACCCGCGGCCGGGTCGCGTTCGCCGAGCCGCCCCATGCCGGTGTCGAACTTGACGTGCACGCGCGGCCGCAGCCCGAGGCTCGCGCCACGCTCGGCCACCGCCTCGAGGAAGCCGGGACGCCAGACCCCGATCTCGGCCCGGGCGCCGAGGGCGACGTCGAGCTCGGGATCGGTCAGCGCCCCCATCACGAGGATCGGCGACTCCTCGATCGCCGCGCGGAGCTCGAACGCCTCACCCGCGGTCGCCACCGCGAGCACCCGCGCGCCGCCCGCGAGCGCCGCCCGCGCGGACTCGATCATCCCGTGGCCGTAGCCGTTCGACTTGACCACCGCGCAGAGCAGCGTGCCGGGACTGAGCTCGGAGCCGAGGCGCCTGCAGTTGCGCTCGACGGCAGCCGTGTCGACCCAGGCCGTGACCCGCTGGAAGGCGTCCATCAGCGCGCCAGGCCCGCGGGCAGGTCCTCGATCACGTCCGTGGCTATCACCGACTCGGCCGCCCCGATTCGCTCGGCGGCGAATCGGCCCGCGCGGGCGTGGGCAAGAACCGCCGGCCGCGCATGCCTCGAACGGCTCGAGCCCGCGGGCAATCAGGGCCGCGATCGCCCCCGAGAGCACGTCGCCGGTGCCGGCGGTCGCCAGCCCGGGACTGGCGAGGGCGTTGATCGCGAGGCGCTCGCCGTCGGTGACGATCGTGTCGCTGCCCTTGAGCACGACGATTCCCCCGCAGCGCCGGGCCGCCTCGCGGGCCGAGTCGAGCCGTGCCGCGGAGACGGCCTCCGACTCGACCCCGAGCAGCCGGCCGAGCTCGCCCGCGTGCGGGGTGAGCACCAGCGGGCGCCCGGTGGCGGCCTGCTCGAGATCGGTCCCGAGAGCGTTGAGGCCGTCGGCGTCGACCAACAGCGGGACCCTGATCGAGGCGGCCAGCTCGCGGGCGAGCTCGGCCGCCCGCGGCGCCCGGCCGAGACCCGGGCCGAGGACGACGCAGTCGGCGCTCTCGCTGCGCTCGAGGATCGCCGGCGCAGCCCCCGGCTCGAGGCTGCCGTCCGAGCCGGCCACTCCGAGGGTCATCACCTCGGTCAGCTTCGTCTCGAGGATCGGCTCGAGCTCGGCCGGAGTCGCAACCGCCGCGTATCCCGCCCCGGCGCGGACCGCCGCCCCGGCGGCCATGCAGACGGCGCCGGTCAGCCCTCGCGAGCCGCCGACGACGAGGACGTTGCCGGAGCTGAACTTGTTCGAGCGGTCGCCGCGCCGCGGCAGCTGGTCGAGAATCTCGATGCCGATCGTCCCGCCCGCGGGCCGCACCGGGGCCCCGGCCGGGATCCCGATGTCGGCGACCGTCAGCTCGCCGGTGTGCGAGCGGCCGGGCTCGATCAGGTGGCCCAGCTTGGCGGCGTGAAAGGTGACCGTGCGGGTGGCGCCCACCGCACCGCCCGAGGCAACCCCGGTCGCCGCGTCGACGCCCGAGGCGATATCGCAGGCGACGACCGGGCAACCGGCGCCGTTGATCGCCTCGATCGCCGCTGCCGCCGGGTCACGGGGGACGCCGGAGAAGCCGGTCCCGAAGATCGCGTCGACGATCGCCCCGGAGCCGGCGAGCAGATCGCCGAGCAGATCCGGCTCCGCCCGCAGCGGCTCGCCTGCGTAGCGCTCGAGGTTGGTGGTCGAGTCGGGGCTGAGCTCGTCGGGATCCCCGAGCAGCACGACCTCGACCTCTATGCGGCGCTCCGCGAGAAGCGCGGGCCGCGACCAGCCCGTCGCCGCCGTTGTTGCCCTTGCCGCAGACGACCCTCACCGGGCCCGCCCCCGCCACGCCCTCGACCGCATCGGCGACCGCGCTGCCCGCGGTCTCCATCAGCCGCAGCGACGGGACGCCCTGTTCCTCGATCGCCCAGCGATCGGCCTCGCGCATCGCGGCGGCGTCGAGCAGGGGTGAGAGCCAGGCCTCTGGGTCCACAGGGTCCGAGACTACCCCCGCGGCGCCCCGTCGCTCCCGTTCGCCACCACGACGGCGGCCGCGATCTCGCGTGAGTGGCTCAACGAGACGGCCAGGCGCACCCCCAATGATCTCGCCCGCCGCTGCGCCGGCCCGTGCAGCCGCAGGGCCGGCCCCCGCCCCTCGCCGCCGACGACCTCGACGGCGCTGATCGGCAGGCCGCCGCCGAGCGCCTTCACGGCCGCCTCCTTGGCGGCGAACCGGGCCGCGAGGTGACGCGCGGGACGGCCCCGATCCCGCGCGTATTCGAGCTCCCCGGGGCTGAACAGCCGCCGCGCGAGCCGTGGGTGGCGTTCGAGCGCGCGCTCGAGCCGCTCGATCTCGATCAGGTCGATCCCCGGCCTCGCTGCCGAGGCCGGGCTCACGGGACGATCGCCGCGGCCGAGCCGGAACCGCTTGGGGCGTCCTGCAGGCCGAGCACCAGGCGCCCGAGCGCGCGGTCGCCGTCGCTGCCGCCGCCGGCGATCAGGTAGGCGATCGCGTCGAGGATCGGCTTCGCCTGCTCGTAGGAGGGGTCGAGGGTCACCTGGCCACTGCTCTCGATCAACGAGACGATCGCCGGGAAGTCGACGTAGAGCGATACATCGAGGTCGTCCCCGAGCGCTCCCGCTGCGGTCTGGAAGGACTCGGAGTCGGACAGCGTCGCGGTCGGCGAGAGGACGTCGTCGACGCTGGCCCCGGCGACGGCGAGCACCACCTTCCCGTCACGGATCGCGACCTCGGCGCCTAGCGGCGCGCCCGGCGCCTGGATCTGAAAGCCGTCCGGCGTCTTCACGATCCGCAGGTCCTGCTGCCGGCCGACGGCGCGTCGCAGCTTCGACAGCGCCGCGGCCGCCGCCTGCTCGTCGTCGGTCTCGATCACCAGGCCGCCGCCGATCGCGAGCAGCGAAGAGCCCTCGACGAACAGGCCCATGTCGCCGGCCCAGTCGAAGTCCTTGCTCAGGTCGAGGCCGGTCGCCCGCTTGATCTCAGCCTCGATGTCGGGCAGGTCGCCACCCGGAATCCCGCCGGGGATGTCCTTCAGGCCCGGCCCCTCGACGCCCTTCAAGCCGGCCTCAAGACTCTGGACGAACCCCTCGTAGCCGGCGCTGATCGCGTCACCGACCATCGGTACGCCGACTGCCAGCCAGGAGTCAGCCGGGAGCTCGGAGACGGTTGCCCCCGCATCCTGCTGCCCGCTGCTCGGGCCGGAGACCTCGAGGGACATCGAATCGGCGGTCGCGGCGCCGGAGAGCACCACCGGGCCCTCCTGCAGGGCATCGGCCTGGTCGCCGAGCGCAGCGTCGAGGTCCTGCTGCGTGATCAGTCCCGCCTCGACCGCGAGGTCGACGATCTGCGCCGTGTCGACGTAGGCCCGGAAGATGCTGCCGGACGGAGCGCCCTCGAGCGCCCCGGTCGCCTCGCTGTTGTCGGCGAGCGAACCGCCCGCTGATGCGTCGATCGCCGCTTTCAGCCCGGCCTCGGTGCCACCGACGAGGAACTCGCCGACGATGCCGACCGCGTTGCCGTCGGAGTCCACCTGATACTCGACGCCCTCGTAGCTTGCATCGGTCTCGGTCGACTGATCGGCATCGGCGGCCTTCTGGATCGCCTCGCGCGCCGCCCCCTCGTCGGTGACCGCGAGCGCGAGGGCGCCCTCGCCGCTGTCGGCGCTGATCTCCGTCAGGAAGCCGCCGACCCGCTGCCCGAGCCACGGCTCGACGTCCTCCTCGTAGTCGATGCCCTGCTCGGAGAAGCTCGAATCGACCGCCGAGCGGATCAGGCCCGCCGGGTCGTCGTTGTTGGTGATCTTCTCGAGCGCGGCGAGCAGGTCGTCCTGCTGATCGCCCTCCGGCCTGACCACGGCCTCGGCGTAGAGCGGGGCGTCGCCGGGGGTGACCGTCGCCGGATCGGGTCCGAGGTCGCCGTCGCCGCTGCCGGCGTCGTTGCCGCACGCCGCGAGGGCGAGCGCGGCGAGGACGGCGAACAGGATCAGGAACGAGAGGAATGGTCTCTGACGGCAGATCTGCACTGAGGGAATCCTAGTGCCTCGACCGACCGGTGAAACCGCGTTGCCGTCGCCCGACTCACTCGACGGTCACGGTCTTCGCGAGGTTGCGCGGCTGATCGACGTTCAGCCCCAGCAGCCGCGCCGTGTCGTAGGCGAGCAGCTGCAGCGGGATCACAGCCAGCATCGGCTGCAGGATCCAGTCCGTGCTCGGAATGAAGATCGTCTGATCGGCGGTCTCGCGGACGGCTTCGTTGCCCTCGGTCGCGATCGCGATCACGTCGGCGCCGCGGGCACGGACCTCGGCGACGTTCGAGAGCATCTTCTCGAGGATCGGGCTGTCGGTCGCGACGCAGACGACCGGCGTCGATTCGTCGAGCAGGGCGATCGGGCCGTGCTTCATCTCGCCCGCCGCGTACGCGTCGGAGGGGATGTATGAGATCTCCTTCATCTTCAGGGCACCCTCGAGGCAGACCGGCAGGCCGATGTGCCGGCCGAGATAGAGGAAGAAGCGACCCTGATGGTGGCTGCGGGCAACGGCGCGGACCTGGTCCTCGGTGGCGGCGATCGTCGTCTCGATCTGATGCGGCAGCGCCTTCATCTCCGCGATCAGCTCGGCGATCCGCTCGCGGGGCAGCCCCTCGCGCCCCTGAGCCAGCCAGAGGCCGAGCAGATACATCGCCGCGACCTGACTTGTGAAGGTCTTCGTCGCGGCGACCCCGATCTCGAGCCCGGCCCGCGTGAACAGCACCGAGTCGGCGTCGCGAGTCGCCTGGCTCCCCATCACGTTGGTCAGGGCGATCACGTGCGCGCCGCGGTCCCTCGCGAGGCGCATCGCCGCGAGGGTGTCGGCCGTCTCCCCCGACTGAGTGATGCCGATCACGAGATCGTCCGGGCCGATCACCGGGTCGCGGTAGCGGAACTCGGAGGCGATGTCCATCTCGACCGGCAGCCGGGCCCAGTGCTCGATCGCGTAGCGACCGATCAGGCCCGCGTGGTAGGAGGTACCGCAGGCGACGATCACCACCCGGCGCATCTCGGCGAGCCGTCCCGGCGGGATCCCGAGCTCGTCGAGGTTGACCTGCTCGTCGTCCGAGAGCCGGTCGGCGATCGTCTCGGCGACCGCGTCCGGCTGCTCGTGGATCTCCTTCATCATGAAGGTCGGAAAGCCGCCCCGCTCGGCGGCATCCTCGTCCCAGGTGACCTCCTCGACCTCACGCTCGAGCGGTCCGCCCTCGGCGTCGGTGATCTCGACCCCGTCGGGGCTGATGATCACGATGTCGCCGTTCTCGACCTGCATCACGCATCGCGTTTCCTTGAGGAATGCCGGGATCGCCGATGCGAGGAAGTTCTCACCCTCGCCGAGCCCGATCACCAGCGGGCATTCCCGGCGAGCCCCGACGAGCTGCCGTGGGTGGCGGGCGTGCATCGCGACGAACGCGTAGTGGCCGCGAAGATCGGCGTACGACGCGCGCACGGCGTCGGCCAGGTCGCCGGCGTAGTGCTTCTCGATCAGGTGGGCGACGATCTCGGCGTCGGTCTCGGAGCTGAACACGTGGCCGTCGGCCTGCAGCTCACGCCGCAGATCGGCGTGGTTCTCGATGATGCCGTTGAGGACGATGTGCACCTCGTCGGAGCAGTCGCCGTGCGGGTGAGCGTTCTCCTCGGTGACCCGGCCGTGGGTCGCCCAGCGGGTGTGCGCCAGCCCGATCGTCGCCGCAGCCTCGGCGACCGCGACCGCGCCGTTCCCCGCGGCCGCCTCGACCGCCGTGCGCAGGTTGGCCAGGTTGCCGACCGCCCGCACGGTCTCGATCCTGCCCTCGTCGAGCAGCGAGACGCCGGCGGAGTCGTATCCGCGGTACTCGAGCTTCTCGAGGCCGGCGATCAGAAGATCGCGACACGGCCTCTCGCCCACATATCCGACGATGCCGCACATTTGGGATCAAACGGTCTTTCGGGTCAGCCTGATGCGCAGTTCGGCGCAGGCACAGGTTAGAGGTCGCGCCAAGGGGGGCCGGACCCGCCGCCGCCGGACCGGAGCCCGGCTTGCAGGGTCCGGCCGCGGCAGCTAGCCGAGCGCTTGCTCGGCCTGCTCGACGAGCCGGCCGAGAACCGACCGGCACTCCGCCTCATCCGGCCCCTCGACCATCACCCTGACCAGCGGCTCGGTCCCCGAGGCGCGGACGACGACCCGTCCCCGGCCCTCGAGCAGGGCACCCTCGCGACCGACAGCCTCCCATAGCGACGTCGCCTCGCCGAGCGCCTCGCGGCTCGGAATCGGAACGTTCTCGAGATACTGCGGCAGCTTCTCCAGCGGCCGGACATCGGCCAGCCGCCGATCGCCGAGCGCCCGGGTCAGCAGCAGCGCCGCCGCGAGCCCGTCGCCCGTCGCCGCGAAGTCGGTCCAGATGATGTGACCGGACTGCTCGCCGCCGATCGACCAGCCGCGCGCGAGGAGCTCATCGATCACGAAGCGGTCACCGACCTTGGTCGTCGCGACATCGATTCCGGCGTCGGCCATCGCCCGGTGGAATCCGTAGTTGGTCATCACGGTCACGGCGGCCCCCCCGGACAGCTGCCCGGCCGCCTGTAGGTGAAGCGCGGCGAGGGCGACGATCTCGTCGCCGTCGAACTCGCGCCCCTCGCCGTCCACCGCGAGGACCCGGTCGCCGTCGCCGTCGAAGGCAAAGCCGATCTCCGCGCCCTCGTCGCGCACGGCCCTGCCGATGTTCTCGAGGTGGGTCGACCCGCAGCCCTCGTTGATGTTGCGGCCGTCGGGCTCGGTGGCGATCGCGACCACCTCGGCGCCGAGTCGCTCGAACGCGGCCGGGGCGACCCGGTAAGTGGCGCCGTTGGCGCAGTCGAGCACGATCTTGCGCCCACTGAGGTCGAGGTCGAAAGCCGAGGCCAGCTCGCGCAGGTAGTCGTCGCGGGCACCCTCGAGCCTGCGGATCCGGCCGCTCGCAGCGGCGCCCTCCGGGCCGGCGGCGACCCGCGCCTCGACCCGGGCCTCCGCGTCGTCGTCGAGCTTGCGTCCATTCGCGTCGAAGAACTTGATCCCGTTGTCACCCCAGGGATTGTGGGAGGCGGAGACGACCGTCGCGAGGTCGAGCCCGTGCCTGCGCACGAGGATCGCCGCCGCAGGTGTCGGCAGCACGCCGGCGAGGAAGACGTCGCCGCCGGCCGCAGCCAGGCCCGCCGCCAGGCCCGACTCGAGCATGTGGCCGGACTCGCGCGTGTCGCGAACGATCAGCACCTGCGGCCGCTCGGCCTCGATCTCGGCGGCGACGGCGCGGCCGAGCGCCAGCGCCAGCTCCGGCGTCAGCTTCTCGCCGACCGGACCGCGGACCCCGTCGGTCCCGAACAGGTTGGTTCCCTCAGCCACGGGCGGGATGCAAGCAGATCGGTGAGCCGCTGTGGCCGGGGCCGGTCAGGGCGCGCGGCCGATCGATCGCCGTCGGGACCGCGATCAGCGCTTGCTGAACTGCGGCCGCTTGCGGGCCTTCTTCAGGCCGGCCTTGCGGCGCTCCTTCTGGCGCGCGTCGCGGGTCAGCATCCCGCGCCGCTTGAGATCGCCGCGGAGCTCGGGATCGAGCTCGCAGAGGGCGCGGGCGATCCCGTGGCGAACCGCCCCGGCCTGACCCGAGATCCCGCCGCCGTGAACCCGCACCTTGACGTCGACGCTGCCGTCGTAACCGGCGGTCACGAGCGGCTGCCGCGCAAGCGACTGATCATGAGGGCGGGCGAAGTAGTCCTCGATGCCGCGACCGTTGACCTCGATAGCTCCGCCCCCGGCCCGCAGGATGACCCGGGCGACCGATCGCTTCCGCTTGCCGGTCGCCTGGATCGAGGCGTCGGCCGGCACGGAGACGGCCTCGCGCTGCGGCATCTCCTCAGGCTCCTCGTCGACATGGGCCGCCTCGCGGCTGGCGCGTTCCTCCTCCTCGGCATCGCGGCGAGCACGCTCCTCGGCGGTGAGCTCGCGCTCCTCGACGATCGCGATCGGCTCGAGGTTCGCGCCGGGGACGACCTCGGCCGCCTCGGACTTCTTCGCGCCGCCCGGCTTCGGCTTCGGCTCGGGCTTCTCGCCCTCAGCTTCAGCGGCCTCGGCGCCGGTCTCGCCCGCGGCCTCCGGCTCGGGGGTGGGCTCGGCGGCCGTCTCGTCTGCGTCCGGCGTCGCCTCCGCCTCCGGCTCGGGGGTGGGCTCGGCGGCCGTCTCGTCTGCGTCCGGCGTTGCCTCGGCCTCCGGCTCGGGGGTGGGCTCGGCGGCCGTCTCGTCTGCGTCCGGCGTTGCCTCGGCCTCGGGCGCCGCGTCCTCCTCGGGCTCGGCGCCCTCCGGCGCCTCGTTGTCGTCGATCCGGGTCAAGAGCGCACCTCCAGGGGCTTCGGCTGCTGGGCGGCGTGCGGGTGCTCGGCGCCGGCGTAGATCTTGAGCTTGAGCAGCTGCTTGCGGGCGAGCTTGTTGCGGGGGAGCATGCCCTTTACCGCCTTGCGGATCACCTCTTCGGGGTTGCGGTCGAGCATCTCGGCCAGCGTCCGCGACCGAATCCCGCCCGGGTAGCCGCTGTGGCGCCGGTAGATCTTCGACTGCAGCTTGTCGCCGGTGACGCCGATCTTCTCCGCGTTGACGACGACGACGAAGTCACCGACGTCGGTGTGCGGCGTGTATTGGGGCTTGCGCTTGCCGCGCAGCGTGTCGGCGATCTGCGTCGCGAGGCGGCCGAGCGTCCGCCCCTCGGCGTCGACGACGTACCACTCCCGCTCGCGGTCGGCTGTTGTGGCTGCATAGGTCTTCATCACGTGAAAAAACGCGTCCCGGCCGGAAGGGCGGGCGACGCGGGCGCACGATGATAGATGGTCGCAACGGTTTGCGTGCGCGTGCCGCGACAGCGTCTCGGGGCCTCCGTGGGCACTCGGATCGTTCGCTCGCAAACCGGTCGGTTTGTTAGCACTTTGTTGCAATTGCGTTTATGTTGACCCCGCCGAGTGCGTGGCTATACTCCTCGGCCAAGTTTGGACCTGCCTAATCTCCGGCGCGTCAGTGACGGAGGGCGGGGGAACCGGAGGGAGAGAGGAAACCCTCTCCCAGGGGCGAATCGGAACCTACATCCGTAGCGCTGCTCTTTCGGCGCGAGCCCGTCAGCTAACCCCGTAGGCCACAACGAAAGAGAGACGCAGACGTGAGCTCGGGTCGACCCCCCCGACGCCAAGATCGAAGGACAACGCTGGCCACGGCGCTCGTGCTCGGCGCCGCCCTGATCGCCGCCGGCGTCGCCGGCGCCGAGGACGGAGGGGTCGGAGCGCCCTCGCCCCCGGAGGTCCGCACCGCCCGCTGCCTCGACCGCTGCCTCGACGTCCGCGTCGTCGCCGAGACCGGGCTCGCCGAGCTCGCGGGGCGCGACCTCTCCGCCGTCACGACCGTCCGCCTCGACGGAGCCGACGGCAAGCTCGAGATCGAGCCAAAGAGGGTCAACTCGTCGCGGGTCAAGTTCCGGGTGCCGCTCGGTGCGCTCAGCGGCAGGCCGGTGGTGATCGACGAGTTCGGCAACAAGGCCCGCTCCGAGGAGCGGCTGAAGATCGTCGGTGAGAACCGGGTCAGCGATGCGGAGGGCTTCGAGGTCGCGGCGGCCGAGGCGACCCCCTCGAAGAGCTTCTTCGAGGGCAAGCGACGCAGCCGCGTCGAGTACCTGTTCGAGGCCGAGCAGCCGACCGACGTCCGGATCGACGTGCTCAAGGGCAAGCGGCGGCGACTGATCGACACGATCGTGCAGCGGGACCAGAAGCCGTTCGCAAACCACTCGGCCGCCTGGAACGGGCTCGGAGAGGACAACAAGGTCGCCCCGAACGGCAAGTACAGCTTCGAGGTGACCCAGCTCAGCGGTGGCGCCGGCGATCGCGCCGGGTTCCGCTACTACGACCACAAGTTCCCGCTCGCAGGGCGCCACAGCTACGGCGACGGGCTCGGCGCCGGCCGCAGCCACCAGGGACAGGACGTCTTCGCGAAGTGCGGAAACGATGTCTACGCGGCCCGCGGCGGGCGGATCCAGACCAGCTCCTATCACTCCGCCGCCGGCTACTACATCGTCGTCGACGGTGCCAAGACCGGCGTCGACTACGTCTACATGCACCTCTCGCGCAAGGGCCGCGCGAAGAAGGGATCGAAGGTCAAGACCGGCGAGCGGATCGGCTTCAACGACGACACCGGCAACGCCTCAGGCTGTCACGTCCATTTCGAGATGTGGTCGGCCCCGGGCTGGTACGAGGGCGGGCACGTGCTCAGCCCGACCAAGGCGTTGAAGCGCTGGGACCGCTGGTCCTGAGCGCTGAAGCCCGGGCCCGCTACTCCCACTCGATCGTCGCCGGCGGCTTCGAGCTGATGTCGAGCGCAACCCGGTTGACCTGCGGGACCTCGTTGATGATCCGGTTCGAAACGCGCTCGAGCAGGTCGTAGGGGAGCCTCGCCCAGTCCGCGGTCATCGCGTCGTCGGAGGTCACGGCCCGGATCACGATCGGATAGGCGTAGGTGCGCCCGTCGCCCTGGACGCCGACCGAGCGGACCACCGGCAGCACGCAGAAGCTCTGCCAGAGCTCCCGGTAGAGGTTCGCCGCCCGTACCTCCTCCTGCAGGATCGCGTCCGCCTCGCGCAACAGGTCGAGCCGCTCCTTCGTCACCTCGCCGCCGACGATCCGGATCGCCAGGCCGGGGCCCGGGAACGGCTGTCGCCAGACCATCCGGTCGTTCAGCCCCAGCTCTGTCGCCACCGCGCGAACCTCGTCCTTGAACAGCATCCGCAGCGGCTCGACCAGATCGAGGTCGAGGTCCTCGGGCAGGCCGCCGACGTTGTGGTGCGACTTGATCGTCGCGGTGCCCTCCCCTCCACCCGACTCGATCACGTCCGAGTAGAGGGTGCCCTGCACGAGGTGGCTGACGTCCGGGAGCTTGCGGGCCTCCTCCTCGAAGACCCGGATGAACTCCTCGCCGATGATCTTCCGCTTCGTCTCGGGGTCGTCGTGTCCGGCTAGCCTCGCGAGGAAGCGCTCCTCCGCGTAGATGTGAATCAGCTTGATCCCGAGACCCTCGCGGAAGTTGGCGACGACCTGGTCGGCCTCCCCCTTGCGGAGCAGGCCGTGGTCGACCAGCACGCAGGTCAGCTGGTCCCCGACCGCGCGGTGGACCAGCGCGGCGGCCGTGGCCGAGTCGACGCCGCCGGAGAGGCCACAGATCACGCCTCCGCCTCCGACCTGATCGCGGATCCGCTCAACCTGCTCATCGATCACCGAGGCCATCGTCCAGCCCTGCTCGCAGCCGGCGACGTCGCGCAGGAACCGCTCGAGGATCTCCTGGCCGTGCGGGGTGTGGATGACCTCGGGGTGGAACTGGATCCCGTACAGGCCCCTGTCGGCGTTCTCGCAGGCGGCGACCGGCGACCCCGGGCTCGCGGCGAGCGCGGTGAAGCCCGGCGGCGCTTCGATCACGCAGTCGCGATGCGACATCCAGCACTGCTGCTCGGCCGGCAGGCCCGAGAGCAGCCTGCCCCCGCCGCCGGCAAGGGTCAGCGTCGTGCGCCCGAACTCGCCCTTCTCGGCGCCCTCGACGCGGCCGCCGAGGTCGTGGACCATCAGCTGCATCCCGTAACAGATCCCGAGCACCGGGATGCCGAGATCGAGCAGCTCGCGACGGAGCGCCGGCGCGCCCTTCTCGTAGACGGACGCGGGCCCGCCGGAGAGGACCAGGGCCCGCGGCTTGCGGGATCGGATCAGCTCGAGGTCGACGCCGTGCGGCAGCAGTTCGGCGAAGACGCCGCATTCGCGGATCCGGCGCGCGATCAGCTGCGAGTACTGGCCCCCGAAGTCGAGTACGAGGACCTCCTCGCGGTCGGTGGGCGGCTCGAAGCCCCCATCCGCGACTTTCCCGGGCTCGGGCGCCGACTCGGTCGTCAGCTCAGTCATCCGCCACGCCGACGCCGTTGGCGACGGCCGAGCGCCCGTTCGACCCCATGCCTACCGCCTGCTCCTTCTGCAGCGACTTGCCTTCGGTCTGCAGAGCCGGCGCGACCATCACCTCGGCCCGGTGGAAGGAGGGAATGTCCTCGTAGCCGCAGGTGGCCATCGACGTCCGCAGCGCGCCCATCAGGTTGAAGGTGCCGTCGTTCTCGTTCGCGGGCCCGAGCAGGATCTGCTCGAGGGTTCCGTCCTGGCGCGTCGCAACCCGGGTCCCGCGCGGAAGCGAGGGGTGGAAGGTCGCCATTCCCCAGTGGTACCCGCGGCCGGGCGCCTCCTCGGCTCGGGCCAGCGGCGAGCCGATCATCACCGCGTCGGCGCCGCAGGCGATCGCCTTCGAGACGTCACCGCCGGTCCGCATGCCGCCGTCGCCGATCACGTTGCAGTACTGGCCGGTCTCGAGCATGTGCTGCGAGCGCGCGGCTGCAACGTCGGCGATCGCGGTCGCCTGCGGCACGCCGATCCCGAGCACGCCGCGGGTCGTGCATGCGGCACCCGGCCCGACGCCGACCAGGACACCGACCGCGCCGGTTCGCATCAGATGCAGCCCGGTCGAGTAGGAGGCGCAGCCGCCGACGATGCAGGGAATCGGGAGCTCCGCGATGAACTCCTTCAGGTTGAGCGGGTCGGCGGAGGAGCTGACGTGCTCGGCCGAGATCACGGTGCCCTGGACGACGAGGATGTCGAGACCGGCATCGAGCGCCAGCTCGTGGTGCTCGTTGACCTTCTGCGGCGTCAGCGAGCCGCAGGCAACGGCGCCCTCGGCCTTGACCTCCTCGATCCGCTGGCGGATCAGCTCCGGCTTGACCGGCTCCGCGTAGACCTCCTGCATGAGCTTCGTCGCCATCTCCGGGGGGGCCTTGGCGATCCGGTCGAGCTGCTCGTCGGCGTCCTCGTAGCGGGACCAGATTCCCTCGAGGTTGAGCACCCCGAGGCCACCGAGCCGGTTGACCAGCACGGCGGTCTGCGGGCTGACGACGCCGTCCATCGCCGAGGCGAGCAGCGGCAGCTCGAACCGGTAGGGGCCGAGGTTCCAGGTGATGTCGATGTCGTCGGGGTCACGCGTTCGCCTCGACGGCACGATCGCGATGTCGTCGAAGCCGTAGGCCCGACGCGCCTTCTTCCCTCGTCCGATCTCAACTTCCAACTGCTGGTCTCCCTTGCGCTAGCGACGACATCGACAGACCACTGATTGTAGGTGGGGGGACCGGCGGGCCCGTGGCGCCTTTCCCGCCCAATTTGCGGGATCGGGGCGAGGCGGGAGCCCTCAGGCGACCCCGACCTCGAGATCGAGCTCGCTGACCTCGACCCGATCGGCGATCCTCGCGACCTCGCCGGGATCGACCGAACCGGCGCCGAGGTGCTGGGTCGACTCGGCCCCGCAGGCGACCGCGAACGCCAGCGTCTCGGCGGGCGATCGGCCGGCCCGCCGGGCGGAGGCGAGCCCGGCGAGAAACGCATCGCCCGAGCCAACCGAGGCGACCGGCTCGAGCGGCTCGATCTTGGCCTCGTAGCGACGCCGGTGCGGGCCCGAGCCGGCGATCGCGACGCAGCCGTTCGCGGTCGTCACGAAGGCCTCGTTCGCGCCCATCTCGATCAGGCTCCGGAGTCCGGTGTTGAGCTCCTCGGCATCCCCGAACTCGTAGCCGACCGCCTCCTCGGCCTCGGCGATGTTCGGCGCGACAACGGCGGGCTGGGCCCGGAGGCCGGCGCGCATCGGCTCACCATCGGTGTCGAGCAGCACCGGCACCTCGCATTCGTGCATCCGGGTGATCAGCGCCGCGTAGATATCGACCGGCGCACCCGGCGGCAGCGAGCCGGCGATCACGCAGTAGTTCGCGCCGCGCGCGAGATAGGTGAGCCGCTCGACGAAGCGCTCGACCTCGCCGGCGCTGACCTCGGGGCCGCGCTCGTTGATCTCGGTCTGCTCGCCGGAGGTCGGATCGACGATCGAGATGTTCGTTCGGGAGTCGGCGGCGACCTCGATGAAATCGTGCAGGACCTCCTCGGCGGTGAGCAGCTCGCGGATCCGCGCGCCGGTGGCGCCGCCGGCGAGTCCGGTGGCGATCACCGGCTCGCCGAGGTGCTTGAGCGTGCGCGCCACATTGACCCCCTTGCCGCCCGGCGCCCGGCGCGATTCAACCGCCCGGTGCCGGCGGCCGAGGCGGACCCGCGGCACGGCCACCGTGCGATCGAGCGCCGCGTTCAGCGTCACGGTCAAGATCACTGTCGGTTCCCTTCCTCTCGCTGCCTGATCCGGCGGCGCCGGCTGTCGAGCCGCTCCTCCGGCGTTCGCTCGCCGGTCTTCCGCTCGCGGCCGTCGCGACCACGCCGGATTGCGATCACGAACGCGCCGCCGACAAGGATAAGACCAGCGGCGATCAGCAGCGCCGCCGCCGGCCCCCCGAGGCTGCTGAGAGCCCCGGGGGCCGCGATCTCACGGCCGGCCAGCAGCGGCACCGAACCGAGCCGCTCGCCCGCGACGGTTCTCAGGATGCCGCGCCCGACGGGCGCGCCGGCCGCGATCGGTCCCTCGAGGCCCGGCTCGACTGCGGTCTCGATCTGCACCTCCTGGTCGGCGCGCAGCGCAATCCGCTGACCGCGGGCCGCCAGCAACTCGAGCGGCTGCTTCTCACCGGCCACGGGGGCGGTCCCGACGACCTCGTCGCGGCCCACCACCTCGCGCTTCGAGTAGAGCGAGAAGCCGTAGTCGAGCAGCGCCTCCGACGCGGCGTCGCGGCCGGACTCGCTCTCGGCCCCGAGCACGACCGAGACCAGCGGCACGCCCTTGCGCTCGGCGGAGGCGACCAGCACGTAGCCGGCGTCAAGCGTGTGCCCGGTCTTGATCCCATCGACCGAGTCGTCGGCCAACAGCAGCAGGTTGCGGGTCTCGACCACCCGTGGACTCGCCCCGCTCTTCAACCTCGCCTCGGACTTGCGAACGATCCGGCGGAAGCGACGGTCCTCGCGGAGAGCCAGCGCCAACGCCGCCAGGTCACGGGCGGTGGAGGCGTTGCGCCGCTGATCGAGACCGATCGGGTTGGTGTAGCTGGTGCGGTCGAGGCCGAGCTTCGCGGCAGCGCGGTTCATCCGCTTGACGAACCTCGGAACCGACCCCGAGACGGCGTCGGCGAGCGCGTATGCGGCGTCGTTGGCGCTCGGCAGCAGCATCGCCACGAGCAGGTCCCGGACCGAGATCCGCTCGCCCTCGCTCAGCCCGAGCACCGACTCGGCCGGGGCGGGAGAGTAAGCGGGGGCGACGACCCGGCGATCCAGCGGCAGGTCGGCGAGCGCCAGATAGGCCGTCATCAGCTTCGTCGTGCTGGCAATCGGCAGGCGCCTCGTCGCCGCGCTCCCGGCGAGCTCGTCGCCGCTGCGTGCGTCGACCAGCAGCCAGGCGCGGGCCTCGAGGCGCGGCGGCTTCGTCTGCTTGTCGGCGCTGGCCGCCGGCGCCGGCCCGGCAGCGGCCAGCGAGCTCAGCAGCGCGAGCGCCAGGCAGACGGCGGCGCGCATGGACGGGCGGCGGTCAGTCACTTGCGCAGCGTCAGCTCCTGGCCGGTCGCCAGGGTGTTCGGATCGATGCCCTTGTTCAGTCGCTCGATTCGCTTGACCGACACGCCGAAGGTCTCGGCGATCGTGCCAAGCGAATCGCCGGGCTCGACGGCGTAGGTCTTCGGCGTCTCGGCACCGCCGCCGTTCCCGCTCCCACCGCCGTCGCTCTGGCGTGCCTGACCCTGGCCGCTACGGGCGGGCGGCTCATCGCCGCCGTCCGAGTTCGACGCGACGACGATCACCGCGATCAGGGCGGCGGCCAGCGCCAGCGGCGCCAGCACCCTCAGGAGGGGCGATCGCGCGGGCGGCTCCGGGAGGCCGGTGCTGCGTCGGTCCACGCGGCGATGGTACGAGACCGGACCGCCAGATCCGCGTGCACGGCGCTAATCCTGCGGATCGACGCCGGGCTGCGCGGGAATCCGCCGCCGGCCCGGACCCCGGTGCGGCGAGCCGACCAGCGCGGCGCCGAGCAGCCATCCGCGCTCGAGCCGCGCGACCGCGTCGGAGACCTCCTCGGCCCGCGTCGATCCGCTGCGCGCGCAGAGGACCCCGCCCTCGGCCACCGCGGCGACGAGCCCGGCCTCCGGGGCGGCCAGAAGCGGCGGCGTGTCGTAGATCACCAGGTCGTAGACGCGAAGCAGCTGCGCGCTGAGCGCCCGAAACCGCGCTTCGGACAGGAGCTCCATCGGCTCGCTGCGGCGGTGCCCCGCCGGCACGCAGATCAACGATCGACGATCCTCGCCGGCGGCCTCCTGATCGGTGATCGGGACCACCCGGATCACATCGCGAGGGCTCGCCGCCCCGGCGAGATACTCGGACAGCCCCGGCCCCGCGGCGAGGCCGAGCAGCTGATCGAAGGCGGGGCGCCGCAGGTCGGCTTCGACGACGATCACGGTGGCCCCGCGCCGGCAGGCGGCGGCGCCGAGGCCGAGCGCGACGGAGGTCCTTCCCTCGCCGGGATTCGCGCTGACCACCGCCAGCGCCCGAGCCGGATCGCCGGCCTCACCAAGCCCCAGGGCCGCGGCAATCGCCTGCGTTCGGTCCGCCCCGAGGCGGTCGAATCGGGCCCCGGCCGGGTCGGTCGCCGGACTGACGACGCGGGCTCGGCCGAGCTCGCCGAGCACGGCGGTGCCGGCGGCGGCCTCGAGATCCGCGGCGCGGCGGATCGGCCGTCGGCGAAGCTCGCTGCCGAGAACCGCGAGGCTCGCCAGCAGGGCGGCGATCCCGGCTCCGGCGAGCGCTGAGCCCGCCACCGAGCGATCGCTGACCGGCTCGGAGGGGAGCTCGGCCGGACTGCCGACGCGGAGCGGGGCACCCTGCGCCTTCAGCTCGGTGACCGAGTCGAGCCGCTCGTTCAGGCGCAGGGCCTGCTCGGAGGCGGGATCGAGCTCGGTGAGGCGCCCGCTGAGGCGCTCCTCGAGGGTCCGCAGGCGCCGTCGCTCGAGCACGGTCCCGAGCTCGACGACGGCGCCGGCGAAGGCGTCGGCGGCGGCGGCGGCGAAATCGGGAAAGGAGGCGGTCGAGCGGACGACCAGGGTGCCGTCTTCATCGCCGGCGAGGAACTGCGTCCGCGCGATCAGATCGGCGCCGACCACGTCACCTCCGAGGCCGGCGGCAGCGAGCTCGCTCGCGTCGTCGCTCTCCGCCAAGGCGATCACCCGCTCGAGGTCGGCGGGCCCGCCGCCGGCGGCGCCGCTGCCGACGGCTTCGAGCGCAGCCCCCCGATCGACGAGCAGCACCGTCGCCGTCGCGACGTACTCGGGCTCATCGGCAAGCCCCCAGGCCGCGCCCGCAAACGCCCCGAGCGCGATCACGACGGCCAGCGGCCGCGCCGCGGCTCGCAGCGCTGCAGCGGCCGCCCGCACCGGACCGCTCACATCTCCTCCGGCGCCTCGATGCCGAGCAGCCCGAGCACCGTCGCGATCGCGATCCGCGTCGCGTCGCAGAGCACGAGGCGCTCGCCGCGCAGCGGCTCCGGCGCCTTGAGTACCGGGCAGTCGCGATAGAAGGCGTGGAAGTCGGCGGCGATCTCACGCGAGTAGGCCCCGAGAGCGTGCGGCTCGCGTCGCTGCTCGGCCCGCTCGATCTGCGCCGGGAGCTCGAGCAGCCGGCCGATCAGTGCCTTCTCGGCCGGCTGCAGACCCGGCTCGACGGACTCGTCGACCTCCCCCGCGCCGGCCTCGGCCTTGCGGAAGATGTTGCAGATCCGCGCGTGCGCATACTGGACGTAGTAGACCGGGTTCTCGTTCGAGCGCTTGCGTGCCAGCTCGAGGTCGAGGTCGATCGGGGTCTCGTGCGAGCGCTGGACGAGGAAGAAGCGGGCCGCGTCGACGCCGATGTCGTCGAGCAGCTCATCGAGGGTGACGAACTCGCCCTCCCGCTTCGACATCTTCGCCCGCTCTCCCCGCTCGACGATCTGGACCAGCTGCATGATCGGGACCTCGAACTGATCGACCGAGCCGCCGAGGGCGGAGATCATCGCCCGCAACCGATTCACGTAGCCGTGGTGATCGGCGCCGAGGACGTCGATCAGCCGGTCCCAGTCGCCACGGCCGAGCTTGTCGCGGTGGTAGGCGATGTCGGAGGCGAAGTAGGTGGGCTCGCCACCGGCCCTGCGAATCACGCGGTCCTTGTCGTCACCGAGGTCGATCGTCCGCATCCACAGCGCGCCCTCGTCCTCATAGGTGGCGCCGGCCGAAGTGACGGCCTCGATCGCAGCGTCGATCGCACCCGAGTCGTGCAGCGAGCGCTCCGAGAACCAGCTGTCGAAATGGACCCTGAACCGGGCCAGCGACGCCTCGATCGACTCCCGCATCAGCTCGATTCCCCGGTCGGCGAGGCGCTCGGCCTCGCCTGGGTCGATCGCCTCGGCCTCGAGCTGGGCCGCGATCGCGGCCACGTACTCGCCGCGGTAGCCCCCCTCGGGCACCTCGTCGCCGCGGATCCGCGCGGCGATCGACTCGCCCAGCAGGCGGATCTGCGCGCCCGCATCGTTCAGGTAGTACTCGCGCCCGACCGAGTGACCGGCGAACTCGAGGATCCGGGCCAGCGAGTCCCCGTAGGCAGCGTGACGGCCGCCGGCGACGGTCACCGGGCCGGTCGGATTGGCGCTGACGAACTCGACCAGGATCCGCTCCGCCCGCGAGGCTGCGACCCCTGACCCGAACTCGCCGCCGGCCGTCGCCACGGCCGCCGCCGCCTGGCGAAACCAGTCGTCGGAGAGAAACAGGTTGAGAAACCCGGGGCCCGCCACCTCGACCCGTTCGAGGGTCGCCGCCTGCTCGTCCAGCAGGCGCTCACCGAGCCGCTCGGCGACCACCCGCGGCTGCTCGTCGAGGACCGGGGCGAGCAGCAGCGCCGCGTTCGTCGAGTAGTCGCCGAACTCGGGCCGCGGAGGTCGCTCGAAGCTCGCCTCCGCCGCCGGCTCACCCCCGTGCAGGTCGGCCGCGGCCGCGGCCACCGCATCGCGCAGCGCTCGGATCGGGTCGATCATCGGCGAGACTCTAAGGGCGGGGCGCCGCCGGCATCGCTCAGCCGCCGGCGGCCGCCCAGACCGCTGCCCGCAGTTGCTCGGCGGCGGCTCCGGGGTCGGCCGCGGCGGCGACGCTCCGGGAGGCTGTGACGAGCGCCGAGGCGGGCCCGGCGGCGAACGCCGGCCCGAGCGCCCCCGGCTCGCCTCCTTGGGCGCCGACCCCGGGCAGCAGGAAGATCGAGTTCGGCATCAGCTCGCGGAGGCGGGCGAGGAATCGCGGCTCGGTCGCGCCGACCACGGCTCCGGCGCCGCTGAGCTCACCGGCGCCCTGGAGCCTCGGGGCGAACCCTGCGACGATCGCGGCGATCCGCTCGTGGACCGGTGCGCCGCCGCTGTCGAGATCGAGGATGTCGGCGGCGCCCGGGTTCGAGGTGCGGACCAGGGCGAAGAGCCCCGCCGAGGCGCCCTCGGCAGCCGCGACCAGCGGCTCGAGCGAGTCGCGGCCCATCAGCGGATTGGCCGTGAAGGCGTCGGCACCAAGCCCCGGCACGAGGCCCCAGGGACTGTCGGTGGCGCCGACCATCGCCCTGCCGTAGGCGACGGCCGAGACCGGCACATCGCCCCGCTTGCCGTCGGCGATCACCAGCAGGCCGGCATCACGGGCCGCGTCGCAGACGGACTCCAGCGCCTCGAGGCCGGGCGGCCCGAGCGCCTCGAAGCGCGCCAGTTGCGGCTTCACCGCGACGCACGCGTCGCCGGCCGCCTCGATCAGCCGCAGGCAGGTGACGGTTGCCGCCGAGGCGGCGGCCGCCCGGGGCCCCTCCGCGGGCCCCGAACGCGGCGATGCCGAGCGCCAGGGCTCGACATCGAAGGCCGGGTCGAAGCCGATGCAGACCTGGCTGCGACGCTCCGCTACGAGCGCCGCAAGCCGGTCTGCAAACGGTTTCGAGCCGCTCAGGGGCCGCTACCCGCCCTTGACCGCGCTCTTCAGGCCGGCGCCGGCCGAGAACTTCGGCACCTTGCCACCGGGGATCGTAATCCGTTCGCCGGTGCGCGGGTTGACGCCCTGACGTGGGCCGCGCTCGTTGACGCTGAACTTCCCGAAGCCGGTGAAGTTCACGTCCTGGCCGCCCTTCAGGGCCGAGACGACACCGTCGAGAACCGCCTCGACGGCATCCCCGGCAGCCTTCTTGCTGCCGATCCGGTCGTCGCCGGCGATCTTGTCGATGAACTCAGACTTGGTCAATGTTGCCTCCTGTTCGATCGTGAGCGGCGCCAATCTAACAGTGCGACTGGACGCGACCGGGCGACGGGCCGCATGAAGATGCGGTTGGGGACGGGTAGCGGCTAGCCGCCGGCCTCGTACGCCCGCGCCAATCCGAGCCGTTCGACCGTGCTCGGATGGGTGCCGAACAGCAGCTGCGACCAGCCGGGCGGGTCGGGATCGCTGACGTTGGCTCGGGCCAGGCTGAGCTGCAGGTCGGTGAGGCCGGCCGGGTCGCCGGTCAACTCGAGCGCGAAGCGGTCGGCCCGCTCCTCAACCGCGCGCGAGAGCTGATTTCCCGCGATTCCAAGCGCGAAAGTGGCGATCGACAGGGCCAGCGCGTAGGCCGGCAGAGCCGCGATCTGCCCCGGCCCGGTGCCGGTGCGGGCCGCGAATGCAGCTCCGGCCTCGCGGACGAAGAGCATCCCGAACGGCGCCACGATCGCGACGAACAGCAGGCCGCGCCCGATGTCGCGCTGCTTGACGTGAGCGAGCTCGTGGGCGACGACGGAGCGCAGCGCCGGCTGCTCGGCGCTGTCGAGCAGGTTGTCGTAGATCACGACCCTCCTGGTCGAGCCGAATCCGCTCACGTAGGCATTCAGCGAGGTGCGGCGGGACGAGGCGTCGACCCGGTAGACGTCGCCGATCTCGACCTCGGCCCGATCGGCCAGCTCGAGCACGTCGCTGCGCTGAGGCCCGTCGGGGAGCCGATCGAAGTCGTTGAAGATCGGCGCGAGGACGACCGGAGCGAGGAACTGGGAGGCGACGGCGAAAGCGACCACCACCCCGGTTGCAGCGAGCCACCACGAGCGCGCCCACCGCCTCTGCAGGCCGACCAGCAGCAGCGCTCCGACCGCCGCGTAGAGCGCCGCGATGGCCGCGCTCCGCGCCCGGTCGAAGAGCCAGCCGCCGATGCTCTGAACCGAGATCCCGACGTCGACCGCGAGCTCGTGGACCCAGATCCCGATCGGCAGCCCGGCGAGCGCCAGCGTCAGCGAGATCAGGGCGCCGGCGGCAGCCGCACCCAGCAACGGCCGCGCCTGCAATCGCTCGAGCCGGGCCCGGACCGGGCGCGGCCGGCCCGCGACGAGGATCCCGAGGACCGCGAGCTCGATCGCGAGGCCGACCAGCCCCAAGAGCCGGATCTCGCCCCGGAAGTCGCGACCCGCCTCGAGCTGTCCCGGGCCGAAGTAGTCGAGCTCATCGACCGGCGTCGCGGCCGGCCCCGGCTGTCCGGGCTCGAGGATCAGCACGGCGACGCCGGCTGCCGCGATCGCGCCGACGGACGCCGCAACTATCCGGGCGCGCGGGGATTGCAGGAGGGCCCGCCGGCTCATCCGCACCTACGATAGTCAGCGCCGCTCTCGCCTCCGGCGGTTCGAACATGCGCGTAGCCGTGCTCAGCGACATCCACGCGAACCTCCCGGCCCTCGAGTCGGTCCTCGAAGACATCGGTGAGACCGACGTCGAGGAGCGCTGGTGCCTCGGTGACGTCGTCGGCTACGGCGCCAGCCCGAACGAGTGCACAGCGCTGGTTCGCGACCGCTGTGAAGTGTCCCTGGTCGGCAACCACGACCTCGCGGTGCTGGGCGAGCTCGACACCTCAACCTTCAGCGGCGCCGCGGCCGCGGCGGTCGAGTGGACCGCCGAGCGGCTCAGCGAACCCGCGCACACCTTCCTCTCGTCGCTCTCCCCGGCGGACACCAGCGGGCCCGCGGCCCTCTACCACGCCTCGCCCCGGGATCCGATCTGGGAGTACGTGCTCTGGCCGGAGCAGGCGGCCGAGTGCCTGGCGGTCCAGGAGCGGCGGGTGAGCCTGATCGGCCACTCCCACGTGGCGCTCTTCTTCTCCCTGCCGGGGGGCCAGGAAGCCGACTCGAGCGCGACCGAGGCCCGCGGTTGGCAGGCGGGCGCCGGGACGCGCCTGGAGATCACCGAGGGCCGCTGGCTGATCAACCCGGGCAGCGTCGGCCAGCCGCGGGACGGAGACCCGCGGGCCGCCTGGCTCGAGCTCGACACCGAGGCCTGGGAGGCCACCTATCACCGGGTCGCCTACGACGTGGAGCGGGCAGCTGCCGCGATCGAGGGGACCGAACTCCCGCCCCATCTGGCCAAGCGACTGTTCGTCGGGCGATGACCGCACAGCTAGACTCGAAACGAATGATCAGAGTCCGCTTGATCGGCGCTGCGGCCGCGACGCTCGCCATCCTCGCCACCGTGGGCTGCGGCTCCTCCAGTGACGAGATCCCGAGCGGCAAGTCGGCCGCGCTGCTCGCCGATCTCGAGACTCTCCAGGGCCAGATCGACGCGCAGGACTGCGCCAACGCCGACGTCACGCTGGCGGCGCTCGACGGCACCGCGGCCTCGCTCTCCGACGGCGACGTCAAGGACGGCCTCAACACCCTGCTCGGAGAGCTGACCGGCCTCGTCACCGAGCGCTGCGGCGAGATCGCGACGACGACCACCGAAACGACGACCACCACCTCGGAGCCGACCACCACCTCGGAGACGACCACCGAGCCGACGACCTCGACGACCGAGACGACCACGACGACGACCACGACTGAACCGACGACCACGACCGAGACGACCACGACCGGCGGTGGCACCGGGCCGCCGGCGAAGCGCGGAGGCGGCGGCTGATGGCCTCGGGCGCAATCGCCGACCGCTACGCGCTAGAGGACCGGCTCGGGTCGGGCGGCATGTCGACGGTCTACCGGGCGACCGACGAGGTGCTCGAACGCACGGTTGCGGTCAAGGTGCTCGCCGAGCATCTCTCCGACGACGAGAAGTTCGTCGCCCGCTTCCGCCGCGAGGCGCTGGCGGTCGCCAAGCTCGTCCACCCGAACATCGTCCAGGTCTACGACACCGGGGTCGACGGCGGCCGTCACTTCATCGTCATGGAGTACGTCGAGGGGCGCTCGGGGGCGCAGCTGCTGCAGCGGCAGGGCAAGCTCGACCCCACGACCGTCGTCGAGATCGCCGCCGATGCCTGTGCCGGGCTCGAGTACGCCCACCGGCAGGGCATCGTCCACCGCGACGTCAAGCCGGGGAACCTGATGGTGATCGGGGGTCCTGCCGCGCCGGGGTCGGACGAAGGGATGACCGTCAAGATCGCCGACTTCGGCATCGCCCGAGCCGCGGAGCAGACCCGGCTGACCCTGGTCGGCTCGGTCGTCGGCACCGCCGCCTACCTGTCGCCGGAGCAGTCGCGAGGCGAGGAGGCGACCGGGGTCAGCGACGTCTACTCGCTCGGGGTGGTCACCTACCAGCTGCTCACCGGTCGCCTTCCCTACGAGGGCAACAGCCTCGCCGAGCTGGCGATCCGCCGCGAGAGCGAGCGGCCGCTGCCGCCGTCCAGCTACGAGCCCGAGGTGCCGGAGGAGCTCTCCGCGGCGGTCCTCCGGGCGCTCGAGAACGATCCGGCGGACCGCTATCCGAACGCACTCGAGCTCGCCTCGGCCCTGCGCGCCGGGCTCCGGGGGATCGCCCCCTCGTCCGAGGCGCCGACGCGCGCGCTCGGGACATCGACCGCCGCGACCCGCGTCGTTCCCCGGGAGGAGGAGAGAACTCCCACCGCCCCCGTCCGGGCCCGTCGCGAGCCGGCCGCGCGCCCCGCCGCACGGCCGGCGGCTCAGGGCCCGCCCCGCCGGTCGGCCCTCTCGCGGATCTTCAGCGCGATCGGCGGCATCCTGCTGATCGCCGCCGTCGCCGGAATCGTCGCCGCTGCGATCCTGCTGCTGACCGACGCCGGCAGCAACACCGACGCCGCGAAGTTCATCAGCGACAACGTCGATTCGCTGATCACCAACATCGAGGACTACATCAGACAGAACACCGGCGGCTGAGCGGGCGGCCCGGAGGGGGGTCCGGCTCAGAGCCCGGTGACCGCCTCCCAGGGCGTGGCGCCGCCGAGCACCGCCGCGCGGTAGCCGGCGAAGCCGCCCGCGGCGATCGCGCGCCGGGCGCCGCTGACGATCGCCTCGGTGTAGACGAGGTTGTGGAGGGTGACTAGGCGCACCCCGCTCAACTCCTCCGCGCGCGACAGGTAGTGGACGTAGCCGCGGCTCAGGCGTGCGCACGCCGGACAGAGACAGCCCTCGACCAGCGGGCCCCGCTCGCCCGCCTCGCGGCGGTTGCGCAGGTCGAAGCGGAACCTGCTCTGCGGCCGCGGGGCCAGCGCCATCCCGTGGCGCCCGAGCCGGGTCGGCACCGCGCAGTCGAAGCTGTCGATGCCGCGGGCGATCCCCTCGACGAGATCGTCGGGCTCGCCGATCCCGAGCAGGTGCTTCGGCGCCTCGACCGGCAGCCCGGCGAGGGTCATGTCGAGCACCGAGCGCATTTCGGGCTTGTCGCGACCGAGGGTGCCGCCGATCGCGACGCCGTCCACCCCCGCCGCTGAGACCACCGCGGCCGACTCCCGGCGAAGGTCCTCGTGGACGCCGCCCTGGACGATCCCGAACACCGCCTGCCGAGGCGGGCCATGCTCGCCGTGCCAATCCAAGCACCGGTCCAGCCAGCGATGGGTTCGCTCCATCGAGCGGGCCGTGTACTCACGGTCGGCCCGGTAGGGGGTGCACTCGTCGAAGACCAGGGCGATGTCGGAGCCGAGCATCGCCTGCACCTCCATCGATCGCTCCGGCGAGAGGAACTGCTCGGCACCGTCGATGTAGGAGCGGAAGCGGACGCCCTGCTCCCCGATCTCGAGGACCCCGCCCTCGAGCGGCGGCCGCCCGCGCCGCCCCTTGACCTCGTCGGCGACGGTCCCGTGAGCGAGCGAGAAGACCTGGAAGCCACCCGAGTCGGTGATGATCGCGCCCTCCCAGTCCATGAACGAGTGCAGGCCTCCGAACTCGGCGATCCGCTCGGCCCCCGGGGTCAGCATCAGGTGGTAGGTGTTGCCGAGCACCATCTCGTAGCCGAGCTCGGCGACCTCGCCCGACAGCAGGCCCTTGACCGACCCCTTGGTCGCCAGCGGCACGAACGCCGGCGTCTCGACGCTGCCGTGGGCCGTCTCGAGCCGGCCGGCGCGGGCCTCGCCCTCACGGGCGGTGATCTCGAAGCGGAGTCGCTCGGGCTGCTGCCTCATCCAGCGGCAATCTATTCGGCGGCGTGCGCGGGCCGGAACGCGCCGGGGCCCGGATCGCTCCGGGCCCCGATATCCGCGACTGTTCGTCGCGCCTAGTCCTGCTCGGTCGCCTTGCCCTCGATCGAGCCGGAGCCGATCGTCACCCGGTGCGGCTTCCGCTGCTCCGGCTTCGGGATCCGCACCTCGAGTACGCCGCGGTCGAAGTTCGCGACGACGCGCTCGCTGTCGATCCCCTCCGGCAGGGTCAGCGACCGGGCGAAGCGCCCATAGCTGCGCTCGACCCGGTGGTAGCCGCGGTCCTTCTCCTCGCGCGAGTCGCGGCGCTCGCCCGAGACAGTCAGCACGCGGTCCTTGATCTCGATCGAGATCTCGTCCTCGTCGACGCCCGGAACGTCCGCGGTCAGCACCAGCTCGTCCTCGGTCTCGGCCAGGTCCATCGGCGGAATCCACCGCCGCGCTCCGCCGTTCGGCCGCCCCCCGAAGAAGCTGTCGAACATCCGGTTGACCTCCGACTGCAGCGAGTCCACCTCAACCGCCGGGTCCACACGTACCAAAGCCATTCTCGTACCTCCTGAAAGTGATTCCTAGCCCTCACGTCCCCCGAGGCTATTCGGCGCCCCGCTCAATGCGGCCCGGGCGGCGGGTGGCGGCGATCGGGGGACCCCCGCCGCGCGCAGGCGCAGCCGAGCACGGTGGGGGCTGATCGCCGACAGGCCCCGCCGCAGGAAGCCTTCCGCACGACCGGCTACCGGGCCTCAGCCCCGCAGCAAGCTACGCCCGGTCATCCCCGCCGGCTGCGCAATCCCCAGCAGCGCCAGCGCCGTCGGCGAGACATCGGCGAGGATCCCGCCGTCGGCGAGCGCGGCGCCGGCGACCGTGACCACCAGCGGCACCGGATTGGTCGTGTGGGCGGTATTCGGCGAGCCGTCGTCGTTGAGCATGTGCTCGGCATTGCCGTGGTCGGCGGTGATCATGCAGGCGCCACCGCTTGCGTGGACGGCCGCGATCACCTCTGCCCAGGCATCGATCGACGGTCTCGACGGCCTCGACCGCGGCCGGGATGTCGCCCGTGTGGCCGACCATGTCCGGGTTGGCGAAGTTGATGATCCCGAAGCGGAAGCCCGCCCCCTCCGCCTCCTCCTCCCAGGCCGAGCAGAAGGCCCGGCTGGCGGCGACCGCGCTCATCTGCGGCTTCTGGTCATAGGTCGGGACCTCGCGGGGCGAGTCGACCAGCGCTCGGCGCTCACCCTCCCACTCCCGCTCGCGGCCACCGTTGAAGAAGTAGGTGACGTGGGCGTACTTCTCGGTCTCGGCGACATGCAGCTGGGTGCCGTCCGACTCGGAGATCACCTCGGCGATCGTCGTCGCCGGCTCGCGCGGCGGGAAGGCAACCGGATACGGCCACCCCGCCCGGTACTCGGTCATCGTCGTCAGATCGAACGGGCCGGCGCCGCGATCGAACTCGTCGAAGTCCTGCTCGCCGAGCGCCGAGACGATCTCCCGCATCCGGTCGGGCCGGAAGTTGAAGGTGAGGATCACGTCGCCCTCCGCGACCCCGTCGTAGTCGCCGATCACCGTCGGCCTGACGAACTCGTCGGTCTCCCCCGACTGATGCGACGCCCTGACCGCCGCAACCGCGTCCTCGGCTGCGAGCCCGCGTGCGTGGACGATCGCGTCGAAGGCGAGCTTCGACGCGCTCCCAGCGCCGGTCCCGGTCCATCCCCCAGAAGCGGCCGCCGACCGTCCCGATCCGGCCGGCGCTGCGCAGCCAGCGCTCGACCTGCTCGAGATAGGCCGGGCCGCCGGTGGGGCTGGTGTCGCGCCCGTCGGTGAGCGCGTGCACGACCAGATCGGGGACGCCCTCCCGGGCGGCCAGCTCGATGCAGGCCTCGATGTGCTCCCAGCCCGAATGGACGCCGCCGTCGGAGACGAGGCCGATCAGGTGCAGGCGACCTCGGGGGCTCGACCGCGCTCGCCGGCAGGCGCCGAGCAGGGCCTCGTTCTCGAAGAACGAGCCGTCCGCGATCGAATCGTCGATCCGGACGAGGTCCTGCTTGACGATCGAGCCGGCGCCGAGGTTCAGGTGCCCGACCTCGGAGTTGCCCATCTGCCCGTCAGGCAGGCCAACGTCGCGACCCGACGCGGAGAGGCTGGTGTGCGGATAGCTCGACCAGAGGTGGTCGAAGGTCGGCGTCTCGGCCAGATCGATCGCGTTGCCCGGCCCCGGATCGCCCAGGCCCCAGCCGTCGAGGATGACCAGCGCCAGTGACGGCACCGGGATCGCGCCGGCTCCTTCCGGGAGCTCGCTCATGCCGCCGCGACGATCGCCGCGAAGTCGTCCGGCTCGAGGCTGGCTCCGCCGACGAGCGCACCGTCGATCTCGGCCCGCCCGAACAGCTCGGCCGCGTTCGCCGGCTTCACCGACCCGCCGTAGAGGATCCGCACCGCTTCGGCGGCGGGCTCACTGCGGGAGGCGAGCAGGGCCCGGATGAAGCCGCAGGCATCGTCGGCCTGCTCGGGTGTCGCCGTTCGCCCCGTCCCGATCGCCCAGATCGGCTCGTAGGCGATCACCACCGCGGCGAGCAGATCGTCCTCGACCCGCGAGAGACCGGCCTCGATCTGCCTGCGCAGCACCCGGTCGGTCTCGTCGGCGTCGCGCTCCTCCTCGGTCTCGCCACAGCAGAGAATCGGCGTCAGCCCGGCCTCGAGCGCGACCGGCACCTTCCTCGCAAGGGCCTCGTCGGTCTCGCCGAACATCTGCCTTCGCTCCGAGTGCCCGAGCACCGCGGCCGTGACGCCTGCGTCGAGCAGCATCGGGGCCGAGACCTCGCCGGTGAAGGCGCCCTGCGGCTCGAAGTGCATGTTCTGGGTGGCGACGGAGACCGCCGTCCCGGAGCAGAGCTCGGTGACCCCGCGCACGGCCAGAAACGGCGGGCAGATCACGACCTCCGCCTCGGCGCCCTCGATCATCGGCAGCAGGGCCGAGCAGAAGGCCTCCGCCTCGGCGATCGTCTTGTGCATCTTCCAGTTCGCCGCAACCAGCGGCACCCGACCGCTCACTCGCGATCACCGCTGTCGAGCAGCGCCTCGACCCCCGGCAGCGGCTTGCCCTCGATCAACTCGAGCGAGGCGCCGCCACCGGTCGACAGCCAGCTGACCTGATCGGCCAGCCCGAACTGCGCCAGGGCCGCCGCCGAGTCTCCGCCGCCGACCACGGTCGTCGCATCGGCGTCGGCTACGGCCTGGGCGACGGCCCGGGTACCCGCCGCAAACGGCTCCAGCTCGAAGGCACCCATCGGGCCGTTCCAGAACACCGTCCCCGCCCCGGCGACGACCTCGGCGTAGGCGGCGGCCGTCTCGGGGCCGATGTCGAGCCCCATCATCCCGGCGGGAACGTCGACGCCGTCCAGCGGCTGCGGCTCGGCCTCGGCCGAGAACCGATCGCCGAGCACCAGGTCGGTGGGCAGCATCAGCTCGCACTCGGACTCGCCGGCGCGATCGAGCACGCCGCGGGCGAGCTCGATTCCCGCCTCCTCGACCAGCGAGTCGCCGGTCTCATGCCCGATCGCCCTGAAGAAGCTGAAGCACATCGCGCCGCCGATCAGAACCCGGTCGGCGATCTCGAGGAAGCGATCGATGACGCCGATCTTGTCGGAGACCTTGGCGCCACCGAGGACGACGACCAGCGGTCGCTCGGGGTCGTCCAGCACCGAGGTCAGCGCCCGCACTTCGCGCTCCAGCAGCAGCCCGGCGTAGGCCGGCAGATGGTGGGCCACCCCCTCGGTCGAGGCGTGGGCCCGGTGGGCGGCGCCGAACGCATCGTTGACGTAGAGGTCGGCGAGCCCCGCCAGGGACTCGGCGAGCTCCGCGATCGTTGCTCGTCTCGCCCGGCTCGAAGCGGGTGTTCTCGAGCAACAGGACCTCGCCCGAGTCGAGCCCGGCAACGACCGCCTCGACCTGCTCGCCGACCACCGCGGGGGCGACCGGAACGAAGGTGCCGAGCTGCTCCGCGAGCCGCGCCGCCACCGGCGCCATCGAGAGCTCCGGGTCGCGATCCTCGGGCCGGCCCAGATGAGAGCAGAGCACGACCGAGGCGCCGGCGTCGCGAAGCAGCTCGATCGTCGGCACGGCCGCCCTGATCCTCGCGTCGTCGCGGACGACGCCGCCGTCGAGCGGCACGTTGAAGTCGGTGCGAACCAGGACCCGCTTACCGGCGACCGGCGCGTCCCGCACCGATGCCTTCGTGAACCGGCCCCGGACCTCTACCGCTTTCTCCGATGCCGCCATCAGCCGAGCGCCCGGCGCCCGTCAGGGCAGGACTTTCGTCGCCAGCTCGACGACGCGGTTCGAGTAGCCCCATTCGTTGTCGTACCAGGTGATGACCTTGACCAGGGTGCCCTCCATGACCATCGTCTGGCCGGCGTCGAAGACGGAGCTGTGCGGGTCCTTGACGATGTCGCTGGAGACGATCGCGTCCTCGGTGTAGGCGAGGATCCCGGCGAGCTCGCCCTCGGCCGCCGCGCGGACCGCGTCGTTGATCTGCTCGGCCGAGGTCTCGCTGCCGACCTCGACGGTGAGATCGACGACCGATCCGGTCGCGACCGGGGCGCGGACCGCGCAGCCGTTCAGCTTGCCGTCGAGCTCCGGCAGCACCAGGCCGACGGCCTTCGCCGCGCCGGTCGTGGTCGGGATCAGGTTCAGCGCCGCCGCACGCGCCCGGCGGAGGTCCTTGTGCGGCATGTCCTGGAGGCGCTGATCCGCTGTGTAGGCGTGGATCGTGGTCATCAGCCCGCGCTCGATGCCGACCGTGTCGTTCACCACCTTCGCGACCGGGGCCAGGCAGTTGGTCGTGCATGAGGCGTTCGAGATGATGTCGTGCGCCGCCGGGTCGTAGTCGCCGAAGTTGACGCCGAGGGCGACCGTCACGTCCGGGTCGCTGGCCGGCGCCGTGATGATCACCTTCTTCGCTCCTGCCGCCAGGTGCTTGGCGGCGTCGTCACGCTTGGTGAAGAAGCCGGTCGACTCGATCACGACGTCGACTCCGAGCTCGCCCCAGGGGAGATCGGCCGGATCGCGCTCGGAGAGGACCCTGATCTCGTTCCCGTCGACGGTCAGCGACGCCTCGCCGACATCGACGCGGCCCGGGAATCGGCCGAGGATCGAGTCGTACTTGAGCAGGTAGCCGAGCGTCTCGGCATCGGTCAGGTCGTTGACGGCGACGATCTCGAGATCGGCCGCGGATTCGTGCGCGGCGCGGTACAGATTGCGGCCGATTCGACCGAAGCCGTTGATGCCGACCTTGACTGCCATTCGGTCCCTCCTGCTGGGTAGTGACGGTTGAAACTTGCTTGCCCGGGGGCACGCTGCAACCTAACGAGTCGGCAGCGGTGCCGCGGTGCCGTCAGTCGCCGCGCGGCGTCCAGCGAAACCAGCGCAGAGCGATCAGCAGCCCGGCCACACCCCAGGCCGCGACCACCGCCAGCTGACCCCACTCGAAGCCGGCGCCCGTGGTCGCCGGATCGAACGCTGCGAAGAATGCCTCGAAGAAATGGCGGATCGGGAACAGGTCGGCGAACTGCAGAACGCCGTCCGGGATCTCGGTCTCGGGAATGAAGACCCCGGAGAGGAAGTAGAGCGGCAGCACGGTGGCGTTGGTGATCGCCGGGGCGGCGTCCTCGCTCGGGATCGCAGCGCTGAGCGCGAACCCGAGCGAGCAGAAGGCGAAGGCACCGACCAGCAGGGTCACGACCAGCGCCGGCAGGGTGTTGGTCGGGACCGCGACGTCGAAGAAGATCGCCCCCAGTGCGGTGACCAGGACGACCATCATCGCGGCGACGACAACCGAGTTGCCGACCCGGCCGGCGATGAACACCCAGGCGGGAAGCGGCGTTCCCCGGAAGCGCTTCAGCCGACCGGCCTCGCGGGCGACGACGAGATTCATCGCCAGGCTGACCAGGGTGGCGGAGACGACCGCGAGCGTGATGATGCCGGGCACGTAGTAGGTCGCGATCTGGACCCCGAGCTCGTCGATCCGCTGATTACCGAACAGGCCGGCGAACAGGAACAGGAAGATCACCGGGAAGATCACGGTGAAGAAGACCGAGGCGGGGTTCCGCCAGAAGATCCGCTGGTCGTAGCGGAACTGGTGCACGGCCATCGCGGCGGCGCTCATCGGTCTCCCGTCAGCTCGAGGTAGACGTCCTCGAGGCTCGGCCGGTGGACCTCGAGCCGGTCGAGCTCGATCCCGCGCTGGAGCGCCCAGCCGGTGAGCCGGTTGAGGACGGCCGTCGGCTCGACGGTCCGCAGCGTCAGCCGTCCGTTGCCGATCGCGGACGCCGCACCGACCTCGGCCGGGAGGTCGCCGGGCTCGAACGGCTCCGGCAGGCCGAAGCTGATCTCGCTCGCGGCCTCCCCCCTCCCCCCGATCTCGTCCGGCGTGCCTGCGCCGACGATGCTGCCGGCCGCGATCACGGCGACCCGGTCGGCGAGCGCCTGCGCCTCGTCCATGTAGTGGGTCGTGAGGAAGACCGTCTTGCCGAGGTCCCTCAACCCGCCGACGACCTCCCAGAAGCGCCGCCTGGCGCTCGGGTCGAAACCGGTCGTCGGCTCGTCGAGGAACAGCATCTCGGCGTCGCCGATCAATGCGACACCGACATCGAGGCGGCGCTGCTGGCCGCCGGAGAGGCTGGCGGCGCGCTGCTCGGACTGCGCCGCGAGGCCGACCAACTCGATCGTCGCCTCGACCGGGCGGGGCCGCCGGTAGTAGCCGGCGTACATCTGCAGGGTCTCGCGGACGCTCAGCTTCGGCTCCATCCGGCACTCCTGAAGGACGATCCCGACGCGCTCGCGCCAGGCGCGATCAACCTTGGCCGGATCGCTCCCGAGCACGCGAACCTCACCGGCGCTGCGCCGGCGGTAGCCCTCGAGGATCTCGACCGTCGTCGTCTTGCCGGCGCCGTTCGGCCCGAGGAACGCGAAGATCTCCCCGCGTCGTACCTCGAGATCGATCCCGCGGACCGCCTCGTTCTGGCCGTAGGACTTGCGCAGGCCCCGGACGCTGATCACCGGCTCACTCATCACCGCGGATTATGGGCGATGCCGGGCGGCCGAACCCGTCGCCCCTAGCCGGCCTTGTTGAGCCGCCCGTGAATCTGCCGGGCCAGCTTGCCGGGAATCCCCGGGACCGCCTCGAGCTCCTCGCGGCTCGCCTCGACAACCCGGTCCGGGGAGCCGAAGTGCCCGAGCAGGGCCCGCTTGCGAGCCGGCCCGACGCCGGGGAGGTCGTCGAGGACCGATCCGGTCATCGCCCGGCCCCGGCGGCGTCGATGGCCCTCGAGCGCGAATCGGTGGGCCTCGTCGCGGACCCGCTGCAGCAGCCGCGAGGCCTCGGAGTCGGCCCGGATCGGCAGCGGCCGCGAGTTGCCCGGCACGTAGACCTCCTCGAGCCGCTTCGCCAGGGAGATCACGTTCGCGCCGCGCTCGACCAGCGGCTGCATCGCCTTGATCCCGGCGGCGAGCTGTCCCTTGCCCCCGTCGATCACGACCAGGCCGGGGAGCGTCGCGAAGCTCTCGTCCAGCTCGGCGTCGTGCGGCGAGAGATCCGACGCCTCGACGAAGCGCGACATCCGCCGGCCGAGCACCTCGCCGATCGAGGCGACGTCGTCGGGACCGGCCGCGCCCTCGCGGCCGCGGATGTTGAAGCGGCGGTAGTGCTCCTTCTTCGGCGCCCCGCCCTCGAAGACGACCATCGAGGCAACGGTGTGCTCGGGCCCGGTGTTCGAGATGTCGTAGCCCTCGATCCGGATCGGGATCTCATCCATCCCCAGCGCCGCCGCGAGCTCCGCCAGCGCCGCGGTCCGGTCGGCCCGGCGCCGCTCCTTGCGGAGCCGGTCCTGAGCCAGTGCCAGCGCGGCGTTGCGCTCCGCCAGCTCTCGCAGGCGCCGCTTGTCCCCCCGCTCGGCCGCCCGCACCTCGACTCGGGTCCCCCGCCGCTTCCCGAGTGCCTCTGCGAGCAGTGCGGTGCGGTCGGCCAACTCCGGCCCGACCACGACCAGCGGCGGGACTGCCGGCGAGGCCTCGTAGTACTGGGCGACGAACTGCTCGGCGACCTCCTCGAGGTCGCGGCCGCCGCGGTTGTCGAGGTAGAAGCCCTGGCGCTCGGCGAGCACGCCGTCGCGGACCTGAAAGACCTGTGCGTTGGCGTCCTCGCCCTCGACGGCGACGCCGATCAGGTCGGCGGTCCCGACGTTCTCGCCGGCGACCCGCT
Source organism: uncultured Solirubrobacterales bacterium (assembly GCA_963700785.1). Taxonomy (GTDB): domain Bacteria; phylum Actinomycetota; class Thermoleophilia; order Solirubrobacterales; family 70-9; genus CAXMST01. The sequence continues at coordinate 66,550 of CAVOYZ010000017.1, forward strand.
GCCGCTCCATCAGCGAGCGGACCGCTGTCAGCCGGTCGCGGAACAGGGCGGCCCGCTCGTATCCCTGCTCGGCCGCGGCCCCTCCATCTTCTGTTCGAGGTCGCGCTCGACGTCGCGGTAGCGGCCGCCGAGGAACCGCCTGATCGAGTCGATGCTGCGCATGTACTCGTCGCGATCGACGTAGCCGACGCAGGGCGCCCCGCAGCGCTTGATGTAGTAGTCGAGGCAGGGCACACCGGAGCGGCGGCCGGGCTCCGGGCCGTCGCAGGTCCGGTACTGGAACAGCTTGCCGAGCAGCTCGAGCGTCTCGCGCACCCTGCGTGCCGTCGCGTACGGCCCGAAGTAGACCCGGCTCGGGCGGTGTCGCTCGCGGGTGAAGTAGACGCGCGGGAACTCCTCGTCGAGCGAGATGCCGATGTAGGGGTAGGACTTGTCGTCGCGGAGCTTGACGTTGAGCAGCGGCCGATGCCGCTTGATGAACTGCTGCTCGGTGATCAGCGCTTCGGCCTCGGTCTCGGTGACCAGGAAGTCGATCGAGGTGATCGTCTCGGCGAGCGGGCCGAGGGTCGAGCGACTCGAGAAGTGACTCGCGACGCGCTTGCGGATCGAGCGTGACTTGCCGACGTAGACGACCCGGCCCTCGGCGTCGGCGAAGATGTAGACGCCGGGCGCATCCGGCAACCGGCGTCGCTGCTCCGCGAGCCCGCCCTCCGGGCCGGCAGCGGGCTCGGGGGCCGCGGGTCCGTTGCTTGATTCCACGGCCTAACTGTAGGCTGCCGAGCCTTCACCCAAACGCTTCCGCCAAGTGACCGCGGGGCCCCGAGGAGGAACGATGCCCGAGACCACACCGCCGCCGGAGCTGAACAACATCCTGCTCTCCGAGGACGGCGACGTCGGGACGATGACCCTGAACCGGCCGGACGAGCTCAACTCGCTCGACCCCGAGACGATCGAGGAGCTGATGCAGGTCTCGGCCTGGCTCGCCGATCGGGCGCCCTACCGCGCCCTGATCGTGACCGGTGCGGGACGCGGTTTCTCGGCCGGGGGCGACGTCACCTGGTTCCGCAAGGGCGTCGAGGACCCGGACGTCGATCTGCCCTCGCAGGTCCGCCACGGCGCCGACGTGCTGCACCAGGCGATCGTCGACTTCAAGCGGATCCCCTATCCGGTCGTCGCCGCAGTCAACGGCCCCGCCGCCGGCGCCGGCTTCTCGCTGGCGCTGATGTGCGACATCCGGATCGCCTCCGAGGACGCCTTCTTCGCCTGCGCCTACGGCCGGATCGGCGCCTCGCCGGACGGCGGCATGACCTACTTCCTGCCGCGCGTGATCGGGCCTTCGAAGGCGGCCGAGCTGCTGCTCAACGACCCGAACCTGAGCGCGGCGCAGGCTCTCGAGGCGGGCCTCGTATCGACGGTCGTCCCGGCCGACGAGCTGCTCGAAGCCGCCCGCGCCAAGGCTGCGAAGCTGGCGAAGCTGGCCCCGCACTACGTGCGGATGGCGAAGACCCTCGCCTGGCAGAGCCTCGACAACGGGCTCGCTGAGCATCTGCAGATCGAGCGCCACGGGATCGCCGACAGCATGGCGACCGAGGACCTGCGCAACGGGGTCACCGCGTTCTTCGCCGGCGAGCAGCCCTCGTTCGAGGGCCGCTGACGCCGGCAAGCTAGATTTCACTCAACGCAACCCCTAGGAGGAAGCCTTGACCCGCAAGCTGATCATCACCTTCGCCGCGCTGGCGGTCGCCGCCCTCGCGCTCGCCGCCTGCGGCAGCGACGACGGCACCACCAGCACCGACACCGCCGCTGCCACCACCGAGACGACCGCCGAGACCACCGCCCCAACCGGCGGCGGCGCCGGGGCGGGCGGCACGATCAAGATCGGGGCCGACCCGGGCGGGCAGCTGGCCTACACGACCGGTGACCTCGAGACCAAGGCGGGGACGGTGACGATCGAGTTCGACAACCCGGCCGCGGTCAGCCACGACGTGCGGATCGAGGACAGCTCCGGGTCCGATCTCGGCGGCACCAGCGTGATCACCGAGTCCTCGGAGACGGCCGAGGTCGAGCTCGAGCCCGGCACCTACACCTACTTCTGCTCGGTGCCCGGTCACCGCCAGGCCGGGATGGAGGCGACGCTGACGGTCAAGTGAGCGTCCGGGCGCCGGGGCTGACCTCGGCGCCCGATCTCTCGCCGGCGGAGGGGCCTAGGTTGCGAGCACGCGACCGACGTGCTCGGCCACGCAGCAGGGCTTCTCGGAGCCCTCGACCTCGACCGTGAACACATTCACGACCTGGTACCAACCGCCGCCGACCTCGTCGACCGATGCCAACTCGACGCTCGCCCTGATCCTCGAGCCCGAGGGCACCGGCGCCGGGAACCGCACCCTGTTCCAGCCGTAGTTGACCCCGAGCGCGAACCCGGTCGACTCCACCAGGCCGGACCGCAGCCCGTCGATCATCGAGAGCGTCAGGTTGCCGTGGGCGACGGTCGTCCCGAAGGGGCTCTCGGCCTTTGCCCGCTCGACGTCGACGTGGATCCACTGATCGTCCCCCGACAGCCGCGCGAAGTCGTCGATGTCGTCCTGGGTCACCTGACGCCACTCACCTGGGCCGACGCTCTTGCCGACCGCGGCCTGCATCTCCTCGATCCCGTTGATCTCGACGAGCGCCATAGGCGGAGCCTATAGCGGCGGCGTGCTGGCGCCGGCGGTGGCACTTCCTCGTGGGCAAGTAGCGGCTCGGGGCCATGGCGATCAAGCCAACAACGGTGCTCCGCTAGGGTCCGCACGATGAAGAGACAGGCGCCCGCTGCCTCGGTCGAGGACACTGCGGCGCGCAGCCTCGCCAGCTGGAGCGAGGAAGGCAGGAACGAGATGCAGGCGTTCTACGCCTTGGCGCAGCTCGACTACGAGCTGCTCGCGGGGGTCGCGGACTGGGGCTCGGCCCTGGGGCGTGCGCACGAGCGCCAAGGCGACTCCGGGCCGCTCAGGCTGCTCGATGTCGCATGCGGGTCGGGCCGTTTTCCCTCAGCGCTGCTCGGGCGCGCCGACCTCTCGTCGCTCGACGAGCCCGGCGTCGCATACGACCTGCTCGACCCGTCGCCCTTCTCGCTCGAGGAGGCGGCAGGCCAACTGCGCGCGCCGCTGATGCCGACCGCACGCTTCGAGACAACTCTCGAAGACCTCGATCCCGCAGCGGGGCCCTGGGATGTGGTCTGGGCGACACACGCGCTCTACGCCCTGCGACCCGAGGCCCTGGGCTCGGCGGCGGAGCGCTTCGTTGCCGGGCTGGCGCCCGCTGGCCTCGGCTTCATCGCCCAGGGCGCCGAGGACGGCCACTACCTGACCGTCTACCGCGCCTTTCTCGACGGGTTCCAGGGCGGCGCCCGGACGCCGTATCTCAGCGGCGAGGCGGTCGCGAGCGCAGTGCGGGCCGCGGCCGAGCCGCTCGGCTGGAACGCGTCGGAGCGCACGCTCACCTATGAGCACGTCGTCGGCTACGACGAGACCGAACTGCTCGAGGGCTACCTGCGCCGATGCATCTTCGACGACGGTCCGACCCTCGACGACATGCTCGCCGCGCCCGTGCTCGGGCCCTACCTGTCTCGGTGTCGCGACGACGATGCCGGTGTCTTCCGCTTCAGCCAGTCCGTAGTCTGCCTGGCCCTGACCCCCCAAGGAGAGGACTTTCCGTGGACAGCCGCATCCTGAGCGCCGAGCACGCGCAAGAGTCCGGCGTCGCCGAGCCATGGGAGCAGAGCAACGAGGACTGGTGGGACTGGTATCTCTCGCTTGCAGACGCATCCGAGGACGCGCCGATCGAGCTCATCGAGCTGTCGCCGCCCGAGCCCGTTGCGGCCCCGTCCGCGAACGAGCTGCGCGCCGAGCTCGCCGAGCCGTACCCGCTGAGCGATGGCGCCCGCGAGCGCTTTGCCAGGGAGGGGTTCGTGAAGCTCTCGGGCGTCGTTTCTCCGGCTGCGCTGGCCGCCGCGCGGGCCGAGGTAGCCCGCCTGGCGGCCGCCGGCGATGGCCCGGGGCGCTCGGGCTTTCTGAGCATGGACCTGATGTGGCAGCAGGGGTCGGAGGTGCTCGAGGCGTTCGCGCTCTCTCCGCGGCTCGGGCGCCTGGCGGCCGAGCTGCTCGAGGTCGCCGACGTGCGCCTCTACCACGACAACGTGCTGGCCAAGGAGCCGGGTTGCGGTCGCACGCCCTGGCACTTCGACGCGCACCACTTCCCGATCGCCTCGCGCGACATCGTCACGAGCTGGCTGCCGCTGCAGGCGATTCCGCCGGCGATGGGACCGCTCGCCTTTGCGGCCGATGCCGAGGCGTGGCGGCTGGCCGAGGACACGGACTTCTCGGCCACCGACTCCTCCTACGATCGCGGCGTCGCGGAGAGCTTTCGTGCCGCCGGGGTGCGGATAGACGACACGCCTTACGCGCTGGGAGAGATCAGCTTCCATCATTCGTGGTGCTTTCACTGCGCGCGGGCCAATGCGACGACGCAACCGCGGACGGTGCTCGCCTCGACCTACTTCGCAGACGGGGCACGGGTCGTCGACGAGCCGACGATGGTCTCGGGCGACTGGCAGCGGTTCATGCCGGGCGCCGGCCCCGGCTCGGTCATCGACACGCCGCTGAACCCGATCGTCTCGCGGTGACCGCTACACCGGAGGCGCACGGCGGCCTGGAGAGCCTGGAGTACTGGACTCGACGCACCGAGGAGCTCGGCGCGCGCGCGGTCGTCAACTTCGACCACCCCGACGACCAAGACCTGGAGGCGCTGACTGCGGAGCACCGTCGCGTTCTGCTGCCGGCGCTGGCGGCGCTGCTCGACGGGACCGAGCGCGTGGTCTGTGACCTCGGCTGCGGGGCCGGACGCTTCACCGCGGACTTTGCGGCACTGATCGGCGGGCGGGCGATCGGGGTCGAGCCCGTCGCTGCGCTGCGGGCGCTCGCCCCGCGGGCTCCCGGGGTCTCCTATCGGGGGCTGCGGCGGGACGGGCGCCTGCCGCTGTTCGACGATGAGGCCGACGTGCTCGTCACCGTGACCGTGCTCGGCGGGCTCGTCGCGGAGGGCGAGCTGGCCGAGACGGCGGCGGAGGTGCGGCGGGTGCTCCGCCCGGGCGGGCTCGTATACCTGGCCGAGTCGGTCTCCGGGTCGTCGTCGTACGAGCACTGGGCGGCGAGGACGGTCCCGGCCTACCGCTCGGCGTTCCCGTGGGCCGATCTGGTCGAGGTCGCGCAGTTCGACGACGCCGGCGACCCGATCTCGGTGCTGGCGGGACGAGCGAGAGCCTGATCCGCCGGCCCCTCCTGAGGCGGCGGCCGCCCTAGCTGCTGCCGTAGGCGCTCTCGAGCAGGGCGGTGTCGGCCGCGACCCGGTACTCGATCGCCTTGCCGCCCTCGAATCGCCAGACATCGACCTGGAAGGCGGAGCCTGCCGTCAGCGTGACCATGTTGAAGACGGCCAGGTAGTCGCCCCCCGAGAGGATCTGCTGTAGCTCGAGGCCGCGCAGCGCCGCGCCGAGCGCCTTCCAGTGGGCCATCACCTCGTCGATGCCGTTGTAGGTTCCGCTCACAGCGCTGTTGCCGGGCACGATCCAGGTGATGTCGTCGGACAGCATCGCCACCGCCGGCTCGGGGTTGCCCTGAATCCACTCCTCGTACGCGGCGCGCAGTTGCTCGACCAGCTCGTCGTTGACCATGGCTCTCCTCCTTCTTCGACCCCGGCGTCGCTGCGACGCCACTTCGCGGGCGATCCTATAGCGGCCCGCCACAGCGACCTCGACCAGGGCCCGGCGAGGGCCTGCCGCGGCGCGCGAGGTCAACTCTCCCCTCCCCCTTGCGCGGAGCGGGTCTACTCCCCATGAGTTGGTCGGCTGGCGACCGCGCTCATTGAAACGCCGGTTAGCGAACTGGCTGGTCATCCTTGACTCAGAGGGCTGCTGCTGCAACAGTCCGCAGATGAAGGTCACACGAACGGGGAAGGCAGGCTTGATGGTTATGAAGCACCGCAGGGGGATGAGAACTTGGGCCGTGGGGGTCGCCGTTGCAGCGTGCGCCGCGACGTCCCTAGCTCTTGGCGGAGGGTTGGCCTCCGCGGCTCCAGGCGACAGCTTCTACCTCAGCCAGAAGAAGACGACCTTCGTCAGCTTCGTGATCGGAGCGGGATCAGATCAGGTCAGCAAGCTCGGCTACACCGCGCGGAAGCTGCGCTGCCCGAAGGGCCGGAAGCTCAGTGCTATGACCGTGCTCGGCGGCCGCACGGCCCCAATCCAGGAGAACCTCCTCGGGGAACCGTTCTTTGAGTCATTCTGGGCGCCTGGGGAACCCAGTTTCGGAGGCATCGCCGGCAAGATTCGCGACGCCAGCGTCAAGGGGTCCCTGTATCTCCAAATGAGCCGCAAGCTCGGCCGCAAGAAGGTGTTGTGCACGACCGGGCGTAGGACCTGGAGGGCGAAGCCAATCTCAGAGGAAGCCTGGCTCGCCGCTCGTGAGCGACAGGGCTACCCCGAGGGGTAGAAACAACTCCCGTAGTTGGTCCGCTGCCTAGGGGGACTCGCAGCGCTGGCATTGGAGCCTCTCGCCTTGCACCGCTCAGGGCCTAGCGCTTGAGCTTGACCGAGAGCTTCTTGGTCTTTGTGTTGCCGGCCTCGTCGGTGAGGTTCACCTCGAGCTTCGCGGTCGCCTTCTTGCCCTGCTTCAGCGCCGGCGCGATCTTCTTCGCGTCCTTGGACTTCTTCAGCCTCAGCTTCAGGTTCTTCGAGTTGCCCGAGCCGACGCTCTTGGTGAGCGGCTTGAGCTTGTAGGTGGGGTTGACCTTGACCTTGCCGCTGGCCTTGACGTCCAGGTCCTCGCCGGCCTTGACCTTGGCCCTGACGACGATCGTTTTGCCCTTCTGCTTCTGCTCCTTCTTGGCGCTGGCGTTGCCGTCGGGTGGGGAGGTGTCCACCGTGAAGGAGCGGCTCGCCGGGGTCGGGTCGGTGTCGTCCTCGACGTCGACGGAGCGCACCGCGAAGCTGTGGGGGCCGTCGGAGAGGCCGGAGTAGGACTTCGGCGAACTGCAGGCCGACCAGCTGCCCGAATCGAGGCTGCACTCGTAGGTGGTGGTCGGCACCGCGTCGATGAACCCGAAGCTCGGCGAGGTGTCGTTGGTCGGCCCGGAGGGGCCGGAGGTGATCGTCGTCTCGGGGTAGGTGGTCACTGACCGGACCGACTGGATCCGCTCGTTGGCGCCGTCGAAACGACGCCAGACGATCGCCGCGCGGTCGGAGCCGTCGATCGCGAGCTGGCCTCCCCCGCCTTCGGAGAGTGAGTGCACCGGGCCGGGGGTGCCGTCGGCGGCGAGGCGGACCGCCTCGACGCGGGAGTAGTTGCGGCCATCCCACCATGTCCAGGTGATGGTGGCTCGATCGGAGCCATCGATCGCTAGCTGCGGGAAGGGGACGACCCTGGTCGGGTCAGGTGGGTCTGCGAGGGTCTGAACCGGGCCGGGGGTGCCGTCGGCGGCGAGGCGGACCGACCGGATACGGAAGTTCGAGTTGGGCGAGGTGTCCCAACTCATCCAGACGATCGTCGCTCGACCGGCACTGTCGATCCCGACCTGCTGGTAGGCGCTCTCGTGGCCCCCCTCTGAGAGCGTCCGCACCGGGCCGGGGGCGCCGTCGGCGGCGAGGCGCACCGACTGGATCCGGTAGTCGGCGGCGTCCAAACGCCGCCAGGTGACCGTCGCCCGGTCGGAGTCGTCGATCGCGAGCTGGGGTTCGTGAGTGTGCTGCCCGGCTTCGGAGAGGGTTCGGACGGTCCCGGGGCTGCCGTCGGCGGCGACCCGGACCGACTGGATGCCGTCGAAGCCATTCCAGACGACCGTCGCCCGGTCGGAGCCGTCGATCGCGAGCTGCGGGTCGAGGGCGTCCTCCCCGACCTCGGAGAGGGTCTGGACGGGCCCTGGGGTGCCGTTCGCGGCCAGCCGAACGGCCTCGATGCGGGTGTTCTCGGAGTCCTCGCGCCACCACACGATCGTCGCGCGGTCGGAGCTGTCGATGGCGACCTGGGGCAGGAAGGCGTCTTGACCGGCCTCCGAGAGGGTCCGCACCGGGCCGGGGGTGCCGTCGGCGGCGAGGCGGACCGAGTGAACACGCGCGGTGAACTCGCCCGCCGCGCGTCCAGACCAGGTCACCGTCGCCCGACCGGAGCCGTCGATCACGACCTCGGGTTCGTAGCCGTCGTCCCCGACCTTCGAGAGCGTCTGAATCTTCTCCGGCGCGCTGTCGGCGCCGAGGCGGACCGACTGGATGCGGGTGTTGTAGCCGTCGTAGCTCTCCCAGACGATCGTCGCCTGTCCGGATCCGTCGATCGCGATCTGCTGGTCCCCGGCGTAACGCGAGACCGAGAGCGTCTGCGGGGCCGGGTAGGAGACGGCGGCCGAGGCCGAGGTGGCGAGTAGGGCGACGGCCAGGCACGCGGCCGCGAGGGCAGCGATCGCGGGGATTGCCCAGCGGCCGATCAAGGCGCATACCCTACGCCGTTCCTGTCGGCGCCGAACCCCTACGGATCGATCCCATCGGAGAAGAGCGCCCGCTCGCAGGAGTACCACCTGGTTTCCGTGGGGTTGCCCCTAACCCCGCTCCTGGTCCGGCCTATGCCGTGTGAGCTAGCCCTCGGCTGGTCTGGCCCCGCCTGCCTTACCTCCTCAGCGTCACCGAGAGCTTCTTGGTCTTCTTGTTGCCGGCCTCGTCGGTCAGCTTCACCGCCTTCGCGCCGATCTTGACCCTTGACGACCACACTGCCTCGCCTCCTGTTCTTGGCAGTGACGAAACCGACGACGGCAGTGTCCACATCGAGGCGCGCGGGACTTGGCCTCCCGAAAGGGATCAGCCGAAGGTCGCATCGAGGCCGAAGCCCCCGCCGATGACCCAGCGCCAGGCTCGTGCCGGGCCCAATCCTGCTCCGATCAGCTAGGAGCGTGGGTTGGCACGGTACAGCCGCCGTCGGCCCTCGCACAGCTCGAGCGTGTCGCCCAGCTCGAAGCGCTCGGTCAGGGCGCGCTCGAAGCTCTCGCGAGTGTAGTCCGGGTGTGCACCCGCCTCTTTCCTCGACAGCAGCAGTTCGACCATCGGGTCGTGACGATCCACGAACTCGATCACCAGCTCGGAGTCGAACGACCGCAGCCATTCGAGCACCTCTGCGACGGGAACGCCTCCCGCGATGCTCAGGTGATGCACCAGCGCCAGTGCAAGGACCAGTTCGGGCATGCCGCGGTCGCGCAGCTGCCGCCGCTCCTCGCCGCGCCAGCCGAGGCCGGGCGATGGATCCGCCAGGTCGACGACGAGTGGCAGGATCCGGTCTTCCCCCGCCTCCCGCAGCCGGCAATAGGTGGCGTTGACGGTCTCTTCGTCACCATCGATCGCCAGCGTGTAGTCGGCGAATCCAGCGGCTATCTCTGAGTAGCGACCGTCGTTGGCCCCGAGATCCCAGACCATTCTCCGACGTCCGCGCTCGCCCAGACGTTCAATGAACTCGCGCTTGAGCCGTTCGTCCTCGGGCGGGTACTCGTTAACCTGGCCGTAGGCAGTCCACGCCGACTCGCCTGGGGTCCAGTCGAGGCGCCGGATCAGCTTCCGCATCGCCGTGAGGTTGGCCCGCACTATCTCAACGCCGAACCCGGCCCGTTTCAGCTCCCGCTTCACCTCACCGCCGGACGCGGCGTAGCGGCGCTCCAGCACGGAGTGGAGGTAGACGTGCTTGAAGACGCCGCGCCTGAGGCGGTCGCGTGCGGACATCAGGGCGTTCATCTCGCCGGGCGCAATCCCCTCGACGCTGCCACGGAGCAGCATCCGATGGCTGAAACCCTTGTGCGCGCGCAGCATCAGCGGGAACAGGTATTGCATGCAGAACTGGCGATAGCCGGTCCACACCGATCCCTCCTCGAGCCGCTCGAACGATCCGACGTCGATGAACACCGGTGTGGAACCGCGCCACTGCACGTTGTACGGCGTGGCGTCGCGAAGCGTAAGCCCGGCGTCGAGTGCGGCGAGGTGCAGGTCGAGCTGTTGGATCGCGGCGGTCCTGAGCATCGCGAACGGCCACTCGTACGGGTAGGAGATGAAGGGGATGCGCTCGTGGCGGAGGACCGCCGCCGGCTGCTCCGCGAGCAGGCCTGCCGGGATCGGCACCTCAGCCGGCTCCAGCTCTTCCGTCGCGACGATCGCGCCGGCATCGCTCAGCTCCCCGTAGAGGCCGCTGCTCACTAGCGCCTCCCAGTTGGCGGCAGCGTTCGTCGAGAGTGCTCGGTGGACGGCGCCGTCGGTGGTGAACACCCGCGACTCGTAGTCGCGGAATGACCCGGGATCGGTGTGAGCTGACACAGCGGGGTTATCGCAGATCTGCGCCCGAGGGATCGGACGGGACCGCCGGGACTGGGTGGCGCGGGTTGACGACCCCTCCCGGGCCTCCCCTCGGAGCTCACGGCACTACACTAGCGGGGGCTCCGTCCATCACGGCGGGAACCGACTGAGGGGTATCGACAAGTGAGGCTAATCGCATACTTGGACGCTGGCACCGGCAGTGTCATCTTGCAGGCGCTGATCGGCGGAGTCGCGGCGCTCGGGGTTGCGCTGAAGTTCTATGGGCGCCGACTGCTGACGTTCCTGCGCCTGCGCAAGCCCGAGGAGTAGCCGCGGGGCCTCGGCCCGAACGGGTCAACAGGGCAGCGCCTCTTATGGATCCAGCGGCGAGAACCGCCGATACGCGCAGTCTCGGGTGGCAGTGGCGAGCCCTCCACCTCGTTGCCCTGTGGACCGTCTCCCTGGTCGAGCCGGTCGTCGGCTCAATCGGCGACACGCCCGAGTTCTTCACGGCCCGCGACCTCGGGCTCGGGGAAGCCTTGTTCCTCTACGCGGCGATGGTCTTCGCCCTACCCGCGGCGATGCTGCTGGCGGAGGGGCTGGTCGGCCGGCTGGTCGGGGATCGCGCCCAGCGCCTGACCCACCTGGTGATGATCGGCGGACTGGCCGGGCTGATCGGCTTGCGCGCAGCGAAGTCGGCCGAGCTCTCGACCCCACTCCCCGACGGCTGGGTCTTCGTGGTCCTTGCCGGCGCGCTCGCAGGGGTCGCATTCGCGGTCGTCTACGCCCGCTTTGGGATCGCCCGGACGTTCACCTCGGCCCTCGCCTTCGCCCCTTTGATTCTCCTGCCGGCCTACCTCGACCACGTTCCGGGGAGCCCGCCGGCTCCGGAGTTGGAGGCCTCCAACGACACGCCCGTGCTGGTCGTCGTCTTCGACGAGTTCCCGACGACGATGCTGGTCGACGGCAAGCGGCGACTCGACACCGAGAGCTTTCCGAACTTCGGCCGTCTCGCCGCCGACTCGACCTGGTATCGCAATGCAACGACGGTCTGGGACGCCAGTGCGTCCTCGGTAGCGGCAGTGCTCACCGGACAGGCCGCCAATCCCGCGCCGCCTGATCCCAGCGCGTTCCCGGAGAACCTGCTGAGCGTGAAGAGGGAGCTGCCATCCGTTGCAGTAGAGCCATGGACCGGGCTCTGCTACGACCCGGTCTGCGAGGACATTACCCCGGGGGGGCGCAGTACCATCCCCCAAACGCTGCGCGAGGTGGGGAAGCTTGGCGCGATCACGGTTTGGCCCCGTGGCTTCCCGCTGCGCGAGCCGGTGCTCGCCGACCTCCCAAGACCGGACATCCTCAAACCGGATCAGCACGCGCAAGCCCTGCTCGGCTCACTTGACGCTCAAGGGGGGGTCGTTCGCTTCGCTCACCTGATCCTGCCGCATCGTCCGTGGCTCCGGCAGCCCTCGGGTGCCAGATACGCCAGCAACTGGATCGATGCTGACCATGAGCGCAGGGTCCCTTTCACCGGTCCGATCAACCCCCCGTGGCCCGAGCTGACCAAGGTCGGCCAGATGCGCCACATCGTCCAGGCCCAGTTCGCGGACACGATCGTCGGCTCGATCATCGACCGGTTGAAGGAACTAGGCGTCTACGACGAGACGATGCTCGTGATCGTGGCCGATCACGGGGTGAGGTACACCGCGGACGAGCCTCTCCGCGCCTTCACCACCACCGACTTCGCCTCGATCGCGGGGGTGCCCCTGTTCGTGAAGTACCCCGGACCGCCCTCCGGAACGGTCAGTGACCGGCTGGCCCGCACGACCGACATCGCCCCGACCGTGGTCGACGTCATCGGCGCGGGCGAGCTCCCCTTGAGCGGAGAATCCCTGCTGCGCCCCGGCGCCACGCCAAAGGAGCTATCGATCACGACCGAACACCTCTACTGCGAAGGGGACCGGGCCGAGCCCAACTGCGGACAAACCGCGACGGCTTCCAGCAAGGAGTTCCTGGCGCAGGCCCGGTGGGCTGCTCGCCGCAAGGAGCGGAGGTTCGGCGGCGCCGGCCTGCCCCGCCTCTACGGATCGCCGCAGCTGCTGGGCAGGCCGGCGCACACGCTGCGGCGCTGCGAGTCCAGGCGCCTTCAGCCGAACGAATTCGAGCTGCTGCAGCCGCCCAGCGACGACGTACCGCCCGCTCTGGTGTTCGGGTCGGTTGAGGGCCCCGCACCCGAGGCGATCGCAATCTCAGTCGGCGGCGACGTCGTAGCGACTGCCGATCCCTACCAACCCGAAGGCGGGGCCTTCGAGTTCATGGCGCTGCTGCCGGAACCCGCGGCCGAGGAACTCGACGGCGGAGCGCCGGGCGTACACCTGATCAGCGCGGCGGCGGACTGCTGATCGGGCGCTCCACGTTCTGACCATGCCTGACTAGTGGAGCCGGGCCACTCGGGCCCGGCTCGCACAACTCGCGTTGGTTGGTTCTAGACCCCTCGTGGCTGGGGCCCATGGCCGATGTGGAGCGTGTCAAGCAACTTCGGCAGGTACATCAGCGCCGCGACGCCGATCACTACGCAGACGATGTCGG
>CAVOYZ010000018.1:0-81409 GCA_963700785.1 uncultured Solirubrobacterales bacterium
GTAATCAGGAGGTCGCGGGTTCGACCCCCGCCTCCGGCTTTCGCCTCGGGTCCCGGGTTGGTGGTCGCGGCGCCGCTGAGCTGGCCCCGTTGCCTCACGACCCGGCATCGGTAGGGTCGGACGCATGCCGCAACACTGGATCAAGGCCCTGCTTGCGCTCCCTGCCCTGCTCGCAGCCTTGGCGCTGACCGCCTGCGGCAGCGGGGATGAGACGACCGCGAGCGCCGAGCGGACGAACGGTACGACGCCCGACACCGCCGCCGCCGATCCCGATGACGTCGCCGTGATCACCGGCTGGGTCGACACCCTGGCCATCGGCGACGTCGAGGGAGCCGCGCGCTACTTCGCCCTGCCGAGCATCGCGGAGAACGGCCCGCTCGTGGTACGGATCCGATCGCTCGAGGACGCGGTCGCCTTCAACGAGTCGCTGCCCTGCGGGGCGGAGTTGATCTCGGCGGAGACGGCAGGTGACTTCACCGCCGCGACCTTCCGCCTGATCGAGCGGCCCGGCGGCGACTGCGGACGCGGGCACCGGCGGCACCGCGGCCACCTCGTTCGTGATCGAGGACGGCAAGATCGTCGAGTGGCGCCGGGTCGGGGCCGGGGGCTCGCCCGGGGCAGGCGAGAGCGCCACCTGAGTCGGGGTCCGGGGCGGCACGGAGGGCGTCCGCTGAACAGGCAGCGCCTCGCCACTTGCCCGCGAAGCCTCCGGCGCTGCGATCCGCGCTAGCTTGCGACCATGGACCACGAGATCGGTAGGTCGGAGGCTGAGCGGTGGCAGGCGCTTGGCAGCTTCACCGGCCGGGTGTCGAGGGCCGCCCTTCATCGCTGGGCCGAGGAATGCGGTGCGGACCCGGGTACCTACGAGGTCCGCGAGCCCGGTGGCGCCGAGCCGCGATACCTGTTCCAGGTCGAGCCCGATGGTGGCGTCGCGACCGTCGAAACCCTCGACCTCGACTGAACCCGGCGCCGCAGTCGATGGGGCCGACTCAGCTCTCGCGCCGCGCCACGTAGTGAAGCTCCGAGCAGTCCGCGGCGAGGGCGCCCGGCGGGACCGGCTCGCCGTCGAGGTCGACGCACTCGAGCAGGTCGAAGCGGTGCTCGGCCAACTCGGACTCCTGGTCGTCGCGCAGGATGTAGTAGTGGAGCAGCGCGAAATCGTGGGCGACGTCGTTGCGGATCGCGTAGCCGGGGCGCTCGACCTCTGAGCCCTGAAGCCGGCGGTGGTTGGCGAGGCGGCGCGGTAGGCGGGCGATGCCCGCCGCCACGCCGCGGGGACTGCGAGCCCTCGCCTTGGAGACAACCTCGCCGATCGGTCCAGGCGGACTGAACGCCCGATTGTGGGAGGACATGATCAGCAGGCCGCCGGGGACGATCGCCCGGTGGAAGCCGGCCAGGGTCCGCCGGCGGTCGTCCTCGCCGAGGGCGTCGAGCACGTTGAACGGCGCGATCAGGGCGTCGAAGGGTGCTGCGGGATGAGCTGCGATCTCGCGCATGTCCCGGCGTTCGAACCGTCCCTCTGGGAAGCGGCTTCGGCAGTGGGCGACCATCGCCGGGGAGATGTCGATGCCGTGGACCTCCGCGGCGATCTCGAGCAGCGGTCGGGTCAGCCGACCGGATCCACAGCCGATCTCGAGGACCCGCCGGGAGAGCGCATCGTCGCGATAGCGATCGAGCAACAGCGCCTCCACCGGCCGGAGTCCCAGCCGCGAGTAGACCGCGACCAGGTCGGTGCCCTCGTAGTAGCCGGCGTTGGCAGCCCCAGGGTCCTCCCGCCCGGTGGCTGAACGATCCGCGCTACCGCTGATTTCACCCATCCGACACCCGGGATTCTAGGCCGGTCGGACGAGGGCGTTCGACCCGCCGGGCCGGAGGGCCTGAGTCGAGCGCCCGCGCCCGCCCGAGCCTCAAGCGCCGCTGGTCGCGTGCCGATTATCGTTACGCGATGAAACGCAGCTTCCGCAAGCAGTTTTTCGGGCGTCGGCATCGGCGCCCGACGACCCCGTTCCAACTCTGACGACCCCGGGCTGGCCCAGCCGTCCAGAAAGAGAATCCGCAGATGGCAACCAGCCCCGTCCCCCTTCGAGTCGGCCTCGACCTGACCTCGGTGCAAGCCGTGGCGGAGTCGATTCGCACTCATGGCCGTCGCTATCTCGCGCGCGTCTACACGCCGGGCGAGCTGCGGGAGTGCGATACGGCCTCGGGGCCCGACGCCGAGCGGCTCGCGGGCCGGTTCGCCGCCAAGGAGGCGACGATGAAGGTGCTGCGCCCGGGCGACGACACGCCCCTCCCCTGGACCGCGATCGAGGTCCACAGGGCCACCGGCGGGTCGGTGGAGGTCGAGCTCAGCGGCCGCGCGGCCGAGCTCGCATCCGCCGCACGGGTCGGATCCCTGTCGGCGAGCATCACCCACGAGCGGGAGTTCGCGGCCGCAGTCGTGGTCGCGACGACGGATCCGACGGGTGGTGAGCGCGATGGTTGATCGGATCAGAGCCGTTCTCGCCAGCCAGGGCCGGCTGTCCACGGACGTCGACGAGCTTGCCGATCGCGCGAGCCTTTATGAGGCCGGCATGACCTCCCACGCGAGCGTCAACGTGATGCTCGGTCTCGAGGACGAGTTCGACGTCGAGTTCCCCGACCAGATGCTGAGGCGGGACGTGTTCGAGAGCGTCGCCTCGATCGAAGCCGCGCTGATCGAGCTGCAGAAGGAGACGGTCTCGTGAGCATCGCCGTCGATCGCGAGGCCGCGTTCCTGACCGCGATCAGCGGGATCGCCGACGACGTGGCCGCGCCGAACGCCGATGATGTCGACCGGGAGGCGCGCTTTCCGGTCGAGACGATCGATGCGCTCCGCGAGGTCGGCGCGCTCTCGGCCTTCATTCCGGTCGAGCTCGGTGGCGCGGGGGTCTCCTTCGAGGCCCTCGCCGAGGCCTGCTTCGAGCTCGGCCGCCGCTGCGGCGCCAGCGCGATGGTCTTCGCCATGCATCAGATCCAGATCGTCAGCCTCGTGCGGCATCTCGACGAGGGGAACGGCTGGTTCGAGAGCTACCTGCAGGAGGTCGCCGCCGAGCAACGGCTGGTCGCGTCGGTCACCTCGGAGGTCGGTACCGGCGGCGACATGAGCCGCTCGGTCGCGGCGGTGGTGCCGAACGAGGACGGCACCGTCAGCCTCGAGAAGCAGGCGCCGACCGTCAGCTACGGGGCACATGCCGACGATCTGTTGATCACCCTGCGACGCTCGCCCGAAGCCGAGCCCGGCGAGCAGGTGCTGGCGTTGGTCCGCAGCGATCAGACCAAGCTCGAGCAGACCGGTAGCTGGGATCCCCTCGGTATGCGTGGCACCTGCTCCCCCGGCTACGTGGTCCGGGCCACCTTCGCCCCCGAGCAGGTCCTGCCCGCGCCGTTCTCCAAGGTCGCCCCCGAGTCGATGGTCCCGGTCTCGCACATCCTCTGGTCGCATCTGTGGCTGGGAATCGCTACCGATGCCTTCGACCGCGCCCGCGCCTTCGTCCGCGCCTCCGCCAAGCGCAAGCCGGGCGAGCCGCTGCCGATCGCGCTCGGGCTATCGCGCCTGATGAGCGACCTGGCGCTGCTTCGCGCCGAGGTCGGCCTGGCGCTGCGCGAGTACTGCGAGGCAGCCGAGGGACCGGAGCGGGAGGGCCTGTCGACGATGGCCAGCGTGCTTCGCTTCAACAACCTGAAGATCGCGGCCTCCGAGCAGGCGCCGTTGGTCTGCCAGGGGGCACTGGGAGTCTGCGGAATCATGGGCTTCAAGAACGACACCCCGTTCAGCGTCGGCAGGCACCTGCGGGACACGATGTCCGCCTGTCTGATGGTCGCCAACGACCGCATCCATCAAACCAACGCGAACCTCCTGCTGATAGCCAAGGAGGTCTAAATGGCCGACTTCCGCCCCGGTACCGCCGAGCAGCAGGCCTTTCTCGGCCGGCTGCTCGAGTCCGGACTGCTGATCGAGAGCGGGGTGCCCGGGATCTACGGCCGCGGCAGCGATTTCGAGTCGGTCTGCTCACGATTCGCCCGCCTGATCACCGATGCGGCGGCAGCCGACGGATCGGAGACCCTCCGCTTCCCACCGCTGCTCCCACGCCGCCAGCTCGAGAGCACCGGGTACCTCGCATCGTTCCCCCACCTGGCGGGAACCGTATGGGGCTTTGCCGGCACAGAGGCGGAGGCGACCACCCAGAGCGAGCGGGCGAGCCGCCACGAGGACTGGAGCGAGCACCAGTCGATGGGCGATCTCGTCCTCACCCCGGCCGCCTGCTACCCGGTCTATCCGGCGATCGCGGCGCGGGGACCGCTCGCCCCGGGCGGCGTGCTGATCGACGTCGGCGGCGCCTACGTCTTCCGCAACGAGCCCTCCGGCGATCCAGCCCGGATGCAGATGTTCCACCAGCGCGAGCTGGTCCGGATCGGGGAGCCCGAGACCGTGGCCGAGTGGCGCGACCTCTGGCGGGGGCGCGCGATCGAGATCCTGCGGGGGGTCGGGCTCGACGTCGACTTCGAGGTCGCGACCGACCCCTTCTTCGGGCGCAGCGGGCGGATGATGGCGGCGAGCCAGCGCCAGCAGGAGCTCAAGTTCGAGATCACCGGGCAGATCGCCGGCCCCGAGCCGACCGCTCTCGCGTCGTTCAACTACCACCAGCATCACTTCGGCGAGACCTTCGGCCTCCTGCTCGCCGACGGCGCGACCGCCCACACATCGTGCCTCGGCTTCGGGCTCGAGCGCATCGCCCTGGCCCTGTTCCGCACCCACGGCCTCGATCTCGGCGAGTGGCCCGGCGAGGTGCACGCAGGACTGGAGTGGAGATGAGCATGACCACCACACGCGACATGGTCAGCCTCTTCGATCTCGACCCCGCGAGCTACCAACCGCATCCCCTGCACCTGCCGGGAGAGCGGACCTACACCGAGACGAACTGCTACAGCGACATCGTGATCGAGTTGATCCACGCCCGCGGCGACGAGCCGCTGGCCGCCTTCGGATCGACCGTGGCGATCGACTTCGAGGGCGACCAGTGGACCTTCTTCAAGCCGCCCCCCGAGGACCTCGAGGCCCTGTTCGGGATCGACATCCACGAGATGCAGCCCTACCGACCCCTGCCGCTGCAGATCCACGAGCAGATCTCGGCCGGGCGCACGCTGATCGTCGAGCTCGACTCGTGGTACCTGCCGGACACGGAGTCGACCAGCTACCGCCGCGAGCACGTCAAGACCTCGGTCGTCGCCGCGGCAATCGACCCAGAGGGCGAGCGTCTGCGCTACTTCCACAACACGAGCCTGCACGAGCTCGAGGGCGACGACTACCGCAGCATCTTCCGGCTCGGCCGCGCCTTCTCCGACGACGTCCTCCCCCCCTACACCGAGCTGGTGCGCTTCGACCGCGGGGACAGACTGCACGGCGACGAGCTCCGGACCGCGGCCCGCCGGCTGTTTCGCGATCACCTCGCGCGGCGGCCTCGGTCGAACCCGTTCGAGCGGTTCGCGCAGGCGCTCGCGGGCCAGCTGCCAGCCCTGCTCGAGGGCGACGCCGACAGGTACCACGACTACGCCTTCGCCACCGTGCGGATGTTCGGCTCCGGCTTCGAGGTCGCGGCCTCGCACGTCGACTGGCTGCTCGGGCCGCAGGCAGCGGATCCGGTCGAGGACCTGAGCCGGATCGTCTCCGGCTCCAAGGTCCTCTCGCTGAAGCTCGCGCGCCGCAAGCCGTTTGACCCCGAACCGCTGGTCGAGGAACTCGGTCAGGGGTGGGAGCGGGCGATGGCGCGTCTCGATGCGATCCTCGACTGAACAGCCCCGCGCCCGGCCGCGGCCGGATGCCCTGGTCGAGGGCGAGGGAGTGCTCGCTCTCGACCGAGGCTGGGAGGCGGCCCCCACGGCTCCCGCCGAGATCGAGGACCCCAGCGCGCTCGACGGCCTGGCGATGCGACCGGCCCGAGTGCCCGGCACGGCAGCGGTGGTCGAACCCGCGCCCTCGGGCGCCGTCGGGCCGGACCGGCGCTTCGACGACTGCGACTGGTGGTTCCGGACCGGCTTCGACGCCGATCCGGCCGCCGAGGGCGAGGAGGTCGTCCTCGAGCTCGACGGAATCGCCACGGTCGCCGACGTCTTCCTCAACGGTGAGCGCATCCTCAGCAGCCGCTCGATGTTCGCTCAGCATTCGATCGAGATCGGGTCCCGGCTCCGCGGAGCGAACGAGCTCGCGATCCGCTGCCACGCGTTGACGCCGCTGCTGGCCGAGCGACGACGGCCCCGGGCCCGGTGGCGGACCAACCTCGTCGAGGCGGGCAACCTGCGCTTCTTCCGGACGATGATCCTCGGCCGCGCCCCGGGCTTCGCCCCCGGACCGGCCGCGGTCGGGCCGTGGAGGCCGGTGCGCCTGCGCCGCCGCAGGGGCCTCGCCGTCGACGAGCTGACGCTGCGTACCGATCTGCGCGACGAGCTCGGGCTGCTGAGCGTCGACGCGCGGCTCAGGGGCCTCGATCGGCGGGTCCCGCAACGGGTCGAGGTCGAGCTGAACGGGCCGTCGGGCAGCCATCGGAGCGAGCTCGAGCTGACCGTGGACGGGGACGGAGCTGCGGCCTCGGGACAGCTCGAGGTCCCCGATGTCGCGAGATGGTGGCCCCACACCCACGGCGAGCCCGTCCTCCATCAGGTCCGGCTGCTCGTCGATCTCGGCGACGGGGCGACGACGATCGACGGCGGCAGGGTTGGATTCCGGACGATCTCCGCCGGCGCCGAGGGTGGCCGCGGGGTCGAGGTCGACGGGCTCCATCTGCACCTCAACGGCGCCGGCGTCTTCGCCCGAGGGGCCGTCTGGACGCCGGTCGACTGGCCCGGCCTGGCGCCGTCGGAGGCCGTGCTCCGCGAGGCCGTCGAGGCCGCGCGCGACGCGGGGATGAACATCCTCCGCGTGCCCGGCACCGCGGCCTACGAGAGCTCGGCGTTTCACGATCTCTGCGACGAGCTGGGGATGCTGGTCTGGCAGGACTTCATGTTCGCCAACCTCGATTACCCGATCGCCGACGAGGAGTTCCGGGCGCTGGCGGAGTCGGAGGCTGCGCAGGTGGCCGCCGGCCTGTCCGGCAGACCGAGCACCGCCGTCTTCTGCGGCAACAGCGAGGTCGAGCAGCAGGCCGCGATGTTCGGACTCGAGCCCGAGGTCGGGCGCGGCGAGCTCTTCTACGAGCTGCTGCCCGCAGCGCTCGCTGCGGCCGGCTCCGACGCGGTCTACGTGCCGTCGGCGCCGAGCGGCGGCGATCTCCCGTTCCGCCCCGATCGTGGCGTCGCCAGCTACTTCGGCGTCGGCGGCTACCGGAGGCCGCTCGAGGATGCGCGCCGGGCGGACGTCCGGTTCGCGGCCGAGTGCCTGGCGTTCGCGAACGTGCCGGCTGAGGCAGCGATCGATGAGCTGCTGCCCGGCAGCCACGGCGATCTGCCGGTCCACCATCCCGCCTGGAAGGCCGGCGTCCCGCGCGACGTCGGCGCCGGCTGGGACTTCGACGACGTTCGCGACCACTACCTCGAGTCGGTCTTCGGCGTCGATCCGCTCGCGCTGCGCAGCGTCGACAACCGGCGCTATCTCGAGCTCTCGCGTGCGGTCAGCGGCGAGGTGATGGCCGAGGTCTTCGGTGAGTGGCGGCGGCGGAACAGCCCCTGCAGCGGCGGTATCGTGCTCTGGATGCAGGATCTCGTCGCCGGCGCCGGCTGGGGCCTGGTCGATCGCCGCGGGGAGCCCAAGGTCGCCTATCACCACCTCCGCCGGGCCCTGGCGCCGGTCGCGGTCTGGACGACGGACGAGGGCCTCGGCGGAATCGTCGCCCACGTCGCGAACGATCGGCCGCAGCCGCTCGGCGCCCGCCTCCGGATCGCGCTCTACCGCGACCTCGAGCAGCGAGTCGGCGAGGCCGAGGAGCTGCTCGAGCTGGCACCGCACGACTGCCTCGGCATCAACGTCGAGACGCTGCTCGGACGGTTCGTCGATGCCGCCTGGGCGTATCGCTTCGGCCCGCCGTCCCAGGATCTGATCGTGGTCACGCTCGAGCGGCCGGATTCGGGCGAGCAGATCTCGCAGTCCTTCCGCTTCCCGGCGGGACGGCCGACCGCACGGGATCCCGCCTCGAGGGTCGGCCTGGAAGCGGCTGCCGTCGCCGCGGACGACGGCGTCACCCTGCGGATCCGGAGCCGGCGGCTCGCGTACGGAGTCCGCATTCACGGAGACGGCTTCACGCCCGCCGACGACGCCTTCTCGGTCGAACCGGGCGCGGAGAGGACCGTCCTCCTGCGCCCGAGCGGTGGCGGATCCGAGTTCGCGGGAGCGACGCTCAGCGCTCTCAACGTCGACGGCAGCATCGCCATCGTCCCGCCGGGGACCGGAGTCATGAGCGGGCCGGCGGCCGATCGCGGCCTCTACCTGCCGAGCGGAGCCGTCGATTCCTCATTCGGCTTCTTTCACGCTCCCGTCGACGGTGCAGACGGCGGTCCAGCAGTGCTCCTCTGCCCGCCGTTCGGATGGGAGGATCTCTGCTCGTTCCGCAGCCGCCGCAGCTGGGCGAAGGATCTCGCCGATCATGGCCTGCCGGCACTGCGGATCGACCTGCCGTCGACCGGAGACGCGCCCGGCTCACCGAGCGATCCGGACCGGGTCGAAGCATGGACCGCGGCGGTTGCCGCCGGCGTTCTCTGGCTGCGGGAGGAGACCGCGCGCGAGCGGATCGCGGTCGTCGGAATCGGTCTCGGCGGCTTGATCGCGGTCAACGCCGTCGCCGGCGGGGCCGAGATCGACGACCTCGTGCTCTGGGCGGTGCCGGCGGGCGGCGACACGGTGGTGCGCGAGCTGCGGGTCTTCGCGAGGCTCAACGCGGTCGGGATCGACCCGACCGACGTGACCGAGCAGGCGGACCTCCCGGAGCCGGAGCCGCTGCCTGACGGGGCGCTCGAGGTCGGCGGCTTTCTGCTCGGCCCCGGAACCGTTCAGGCACTGAGCTCGCTCGATCTCTCGGCCCTCGAGCTGCCGCGGCGCCGCGGACGCCGGGCCCTGCTGCTCGGCCGGGACGGGATCGACCCCGATCCGGAACTGGTCGCGCTCCTCGAACGGAACCAGGTCGCGGTGGGCGTCGACCCGGGCGCGGGCTTCGCGGCGATGATGAACCACCCGCAGGAGGCGCAGGCACCGACCGCGCAGTTCGAGGCGGTCCGCGCCTGGCTCGGCGATCGACCGCGCGCTGCCGGCCGAGTCGGGTCGAGCACCGGCTCACGGGATCAGTCCGAGATCAGCATCGGCGGCGCGAGGATTCGCGAGCGGGTCTTCACGGTCGAGCAGCCGTTCGGGCGAGTCGTCGGCGTGCTGGCGGAGCCGCTCGACGCCGAGGAGGCCCCGCTCTCGGCCGTCCTGCTCAACGCCGGAGCGCTGCGCCGGATCGGGCCGGGACGGATCTGGGTTGACACGGCGCGGCGCTGGGCCGCGATGGGCTTTCCGGCGCTGCGCGTCGACCTTCAGGGAATCGGCGACGCGGACGGCGAGACCACGGCCTACGCGGATACGGCCGACTTCTACACGCTGGAGCTGGTCGACCAGGTGGTCGCAGTGCTCGACCGAATGGAGGATGCCGGCCTGCCGTCGGCGTTCGCGCTGATGGGGCTGTGCTCCGGCGCCTACTGGGCGTTCCACACTGCGCTTCGGGACGCCCGCGTCGAGGCAGCGCTGCTGCTCAACCCGCGGGCGCTGTTCTGGGACGACTCGATCGAGGCCGACTACGCCGGCCAAAGGGTCGCGCACCTGCGACGGCGCGGATCCTGGAGCAGAGTGATCCGCGGCGAGGTCAGCCCGGCGAGGATGCGCGAGATCGTCGGCGCAAAGGTCACCTCGCGGACGCGCTCAGCCGCCCGCGCCGAGCGCGGGCGGCTGCTGGACCAGGCCCTCGACCGCCTCGGCGAGGCCGATCAGCGCCTGCTGCTCGCCTTCGGCGGCGACGAGCCGCTCTACAACGAGATCGAGCGCTCCGGGCAACTCGAGAGCATCGCCCGGCGGGCGAACGTCGAACTCGAACGGCTGCCCGGCGACGACCACACGCTGCGCCCGATCAGCACGCAGCGCTACGTCGCCAAGCTGCTCGACCGGACGCTCGAGCACGAGTCCGCCGGCTCACGCCCAGAGGGCTAGCCGATCCGGAAGCCGCTGAGTCGGCGTGTCCGTCCTTTTCGGGCGCTGGGACACGAAAAGGACGGACACACGCCGGGGGGGCGGGGGATTCGCTTGTCGCGAGGGCTCGCGAGGGCGTTTGGGGCGGCTCAGCCGCTGAGCGTTTGGGGCGGCTCAGCCGCTGAGCTCTCGGGCGATCCCCTGCGCCCAGGCGGCGACCGCCTCGAAGTCGCGGCAGTCTCGTTGCTCCTCGGGGGTGTTCTTCAGCATCGACCGCTCCATGAAGTTGCCGGGCTCCGGCGGGACGCGCCCGCTGAAGACGACCTGCTCGCGGGCGCCGAGCGCCTCGCCCGCCTTGCGGACCTTGGTCGGGAGATGCCAGCGGTTCGAGGGGTCGGGCTCGTCCTCGCCGACGGGGCCGCTGGAGAACAGCCATAGGGGCCGCTCGCCCAGTCCGGCGCGCAGGCGCCGCAGTAGCCCGCGGGCCTCGCGGCGCCAGCGGCCGCCGTAGACGGCGCTGCCGAGCACGATCGCGTCGTAGGCCTCGAGATCGCCGACGGCGCCGGCCGACGCGACCTCGACCTGATGGCCGTCGGATCCGATCACGGCGCCGATCCGCTCGGCGATCTCCGCCGTGGACCCATGCTTGGAGGCGTAGGCGACCAGGACTCGGCCCATGCGGCGAGGCTAGCCGTGCTGCCCCTCGCCGGCGCCCGGAACAAGCCGCGCTCTGCGTCCGTGATCTCTACTGCCGCGACCGGGTCGGGGCCGCGACTAGTGCAGGATCTCGCGCGCGTCGAGGTGGTTGCCGACCTTGCGCTTGACCCGCTGCAGGGCGTTGTCGACGGTCTTCGTGTCGCAGGCGAGCCGCTCGGCGATCTCCTCGTACGGGCGCCCGTCGAGGTAGCAGGTGAGGACCTCGCTCTCGAGCTCCGAGAGGACGCTGGTCAGGCACTCGACGAGGCTCGCGAGCTCCTCGGTCGAGATCACCTTGCTGGCCGGGTCATCGACGTCGGGCCCGGGCAGGATCTCCTCGAGGCTCGACTCGCCGTCACCGGCCGCGGCCGGCGAGCTCGCGAACGAGATCGACTGGTTCAGCGGCGCGTGCTTGTTGCGGCTCGCGGTCTTCACCGCGGTGATCATCTGCCGCGTGACGCAGAGCTCCGCGAAGTTGCGGAAGCTCGACTCGCGATCGCTGCGGAAGTCGCGCACGGCCTTGTAGAGGCCGACCAGTCCCTCCTGGATCAGGTCGTCGGACTCGCCGCCAAGCAGGAAGTAGGACGAGGCTTTGAGCCGCACGAACCCCCGGTAGCGACGGACGATGCGGTCATAGGCGACGCTGTCGCCGCGCTTTGCCTGCGCCACCAAGTAGGCGTCGGCGAGCTCGCCTTGCGGTTCGTGCTTGCCGCGCTTGCCGGCGGCGGGTGCGGATACCTGAGTGAATTCCTGGGTTGGTACGGCCACTGGATCTCCTCCATACGAGACGGATGCAGTGGCGCCTTCCTCCCCGACGCCTCTCCTGATTTTCGGAAGCCGGCGCCGCGCCTGAGGGTCAACCTTGAACCTTTAGTTCAGCGTTAACTTCCGGCGGGGACTATACGCACTCGCGGAGTTCTGTCAACTCCCGCTCCGGAGGCGGTGCAATTTCCGTTGCAGAATCGGGCTTCCGTCCGAGCGGTCGGCTACCACCGATGCTCAGCCGACCCGGTTCGCGGCGAACGCCAGGATCGCCGCCGCAACCGAGACGTTGAGCGAGCCGACGGCGCCGGCGGTCGGAATCGAGACGAGCCCGTCGCAGCTCGCGGCGACGCGCGGGCGCAGGCCCGTGCCCTCCCCTCCCAGGACCAGGATCACCCTACCGCTGAGGTCGAGGGTTCGAAACGACGACTCCGCCTCCGCGGCGGCTCCGTAGCTCCAGGCGCCCTGCTCGCGCGCCGAGATCAACCAGTCGGCGAGGTTGCCGACCCGGGCCAGCGCCAGGTGCTCGACCGCGCCGGCGCTCGCCTTGCAGACGGCCGGCGTCACCTGCGCCGCCCGCCGCTCGCAGATCACGACCCCGGCGGCGCCGGCCGCCTCCGCCGTCCTGCAGATCGCGCCCAGGTTCTGCGGATCCTGGACCTGGTCGAGCGCCAGCACCAGCGCCCGCTCGTCGGCCAGCAGCTGATTCGGATCGGCGTAGGGGTAGGGATCGACCTCGGCGACGATGCCCTGATGGTCGGGCGAGCCGCAGATCCGCTCGAGCTGTTCGGCGCCGACCTGCTCGGCAGTCCATTCGCGATGCACCCGCCGGCGACCGCGGCGCGCCTCGGCCACGGGATTGCGGCCGTAGACGAGATCGCGAGGCGTCGCCACTCAGCCGCGCCGGACGAGTTGGGCGCCGCCGGCGCCGTCGCGGACCTCCCAGCCGAGCTCGGCCAGCTCGCCGCGGATCGCGTCGGCCCGCTCGTAGTCCCGCTCGGCGCGGGCCAGCTCCCGCTCCGCGAGCAGAGCCTCGGCCCGGGAATCCGCCCCCTCTCCCCCGGGCTCGGCCAGCGAGCCGAGGCCGACGATCTCGAGCAGCTCGGCGAGCACCCGGTGGGCGCCGGGAAGCGGACGCCGGTGACCCTCGGCGATCAGCTCGTAGACGGCGGCCATCGCCCGCGGGGTGTTGAAGTCGTCGGCCAGCGCCACGAGGAACTCCTCGCGGCGCGCCAGCACGAACTCGTCGGGCTCGGCGTCGGAGCGCTCGGCGGAGCGGAAGAAGTCGCGAACCCGCTCGTTCCGGGCGCGCGCCTGCTCGAGGGCATCGGCGCTGAACTGCAGCGGCTGCCGGTAGTGGCCCGAGATCAGGAACGCGACCACCGCCTCGGGCCCGAAGGCGTCGAGGGCCTCGCCGAGCAGAAAGATGTTGCCGACCGACTTCGCCATCTTCCCGTCGGAGCCCGCCTCGACCATGCCGTTGTGCATCCACAGCCGCGCCAGCGGGCGGCCGCGGGCGGCCTCGGTCTGGGCGGCCTCGTTCTCGTGGTGGGGGAAGACGAGATCGGAGCCGCCGCCGTGAATCGCGAACTCGAGCCCGAGCAGCTGCTCGGCCATCGCCGAGCACTCGATGTGCCAGCCCGGGCGCCCCTCGCCCCAGGGGCTGGGCCAGGACGTGTCCTCACCCTCCTTCAGGCCCTTCCAGAGCGCGAAGTCGAGCGGGTCCTCCTTCAGCTCCAGCGCGCCTGCCTCCTCGCCCTGATCCATCTCGTCGGGGTTTCGGTTCGAGAGCGAGCCGTAGGCCGGGTAGCTGCGCACCCGGAAGTAGACGTCGCCTCCGGACTCGTAGGCGTGGCCGGTCTCGATCAGCGCCGAGATCAGCTCGATGATCGCGGCGATCGTCTCGGTCGCCCTCGGCTCGTGATCGGGACGCCCGAGGCCGAGCCGGTCGGTCTCGGCCACGTAGGCGGCGATCATCTCCTCGGCGTGCTCGGAGGAGGCGACCCCGCGCTCGCGGGCGGCCTCGTAGATCTTGTCGTTGACGTCGGTCAGGTTGATCACGAGGCTCGGCGAGTAGCCCTCGTGCGCGAGGAAGCGATCCAGCAGCGAGAAGACGACGTAGGGCCGCGCGTTGCCGATGTGGATCGGTCCGTAGGTGGTCGGGCCACAGGCGTAGATCCCGACCTCGTCCCCGGGACCGGCGACGAGCCGGCGAAGCTCGCCTGAGAGCGTGTCCCTGATCCTGACCTCGCGCACGGCGCCGATGCTAGTCGCATGCCGAGTGCCCAGGGTCGTCGCTCAGGCCAGCTCGCGCTTCAGCACCTTGCCGGTTGGATTGCGGGGCAGCTGCGAGAGGAACTCGACCTCGCGCGGCACCTTGTAGCGGGCGAGGTTGGCCCTGACGTGATCGCGCACCTGCTCCGCGGTCAGCTGCTCGCCGGCGCTGACGACGACGAACGCCTTCAGCCGCTGCCCGAACTCCTCGTCATCGACGCCGATCACCGCGGCCTCGTCGATCGCCTCGTGATCGCTGAGCAGGTCCTCGACCTCGCGCGGGAACACGTTCTCGCCGCCGGAGACGATCATCTCGTCGTCGCGGCCGTCGATGAACAGCCGGCCGTCCGAGTCGAGGTGGCCGACGTCGCCGGAGCTGAGCAGCCCGCCGAGGCTCTCCTTGCCGCCGCCGCCGGTGTAGCCCTCGAAGGCCAGGTCGTTGCCGACGAAGATCCGCCCGGTCCGGCCCGCGGCGACCGGCTCGCCGCGCTCATCGACGATCCGGACCACGGTGCCGCGCGGCGGCCTGCCCGCGGTCCCCGGCGCGGCCCGCATGTCGGCGGGAACGGCGATCGATGCCCAGGCCACCTCGGTCGAGCCGTAGAGGTTGTAGAGGTTGTCGCCGAACGCGTCCATCCAGCGGATCGCCAGATCGCCCGGGAGCGCGGAGCCGCTTGCGGCGGTGACCCGGAGCGAGCTCAGGTCGTAGCGGGCACGCGTCTCGGGGGGTAGCTCCATGATCCGCTGCAGCATCACCGGGACCACCGCGAGCGCGTCGGCCCGGTGCTCGCTGACCGCCTGCAGCGCGCCCTCGGGAGTGAACCGGCGGCGGAGGACGTAGGTGCTGCCGAGCGCCAGGCCGAGCAGGAAGTGGGTGAATCCCCAGGAGTGGAACATCGGCGCCGCGACGTGGATCGGCCGCTCGCTGCGGAGCGGCAGCATCGAGAGCAGCGCGGCGATCGGCGCGAGCGAGTCGGGAGAGCTCCGCTGCGCCCCCTTCGGCGTTCCGGTCGTGCCCGAGGTGAGAATCACGAAGCGGCTCGGATCGGCCGGCGGCTCGAGCGGCTCGGTCGCGCTCGCGGCGATCAGCTCGGCGGTCGTCGGCTGATCGACGCTCTCGCCCTCGTCGACCCAGGCGACGGCCCGGACCAGCCCGGAGCCGGCGTGCTCGAGCAGCTCGGTGAACTCGGAGTCGTAGATCAGGGCCTTCGGCCGCTCACGCTCGACGACGCCCTCGAGCTGCGGCCCGGCGAAATCGGTGTTCATCAGCAGGACCGTGGCGCCGAGCTTCGCGCAGGCGAAGACCGCCTCGATGAAGCCGCGGTGGTTTCGGCACATGACCGCGACCGCGTCGCCGGCGCCGACTCGATCTCGCTGCAGCGCCCGGGCGAGCGCGTTCGAGCGCTGGTCGAGCTCACCGAAGGTGACGCTGCCGCGCTCGTCGATCACCCCGACGTCGTCCGGGCGGCGGATCGCCGCGGAGGTGATCCCCGCGGCCGGTGAGGCCCCCCAGCGCCGCAGAGCGGCGCCGACCGCGAACAGATGGTCGGGCCGCATCGGTCCGACGATGCCCGCCTCGGCCAGCACCCTGAGGTTGAACGGGAGGTCGGTGACCGGGCCCAGCTGTCCGAGCTTGATCCCACGCGCCGCTCGCGTCAGACGATCGAGAGCCATCCCGAACAGCATATGTGGCCTCCGGGCCGGGGTGGCGGGCTCAGCGGGCGTCGACGAGCGCGACCGCGATCGCGGCGACGCCCTCGCCGCGACCGATCCAGCCCATGCCCTCGTTGCTGGTCGCCTTGACCGAGACCGGAGCGCCGAGCACGCCGCTCAGCCGGGACTCGATCGCCGCCCGGTGCTCGCCGAGCCGCGGCTCCTCGCAGATCAGGGTCAGGTCGGCGTTCACCGGCTCCCCGGGCAGCTCCGCCAGCACCGTCTCCAGCAGCGCGATCGAGTCGGCGCCCGACCAGCGGGCGTCGCTGGGCGGGAAGCGGCCACCGATGTCGCCCTGACCGCAGGCCCCCAGCAGGGCGTCGATCAACGCGTGGACGATCGCATCGGCATCCGAGTGACCGGCGAGGCCGCGGTCGTGGGGGATCTCGACGCCGCCGAGGATCAGCGGCCTCCCGGGATCGAAGCGGTGGCTGTCATAGCCGATGCCGACGCGGAGGCTCATCCGAGCGGCTCCATCCTGCGCTGGCGGCCCTCGAAGACAGCGATCTCGCCCACCCCGATGCTCCTGAGCAGCTGCACGGCACGATCGTACGCGTAGCCGACCTCCTCCGGGAGATGGGCATCGGAGGAGAGCGCAAACGGGACGCCGGCCTCGGCCAGCAGCCGCGCGAAGGGCTCAGCCGGATAGAGCTCGCCGACGGGCTTGCGCAGGCCGGCGGTCGAGAGCTCCGCCGCGACGCCGGCCTCGGCGATCGCCGCGACCGCGGGCTCGTAGTAGTGACGGGGGTCGCGATCGGGGCCGGGGCGGCCGGCCCCCCAGACCTTGACCAGATCCGGATGCGCCATCACGTCGAACAGCCCGCTTGCCGCCGCCGCCGCGAGCTGCTCGAAGTAGCGCTGCCAGACGCGGTCGGGATCGCCGCGCTCGGCCTCCCACACGTCCCAGCGATCCTGATCGATCGCCGCCCCACCGACGAAGTGGACCGAGCCGATCACGTAGTCGAAGCCGCGGGCGCCGAGTACCGCCTCGATCCGATCCTCAGCTCCGGCGACGTAGTCGGCCTCGATCCCGAGCCGCAGCTCGGTTGCCGAGACGAACTCGCAGTACTCGTCGAGATCGTCGGTCGCCTGCTCGACCCAGAACGGATGCCGCCAGATCTCGAGCGCCGCGGTGAACCGGTGGATGTGCTCGGAGACGCCGAGCTCGGCGATCCCGACAGCACTTGCGGCGCTCCGGTAGCGCTCGACGTTTGCGGCCGTGAAGTACGCCTCCGGCGTGGTGCCGGGGTCGTCGGGCCGGAGGTGGGTGTGGTAGTCGGTCAGCATCGGAGGCTCGGGCGGCGGGTGCATTAGCGTAGAGGGATCGCCATCGCGCTCAACATCGCACTGCCCCTCGCCGTGTTTGCGGTCACCGCGGCCCTGGCCGAGCTCGCCGGCGCCGCGAACCTCGGCGTCGCACTCGGGATCGGGCAGGTCGCCTTCGCGATCACCGCGACCTACGTGCTGCTGACCCGCTGAGCGGACGCTGCAGGCAACCGCCCCCCGGTCACTTGCGCTTGCGCTTGAACCGGTGCCGGGCCGCGGTCGGATCGACGTTGCCGCCGACGTCGATCGCGCGCACCGCGAAGCTGTGGCGCCCGACCGTGACCTTCTGCTTCTTCGGGCTCTTGCAGTTGCGCCAGTCGCCGCCGTCGTAGCGACACTGGAAGCGGGCCCCGGCCTCGTCGGCGGTGAACCGGAACCTGGGGCGCCTGCTCTTGGTCTTGCGCTTCGGCTTGCGGACGATCGTCGTCTCCGGCGGATCCTGGTCGAGCACGGTCCAGCCGACCGCCGGCGGTTGCGCCGGATCCATCAGGTTGCCGGCGAGATCGGTGCCGCGGGCGGAGAACGTGTGCGGGCCGTTGACCAGCGGGCCGACCGTCCGCGGCGAGACGCACTCCGAAAACGCCGATCCGTCGACCCTGCATTCGATCCGCGGGGCGGCAGTCGAGAAGCCGAAGCTCGAGATCGCAGTCGGGACCGTCCCGGCCGGCCCCGAGTCGATCGTCGTCTCGACCGGCGGGCTGAGCGCGTAGAGGTCGGGGTCGCGCCCCTGCTGGGCCCGGTTGTCGGTCCAGACCGCGCGCAGGACCCCCTCCGCCGAGGCGAGCCCCTGCCGATCGCCGTAGTCGATCCCGTCGCTGAGCGGCCCGGCGAAGCGCGACTGGGCATCGCTGATCTCGGTCGGCTCCGAGTAGCTCTGCCCCGAGTTGTCCGAGGAGACGTGGACCCGCGTCGCCCGCTGGCCACCGGGATCGCCCTCGGTCGAGTAGTAGGTCGCCTCGACCTCGTCGGTCGACGGATCGACCGTCAGCGCCGGCAGGAAGTGATCGTTGAGATCGAGGGCGCCGTCGGCGCTGAGCCGCACGCCGCTGTTGGGGGCCGGCAGCGCGCGCGGCGCTCCCCCGGCCGCGACCAGGGACTCGAAGGTGCTGTCGCTGCCGGAGGCCGTGCAGCGGGTCGGCGCAGCCGGGTCGGCGTTGTCGCGAAGATCGCTGTAGGCGACGTAGACGCGGCCGCCGGCCCCGATCTCGACCGCGGGCGAGGGATTGACCAGCCCGCCGGGGGCGGCGATGATCGGACAGCGGAGCGGCAGCGGATCATCGCCGCCGACGCCGTCGTCGTCGAAGCTGTCGAGGTCGGCGA
The DNA here is from genome assembly GCA_963700785.1 of uncultured Solirubrobacterales bacterium. Classification (GTDB taxonomy): domain Bacteria; phylum Actinomycetota; class Thermoleophilia; order Solirubrobacterales; family 70-9; genus CAXMST01. The sequence continues at coordinate 18,251 of CAVOYZ010000018.1, forward strand.
TCAGCGAGTCCTCGTTCCAGCTCGACCCCGCGGCGCAGCTCTCGCCGACGCGACAGCGATCGATCTCGATCGCGTTGTCGGGGCCGGCGTCCCACCAGGCGACGTAGGCATCGCCGGCAGGGCTCAGGGCGAGCGCGGGCATCGCGTAGAGGCCGCCGGAGGCGGTCACCGGAACCGGTGCGCTCCAGCCGGCCGGGTCGTCGCAGGCGGCGACGTCGGCGCTGAGATCGCACTCGCTGTAGACGACGTTCTGCACACCCCCGCGGGTCTCGATCCAGGCCGCCGCCAGCGTCTCGCCGGAGAGCACCGCGAGCGCCGGCTTCTCCTGCGCACCGGCGCCTGGGCCGGTGGGCAGCGCCGCCGTGAGCCCACCGAAGTTCGTGCTCCCAGCGGCGATCCGGTTGAGCGCGATCGGCCCCGCCCCGGCCGCGGTCGCCGCCGCCATCCAGAGGTTGCCGCTCGCATCCGCCGCGACGGTTGGGTCGCAGCAGATCGACAGAGTCGCCTGTCCGCCGGTCGGCGTTCTGGCGGCGGTCGGCAGCAGCCGCCGGCCGACGCTGCCGGCGGCGAGCCCCCGATTGGAGACGAACGCCTGCGGAGCGGATCCCGCGTCGTTTGCCGCGGCGATCACCCGCTCAGGGTCGTCGACCTGCACGGCGATCGCGCTCGAGGCCTCCGAGCCGTCCTCGAAGCTGAGGTCGTGGTTGACCTGGCCGGCGACCAGGCCGGATGCCGGCGCCGCGGGGCCCGCACCGCGCGGTTGCGGGCCGGGCGACGAGGGCGCGGCGACCGCGGCGCTCGCCGGCGGCACCGCCTCGATCCGGACGCCGGCGAGCACCGCCGACCGCCGCCGGTCCACTCCCCGGACCGATAGGCGCAGCGGCCCGGGCTGCGGGTTCAGCCCCCGGAGCCGCAGCCGCACGTTGCGGCCGCGGACGGCGATCGTCCGCCCGCCGATCAGCTCGCCCCCGACCGAGCGTCCTCGGTGGCGCGGGTCGGGTCGACGGATGCGTCGCAGGGCGACCCGGATCCGCCGCGGACGGCCCTCGCCGCCCCCGAGCCTGAAGCGGACGCCGAGCCGCTGGCCGGGCAGACCTGCGAGCAGCCGCCCGGGGGAGAGCTCGACCGCGAGCGGGCCCCGGCTGCGGGTCGTCGAGACGATCGGCAGCGGCCGCGGCGGACCGCCGGCCGCCCCCGGATAGGCTCGTCGCTGCTCGGGTCCGGCCTCGGCGAGCGTCGTCGCGACCGGCGCCGGCAGGAGGACGAGGGCGAGCGCCGTGACTGCGCACGCAGAAAGTGCCCCCGCACGGGGCTGTCCCTGGACCCGCTTCATGCTCTGAGGTTAAACCCGCCCGCCGCCGGCGAGTAGCGCCCCGGCCAGCCGCAGATCGAGCTCGTCGGTGATCTTGAAGTTCGCGCCCGGCGAGCGCTCGAGCAGCACGATCCCGCCCTCGGCCTCGATCAGAGCTGCCTCATCGGTGGCCGCGGCGAGCGCCCCCGCCTGCTCGGCGCGGCGCTGGGCGGAGCGCAGGCGCTCGACCCGGAAGCCCTGGGGCGTCTGCGCCAGCCACAGGTCCTCCCTCGGGACGGTGGCGAGGACCGTGCCGGGGCCGCTGCCGTCGTGCGGCTTGCGCGAGCGCTTGACGGTGTCGGCGATCGGCGTCGCCGCCACCACCGCGTCAGCGCGATCCTCGTCCGAGAGCCGCGCGACGATCGCGTCGAACAGCCCCGGCGGGGCGAGCGGACGGGCCGCGTCATGGACGAGCACGAGGTCGGTGCCGACGCCGATCATCGCCCGGCTGACCGACTCGGCTCGCGTCTCCCCTCCCGCGACGACCTCGCCGGACAGGCCCGGGTGCCCGGCGAGCAACTCCCGCGCCCGCTCCTGATCGCCGGCCGGAGCCGCGATCACGACCTCGGTCACCGTCTCGCCGGCCGCGATCGCCGCCAGCGAGTGGTCGAGCAGCGGCACGCCCGCCAGCTCGACGAAGGCCTTCGGGCCGCCGGCTCCGAGCCTCTTCCCGGAGCCGGCGGCCGCGATCAGGGCCGTTGCGCTGAGCAGCGTGCCGCTCCCGGGCCGCGCCCCGCTAGGCGGGGGCCCCGGCGCCGAAACGCTCTGTCAGGAGCTCGTCGAGGTACTCCTCGGCCCCGTCCTCGTCCTTGTCGAGCGCGTACATGAACTCGGACGCGAGGATCTTCTTCGCCCGCGTGTACATCTGCTTCTCGCCGGTCGAGAGCCCCTTCTCGATCTCCCTGATCGCGAGGTTGCGGACCACCTCGGCGAGCTCGAACACGTTCCCGGTCTTGATCTTCTCGCGGTTGTGCTTGAAGCGCCGGTTCCAGTTCTTCGGCATGTCGGACACGTCATCGGTGAGGACGCCGACCACCTTCTTGACGTCGTTCTCCCCGATCACGCGGCGCAGGCCCGCCTGGCCGGCGTTGTCGCAGGGAACCTGAACGGTCATCTCGTTGTGCAGGATCTTGATCGTCAGGTATTCGCGGGATTCGCCGAGAAGCGCCTTCGTCTCCTTGGTCATCACGACGCCTGCGCCGTGGTGCGGATAGACGACGTTGTCACCGACCTCGAAGTTACAGTCGAGATCCTCGAGCTCGAGGCCGGTGCCGGTCTCCCCGTCAGCTTCAGCTACTTCTGGAATCGTCTTCCTCCTTGGGTCGGATCGGCGCCGTGGCGCCGATCACATCTGCGGATATCGCTCGAAGGCATCGACCTCACGAAGACGGTCGAGGCCCTCCCGGATGTCAGCGGCGCGGGCTTCGCCGACGCCGTCGATCCCGGTCAGCTCGGACTCGTCGGCCGCGAGGATCGCCCCGAGGCTGCCGAGCTCCTGGACGACCTTCTCGCCGACCAACCGCGGCAGCCGCGGTATCCGGCCCAGCGCGCGGTATCCGCGGGCTGAGACCGGGAGGTCGTGCGGGTTGGCCTTGCGGTCGTGGCCGAGCAACTCGGCCAGCCGACCCAGGTCCAGAAGCTCTTGCTGCGGCAGGTGTGAGAGGGCCGCGAGGGTGTCATCGAGGGCGGCCTCGGAGTCGTCCGCGCCGTAGTCGCGGATCAGGGCGGCGCGATCGGGGAGCACACCGACCACCGTCTCCTCGAGCTGCATCTCGATCAGCCGGCCCTCCGCTCCGAGCTCGATGATGTAGCGCTCGACCTCGTAGCTGGTCCGCAGCAGCAGCTCGGCGCGCTGCAGCACGGTGAGCACGTCGTAGAGCGTCACGCTGCCGGCGAACTCGAGCGCGGTCAGCCGGTTCGCGACCGAGTCGAGGCGGGCGCGGTACTTCTCCAGCGTCGCGAGCCCCTGATTCGCCTTGCTGAGAACGGTCGGAATGTCCTGGAGGATGTACTTCATGCCCTCCTGGTAGATCGAGACGACGTCGCGGCGGGCCGAGATCGCGATCACCAGCGCCTTCGTCTGCCTCGAGACCCGCTCGGCGGTCCGGTGCCGGGTGCCGGTCTCCGACGAGTGGATCGTCGGATCCGGCATCAGCTGCAGGTTCGCCCACGAGATCCGCTTCACCTCGGGATCGAGCACGATCGCGCCGTCCATCTTCGCCACCTGGTACAGCAGCTGCGGCGTGTACTCGACGTCGAGCTTCAGCCCGCCGCTGAACATGAACGAGAGCTCCTCGGGATCGCCGATCACGATCAGCCCGCCGGTCGAGGCATTGATCACGTTGTCAACGCCTTCGCGGAGCGCGGTTCCCGGCGCGACCATGTCGAGCGCCTTGAGCATCCTGGGGTCCTGACGCGCTTGAGGGTCTGTCTGTTCGTCCCAGGAAGCAGGCGTCATCGAGGCTGTCCACTATGGCAGACGACGCCTGGACCGCGCCGCCAGCCGATACCCGAGTGGAAGGGTCGGATTGGCCCCTGTCAAGCCCCGGCCGGCAGCTTCATGCGGCCTCGGCGAACGGCTCGGACCGCGCCTCGGCGCCGCCGGGGCCGAGCGCCCGCGCGGTCCTGACCGCTGCCCGGACCGTATCGACGGAGCTCAGGCCATCGAGCCGCTCGCCCGCCCGGGGGCCGATCACCGGCTCGAGCCCGAACTTCCGCGCCTCGGCGAGGCGTCGCTCGGGGTGGCCGACGTGGCGAAGCTCGCCGGTCAGGCCGACCTCCCCGAAGCAGGCAAGTGGCCGTCCCTCGGGGTCGGCGAGCGCCTGCCCGCTGCGGGCCGAGGCGATCGCGAGCGCCACGGCGAGATCGGCCCCGGGCTCGTCGACGCGAACGCCGCCGGCGACGTTGACGAAGACATCGGCCGATCCGACCTGAATCCCGGCGTGACGGGAGAGCACCGCGAGCACCATCGCGAGGCGGTTGCGGTCGATCCCGTTGGCGACACGGCGTGGCGGCACGACCTCGGTCGGAGCGACGAGCGCCTGGACCTCGACCAGCAGGGGACGGGTCCCCTCCATCGCGACCAGCACCACCGAGCCCGGTGCACCGGTGGCCTCGGCGACGAACCGGGCGGAGGGGTCCTCGACCTCGACCAGCCCGCCGGAGCGCATCTCGAAGACGCCGACCTCGCTGGTCGCGCCGAATCGGTTCTTCAGCGCTCTCAGGGTCCGGTAGCTGCGCTCGCGCTCGCCCTCGAAGACGAGCACGCAGTCGACCAGGTGCTCGAGCACCCGCGGCCCGGCCACCGAGCCCTCCTTGGTCACGTGGCCGACGAGCACCAGCGCCGTGCCCGTCCGCTTGCCGACCTCGGTCAGCGCGCCGGTCACCTGGCGCACCTGGGCGACCGAGCCCGGCGCGCTCGTCAACTCGGGCGAGTGCATCGTCTGGACCGAGTCGATCACGCAGACCTCCGGCGCCTCGGACTCGATCGTGGCGACGACGGCGTCGATCTCGGTCTCGGCCAGCACCGGGACGTCGAGCGCCGCCTCGCCGAGACGCTCGGCACGCATCCGCACCTGCGCCGCGGACTCCTCGCCGGTCACGTACATCGTCCGCCGCCCCGCGCTCGAGAGGTTGCCCAGCGCCATCGCCGTGATCGTGCTCTTGCCGATCCCCGGCGCCCCGCCGAGCAGCACCAGCGAACCTGGGACCAGCCCGCCGCCGAGCACCCGATCGACCTCGCCGATCCCGGTCAGCAGCCGCTGCTCGGCCGGAGCCGCGACGTCCCGCAGCCTGGTCGAGCGGCGGGCGCCGCGGGCAGCGCGCCCCCCGCCCCGCTTCGCCGGGCTGGATCGGCTCGGCTCCACAGCGGTCTCGAGCAGCGTGTTCCAGGCGCCGCAGCCGGCGCACTGCCCCGACCAGGCGAGGGCCTCGTGCCCGCACTCGTTGCAGACGTGCTTGGTTCTCGCTCGCGCCATTCGCCGGCCCCGATCCTTGCAACCCCTCCCGACGGCTTCCCGCCCCCGGCGACCGGCGGGCGTCCGCGGCGGGTCAGGCGGCCAGGTGGCGGCCGATCACGACCCGCTGGATCTCGTTCGTGCCCTCGTAGATCTGGGTGATCTTCGCGTCCCGCATCATCCGCTCGACCGGGTACTCGTTGACGTAGCCGTATCCGCCGAGCACCTGAACGGCCTCGATCGTGACCTCCATCGCCGCGTCAGAGGCGAACAGCTTTGCCATCGAGGAGTAGATCGAGAGCTGGGGGTCGTTGCGGTCGGCGAGCGCACACGCCTTGTAGAGCAGCTCGCGGGCCGCGGCGGTCTTCGTCTGCATGTCGGCGAGCTTGAACTGCAGCCCCTGGAGCTCGACGATCGGCTTGCCGAACGCCTCGCGCTCCTTCGCGTAGGTGACCGCGTAGTCGGTTGCTCCCTGGGCGATGCCGACGGCCTGGGCAGCGGCTCCGAGCCGGGTCCGCTCGAGCGTGCCGAGCGCGACGCTCATGCCGCGCCCGACCTCGCCGATCACGTTCGCGGCGGGCACCCGCACGTCCTCGAACACCGGCTGCCCCGTGGGCGAGCCGTGGATGCCGAGCTTGTGCTCGTACTTCGGCACCGAGAACCCGTCCCGGTCCTTCTCGACGACGAACGCCGTGACCCGGCGCGTCTCGGTGTCGGTGACGGCGAAGACCACGTAGTAGTCGGCGATGCCGGCGTTGGTGATCCAGTTCTTGGTGCCGTTGATCACCCACTCGTCTCCGTCGGCGACCGCCGTGGTCCGCATCGCCGCGGCATCGGAGCCGGCGTCGGGCTCGCTCAGGCAGAACGCGGGCGAGGTCTTGCCGGCGGCGAGGTCGGGGAGCAGCCGCTGCTTGAGCTCCTCCGATCCGAACAGCTGGATCGGCAGTGACCCGAGCTCCTGGATCATCAGGATCAGCGCGCAGGCCGCCGATGCCTTGGCGATCTCCTCGACCCCGATCTGGAGCATCACCGTGCCGGTCCCGGTGCCGCCGTACTCCTCGCTGAACGGCAGCCCGAGGATGTCGTGGGAGGCGAGCAGCTCGCGGATGTCCCAGGGATACTCGTCCTGCTGATCGATCTCGGCGGCGCGCGGCGCGATCTTCTCGGCGGCCAGCGTCGCGATCATCTCGCGGAAGTCCTTGAACTCCTGCGGCAGGTCGTAGAGGTCGGGGGCGGTGGCTGTCGTCAACGCTGCTCCTTTGCGGCTCGGAGGGCGGCGCCGGTCGGCGGGGCGCCCGCTCGTTACGGCTATCGTCGCAGAGTGGCAGCTGAGCAGGAACCGACGCCGGAGCGCCCCGCGCGCGCGGGAATCGCCCTCGGCGAGGCGGTCGGGGGGCCGCTCGGCATCGCCGAGGCGACGCTGCCGTTCATCGCCTTCACGGTCGCCTGGACGGCGAGCGGCCGCGACGTGGTCTTCGGCGCGATCGTCGCCGTCGCGATCAGTGCGACGCTCGCCGCCGCGCGACTGATCAAGGGCGAGTCGACGCAGTTCGCGATCTCCGGGCTGGTCGGCGTCGCGCTCGGTGCCTTCGTCGCCTCGAGGACCGGCAACGCGAGCACCTTCTTTTTGCCGGGAATCCTCACCAACGCGGCCTGGCTCACGGCCTATCTCGTCTCGATCGTGATCCGCCGTCCGCTGCTCGGCTTCTTCGTCTCGAGACTGACCGAGGAGGGCGACGCCTGGCACACCGACCGCGACCGGCTCCGGGCCTACTCGCTGGCGAGCTGGATCTGGGTCGCGCTGTTCAGCCTCCGGCTCTCGATCCAGGTGCCGCTCTACCTGACCGACGCGGTCACGCCGCTGGCCGTCGCCCGGGTGATCACCGGACTGCCGCTCTTCGCCCTCGGCCTCTGGCTCTCCTACCTGCTGCTGCGGCCGATCATCGAGGAGTCGGGCGGCCTGCGGATCAAGATCCCCGGCGCCGGCGGCTGAGCGAAGCCCCTCAGCGCTTCGGCGCGTAGATGTCGGTCGCGATCCCCTCGACCACCTCGGCCGCCAGCTTGACCGTCTCCGACAGCGTCGGGTGGGGATGGACGGTGAGCGCGAGATCGGTCGCGTCGGCGCCCATCTCGATCGCCAGGGCCGCCTCGGCGATCAGCTCGCCGGCGTTGACGCCAACCGCGCCGGCGCCGAGCACCCGCCGCGTGTCCGGGTCGACCAGGATCTTGGTCAGGCCCTCGGCCCGCTCGACCGCGAGCGCCCGGCCGCTCGCCTGCCAGGGGAAGCTGCCCTTCTCGAACTGCCGGCCGTCCCGCTTCGCCTCAGCCTCGGTCAGGCCGGTCCAGGCCACCTCGGGATCGGTGTAGGCGACCGATGGGATCGAGCGCGGGTCGTAGACGACGTCCTCGCCGGCAGCAGCCTCAGCCGCGACGACCCCCTCGCGCATCCCCTTGTGGGCGAGCATCGGCTCGCCGGCGACGTCGCCGACCGCGTAGATGTGGGCGACGTTCGTCCGGCGGCTCGCATCGGCGGCGATCACTCCGTCCGCGCCGACCTCGATCCCCGCGGCGGCGGCATCGAGCAGATCGCCGTTCGCCTGCCTGCCGACCGCCACCAGCACCTGGTCGTAGAGCTCGGGCGCGGGCGCGTCCTCGCCCTCGAAGCCGACCTCGACTCCCGTCGCCTGCGGCTCGACTTCGGCGACCGCGGTTCCGAGCATGATCGACTCGTAACGCCCCGCCGCACGACGCTGAAGCGGCTTGACCAGATCGCGATCGCAGCCCGGCATCAGCTCCTCGGTGAGCTCGACGACGCTGACCCTGCTGCCGAGAGCGTCGTAGATGCAGGCCATCTCGAGGCCGATGATGCCGCCGCCGACGACCAGCAGCCGCTCGGGCAGCCGCTCGAGCTTCAGCGCCCCGGTCGAATCGATGATTCGCGGGTCGTCGGGGAGCCCGGGCAGCCGGATCGGGCGCGAGCCGGCGGCGATGATGCAGTGGTCGAAGCTGATCGAGGTGCCGCCGACATCGATCGAGGTCGGCGAGGTGAAGCTCGCAACGCCGGTGACCACGGTCACCTTGCGGCGCTTGGCGAGGCCGCTGAGACCGCCGGTCAGCTTCCCTACGACCTCGTCCTTCCACCGCGCGAGCCGCTCCAGGTCGAGCTCCGGCCTCGGGAAGCTGACGCCGAACTCCGCCGCCTCCTCGGCCTCGGCGATCACCCGCGCGGCGTGCAGTAGCGCCTTCGAGGGGATGCAGCCGACGTTGAGGCAGACGCCGCCGAGCGTCTCGAAGCTCTCGACCAGAACCACCTCGAGGCCGAGGTCGGCAGCCCTGAACGCCGCCGTGTAGCCGGCGGGCCCGGACCCGATCACGACCAGCCGCCGGCCACCGCCGGCCGCCCCGGTCCCGGCCGCCGCCTCGGTCTCGGTCTCGGTCTCAGAGACGGCCGGGGCCTCGGCCTCCGCGTCGGCCGGGGCTCGGCCTCCGCGGCGCCCTCGTCTCCCTGGCCCCCGCCCGCGAGCCTGACGATCGGGGTGCCCTCGCTGACCGTGTCGCCGACCGCGACCAGGATCTCCTCGACCGTCCCCGCCTCGGGCGCGGGGACGTCCATCGTCGCCTTGTCGGACTCGAGCGTCAGCAGCGGGTCCTCGGCGCCGACCTCGTCGCCGACCGCGACCAGCAGCTCGATCACCGGGACGTCGGTGAAGTCGCCGATGTCGGGAACCCTGACCGTGCTCACAGGGCCGCCCGGCGGAAGTCCTCGAGCACCTTGACCAGCGAGACGCAGAAGCGCGCCGCCGCGGCACCGTCCACGACCCGGTGGTCGTAGGAGAGCGAGAGCGGCACGATCAGCCGGGGGCCGAACTGCTCGCCGTCCCAGACGGGCTTGATCGCGGCGCGGGTGACGCCGAGAATCGCGACCTGCGGGGCGTTGACGATCGGCGTGAAGCCGGTACCGCCGATCCCGCCGAGCGAGGAGATCGTGAAGCTGGCCCCGGCCATCTCGGCGGGCCCGAGCGTGCCCTCCCGGGCCTTGGCCGAGAGCTCGGCCAGCTCCTCGGCGACCTCGAGCAGGCCCTTGCGGTCGACATCGCGGATCACCGGCACGAGCAGCCCCTGCGGCGTGTCGGCTGCGAACCCCAGGTGGTAGTAGCGCTTCAACACGAGCTCCTCGCCCTCGAGCGAGGAGTTGAACTCGGGGAACTCCTGGAGCACCGGGACGCAGGCCTTGAACAGCAGGGCGACCATCGTCACCTTGACGTCCTGCTCGGAGTTGAGCTGCTTGCGGAACTCCTCGAGATCGGTGATGTCGGCCTCGTCGTGATGGGTGACGTGCGGGATGTGGACCCAGTTGCGCGCCAGGTTCGGGCCGCTGATCCGCTTGATCCGCGAGAGCTCGACCCGCTCGACCTCCCCGTACTTCGCGTGATCGACCTCTGGCCAGGGCGCCAGCTCGAGGCCCTCGATCCCACCGGCTCCGGCCGCGGGCGGCGCCGCAGCGTCAGCGGCGGCGAAGCCCTCGACGTCCTCGACCGTGATCCGGCCCTTGCGGCCCGAGCCGGAGACCCGGCCGAGATCGATTCCCTCGATCCGGGCGAGCCGCCGCACCGACGGGCTCGCGTAGACCTCGGTCGGCGCCGCCTCGGGCGCGGCTTCAGCGCCGGCGAGCCGCTGCAGCGGCGAGGGGAACCGGGGGCGTCCCTCGGTCGCCTCCGCTGGGGCCCGGGCCTCGGCCCCGACGGCCGGCGCCTCTGACTCCGCCTCGGCCTCGGCCTCCGCGTCGCCCTCGTCTCCCTGGCCCCCGCCCGCGAGCCGGACGATCGGGGTGCCCTCGCTGACCGTGTCGCCGACCGCGACCAGGATCTCCTCGACCGTCCCCGCCTCGGGCGCGGGGACGTCCATCGTCGCCTTGTCGGACTCGAGCGTCAGCAGCGGGTCCTCGGCGCCGACCTCGTCGCCGACCGCGACCAGCAGCTCGATCACCGGGACGTCGGTGAAGTCGCCGATGTCGGGAACCCTGACCTCAGTCACCGCGAAGCACCAATCGCCTAGCTCACCGCTGGATCCGGTGCGTCGGCGTCGATCTCGTAGCGATCGATCGCCCCCCTGACCGCCGAGCGGGGGCCCTGTCCGGACTCGGCGAGGGCGTGGAGAGCGGCTACGGCGACGTGGCGGCTGTCGACCTCGAAGAAGTCGCGCAGGTGCCGCCGGAAGTCACTGCGCCCGAAGCCGTCCGTGCCGAGCACCTCGTAGTGGCCGGGAACCCAGGTGCGGATCCCGTCGGCGACCGCCTTCATGTAGTCGGTGGCGGCGACCGTCGGCACCTCGGGCTCAGCGGCAAGGCACTGCGCGACCCAGGGGGCCGGGCGCTCCTCGCCCGCCGAGAGCATCGCCCGGCGCTCGGCGGCGAGGCCGTCGCGGCGCAGCTCGACGAAGCTGGTCACGCTCCAGACCTCGCAGGCGACGTCGAAGTCGTCGGCCAGCAGATCCGCCGCGGCCAGCACCTCCCGCAGGATCGCGCCGGCACCGAGCAGGCGCACCTTCGGCGTGCCCTCGGGAGCCTCCCGGACCCGGTGCATCCCACGCAGGATCCCCTGCTCGGCACCGGCGGGCATCGGCGGCTGGCGGTAGTTCTCGTTCTCGACGGTCAGGTAGTAGAAGACGTCCTCCTGCTCGCCGATCATCCGCCGCAGGCCGTCCTGGACGATCACCGCGATCTCGTAGCCGTAGGCGGGGTCGTAGCTGATGCAGTTCGGGATCGTCTGCGCGAGCACGTGGCTGTGGCCGTCCTCGTGCTGCAGGCCCTCGCCGTTCAGCGTCGTCCGGCCCGCGGTGCCGCCGAGCAGGAATCCCCGCGCCCTGGAGTCGCCCGCCGCCCAGGCCAGGTCGCCGACTCGCTGGAAGCCGAACATCGAGTAGAAGACGTAGAAGGGGATCATCTGCGTGTTGTGGTTCGAGTAGGAGGTTGCGGCCGCGATCCAGGCGCTGATCGCGCCCGCCTCGTTGATCCCCTCCTGGAGGATCTGCCCCTCCCGGCTCTCCTTGTAGAACAGCATCGATCCGGCGTCCTCGGGCTCGTAGAGCTGGCCCACGTGGGAGTAGATGCCGAGCTGGCGGAACATCCCCTCCATCCCGAAGGTCCGGGACTCGTCGGGGACGATCGGCACGATCCGGTCACCGATCCCCTTGTCGCGGATCAGCGCCGCCAGCACCCTGACGAAGGCCATCGTGGTCGAGACCTCGCGGTCGCCGCTGCCCTCGAGCTGGCTCTTGAAGATCCCCAGGTCGGGGACCGGCAGCGGCTGATCGACGCGCCCGCGCCGCTGCGGCAGGTAGCCGCCGAGCGCCTCGCGGCGCTCCCTCAGATACCTGATCTCCTCGGAGTCGTCGGGGGGGCGGTGGAAGGCGACCTGCTCGACCTCGGCGTCGGAGATGTCGAGGTCGAAGCGGTCGCGGAACGCCCGCAGCGCCTCGACGTTCATCTTCTTCTGCTGGTGGGTGATGTTCTGGCCCTCGCCGGCCTCGCCCATCCCGTAGCCCTTGATCGTCTTCGCGAGGATCACCGTCGGCTGACCCTCGTGCGCGGCGGCGGCGGCGTAGGCGGCATGGACCTTCTTCGCGTCGTGGCCGCCCCGGTTCAGGTTCCAGATCTCGGCATCCGACATCTGCTCGACCCGCCTCAAGAGCTCCGGGTGGGCGCCGAAGAAGTGCTCCCGCACGAAGGCGCCGTCCTTCGACTTGTAGGTCTGGTACTCGCCGTCGACGGCCTCCTCCATCCGCGCCACCAGCAGGCCGTCGTCCTCCGCCAGCAGCGGGTCCCAGCGGCCGCCCCAGATCACCTTGATCACGTTCCAGCCGGCGCCGCGGAAGACCGTCTCGAGCTGCTGGATGATCTTGCCGTTGCCGTAGACCGGGCCGTCGAGGCGCTGCAGGTTGCAGTTGACGACGAAGACGAGGTTGTCGAGGCCCTCGCGGCCGGCCAGCGCGATCTCGCCCAGGGTCTCGGGCTCGTCGGTCTCGCCGTCGCCGAGAAAGGCCCAGACCTTGCGGCCGGAGGTGTTGCGCAGGCCGCGATCGGAGAGGTAGCGCATGAAGTAGGCCTGGTGGATCGCCATGATCGGGCCGAGGCCCATCGAGACGGTCGGGAACTGCCAGTAGTCGGGCATCAGCCATGGGTGCGGGTACGAGCTGAGCCCGTCGCGCGAGACCTCCTGCCGGAAGCCGAGCATCTGCTCCTCGCTCAACCGGCCCTCGAGGAACGAGCGGGCGTAGATCCCGGGCGAGGAGTGGCCCTGGATGTAGACGAGGTCGCCGTCGTGGTCTGGGCTCGGCGCATGCCAGAAGTGGTTGAAGCCGATCTCGTAGAGCATCGCCGCCGACTGGTAGGAGGCGATGTGGCCGCCGAGCTCTGAGGACTCGGCGTTGGCGCGCAGCACGGTGGCGATCGCGTTCCAGCGAACCAGCGAACGGACCCGGCGCTCGAGCGCGGGGTTCTCGGGCAGCTCGGGCTCGTCCTCGAGCTCGATCGTGTTCACGTACGGCGTCGGGCCGCTCGTCTCGATCGCCGCGCCGCGACGGTGGGCCTGCCCGACCGCGCGGCTCAACAGCTGCTCGGCACGCTGCGGCCCATCGGCTGCGATCACCGCATCGACGGCCTCGACCCACTCCCGGGTCTCGGCCGGATCGAGGTCCGCCCGGGACGAGGCGCCGTCAGCCATGATCATCTTCAGCCATCCGGTTCCAGCCTATGACACCGGCCCGCCGGGCCGCAGAGCTGAGAGCCGTCCACACGGGGCCGGGCGGCCCGGGTCAATAGCGCAGCACCGCGGCCGCGGCGCCGAGCGCAGCGAGGCGGTCGGCGGCCTCGCCCTCGACGGTGGTCACCGCGGCGTCGGTCTGCAGCGCGCGCTCGACCAAGAGCTCCCCGGTCGGGATCGACCCGGGGGCGCCGCCCGAGGCGAGCGCGGCGCTGACCAGCTCACCGGGATCGTCGGGAAGCCCGGAGGCCGCGATCACCAGGTGCTCGACCCGGCCCTCGGCCAGCGCCTGGGCGGTCTCGGTCAGGCCGAGCGAGCCGCGACCGCCCTCGCGGGCGGCCTGCTCGGCCCTGTCGATCAGCCCCAGCTCTCGCCGCCGGTTGAGCTGCGGAGCGATCGTCTCAAGCCGCTCGAGAATCCCGTGCTCGGGTTCGGGGATCAGGTTCTTGTCCTCGGCGAAGGCGATCCGATCGCTGCCGAGGCGGGACTCGAACTCGCTCAGGTACTTGGGCTCGCCGAAGCAGATGATCTCTCGCCAGCCGCGCCGATCGGCGACCGTGGCCACCTCGGTCGCGATCCCGTCGACGAATCGGCGGCGGTGGTCCTCGATCCGCTGCTCGTGCTGATCGCGCCCCGAGGAGGTCGTCGCCTGTCCGCTCGGGACGTCGACGTTCCGCGGGGCCTTGCGCTCGCGCCAATCGCCGGTGGTGAGGATCTCGCGCGCGTCGAGCTCGCTCAGCTCCCCCTGCTCCCACTCCAGAAGGCGGGCACGCTCACCGCTGACGGCGACCACGCCCCGGCGCCGATGGTCATCGAGCAGCTGAACCAGCGGCTGCAGGTACGGGCGGCTCCCGGCCACGGCGACAGCGTCCTCCCGCGGTTGCGCGGGCGAGCTCCACCAGCGATCCTCACCCGGCTCGGCGCTGATCTCGACGAAGCCGACCTGGCCCCTCCCTTCCGGTGGCTCGCCGTTTGCAGCGAACCGATCCTGAACCCGGTCGACCGTCGCCCTCAGCGCGCGCTCCCGGTCGGGATCGTCGCCCGCCTTCGAGATCGCCTCGTGGAGCGCGTCCCGGAGAGCGATCCGCCAGCCGGCGCGACGGTCGGCGTGATCGATCCGCAGGCACACCGACAGCAGGCCGAGCCGCGGCTCGATCGCGAGCAGGCCGCGGAGCTCGTCGGGCTGGGGGAGGCTCATCGCGCCGCCGGCTCCCGCGTCGAGACAGGCAAGCGCCGGGAGCTGATTCAGCCGGCCTCGGTCGCGGTGCCGTCGCCGGTGGCAGGCTGATCCGGGCCGGGGTCCTTCGGGGCGGCATCGCCGTCGGACTTCGCTCCGACGGCGACGGGCTCCTTCTCCTCGTCGCCCTTCTTCGGTCGCGCCCGCGGCTTCTTCGGCTTGATCAGCGTCAGGCTCAGCGGCTGGTCGTCCTCGTCGCCCTTCTCGTCGCGCTCGACCAGCACCGTGGTCCCGGGATCGATCGCGTCCGGGCCCGCCTTCAGGACCTCGTCCGCGAGCGGGTCCTCGATGTAGCGCTGGATCGCGCGCCGCAGCGGCCGGGCTCCCATCGACGGGTCCCAGCCCTTGTCGACCAGCAGATCCTTCGACTCCTCGGTCAGGTCGAGCTGCAGCTCACGCTCGGAGACCTGCGCCTTGACCCGCCCGACGAGCAGATCGACGATCTCCTTGATCTCGTCCCGGCTCAGCTTGTGGAAGACGATCACCTCGTCGATCCGGTTCAGGAACTCCGGTCGGAAGACCTTCTTCAGGTCGCCCATGATCTTCTTCTTCATCTCCTCGTAGGTCGTGCCGAGCTCATCGCTGACCGCGAACCCGAGCGGGGTGTTGCGGGCGATGTCCTGGGCGCCGACGTTCGAGGTCATGATCACGATCGCGTTGCGGAAGTCCACGGTCCGTCCCTGGCTGTCGGTCAGCCGCCCGTCCTCGAGGATCTGCAGCAGGATGTTGAACACGTCCGGGTGCGCCTTCTCGATCTCGTCGAGCAGCAACACGCAGTAGGGCTTGCGCCGCACCGCCTCGGTCAGCTGGCCGCCCTCGTCGTAGCCGACGTAGCCCGGAGGGGAGCCGACCAGGCGCGAGACCGCGTGCTTCTCCATGTACTCGGACATGTCGATCCGGATCATCGCGTCCTCGTCGCTGAACAGGAACTCGGCCAGCGTCCGCGCCAGCTCGGTCTTGCCGACGCCGGACGGCCCGAGGAAGATGAACGAGCCGGCCGGGCGCTTCGGGTCCTTGATGCCCGCCCGCGAGCGGCGGATCGCCTTGCTCACCGCGGTGATCGCCACGTCCTGGCCGATCACCCGCTTGTGCAGCTCGGACTCCATCTCGACCAGCTTCTTGGTCTCGGCCTCGGTCAGCTTGAAGACGGGGATGCCGGTCCACATCGAGACGATGTCGGCGATCTCCTCCTCGCCGACCTCCGGGCGCGTGCCCTCCTCACCCGAGTTCCACTCGTCCTCGAGCTCGCGCTTCTTCGAGGTCAGCTGGCGCTCCTGATCGCGCAGGTTGGCCGCCTTCTCGAACTCCTGCGATTCGATCGCCGCCTCCTTGGCGCGCCGGGTCTCCTCGATCTCCTCCTCGAGCTCGCGATAGACCGGCGGCTGCGACATCGACTTGATCCGCAAGCGGGATGCGGCCTCGTCGATCAGATCGATCGCCTTGTCCGGCAGGAAGCGCTCGGAGATGTAGCGATCGGCGAGATCGGCCGCGGCGGCCAGCGCGTCGTCGCTGATCTTCACCCGATGGTGCTGCTCGTAGCGCTCGCGCAGGCCCTCGAGGATCTGCACGGTCTGCTCGATCGACGGCTGGTCGACCTTGACCTGCTGGAAGCGCCGCTCGAGCGCCGAGTCGCGCTCGAGGTACTTGCGGTACTCGTCGAGCGTCGTCGCGCCGATCGTCTGCAGCTCGCCGCGGGCGAGCGCCGGCTTCAGGATCGAGGCGGCATCGATCGCGCCCTCGGCGGCGCCGGCGCCGACCAGGTTGTGGAGCTCGTCGATGAAGAGGATGATGTCGCCGCGCTGGGTGATCTCCTTCATCACCTTCTTCAGGCGCTCCTCGAACTCGCCGCGGTACTTCGAGCCCGCGACCAGCGCCGCGAGGTCGAGCGTGTAGATCTGCTTGTTGCGGAGCAGCTCGGGGATCTCGCCGGCGACGATCCGCGAGGCGAGGCCCTCGACCACGGCCGTCTTGCCGACCCCGGGCTCGCCGAGCAGCACCGGGTTGTTCTTCTGCCGGCGGGCGAGGATCTGCATGATCCGCTCGATCTCGACCTCGCGGCCGATCACCGGATCGAGCTTGCCGTCCTCGGCGAGCTTGGTCAGGTTGCGCCCGAACTGATCGAGCAGCTTCGAGGACTTCTTGCCCTCGGCGGAGCCGGTGGCCGAGCCCGAGCCCGAGCCCTGGCGGCGCCCGCCGGGGCCCGAGAGCATCCGGATCACCTCGTTGCGGATCTTCTCTGAGTCGGCGTCGAAGTCGAGCAGGATGCGGGCCGCGACGCCCTCGTTCTCACGCACGAGCCCGAGCAGGATGTGCTCGGTGCCGATGTAGTTGTGACCGAGCGAGAGCGCCTCGCGGAGCGCCAGCTCGAGCACCTTCTTGGCGCGCGGGGTGAACGGGAATCTGCCCTGAGGTGACCTCCTCGCCGGAGCCGACGATCCGCACGACCTGCGCGCGGACCCGCTCGACGGTGATGTCCAGCGACTCCAGCACCCGTGCCGCGAGGCCCTCTTCCTCGCGCAGCAGCCCGAGCAGGATGTGCTCGGTGCCGATGTAGTTGTGCTTGAGAGTCCGCGCCTCCTCCTGGGCCAGAACTACGACCTGGCGGGCTCTCTCTGTGAATCGCTCAAACATCTACTCGGGTCCTGTCTCCCTTTCGTACCTGCGTGGGCTGGGAAGTATGTGGGTCGCGGTGGTCGGACTTCGCACCGGCTGCGGGGATGCCGCAGCACCGGGGCCTTCATCTCTTATTCGGCGATTTCGTGCCGATGGATTAGACCTCCGGTTTGTCGGTTGCGCGGAGGCCGCAGTATATCGGGGCACATTCCCCGGCCTCCGAGGGCGGGCGCCCCGCCTGCCGCGTTTTTCGCTCTTTGCGGTGGTCGTCCTTCAAGGTCCCGGCCTGACGGCTGCCGCCGGGCGGCGGCGCCCATCGCGCCCGGAGACCGCCGGCCTCAGGAGCCCGCGCTGCGGCTCAGCTCCGCATCGCCGGGAACAGCACGATCTCGCGCAGGCTGTTCGCCCCGGTCAGCATCATCACCAGGCGGTCGATGCCGAGGCCGACACCGCCGGTCGGGGGCATCCCGTGCTCGAGCGCGCGCAGGAAGTCCTCGTCGTGGGGCTGGGCCTCGTCGTCGCCGCGGGCCAGCTCCTCGGCCTGCTGGGCGAAGCGGCGGCGCTGCTCGTCGGGATCGTTGAGCTCGGTGAACGAGTTGGCGATCTCGACCCCGCCGACGAACGCCTCCCAGCGCTCGACCAGACCCGCGGTCTGCCGGTGGTCCTTGGCGAACGGCGACAGCTCGACCGGGTAGTCGAGCACGAACGTCGGCGCGATCAGCTCCGGCTCGACCCGCTTCGAGAAGACGCGGTCGACGAGCTTCGCCCAGCCCTGATCGGCGTCCTCGGGGGCGCCGAGCGCGGCGGCGAGCTGCTCGCGGCTGGGCCGGGCGGCGAGGTCGATGCCGGCGTGCTCGCGAAGCACCTCGGTCAGCGTCACCCGGCGCCAGGGCGGGTCGAAGTCGATCTCGGCTCCGTCGCGCTCGATCCGGGTCCCGCCAAGGACCCGCTCGGCGACCTGCGAGACGAGCTGCTCGAGCCGCTCGGCGTTGACCTCGTAGTCGGCGTACGCCTCGTACCACTCCAGCATCGTGAACTCGGGGTTGTGCTTGGGCGAGATGCCCTCGTTGCGGAAGTCCTTGCCGAGCTCGTAGACGCGATCGATGCCGCCGACGATGCAGCGCTTGAGGTAGAGCTCGGTGGCGATCCGCAGGTAGAGGTCGCGGTCGAGGGCGTTGTGATGGGTGGTGAACGGACGCGCCAGGGCGCCGCCGTAGATCGGCTGCAGGACCGGGGTCTCGACCTCCATGAAGTCGTGTGCGTCGAGCCAGGCCCTGATCTCGGCGATCGTCCGCGCCCGGAGCACGAACGCGCGCTTCACCTCCGGGTTGGCGATCAGGTCGAGCTCGCGGTGCCGGTAGCGGGTCTCGACGTCCTCGAGCCCGTGGTACTTGTCGGGAAGCGGCCGCAGGCTCTTCGCCAGCGGCACCCACGAGTCCACCCTCAGGGTGAGCTCGCCGCGCCTGCTCTTGAAGGCCGTGCCATCGACGCCGATGTGATCGCCGAGGTCCATGCCGACGAGCAGCTCGTGCGACTCGGGGCCGACGACGTCGGCGCGCGACTGCAGCTGGATCTTGCCGCTGCCGTCGAGCAGGTCGAGGAAGGCGGCCTTGCCCATGCCGCGGCGGGCGACGATTCGCCCGGCGACCCGGTAGTCGCGAACCGTCTCCTCGCCGTCGGCGAGGTCCTGGTTGGCCTCGCGCACGGCGGCGATCGTGGTGCGGCCCGGGAACGAATGCGGGAACGGGTCGTGCCCCGCCGCCCGCAACCGCTCGAGCTTCGCCCGCCGCTCGTCGACGAGGGCGCTGTCGCTCTGCTCGTCGCTCTCGCCGCTCTCGCCGCTCTCGTTTTCGCCGCTCTCGCTCATCGCCCGGACGGGCCAGGGTATCTCGATCTACGCTCTGCGGCGATGGGCGGCGCGCTGGTGCAGATCCGGGACGCGGAGGTGGCCGACCTGGGGGCGATCTTCGAGATCTACAACCACGAGGTCGAGAGCACCGTCTCGACCTTCGACACCGAGCCGCGCGATCCCGATGCCGACGCCGACTGGTTGACCGCTCGCGAGGCCCGCTACCCGGTGCTGGTCGCCCTCGGTGACGACGAGCTGCTCGGCTGGGGCGCGATCTCGCGGTGGTCGTCGCGCGGCGCCTACGCGAGGACGGCCGAGGTCTCCGTCTACGTCGACGGTCGGCACCGGCGTCAGGGGGTCGGCAGGCTCCTGCTCGCAGCGCTGATCGAGCGGGCGCCGGCGGGCGGGATCGCGGTGCTGGTAGCGCGGGTCGCCGGCGACAACCCGGCGAGCATCGCCCTGCACGAATCGCTCGGCTTCAGCCTGATCGGCGTCCAGCGGCGCAGCGGCGAGAAGCTCGGGCGGGTGCTCGACGTCGCGCTCCTCGACCTGCATCTCGACGACCCATGAGCCGCCGGCGCCGGCGCAGCTGAGCGACCCGGGGGCTCCGGGGATTCCTGGGGCCCTACGGCGTATCGATCTTGGTGATCTTCAGCTTGCGCTTCGGACCGCGCGGGACCTCGACCTCGACGATCTCGTTCCGCTTGTGCCCGAGCAGCGCCCGACCGATCGGCGACTCGTGCGAGAGCCGGCCCGCGGAGAGGTCGGACTCGGCCGAGCCGACGATCTGGAACTTCTTCGAGCTGCCGGTCTTCTCGTCCTTGACGTGGACCTGCGCCCCGACCGAGACCGCGGTCGTGTCGATCCGCTTGCTGTCGATCACCGTCGCCCGCCGCACCCGCTCCTCGAGCTGGGCGATCTTCTGCTCGAGCATCGCCTGCTCGTTCTTGGCGTCGTCGTACTCCGAGTTCTCGGCGATGTCGCCGAACTCGCGCGCTTCCTTGATCCGCTCCGCCACCTCGCGGCGCCGGTCGGTCTGCAGCACTTCGAGCTCCTCCTTCAGCTTCTGGAGGCCCTCCGGGGTGATCAGCAACTCACGAGCCATCTGACTGAATCTCGCCTTCCTTACCTGGAGCGGAGCCCTGCGAAACGCCGCCGCCCAAGACTGCAAAAAGGCCCAATCGCGACCCGTCTTCGGGGCACAACTCGGGCTTCGGAGCGCGCAACTATAGCAACGGCGATAGCTGGGCTCGAAGGGCTGCAGCAACCCTTTCAGGAGCCTCGATCTGGGGGTAGTGGCCGAGCTCGGCAAGCTCGGTCACCGTCGCCTGCGGACGCATCGCCCGCAGCGCCTCGAGAACCGTCGGTCGTCGCAACCGGATCCTGCATCCCCCAGAGCAGTCCCAGCGGCCCCGGCCAGGAGCGGATCGCGCCGTGCCAGCGATCGGCGAAGGCGACGCGCTCACCGAGGTAGTAGATCAGGCGATCCCCGATCCGGCTGCCGCCGGCGGCGCTGAACAGCGCCCACTGGTCGGCCGCCTCCCGGTCGCTGAGCGGGTGGTCGGCCGAGAACAGGGAACCGAGCTGCCGCCGGAACAGGCGCTCGGAGCCGAGTCGCGCCGCCAGCGGCCCGAGCGGTGAGCGCAGCAGGCGCTGGACCCAGGTCAGGCTCGCCCGCTCGAGCACGATCGAGCCGTTGAAGAGGACGGCGGCCGCCGGTTCGAACGAGAGCCGGCCGGAGAGGTCCCGGGCGAGGATCTCGGTCGCCACTGAGGTGCCCATGTCGTGGGCGACGATCAGCACCCGGCGGTCGCCGGCATGGCGGCTGACCATCTCCTCGACCAGGTCGGCCTGCCAGAGGAGTGAGTAGACGTGGTCGGCAGGCTTCTCGGAGAGGCCGAAGCCGAGGAAGTCGAAGGTCAGCGCATCGACGTCCCCGAGGCAGTCGATCAGCGCCGCGAAGTCGAACGAGCTCGAGGGGAACCCGTGCAGGAGCAGCAGCATCGGCCGCGGGCCGTCACCCTCTCCCCCGCTCCGCTCGGTGCGAAGCTGGACGTGGATCCGGCGGCCCCGGAAGCTGTCCTCGAAGCCCGCCTGCCGCCAGGCCGTGACCCGGGGGCCGAGGCCGGCCACGCTCAGGCCCCGACGGCGACCGGCCCGCGCGCCAGCTCGGCGACCAGCGCCCGCGCCTCGTCGAGGTCCTCGATCCGCTGGAGCCGGTCGAGCTGCCGGCGCCCGGCGTCGGTCCGGTCGAGATACCAGGGGTAGAACTTGCGCAGATAGTGGGGGGCACGCGGTCCGAGGTGCCGCTCCGCCGCATCGATCACCCAGAGCAGCTCGGCGGCGATCTCGGCGTCGGTCGGCGGCTGCTGCCGGCGCCCGGTCAGCTGCTCGAAGATCCACGGATTGCCGAGCGCGCCGCGGGCGATCATCACCGCGTCCGCCCCGGACTCCTGATAGGCGCTGCGAGCGGCATCCGCGGTCCGCAGCCCCCCGGACACGATCACCGGAACCGCCACCCGCTCGACCAGCTCGCGGACCAACCCGTAGTCGGGCTCGCCCTTGTGCTGGACGGTGGCGGGGCGGGGGTGAAACGCGACCGCGCTGATCCCGGCCTCGGTCACCAGGCGCTCGGCCAGCTGCAGGCCCGATCGCTCGCCCGGCTGCAGTCCCGAGCGGAGCTTGACGGTGACCGGCAGCCGGGAGCCCTCGATCGCCGCCCGGGCAACCGCGACCGCACGGTCCGGATCCGAGATCATCGCCGCCCCCGCCCCCGTCTTGCAGACCTTCTTCACCGGGCATCCCATGTTCAGGTCGATCAGGTCGGCGCCGGCGCCGGCGACGATCGCCGCCGCCTCGCGCATCACCGCCGGGTCGGATCCGAACAGCTGCATCGCGACCGGATGCTCATCGGGGTGGATCACGAGCAGCTCACGCAGGGTGCGCTCGTTGCGGTAGCTGAGCGCGTGGCTCGAGACCATCTCCGAGACCGTCATCCCGGCGCCGAAGCGGCGCGCCTGCAGGCGCACGAACCAGTTCCCGATGCCGGCGAGCGGGGCGAGCAGCACCCGGTTGCCGGACTCGACGCCGCCGATCGCCAGCGGCTCGGTGAGCGCCGCCGCGCTCACCGGTTGCGCTGGTGGATCAGCAGCAGGCCCTTCAGCGTCAGCATCTCGTCGAGCTCGTGGATCGACTCGCAGAACGGGAGGATGCTCTCCGCCCCACCCCCGGTCGCGATCACCTGCGCCCTGCCGCCGAGCGCCGCGACCATCCGCCGCACGATGCCGTCGACCTGACCGGCGAAGCCGTAGACGATCCCCGCCTGGATCGACTGCTGGGTGCTGCGGCCGATCACCGCGGCCGGCTGGGAGAGATCGATCTTCGGCAGCTTCGCGGCCCGGCTCGCGAGCGCCTCGATCGAGATCTCGATCCCGGGAGCGATCGCGCCGCCGAGGTACTCGCCCGCCTCCGAGACGGCGTCGTAGGTGATCGCGGTGCCGAAGTCGACCACCACGCAGGCGCCGCCGAAGCGATCGTGGGCGGCGACCGCGTTGACGACCCGGTCGGCGCCGAGCTCGTGGGGGCTCTCGGTCAGGATCGGCATCGCGGTCCGAATCAGCGGGCCGACGGTGAGCGCCTCGACGTTCAGGTACCGCTGGCACATCATCGCGTACTGGGATGCGAGCCGCGGGACCACCGAGGAGACGATCGCCTCGTCGATCCCGTCGAACTCCATCGAGCTCAGCCGCCCGAGGCCGGAGACCATCAGCGCCAGCTCGTCGGCCGTCGCGGATGGCTCGGTCGCCATGCGCCAGCTCTCGCGAAGCTCCGAGCCGGCGAAGCAGCCGATCTGGGTCTGTGTGTTTCCGACGTCGACTGCGAGCAGCATCGCGCACAGAATAGGGGTCCCCGCCGCCCCGATATGATCGTGCCCGTGAAGGCCGCTCTGTTCGTGATACCCGGGTCGCATCCGTCGATGGCCGCCCGGCTGATGCTCGAGCGGAAGGGCATCGACTACCGCCGGGTCGACCTGGTGCCCGTGCTCTCGAAGGGCATCCTCCGCCTGGCGGGCTTTCCGGGGGTGACCGTCCCGGCCCTGCGGCTCGACGGCGAGCGGATTCAGGGCACGGGCGCGATCGCCCGAGCCCTCGACCGGGCGGTTCCGGAGCCGCCGCTGCTGCCGGCCGACGCCGAGCTTCGCGGCGATGTCGAGCAGGCCGAGCGCTGGGCCGACGAGACCCTGCAGCCGCTCGCCCGCCGCCTGATCTGGAACATCCTCGCCCGCGATCCCCGTGGCCGCCGCAGCTACCTCGAGGGTGCGCGCCTCGGCCTGCCGGTGGCGCTGGCCGCGAAGACGGCGCCGCCCCTCGTCCATCTCTCGAGGCGGTTCAACGAGGCTGACGACGAGCACGTCCGCCGCGATCTCGAGGCGCTCCCCGACCTGCTCGACCGGGTCGACGAGCTGCTCGCCTCAGGCGTGATCGGTGGCGACGTGTTGAACGTCGCCGACTGCCAGATCGCGACCAGCCTGCGACTGCTGATGACGCTCGACGACGCCCGCCCCGCGTTCGCGGGCCGGCCCTGCCGCGACTACGCGCTCACGCTCGTCCCCGAGTACCCGGGCTACGCGCCGGCCGCACTGCCGGACGACTGGAAGAGCCCCCTGATCGAGGCCGCCCCCGCCGCCGGGCGCGGGGGGATCTAGGCCTCGCCGAGCCGTCCGACGCGCGCGACGCGCTCGCTCGCCAGGCCCGCGAGAGCGCCGGCCAGACCGGTCCCGTCGGGCAGCGAGGCCGACGGATCGAGCTCCAGCAACGGCTCGAGCACGAATCGTCGCTCGGTGATCGCGGCGTGCGGAATCGCCAGCCGCGGCAGGTCCACGGTCAGCTCACCGAGCAGCAGGATGTCGATGTCCAGCGGCCGCGGGCCGTGCCTGGGGCCGCCGGCAGTCCGGCCGCGCTCGCCTTCGATCCGCTTGCACAGGTCGAGCAGCGGCTCGGGCTCGAGATCGGTCCTGACCGCGACGACCGCGTTGAGGAAGTCGGGCTGGCTGTGCTCGTACTCGCCGACCGGCGCCGTCTCATACAGCGAGGAGACCGCGTCGACGAGGACGCCGGCGCCCCGAAGCTCGGCGATCGCAGCCCGCAGGTGGGCCTGACGGTCCCCCAGGTTCGAGCCGAGCCCGAGGTAGCCGCGGCGCTGCGGAACGCTCAACCGGCGCTCCGGGCGACCCTGACCGCGACCTGGTCGATCTCCTGCGGCATCGGCGGCTCCGGCTTCGCCACGCGCACCCCGACCTCGGCGCAGTCGCCACCGGCGACGATCTCGGCGGCGATGCCCGCGGCGAGTCGCTCGAGCGTCCGGTGCGGCGCGGCCGTCGCGATCCGCTCGACCAGCGCCGCGACCTCCGCGTAGTCGACCGTGTCGGCGATCGCGTCGGTCTCGGTCGCGGTCACATCACGCGGAATCAGGTCGACGTCGATCAGCAGCGGCCGCTCGACCTCGAGCTCGGCATCGGTCACACCGATCCTTGCCAGCACCCGCAGGCCCCGCAACTCGATCCAGACGTCGTCGCCCATCGGGCGATTATCCCGGCCGGCGCCACGGTCGACCGCCGATCGCGCCGGCGACCTTGATCGCGTCGCGCATTTCGGCGACCTCGTGCACGCGGAGCAGGTCCGCGCCGTTGAGCATGCCGAGGACGTTCGAGGCGATCGTCCCGCCGAGGCGCTGGTCGACGTCACGACCGGTGAGCTTGCCGATGAAGCTCTTGCGGGAGGTCCCGAGCACGATCGGCCGCCCGAGATCACGCAGCTCACCGAGACGCCGGATCAGCTCGAGGTTGTGCTCGACGGTCTTGCCGAACCCGATCCCGGGATCGACCCAGATCCGTCGCTCGTCGATCCCGGCCCCGACCGCCTGCCCGAGCCGCTCGGCGAGGAACGCCCGCACATCGACGACCACGTCCCCGTAGCTCGGGCTCTCCTGCATCGTCCGCGGCGAGCCCTGCATGTGCATCAGCACCAGCCCGCACCCCCGGTCGGCGACCAGCGGCGCCATCTCGTCGTCGCCGAGCGCGGTCACGTCGTTGACGATCCTCGCGCCCGCATCGAGGGCCCGGGCGGCGACGCGCGCCTTCGAGGTGTCGATCGAGACCGTGGCGCCGGCCGCGACCAGGCCCTCGACCACCGGGATCACCCGCCGCGACTCCTCCTCGGCGTCGACCGCCGCGGCGCCGGGGCGGGTCGACTCGCCGCCCACGTCGACGATCTCAGCTCCCTCCTCCAGCAGCGATCGCCCATGGGCGATCGCCCGCTCGGCGTCGAGGAACTCGCCACCATCCGAGAACGAGTCCGGGGTGACATTGACGATCCCGATGATCCGGGGCGCGGGCTCGGTCATCTCGTGGATTGAACCAACCCCGGGCGAGCGACACGGACCGCGAGAGCACCGTTTCCCACGTCATATGTGGGCAACGATGCGTTCGTCAGTCGGAGCGCATCTCGGCGGCGCCGCCGGCGAAGCCGGGACGCGGCCGCGGGCTCGGACGCACGCCCTCGCGTCCGCTCCCCTTCTCGACCTCGGCCTCCGGCTCCTCGGGGACGCTGCCCGAGTCCTCGGCCTCGTCGGCACCGAACGCCTCCTCCTCGGTCGCACCGTCGAGCAGCGCCGCGAACTCCTTGGCGCCGATCGTCTCGCGCTCGAGCAGGATCTTCGAGATCCGCTCCAGCCCATCGCGATGCTCGGAGAGGATGTCCTTGGCGGTCTGGTGGGCCTCCTCGACGACCCGGCGGATCTCGGTGTCGATCTCGCGCGCGATCTCGTCCGAGTAGTCGGGCTCCGAGGACATGTCGCGGCCGAGGAAGGGCTGGCTCTGATCGTGGCCGAAGACGCGCGGCCCGAGCCGCTCGGACATCCCGTAGCGCATCACCATCTGCTTCGCGGTCGCGGTCACCTTCTCGAGGTCGTTCGAGGCGCCGGTGGTGATCTCGCTGAAGACGATCTCCTCCGCCGCGCGGCCGCCGAGGGTCATCGCCATCGTGTCGGCGAGCTCGGCCCGGGTGGTGAGGAACTTGTCCTCGGTCGGCAGGCTGATCGTGTAGCCGAGCGCCTGGCCACGGCTGATGATCGAGACCTTGTGGACCGGATCGCAGTTCGGCAGCACGTGGCCGACGATCGCGTGGCCCATCTCGTGGTAGGCGGTGATCAGCCGCTCCTTCTCGCTCATCACGCGGGTCTTCTTCTCGGGTCCGGCGATCACGCGCATGATCCCCTCCTCGAGCTCCTCCATCGTGATCTCGCGGTTGCCCTTGCGGGCCGTTAGCAGGGCCGCCTCGTTGATCAGGTTGGCGAGGTCGGCTCCGGTGAAGCCCGGCGTCTGACCGGCGAGCACGTCGAGGTCGAGCGCGGAGGCGAGCGGCTTGCCGCGGGTGTGAACCTCGAGGATCTTCTTGCGGCCCTTGCGGTCGGGGCGGTCGACGACGACCTGGCGGTCGAAGCGGCCCGGGCGCAGCAGCGCCGGGTCGAGGATGTCGGGCCGGTTGGTCGCGGCGATCAGGATGATGTTGTCCTTCATCTCGAAGCCGTCCATCTCGACCAGCAGCTGGTTCAGCGTCTGCTCGCGCTCGTCGTGGCCACCGCCCATGCCGGCGCCGCGATGGCGCCCGACCGCGTCGATCTCGTCCATGAAGATGATGCAGGGGGAGTTCTGCTTGGCCTGCTCGAACAGGTCGCGGACGCGGCTGGCGCCGACGCCGACGAACATCTCGACGAAGTCCGAGCCGGAGATCGAGAAGAACGGCACCCCGGCCTCGCCCGCGACCGCCCGGGCGAGCAGCGTCTTGCCGGTGCCGGGCGGGCCGTAGAGCAGGACCCCCTTCGGAATCCGCGCGCCGAGCGCCTGGAACTTCTTCGGGTTCTCGAGGAACTCCTTGATCTCGTGCAGCTCCTGGACCGCCTCATCGACCCCGGCGACGTCGCGGAAGGTGATCTTCGGGGCGTCGACGGACATCCGCTTGGCGCGCGACTTGCCGAAGTTCATCACCCGCGAGCCACCGCCCTGCATCTGATTCATCAGGAAGATCCAGAAGGCGAGGATCAGCACGAAGGGAAGGATGTAGGTGAGCAGGCTGAGGATCGAGGAGCCGCCCTTGCCGTCGACCTTGGTCTCGATGTTCTGGCGCTCGAGGGTGTTGACGAGCTCCTGCTCGGTGTTGTCGGGGTAGCCGGTCGAGAACTCGGTGCCGTCGGTCTCGGTGACCTTGATCGTGTTGTCGTTGGTCTTGATCTCGACCGACTCGATGTTCGAGGCCTGGTCGCCGTTGATCTGCGCGATGAACTCGGAGTAGGTCGGCTCCGGCTCCTCGGTGGTCGGTGAGATGATCCGCTGCGCGAAGAACGCGAGCACGATCACGATCAGGATCGGCACCAGGGCACCGCTGCGCGAAACGCGCCTCACCGCGTCGCCTCGCTCTCGGAATGGCTGCAAAAACGCATCATCAAAGGGGATCTCCCGATCCGCCTGACACTCAGCGTACCAGGGTCCCTCAGTGCCTCCTAAAGGGTTTCGGGCCCTGGGATCACTGGTTCAGGACGGCCACGTAATCGAGGTTGCGATGGCGCTGCGCGTGGTCGAGCCCGTAGCCGATCGCGAACCGGTTCGGAATCTCGAATCCGACGTAGCGGACGGGTAGGTCGACGCGCCGCCGTTCGGGCTTGGTCAGCAGGGCGCAGACCTCGACCGACCGCGGGTCGCGGGCCCGCAGGCTGCGCAGCAGGTAGTTCAGCGTCAGGCCGGAGTCGATGATGTCCTCGACGATCAGCACGTCGCGGGCCGCGATCGGGGTGTCGAGGTCCTTGAGGATCCTGACCACCCCGCTCGAGTCGGTCGCCGAGCCGTAGCTGGAGACGGCCATGAAGTCGACCTCGCACGGCGTCGAGATCTCGCGCATCAGGTCCGCCATGAACATCACCGCGCCCTTCAGCACGCCGACCAGGACGAGATCGCGGTCGGCGTAGTCGCGGTCGATCTCGGCCGCCAGCTCGCCGATCCTCTGGTGGAGATCCTCGCTCGAGACGAGCACCTCTCCAATCTCCGGGTCGCTGGAGCCGGGCGGTCCACTCATCGCGGCCAGTCTAGATACCTACGGCGAGGCCGGCCCCGGGAGGGCGCGGGCGGTGATCACGGCGGACCGCGCTGAGTCGGGGCTGAGCCGGAACTCGTCGGAGACGGCGACCCCGGCGACCCAGGCGATCCGCTCGTCGGCAACCAGGACCGGGAGCCGGTGCCGGAGCGAGCGCGGCACGCCGTGATCGGTGAACAGGTCCTGGAGCGACTTCGTCCCCGCCAGGCCGAGCGGCCGGATCCGATCGCCCTCGCGCCAGCAGCGGATCTCGACCTCGGCGCCGAGCCGCTCCGCGTCGAGCGTCGCCAGCTCCGGCCCCTCCGGCTCGAGGTCGCCGCCGGCGAGCGTCGCCTTGATCTCCCAGTCGCCGTAGCGGGTGCTGCCGGGGATCGTCAGCCGCACCGCCTCGGGCAGGGGTCGCTCGCCGCCTGCAGCGAAGCGGACGGTCCCCGCTTCGGCGACCGCCGTCAGCCCGCGACCGAGCTCGACGACGCCGCCCTCGGGGTCGGCGGCGAGGCGCATGATCTCCCCCGCCCTGGCGCGGCCGATCCGCACGGGGCGGCCGCCGGCAACGGACTCGGCGAGCGCGGTCAGCACCGCTCGCCGGAGCGCCGGGGCCATCGTCACGAGCTCCTCGTGGCGGATCGGAGCGCCGGCGGCGGAGCCGGCCGCCGCGATCGCGTCTCCGGCCAGCTCGCGGATCAGCTCCGCGTCCTCGACCAGCTCGGCGCGGGTCTCGGCTGCGTTGCGCTCGAACTCGGGGCCGATCTCCTCGAGCAGCGGCACGATCTCGGCGCGAATCCGGTTGCGCGCGAAGAGCGGCAGCGCGTTCGACGGGTCGTCGGCGAACGGCAGGCTGCCAGCGGATGCGACCCGCCGGGTCCGCTCCCGCGAGAGCCCGAGCATCGGCCTGACAACGCGACCGTTGCGCTCGGCCAACCCGAGCAGCGCCCGCGAGCCCGGTGAGACCGCGAGCCGGTAGAGCAGGGTCTCGGCAAGGTCGGTGCGGGTGTGACCGGTGGCGATCCAATCGGCCCGGAGCCTGGCGCGAAGCCGCTCCGCCGCCTCGTAGCGCAGCGTCCGCGCCCGGCCCTGGAGATTGCCGCCCTCGATCGTGGGCCGCTCGATGTGCAGATCGATGCGCAGCTTGGCGCAGAGCGCGCGGGCCGCCTCCTCGCCGCGGGCCGCCGACTCGGTCAGCCCGTAGTTCAGGTGTACCGCCGAGACCGACTGCGGACCACAGATCCGCACCACGGCGTCGGCCAGACAGGCGGAGTCGGCACCGCCGGAGAGCATCACGACGCCGTCGCTGCCGCGGGCGATCAGGCCCGATGCCGCAACCTCGCCGGCGAGGTCTTGCAGGGCTTCAGAATCCGTCATCGGCGACGATCATAGGCCGCGGCGAGGCGGCCCTCGGCAGCCGCAGGCTCAGTCCGAGGCCGAGGGGCGAACCGCGACGAACAGCTCGGTCGGCTCCGGGAAGCCCTTCAGATCGACCGCCCCGATCGGCTCGAACTCGACCAGATCCGAGGAGCCGACCTCGTCGACGAGGCCGCTGGTGACGAGCACCTCGCCCGCCATCGCCCGGGCGACGATCCGGTGGGTCAGGTTGACGTCCCGACCGTAGTAGTCGCCGTCCCGGTAGACGGCACGACCGAAGTGGAGGCCGGCGCGCGGCCGCGGGCGCTCGGTGAACAGGGTGAGGAAGCCGACCGCCCAGTCGACCAGCATCGCCGGGTCGGGCGAGACGACCATCACCTCGTCGCCGATCGTCTTCACGATCGTCGCCTCGACCGGGAGCGTCGCCTCGACCGTCTCGACGAACCGCTCGACCAGATCGAGCGCCTCGACGTCTCCCTGCTCCTCCATATATCTGGTGAAGCCGGTCAGGTCGACGAAGCAGAACGCCATCGAGACGGTCCCGGCCGCCTTGCGATCGAGGCCGAGGTCCGACTCCATGTGGCCGACGACGTCCTGCTCGAGGTAGTGCCGCAGGTAGCGCTTGTGGACGTAGTCGGTGACCGGGGCCATCGCGGGGAAGAGACGCTCGGCGAGGGCGCTCATCTCCTCGGCCATCTCGAGCGGCGGCATCCCATCCTCGATCAGCGGCTCGTGCACGTAGAGGTGGAAGAGGCGCACCTCGGCCTCGGCGATCCGCCGCATCGACTGCGCGTAGACCCGGATCAGCTGCAGCAGGGCGACCAGCGGCAGCCCCGAGTTCAGCACCTGCTTGATGATCCGCATCGCCTCGAGGTCATCCTCCGAAAGCCGATCCGCGTTCGCGACCGGCACCCCGAGCAGCGTCATCACCCGCTCGACGAGCTCGTCCTCGAGGCCGAGCAGCTCAGCCGCCTCGCGGCGGGGACGCCCGCGCTCCGGCGAGGGGAGCAGATCCTCGACGTAGCCGAAGGCCAGCCGGCCGTCGCGGACGGCGCCGCGGATCTCACGCAGCGAATAGCCGCGGTCGCGCATCCTCGCGACGACCCGCGCCTGGGCGGCCGCCGCCGGAGTCCATTGCCCGCGCCGGATCGGGATCACCCGCTCCGCCGCCCAGCGCTTCAGCGTCGACTGCGATACACCGGCCCGCCGGGCCGCCTCGCGCAGCGAGATCGCGCCCGGGCCCGAGCCCCCGGCGCCCGGCCCGGGCTCAGCCAAAGGGGGACCCCCGCGCGGCGAGGTTCTCGGCGAGCTTGCCCTGGATCGTCTCGCGGACGTGCTCGGAGAGCTCGAGCACCAATCGCCGATCCTCGGCCGCCTCGGGCGGGTAGCCGGAGAGGTCGATCGGCTCACAGAACTCGATCCGCCAGCGCGAGGGCAGCGGGATCAGGCCGAGCGGGCCGAGCCACGGGAAGGTCGGCGTGATCGGCACGAACGGCGCCCCGATCGCCCGCGCCACGGCCGAGGCGTCGGCGATCATCGGATAGATCTCCTCGGAGCCGACGACGGCGATCGGAACGATCGGCGATCCGGTCCGCAGCGCCACCTCGACGAAGCCGCCGCGACCGAATCGCTGCAACCGGTAGCGCTCGCTGAACGGCTTGCCGGTCCCCTTCGCACCCTCGGGAAAGACCATCATCAGGTCGTCGGACTCGAGGATCCTGATCGCGTTGAAGGGACTTGCCGGTACGCCTCCGACCCTGCGAATGAACGGGGCGACGAACGGCAGCGTGAAGGCCCAGTCGAGGACCATGAACCGGGGCCAGCGGGGCAGCGGATGCTCCCTCATGATCGCGCCGGTGATCATCGCCGCGTCGAAGGGGAACAGGGAGCCGGCGTGGTTGGCGACCAGCATCGCCCGCCCGTGGGTCGGCACGTTGCCGGCGCCCGAGGCGCGGACCCGCCACCAGCGCTCGTAGAGGAACTCGAAGAACGGGTAGGCGGCCTCGGCGAACTCCTCGTCGAACCCCCATTCGTCCTCGTGGTAGTCGCCGCGCAGCCTCGCCGCCATCCGCGCGACCGAGTTGCGCAGCGACGGCGGCAGCGCGCCGGCCGCATCCTCGGCGGCGACGATCGGATCGGCCCCGATCTCGATTCGGTGCCGGAGCGTCTGCATGAAGTCGATCCCGGCAGCGGCGGCGGCCGGGCGCGAGCGGGTGTCGCTGCCCGCGGCGCTCACCGCGGGTCCCCGACGAGCCTGCCGACGGCCGTCGCCAGGGCCGGAGCCGGCGCGATCGCCGGCCCGGGCGTGCGGCGGGCGAAGCGGCGCACGGCGCCGACCGCGTCGAAGCGCGGCTCGAAGCCGAGCTCCTCACGAAGCCGGCGATTGTCGACCCCGCGCCCGTAACGCAGCAGCCGGACCAGCTCTCGATCGGGATCGCCGATCCCGAGCCGTCCGCCGACGGCGGACAGGGCCGGCCCGAACAGCGGGTGCGCGAGCGGCAGCTCGGTCCGCCCGGCGATCCGGATCGCCCGCCTCAGCGAGACCGAGCCGGACGGCGCGACGTTGACGGCGCCGCTGACCGGGTTCAGCGTCGCGACCCGCAGGGCCTCCGTCGCGTCGCCCGGATGCAGCATCTGCAGCCGGGGATCGAAGCCGAGCTGGGTCGGCACCAGCGGCAGCGAGAGCAGCCGCGACAGCGGCGTGTCGAGCCCCGGCCCGAGCTCGGGCTGATACCGCAGCATGCAGCAGGTCAGCTGCGGGTGGCGATCGGCGAAGTTCTCGAAGTACGCCTCGAGCTCGCCGATGTCCCGCTGCAGGCGGCTGCGGAGGGGAAAGCTGCGCGCCATCTCCTCGCTGAAGAACGACGGCGCCCCCGGATCGGAGCCGTAGATCGCGGCCGACCCTCGTACCACGACCCGCTCGAGCGCCTCGCAGCGCTCGCAGGCCGCGAGCAACTGCAGGGTGGCGATCAGGTTGATGTCGTGCAGCGCCCGGGCGGGGCTGCCCGGCTCCGGACGCCGGCGGATGCCGCAGTGAACGAGGGTGTCGATCCCCGTCATCGGCAGCAGCCGGCTCAGGGCCGGGCTGCGGATGTCGACCTCGATCAGCTCCGTCCGCTCGAGGGCGACCGCCGGCGCGGTCGTGTCGAGACCGAAGATCCGCTCGACGGCGGGATCGAGGGCGAGGCGGCGGGCGAGCTCGGTTCCCCAGTGGCCGGCGATGCCCGCGATCGCGATCCGGCGGCCCTCAGGCACCGGAATCGGCCTCTTCCGTTCTATTCTCAGGCTCGACCTTAGGGTTAGACTCCTCCCCGGGGCCCGCCTCCCGGCGGAGGATTCGCTCGAGATCTCCAAGCCTGCCCTCGATCGCCGCGAGCCGCTCGCCGAGGACCCCGAGGTCGTCGCGGTCGGCGATCCGGAGCTCGGCGATCGCGTCCGCGAGCCGCTGGCCCGCCTCCTCCCCGCGCCTGGCAACCTGATCCCGCGCCGCCTCGGCCCGCTTGCCGACCTCGTCGCGCGCCGCGCCCCCGCGCCGGCCGAGCTGCTCGCGCGCCTCCTCACCGCGTCGCGCAACCTCGTCGAGCAGATCGCGGGCCCGCTGCCTCGTCTCGGAGGCCGATCCGGCCGTCGCCGAGAGGGTCCGCTCGACCGCTGATCTCAGCGCCTCGCCGGTGCGCTCGGGCGGGGGCCCGCCCTCGGAGCGCCGCTTCTCGGGATCGTCGCTGTCCACAGGGCGCAGCTTAGTAGCCCGCGAGCGCCCTCCCCCGGCTCGCCGTCGCACTGCCCGGCGGTCGCCGCCGAGGCGGCGGCCGCGGCGTCCGTCACCCGACGGTCGCCCCCGGGGGCGGCGGCTGCACGATCGCTTGCGAGCGGCCCCGACCCGACCCTCGCCGGCCCCTCGGGCTAAAGGTCAACTCGAGGGTTTGTCCGACCCCTGGCGGCGGCCCAGCTCGCGGGTCATCAGGTCGATCTGGTCCTCGAGCTGCTCGACCCGGTCGGAGAGCGAGCGGATCCTCCGGGTGAGCCGGTCGACGTCTCCGGCGCTGGCGACGTCAAGCGCTGCCAGGGCCTTCTTTTGCGCCTGCATCGCGGACTCACCGGCACCCAGCGCCCGGCCCATCGCCTGGCTGAACAGCGGGTTCTCGAGCAGCGCCTGGGCGAGCTCGCCGAGGGCCTCCTCGCCCCTCGCACGGATCCCCGGATCGTCCTCGCTCATTGCGCGTTTTCTCCTCTCGCAGCGGACAGCTCCCGTCAAGGTAGCTGAAGCACGGCGATAACCCGCATGTTCACGGCTTAAGCTGTCGCCTGAAGCTGCCGACAAGGAGCGCAGATTGCTCCCGCCGGCCCCTGATTGCATTCCGCCCCTCAGATGGATAGGTTTCCGCCTACACCGCAGAGAGGAACCGGGCCAGAGCATTAGCATTGGCGGCGGGACATCTTCTTTCGGACAGGGCAGACAGAGAATATGAAGAACAGGCTCCTAATCACCTTCGCGCTGGGCGTTCTCGGCGCGATCTGTGCTGCGGGGGTCGTCAGCGCCCAGTCCGACTCGGTGCTCGGCGTCGGCAGCGCCGGCGTCTCGATCGATCTGCCCGACGGCGGTAACCTGCCGCCGCTCGACGCCGACCTCCCCGCCTGTTCGAACACGGTCGACGACGACGAGGACGGCTTCATCGACCTCGAGGACCCGGAGTGCGATGGGCCGGCCGACACCGACGAGACCGCCGAGGCCAAGCCCCCCGGCACGGGCGAGCAGCCCGACCTCCCCCCGACGCCCGGCGGCGGCGGTGGTGGGCCGTTCGACGAGCAGGGCACCGACAAGGGCGGCGCCAAGCAGGACCCATCGAAGCTTCCCGACGTCGGCAACCCGTTCAAGGACAAGGACGGCAAGCCCGCCAAGAAGGACGCATCGAAGAAGGACGAGAAGGGCGGCGGCGACTCGGGTCAGGACGAGCCCCCCGAGATCCGCAAGCCCGACGGAACGCCGACCAACTCGAACCCCTCGGTCAGCGTCGCTCCCTTCGGCCCCGCCCCGATCGGCGTCCCGAACTTCATCATCGACCAGTTCACGATCCCGCCGTTCCTGCTCCCGATCTACCAGGCCTGCGGCACCCAGTACGGGATCCCCTGGCAGGTGCTCGCTTCGATCAACCGGATCGAGACCGCGTTCGGCACCAACCTCAACGTCTCCTCGGCGGGGGCCCGCGGCTGGATGCAGTTCATGCCGCCGACCTGGGAGGCCTACGGGGTCGATGCCAACCAGGACGGTCGCAAGGACCCCTACAACCCGGTCGACGCGATCTGCGGCGCCGCCCGCTACCTGAAGGCCTCCGGCGGCGAGACGGACCTGCGGCGCGCGATCTTCGCCTACAACCACGCCGACTGGTACGTCGACGAGGTCCTGCTCTACGCCCGCCAGTACGGCAAGCTGCCGAGCGCCGTGGTCGACTCGCTGACCGGCCTGACCGAGGGCGCGCACTTCCCGGTCGCCGCCAAGGCCCGCTACGCGGACGACATCTCCGAGCGCGCCGCCGCCCGCCGCTCGAAGCCCCAGAAGGGATCCGAGGGGAACGTCGCCGACGTGATCAGCGACTCGCCGACCCGACGCGGCATCGACATCTTCGCCAAGGAGGGCGCACCGCTGGTCGCCGTCAACGACGGAGTGATCCGCAAGATCGGCAAGAACGATCGGCTCGGCCGCTTCATCATCGTCCGCGACGCCTACGGCAACGAGTTCACCTACGCGAACGTCGGCTCCGTCGCCAAGGTGATCCCGACCCCCAAGGACCGCAAGCTCACCTCGGCGGACTTCAAGCTGGTCAGGCCGGGCGGGAAGAAGGGCAAGTCCTCTAGCGACGAGCCGAGCGCCCAGCGCGGCCCGACCGACACCGAGGACTCGCGCCAGCGGCTGTTCGCGCTGCCGGAGCGGAAGGCCAACCGTGAGCGGGCCGACCTGACCGGCCAGCTCGACGAGTTGCTCGGCGAGAAGGCGGCCGACTTCGAGACCTACAAGGCCTACTTCACCGGCGTCGTCCAGTTCAACAGCAAGACGATGGACGCGCGCCCGATGCGCGAGGGATCGAAGGTCGTCGCCGGAACCGTGATCGGCAAGGTCGGCGCCGAGACCGACGGCGTCGCCTCCCACGTCCATTTCGCGATCGAGCCCGCCGGCCGCGGCTCACGGAAGATCGACCCGAAGCCGATTCTCGACGGCTGGAAGCTGCTCGAGGCGACGGCGATCTACCGGGCCGAGGGCAAGAACCCCTTCAACCAGCGCGCGTCCGTCGGACAGATCCTGCTGATGTCGAAGGGCCAGCTGCAGCAGCGCGTACTCAAGGACCCGCGGATCGAGCTCTACTCCTGTGGCCGCGACGACATCCGCACCGGCCAGGTCGACCGCCGGGTGCTCGCCTCGCTGGAGTACCTGTCGACCCGCGGCTTCCGGCCGACCGTCACCTCGCTGAAGTGCGGCCACAGCGTCTACACCACCTCCGGCAACGTCTCGGCGCACTCGTCCGGCAACGCCGTCGACATCGCCCAGATCAACGGCATCCCGATCCTCGGCAACCAGGGTCGCGGCTCGATCACCGAGGCGGTGATCACCGATCTGCTCAAGCTCCAGGGCTCGATGGAGCCGGCGCAGATCATCTCGCTGATGGAGATGGGTGGCCCGACCTTCGCGATGGGTGACCACGCCGACCACATCCACCTCGGCTTCACCCCGGTCCTCGGTCCCGGCGAGAAGTCGGGCCGCTACTCGAGCCTGCTCGAGCCCGGCCAGTGGGACAAGCTGCTCGACCGGATCGGCAGCCTCGATCAGCCCGAGGTGCCGATCAAGCCGTCGAGCTCCTCGCTGCCGGCCAAGAACAAGCGCGCGAGCCGGGCCCACGCGGGCGAGTAGCCGCGGTCGCCCCGGCGGACCGCCGGTTGGCTCACGGCGCGTCGCGCGGCTCCCCACAGCGGAGCCGTTGATCTAGGCTCGGCGACCGGTGCCGCTGCTGCCCTTCGCACAGATCGATCTGCCGGGCGACCTCGCGCTCGCCGACGGGCGCTACGTGGCGCGCCCGGAGGGCGAATCGGAGGCCGCCCCCGACGTGCTCGCGGTCCGGACCCTCGGTGCCGCCCGGGCCCGCTCGCGACGCCGGCGGGGCAGGCCGGTTGCGCTCGAGGGCGAGCCGGGCGCGACGCCGCTGCAGCTGACGCGACTGACGCTGATCAAGGCGCGGCCGTTCGAGGACGAGGCCGCCGCCGCGGACTGGCTCGAGCGGGTCGGCTCCGATCGAGAGCTGGCGGATCAGCTGCTGGTCGAGATGACCCGGACCGTCAACCGGGCGCTGCTCGCCCATCGGGTCGCCGCCCCGGACCCCTACGCCGCCGACGTCGATCCGACCCGCAGCACCGCGGTCCGCTTCGGCTACGGCAGCGGCGAGGACGTTGCCGACGGGCGCTGGACGGCGGCCGCCGAGCTGCCGGAGGCGCAGCGGCGCAGCCTGCGCGCGCAGATGATCGACAGCGTCGGGGCCCAGGAGCGGGTCGCGGCGGTCCTCGGTGGCCGCGACTCGGTCGCCGCGCACGAGGCGTTGCTGGTCGAGGCCGAGTTGGCGGCCCGCGAGCAGCGGCCGGCGCTCGCGGCGCTGACCCTGGCAGCGGCGCTGGAGTCGCTGGCCCGCTCCGGGGGCGATACCGGCGAGGCCGCCGGGCCCGCCGAGGAGCTTCGCGAGCGGGCGCTCAGCGGGCGCCCGATCGACCGGCGGACGCTCTCGGAGACGCTGCGAAT
This sequence comes from uncultured Solirubrobacterales bacterium, assembly GCA_963700785.1. Lineage (GTDB taxonomy): Bacteria > Actinomycetota > Thermoleophilia > Solirubrobacterales > 70-9 > CAXMST01. Next base: position 55,299 of record CAVOYZ010000018.1, read on the forward strand.
GGCGCGGCGGGCGATCCGCGCGGAGGCGCGGTGAGCGCGCGCCGCGGGCGCGGGCGCTAGCCGAGCGCCGCGAGGACCGCCGGCAACTGCTCGGCAACATCGCCGCCGAGCCGCACCGCGGCCTGCCGGTCATAGGGCGTCGAGCTCTGGGTGATGATCGCCACCCGGCCGCCGCCGGCGAGCGTCAGCTCGGGCAGGCCCGCGACCGGAAAGACCTCGAGCGAGGAGCCGACGCAGAGCATCAGGTCGGCTCCCTCGGCCAGCTCCCGGGCCCGCTCGATCGCCGCCTCCGGCAGCATCTCCCCGAACAGCACGACGTCCGGCTTGACCTTGCCCATGCAGGTGCTGCAGGTGGCGACCCCGTCCGACTCGAACAGCGCCTCGACCTCCTCCAGCCGCCAGCTTGCGCCGCAGGTCGTGCACGAGGAGGTCGCGATCGAACCATGGACCTCGACCACCTCGCCACTGCCCGCCCGGTGATGGAGCATGTCGATGTTCTGGGTGATCACCGCATCGAGCTTGCCCCGGGCCTCGAGCTCGACCAGAGCCTGATGGGCGGGGTTCGGGCGCTTGTCGCCGAGCTCGTGAAACCGCGGCCGGTAGAACTCCCAGAAGCCCTTCGTGTCCCGGTGGAAGGCGTCGATCGTCGCGACGTCCATCGGATCGACCTTGGTCCAGATGCCCTTCCCGGGGGTGCGGAAGTCGGGAATCCCGGAGGGGACCGAGATCCCGGCCCCGGTCAGCGCCACCACCCGCTCGGCTGAGCCGATCAGCTCGGCCAGTCGCTCGATCGCCGCCCGGTCGGCGCTGATCGCCACGGTCTCAGGCGCCGGCCGGCGCCGAACGCACGATTACCCACAAATGACGTGGGAAACGATGCGCTCGTCGGCGGCGCGCTACTTGCCGGTCCATTTCGGGCTGCGCTTGCCGAGGAAGGCGGCGATCCCCTCCTTCGCATCGGCGGAGAAGAACGCGGCGGCGAAGCCGGCCTTCTCGGCCGCGATTCCCTCGTCGAGATCGCCCTTGTGCGAGACGCGCTTGATCTCCCGCACCGCTACCGGGGCCTGACCGGCGAGCTTCCGCGCGAAGCCGATCGCCGTGTCGAACAGCTCGTGGTCGGGGACGAGATGGTTGACGAGCCCGTACTCGTAGGCCTCGCCGGCGGTGATCGCATCGCCGACGAGGTTCATCTCGAGCCCCTTCTGCGGACCGACCAGACGGGGCAGCCGCTGGGTGCCGCCGAAGCCGGGGATGATCCCGAGGTTGACCTCGGGCTGGCCGAAGACCGCCGACTCGGCGGCGATCCTGATGTCGCAGGCCATCGCCAGCTCGCAGCCACCGCCGAAGGCGAGCGAGTTGACCGCGGCGATCGTGACGATGTTCTCGGTGCCGAGCTCGCGCAGCAGCCCGTGCCCGTCGTCGATCAGCCTCCTGCCGCCGGCCTCGTCCATCTGCGTGAACGCCTTGATGTCGGCGCCCGGCGGAGTAGACCAGCGGGATCGAGGAGGCGATCACCATCGCCCGCACCTCGCCGCCCGACTTGAGCTTCTCCCAGACCGTGCGGAGGTCGGCGAGCACCTGCGGGCTGATCGCGTTCATCGGCAGGTTCGCGAGCCAGGCGATCGCGACGTCGCCGCGCGTCTCGAGCTTGATCGTCTCGGTCTGATCGCCCTCGTCGGCGCGCGGGTAGGCGTAGAAGCCCTGCCCGGCTGCGAGCCCGAGCCGGCCCTGGGCGACGAGCCGCTTCAGCACCCGGGGAACCGTGAACCGGTCCGGATGGCGCTCGGCGAGCCCTTCGACCTTCTCGAGCACCTTGTCGAGGCCCTCGATGTCGGCCTTCCAGAACGGCGGGAACAGGCCCCGCCGCGGGTCGAGCCCGGCGCCGGCCATCATCCCGAGGTCGATCTCGCGGACCGTGCAGACGCCCTCCTCGAGGATCAGGCAGGCCTCGACCAGGGCCTTGAGCGAGAACATCTCGACCAGCTCCTCGACGTTCGGCTCGGCGTCGCCCTCGAGGGTCGGCTCGCCGTCCTTGTAGACGCCCTCCCCCCCGGTCTTGACCCCGAGCTTGCCCTCCGAGACGAGCTTCTGCATGCCGCCGTGGACGTAGAAACGATCGCCGTATGAGTCGCGCAGGTACTCGGCGACGTGCAGCACCGTGTCGAGGCCGAGGAAGTCGGTGAGGATGAACGGGCCCATCGGCGCCGCGTTCGCGGCGGCGATCCCCTCGTCGATCGCCTTGACCGAGAGGCCTCCGCTCTCCTGCTCGCGCCAGACCTCGGCGACCGAGGAGTTGAGGATCCGGTTGACGACGAACCCGGGGACCTCCTCGCAGACGATCGGCTGCTTCTTGATCCCCTGCGCGAAGTTGAGCGCGGCCGTGACCGTCGCCTCGGAGGTCTCCTCTCCGCGGACCAGCTCGAGCAGCGGCATCACCGAGGCCGGGTAGAAGAAGTGGAAGCCGATCACCTTGTCGGGGCGCTGCGTCGCCTCGGCCATCTCGGTGATCGACAGCGACGAGGTGTTCGAGCTGAGCACCGCGTGGCCGGGCGTGACCTCGTCGAGCTCGGCGAAGACCTGCTGCTTGATCTCCATCTTCTCCGGCGCCGCCTCGATCACGAAGTCGACGTCGCCGAAGTCGGCGTAGTCGGTCGCCCCGTGGATCCGGCCGATCACCTCCTCGAGCCGGGCCTCAGCCTGCTCGGCGGTGAGCTTCTCCTTCGAGACGAGCTTGTCGAGCTGGCCCTTGGTCACCTCGCGAGCCTTCTCGAGGCCGTGATCGACGAACTTGCGGTCGATGTCCTTGAGAACGACATCGATGTCGGCGGCGGCGATCGCCTGGGCGATCTCTCCGCCCATCGTTCCGGCACCGACCACTGCAGCTTTGAAGACGAACATCTCTCTCCGATCGTGAGATTTGAAGCGGGTCGGAGGGTACTAGCTGACTGACCAGTCAGTCGCTGGGCCGGACCGGGACCCGGGCCGCCGCCTCGGCCCGGAGGCCGGCCAGCGACCGCTGCAGCGAGCCCCGCATCTGCGAGCGAATGAAGAGGCGATCGGTCAGCGCGGCGAGCGGCCCGCCCTCGTGCAGCTGATAGCGCTGCGTCTGGGTGACCAGGGTCCTGCGGCCCTCGTCGCCCGCCGGCATCATCTCGAACCGCGTCTCGAGCTCGCCGGCCGAGCCGGGATCGCTGTAGGAGATCCGGTGCAGTCGTCGCGGCTCGTGCGCGAGGACCCGCTCGCGGACCGTGCCGCGGCCGGCCGGGGTCGATTCCCAGACCAGCGTGCCCCCCTGCTCCGGATAGCCGTCACTCGGCCGATCCGCGGGCGAAGCCGTCGACCCAGCTCCGCCAGCTCGCCGGGTCGAAGTAGAGCTCCCAGACCTCGGCCAGCGGGGCCGCGATCTCGACCTCGCCGCCGACCTCGGCCATCAGCCGTAGATCTCGCGCTTGATCAGGATGATCGTCTGCGCCATCGTCTCCAGGAACGGCTCGAGCTCGGTCCGCAAGCGGTCGTACTCGTCGCGGCCCGAGTCGGTGATCGAGTAGAAGCGGCGGGTGCGCTTGTCGGGATGCTCCCACTGGCCCTCGATCTTGCCGTCGGCCTCGAGCTGGCGGAGCAGCGGGTACATCGTGTTCGGGTTGACCGACATCACCCCACCGGTGATCTCCTCGATCTCCTCGATCAGGCGGTTGCCGTAGGCCGGCTCCCGCTGAATCAGGTGCAGGACGAGGAGCGGAAAGACGTCGCGACGCCGCAACTCGCCGCCAAACACGTCCGAGGCCCTGCCCGCCGGCCGGCCCCGGCGCCGGCCGCGAGGGCGCTCCGCCACGCGCGCCGCCTCCGCGGCCGCCTCGGCGACGGGCTTTGATCGCCGTTCCGCCATGACTGAACCTTATGCCCTGGCGGACCCGGCTCAACGGGCCGGGCTTGACGGCGCCGAAGCCGATGTGGGATCTTCGCGCGGAATCAACACCGACCGAAGCGAGAGGAGGCGGAGTGGCACAGCGGTTCTCAGCCGAGATCTGGACCGACTGGGCGCAGACCAGGATCTTCGACTACCTCGCCGACTTCCGCAACCTCCCGCAATGGCACCCGACCGTCGAGGAGTGCGAGCTGCTGACGATCGACCCCTACTTCCGCAACGCCCGGCACCTGGTCCGGGGCCGAATCGCGGGCCGCCGGATCGAGGCCGAGATCGTCACCACCGAGCTCGAGCGGCCACGACTGCTGGTCGCGACCGCGGCAAACGCCGCCGCCCAGACGACCGACCGCTTCGACCTCGGCCGCGCCGAGGGCGAGCAGGTCTCGGTCACCTACCGGACCGAGCTGCAGCTGAACGCCCCCTGCGGGTGATCGGGCCGCTGATGGTGCCGGCGCTGACCAGCGCCTGGGGGGCCGCCGCAGCCGGGCTCGAGCGGGTCATGAACGGCGGCGCCGCGGCCTGGACTGACGTCGAGACCGCGCCCAGGGTTAAGGCGATCGGCGAGGAGACCGATATGGAGTTCGTGGGATCTCACCGGTGACAGCCACTGCCCCTGTGCTTTTCGCGCTCGCCGCGATCGTCGCGGTCGGCCTCGGGCTGGGCGCGGCCTCGGCGCAGGCCGGCCTCAGCGGAGCCGCCAAGCGCGAGACGAAGGCCGCGATCGAGGGAGCGCGGCCTGGAACCGGTGAAGGTGAGCTGCAGGCAGGTCGGCAAGCGCGGAAGCGACGGCGCCCGCTGCCACTGGGTAGCTGCGGAGCGCCGCGGCAGCAAGAGCCTCTCCTGCCGCGGGACCAGTGAGCTGCGCTCGGCACGCGCGAGGCTGCGCTTCAAGCGGTCCGGCTGCCGCAAGGACGGCGGCGCGACCGGCCTCAACAAGACGATGCCCGACCGGCTGGCGAAGAAGGGCCTCGAGGCGACCGACGCGTTCTGCTGGGGCCTGCTCGGGCGCGGCTTCAACTGCAGCTTCGAGGCGCGCAAGTTCGCCGACCGCACCTACGACTGCAGCGGCACGCACCTTCTACCGGAAGCGCTTCCGGATTCGCAAGCGGAACTGCACCGTGAACGCCGCCGCAACCGCGGCTCAGACCGGTCTCGCATCGACGCTGGCCGCCTCCGGCCTGAGTCGGCCCGAGATCCGCTGCCGCGAGTCCGGAGGGGGCTGGAAGTGCGACTGGCGCGCCTATCGAAGCTCCGCCGGCTGGACCTACCACTGCGAGGGCGCGCCTCGGCCGCAGCCCCGAGGCGACTTCCAGATCGACCCGTGCCGGCTTCGCGCGCACCGGATCGATCGCCCCGTGGCAGCGCCAACCCCGCGCTCCACTTCGGCATCAACGAGGCCTGGGGGCAGGAGCTGGGCGAGCTCAACCGCGCCGGTCGTCTCGGCGGCGACACGCTGCGGACGAACCTCACCTGGGCCGAGCGTCGAGCCCACCCAGGGCGCAGTACAACTGGGGCGCATTCGACGCGCTCTACTCGCGGATCCTCGCCTCCGGCGCGCGGCCCCTGTTCATCGTCACCGGCGCCCCGTGCTGGGCGGCGCAGACGCCCGGCTGCACGAAGTCCGGGCACTACCCGCCGGCTCCCGCCTTCGACAGCGCCTGGAGTGACTTCGTCGCCGCGGCGGCCGCACGCTACCCGCAGGCGCGCGGGATCGAGGTCTGGAACGAGCCCAACTTCGCGGCCTTCTACGCCGGCGGCCCCGACCCCGAGCGCTACGCGAAGCTCCTCCGGCTCGCCTACGCCGCGGTCAAGTCGGTCGCACCCCAGATGCCGGTGATCAGCGGTGGCCTCGCCGCCTTCACCAAGAACGGCAAGGGCGCGATGCGCTACGACAAGTTCCTGCGCCGGGTGCTCGCCGCCGGGGCGGCGACGAGCGCCGACGCGATCGGCCACCACGCCTACAGCGGCCGGCTGCTGCGGGACGGGCACGTGGACGGGCTCCGACTGCAGCTCGCCGAGCTCAAGGACGTGATGGTCGACTTCGGCGCCGAGCAGCTGCCCTTCTGGATCACCGAGACCGGGGTCAGCACGGCCGACAAGAAGATCGACCAGAAGGCGCAGGCGAAGACCGACGTCAGGGCCTACAAGATGCTCCGCAAGACGCCCGGGGTCGAGACCGTGATCGTGCATCGCTGGCGCGACCAGCCCGGCAAGGGCGCGGAGTCCGGCTACGGCCTGACGACCCGCAAGGGCAAGGCCAAGAAGGCGCTCTGCGCCCTGGCCAAGGCTCGCGGTCGCAGCTGCCCGAAGTGAGCCGGCCCAACCCCGCGGATTCGGAAGGCCGGGGGTGCTTGTGATGAGCGGCACAGACAGCGGTGCCGGCTCGGCGTAGCTTCCAGCGTGTGAGCGAAGCGGCCAGGAGGCGTGGAGATGCAACTCGGCGGGTGGATCGACCGCGGCTATGATCGCGCCATGGACCCAGGGCGGGCCGTATGCGCTGGCTGCGGGGCTGAGAACGAGCTTTCCGCGAACTTCTGCACTGCCTGCGGCGCGGAGCTGAGCAGGACCTGCGCTTCGTGTGGGGAGCCGATCGAGCCGGCCGCTCGGTTCTGCAGCAGCTGCGGGGCTCCAGCGCCGGGTAACGATCGACCGCCTCGCGAGGGTGGCTCCGCCCACCCCGAGGAGCGCCGAGAGGTCTCGATCCTGTTCGCTGACTTGGTCGGGTTCACGGCCGCCGCCCAGGGGGCCGACCCGGAGTTGATCAAGACGGCTGTGGTCGGCGGCCTGCGGCGCTTGGCGGAGGAGATAACCCGGCACGGCGGCCACCTCGACAAGTTCATCGGCGACAACGCGATGGGGATCTTTGGTGCGCCCTTGGCGCACGAAGACGATCCCGAACGCGCTGTCCGCGCCGGGCTTGCAATGCAACGGGCGATGGTCGAGGTCAACGCGGAACTGCCGGAGAGCCTGCCGGACTTCGAACTGCGGGTCGGAATCAACTCCGGCGAGGTATTGGCGGGGCATGTGGGACAGGGCTACACGGTGATCGGGGGCGCGGTCAACCTCGCCTCTCGCCTTGAGAAGGCCTGTCGGGCGGGCGAGGTTCTGGTCGGCGAGCGTACCTGGAGACGCACGCAGGGCCGGATCGACTATCGCCCGGTCGAGCCGCTTGTTCTCCCCGGCCTGGACGAACCCGTGATTGCCTACGAGGCGATCGAGCCGGCAGACATCGCCGCATCGCCGCCCCGTCGGGTATCGCAGCTGATCGGTCGGGCCCCTGAGCTCGAGTTGCTGCGGGCCGCAGCCGCAGCCGCCGATCGACGGCCGCATCTGGTCACCGTGCTGGGGGAGGCGGGAATCGGCAAGACCCGTCTGTTCGACGAGCTGGTTGAGAGTCTGCGCGAGACCGAGCGCTCCCCCCGCGTGCTCCGCGGACACTGCCCGGCCTATGCGGCGGGCGGCGCCCTCTGGCCCTTCCGCGAGCTTCTCGCGGAAGAGCTCGGGCTGCGCTCGGCCGAGGAAACAACCCACTCGCCGCTATTCCTCGACCGCCTCAGAGCGCTGCTCTCCGACGCGGATACCGCCGCCCCGGAGGGACCGGAGCAACTCGCGGCGGGCGTCGGCGCCGCGTTCGGTCTCGCCGGCGAGGGGTCGGGACCCGACCGGGACCCCAAGGAACGGCGTGACCGGCTGTTTGCCGGGATGAAGGCCACGATCGAGGCGCTGGCGGCCCAGCAGCCGCTGGTGATCGGGATCGACGATCTCCAGTGGGCGGACGACACGACCCTCGAACTGATCGAACACCTCAGTCGATCGGCTCGGGGCGCCGTGCTGATCGTCTGCATGGCGCGGGAGGAACTGCTCGATCGGCGCCCCCAGTGGGGCGCGGGGCGCCGACCGGCGACGACGATGCGGCTCGGGCCGCTCGACCGGGCCGGGACGCGCGAGCTGATCGCGGCCCTGCTCAGCGAGGCCGGTGCCGCGACTGATCCGGCGCTGATCGAGCGACTGGCGGAGCGGTCCGGGGGAAACCCGCTCTTCGCCGAGGAGATGGCGAGGCACCTCCCGGACGAGGATCGAATCGAGTTGGCGCCGCTACCGGAGACCGTCCAGGCCGTACTCGCCGCCCAGCTCGACGGGCTAGAGCGGGCCGAGCGCCAGCTCCTGGAGCACGCCTCGGTAGTCGGCGAGCGCTTCTGGGAGAGCACGCTGCGCGACTACTCCGACGAGGCGGGAATCGAGCTCCGCGGCACGCTCGCCCGGGTTCGCGACCTGGATCTGATCATCGCAACCGTCGAGAGCCGGCTCGGCGAAGACCAGGAATACTGCTTCCGCCACTCGCTGATCCAGGAAGTCGCGTACGCGCGGATCCCGAAGGCGGTGCGGGCCCACAAGCATGCGCAGATCGGTGCAGATCTCGAGCGGGTGGGTGGCGAGGAGATGATCGCGATCGCCGCACACCACTTCGACCGTGCCTGCCGGACCGGCTTCGAGACCGGCCAGGACGCGGAGTTCCTCGAGCGGGTTGCGGCGGGGGCGCTCCGGACGCTCGAGACGGCCGGCGACGCGGCCGCCTCGGTGCACTCGGCCTCCGAGGCGCTCGACCTCTACGAGTCGGCGCTCGAGCTCGGCGACCCCGACCCGACCACCCGCCTTCGGATCGCCGAGAAGCTCGGCGACGAAGCGCTTCTGATCGGCCGCAGCGACCGCGCTCTCGACGCCTGGCGCAGCTGCCTGGAGAAGCTCGATCCCGAAACGCCCGCCTTCGCGGCGACGGCGGCCCGGTTGCACCGCAAGCTCGGAGCCGGGCTCGGGCAACGCGGTGAGCGCTCGGCGTCGATGGAGCAGCTACGCCGCGGCATCGATCTGCTCAAGAACGAGGAGCCCTCGCTGGAGCTGGCCCATCTGTATGCGGAGACGGCGGCGCTCAACATGCACGCCGGCGAGAACGTGCTCGCGATCTACGCGGCGGAGAGGTCACTGGAGCTTGCCCAGCGACTCGGCGCGCCGGCTGCTTCCACCCGGGCATACGCAACCTTCGGCCGGGTGTTCGGGCGGCTCGGAGAATACGACAAGGCACGCGAAAACCTCGAGGCTGCGGTCGATGGCGCCCGCGAGTCCGACGCAGCCGCCACGGTCCCGGCGCTGCTGTTGTTGGGCACCCACCTGGAGGCTGCCGAGCGCGACCTGGACAGGGCTGCCGAGGCCTACCGCGAGGCGCTCGCCATCGCGAACCGACTTGGGGACGTCCCAGCCCAGATCGAGCTCCACGGGGGAATCGCCCGCCTCGCGATCAAGCGTGGCGACCGCCCGACCGTCGAGGCGTCGACCGATATCGGCGCGCGGCTGGCACGGCGCGAGGGCCTGCCCGACCTGTCCTGCTTCAGCGATCTGAGCAGGGGCTGGCTGCTGTGGTGCGCCGCGGATCCGACCGCTGAGCGGACCCTCGACCGGGCGATCGCCGGAGGGCGCCGGCTGGAGCGTATCGACCTCGTCTTCCCGGCCCTGATGCTGAAGGGTTGGTTGCTCGCCATCGCCGGCGAGGACTACCAGGCCGACCACGTCTTCGCGGATGCGTTGGCGGCCTGCGAGCGGGTCGGGCTTCCATCGCAGTCGATCGAGGCCGGCGCCGCGCGAGCGATCAACCTCGCGCGAGGCGGCAGGGATCCGGCTTCGGCGGCACAGGTCACGGCCGACGTGGTGGCGACCGCTGAAGGCGTCTCCGCGGAAGCTGACGCCACCGTCCGGGAAGCGATCGGCGCGACCCTCGCTGATTCGCGGGAAGGGGCCGGTGTGCTGAGCGAGGCCGCGGCAAGCTGGGACCGGGCCGGCCGCCCGCATTCCGCCGCAAGGGCGAGCCTCTTGGCCGGCTGGCGACTGCGAGAGGCCGACCCCGAGGAGGGCGCGCGGGCGCTCGATGCCGTCGCCGAGCGGGCGGGACGGCTGGGAGCCCAGCCACTGGCCGCGGAGGCCCGCCGCCTCGCCGCGGCGAGCGAACCGGCGAGAGGCGCGCGTGCCACGGAGTGACTACCCTGAGGTCAACCCGATGTCCTACTCGGAACTCGTCATCGAGGGCTACCAGGCCTGGAACGCCGGCAACAGGGAATGGATCCTCGAGCACATGACTTCCGAGGTCGAGTGGGTCCAGCCGGAGGCCGATCCGGACGCCCAGACCTACCTCGGGACCGACGATGTCGAGCGCTTCTGGGACCAGTGGCGCGCGGCCGTGGGCCAGCTGCACTTTGAGCTGTTGGAGGTGACCGAGCAGGGAAGCGACGTCGTGGTGCTCGCCCGGCGACAGGGGCAGGGGTCCCACAGCGGTCTCCAGGTCTCGGACGAGGTGGTTCAGGTCTTCAGCTTCAACGAGAACGGCAAATGCCACCGGGTGCGCGAGTTCTACGATCGGGAGGAGGCGGCGCGAACGCTGGGGCTACCAGCGCTGGGCCGGTCGGATCCGCCGCCGAGCTGACGCCCGAGGAGCGCCGGCTCCGGGTCGCCTGCGGGTTGCTGGCGGTGATCTTTGCGCTGCTCGCGACCAGCTACCTCGTGCAGGGGGTTTTCGGCGACGCGGAGTTCCCATTCGTCGCCAACTCGGTCGCCAAGGACGGGCTCTTTGCGATGCTCGCGATGGCCGCGTTCGGCGACGTCCGTCGCAACGCCTGGGCGGTCGTGGCGATCATCCTTGGCCACCTGCTTCTGATCGGGTCGCTGCTCGTGATGCTGGCGTTCGGCGGCGTCGGAGCAATCAGTGGATCGTTCGACGCGCCGCCCGGCCTCGGCCTGCCTGACCCCAAGACGCTGCTCTACGTCTGGCTGGGCTTGGCGACGGTGGTGGTGGCCCTGCTGAGCTGGCTGCGCGCCCGCGCAGGCCGGGCCCGCTACCGGCTTCGCTACCTGGCCCCGCACCAGCACCGGACGGTGATGGCGATGGCTGAGATCCTGGTCCTCGGGGATGACGAGGTGCTCACCGCCGAGCAGGTCGCCGCGAACATCGACGGCTATCTCTACTCCCTGCGCGCGAGGGCAAAGCGGAAGTCCAAGCTCGCGTTGACAGCGCTGACCATCTATCCGCTGGTCAGGTTCCGCCCGCCGCTTCCGTTGCTCTCTCCGCAGCGCCGGCTCAGCTTCGTCGAGCGGGCGTTCATCAACGACGTCAGCGAGCGTCGCCTGCCGGGGTTTCTCCGGCGGCTGGTGCAGTCGATGTTGTTCGCCGCGCAGCAACTCACGTTCATCGGCTACTACTCCGATCCGCGAACCCACGAGAGCACCGGTTACGTGCCGTTCTCCGAACGCCCGCGCTACTCGGCGGCGCTGGCGAGTGTCGACACAGATCGGCAGCCGCTCGACGTACGCACCCCGCGAGAGATCGACGCCGAGGCGGTCACAGCCGACGTCGCGATCGTCGGCTCGGGCGCGGCAGGCGCAATCCTGGCCCACCGCTTGGCCGGGCGCGGGCGCGACGTGCTGCTGCTCGAACGCGGCCTCCACGTCGATCCGGCCGACTTCACCGAGGACGAACGGCGTCAGTTCTCTGATCTCTACGCCGACGGGGGCCTCCAACTCTCCACCGATGCCCGCTTCCAGGTACTGCAGGGGATGTGCGTCGGCGGCACGACCGTCGTCAACAACGCCGTCTGCTTCGACCTCCCCGCCGATGTGCTCGATCGCTGGAACGACGGCGACGGACTCGATGCGGGCCTTGACCCGGCGCGGCTCGACGCCTCGTTCTCACGGATCCGCGAGTGGCTGCCGGTGACATCACAGGCGGGGCTCTCGCATCTGGGCGCAGGCGGCTCAAAGCTCGAACAGGGCATTCGCCAGCTCGGGCTCGACCGGGCGCCTGGGGAGTTCGAGGTGGTCGAGGCGAACCTCGCCGATTGCTTCGGCTGTGGCTACTGCAATATCGGCTGTCGCTTCGGCAAGAAGCTCTCGGCTCTGGACACGACCCTGCCGCGGGCGCAGCGGGAGTTCGGAGTCGACTCGGTGCGGATCTTCAGTGAGTGCGAGGTCGAGCGCATCCGCGGCCGCAACGGCACGAACTGTGCCCTCGACTGCAGGCTCTCCGATGGCCGCCGGCTGCGTGTCAGCGCGAACACCGTGGTCCTCTCCGCGGGGGCCCTGGCGTCCAGCCTGATCCTGCAACGCAGCGGGCTCGGTGGTGGGCAAACCGGACGCGGGCTCTCGTTCAACCTCGGCGCCCCGATGACGGCGGAGTTCGCTGAGCGAATCGACGCCTACGACGGGTTGCAGATCTCCCACTACCTGAGGCCGCCGGGTGACGAGGGCCTGGTGATCGAATCCTGGTTCAACCCGGTGGGCGCGCAGTCGCTGTTCATGCCCGGCTGGTTCGATGACCACTTCCAGAACATGCGTCGCTACGCGCACATGGCCAGCGCCGGCTCAGTTGTTGGAACAAGGGGCAACGGCCGGATCAGCTCTGGGTTCGGGGGGCGCAGGATCAAACTCGACTATCGCCCCCACCCCGACGATCTGGCCCGACTGACCGCCGGCCTGGAGATGATCGGCGCCGCCTTCCTCGAGGCCGGGGCACTGCGGGTCATGCCTCCGACCTTTCGCTACCTGCCGATCAGCGATCGCGCCGGGCTCCACGCGATCGGCGACACGGTCCGCGACAACACCGACATCACCCTGCATAGCTCGCATCCGCAGGGCGGCAACGCGATCAGCCGCGATCCGAAGAAGGGGGTGGTCGACGAGGGATTCGCAGTTCGCGGGACCGCCGGCGTGTATGTCTGCGACGCCAGCGTCTTTCCGGCCGCGATCACGGTCAACCCGCAGCTCACGGTGATGGCGCTGGCCGACTACGCCGCAGCGGGAATCGACTAGTTCACGACCCCCCGGAAGCGCCGGGGCCCGATCCGAAGGCCAACGAGAAGAGCCCCCGGGATGCCGGGGGCTCTTCCTAGAAACGGATCCCCGTCTGGGGATGGCTCGAGGGCCGGGCCTACGCCGGGACGGCCTCCTTCTCGGCGTCCTTGGCGATCGACTCCGGCAGCGGCTCGTTCGTGCCGCGACCCATCAGGACCTCCTTGGCGATGACCAGACGCTGGATCTGCGAGGTGCCCTCGTAGAGCTGCATGATCTTCGCGTCGCGCATCAGCTTCTCGACCGGGTAGTCCTTGATGAAGCCGTAGCCACCGAAGACCTGCACGGCATCGGTGGTCACCTCCATCGCGGAGTCGCCGGCGAAGCGCTTCGCGTGGCTCGCGGCCAGCGAGTTGCGCAGGCCGTTGTCGAGCAGCGCCGCCGACTGCCAGGTGAGCAGCCGGCCGGCCTCGACCTTGGTCGCCATGTCGGCGATCATGAACGAGACCGCCTGGTGCATCGCGATCGGCACGCCGAACTGCTGGCGCTCCTTCGCGTACTCGCAGGCGTGCTCGAAGGCCGCGCGCGCGATCCCGACCGCCATCGCGGCGACGCCGGGACGAGTCCGATCGAGGACCATCATCGCGAGCTTGAACCCGTGGTTCTCCTCGCCGAGGATGTTCCCGACCGGGATCTCGGTCTCGTTGAAGGTCACCGTCGCCGTGTTCGAGGCGCGCTGTCCGAGCTTGTCCTCCTTCTTGTCGATCACGATCGTGTCGTCGCGCGGAACGACGAACGCCGAGATGCCGCGGTGGCCGGCGTCCTTGTCGGTCTTCGCGTAGACCGTGTACCAGTCGGCGTACTGGCCGTTGGTGATGAAGCACTTGGAGCCGTTGATGACCCACTTGTCGCCCTTCTTGGTGGCGGTCGTCTTCATCCCCGATACGTCGGAGCCGGCGTCCGGCTCGGTCAGGCAGAAGCTCGCGAGCTTCGGCGCCTCGGTCAGCATGCCGAGGTACTCCTTCTTGACCTCCTCGGAGCCGCCGAGCGCGACCGGCGCGCTGGCCAGGCCGTTGGCCGCAAGCGAGGTGCCGATGCCGGAGCAGCCCCATCCGAGCTCCTCCTCGATCAGGCAGCCCGACAGATAGTCGAGGCCGGGACCGCCGTACTCGGCCGGCGTGTGGGTGTTCATCAGGCCGATCTCCCAGGCCTTCTCGATGATGTCCTGGGGCCAGGTGCCGTCGCGGTCGTACTCCGCGGCGACCTTGCGGATGTCCTTCTCCGCAAAGGCATGCGCCATCTCGCGGAGGTCCTCTTGCTCGTCGGTCAGGGTGAAATCAACCACCGTGGATCACTCCTTGTAAGTCGGATTCCGTGGTCCGCGGCTTCGCCCCGCCCGCTGGGCAATCAACTGCTGCCCGATAAGGCGCTCGGCATGGCACGCGGCCAAACCGATTGACTGGTCAGTCAACCAGTGAGAAGGATAGCCCAGGCGGCGGCGAACCGCAACCGGCGGGCCGTACCGCCGGTCCCCGCGGCGGAGCCCCGCGCACCCGCACTCGCCTGCAGCGAGAGCCGCGGCGGTACCCTGGAGGGGATGCTGCCGCTTGCCATCAGCAACGGCGACGTGATCCTGATCGTGGTCTTCCTCGCGGTGCCGATCTCGGCGATCGCCTTCGCCGGCGCCGGCGCCGTCTACAGGCAGATCGGCAAGGGCGCGTTCGCGATGGACCACGAGTTGACGCCTGCCGGCTCGACCGACGGGGTCTCACGGGAGGAGCGGGAGGCGGAGATCCGGCAGATGCTCGAGGCGAAGGCCTTCCGCCAGGCGGAGCGGGGCGAGCCGGTCCTCGACGTGGAGGCGGAGATGCGAGAGCTGCTCGCGCCGAAGCTCGACCTCGATGCCGATCCCGAGCTCGTCGAGGAGGTCCGGCAGCTGGTCGTCGCCCGCAACGCGCGGCGCCTGCGCAGCGGCAAGGAGCCGCTGGATGTGGAGGCGGAGGTCGCCCGCCAGCTCCGGGACCTGGAGAACCTCGGTCAGTGAGTCAGCGCCCGGCGGCCCCGAGCGGCTATAACGGTGCCCATGCCTGAAGAGAAAGACATCACCGAGAACACCTACGAGCTCGAAGAGCTGGCGATCCAGCCCGGGACGTACTTCAACCCGCAGACCGAGGTCGTCGTGATCGTCGACGACTCGTCCTCGATCGACCAGGAGATCTTCAACATGGAGGACTACGAGGGCGCCGAATGGGTCCGGATCTCCGATTCCGTCCCGGTCGACGAGGCCCGCCTCGACGAGGCGCTCGAGACCTTCCAGACCCATTACCACCCCGGCGGCAGTGGATCGATCTCCGCCACGGCCCTGAGCCAGGACGACGGCGAGGAGGACGAGGGCGAGGAGGGTCAGGACCCGGGCCGCGAGGACTGACCCGGGCGCGAACGATGCTCGAGCCAGGCGTCGAGGCGCCCCCGTTCACCCTGCCCGACCAGAACGGCGAGCGGTTCTCGCTCGCCGACGCGGCCGGCGGCTGGCTCGTCCTCTACTTCTACCCCCGCGCCGGTACCTCGGGGTGCACGACCCAGGCCTGCTCGGTCAGGGACCGCTCCCCTGACTACGCGGCGGCGGGGGCACGAGTGGTCGGGGTCTCGCCGGACGAGGTCGCCGCGGTCGCGAGCTTCGCCGACAAGCACCGGCTCGACTTCACCCTGCTCGCCGACGCCGATCACGCGGTCGCCGAGGCGTACGGAACCTGGGTCGAGAAGAACATGTACGGCCGCAGGTACTGGGGCGTCAAGCGCGCGACCTACCTGATCGACCCCGAGGGCCGAGTCGCCAAGGCCTTTCCCAGGGTCTCGCCGAAGACGCACGACGACGTCGTGCTGGCGGCGCTGGCCGAGCTCGTCGCCTGAGCACCGGCTCAGGCGACGAAGAAGGCGACGCCGAGGATCGCGTACAGCGCCAGCAGCTGCACCCCTTCGAACCAGGTTGACTCGCCCTCCTGGGTGACCTGATTGGCGACCAGCACGGCGAGGATCACGGCACCCAGCTCGAAGCCGTTGAAGACGAGCGGCATCGGCTCCGGGCCGATCAGGAACGAGGCGAAGACGAGCACCGGGGCGACGAACAGGGCCACCTGGGCGCTGGAGCCGATCGAGATGTTGACCGCGAGGTTCATCTTCTGCTTGTAGGCGACCAGCACCGCGACCCAGTGCTCGGCGGCGTTGCCGACGATCGCGACGACGATGATTCCGACGAAGAACTCGCTCAGTCCGATCGACTCGGACGCCTCGCTGATCGAGCCGACGAGGATCTCGGACATCAGCCCGACGGCGAGCCCAGCGACGGCCAGCGCGGTCACCGATCTGCGCGTCGACCAGCCCCACAGCCCCTCGTCATGCCCGGACTCCGCGACCGGATTGAAGATGTCCTTGTGCGTCTTCAGCGAGAAGAAGAGGCCAACGACGTAGGTGAGCATCAGGACACCGGCCATCGCCAGCGAGAGGTGCTCGACGGTGCTGTCGTAGTTGACCAGCTCCGGCCCGACCGGCGGCAGGCCGCTGCCCTGGACGATCTCGAAGATCGCCGGCATCAACAACGCCCCGACCGCGAGGAACAGCATCGTCGACTGGACATTGGCGGCGGTCCGGTCGAAGCGCTGCAGCTCGCCGCCGCGCCCGACCCCGCCGGCGATCATCGCGGCGCCGAGCACGAGCAGGACGTTGCCGAGGATCGAACCGACGATCGAGGCCTTGACGACCTCCTGTAGGCCCGCCTCGAGCGCGAACAGGGCGATGATCAGCTCCGGGGCGTTGCCGAAGGTGACGTTGAGCAGCCCACCGATTCCCGGGCCCGACTTCGCGGCGAGCTCCTCCGTTGCCCGGCCCATCAGCGCCGCCGTCGGGATGATCGCGACCGCCGCGATGGCGAAGATCGCGGTCGCCGAGGCGTGCGCGAACTCGAGCGCCACCGCGACCGGGATGAACGGCACCAGCAGGTAGGGCCAGCCCTCGGCGCTGAGCAGGAAGCGCAGGCCCGCTGCGGCTCGCCTGCCGTTCATCGCCCGCCGCCGGGAGCCGCGAGGCTGCGGACCGCGATCGCGATCGATGTCTTTGGAGCTGAGTGCGGGGGCACCTGACTTCTCGCCTTGGGGACGCGTGAGGCTAGCGGAGCGCGCGGAGCCCGCCCGATGCGACCCGATCGCCGCCCCGATGCAGACCCGATCGACTACCCTGCCGCCATGCCTGACCCGCTTCAGAACGGGCCGGGAGAGCCGCCCCGAACGATTCTCTATACGGGCAAGGGCGGTGTCGGTAAGACGAGCGTCGCCGCGGCGACGGCACGCAGGTGCGCCGAGGCGGGGCTGCGCACGGTGGTGCTCTCGACCGACCCGGCACACAGCCTCTCCGACTCCCTCGAGATCGATCTCGGGCCCGAGCCCGAGCCGATCGCCGACTGCCTCTGGGGCCAGGAGGTCGAGGCGCAGCGCGAGATGGAGAGCAACTGGGCGGCGGTCCAGGACTGGCTCAGCCGCCTGCTCGCTGATCACGGCGTGCTCGGAGTGGCGGCCGAGGAGCTGACCGTCCCGCCGGGGATGGACGAGCTCTTCAGCCTGCTGCAGATCAAGCGCCACTACGAGTCCGGCCGCTTCGACGTCGTCATCGTCGACTGCGCGCCGACCGGCGAGACCCTGCGCCTGCTCTCGTTTCCCGAGGTCGCGCGGTGGTGGCTCGACAAGGTGCTGCCCTGGGAGCGCCGGCTGGTCAGCGCGGCGCGGCCGCTCGCCCGCACCTTCATGGACATCGCGCTGCCCAGCGACGACGTCTTCGCCGACGTGCAGCGGCTGGTCGGCAATCTGATCGCCATGAACGAGATCCTCGGTGACCATCAGCGGACCTCGATCAGGCTCGTGATGAACCCCGACCGGATGGTGATTCGCGAGGCCCAGCGCACCTTCACCTACCTGAACCTGTACGGCTATCTGACCGATGCCGTGATCGTCAACCGGGTCTTCCCCGAGGACGTCGCCGACAGCTACTTCGCTGCCTGGCGTGAGCGCCAGAGCGAGAACCTCGAACTGGTCCGGGAGGGCTTCGGGCCGGTGCCGCTGCTGACCGCCCGGTACTTCGACGAGGAGGTGCTCGGGGCGCGGATGCTCGATCGGCTCGGCTCCGAGCTGTTCGCCGACAGCGACCCGGCCGCGGTCCTGCACGACGAGCTGGCGCACCGGATCGGAACCCATGACGGGAAGACGGTGCTGTCGATCCGCGTTCCGTTCGCCGACCGCGACGAGCTCACGCTGAAGAAGGTCGGACAGGAGCTGATCGTCCGCGCCGGGCGCGAGAAGCGGACGATCATCCTGCCCCCGGCCCTGAGCCGCCACCGGCCCAGCGGGGCGAAGCTCGAGGGCGGCAACCTCGAGGTCAGCTTCGAGGACGAACGCCAGGCGGACGCCGGCGACACGGCGGCCGCGCAGGAGCCGGCACCGAGCGCGGGGGCGGCACGTGCCTGAGCCGCAGCAGCCTGCGAGCGGCCCCGGCTCGGCGGCCGAGGACGCTGCCGAGGCGTGGCGGGCGCTGCGCGACGGTCTCGGCGCCGCCGCCTCCGCCAGCGGCCACCAGGGCGAGACGCAGTGCGTCGAGCTCTGTCCGATCTGCCGCACCGCCGACCTGCTCCGCGCCAGCGGCCCGCCGGAGCTGCGCGAGCAGATCACGGAGTTCCAGCGTGAGGCGCTGACGACGCTGCGGACGCTGCTCGACCACTACATCGAGCGGCTCGACCGGACGCCGCCGGCGCCGGCCGCGGTCGAGGAGATCCCGATCGACTGACGGCGGGCCCGCCCGCCGACGGGGTCCCGATCCCCGCTGACCGCCGCCCCGGTGGGTAGCTTTGCCGCGTGGCAGAGCCGCACAACTCAGGCCCCGGGGGCTCACGTGCCGGCTGAGCCGATCCTCGCCGCCGACACCCTTGCGGACGTCGGCGACTGGGCCCTTGGAACGCCGCTGCGCATCGCGCTGATCCTGCTCGGCGCCTTCGTGATCGCCCGGCTCGTGCGGCGGACGATCGCCGCGACCGTGCGGCGCGCCGGGGACAACGCCGTGCGGCGGCGGATGCAGGCCGCGATCGAGTTCACCCCCGCTCTGCGGGAGGACGAGGAGGCGGCGGCCCGGTCGGGCCCGCGGACCGAGGCGATCAGCTCGGTCCTGCAGAGCGCGGCGACCTTCGCCATCTACCTGGTCGCGGTCTTCCTGGCCCTCGGCGAGCTCGGGGTCGATCTCGCGCCGCTGCTGGCCGGTGCCGGTGTCGCCGGGCTGGCGATCGGCTTCGGGGCCCAGAGCCTGGTCAGGGACTTCTTCACCGGCATCTTCATCCTGCTCGAGGACCAGTTCGCGGTCGGTGACATCGTCGACCTCGGCGAGGCGACCGGCGTCGTCGAGAACGTCAGCCTGCGCACGACCCGGCTGCGGGCAGTCGACGGTGTCGTCTGGTACGTGCCGAACGGCGAGATCCTCCGGGTCGGCAACATGTCCCAGCACTGGTCGCGAGCGCTGCTCGACATCGAGGTCGCCTACGACACCGACCTGACCGCCGCCAAGGAGCTGCTCCGCCGGATCGCGAGCGAGTACGCGGCGGAGGACCCGGACGTGCTCGGCGAGCCCGAGGTCTGGGGAGTCGAGGCGCTCGCCGCGAGCTCGGTGGTGATCCGCCTGGTCGTCAAGACGAGACCCTCCGAGCAGTGGCGGGTCAGCCGCGAGCTGCGCGAGCGGATCAAGGTCGGCTTCGACGCCGCCGGCATCGAGATCCCGTTCCCGCAGCAGACGGTCTGGGCGCGCTCCCCGGACCAGCCCTCGCCGCCCGCCGCCGGCGCCGCCCCCGACCCGGCCTGACCCTTCACTCTGCGATCAGGGCCGCCAGCAGGCGCCGGTCGTGCTCGTAGCTGACCAGCTCGGCGGCCTCGGGGAGGCTCAGCCAGCGCAGCTCATCGACCTCGTCGTTGGGCTCGAACCGGCCGCCGGCGCCGAGTGGCTCCATCAGAAACCAGCGGACGAGCTTCTTGCGGCCCTTCTGGTCGCGGTAGGAGCTCGGCTCGAGCTCGCGACCGAGCCGGCATCTGACCCCGGTCTCCTCCTCGACCTCGCGCAGCGCCGCCTCCTCGAAGCCCTCCCCCGGATCGAGCTTCCCCTTCGGCAACGACCAGTCGTCGTAGCGGGGCCGGTGGACCACCGCGACCAGCGGCGGATCGCCTTCGCGGATCACGACGCCCCCCGCAGCCTCGACCCGCTTGCCGCCACTCCCCTTCGGGCTCCTCTTTCCCGCTGCCACGGTTCCGCTCAGGGCCCCGCCGTGACCCGGGTGGTCTCGACCGGCGTCCAGCGGACGTCGAGGGTGATCTCCTCCTCGAGCTCGCGGGCGAGGTCGGCGGCGAGCGGCTCCGGGCTCGGGGGCGGGTCGGGCCCGAAGACCTCGATCAGGATCTCAGCGGTGCCCTCGAGCTCGACCTCGCCGAGGGTCAGTCCCGATCCATCGAGCCAGCGCTTGGCGTAGATCTCGGCGTCGCCGAGGTCCCGCGAGTCGTGGAAGCTCCGGCGGGTGTGCTCGACCAGCGGCACCGCGACCAGGATCGCGGCGCTGAGGGCCGTGGCGAGCCCGAGCTTCACCCGGCGTGAGAAGCCGCCCTCGGTCGGGTGGGCGCCGACCCCGAGCAGCAGCATCACCACCGAGGCGGCGAGGATGATCCCGGCCAGGTTCGTCAGGTAGAGCAGCAGCGCCCCGCCGGCCAGCGACGACTCGCCCGCCTCCAGGGTCATCCCGACGGTGGTCAGCGGCGGCACCAGGGCGACCGCGATCGCGACGCCGGGCAGGGCCGATACGGCCTCGCGGCGAACGAGGATGTAGGCGCCGGCGGCGCCGGCAACGACGGCGACCGCGAGGTCGAGCAGCTGGGGATCGGTGCGGGCGAGCAGCTGCTCGGAGGCGAGCGTCGTCCGTAGCGGATCGGGCAGCAGGTAGGAGACGACGATGGCGACGGCGATGCCCCCGATCGTCGCTCCGAGCAGGATCAGAAAGGCGTTCAGCTGCCGGCGCGGCTGGCCGAGCACGAGCGAAGTGGCGAGGGCGAGGATCGGCGTCGTCAGCGGCGAGATCAGCATCGCCCCGATCACCACCGGCCCGGAGTCGCTGGCGAGCCCGAAGAGCGCGATCAGGATCGCCATCGAGAGCAGCAGCGCGAACCGGGTCAGGAACGGAACCAGGTCGGGGCCCTCGTAGAAGAGCTGGCTGAGCACGTCGCGGCGCTGCTCGTCAGTGACGCTCCGGCGCTCCGAGTACCACCACGGGCCGCGCAGCGTTCCCCGCCGCGACCCCCGATCCGCCTGGTCGGACTCCTCTTCGGCCATCTCGGGCCCAATCGTGACCGATAATCCGGTCGTGACCGCTGATCCGGAGCTGAGCGTTGCGCGGGCGCGGGCCGACGAGGAGCCGGGCGCCTCGCTGCTCGCGTCGATGAGCGCCGAGATCGACGGCCTCTACGCGGAGCTGCCGGGCAGCCTCGACTCGATCCCGGCGACGGCCGAGCAGATGTCCGATCCGGACGGCAGCTTCCTGGTGATCTCGGCCGGGGCCGAGCCGGTCGCCTGTGGGGGCCTCAAGCGCCTCGACGCCGAGACCGCCGAGATCAAGCGGATGTACGTCGCCGGCGGCAGGCGCGGCCGCGGCGTCGGCAGGCGCCTGCTGGCCGAGCTCGAGTCCGAGTGTCGCCGGCTCGGCTACCGGCGGATCCGCCTCGACACGGGCTCCGATCAGCCCGCGGCCCGGGCCCTGTACGAGTCCGCCGGCTACCGGCGGATAGCCGACTACAACGGCAATCCGCTCGCCGCCTTCTGGTTCGAGAAGGAGCTGGCCTGACCGCGCCTCAGACGGGGTCGTGGAGGCCGAGCCGGTCGGCCCGCTCGCGAACCCGAGCGACGATCTCCGCGATGTCCTCACCGGTGAGCCGGCCGCCCCGCATCAGCACCCGGCCGGCGACGACCGTCGTATCGATCACCGTCGGGTCGGCCGCGTAGGCGAGCCCGGCGTCGAGCGCGCCGACCGCGAGCGCCGGGGTATCGAGCTTGACCAGCAGGAAGTCGGCCGGGCCGCCGACCCGCGGTGCTCCCGCCGCCGCCAGCAGCGGCGCCCTGATCCCGCGTGCGATCTCGAGCGCCTCGGCTGCGCTGACCGCCGCGGTGTCGACAGCGCGCTGCTTCTGGACGAGCGCGAACTGCTTCACCTCGGCAAGCGGATCGAGCGCGTTGTTGGAGCCGGCGCCGTCGGTCCCCAGCGCCACGGGGATGCCCGCCGCCCGCGCCGCCGGGTAGTCGAAGCTCGCGCCGACGGCGAGCTTCATGTTCGCGTTCGGGTTGGCGGCGATGCTCGCCCCCGAGGCTGCGATCAGCTCGCGCTCGCGCTGGTCGAGCCAGACGCCGTGCGCGAGCAGCGTGCGCGGTCCGAGGACGCCGAGGTCGCTGAGGTACTCGGCCGGACGGACACCCCTGCTGCGCAGGCATTCATCGACCTCGGCCTCGGTCTCCGAGAGGTGGATCTGGATCGGGATCCCCTCGGCTCTGGAGAGCTCACCGAGCCAGCGCAGCGAGGGCTCGGAGACCGTGTAGATCGCATGCGGAGCCAGCGCCGCGCTGACCAACTCGCCGGCGCCGGCCAGCTCGGCGAGCCCGGCCGCGGCGTCCTGGCGCAGCTTTGCGGTTGACGTCGGGTCCGCACCGTCGATCAACGGCGCCCCGATCGTCGCCCGCAGCCCCGCCTCCTCGACCGCTCGGGCCGTGGCGCCGGGCTGCCAGTACATGTCCCAGAAGGCGACCGTCCCGCAGCGGATCATCTCCGCGCAGGCGAGCCGGGCGCCCCAGTAGACGTCCTCGGCGTTGAGCCGGGCCTCCGCCGGCCAGATGTAGCGCTCGAGCCACTCCATCAACGGCAGATCGTCCGCGTAGCCGCGGAACAGGGTCATCGCCGCGTGGGTGTGCGCGTTGACGAAGCCCGGGACGATCGCCAGCGAGGCGCCGTCGATCCGCTCGTCGCCCTCGTGGCCGCCGACGTCGGGGCCGAGCTCGGCGATCACCCCCGCCTCGACCCGCAGCCCGACCGTGGCTCCGTCGAGCGTCGCGGAGTCGACGAACAGCCCGCCCATCAACCACCGCCGCCAAGCTCGGCGGCGATCGGCGCGAGCCCGCCGATCAGCTTCGCCCGGTTGGTCGCCTTGCCGGCCTCGAAGTCCTCGACCGCCAGCGGCGCGCCACCGACTCCGTTGGCGAGATTGTCGACCACGCAGATCGCCGCGTAGGAGATCCCGAGCTCGCCCGCCAGCACGCACTCTGACGCGATCGTCATCCCGACCACATCCGCGTGGGCGGCGATCAGGCGGATCTCCGCCGGGGTCTCGAACCGCGGCCCGACCGTCTGCCAGTAGACGCCGCCGTCGCGGAGCTCGACATCAGAGCGGCGGCGCCAGCACGCCATCACCCGTTCGCGCCAGTTGCCGTCGAAGGCCGGCACGCGCTCCCCGGCGCGCCCGCCCGAGAACGAGGCCCCGGGAGCCAGGGCGATGAAGTCGTCGGGACAGAGAAACGTCCCGACGCCGAGCTCGGTCCGCAGGCCGCCGACCGAGCCGATCGCGAGGATCCGGTCGCAGTCGAGCAGGCGGAGCGCCTCGAGGTTCGCGCGGTGATCGATCTCGGCAGCGGTCCGGTACTCGTCGTAGCCGTGCCGCTGCAGCAGCAGGTGGGACGGCCCGGCGAGGACCGTGACCGCGCCGCGCTCGGTCTCGACGACCCGTCGCTCGAGGCCGGCGCCCGGCTCGTTCCCGAGGATCGAGTGCCCTCCGACCACTGCGAGCCGGCCCATCAGCGCTCGCCGCTCCCGCCTCCGGAGGCCTCGATTTCGACAGCGCCGGGCACGAGCCGATCCTACATCGCGCCCCACCGCCCGAGGCGGCAACGGGGAGGCGGCTGCCGCCGGTGGCTCAGGGCAGCCGCTCGCGCAGGAACGCTCCGGCCCCGACGCTGGCGCCGCCCGCTGCCTTGACCGAGGCGGCCAGCCGTCGGTCGCTGGAGACGACGAGTACGGCGCCGGCACGCTCGGCGGCGCGAACCCGCCTCGCGATCTCGCGGTCGGCGGCGTCGGCTCCGCCCCCCGCGAACGCAACCTCGACCGAGCTGGGCGCGCTGCTGAGCACGCGCTCGTGCGCCCCGCCGTCGAAGACGACCTCGATCCGCAGGCCCGGCTCCCGCTCGGCGAGGCCGGCGAGCCGGTCGACCAGCCGGGCCATCGCCCGCGGCCGATCACGCCACCAGCCGTCGGGTCGGGAGCCGAGGGCGTTGAAGCCGTCGACGATCAACCGCTCGTAGCCCTCGGCCCGAAGCGCGCCCGGGGCCTCGTCGCCTCCCACCCGCTCAGCCTCTCGCCGCCAGATCGTCGGCCGCCGTGACCAGGTCTCCGGGCAGATACCGAGCTCCGAGCCGCTCCGCGAGCGCAGGGTCGGCGGCGCTACCGGCGATCGCCACCGGCACTCCAACGCTGAGCTCGGTGTCGAGCCCGGCGGCGGTCGCAGGGTCGGTGATCGCGAGCACGACGATCTCCGGGTCGAGGCGCTCAGCCGCCCCACGGAGAGTCTCGGCCGGCGTGTCCGCTCCGAGGAAGGCGACCCGCCAGCCACGCTCCCGCAGCAGCAAACCGAACGCGGCCAGGGCGAGATCGTGCTCCTCGCCGGCCGGGCAGGCGAGCAGCGCGAGCGGGCCGTCGCCCGAGCCCCAGCCGCGGGCGAGGGGCATGACCCGGCCGCGGATCAGGTGACTGGCGAAGTGCTCCTGGCCGATCGTGACCTTCCGATCGACCCAGAGCTCGCCCATCCGCCGGACCACCGGGAGGATCAGCTCGGTTAGCAGCGCCTCGACACCGTAGGCGGCGATCGCGCGATCGATCGTCGCGTGCGCCCCCGCCTCGTCGTAGTCGATCAGCTGCTCGAGCAGCCGCGCCCGCAGGGTTTCGCTGTCGACGGCCTGCTGGGAAGCCTGACCGTTTGCGTCCGAGCCCCCTGCCCGGTCGTCTGCGAGCACGCGGCTCGCGGCCTCGGCCGGCGCGATCCCACGCGTGATCAGCTCCACCATCTGCTTGATCCGTTGCTCGTCGCGTTCGCCGTAGAGGCGATAGCCCGCCTCGGTGCGGGTCGGCGTGACGATCCCGTAGCGACGCTCCCAGGCGCGCAGGGTCGCGGGCGGGATGCCGGCCCGGCGGGCGAGCTCGCCAATCCTCAGGACCGGGACGTCGGGGGGCACTGCGACCTCCTACAAACCTTCTACGAACAATGGACAGACTTTAGATTATCTGCTACTGTTCCCCCCGTCAAGTCCAAAAGAAAGCGAGATCAAGATGAGTAACGCCGACTACCTCACCCGGGCCAGAGGGCTGATCCTGCTCGCCGCGGCGCTGTCGTTCGGCCTCTCGGTCGGCCTCTACTTCTTCGGCGACCAGAGCGACGGCATCTTCGTCGGGCTCTGGGTCCCCTCGATCCTCGCGCTCGGCGCCCTGCTCGTGCCACGCTCGACGGGAGGCCCGCAATGAACGACGTCGCGATCTTCTTCTACGGCCTGGTCGTGACGGCGATCGTCGCAACCGCCTGCTGGTTGATCGTCTGGGGAATCATCCAGGAGCGGCGAGACCGCGAGCAGCTCGATGCCGGCCCCGACGCGAAGCTTCCCGAGGCGGCCGGCCAAGAGCCGAGCGCGCAGCAGTGAACCCGCTATCGGCATCGCTCGACTGGCTCCTCGACCGGACGGTGGTCGGCGGCTACACCTCGGTCGGCTACCGCCTGCGCGGGCTCGACGGGCTCTCACCGGACCCCGGCGGCCGGCTCGAGGGCGCTCGTGTGGTCGTCACCGGCGCCAACTCGGGCATCGGCGCCGCCGCCAGCGAGGCGTTCGCCGGGCTCGGCGCCGAGGTGCACATGGTCTGCCGCAACCGCTCGCGGGGAGAGAGTGCACTCGCCGAGATCAGCGAGCGGACGGGCAGCGATCGGCCCACCTGCACGTGGCCGATCTCGCCGACCTCGAGCAGGTCAGGGCGCTGGCCGCGGAGCTGGCGGACGAGCTCGACTCGATCGACGTGCTCGTCAACAACGCAGGGGCCCTGCTCGCCGAGCGCGAGCGCACCCTCCAGGGGCACGAGCTGACCTTCGCCGTGCACGCGTCGGCGCCGCGAGCCGCGTCACCAAGCTGCGGCCGCAGCTCGAAGCGGCCGAGAGCGCCCGCGTCATCTTCGTCACCTCGGGCGGCATGTACACGGCCAAGCTCGACCTCGGCGACCTGCAGCTCG
>CAVOYZ010000019.1:0-47291 GCA_963700785.1 uncultured Solirubrobacterales bacterium
GCCTCAGGCGACGAAGAAGGCGACGGCGAGGATCAGGTAGAGCGCCAACAGCTGCACGCCCTCGAACCAGCTCGACTCGCCCTCGTTGGTCACCTGGTTGGCGACCAGCACGGCGAGGATCACGGCGCCCAGCTCGAACCCGTTGAAGACCAGCGGCATCGGCTCGGGGCCGATCAGAAACGAGGCGAAGACGAGCACCGGGGCGACGAACAGGGCGATCTGAGCGCTGGAGCCGATCGCGATGTTGACCGCCAGGTCCATCTTCTGCTTGTAGGCGACCAGCACCGCGACCCAGTGCTCGGCGGCGTTGCCGATGATCGCGACGACGATCACGCCGACGAAGAACTCGCTCAGCCCGATCGAATCGGAGGCCTCGCCGATCGACCCGACGAGGATCTCGGACATCAGCCCGACCGCGAGCCCGGCGACCGCCAGCGCCGTCACCGACTTCCGGGTCGACCAGCCCCAGAGCCCCTCGTCGTGATCCGTGGCGTCATCGTCGGCCGGGGCGACCGGGTTGAAGATGTCCTTGTGGGTCCGCAGCGAGAAGAACAGCCCGATCACGTAGGTGGCGATCAGGACGCCGGCCATCGCCAGCGAGAGCTTCTCGACGGTGCTGTCGTAGCTGACCAGCTCCGGCCCGACCGGCGGCAGGCCCCGGCCCTCGACGATCTCGAAGATCGCCGGCATCAGCAGCGCGCCGACCGCGAGGAACAGCATCGTCGACTGGACGCTGGCGGCGGTCCGGTCGAAGCGCTGCAGCTCGCCGCCACGCCCGACCCCTCCGGCGACCATCGCCGCGCCGAGCACGAGCAGGACGTTGCCGAGGATCGAGCCGACGATCGAGGCCTTGACGACCTCCTGCAGGCCGGCCTCGAGCGCGAACAGGGCGATGATCAGCTCCGGGGCGTTGCCGAAGGTGACGTTCAGCAGCCCGCCGATGCCCGGGCCCGACTTCGCCGCGAGCTCCTCGGTCGCCCGGCCCATCAGCGCCGCCGTCGGGATGATCGCCAGCGCCGCGACGACGAAGATCAGCGTCGCCGAGGCGTGCGCCAGCTCGAGCGCCACAGCGGCCGGGATGAACGGGACCAGCAGGTAGGGCCAGCCCTCGGCGCCGAGCAGGAATCGGACGCCGGCGCCGAATCGTCCACCGTTCATCGCTAGCCGCCGGGAATCGGTAGCGGGGACCCGGGGTTGGACGGGTCGAGCAGGCCGAGGCCGCCGGGGATCAGCTCGCCGAGCGGCCTCGGGTCGGGCGGCGCCTCGATCGTCTGCTCCTGATTGACATCGGCGAGCCCGATGCTGAGGGTCAGATCGAGCTCGCCGCCGCTCGCGGCCGTGTCGGTGAACGCGATCGCGAGATCGAGCCTGCGGAGGATCTTGTCATCGGCGCCGGTGTAGAGATCGATGCTCGCGGCGCCGACCGAATCGGCGAGCTGCTCGGCGCCGAGCGTGCCGAGCGCGTCGCCGGTCGGATCGAGGGCGACGACGTCGGCGATGATCCGGGCGACGTCGGGGCTGCCGCTGATGTGCACTGTCTCGACCCCGCCGATCTCCTCGATGCCCTCGTTGCTGACATCGGTGAGCCACTCCGAGGGCTCGATCCCGAACTGCTCGAGCAGCGTTCCACCGCCGGCACCCTGCTCGCGGTCGGCGGAGGAGTTCGCGAACTCCTCCGCGAAGGTCGCGAAGGTCGCGTCGTCGACGGCGTAGGACTGACCGCCGAAGCTGACGAAGGCGGCGTCCTCGGTGATCGTCAGGCCGCCGTCGATGTCGATGTCCTCGCCGCCGCCCAGGGCCTTGAGCGAGACCTGGAGGTCGGTCAGCGGCGGCTGCTCCGGCCCACGAGTCTCGAACGGGCCCGCGAGCGCCGCGGTCAACGAGCCGCCGCCCGGGCGCTTCGACGACGCGCTCAGGGCGAGGTCGAGGACGCCGCTGTCGACGCCGCCCTCGCCGCTGAAGGTCTCCTCGAGCAGCGCCTGCGGATCGGACTCCGCGTTCGCGGTGCCGCCGCAGCCCGAGGCCAACAGCGCCGACAGCGCCGCAAGGCCGCAGATCGCGATCGCGGTCACTGTCTTTGGGCTTCGAGGCGAAGGCAACTGGGTTCTGCGCTGGCGTGCTTGCGGGCCGGCTGAGGCTACCGGAGGGCGCGCGGCGCGCCCGCCGTCGCTCGGAGCCAGCCCCGGACCGGGCCCGATCGACTACCCTGCCGCCATGCCTGACCCGCTCCAGAACGGGCCGGGAACACCGCCCCGCACGATTCTCTACACGGGCAAGGGCGGTGTCGGTAAGACGAGCGTCGCCGCGGCG
Source organism: uncultured Solirubrobacterales bacterium (assembly GCA_963700785.1). Lineage (GTDB taxonomy): Bacteria > Actinomycetota > Thermoleophilia > Solirubrobacterales > 70-9 > CAXMST01. The sequence goes on from CAVOYZ010000019.1 coordinate 2,311, forward strand.
ACTGCACGCAGGTGCGCCGAGGCGGGGCTGCGCACGGTAGTGCTCTCGACCGACCCGGCACACAGCCTCTCCGACTCACTCGAGATCGATCTCGGGCCCGAGCCGGAGCCGGTCGCCGACCGCCTCTGGGGCCAGGAGGTCGAGGCCCAGCGCGAGATGGAGAACAACTGGGCAGCGGTCCAGGACTGGCTCAGCCGGCTGCTCGCCGACCACGGCGTGCTCGGCGTCGCGGCCGAGGAGCTGACGGTCCCGCCCGGGATGGACGAGCTCTTCAGCCTGCTGCAGATCAAGCGCCACTACGAGTCCGGCCGCTTCGACGTCGTCGTCGTCGACTGCGCGCCGACCGGCGAGACCCTGCGGCTGCTCTCGTTCCCCGACATCGCCCGCTGGTGGCTCGACAAGGTGCTGCCCTGGGAGCGGCGGTTGGTCAGCGCGGCGCGGCCCCTGGCCCGGACCTTCATGGACATCGCGCTGCCGAGCGAGGACGTGTTCGCCGACGTGCAGCGGCTGGTCGGCAACCTGATCGCGATGAACGAGATCCTCGGCGACCACGAGCGGACCTCGATCCGGCTGGTGATGAACCCCGACCGGATGGTGATTCGCGAGGCGCAGCGGACCTTCACCTACCTCAACCTCTACGGCTATCTGACCGACGCGGTGGTCGTCAACCGGGTCTTCCCCGAGGACGTCGCCGACAGCTACTTCGCCGCCTGGCGTGAGCAGCAGACCGAGAACCTCGAGCTGGTCCGGGAGGGCTTCGAGCCGGTGCCGGTGTTGACCGCCCGGTACTTCGACGAGGAGGTGCTCGGCTCGCGGATGCTCGACCGGCTCGGCGCCGAGCTGTTCGACGACGCCGACCCGGCCGCCGTCCTGCACAGCGAGCTCGCTCATCGGCTCGCGACCAGAAACGGGGCGACGGTGCTCTCGATCCGGGTGCCGTTCGCCGACCGCGACGAGCTCGACCTGAAGAAGGTCGGTCAGGAGCTGATCGTCCGCGCCGGGCGCGAGAAGCGCACGATCATCCTGCCGTCGGCGCTGAGCCGGCATCGGCCCAGCGGGGCGAAGCTCGAGAACGGCACGCTCGAGGTCAGCTTCGAGTCGGAGCGCCCACCGACCGGCGATCCGGCGGCGGCCGAAGGCGACGCGGCCCGCCAGCCGGCGCCGAGCGGCGGAGGGGCGCGTGTCTGAGCCGCAGGAACCACCCTTCGGTCACGGCGCCCCCACCGCCGGGGACACCGCGGAGGCATGGCGGGCGCTTCGCGACGGGCTCGGGGCCGCGGCTTCGGCCAGCGGCCACGGCGGCGAGCTGCAGTGCGTCGAGCTCTGCCCGATCTGCCGCACCGCCGACCTGCTCCGCGCCAGCGGCCCGCCCGAGCTGCGGGGACAGATCTCCGAGTTCCAGCGCGAGGCGCTGATGACCCTGCGGACCCTGCTCGACCACTACATCGAGCGCCTCGACGGGGCGCCGCCTTCGAGCACGGCCGTCGAGGACATCCCGATCGACTAGCCCCGAGGCGGTCGCCGCGCGGTCCGGGCGCCCGCTGACCGCCGCTGCGGTGGGTAGCTTTGCGGCGTGGTTGTCGCCGGCGAGACCCTCTCGGAGATCGGCGATTGGGCGCTCGAGACGCCGCTGCGGATCGCGCTGATCCTGCTCGGTGCGCTGATCGTCGCCCGGCTCGCGCGGAGGACGATCGCCGCCACGGTGCGGCGTACCTCAGACAACGCCGTGCGACGGCGGGTGCAGGCCGCGGTCGAGTTCGCCCCGGCGCTCCGCGAGAGCGAGGAGACCGCGGCCCGCTCGGGACCACGGACCGAGGCGATCAGCGGCGTCCTGGAGAGCGCCGCCACCTTCGTCATCTACCTGGTCGCGCTGTTCTTGATCCTCGGCGAGCTCGGGGTCGATCTGGCGCCGCTGCTCGCCGGTGCGGGAGTCGCGGGGCTGGCGATCGGCTTCGGGGCCCAGAGCCTGGTCAAGGACTTCTTCAGCGGGATCTTCATCCTGCTCGAGGACCAGTACGCGGTCGGTGACATCGTCGATCTCGGCGAGGCGACCGGCGTCGTCGAGGGCGTCAGCCTGCGCACGACCCGGCTGCGGGCGGTCGACGGTGTCGTCTGGTACGTGCCGAACGGCGAGATCCTCCGCGTCGGCAACATGTCCCAGCACTGGTCGCGGGCGTTGCTCGACATCGAGGTCGCCTACGACACCGACCTGACCGCCGCCAAGGAGTTGCTCGGCCGGATCGCCGGCGAGTTCGCGGACGAGGACCCGGACGTGCTCGGTGAGCCCGAGGTCTGGGGAGTCGAGGCGCTCGCCGCGAGCTCGGTCGTGATCCGCCTGGTGGTCAAGACGAGGCCCTCCGAGCAGTGGCGGATCAGCCGCGAGCTGCGGGAGCGGATCAAGGTCGGCTTCGACGCGGCCGGGATCGAGATCCCGTTTCCGCAGCAGACCGTCTGGGCGCGCTCACCCGATCAGCCGTCGGCCGCCGGCGAGCCCACTCCCGACCCCGCCTGAGCGGCTCACCCAGCGCTCGTCAGCCCGGCCAGCAGGCGCCGGTCGTGCTCGTAGCTGAGCACCGCCGCGGCCTCCGCCGGGCTCAGCCAGCGCAGCTCGTCGACCTCGTCGTTGGGCTCGAACTCACCGCCGAGCGTCTCCATCAGATACCAGCGGACGAGCTTCTCGCGGCCCTTGTGGTCGCGGTAGGAGCTCGGCTCCAGCTCGCGGCCGAGCCGGCAGCTGATCCCGGTCTCCTCCTCGACCTCGCGCAGCGCAGCCTGCTCGAAGCTCTCCCCCTCGTCGAGCTTCCCCTTCGGCAGCGACCAGTCGTCGTAGCGCGGCCTGTGGACCACCGCCACGAGCGGCGGATCGCCGTCGCGGAGGACCACGCCCCCCGCAGCCTCGACCCGCCCACCGCCGCCCCGCTTCGAGCCCTGCTTCCGCTTCGCCACGGCCCCTCAGGGCTCCGCCGTGACGCGCGTCGTCTCGACCGGCGTCCAGCGGACGCCGACCGTGACCTCCTCCTCGAGCTCGCGGGCGAGGTCCCCGGCCAGGGGCTCGGGGCTCGGGGGCGGATCGGGACCGAACACCTCGATCGAGATCTCGTCGGTCCCGTCGAGGGTGACCTCGCCGAGGGTCAGGCCCGATCCCTCGAGCCAGCGCTCGGCGTAGGTCTCCGCGTCGCCGAGGTCCCGCGACTCGTGGAAGCTCCGGCGGGTGTGCTCGAGCAGCGGCACCGCGACCAGGACCACCGCGGCGAGCGCGGTCCCCAGCCCGAGCTTCACCCGGCGCGAGAAGCCGCCCTCGGTCGGGTGCGCGCCGACCCCGAGCAGCAGCATCACCACCGAGGCAGCGAGGATGATCCCGGCGAGGTTCGTGAGATAGAGCAGCAGCGCCCCGCCGGCGAGCGAGCCCTGGCCCGCCTCCAGGGTCATCCCGACGGTGGTCAACGGCGGCACGAGCGCGACCGCGATCGCGACGCCGGGCAGGGCCGAGACAGCCTCGCGGCGTACGAGGATGTAGGCGCCGGCGGCGCCGGCGACGACGGCGACCGCGAGGTCGAGCAGCTGCGGGTCGGTGCGGGCGAGCAGCTGCTCGGAGGCGAGCGTCGTTCGCACCGGATCGGGCAGCACGTAGGAGACCAGGACGGCGACGGCGATGCCGCCGATCGTCGCCCCGAGCAGGATCAGGAACGCGTTCAGCTGCCGCCGCGGCTGACCGAGCACCAGCGACGTCGCCAGGGCGAGGATCGGGGTCGTCAGCGGCGAGATCAGCATCGCGCCGATCACCACCGGCCCGGAGTCGGTGGCCAGCCCGAAGAGCGCGATCAGGATCGCCATCCCGAGCAGCAGCGCGAACCGGGTCAGGAACGGAACCAGGTCCGGGCCCTCGTAGAAGAGCTGGCTGAGCACGTCGCGGCGCTGCTCGGGGGTGACGCTCCGTCGCTCGGAGTACCACCAGGGGCCACGCAGCGTCCCCTCGCGCGGGCCCCGCTCCGCCTGCTCCGACTCCTGCTCCGCCATCGGCCCCAATCGTGACCGATAATCCGGTCGTGACCGCCGATCCACAGCTGCGCGTCGAGCGGGCGCGGGCCGACGAGGAGCCGGGCGCTTCCCTGCTCGCCTCGATGAGCGCTGAGATCGACGGCCTCTACGCGGAGCTGCCCGGCAGCCTCGACTCGATCCCGGCGACCGCCGAGCAGATGTGGGATCCGGACGGCAGCTTCCTGGTGATCTCGGACGCGAGCGGGCCGCTCGCCTGCGGGGGCCTGAAGCGGCTCGACGCCGAGACCGCGGAGATCAAGCGGATGTACGTCGCCGAAGCCCACCGGGGCCGCGGCGTCGGCCGGCGCCTGCTGGCCGAGCTCGAGTCCGAGTGCCGCCGCCTGGGCTACCGGCGGATCCGGCTCGACACCGGCTCCGATCAGCCCTCGGCCCGCGCCCTCTACGAGTCGGCGGGCTACCGCGGGATCCCCGACTACAACGGCAATCCGCTCGCCGCCTTCTGGTTCGAGAAGGAGCTGGCCTGATCGCGCCTCAGACCGGGTCGTGGAGGCCGAGCCGGTCGGCTCGCTCGCGGACCCGGGCGACGATCTCGGAGACGTCGTCGCCGGCGAGCCGGCCGCCCCGCATCAACACCCGGCCGGCGACGACGGTGGTGTCGATCACGGTCGGATCGGCCGCGTAGACGAGTCCGGCATCGAGCGCACCCACCGCCAGCGCCGGGGTGTCGAGCCGGACCAGCAGGAAGTCGGCCGGGCCACCGACCCGCGGCGCTCCGGCCGCGCCGAGCAGCGGCGCCCGGATTCCCCGGGCGATCTCGAGCGCCTCGGTCGCGGTGACCGCCGAGGTGTCGGCCGCGCGCTGCTTCTGAACCAGCGCGAACTGCTTCACCTCGGCGAGCGGGTCGAGCGCGTTGTTGGAGCCCGCGCCGTCGGTGCCGAGCGCCACCGGAATCCCCGCCGCGCGCGCCGCCGGGTAGTCGAAGCTCGAGCCGACCGCGAGCTTCATGTTCGCGTTCGGGTTGGCGACGATGCTCGCCCCCGACGCTGCGATCAGCTCGCGCTCGCGCTGATCGAGCCAGACGCTGTGGGCGAGCAGCGTCCGCGGGCCGAGGACGCCGAGGCCGTCGAGGTACTCGGCCGGACGCACCCCCCTGATGCGCAGGCACTCGTCGACCTCCGCCTCGGTCTCCGAGAGGTGGATCTGCAGCGGGATGCCCTCGGCCGCCGAGAGCTCGCCGAGCCAGCGCAGCGAGGGCTCGGAGACCGTGTAGATCGCGTGCGGCGCCAGGGCCGCGCTGACCAGCTCACCCGAGCCGGACAGCTCGGCGAGACCGGCGGCGGCGTCCTCGCGCAGCTTCGCCGAGCCGGCCGGGTCCGCGCCGTCGATCAGCGGCGCGCCGATCGTCGCCCGCAGGCCGGCGTCCTCGACCGCCCGGGCCGTCGCCCCCGGCTGCCAGTACATGTCCCAGAACGCAACCGTGCCGCAGCGGATCATCTCCGCGCAGGCGAGCCGCGTCCCCCAGTAGACGTCGTCGGCATCGAGCCGGGCCTCGGCCGGCCAGATGTGCTGCTCGAGCCACTCCATCAGCGGCAGGTCGTCGGCGTAGCCGCGAAACAGGGTCATCGCCGCGTGCGTGTGCGCGTTGACGAAGCCCGGGACGATCGCCAGCGCGGCACCGTCGATCCGCTCGTCCCCCTCGCGGCCGCCGACTCCGGGGCCGAGCTCGGCGATCACGCCGGCCTCCACCCGCATCCCGACCGTGACCCCGTCGAGCGTCGCGGAGTCGACGAACAGTGCTGCCATCAATCGCCTCCCCCGAGATCGGCGGTGAGCGCCGCGAGCCCGCTGACCAGCTGCGCCCGGTTCGTCGCCTTGCCCGCCTCGAAGTCCTCGACCGCCAGCGGTGCCCCGCCGACCCCGTTGGCGAGGTTGTCGACCACGCAGATCGCCGCGTAGGAGATGCCGAGCTCGCCGGCGAGCACGCACTCGGAGGCGATCGTCATCCCGACCACGTCCGCGTGGGCGGCCATCAGCCGGATCTCGGCCGGGGTCTCGAAGCGCGGGCCGATCGCCTGCCAGTAGACGCCCCCGTCGCGCAGCTCGACGTCCGAGCCGCGACGCCAGACCGCCATCACCCGCTCACGCCAGTTGCCGTCGAAGGCCGGCACCCGCTCGCCGGCGTGCCCGGCCGAGAACGAGATCCCGACGGCGAGCGCGACGAAGTCGTCCGGACAGAGGAAGGTGCCGACCCCGAGCTCGGGGCGCAGGCCGCCGACCGAGCCGACCGCGACGATCCGATCGCAGTCGAGCAGCTGCAGCGCCTCGAGGTTCGCGCGGTGATCGATCTGCGCCGCGGTCGTGTACTCGTCGTAGCCGTGTCGCTGCAGGAGCAGGTGCGAGGAGCCGACCAGCACCGTGACCGGCCCGCGTCCGGTCTCGACGACCTGGCGCTCGAGGCCGCCGTCGGGCTCGTTGCCGAGGATCGAGTGCCCTCCGACCACCGCCAGCCGGCCCATCAGCCCGCCCCCTCCCCGCCTCCGGAAGCCTCGATTCTCGCAGCGGGGGACACGAGCCGATCCTACATCTCGAACCGCCGCCGGAAGCCGGCCGCTCGATCCGCCGGGCGCCGGCCGCTCAGGCCAACCGCTCGCGCAGAAACGCGCCCGCCCCGACGCAGTCGCCGCCCGCCGCCTTGATCGACGCCGCCAGGCGCCGGTCGCTGGAGACGACCAGCACGGCTGCGGCCCGCTCGGCGGCGCGGACCCGCCTGGCGATCTCCCGATCGGCGGCGTCGGCGCCGCTTCCGGCGAAGGCGACATCGACCGAGGCCGGGGCGCCGTCCAGCACCCGCTCGTGCGGCCGGCCGTCGAAGACGACCTCGATCCGCAGGCCGGGCTCGCGCTCGGCCAGGCCGGCGAGCCGCTCGACCAGCCGGGCCATCGCCTTCGGCCGGTCGCGCCACCAGCCGTCGGGCCGCGAGCCGAGCGCGTTCAGCCCGTCGACGATCAGCCGCTCGTAGCCCTCGGCCCCGAGCGTGCTCAAGGCCCGGTTCCCCGCGCCCCGCTCAGAGTCCCGCCGCCAGCTCGTCGGCTGCAGCGACCAGGTCTCCCTGCAGATGCCGGGCCCCGAGCCGCTCGGCAAGCTCGGGGGCCGCGGCGGCGCCGGCGATCACCAGCGGCGCCCCGAGGCTCGGCTTCGCGTCCAGCGGAGCGGTCGCCGGGTCGGTGATCGCCAGCACGACGACATCGGGGGCGAGGCGCTGCGCGGCCTCCTCGAGGGTCTCGAGCGGCGTGTCCGCGCCGAGGAAGGCGACGCGCCAGCCGCGCTCGCGCAGCAGCAGGCCGAACGCGGCCAGGGCGAGGTCGTGCTCCTCGCCGCTCGGGCAGGCGAGCAGGGCCAGCGGACCGTCGCCTGAGCCCCAGCCGCGGGTCAGCGGCATGATCCGGCCACGGATCAGGTGACTTGCGAAGTGCTCCTGGCCGATCGTGACCTCGTCCGCGGCCCAGAGCTCGCCGATTCGACGGACCACCGGAATGATCAGCTCGGTCAGCAGCGCCTCGACGCCGTAGGCAGCGACCGCGCGGTCGATCGTCGCATGGGCGCCACCCTCGTCGTAGTCGATCAGTTGATCGAGCAGCCGCGCCCGGAGGGCCTCGCTGTCGACGGCCTGACCGTTCGGCGCCGGAATCGGCCACCCGATCGTCGGCGAGCACCCGGCTCGCGGCCTCGGCCGGCGCGATCCCGCGGGTGATCAGCTCCAGCATCCGCTTGATTCGCCGCTCGTCGCGCTCGCCGTAGAGGCGGTAGCCGGCCTCGGTCCGGGTCGGCGAGACGATCCCGTAGCGACGCTCCCAGGCCCGCAGGGTCGCGGGCGGTATGCCGGCGCGGCGGGCGAGCTCGCCGATCCTCAATACCGGGGCGTCGGATGGCACTGCTTCTCGGCTCCTTACAAAGTCTCTACGAACACTCGACAAAGATTACAGTATCTGTTATGATGCCTCCCGTCAAGCCCCCCAGAAAGCGAGATCAAAGATGAAAGACGCCAGTTACCTGACCAGGGCCCGGGGGCTGATCCTGCTCGCCGCGACCCTGTCGTTCGGCCTCTCGGTCGGTCTCTACTTCTTCGGCGACCAGCAGGACGGCATCTTCGTCGGCCTCTGGGTCCCCTCGATCCTCGCGCTCGGCGCGATGCTCGTGCCGCGCTCGACCGGAGGCAAGTGATGAACGACGTTGCGATCTTTTTCTACGGCCTGGTGGTGACGGGCATCGTCGCCACCGCCTGCTGGCTGATCGTCTGGGGAATCCTCCAGGAGCGCCGCGACCGCGAGCAGCTCGACGCCGGACCCGATGCGGTGCCCCCGGACCCGAGCGTCCGCAAGGTCGAGGGCACGTGAATCCGCTCGCGGCACCACTCGATTGGCTCTTGGACCGCACGGTCGTCGGCGGCTACACCGCGGTCGGATACCGGCTGCGCGGACTCGACGGGCTGACTCCGGACCCCGAAGGCCGACTGGAGGGCGCCAGCATCGTGCTGACCGGAGCCAACTCCGGGATCGGCGCCGCCGCCTGCGAGACATTCGCCGAGCTCGGCGCCGAGGTCCACATGGTCTGCCGCGACCGGTCACGGGGCGAGAGCGCGCTCGCGGAGATCAGCGAGCGGACCGGCAGCGACCGGCTCCACCTCCACGTCGCCGACCTTGGCGACCTCGAGCAGGTCAGGGCGCTGGCCGCCGAGCTGGCCGCCGAGCTCGACTCGATCGACGCCCTGGTCCACAACGCCGGCGCGCTGCTCGGCAGCCGCGAGCGCAGCCCCCAAGGTCACGAGCTGACCTTCGCCGTCCACGTGCTCGGCCCGATGCTGCTCACCCACGAGCTCCGGCCGCAGCTCGAGGCGGCCCCGGGCGCCCGCGTGGTGTTCGTCACCTCGGGCGGCATGTACACGGCCAAGCTCGACCTCGGCGATCTGCAGCTCGAGCGCCGACCCTATGACGGCCCCGCCTTCTACGCCCACGCGAAGCGCGCCCAGGTGATGCTGATCGGCGAGCTTCAGAAGCGGTTCGGCGGCGGCGTCAGCTTCCATGCGATGCACCCGGGCTGGACCGAGACGCCGGGCGTCGCGCAGTCCCTCCCCCGCTTCAACGCTGTCACCAAACCACTTCTCCGCAGCCCCGAGGCCGGCGCCGACACGATCGTCTGGCTGGCGGCCGCCGATCGCCCGGGCGCGGAGCCCGGCCGGCTCTGGATGGACCGTCGCCCGCGGCCGGAGCACCGCGTTCCGTGGACGCACTCCGAGCCCGGCGAGAGCGCCCTGCTCTACGACGCCTGCGCCGAGCTCGCAGACTTCGAACCACTCCCGGTACAGAACCCGCGGCCCGATGGCCGCCGCGGCCCGGCCGGGGCCGTCCGCACCCTCCCCTCCCCCTGAAGGGCTCGGGCGGTCCCGGCGGGGCCGGCGACGCGCCCGGCCCGGCGTGACACCATCTCGTGTAAGCGCGGCGCTAGCCTTGCGGCATGACCGCTGAGAGGAACGCCCCCGCCGGCCTGACGATCGAGGACCTCGCGGGCGAGACCGGGATGACCGCGCGCAACATCCGCGCCCACCAGTCGCGCGGCCTCCTGCAGCCGCCCGAGGTCCGCTCGCGGACCGCCCACTACAGCGCCGAGCATGTCGCCCGAATCCGGCTGATCCAGGACATGCAGGCCCAGGGCTTCAATCTGAAGGCGATCCAGCGCCTGCTCGAGCTCGGCGCGGCGGCTGGGAGCGAGGGCGCGCTCGCCTTCGAGCGGGCGATCCTGACCCCGTTCGCGGCCGAGCAGCCGGAGGTGATGACGACCGAGGAGCTGACCACGGCGTTCGGCGGGCGGGCCGAGCCGAAGGTGCTGAAGCGAGCCGAGCGGATCGGTCTGATCCGGCCGCTCGGCGACGATGCCTGGGAGGTGCCGGCCCCCGCCCTGCTGCGCGCCGGTGGCAAGCTGGCCGAGCTCGGGATCCCCCTCAGCCACGGGTTCGCGGTCGGGGAATCGATCCGCAAGCACACCTCGGCGATCGCCCAGGAGTTCGTTCGCCTGTTCGTCCAGGACGTGCTCGATCCGCTCCGCGACGGCGATCAGGTCAGCGAGCGGGACCTGGCCGAGGCGAGGCGCGCGGTCGAGGAGCTGCGCCCGCTGGCCTCCGAGGCGGTCCTCGCCAGCTTCGGCCAGGTCATGACCGAGGCCGTCGAGCGACGGCTCGCGCGCGAGCTCGAGCGCTAGGAGCCCTCTCGCCGGGGCTCAGGCCTCGGCCGCGATCGCGGCCAGGTCCCGCTTCAGGGCGTCGATCAGATCCCAGATCTCGGGGATCTGATCACGATCGGCGATCAGGCCGAAGTCCATCGAGTCGCGGTAGCTCATCACCGTGATGTTGAGACCCGCGCCGTCGGTGATCACCGAGACCGGGTAGTTGGCCTCGACCTCGGCCCCGCCGAGGTAGAGCGGGAAGGAGGGACCGGGGACGTTCGAGATCACGAGGTTGTAGAGCGGCCGCATCCGCTGCTGGGTGCCGAGCTGCAGCGCCACCCGCGCCGCGCGCGCGTTGACCGCCGGCGGGATGAAGTTGGCCACGTCCTGCAAGAGCTCGGCCGGCATCGCGCGGTGGCGGTCCTTCGCGGCGATCATCGCCTCGTTCGCCCGCAGGACCCGCTTGACCGGGTCGGACTCGTCGGTCGGAATCGGCACGATCATCACCGAGATCCGGTTGCCGTAGGTGCCGAGCTGGTCCTCTGTCCGGACCGAGACCGGGATCTGAGCCAGCAGCGGCTCGTCGGGGAGCGCGTCGTTGGCGAGCAGCCACTCGCGAACGGCGCCGGCGCAGAGCCCGACGACGACGTCGTTGACCTTGACCCCGAGCCGGTTCTTGATCTCCTTGACCGTCGCCAGCGGCAGCGAGCCGAAGCTGAATCGGCGGTGGGCCGAGATCCGGCCGCTGAACGGCGTGTGCGGGGCGCGATGGCGCGGGCGCTCGATGATCTCGCCGTCGCCGCCGCCGCCGAGCGCGCCCCGGGCCCTCGAGGCGTAGCGGCTGATCGCCTCCGCCCCAGGGACGCCGAGGATCGACGGCGCGACATCGAGGTAGGGAAGCGTCGCGGGGAGCTTGCGCAGGGTGCGGAGCGGCTGCATCGGCAGCGCCGCCAGACCGCGCCCCAGCATCTCGAGCGAGCCGGGCTCCTCACCGGCGCCGTTGCCGGCGTCGCGATCGGGAGGCTCGATCTCGCGCCCGCCCGGCTCGAGGTCGAACAGCACCCCCATGATCTCGGCCCCGGACATGCCGTCGATCATCGCGTGGTGCATCTTGGTCAGCACCGCGCAGCGGCCTCCCTCGAGCCCCTGGATCAGATAGAGCTCCCACAGCGGCCGTGAGCGGTCGAGGTGCCGGGAGGAGATCCGGCAAACCTGCTCGGCGAGGCGGCGATCGTCGCCGGGTGCCGGGAGCGCGATCTCCCGCAGGTGATACTCGAGGTCGAAGTCCGGGTCCTCGATCCAGTAGGGCCGGTCGAGTCCGAGCGGCACCTCGACGAGCCGCCAGCGCATCACCGGCAGCAGGTGGATCCGCTCGCTGAGCAGCTCGCTCATGTCCTCGAGCCGCAGCTGGCCGGACTCGCGGGTCGAGGGGTCGAGGACCACCAGCCCGCCGACGTGGCCGTAGTGGGTCTGGCTCTCGATCGCGAGGAACTGGGCGTCGAGGCTGGTCAGCTGGCGCAGCATGTCTTCCTTCCCGCGGGCGCCCCCCTGGCGGCGGCCCCACCCGGTGAGCATATGTCAGCATTGATCCGAGCACATGGCCCGTTACGTGACAACCGCGAAGACCAGCTGGGACCCCGAGACCGCGTTCGACTACCTGGCCGAGTTCAGCAACGTAGCCGACTGGGATCCGGGCGTCAGCCAAGGTCGCAGCCTCTCACCGGACCCGCTCGAGCTCGGCGCCCGATTCGAGGTCGAGGCGAGCTTCCTCGGCCGCTCGCTGCCGCTCACCTACGAGACGGTCGAGATCGAGCGGCCGAGGCGGGTCACGGTCCGCGCCGACAGCGGCACCTTCAGCTCGGTCGACACCCTGACCTTCGAGCCCGAGCCCGGCGGCGGGACGCTGGTCACCTACGACGCCGACCTGCGACTGAAGAGCGCGTTGAAGCTGTTCGACCCACTGATGGGGATCGGCTTCAACAGGATCGCCGACAAGGCCCGCGACGGCCTCAGGGAGCGACTCGCCGGGGATCCCCCGAGCGGCGACTGAGACTCGCGCCCCGCGCCCCGAGCCGAGGCGCAATACTCCGGGGGAATCGAGCGAGAGGGGCGCAGATCGTCTCCAGGCGCATCATCCACGCACTGCTGAGCCGTATCGCGGCCGGCAGGATCGACTTGATCGAAACCTATCCGGGGGGATCGTCGCGCAGCTTCGGACGGGGCTCGCACCAGCTTCACGCCGGCCTCGAGATCCACGACCCCGCCGTCTACCCGCGGCTCGTCAAGTCGAAGAGCGTCGGTCTCGGCACGACCTACGCGGAGGGCCTCTGGGACAGCGACGAGCTGCTCGACCTGCTGGCGATCATCGCCCGCGACGTCGGGCGGGCGGACCCGCTGCGACGCCGGATCGCGCCGCTGCTGATCCCGTTCCAGCGGCTCGGAACCCTGCCGATGCTGAACACGCGCCGCCGCGCCCGCCGGCACATCGCCTCCCACTACGACGCCGGCAACGACATGTTCGAGCTGTTCCTCGATCGCGAGAACATGATGTATTCCTCCGCCTACTTCGAGCACGAGGGTCAGAGCCTCGAGGACGCGCAGCTGGCGAGGCTCGAGCGGATCTGCGAGATGCTCGAGCTCGGCGCCGACGATCATCTGGTCGAGATCGGCACCGGCTGGGGCGGAATGGCGATCCACGCCGCCACGACCCGCGGCTGCCGGGTGACGACCACGACGATCTCCGAGCAGCAGCGCCGCTACGCGGAGCGGCGGGTCCTCGATGGCGGCCTCGGGGATCTGATCACCGTCGTCGGCCTCGACTACCGTGATCTCGGGGGCCGCTACGACAAGCTGGTCTCGGTCGAGATGATCGAGGCGGTCGGCTGGGAGTGGTTCGACGCCTACTTTCGCAAGTGCTCGCAGCTGCTGAAGCCCGACGGGCTCTTCTTCCTCCAGGCGATCGTCATCGACGACGCGATCTACGAGGCCGAGAAGCGAACCCGCAGCTTCGCCAACCAGCTGATCTTCCCCGGCGGCTGCCTGCCCTCGGTCAAGGCGATCCAGTCCTCGATCGCGGAGCAGACCGATCTGCGGACGATCTCGCTCGAGGACATCTCGGCCAGCTACGTCCGCACGCTGCACGAGTGGCGCGACCGCTTCGCCGCCGCCGCCGCCGAGCTCGCCGCGCTCGGCTACGACGAGCCGTTCCAGCGCCTGTGGCGGCTCTACATGGCGATCTCGGAGGCCGGCTTCGGCGTCGCCCGGATCCGCGACGTGCAGATGCTGTTCGCCAAGCCGGGGCACGAGCGCAGCCTCGCCCCCACCGCTGGACGGCGCGAGGCAGTCGGCCTGGCGTAGGCACCGATCGAGGCTGATCGCAACAACGAGCGTCGGCGCGCCCGCCGGGCGGCGCAGCGGGCCCGGATCCATCGCCGCCGCCGCGCGGTCGCCGCCGCCGCCGCGCTCGCGCTCGGCGGGATCGCGGCGCTCGTCACCCTCGGCGGCGACGAGCGGCCGGCGCCGCCCGAGCCCAGCGCGGTCGAGCGACTCGGGCCGGGCGAGCTCGCGGGCCAGCGGCTGATCGCCGGCTGGAAGGGCGCGACGCCGCCCGCCGAGCTGCGCCGGCTGATCGCGGCGGGCGGCCTCGCCGGTGTGATCCTGTTCGAGGACAACGTTCGCTCGCCCCGGCGGGCCCGCCGGGAGATCGAGCGCCTGCAGTCGATCCGGCGGCCCCCCGGGCTCGAGGCGCCGCTGCTGGTGATGGTCGATCAGGAGGGCGGCGCGGTCCGGCGGCTCCCGGGCCCGCCGATCCCCTCCGCCGCGGAGATGGGTGCCCGGGGGCGCGAGTACGCGATGCGCCGCGGCCGGGCCACCGCCCGCAGCCTCGCCCAGGTCGGCTTCAACGTCGACCTCGCCCCGGTCCTCGACGTCGCCCGCCCCGGCAGCGCGATCGGGCGCGAGGGGCGTGCCTTCGGCGGCCGGCCCGACACGGTGATCGACGCCGGCGTCGACGGCTTCGCGCTCGGCCTCGCGACGGGCGGGCCGGTCGCGGCGACGGCGAAGCACTTCCCGGGCCTGGGGGCGGCCGCGGCGAACACCGACCTCGCCGCGCAGCGGATCACGCTGTCGGCGGATCAGTTGCGACGCAGCGATCAGCGGCCGTTCGCGGCCTTCGCCGACGCCGGCGGCGAGATCGTGATGCTCAGCCTCGCCACCTACCCGGCGTTCGCCGATCGGCCCGCCGCCTTCTCGAGGCAGGTGGTCGAGGGCGAGCTCCGCAGCCGGATCGGCTTCGACGGGGTGACGATCACCGACGCGCTCGACGCCGCCGCCGCGACCGGCTTCGGCTCGCGCCCCCGGGTCGCGCTCGCCGCCGTCGGGGCCGGCGACGACCTCCTGCTCTACCCCGACTGGCGCGCCGCCCGGGCGACCGGCGATCTGCTCAGCGGGAGGCTGCAGTCGGGGCGGCTTCAGCGCGAGCGGTTCGAGCGCGCGGCCGAGCGGGTGCTCGAGCTGCGGGGGCAGCTCTCCGCCACGGGCTAGGATCGCCCGCGGATGACCGCGATCGAGAAGCTGACACCCGAGCAGGCCGCGGCGCGGGTCGGGACCCGCGATGAGATCGGCATCCCGCTCGGTCCCGGGCAGCCACCGGGCCTGCTGGCAGCGCTCGGCGAGCGCGGCGACTGGGAGGAGCTGCGCGTCTACGGCGGGCTGCTGGCGGTCGGCACCGCGCTCTTCAACCACCCCAAGGTCCACTACCTCTCAGGCTTCTTCAGCCCGATCGAGCGGCTGCTGCGCGACGCCGGCGCCAACATCAGCTTCGCGCCGGCCGACTTCCGCAGCTTCAAACCGCTGCTCGCCGCGCAGGCGCCGCGCCTGATGGTGACCGCCGCCGCGCCGCCGGACGCCGACGGCCACTGCTCGCTGTCGCTGCACGCCGGCGCCTCGGTCGCCGAGCTGCACGCCGCCGGGGCCGATCCCGAGCGGCTGCTCGTGGTCGAGACCTCGCCGCGGTTCCCGCGGACCTCGGGACTGCCTCCCGAGCATCCGCACCGGCTCCACCTCGACGAGATCGACTGGCTGATCGAGAGCGACGCCGGCCCCCTGCCCCTCCCCGACCCCGAGCCGACCGACGTCGACCGGGCGATCGCCGCCAACGCGGCCGCGTTCATCGCCGACGGTGCGACGCTGCAGACCGGGATCGGCGCCGTGCCCTCGACGATCGCCGGGCTCCTCGCCGAGGGAGAGGGCGGCGACTACGGCGTCCACTCGGAGATGTTCACGACCGGCCTGATGCGACTCCACCGGGCCGGCAAGGTGACCAACGACAAGGGCCAGTTCGACGGCGTCTCGATCTCGACCTTCGCCGCCGGCAGCGAGGACCTCTACGGCTGGCTCGACGGCAACCCGGAGGTCGCCTTCCTGCCGGTAGAGATCGTCAACTCGCCCGCATCGATCCGGGCAAACCGGAGGATGGTGACGATCAACGCCGCGATCGCGGTCGACGTCCACGGCCAGATCGTCGCCGATACGGTCGGCGGTCGCCAGTACTCGGGGATCGGCGGTCACGAGGACTTCGTCACCGGGCCCTCCCTCGACCTCGACGACCGGGCGCTGATCTGCCTGCCCTCGACCGCGCCGGTCGACGGCGAGCTCCGCTCGCGGATCGTCCCCTGGTTCGAGGCCGGGACGGTGGTCACCACCCCCCGTCACCAGGTCGACGTGATCGTCACCGAGTACGGGGCCGCCGAGCTCCAGGGCAAGACGATCCACCAGCGCGGGATCGAGCTCGCCGCCATCGCCCACCCCGACTTCCGCGACGAGCTGCTCGAGGCCGCCGAACGGGCCTCGCACGGCAACTCGCCGCTGCCGAGCCCAGCCAACGAGCGAGAGGACGAACAGCAGTGAGCAACATCGACCCGACCCGCGAGCAGATCGAGGCCCTGGCGGCCGGCGACATGGAGGCGCCGATCACGATGATCAACCTGCTGCGCTTTCGCGAGCAGGCCGACTATCCGGATGGCTTCGCGGCCGAGCCGTGCAGCGGCGAGCAGGCCTACGGGCGCTACGCCGAGGGCGCCCTCGCAGCGGTCGCCAGGGTCGGGGGACGCCCGATCTGGGGCGCCGACGCCCACCAGGTCGTGATCGGTCCCGAGGCCGAGCGCTGGGACCAGGCCTTCCTCGTCCACTACCCGAGCCGGGCGAAGTTCCTCGAGATGGTCGCCGAACCCGACTACCAGGCGATCGTCCCGCACCGCACCGCGGCGCTCGAGGACTCGCGGCTGATCCTCTGCGACGCCCCCGAGCAGGCGCCGGAGATGTTCGGCGCCGGCTGAGCCGCCTCAGTCGCGCTCGACGCTGCCGGCGGGCTCGGCGGCCTGCCCGTCGAGGTGGTCGATCTCGGCGGTGCGGGCGCTGACCGAGCGGCCCAGCGCCGCGACCTCGCCGTCCATCTTCGGGACGATCTCCGTCGCGTCGCGGGTCAGCAGGGCCTCGCCTGCACGGCTCGCCAGCAGGTTGCGGATCCAGAACAGCAGCCGGGCGCTCTTCGGGATGAAGATCCGGTCCCGGCGTGCCTCGGCGCCGTCGACGATCAGCTTCGCGCAGCGGGCGACCGGGGTCGTCGCCTTCGCCGGCCAGGGCAGCCGCGAGCGCATGTCGCGGAAGGCCTCGAGATCGTGCTCGGCCTCGCGGACCATCGCCGTGTCGATCCAGGACGGGTGGATGCTGGTCGCGCAGACGCCACGCCAGCCGACCTCGGCCCGCAGCGCCCGGGTGAACAGCTCGACCCCGGCCTTCGAGGCGTTGTAGGAGGCGGCGCCGGGCAGCGGCGCGTAGGAGGCGATCGAGGCGAGGATCCCGATCCAGCCGCGTCGCGCCAGCACGTGCGGCAGAGTCGCGTGGACCGTGCGGAAGACGCCGTTGATGTTGATGTCGATCGTCCGGAAGAACGCCTCGGGGTCGGTGGTCTCGATGCTGCCGTAGGCGGCGATCCCGGCGTTGGCGAGGACCATGTCGATCCCACCGAGCTCGGCGACGGTCGTCTCGACCGCGGCCCGGACCGCATCGCTATCGGTGACGTCGACCTCGAGGTGGATGTGGCCCGGGCCGAGCTCCGCCGCCCGCGCCTCGAGCTGATCGGGCTCGAGCCCCGTCAGCGCGATCCGCGCCCCCCGGGCCGCGGCCTCCGCCGCGACCGCGGCGCCGATGCCGCGAGCGCCGCCGGTGATCAAGAAGACCTTCCCCTCGAGACTCATCTCGCTGATCCTACGCCGGTTCGGCCGGCAGCGGCTGCGCCGCGTAGGCGGCGAGGTCGAAGCGCGCCAGCTCGAGCCGGAAGCGGATCGTCGACATCGGCCACAGCGCGTGCACCCTGCCCTGCTCGTTCATGTACCAGGAGCTGCAGCCGGAGAGCCAGACGGTGTCGGCGAACTTCGCGTGGATCCGCTCGTTGAAGCGGCGCTGGGCCTCCGGCCTGACCTCGACCGAGGCCAGCCGGCGCTCGCGCATCTGCCGCAGCGCGTCGAGCACGTAGTTGATCTGCGACTCGATCATGAACACCATCGAGTTGTGGCCGAGGCCGACGTTCGGGCCGACCAGCTGGAACAGGTTCGGGTAGCCGCAGACCGCGGTCCCCTTGTAGCCCTCCGGGGCGCCCTGCCAGACATCCGCCAGCAGCTTGCCCTCGCGGCCTGTGATCAGCCGGCCCAGCGGCCAGTCGATCACCTCGAAGCCGGTCCCGAAGATGATCGTGTCGAGCTCGCGCTCGGCCCCGTCGGCGGTGACGATCGAACCGGCGCGGACCTCGGTGATCGGCTCGGTGACGAGCTCGGCGTTGTCGGCCTGCAGCGCCGGGTAGTAGGTCGAGGAGCCGAGGATCCGCTTGCAGCCCATCGTGTAGTCGGGGGTCAGGCGCTCGCGCAGCTCGGGGTCCGGGACCTGCCGCTGCAGGTGGCCGAGGGCGATCTTCTCGAGCCAGGGAAAGGTCCTTGGCTCGACGAAGAACGGGAAGCCTCGCGACTCGAGCAGCCAGTAGTGCAGACCGCGCTGGATCCGCTGGATCAGCGGGAAGCGCCGGTTGATCCGCTTCTCGATCTCGCTCACCCTGCGGTCGTGGCGCGGCATGATCCAGGGCGCGGTCCGCTGGAAGACGCTGAGGCGCCCGACCAGTGGCTGGATCTCGGGCACGACCTGAACGCCGGAGGCGCCGGTTCCGACGACCGCGACCCGCTCGCCGCTGAGCTCGTGGGTGGAGTCCCAGGCGGCGGTGTGGAAGACCGCGCCCTCGAAGCTCTCGAGCCCGGGAAGATCGGGGATCGAGGGCTCGGTCAGCGGCCCGGTGCCGGTGATCAGCACCCGGCAGGAGATCTGTCCCCGGTTGGTCTCGACCAGCCAGCGGCCGGCGCCCTCGTCCCAGCGGGCGTGCCGGAGCTCGTGGCCAAGCCGCAGGTAGGGCCGCACCCCGTGGCGGTCGACCGTCGCCCGCATGTGGTCCCAGATCTCCTCCTGTCGCGGATAGACCGTCGACCAGTCCGGATTCGGGGCGAACGAGAGCGAGTAGACCCGGGACGGGATGTCGCAGGCGCAGCCCGGATAGGTGTTCTCGCGCCAGGTGCCGCCGACGTCCTCGGCCCGCTCGATCACGAGGAAGTCGGTGAACCCCTCGCCGAGCATCCGGATCGCCATCCCGATCCCGCTGAACCCGGCGCCGACGATCAGCACGTCCGGGGAGGCGACCGGCGCGCGAGCCCCCCGGTCTCCCCCGCGTCCTCGGTCGTAGTCGCCTCGGTCTCAGCCGTGCCCATCGACCGGACGGTAGGCGATCCCGCGGCCGGCGGCCCGGCTAGGGGCCGAACTCGCGGGCGACGTCGCTCCCGGAGGCGGCCCCGCCCGAGCCGGAGCCGCCGCCCGAGGCGGCCGAGGCGCTCGCCGGCGCAGCGCTGCCGGAGCCGCTGCCCGCCGCGGCCGCGGCGGGCAGCCCGAACTCCTGCTGCTCGGCCGGTGCGGTCGGCGCCGGCGAGCCGGCCGGGGCTCCCTCGGGCGCGGTCCGCCGGCGCTTCTCGCGGGTCGGGCCTTGATCCCGATTCCCCGCCCCGCCGTCCTCGCCGGTCGCCGGAACGGTCGCCACCGGGGCGGCGGAGCTGGTGATCTCGACGGCATCGGCGGGAGGGTTGGGGATCGGCAGCGGGCTCGCCAAAGCAGCCGGCGCGGGTCGGGCGGCGGCCGGCCGGCCGCCGCCGGTCTCGGGTCCGATCGTCGGCAGGACCCCGGCCGCGACGCAGGCCGTGGCCGCGACTCCGGCTCCGAGGCAGGCGAGCGCCGCCTTGCCGGCCGCGCCGAGCCCCGCGAGCTTGGCGAGCACGCCGGCCCCGGCGGCGCCGGCGCCCCGCGCTCCACCGCTGGAGCCCACGGCGAGCGCCGCCTCGCCGACACCGCGGTCGGCGGTCGCCTGGGCGGCGTCGCGTCCCCGGTCGAGCAGTCCGAACAGGCGCTCGGAGACCGCCAGCTGCCGCTCCCCCGCGCCGGCTGCCAGCGCGCTCCAGGCGATCGCCCCGCCAAGCTCGTGCAGATGGCCCTGAAGCCTGGCGACCAGCTCGCCGCACTGCCGGCAGTGCTCGATGTGCTGCCGCGCCTGGCGCTCCGCTTCGTCGCTCCCGACGCCGGCGACGTAGTCGCGGATGATCGGCTCGCGGGAGCGACACCAGGCGCCGCTCTCGACCTGTCGCAGCCGCTCGATCACCTCCCCGATCCCGCGGGTGATCTCCTTCCGGTAGGCCCGCGGTGAGAGGTTGCTGACCAGCGAGCAGATCTCCGCCGGCTCGAGTCCCCAGCCGTAGCGAAGCAGGATCACCGCCCGGCGCCGGGCCGGCAGGCTGCTGAGCACGTCGCGGATCACCGATCCCGCCTCGGCGCCGACGGCGCGCTCCTCAGGCGAGGGCTGATGGGCGTCGGAGACGGTCTGCGCGTGTGCCTCGCGCAGCTCGCTGGTCGGCTTGCGCGAGCGCCTTCGCATCTCCTTGCTCGCATGGTTGGCGACCGCGGTCAGCAGGTAGGAGCGCAGCTCGTCGTCGTCGAGCCTGCGCTCGCGCCCGCGCAGCGCCGCCAGCGTCGAGGCCCAGGCGTTGCCGTAGACGTCCTCGACCTCCTCACTGGACAGCGCCCCGCCGTAGGCGCGGGCCACCATCACCCGGGCCGGCTTGCGCAAGTCCTCGAACAGGACCGAGCAGCGCTCCTCCCAGCTTGCCCCACGCGGGGCCCGCCTGAACCCGCTCGGGCGCCGCTCGGCCGCCCTTCTCGCGCGCATGCCGCTCACCTCCTGGCCACAACCCCACCGGAGAGCTGGGCGCCCCCGGCCCGCCCGACCGTATTCGGGCGCGGGCCGCCGCGCCGCTCAGATCACCGCAAATAGCGGCAATCGGCGGCGTGAATAGACGTCAGTTGCGCCGGCGCACGCCCTCGCGGATCGCCCGGCCGCGGCGCCGGACCACGCGCCGCGCGCGGTGCAGCCCGATCTCCCGCTGGTTCAGCTCGATCGCGATCGCCAGCTCGGCGCTGGCGACCAGCAGGTAGATCATCGTCACCGCGAACGAGCCGAAGAACCAGGCCCAGTCCAGCAGCAGGCTGTCGACAAGGGTCGCTGCCGCGAAGGCGATACCGACGGCGGCGATGTGGAGACCGGCCGCGAAGATCGGATTCCTGGAGTCCGGGTGGATCGGCGGAGCCACCAGGTCGGAATCGGCTCCGGGCAGCCGCTGGCTGATCGTGGTCAGCACGCCGAAGGCGAGCGTCGCGCCGGCGACGAATGCGAACGCCTGCCAGCCGTTGGGGATCCCGCGGAGGCTGATCAGGTAGGCGCCCGAGGCCCAGATCGTCACCGTGTAGCCATAGGGAATCACGGCCGAGCGCAGCGTCTTGTCGAGCGTTCCCTCGTAGCGGGCGGCGGCGCCGCGAAGCACGCTGGCATCGGTCGGCTTCGGCGCCCTCCCCGATGTCTCGCCCGACCCGTGCTCCACCGTCCGCGAGTCTAGACCGGCGAAGCAATCGGCACTAGGATCGAGGCATGGCGAAGATCCACCACCTGAATTGCGCGACGATGTGCCCCTACAACGCCAAGCTGATGGCGGGCGAGGGGAGCTGGACCGAGCCCGCGCACCTGATCGCTCACGTGCTGGCGATCGAGAGCAGCGACGGCCTGGTGCTGGTCGACACCGGGCTCGGCAGCGCCGACGTCGCCAACCCCCGCCGCACCGGCGCCGCCTTCCGCCACATCGTCCGGCCCAAGTACCTGATTGCGGAGACGGCGATCGAGCAGCTGCGGGAGCTCGGCTTCGCCCCCGCCGACGTCCGCCACGTCGTCCTCACCCACCTCGACGTCGATCACGCCGGCGGGCTCGGCGACTTCCCCGACGCCGACGTACACGTCTTCCGGACCGAGATGGACGCGGCGCTGAACCCGAAGGTCCGCGAGCGGACCCGCTACATACAGGCCCAGTGGGCGCACGGACCGAAGTGGGTCCCCTACGAGACCGAGGGGGACCAGTGGTTCGGGTTCGACTCGGTCCGCGCGATCGAGGGCCCCGACGTCGAGGTCGCGATCGTGCCGCTGACCGGGCACTCCCGCGGGCACTCCGCGATCGCGGTCCGCGACGGCGACGGCTGGCTCTTGCACTGCGGCGACGGCTACTTCGACCGCCGCGAGATGCAGACCCCGCCCGCCGGGCCGCTCGGCCTGCGGATCTTCCAAGGGTTCGTCGAGATCGACCGCAAGAGCCGGCTCCACAACCAGGGGCGACTGCGGGAGCTGGCCGCCGCGCACGGCGACGAGGTGCGGATCTTCTGCGCCCACGACCGGGTCGAGTTCGAGCGGCTCGCCGGGGAGCAATAGGCGGGCCGGCCCGCTCGCCCCATGGTCGATTGGGGACGGATCCGCTACGCGCGCAACGGCGACGCCTCGATCGCCTACCGGGTCGGCGGCGAGGGCCCGATCGATCTGCTGTTCATCACCGGCTTCGTCAGCCACCTGGAGCTGTTCTTCGAGCTGCCCGCCGCCCGGCACTTCTTCGACCGGCTCGCCTCGTTCGCGCGGGTGATCGTCTTCGACAAGCGGGGAATGGGCCTCTCCGACCGCGACGCCGGCGCCTACACGATCGAGAACGTCGCCGCCGACGCGGTCGCCGTCCTCGACGCCGCCGGCTCCGAGCGGGCGGCGCTCTTCGGGGTCTCCGAGGGCGGCCCGGCCTCGGTGATGCTCGCCGCGACCCGCCCCGACCGGGTCAGCTCGATGGCCCTCTACGGCACCTACGCCCGGCTGACGCAGACCGAGGACTACCCGGAGGGCATCCCGCTCGAGGTGCTGCGGGAGAACTGGTCGGCCTTCAGGGAGAGCTGGGGAAGCCCGGCCTCGCTCGGCTCTTTGCGCCGAGCATGGCCGGCGACCCCGAGCTGCGGGAATGGTGGGGCCGGATGCTGCGCTCGGGGGCGAGTCCCGGCGTGATCGAGACGCTCGGCGAGATGTACGAGCGGCTCGACGTCCGCGGCCTGCTCGACTCGGTCGCGGTCCCGAGCCTGATCCTCTACCGCGCTGACGACCGCATCACCCCGCCGGCGCTTGCGCGGGCGCTCGCCGCCGGGATCCCCGGGAGCCCGCCTGGTCGAGCTGCCCGGCGAGGACCACCTGTTCTGCGCCGCCGACCAGGACGCGCTGCTCGACGAGGTCGAGGAGTTCTTCACCGGCCGCCCGGCGACGGCCGAGCCCGAGCGGGCGCTGGCGACGGTGCTGTTCACCGACCTGGTCGACTCGACCGCGACCGCGGCGGAGCTCGGCGACCGCCGCTGGCGCTCGCTGCTCGAGCAGTTCAACCGGCTCGCGCGGCGTGAGGTCGATCGGCAGGACGGGCGCCTGGTGAAGACGACGGGAGACGGCCTGCTGGCCACCTTCGACGGCCCCGCCCGCGGCGTCCGGGCGGCGCTCGCGATCCGCGACCTCGGCAGCTCGCTCGGGGTGCGGACCAGGGGCGGCCTGCACACCGGCGAGTGCGAGCTGATCGCCGACGACATCGGCGGCCTCGCGGTCCATATCGCCTCCCGGGTCGAGGGCCTGGCGGAGCCCGACCAGGTGGCGACGACCGGCACCGTCGCCGATCTGGTCGTCGGCTCCGGCCTCGAGTTCCGCGACATCGGCCCGCACGCGCTGAAGGGCGTCCCGGGCGAGTGGCGGATCAGCGTCGTCGCCGGCGACGCCGAGCGCTAGCCGCGCGAGCGGCCGCTCAGCCGCGCAGCGCCGCCAGGCGCTCGATCGTCTGCAGGCGCTCGGCCGGGTCGGCGTGGACCGGGATCGCGATCAGGCGGTCGACGCCGGCGGCCGCGTAGCGGGCCAGGCCCTCGCCGACCTCGTCCTCGTCGCCGAGCAGGCAGATCCGGTCGAGCAACTCGTCGGGCACCGCGGCGAACGCCTCCTCCTTGCGGCCCTCGAGAAACAGCTCCTGGACCCGGTCGGCGACCTCGCCGAAGCCCATCCGCCGGGTCAGCTCCCCATAGAAGTTGTGCTGCTTCGACCCCATCCCGCCGAGATACAGCGTCAGCCGCATCCGCGCCCCGGCGCGCGCGGCCTCGAGGTCGCCGCCGATCGCGACCTGGACCGTCGGCGAGATCTCGAGATCGGCGCGCGAGCGACCCGAGCTCGCGAACCCGGCCCGCAGGTGCTCTCCCCACATCGACTCCCAGCTCGCCGGATCGAGGTAGGCCGGGATCCAGCCGTCGGCGATCTCGGCGCAGAGCTCGACCGACTTGCGGCCGATCGCGCCGAGGAAGACCGGGATCTCGTCGCGCAGCGGATGGAAGTTGAGCTTCAGCGCCTTGCCCTGCCCGCTGCGTGCCCTCGCCGCTCAGCGGCAGCGTGTAGTTCGGACCGGAGTGCTCGAGCGGGCCGCGCGCGGCGGATCACCTCGCGGACGATCTCGACGTATTCGCGGACCCGGCCCCAGGACTTCCGGTAGGGAACCCCGTACCAGCCCTCGGCGACCTGCGGCCCGCTCGGCCCGAAGCCGAAGATGAAGCGCCCGCCCGAGAGCGTGTCGAGCGTCGCCCCGGCCATCGCCGCCGCGGTCGGCGGCCGCGCCGGCGCCGGCATGATCGCCGCTCCGAGGCCGATCTCGCTCGTCTGCGGCGCCAGCCAGCCGAGCATCGAGACCGCGTCGGAGCCGTAGGACTCGTTCACCCAGACCGAGTCGTAGCCGCAGGCCTCGGCGGTCCGCACCTCCTCGACCGCCTGGGCGCCGCGCGGGCCCGAGCGCAGATGGACGAGCAGGTATCCGAGCTTGATCGCGGCCATCGGCACGGGAGCCTACGGCCTGGCGCCGGAGCTCTCCGGTCGCTGGCGATGGTGGGAGCGAGGCGGGCTAGCCGGTGAACGATCCGGGGGGATCCGCCGGCGCCTGCTCCCGGGGTGCGCCCCGGTCGCCCGACCGCGGCGGCGGCAGGTGCCGCCCGTCGGCCGGCGGCATTGGCTGCCGCGACGGCGAAGTTACGGACGGCGCCGGACGGCGAAACCCGATCGCGGGCCCGCGCACCCGAAAAGCGCCCCAGAAAGACGAAACCCCCCGTCGGACGGGGGGGTTTCGAAAAAACGGGTACGGTGCGGCCCTTCTTGCCTGCCTCGCGCGTAGCCTTCGCGCGTTCGAAGCCTTCCGGGCCGCTTCGAGAGCCTCACTCCACATGGCTTCGTGAAGTTCTTCTCTCTCCCGTACCGCGCCAGCGACGCTATCTGATCGTTTCCGGCGATGCAAGCCGTGTTTTCGCATTTTGCGGGCGAAGAGCCGTCCAGAAGGGCCGCCCAGGCACAAAAAAGAGCCGGGCCGCTCTCGCGGCCCGGCTCGCAGAGCGCTGGTCGGCGCTCCCGGTGGATCAGCCGCCGGGGGCGACGTTGACCGCCTGGATGCCCTTCGGGCTGTCCTCGACGTCGAAGGTGACGCGGTCGCCCTCGGCGATCCGCGCGCCGGGCGCGATGCCGGAGACGTGGACGAACGCGTCCTTGTCGCCGCCGTCATCGACCTCGATGAAGCCGTAGCCCTTCTCGTCGTTGAACCACTTGACGGTTCCAGTAGCCATGAGTTCCCTCCAATGGCGTCGTGCTTTTGGCCGTTTGGAGAGCGATGCTGACCTGCACCGGTTCCTACTAAACCTCGTATTGGTCGCGAAGCCTAAACGGTTCCGAGGCGGGGATGGATTTCGCCTCCGGGGATCGCCCACCATGCGAAGATCCATGGCCGATGGCTGACGCTACCGAGCAGCTCGAGACGCCGGCGAAGGTCGACCCAGCGGCGCTCGGCGACTACCTCGACGCCCCCTACGGCGAGATCCGCGCCCAGGGGCGCGAGCTCCTCGCCCGCCCCGAGCTCGCCCCGATCGACCCGGAGATCTCAACCGAGGAGTACCGCGAGCGGGTCCTCGAGTGGGTGAAGCTGCTCGCCGACGAGGGCCACACGACCCGCGGTCTGCCGCCCGAGTACGGCGGCGGTGGCGACATCGGCGGCTCGGTCGCCGCCTTCGAGACGCTGGCGCTCGGCGATCTCTCGCTGCTGGTCAAGACCGGCGTCCAGTTCGGGCTGTTCGGCGGCGCGATCCTGCAGCTCGGGACCAAGCGCCACCACGACGCCTACCTCGCCGAGATCGTCTCCCTGAAGCTGCCCGGCTGCTTCGCGATGAGCGAGTCGGGCCACGGCTCCGACGTGCAGTCGGTGCGGACCACCGCCACCTACGACGTCGCCACCCAGGAGTTCGTGATCGAGACCCCGACCCCCGCCGACCGCAA
Source organism: uncultured Solirubrobacterales bacterium (assembly GCA_963700785.1). GTDB lineage: Bacteria > Actinomycetota > Thermoleophilia > Solirubrobacterales > 70-9 > CAXMST01. The sequence continues at coordinate 28,334 of CAVOYZ010000019.1, forward strand.
GGACTGGATCGGCAACGCCGCGGCACACGGCCGCACCGCGGTCGTCTTCGCGCAGCTGATCATCGCTGAGGAGCGCCACGGCGTGCACGCCTTCGTCGTCCCGATCCGCAGCGACAAGGGCAAGCCGCTGGACGGGGTGACGATCGAGGACTGCGGCCACAAGATCGGGCTCAACGGAGTCGACAACGGCCGCCTCTACTTCGACGGCGTCCGCATCCCCCGCGACAACCTGCTCGATCGCTACGCGTCGGTCACCGAGCGCGGCCGCTACACCTCGCCGATCGAGAGCCCCACCGGGCGCTTCTTCACGATGGTCGGCACCCTCGTCCAGGGCCGCGTCTCGGTCGCCGGCGCCGGCCTTTCGGTCAGCGAGGTCGCACTGACGATCGCGATCCGCCACGCCGAGCGCCGGCGGCAGTTCGGCCGCACCGAGGGCGGCGAGGACGTGCCGCTGCTCGACTACCGCGCGCACCGGCGCCGGCTGCTGCCGCTCCTGGCGCGCAGCTACGCGCTCAGCTTCATCCAGACCGAGATGGTCGCCGAGCTCGACGCGGTCTTCGGCGGCACCGAGGACGACGAGCAGGCACGGCGCGAGCTCGAGACCAGAGCCGCCGGGGTCAAGGCCTACGCGACCTGGCATGCGATCGAGTCGCTTCAGGTCGGGCGCGAGGCCTGCGGCGGGCTCGGGTACCTGACCTCGTCGGGGTTCGACGCCCGCAAGGCGGACGCCGAGATCTTCGCCACCTTCGAGGGCGACAACACGGTCTTGCTGCAGCTCGTCGCCAAGAGCCTGCTGACCGGCTACCGCGAGGAGTTCGGTGACCTCGACCCGCTCGGCATGGCCGGCTTCATCGCCGCGCAGGTGATCGAGCGCTTCGTCGAGCGCTCCTCGGCGCGCCAGCTCTGGGGCCGGATCTGGGACGAGATCACGCCCGACTCCGAGGAGGACGGCGACCTCAACCGGCGCGAGTACCAGCTCGCCCTGTTCGCCTGGCGCGAGGACCACGTGCTCGCCAGCGCCGCCCGCCGGCTGCGGAGCGGGATCGACGACGGCTACGACCCGTTCGAGGTCTTCAACGCCTGCCAGGACCACCTGCTGGTCGCCGCCCGCGCCAACATCGACCGCCAGATCCTCGAGGCGTTCAACCGCGGGGTCGAGGCCTGCGAGGACGAGGCCTCGCGGGCGCTGCTCGACCGGGTCTGCGACCTCTACGCCCTGAGCGTGATCGAGCAGCACCGCGGCTGGTACCAGGAGCACGACCGGATCTCCTCGACCCGCTCGAAGGCCGTGACCCGCAACGTCAACGCGCTCGTCGACGAGCTGCGCCCGCAGGCCGGCGTCCTCGTCGACGCGCTGCGCGTCCCCGACTGCGTGCTGCCCGAGTTCGGCCCCGACGGCATCGTCGGCTGAGCGCTCAGCTCCGCGGCGGCACCAGCCTCACCGACAGGGTCTCGGGCTCGGCGCCGGCGAGCGCGGCCCGGAGATGCTCGCGGTCGGCGAGCGGGCCCGGCAGGCGGCGGCCGCTCGCCTCGAGCTCGAGCTCGGCGGCGGCGAACGGCCAGGGATCGACCTCGACCAGCCCCTCCCCCACCTCGCGCATCGCGATCGTCTGCGCCTCGCAGCCCGCCGCCGGGACCGCCTCGAACGAGTCGGGCAGCCGCGGCATGCAGACCGCCAGCGACATCGCGTCCCAGATCTCGATCAGCTTGCGGTTGCGCTCGATCGCGGCGGGATCGGAGAGCCCCCCGGAGCCCGGCTCGGCGGCAGCCTCCGCGAGCCACGCGGCGCGCAGCTCCCGCTGCTCGGCGCGGTAGGCCGCGAGCGCCTGCCGGCCGTCCTCGTCGCCGGGGTCGAGCCGCCGGTAGCCGAGCAGGTAGTCGCCGTGCAGCGAGACCAGCGCGCCCGCGTAGGGGGACTCGGCCGCGACCAGCGACGGCCCCCGGCGCCAGCACTCGAGCCACGCCCCGAGCGGCATCCGCATGAAGCCCAGCGGCAGGCCGGTCTCGGGGTCACGCTCGGGGTCGGCGTCGAAGGCGTCCATCCCGTCGTCGTGACGGGCCGCTGCGAGGCAGACCTGCTCCCGCGGCTCGGGCGCCGAGAACCTCTCGTTCCCCCAGGCGCGGGCGATCTGCCCGGAGATCCTCGCGTGCTCCGATTGGGGGATGCAGAGCGCGCCCGGCGAGCCGCTGTCCGCGCGAACGACCACGCGGCCACCCTGACAGATGCCGGGTGGCCGCGGCGGTCGACCGAGGGGCCGGAAGCGGTTCAGGCGGCGAGCGCCGGTTCGCGCTCTACGATTTCGGCGGCCAGCTCGGCGAGCAGCGCGGTCAGGGTCTCGACGTGGGCTTGGTCGACGAGGCTGCCGCGCCGGTCGAAGGCCTCGTGCGCGCCGCCGAGTGCCAGCTCGCCCTCGAGTACCCGGGCGCCCGCCGAGCCGAGCACCTTGCGCAGCTCGGCCTGCGCCCAGGCGGCCCCGAACGGGGCGGGTGAGGCGCCGACCACAGCGGCCGGCTTGCCCTGCAGGGCCGCATCGCCGCGGGGCCTCGAGGCCCAGTCGATCGCGTTCTTCAACGCTCCGGGAATCGACGAGTTGTACTCGGGGGTGGCGATCAGCAGCGCGTCGGCAGCCGCGATCGCCGCGCGAAACGCCTCCACCGCGGCCCCGGGATCGTGCTCGATGTCCTCGTCGAAGTGCGGCAACGAGCGCAGTCGATCGGAATCGAGGATCTCGATCTCGACGTTGTCTCGGACTCCATGCTCTTGGGCGGCTTCGAGCAGACTCCGGTTATGGGAGGAGGCCCGGAGACTGCCGGGGATGGCCAGGATTCTCAGCTTGTCGTTCATTGGTGCTCCTTTGGCTTCTCTAGATTGGTTGCTTATGCAACTACTCTACCAGAGATAGGTGCGTACGCAACTACTTTGGGCGCGACCCTGCTGCTCCGGACGGGTATAGGCTCGGTGCGTGATCGAGCCGCTCGACGACATGCCCGACGGAGTGCTCGGCTTCCGCGCGGTCGACGAGGTCGAGGCCGAGGACTACCAGCAGGTGCTGCGACCGGCGATCGACGCGGCGATAGAGGCCCACGGCAAGGTCCGCTTCGTCTACCTGCTCGGCCCCGCCTTCGACGAGTACGAGGGCGGCGCGATGCTCGAGGACGCGAAGCTCGGCGTCGAGCACCCGTTCTCGTTCGAGCGGGTCGCGCTGGTCACCGACGCCGCCTGGGCGAAGCCGGCGATGCGCGCCTTCAGCGTCCTTTGGCCCGGCGTCTTCCGCGCCTTCCCGGTCGCCGAGCTCGAGGCCGCGAAGGCCTGGGCAGCCGCCTAGCTTTCCCTGACCCGCCGGTCGAGCTCCGCGACCACCTCGCGCAGCTCGTCCAGCGCATGGCCGCCGGCGGCGCCGATCTCGCCCCGCCGGGCCTCGAAGGCGCCGAGCAGGGTCCGGTAGTACCAGAGCGTGCCCTCGCGGCGGCCGGCGAAGCGGCTGAAGACCCCCTCGCCGTGGCGCCGGTAGTCGGAGAGGATCGAGCGGGCGTTGTGCAGCTTGTCGGCGATCGAGACCCGCAGCTCGTCGGGCCGCTTGGCGGCGATCTCGGCGATGTAGGCCTCCTTGCGCGCCCGCCAGGGCAGCTTCGGCTCGCTCACCGAGTCGCTGTTGGCAAGCACGATCCTGGCGACGTCGTCGCCGAAGCGCTCGCGGATCTCGGCCTCCGCCTCGATCCCGCCGCCGTCCTCGATCACGTCGTGGAGCAGCGCCGCGATTGCCTCGTCCTCGGAGCTCTCCATCTCGAGCACCAGCGAGGTGACGGCGAGCAGATGGGCGGCGTAGGGGATGTTGGTCTGCTTACGCCGGTCGTGGCGGTGGTGCTCGAGCGCGTAGCCGAACGCCTCCTCGAAGCGGGGGCCGAGCGGGTGGGCGGGCTCTGAGCTCACTCCCCCACGCTACCCGCCGCGCCCGGGCGCGGCGGGCCTACTCGCCGCCGGCGGCCTCGAGCTGCTCGACCAGCTTGTCGAGGTCGAGCTTCTCGAGCTCGCCGGAGACCGCGTCGAGCTCGCCCTTGCAGTACTCGACCAGGCCCTTGCCCTCGCGGACCAGGCCGAGCGTCTCGCGCAGCTCCGCCTTGCCGGAGTCGAGCCGAGCGATGATCTCCTCGAGCCGGCCGACGGCGGCCTCGTAGCTCTCGGGGTGGCGCGATTCGTCGTCTGCTTGGGCGGGGCTGTCAGGCATCGTCGATCACCTCTGCCTCGACATCATCGTCGGCGAAGCGGACGCCGATCCGTCCCGCCGCGCGCGCCGCGACGGCGCTCGAGACCGGCTGGCCGGCGGAGTCGGAGACCAGCGCGTAGCCGCGCTCGAGCACGCGGTCGGGATCGTGGGCGGCGATCGTCGCCTCGAGCGACTCGAGCCGCTTGCGCAGGGTGCCGGTCGTCGCCTCGTGGATCTCGGCGCTGCGGCGCCGCCGCAGGACCACGGCATAGCGCGCCAGCGTCTCGTCGCGGCCGCTGAACGCACGGCGCGAGGCGGCCCGGATCTCGCGCAGCCGCTGATGCAGGTCGGCGCGCTCGGAGCGCATATGTCCGGCGAGGCCGCGGGCGATCGACCCGAGCCCCCGGGCCCGCTCGCCGACGGCGCGGCGGCCGAAGCGGCCGAGCCGAGTCGCCTGGGCCTCGAGCTCACCCCTCGCGACCGCGACATCGAGGCCGACCGCAGCCTCGGCGGCGTGGGTCGGGGTCGAGCAGGCGACCGCGGAGACGTCGTCGATCAGCGTCCGGTCGATCTCGTGGCCGACCGCGGAGATCACCGGCACCCGCAGCAGCGCCACGGTCCGGCAGAGGGCCTCGTCGCAGAAGCACCAGAGATCGGTGAGGCTGCCGCCGCCGCGGGAGACGATGATCGCCTCGACCTCGGGGACGGCGGCGAGGTCGCGAAGCGCGGTGGCGATCCGCGGCGCCGCCGCCTTGCCTTGCACCGGCGGGTGGGCGAGGATCAGGCGCCCCCGCCACGAGCGCCGCTCGAGCCCGGCGAGGATGTCGGCGAAGGCCGCCGAGTTGGAGCCGACGACGACGCCGATCGCCCGCGGCAAGAGTGGCAGCGGCAGCAGCTTCTGCGGCTCGAACAGGCCCTCGGCGGCGAGTTGGCGGCGCAGGCGCTCGAGCTGAGCGAGCAGGTCCCCCTCCCCGGCTGGACGCAGGTAGCTGACCCGGAAGCTGAACGACGGCGAGGAGCGCTCCGAGCCGGGGAAGTAGTCGGGCCCGCCGGCGGCGACGATCTCGACCCCGTCGCTGAGCGCGTCCTCCGGCAGATCGAGCTTCTTCAGGTCCGAGCGCCAGATCGAGCAGGGCACGGCGCCGTCGGCATCGCGCAGGTCGAAGTAGACCGCCTTCGCCGACCTCGAGCAGTTGACGACCTCGCCCAGCAGCCGCACCCGGGGACGCTTTCGGAGGAAGTCCCGGAAGCCGGTCGCCCAGCTCCCGACCGGGAACGGGCCCGGCAGATCGGGCTCGCCCGGAGCCAGCGGCGCCGGTGGCGACTGCTCCGCGGGTGCCTGCGACTGCTCCATGCACCCAGGATCGCAGGAGGGGCGGGCGCATCGTCCGCGGACCCGGAATCAGGCTCAAGCGATTCCGCGCCCGGGCCGAAGAAGAGGCATGGCCCCCTACGACGTACTCCGAACCGACTCTGTGCCGCCGCCCGGCCCGCGGCCGCCTGCGGGCGCCATCGACCCCTCCATCGCCGCCCTCGCCAGCCGCCTGCGGACTCCGGCCGGCGACCCCCCGTCTGGGTGCTCGCCGCCGTCGCTGTCGTGCTGGCGGTCGGGGCCGGGTTCGCATTCGGGCTCCCGGGCGGATCGAAGGATGGGGCGCCGCTGACCGCGATCGCCGAGGCCGCGCAGCGGACCAGCGAGCTCTCCGGCGCCCGCTTCTCCGGCACCGGGACCGGAAACGGCGCCGGAGTCCAGTTCCAGATGAGCTTCGAGGGCGCCTACAACACCGAGACCGGGCGTTCGACCATGCGCATGCAGACCACCAGCCCCGGCGCGCCTCAGGTTGCGGCGGCGATGAACCCGCTGGTCGCGGTCCAGGACGGGCTGACCATGTACATGTCCTCCCCGGCCTTCTCCGCCATGCTCCCCAGCGGCAAGCGCTGGATGAAGATCGACGTCTCCGAGTTCGGCGCAGAGCCGCTCTCCGGACAGGTCGAATCGGTCGACGCGCGGGCGATCCTCGACCAGCTGGCTGCGGTCGGCGACGAGCCCCAGATGGTCGGTCGCGAGACGGTCCGCGGCGTCGCAACCACCCACTACACCGCCACCCTCGACCCCGGGCTGCAGGCCGATCAGCTGCGGGAATCCGGTAACGATCTCGCCGCGGACCTGCTCGAGAGCCAGGACCAGCGCGCGACCGTCGACGTCTGGATCGACCGCGACGGCCTGGTTCGCCGCACCTCGATGGCGACCGCGATGCAGCTGACCGGCCAGGCCGGCGCGAGCATGACGATGACGATGGACTTCTACGACTTCGATGCGGCACCGAAGATCGCCGTCCCGGCTGAGGTCGACGCCTTCGACGCGACCTCGCTCGCCCTGCAGGGCCTCGAGAGCGCCGCTCCCTAGGTCGCCGCTCGGGCGAGCGTTGCGCGGTCGAGCAGCGCCTCGACCGCCCGCAGCTGCTCCTCGATCGGCCGCTCGGCGTCGATCGCCGCGACCCGCTCCGGCGCCACCTCCTCGAGCGGCTCGAAGGTTCCGAGCTGTCCCTCGACCACCTCGATGTCGGCGTCGGAGACCCGCCCGGGCTCCTGCTGGCGCGACCGGGCGCGCCCGAGCAGCACCGCGTCGGGGGCCTCACAGCGCGCGAACAGCAGCGGCCCCGGGGACTCCCCCAGCCCCGCGCGGAGCGCGTCGCGATCGGCCCGGCGACGGGCGGTGGCATCGACGATCACCCCGCCCGCCTCGGCGAGCTCGGCCGCGGCAGCGGCGCCCAGCTCCCGGTAGGTGCGGAGGCTGAACTCCTCGCTGTAGTGCTCGGGCGCGGCGCGCTCGGTCGGCTCGATCCCGGCGAGCCGCTTGCGGGTCGTGTCGGCATCGATCACCGGCAGGCCGCTGAGCTCGGCCAGCTCCGCGGCGAGCGTGCTCTTGCCGCTCGCCGCGACCCCGCAGACGACCAGCGCGAACGGCAGTCGCGCCCGCCAGGCGAAGCGGTGGCCGAGCGCGTGCAGCTCCGCCGCCTCCAGCGCCCCGGCCTCGGGATCGGGGTCGAACAGCGCGACCTTCGCCCGGACCCAGGCCCGGTAGGAGCAGAGGAAGGCGAGCAGGTGGGGCTCCCCCGGATCGCCGCCCGCCCGTCGGTAGGCGTCGAGCAGCTCCGCCGCCCGCTCGCCCGCTCCGAGCCGCTCGACGTCCATCAGCAGGAAGGCGAGATCGGCGGCCACGTCGATCTCACGCAGGCCCGGGTCGAACTCGATGCAGTCGTAGACCTGGATCGGGTCGATGACCAGCACATGCTCGGCCCGCAGGTCGCCGTGGCCGTCGCGGACCAGGCCGGCGGCAGCTCGCCGCTCGAGCTCGGCCTCCCCCCGGCGCAGGAAGGCCGCGGTGAAGTCCTCGGCGGCGCCCAGACGAGCCGCGGCGATCGCCCCGCCGGCGCGCTCGCGGGTCGTCTCCAGGTTCTCATCGAGCGCGGCGACGAGCCGCGGCACGCTCGCGCCGGGATCGGCCGGGATCTCCGCCTCGGCGTGAAACCGGGCCAGCCGCTCACCGATCCGCGCGATCTCGGCCGCCTCCACCTCCCCGCCGAGCAGCAGCCGATCGAGCGTCCGCCGCTGGGGGATCGCCCGCATCTCGACCACGTACTCGATCGCGGCGGGGTCATCCTCGGCGGCGAGGGCGAACGATCCGTCGGCATCCCGCGCGATCGACCGCAGGTCGAGGTAGTAGTCGGGCGCAAGGCGGCGGTTGAGGATCAGCTCCTGCCGGCACATCTCATGGCGGCGCTCGAGGGTCCCGTAGTCGAGGAACGGCAGCTGCAGGGGCTTCTTCACCTTGTAGGCGAGCTCGCCGGCGACGAACACCCAGGAGATGTGGGTCTCGTGCAGCTCGACCCGAGCCGGATCGTGCGGCCAAAAGCCCCGGTCGAGCAGCGCCGAGACGAGCTCGTCGCTGCCGGGGAGGCTGTCGGGCTGGGCGCTCATCGCTCTCGAAGGACATGATCGCGCCCGCCGCCGGCCCGGGTCGCAGGGGATACCCGCTGTGGCGTGCGGCCACCCACGGGTGACGGGGGCGCGGCGATCTGGTATCCACTCAACACCGCAAGCGGGCTTTCGGTGCCGGTGAGGCGGGCGGGGCAGAGCAGCGACCGGCAATCGCCGAACTTAGAGGAAAGGATCGAGACGAGATGATCGACGTCGATGTCACAGCACGGGGCGAGGTTCCCGACGAGGCGCGCGAGCACGCGATCGAGCGGATCGGCCGCCTCGAGCGGCTGGTCGACAGCCCCGAGATCCGCGCCCACGTGGTCCTCACCCAGGAGGCGAACCCGCGGATCGAGCGGCCCTCCCGGGCCGAGGGCGAGATCAACCTGAACGGACCCGCGGTCCGCGCCAGCGTCGCCGACATCGAGATGGGCGGCGCGATCAACCAGCTCACCGCCCGGCTCGAGCGGCAGCTGCGCCGTTACGTCGACCGCCGCGCCGACCGCGCCCGCCGCTCAGCCGAGCACGAGCCCGGCGAGTGGCGTCACGGCGACCTCGGCGGCAACCGGCCCGAGCGCCTGCGGCGCGACCCCGAGGAGCGCGAGATCGTCCGCCGCAAGACCTTCGCCACCCGCCCGCTGAGCGTCGCCGAGGCCGCCGACGAGATGGAGCTCCTCGACCACGACTTCTACCTGTTCACCGAGGTCGAGACCAGCACCGAGGCTGTCTGCTACCACCGCGACGACGGCCGCATCGGAGTGATCGGCCCGCGCGGGATCGGCTGGGAGGGCAGCGAGGACGCCGACGGGATCGTCCGTGAGGAGACCCGGGTCAGCGGCGCAACCGCGCTCGCCGACGTGCTCGCCGAGATGGGCGAGCTCAACCACCGGTTCATGTACTTCGTCAACGAGAGCAGCGGCCGCGGCAACGCGATCTACCTCCGCTACGACGGCCACTACGGCCTGATCGAGCCGGCCGCCGAGGGCGAAGCCGCGGCCTGAGGCCCGGCTCACTCGAAGGCGCGGTCGCCGCCGAACAGGCTCATCGCCTCCGGCTTGCGCGGCAGGATCCGCTCGTAGGGGATCCTGCCGGTCGCATCGGCGTGCACGCAGAGCCGCGAGCCCGAGGGACGCTTGCGCTCCCAGACCGGCCTCGCATTCTCGAACCCGCAGAGCCGCAGCAGCTCGTAGACGGCGAGCTCGTTCGGCACCCACCAGTTCGAGAGGTTGGCCTCGTCGTGGTCGCCGTGCTTGAGGACCAGCACCGGCTCCTCGGTCTCGAGCTCGCGGGTCGCGGTCTCGAGCACCAGGACGCCCCCGGTCACCTTGCGCAGCCGCAGCAGCAGCGAGACGACGTTCTCGACGTGATAGAGCACCCCTGAGCAGACGACGACGTCGTAGCTGTCGAGCTCCAGCCACTTCTCGGAGAGGATGTCCATCTGCACGAACTCGAAGCCGAACTTGTCGACGTTCTTGCGCAGCTCGTCGGAGGTGCAGAGATCGAGGCCGACGACGTGCTCGGCGTTCCGCTCCATCGCCTCCGCGCAGTTGACGCCCTCCCAGCAGCCAACGTCGAGAAACGACTTGCCGGTCATGTCCTCGGGCAGCGCGTAGCGCTCCCACTTGTTCCGGTCCCTCGGAGGATCGTTGCGCTCCTTGATCGCGCGCACGAACTTCGGCACCCGCACCAGCGGGCGCCCGTCCGGCCTTATCGGAAGGGTTGCCATCGGCCCCTAGCCTAGACAGGGGCTCCGCTGTCGCGCGGGCAGCGGGACGCCACGACCCCCTCGACTCCACCCCCGCGACGCAACCCGGTCACGGTTCCGTCCGAGGGTCGTGAGACACTTGTGCGGTTCGTTACGTGCGGCTCCCGTTCCGGCCCGGCCAGAGCAAGGCCCGGCGCCCTCGCCCTCCCGCAGGTCCCGAGGCGATCAGCGCCGCGCGTCGCGAACCAGCGCCGACCCCGCCGCGAGGCGACCGGATACCGTGCCGGCGGCGCGCGAACGAGCACGCCGCAAGCGACCGTGGAGAAGATGCCCGACGATCCAGACAAGCCCTGCCTCTCCGAGACCGAGCTCAGCCGGTTCTCCGACGAACAGCTGCTCGCCTACATCGTCGAGCAGCGTGACGCCGGTCGCTCGCAGTGCACGAAGCAGGCGCTGGCGGTGCTCGCCTTCGGCCACTGGGACCGGATCCACTACTGGGTCGCGGCCAAGGTGCCGACCGGTGACGTCGACGACGTCACCGCGGCGGTGATCGAGAGCGCGCTGACCTCGGCCTTCGACGGCAGGAGCATCGGCCGGTTCATCGCCTGGCTCAAGGTGATCGCCCAGCGCCGGATCGCCGACTTCCACGGCAAGGCCGAGCGCTCTCCGGACCTCGAGCCGCTCGCCGTCGAGCACCAGGGCGAGGAGGACATCTTCGGCGCGCAGCCCTCCGAGGAGTCCGCGGAGGAGGCGGTGCTGATCCGCGAGACCGTCGGCCGGGTGCTCGAGGGGCGCAGCGCGCTCCACCGGACCGTGATCCGCCTCTACGGGCCGAACGAGCTCGAGTTCATAGGGCTGAGCGCGCGCGAGACGGCCGAGCGGACCGAGCAGCTGCATCCGGGATCGGACATGACCGAGGCCAACGTCCACCAGATCTGGCGCCGCTTCCGCAGCGACGTCGACGATGCGCTCGGGATGCGATCCTAGGAGTCCCAGTGGCTGACCCCGACGCACTTCTGGCGGAGTTCAAGGAGGCCTATGAGGCCGGCGGGCAGCCCGATCTCGGGGCGATCCTCGCGCGCGCATCCCCGGACGAGCGTCAGACCCTGCAGCAACGGATCGACTCCTATCTCATGACGGCACCGCGTAGAGCCTGGAATCAGGCCGCATACGAGGCATCGCCGGCGCGCAAGGCGGTCGAGCGGGTCTGGGAGTCGCTCGAGGGCGTCTCCGGCGGCTGGCCTGAGCTGCTCCCGAGCCTCCGCCATCGGGCCCGGATCAAGCGCAGGGCGCTGGTCGAGCGCCTCGCCGCCGCGCTCGACGTCAGCGGGCGGGAGGAGCAGGTCGCCGTCTACTACAACCAGATGGAGCACGGCCGGCTGCGCGCTGAGGGCGTCTCGCAGCGGGTCTTCGAGGCGCTCGGCGAGATCCTCGGCGAGAGCGCCGAGCGGATCCGGAATGCCGGGCTCGCCGGGCCGCCCCCCGACAGCGGCACCCAGCCGGCGCTCGCGCGGCTCGCGTTCGACGAGTCCCGCGCCGCGCCCAGCCCGGGGACCCCCGAGGCGGAAGCGGTATCGGCCGAGGCCGACGCGGGCCGCGACGAGGTCGACGAGCTCTTCCGCGGCGGCTGAGCGACCGCCTCGGACCGCCCGCCGGCCGGCGACTCTTGGAGCCGCGGCTACCATCGCGTTGATGGAGGACGAACGAGTCCACGACCTCGAGCGCCGTGCAGCGCGGGTCCTCGTCGATGCCCCCGACTACCTGTGGGGCGGGCGCTCGCTCCCGATCCCGGTCGAGGACATCATCGACTCCCACTTCGCGCTTCAGGTCCGCGAGGTCGAGGACATGACCACCGCGCCCGGCTGCCCGCCGCTCGAACCCGGTCAGACGATCTCCGGCCTGTTGCTCGCCTCCCGGCAGGAGATCTGGGTCAACGCCGAGGAGGTCAGGCGGTGGCCGCGCCGGCGCCGGTTCACGCTCGGCCACGAGCTCGGCCACTGGGTCCTGCACCGCGACGAGCAGACCTCGCTCTTCTGCCGCCACGGGAGCGTCGACCCCGAGGACGAGGAGGGTAAGAGGCGGGGCAAGCGGCCGCCGCTGCCCGAGCCCGAGCAGGAGGCCAACCACTTCGCCGCGGCGCTGCTGATCCCGCGGCCGATGCTCGAGTCCCGCTACGAGGCGCTCGCCGGCGACCCGGACTGCTTCCCGAAGCTCTGCGAGATCTTCGGCGTCTCCGGCGCCGCGATGAGCCGCCGCCTGCGCCAGGTGATCCCAGCGGGCGGCCCTCGGCCCCGCTCCTAGGACAGCGCCCGACTACCCGACCTCGACCGTCCTAGCGGCACCCGCTCGGGCGGATCCAGCGCCGGGATCGCGCAAGGGACGGATACCCTGCCTGGCGCCCAGCGAGAGGAGAGCCGAGATGACCGCCAGCGATGCAGTCCGCGAGCGCCGCGAGGAGATCGTCCGCGAGCACATGGAGTCGGAGAACATCCACGACTTCGACACGACGCTCGCGACCTTCGACCACCCCCGCTACGAGATCATCCCGACCGGCGATGTCTTCGACGGGCCCGAGGCGGTCAGCCGCTACTTCGAGGACTCGCGCACCGCCTTCCCCGACCAGCGCAACGAGCTGATCGCGCTGCACCACACCGACGCCGGCGTGATCGTCGAGTTCGACCTGAAGGGAACCCACGAGGGCCCGCTGCGCGGGATCCCGCCGACCGGCAAGCAGTTCAGCTGCCGCACCGCCGCCTTCTTCCTCTTCGAGGAGGACCGGCTGGTCTGCGAGCGCGTCTACTTCGACGCCGCGACGATCCTCAGCCAGCTCGGGCTGATCGAGCCGGCGCCCTCGCTTCAGGACGAGGACTCGGCCGGCTGATCCTCGCCGCCGAGCCGCCGCTCCATCCAGCGGGCGCCGACCGTGTCGGTCAGCCCGTGGGCGACGATCGAGGCAAGGATCACCAGCGAGGCGAGCTGGAAGATCAGCTCGGCGCCGGGCACGTCCGACTTGAGCACGAACAGCGCGAACAGCATCGAGGCCACCCCCTTCGGCCCGAACCAGGCCAAGAAGCGCCGCTGCAGCGGCGGCAGGTCGGAGCCGGCGAGCCCGACCTCGATCGCGACCGGGCGGGCGACGAACAGGGTGAAGCCGACCAGCGCCGCGACCGCGATCGCCGGCGCCGGCACCCCCGTGTCGATCACGAACGAGCCGAAGACGAAGAAGGTGATCGTCTGCAGGACCGCGCCGACGCTCTCGTTGAAGTGCTGGAAGGCGACCGGCGTGTCGTGCTCGGCGACCCCGAGCGCGATCCCGGCGACGAAGGTGGCGACCAGCCCGTTGCCGATCGTCGACTCGGCCAGCCCGAAGGCCGCGAGCCCGATCCCGAGCGCGTAGACGCCCTCGTATTTCGGGGTCAGGCCGATTCCCGGCAGCCGCGCGATCGCCCGCCCCGAGATCGTCGCCAAGGCGATCCCGATCGCCGCCCCGGCGGCGGCCTCGCCGAGCAGGCTCGCGGCCTCGCCGCCGGCGCCGGCCTCGTGCGCGGCGACCGCGATGAAGAACAGCACGAACGGCAGCGCCAGGCCGTCGTTGAGGCCCGACTCGAGGTTGAGCACGTGCCGCAGCTTCGCCGGCAGCGACTTCGCGGTGACGACCGCCGAGGTGATCACCGGATCGGTCGGCGCGAGCACCGCGCCGAGCAGAAAGGCCTCGGCCCAGCTGAGCTCGTCGAACAGCAGCTTGCCGGCGACCGCGATCAGCACCATCGTCGCCGGCATCGCCAGCACCAGCGCCCGCGCGGTCGGGCCGATGTGGCCGATCAGCAGCTCGCGCTCGACCACCAGCCCGTCGCTGAACAGGGTGAAAACCAGCGCGAGCTCGATCAGGGCGACGACCTCGGGGTCGCTCGGCCCGATCTCGATCACCCCGGCCAGGTTCAGGGCCATCCCCGCGGCGACCGCCAGCACCGAGACCGAGAGCACGGTGCCGTGGGCGAGTCCCGAGAGCCCGGCGACGACGATCAGCAACAGGCCAACCGTCAGCACGATCTCCGGAAAGCCGATGCCCATCGCCGGGAGCCTACGCCCCAGGGCCGCCGCTCCCGGCACTCCGCGGCGGCGCTGTCAGATCGGGCCCGCCGGCGCCGACCCCCTCCCCGATGGACGAGATCACCGACAGCCTCGAGCGGGCCCTCGATCGGATCGAGGACTTCCGGCTGCTGCACGGGCGCCGCCCCGCCGAGGAGCAGCTCGAGGCCGTGCTCTGCCTGCAGGAGGCGGTCGGGGTCGGCGAGGGGGCCCGGGCGCTGATCCGCGAGCGGATCTTCGAGGGCCCGGAGTCGCCGAGCCGGCCGGTGGAGATGCTGCTCGGGCTGATCGTCGGCCTGCTCGCCGCCCAGTTCGAGTCCGAGCGCGACCGCCACGGAGCGGCGGGCGAGGTCGGGTAGCCGCCGCTGTCAGAAACCGCAACGAGAGGACGACTCAGAGCCCCATGGAACAGACCACACCGACACCCAACGCCCAGCCGATCAACTCGACCCTCGCCGAGCCGCTGCGGGTCGGCGAGCCCGACGTCTCCGGAGCGCTCGCCGTCTTCCCGCTCTTCGGGCCCGCTCCCGAGCTCGACTACATCTCGTTCGCCGGCGCCCACGGCGCCGGGCAGATCGAGATCACCGAGCTCGAGGGCGGCGCCTCGGTCAACGACCTGACCGTCCACAACCACTCGGAGAAGCCGGTGCTTCTGTACGAGGGCGAGGAGCTGCTCGGCGCCCAGCAGAACCGGGTGCTCGACGTCTCGCTGCTGATCGCCGCCCACTCGAAGACCCGGATCCCGGTCAGCTGCGTCGAGGCGGGTCGCTGGGAGGGCCGCCGCCACAGCGAGCGCTTCCGCCCCTCCCGTCAGGCGGCCGACCCCGAGCTGCGCAAGCTCAAGCAGCGCCGCGTCCGCGAGCGGGTGGCGGCCGGAGGCGAGGCCCGCGCCGACCAGAGCGAGACCTGGGATCAGGTCTCGAGCCGGATCCGGACGCTCGCCGTTCCCGCGCCGACCGCGGCGATGAGCGACGTCTACGAGGGCCGCCGCGACACCCTCGGCGACCTGCGCGAGCCGATCCGCCTGCATAAGGGCCAGTGCGGCGCGGTCTGCGCGATCGCCGGCCGGATCTCGATCCTCGACTACGTCGGCCGCCCCGACGTCTGGGCCGACCTCCACCCCGCCCTGCTCGAGGGCTACGCGCTCGACGCGCTCCGCCTCGCCGAGGCGGAGGAGGCGACCGACGCGTCCGCCGAGCCGCCCGCGATCGGCACCGTGCGGGGCTTCACTCTCCTGGTCACCGACAGCCCCGCCGGAGACCGTCGTCGCGAGGCCGGCATCGGCGAGACGATCCGCTTCGCCTCCGGCGGGGTCGCCGGCAGCGCCCTGGCGGCGCCGACCGCCGAGGGTGCCGGATCCGAGCTGGTCCAGCTGACCGCCTACCCCGAGGGCGACGATGCCCCCGAGCCGCGCTCAGGCGCAGGCGGCTCCCACGCCCAGGTCGAGCGCCCCTCCCGCAGGCGGCGCCGGAGTCGTTGACGCCGGATTCCGGTCGCTCAGACGGGCTCGAGGACGAGCGTCGCCCGAGCGATCCGGAAGGTGCCACCGCTGAAGTTGAGGCTGAGCGCGGGCTCGATGAACTCATTCGGGCCGACGACGACCGGCCCGGCCGGCTCGTAGCTTCGGCAGCTCTGGTCGGTCCGGTCGGTCTCGTCGGAGATCACGGTCGTGTCGCTGAACAGCGTCGACGCCGTGCTCTCGATCGTCCGCACCTCCACCTCGTTGAGGATTGCCGTCGCCTCGGCGCCGTAACAGACCTCGAACGACTTCAGCTGCATGCTGCGGCCCGCAACCTGATTCGGCGGCTGCACGTTTGCGAATACGTTGCGAAAGCCGGCGCCGGCGGGGCCCTGCTCGACCCGCGCCAGGCCAACGAAGTACTCGACGTTCGCGGCGGGGACTCCAGCGCTCACCCAACTGGTCGGCGGCAGGTTGAGCCGGACCGAGGAGCGCAGCGTCGACTCGTCGACGTCGGCCCCGGTCAGGTCATCGTCCTTGACGTCGCGCGACTTGACGCCCTTGCCGTCCTTGATGTCGCTCGACTTGACCTGGCCCTTGCCGATGTGCTTCGACTTGACCGCGTTCCGCTTGATGTCCCCCGAACCGATCTTCTCGGCGGCGTAGGCTGCCCTTCGCTGATCTAGCGCTAGCTCGGCGATCCTATCGTCACCACGGCCAGGCGCTCGAGTCGGGCGAGGCGCTCCGCATCGCCTCCGACGGCCTCGCCGGGAGCGCCGGGGTTCAGGCCGCCACCGACGACTGGGCCTGGCCCGCCGTCGCGGTCTGCGGTCGCGGATGCCTGAGCGCCCGACCGTAGGCGAGGCGTCCGCTTCGTACCGGCTCGGGCTGCAGGACCGGCTGCACGCAGCGCTGCAGGGCGGCAGCCACCTGCGGGTCGAACTGGGTGCCGGCGTTCCGCTGCACCTCGTCGAGCGCAGCGTCGACGCTCATCGCCCGGCGGTAGCTGCGGTCGGTGGTCATCGCGTTGAAGGCGTCGCAGCAGAAGATCACCCGCGACTCGAGCGGGATCGCCTCGCCGGCCAGCCCGTCGGGGTATCCCTGCCCGTCGTAGCGCTCGTGGCAGGAGCGGACGACGACACCGACCGCGTGCATCAGGCCGCCGATCGTCGAGAGCATCTCCTGGCCCTTCAGCGTGTGAGTCTTGATGATCTCCCACTCCTCCTCGTTCAGCGGGCCGGCCTTGTTGATGATCTCGCTCGGCACCGCGATCTTGCCGACGTCGTGGAGCTGGGCGGCGGACTCGATCAGCATCGTCTGCGGCTCGCTCAGCCCCATCTCCTCGGCAACCCGCACCGACAGGTCGAGGACCTCGCCGGTGTGCAGGCCGGTGTAGGCGTCGTCGTGCTCGACCAGCATCCCGAGCAGGGTCGCGGTGCCGCGGTGGGTCTCGCTGAGCTCGGTCGCGCTCTCGATCCGGCTCTGGCGCTCACGCGCGAACGCCCCCATCACCAGCGCCAGCGGGCAGGCCAACAGCAGCAGCGGCGGATACTCCTCGGCGACCAGGGCGAGCGCGAAGCCGACCGGGGCCAGCGAGGCGAGGACCAGGTAGAGCAGCTCGCTGTCGCGGAGCAGCAGCCGCACCGAGTGGCCGTAGTTGAGGACCTCGCGCACCACCCGCACCGCCAGCTCGCCGGCGAGCTGGGCGAAGAACGCCGCGGCGAGCACCGCGATCGGCGCCCCCTGGGCCTCGGTCGTGCCGGTCGCGATCAGAACGAGCGCCGGGCCGATCGCAAACCAGGCGTCGCCGATCGAAAACAGCGCCCGCTCGACGGTGATCCGGCCGCTGATCAGCTCGGGCAGCCTGCCCAACAGCAGCCCGCCGGCGACGAACAGCGGCACCAGCTGCGGCGGGATCAGAAACAGCATCGGCACGAACGCCGGCTGCAGCGGCGACATGTAGGAGGCGCCGATCTCGATCTCGGCGCGGGAGAAGAGCACGAGGACGCCGGTCGCCAAGAGCGCCGGGCCGAGGGCGAACGGCTCGGTGGTCGGCATGAACATCGCCATGAACACGGCGACGACCAGAAAGCCGCCGCCGACGATCGCCTCCGCCGGCACCTCGAAGGTGGCGAGCGATCCCGCCCGCCCCGTCGCCGGCGCCCGGTAGTCCCCTCGATTCTCGAGAGTCGAGTCGATGGTTTGATGCTCCATTCGTTGCCTCAGGCCGGCTGCGGCCGCAAACGACCTTCCACAGCGGAAAATCGGCATCTCGCCGCCGATTCTTGAGTCCGGCACCGAGGCGTCGGGCTAGGGGCGCGGTTCGCTGCCGCTCTCGCCGGGCAGCATCTGCCGCTCGACGATCATCGGCTCCGCGGTGGGGTTGGCGACGGCCTCGACCACCCAGTCGAGGCTCTCGCGCGCCAGCACCCGCCGCTCGGCCTCGAGCCCGCCGCCCCCCGGGGGCCGGAGCTCGCCGAGGTTTGCCGGCCAGCGGACGAGGCGGATCTCCCGATCGGCCAGCTCGATCCCGGTGATGTCGCCGTCGGGGAACGAGCAGCAGCCGGTGTTGAAGTAGCAGGGCGGCTTCACCTCGAGCGGGAGCTCCTCGCGTCGCTCCAGGGTGCGCGCGTACTCGAGCTCCGACGCCAGCAGCGCCGCACCGCCCCGATCGAGCGCCTCCCGCGCCGCGGCGAGCGCCTGCTCGAGCTCTGCGGTCGGCCTGGTCACCGGTGAGGGCGGTCGCGACTCGGCGAACACCGGCCGATGCGTGTGGCCGGCGATCAGGATCCGGTGGGAGTCCTCGCTGGCCCAGGCGAACATCGCCCGGTCGTGCTTCGAGCGCAGGCCGTGATCGGTCGCCGGCGTCGTCGCCGTCGCTCCGAACAGCCGCTGGATGTGCGGCCAGATGTAGCGGACCGGAAGCCGGGCCAACAGGCCGCGCCAACCGCTGTTGGCTGTCCCCTGGTGGCCGTGGACGAGCAGCGCGATCACCGGCTCGCCGCCGGGCCGCTCGATTCGAAGCTTGAGCGCCTCTCGCATCGGGGCGCCCCCGAGCAGCTCGCCCAGCTCCCGATCGACGACCGCCGGCTTCGCCCAGCGATCGTCGTGGTTGCCCCAGAAGCGCTCGAGGCCGCCGGCCCCGGCGAACCCTCGCTCGAGCTCCATCAGCTCCCGGTACTGCTCGAAGATCTTCGCGGGCCTGACCACCTCCCAGAGCTCCTCGACATCGCCGAGCAACAGCAGCCGGTAGCCCGCCTCCAGGTAGTAGCCGAGGGCGGCCGTGTAGGCGTGCTCCGAGCGGCGGAAGTCATCGGCGCTGTCCCCGGTCCCGCGGTGGTGGTCGGAGAAGATCACGATCCGGTCGCGATCCGGGTCGTAGTCCTCGACCTCGACCTGATCGTCGCCGAGGAGCTCGTCGAGGCGAGCGCGGACACCTGCCAGATACTTCGGGTCTACGGCTCCCATCGCCCTCCCGCGCAACGCGCTGATCGGCCTTCGATCCTAACCGGGGCCCCG
>CAVOYZ010000020.1:0-16619 GCA_963700785.1 uncultured Solirubrobacterales bacterium
AGGACCCGGTCGGAGCCGACCACCGCGGAGGTCGGGACGATGCCGCCCCCGAGCGCCTTGCCGAGCAGCATCAGGTCGGGGGCGACCTCCTCGTGCTCGCAGGCGAAGGTGCGGCCGGTGCGGCCGAGGCCTGACTGGATCTCGTCGGCGATCATCAGCACGTCGGCCTCGGTGCAGAGCTCGCGGGCACCGGCCAGGTATCCCGCGGGCGGGATGATCACCCCGGCCTCGCCCTGGACCGGCTCGACCAGGAAGGCGACGGCGTCCGGATCGCCGAGCGCTGCCTCGAGCGCCGCCAGGTCGCCGAACGGGACGGTCTCGAAGCCGGGGGTGAAGGGGCCGAAGCTGTTGCGCGCCGACGGGTCGTCGGAGAAGGAGACGATCGTCGTCGTGCGGCCGTGGAAGTTGCCGCCGCAGACGATGATCTTCGCCCGTCCCGGCGCCACGCCCTTGTCCTCGTAGCCCCACTTGCGGGCGGCCTTGATCGCGGTCTCGACCGCCTCCGCGCCGGTATTCATCGGCAGCACCCGGTCCATCGAGCAGGCCTCGGCCAGCGCCCGGCAGAACTCGCCGATCCGGTCGTTGCGGAAGGCGCGGCTGGTCAGCGTCAGCCGCTCGAGCTGCTCGTGGGCGGCCGCCACGAGCCGCGGGTGGCGGTGGCCGAAGTTGAGCGCCGAGTAGGCCGACAGCGCGTCGAAGTAGCGGCGGCCGTCGACGTCCTCGACCCAGCAGCCCTCGCCGCGGCTGATCACGACCGAGAGCGGGTCGTAGTTGCGGACGCCGTAGCGGTCCTCGAGGCCGGCCGGGTCCACGGCCTCGCTCGCGCTCACGCTCGGCGTCGGTTCCACGCTTGCACCTCTCTCCGTCTCCGGAGGCCGCCTCCCGGCGTTCGCCTCGGCGCGCTCTCCGGAGGCCATCGTATTCGCAGCCGTCGGCGGACGCTCAGGCACCCTCGGCCGCAGACCGCCGCGCCCGGTCAGGCGCAGTCCTCGGTAGCCGCCCGATCACAGCGCTGCCGGAGAAGCCGCCGGAGGCGATGCGGTGCGCCTCGCCAGACCCGAGCGCCGGGCCGCGGTGACGATAGGATCGCCGAGCGAGCGCTAGATCAGGGAAGGGAGCCGCTTTCATGGGAGCAAGGATCGTCAGGCACATCCGCAGCAACGTCGTTGCCTACATGGCGCTGCTGGTTGCGCTTGGTGGGACGGCCTACGCCGCCGAGAAGATCGGGTCGGGAGACATCAAGCGGAACGCGGTCAAGTCGAAGCACATCGGCAAGGGCCAGGTCAAGTCGAGCGACATCAAGGACGGCAAGGGCGTCAAGTCAGACGACGTCAAGGACGATGGCCTGACCGGGGCCGACGTCGACGAGTCGACGCTGCGCTCCTCGGTCCGGCTCAACCTGCCGCCGACCAGTTGGGTGAGCGCTGGGGTCCCCCCCGCGGATGTCGAGTACTTCATCGGCCAGGCGCTGGTCGAGCAGGGCCCCGCCGGCGCCGGTCCCCGCAACGTATTCGCGAACGTGCAGCCGCCGAATCAGGTTGCGGGCCGCAGCATGCAGCTGAAGTCGTTCGAGGTCTGCTACCAGGGCGGGGCGACGGCAATCCTCAACGAGGTAGTGGTGCGGACGATCGCGAGCACGGCATCGACGCTGTTCAGCGACACAACCGTGATCTCCGACGAGACCGACCGGACCGACCAGAGCTGCCGAACCTACGAGCCCGCCGGGCCGGTCGTGGTCGGCCCGAATGAGTTCATCGAGCCCGCGCTCGGGCTCAACTTCAGCGGCGGCACCTTCCGGATCTCGCGGGCGACGCTCGTCCTCGAGCCCGTCTGAGCGACCGTCACCTGCCGTCAACGGCTCCGGCGCCGCCTGCGGGACGGGCGCTCGACCCGGGCGTGGGAGCGGCTCGGGCCCGAGGTCGGCCCGGGGGCATCGTCGCCCTCGGGGAAGGCCGTCAGCTGGACCAGCTCGGATGACCCCCCGGCCGTCGGCGCCGCCAGGGCGCTGCCGGCGACGCCGCCGGCGGCGAAGCGGATCGTCTCGCCGATGCCGGCCTCGCGGCGGCGGTCCTCGCCGGGGCTGTCGGTGACCAGCAGGGTGAAGCCGCGCACGGTCCCGATCTCCGGCGGCTCGGGGGCCGCGGCGCTCGCCTTCCCGCCGGGGCCGAGGCGCAGCGCGTCGAGCGCGTAGCCCTCGAGCAGGGCGGGGTGGAGGTCGGCCCAGACGTCGGGTCGGCCGACGTAGTCGAGGATCGAGATCCGGCCGGCGATCGCGCAGACGGCGCCGCACTGGCCCTCGTGCAGGCGGATCGGCTCGCGGAGCTCGCCGAGCGTGTCGCGGCGCTCCTCGTAGACGTCGCTCATCGCCTGGGTTCGCGACGGCACCGCGAGCGCGTCGATCCGGCTCGAGACCTCGTTCCAGGTCTCGCTCTGGTCGGCGCGGGCCTCGCCGCCGCTCGCCACCCGCCGGCGGACGCGGCGCTGCTTGAGCTTGCGCAGCTCGGGATCGGCGGCCTGGCGGGAGGCGCGGAAGCGCTCGTTGCGGCGGGCGCCCTCCCAGCGGCCGGCCTCGACGCAGCTGACCGGGATCCGGGTCTTGGCCTCGGCGGCGATCAGGATCGAGATGTCGAGCACCCGGTTCTGCTGGGCGCCGAGCAGCTCCTCCCCCTCGTAGAGAAGGACGGGCCGCCCGCTGTGGTTCTCGACCGTGAGGTCGTTGACCGAGGCGCCGCCCTCGAGCTCGGTGATCGCGACCTGATCGGCGCCGTGGGAGAAGGAGATGTAGTCGAGGGTGGGTGCCGGCCCGAAGATCGGGAAGACGGCGAGCGGTCCGGAGACGTCGGGCTCGCCGACCCGCAGGGGCTCGGCGAGGGTCGCGTCGATCGGCTCGGCGTTGGGTGTCGGTGTGATCTGGTGCATGGTCTCTGTGTCGTCCTTCCTCGGTGGTTTCTGACAGCGTCGGCTATCCGACCCCGCCCGCCGTGCCGTGGCGGTCGCGTTCGGAGTCGAACTGGGCGGCGAGCAGGCCGACGATCACCCCGAGCAGCATCTCCACCGGCCGGCTCGGGGCCTCGGGGCCGTTGAAGATCCGCTCGCGGATCAGGGCCCGGGCGTCCTCGTCGATCCCGACCGCCCGCTGCAGGCAGAGCACCGCCTCGAGCTGCTCGCCCGCGGGGCGCTCGCCGTGCAGAAGCCGGAAGTCCTCGATCCGATCGAGGGCCCGCTCGAGGCTGTCGCTGATCGCGTCCATCGCCGCAGCAGTCGGCGGTGGCGGCAGCGATCTGACAGGCGGCGGAGGCGGGAGCGGCGGCCGGACGTAGGCTCCCGGCGATGGGAATCGGCTTTCCGGAGATCGTGCTGACAGTTGGCCTGCTGCTGATCGTCGTCGCCGGGCTATCGGGGCTCGCCCACGGCACCGTGCTCTCGATCTCGGTGCTTGCGGTTGCCGCGGGGATGGCGCTGAACCTGGCCGGGCTGGTCGAGATCGGGCCCACCGACCCCGAGGTCGTGGCGCTGATCGAGCTGGCGCTGGTCTTCACCCTGTTCAGCGACGGCCTGGTCGTCAAGCGCGGGCTCCTGATCGGCCACATCGGCCCGACAGCCCGGGCGCTGGTGCTGGCGATGCCGGCGACGATGGTGCTTGATCGCGGTCGCCGCAAAGCTGCTCTTCGACGAGCTCGCTTGGGCGGAGGCCTTTCTGCTCGGCGCGGTCCTCGCCCCGACCGATCCGGTGATCACCTCGGTGGTCGTCTCGGCGAAGGGGCTGCCGGCGCGGCTCCGGCACGTGCTCAACCTCGAGTCGGGCCTCAACGACGGCCTGGCGCTGCCGTTCGTGCTGTTCTTCATCGCGGTCGCCACCCACGAGGCCGGCGCCGGCGGCGAGGCCGCGAGCCTGCTCGGCGAGGCCGCCGCCGGGGCGGCGATCGGGATTGCGTTGGCGACGATCTCGGGCGGGCGATCGTACGCCTGCCGGGGATCGGCCTAACCCCGAAGTACGAGGGGGTCTACGCGCTCGGGATCGGACTCGCCGCCTTCGGGCTGGCCGAGTCGACGATCGGCAACGGGCTCGTCGCCACCTTCGTCGCCGGGATTGCGCTCGGGGTCGCCGAGCACGACACGCCGATCGCCTTCCAGCACTTCAACGAGAGCGTCGGCGCGGTGCTGCAGACGATCACGTTCTTCGTCTTCGGCTCGTTCGTGATCGATACGGGCGTGCCGGCCCGGCGATCGCGGTCGCGGCGCTGGTCGGTTTCACCCTGTTCATCGCCCGCCCGGTTGCGATTGAGGTCGGGCTCGCCGGCTCCGGCCTGCCGCCCTCACAGCGCCGCTTCCTGGCCTGGTTCGGGCCGAAGGGGGTCGCTCGATGCTGTTCGCGTTGTTCGTGCTCAAGTCGGACGTGCCGGGGGCGGAGCTGATCTTCCAGCTCGCCTCGCTGGTGATCCTCGCCTCGATCGTCGCCCACGGGCTCACCGACACGGTCGGCGCCCGCTGGATGGAGCGGCGGCTCGGCGGCGAGGCTCAGGCGGCCGAGTCCGGGTCCTGAGCGTCGTCCGGAGTGACGGCGCCGGCTCGATCAGCCCGAGCTGGCTGAGGATCGTCGCGGCGTCGAAGTAGACGCGCTCGCAGACCAGCCGGTCCTCCTCGAACAGGAAGAAGGCGGCGGTGCGGCAGCTGAAGGACCTGCCGGTCGGCGGGATCCCGGCGCTGGATTCGCCCACCCTTGGCGCGAAAGGAGCCCCAACCGTGGCACCTGCGGTGTCAGGCTCCGAGCAGTTTGAATGAGGTGTATGCTCTACACATCGGACGCACCAACGTCGAAATCGATGAGGCGCTCGCGCGGCGGGTGATGAAGCGCTACGGACTGCCCACGAAGCGGGCGGCGATCGATTTCGCGCTGCGGCGACTCGATCTCGAGCCGATGAGCGACGAAGAGGCGCTCGCAATGCAGGGCACCGGATGGGATGGGGATCTCGGAGCGTTCCGCAGCCCGCCCCGCGGTCAGTCGTGATCCTCGTCGACAGCTCCGCCTGGATCGAGTACCTTCGCGGCACCCAGAGCCCAGTCCATCTCTTCCTCGCCGGCGCAATTGAGACAGGGAAGGAGCTTGCGACGACGGGCCCGGTTCTGATGGAGGTCCTCGCCGGGGCCCGCGACGAGCGGAACGGCGCCGATCTCGCCCGGCTGCTCGGCCGCGTCGAGCAGATCGCGGTTGAGCAGCCCTCCGACTGGGAGGCCGCGGCGTCGATCTACCGGGCGTGCCGCAGATCCGGAACGACGGTCCGCCGGCTCTCGGACTGCCTGATCGCCGCCGTGGCGATGAGGGCCGAGGCAAGCCTGCTGCACTGCGACGCGGACTTCGATGTGATCGCCGAGCGGGTGCCGCTAAGGACGGTCGAGGTCGGGTAGTCGGGCGCTGACCTGGTAGTCGGGCGCTGACCTAGGAGCGGGGCCGAGGGCCGCCCGGTGGAATCACCTGGCGCAGGCGGCGGCTCATCGCGGCGCCGGAGACGCCGAAGATCGCGCAGAGGTGGGCGAAGCACTCGCGGTCGCCGGCGAGCGCCCGGTAGCGGGACTCGAGCAGCGGCCGCGGCATCAGCAGCGCCGCGGCGAACTGGTTCGCCTCCTGCTCGGTCTCGGGGAGCGGCGGCCGCTTGCGCTCGCCCTTCTCCGACTCCTCGGGATCGACGCTGCCGTGGCGGCAGAAGAGCGAGCTCTGCCCGTCGCGGTGCAGGACCCAGTGGCCGAGCTCGTGGCCGAGCGTGAACCGGCGCCGCGCCGGCCACCGCCTCGCCTCCTCGGCGTTGACCCAGATCTCCCGCCGGGAGGTGAGCAGCAGACCGGAGATCGTCTGGCCGGGCTCGAGCGGCGGACAGCCCGGCGCGGCGGTCATCTCCTCGGTCTCGCGGACCTGGAGGCCGAAGTGGGAGTCGACGATGTCCTCGACCGGGATCGGCAGCGAACGCCCGTCCCAGAGGTAGTCGGGCGCATCGACCAGCGCCTGCGCCGCGCGCCGCTCGAGCTCGTGCACCCGCTCCTGCTCCATGCACGCGATGGTAGCCGCCGCCCCGACGGCGGCCCAGCGGCGGGACTGCTCGGGGCGCTGCTCAGCCGGCGAGGAAGAGCTCGTCGACCTCGTCGCGGCCGGCCTCGGCGCCGGGTGCCTCCGCCTCGGCCTCGAGCTCGCTCGGCAGCGGCGCGGCGCGGGACTCGTCGAATCCGAGCCGGGCGAGCGCCGGTTGGGTGCCGGTGTCGAGCGGCGGGGAGCCGAGCCCGGCGCTGCGGATCCGCTCGCTGCTGACGCCGAGGATCTCGGCGAGCGCCTCGAAGACCCGCTGCGAGATGCCCTCCGCGGGCAGCCGTCCATGCTCCATCTGGTTGTAGTAGACGGCGACCTTCTCCTCGCGGCCGCCGACGTCGAGCGCGGCGGCCAGGCGGCTGACCAGGTCCCGGCGCTTGAGCCGCGCCCGATGGCGCAGGTGCGGCAGCAGCTCCGGCCAGCTGCCGGAGGCCCCCTCGAGCGACTGCCAGACCCGCTCGACCGACTCGCGGGCCGGCGATGCCTCGTATTCGGCCTGATTCCAGGCCCTTCGGGGTGCCGTCATGAGATAGGAGTCGATCCGCCGCTGCAGGGTCTGACGCTGGTCGGGGGAGGCCCGCTCGAGCATCTCGCCGAGGTCGGGCTGTCCGCCGGCCTCGTAGGCGGCCTTGAACTCCTCCAGAAGCGCGTCGGGATCGGCCATTGGCCCTCCTAGGATCCCATTCCCGGCGCCTCGGCGACGTCGCTGCGGAAGCGGCGCCAGATCTGATGGACGTTCGCCTCGCTCATGTTCGACCCCGGGTGCAGCTCCTCGGTCCGCTCGGCCGTCTCCCGCGCGCTCAGCCCCATGAAGCCGAGCTCGTTCGGCCCGTAGAGGCGGATCACCGTCTGGTGGACCTCGCTGCGGTCCTCGAGCACCCTGCCGACGGCCTCACGGGTGAGGATCGCCGCCTCCTCCGACTCCGCGGCGGGCTGCTCGCCGAACACCTCCTCCTCGCCCTCGTGCTCGTCCGCGAGCGGCTCGAGTCCGGGCACGCGTTCGGCGCCACGGTGATAGTCGGCGATCCGGCGCTGGGCGATCACCTTGAGCCAGGCGATGAAGCGGCCGATGCTCCTGCCGTCGAAGGCCGAGCCCAGCGCGCTCTCGATCACGACCGCGGTCACGTCCTCGACGTCGCCGCCGGGCACCTTCGCCGCGACCCAGTAGTAGACCCGGTCCCAGTGACCGAAGGCGAGCACCGCGAGCGCCTGCTTCGCGCACTGCGGCCGGCCGGACTCGCGCTGCTCGACGATGTAGGCGAGCAGCTGCTCGTCGCTGAACCGGCTGAGCTCGGTCTCCGAAAGGCAGGGCTTGTCTTGATCGTCGGGCATCTTCTCCCCGGTTACTGACGGCGTGCTTGATCGTCGCCGGCCGGCACGGTACTCGGTCCCCGAGGCCGGCCCGGCGCCGTCCGCGACGCGACGGCCGGCTGCCTGGGGACCCGGAGGCCCCGCGATCCCGCAGTCCCTGAAGCCTGCGAAACGCCGAACCGGCCCGCAAGAACGGCACCACCACGTAACGAACCGCACAAGTATCTCACGGCCCTCGGACGGAATCGTCACCGGCCTTCGGTCGGGAAAGGGCCCTCGTTGCGCCTATCAGGTGGCCGGGCTCACGCGAGCCCGGGGCCGCCTGTCTAGGCTTGGGGCCGATGGCGACGCTGCCGAGAAGGCCGGACGGGCGCCCGCTGGTGCGGGTGCCGAGGTTCGTGCGGGCGATCAAGGAGCGCAACGACCCGCCCCGGGACCGCAACAAGTGGGAGCGCTACGCGCTGCCCGAGGACATGACCGGCAAGTCGTTTCTCGACGTCGGCTGCTGGGAGGGCGTCAACTGCGCGGAGGCGATGCGGCGCAACGCCGAGCACGTCGTCGGCCTCGATCTCTGCACCTCCGACGAGCTGCGCAAGAACGTCGACAAGTTCGGCTTCGAGTTCGTGCAGATGGACATCCTCTCCGAGAAGTGGCTCGAGCTCGACAGCTACGACATCGTCGTCTGCTCAGGGGTGCTCTACCACGTCGAGAACGTCGTCTCGCTGCTGCTGCGGCTGCGCAAGGTGACGGCGGGCGTGCTCGTGCTCGAGACCGCGACCCGCGAGCTCGACACCGAGGAGCCGGTGCTGGTCCTCAAGCCCGGCGACCACGACGACGCCAACCTCTCGAACTGGTGGGTGCCGAACGAGCTCGCCGTCTACGAGCTGCTGCGCCTCTGCGGTTTCGAGAACGCGAGGCCGGTCTGGGAGCGCAAGCGCCCGTCGGGCTCGCGGCTCTGCGTCCACGCCGACGCGACCGGCAAGATCCCCTACGAGCGGATCCTGCCCCGCAAGCCGGAGGCGATGAGCCTGTTCGGCGGCGACCGCGCCTTCGAGTGAGCGGAGCCTCAGGCCGCGGCTTCGCCCTCGGCTGCCGGCTCGATCAGCCCGTAGTGGCCGTCGTAGCGGAGATAGATCGCGTTGCCGCGGCCGGTGCTGTCGTTGACGAAGTACATGAACCGGTGGTTGAGCTCGCCCATCTCGGCGAGCACGTCGGCGAGCGCGGTGGCGCCGCTCACCCGGGTCTCCTCGCGGACGATCCCGTCGGCGTCCTCGGTGCCCTCCCAGCCGATACCGCGGGGGCCGATCACCCCGATGCGGCCGTCGTCGCGGTGGTAGCAGACGGCGTCGGTGCCGGTCTCGACCTCGGTGAACAGGTAGAAGTCGTGGTCGAGGAGCTCCATCTCGTCGGCCGCCTCGGCGACGCTCAGCGGGCGGGTGGCGAAGGTCTTGCGGCGGACGATCTCGCGCTCTTCGGGGTCGCGGCGCAGGCGCTCGGGGCGGTTGCTGCCGAGGTCGCCGTGACGCCACTCCCCGGGTGCGCTCTCGGCCGAGCGGCGGGCACGGTCGGCGCGGCGGTCGACGAGCCGGCGCAGCTGGCGCTCGAGCCGGGCGGTGAGCTGGTTGATCGCGCCGCCCATCTCGATGTCGGCGACGCTGGCGCGGACGGCGGGCCCGTTCAGGTTGATCTCGGCCTCGGCGCGGGACGGCCGCTCGATCCGCGGGTTGGCCTCCTCGGTGAGCACCACGTGGGCGCGGATCTGGGGGCTGTCGATCAGCCGCTCGAGGCGCCCGACCCGCTCGACCGCGTGCTCGCGGGCCTCGTCGGGGACCTCGCCCCGGGTGGTCACATCGATGTCGATCATCTCGTCTCGATCCCTTCCTCTGGTTCTACCATCGCCGGCCGCTCGTCCGCCCCGCCCGGCTCCGCGGCGCCGGAGGCCCGCTGTCGGGTGCTGAGTGGATACCAGATCGCCGCGGCGCCGTCACCCGTGGGCAGCCGCACCCCCGAGCGGGCATCCCCTGCGCCCGGCGTCGTCGGCGGCCGCGATCATGTCCGCCTGAAGCGATGAGCGGCGCCGATCCCGACAGCCTCCCCGGCAGCGACGAGCTCCTCTCGGCGCTGCTCGACCCCGGCTTCTGGCCGCACGCTCCGGCCGCGGTCGAGCTGCACGAGACCCACATCTCCTGGGTGTTCGTCGCCGACGAGCTCGCCTACAAGGTGAAGAAGCCGCTGCGGCTGCCGTTCCTCGACTACGGCACGCTCGAGCGCCGCCACGAGATGTGCCGGCAGGAGCTGCTTCTCAACCGGCGGCTCGCGCCCGACTACTACCTCGGCGTGCGGGCGATCGTCCGCGACGGCGCCGGCGCGCTGGCACTCGCGGCCGAGGAGGACCCCGGGGCGGTCGAGTACGTGGTCGAGATGCGGGCGATCCCGCAGCGGCGGACGCTCGATCGGCTGCTCGCCTCCGGCGAGGTCGGGGCCGCTGAGATCGCGCGGATCGGCGAGCGGCTGGCGCGCTTTCACGCCGAGGCCGAGCCCGCGGCCGACCCCGGCGCCAGCGTGCCACGGTTGCTCGACGCGCTCGAGGAGAACCTGACGACGACCCGCGAGCAGGCCTCCGGGGCGATCGCCGAGCCCCGGCTCGCCGCCGCCGAGGACTTCACCGCGGCGTTCGTCCCCGGGGTCGTGGGCGAGCTCGAGCGACGGGCCGCCGCGGGCCTGGTCCGCGACGGCCACGGCGATTTGCGGGCCGAGCACGTGCTGGTGACCGACCCGGTCCAGGTCTACGACTGCATCGAGTTCGACCCGGGGCTGCGGGAGATCGACGTCGCCGCCGATCTCGCCTTCCTGCTGATGGACATCGAGCGGCTCGGCGCCGGCGAGCGCGCGGGCGAGCTGCTCGACGCCTACCGCCGCGCCGGCGGCGAGCCGGGCGACGCCCGGCTGCTCGCCTTCCTCTGCGCCTATCGGGCCTGGGTCCGGGCGAAGGTGGCGCTCTTCGACCCCGACCCGGAGTCAGGGGCGCTGCGGGCGGCGGACCGGCACGCGCTCGGCCACCGCTTCGCCTGGCGGGCGCGGCTGCCGTTCGCGCTCGTCGTCTGCGGGGTCGCCGCGAGCGGCAAGAGCACGCTCGCGGCTGAGCTGGCCGCGATCAGCGGCCTGCCGGTGCTCGACGCCGACACGACCCGCAAGCGGCTCGCCGGCCTCGGACCGACCGAGCGCGCAGGGCCCGAGCACTACACGGAGGAGTTCAGCCGCCGCACCTACCGGGAGCTGGGGGCGGCGGCCGCCGCCGAGCTCGCCGGGGCGGGCGGGGCGATCATCGACGCCACCGCGCGCCGGCGTGAGGACCGCGACGCGCTCCGCGCCGGGCTCGGCGAGGGCGAGCTGGAGGCGCCGCTGCTGTTCGCGCGCTGCGAGGCGCCGGACTCGGTGCTGGTCGAGCGCGCCCGGGCGCGTGAGCTCGAGCCGGGGCGGGTCTCCGACGCCGACGTCGAGGTCGTCAGGCGCCAGCTCGGATCGTTCGAGCCGCTCGACGAGGTCGCGCCGGGACGGGTCACCGCGGTCGACACCGAGCGGCCGGCGGCCGAGCAGGTGCGGGTGGTCGAGGCGTTGCTCGACGCCGAGGCCTCCGGCCCGGCGACCTAGCGGGGGATCACGGGAGCGCGCCCTCGAGCCCCTCGACGCCCTCGAGTCCCTCGAGTCCCTGTAGGCCCTGGAGGGCGAGCTCGGTCGCGTCGAAGGTGTCGAGCTCGGAGGGGACGCCGATCTTCGGCGCCGCCCCGAAGTCGTAGAAGTCCATCGTCATCGACATGCTGGCGCCGGCCGTGCCGGCGAGCTGGAAGCCCGTGGTCATCGCGGTGCGGCGCACCAGGCCCTTGCGGTCGATCCAGACGTCGACGGTGGCGAGCTCGCTCTGGCCCTCGATCAGGTCGGCCGCGACATCGTTGCCCGCCTCGCGCAGCTGATCGGCCTGAAGCGAGGGGTCGAGGGTGGCGGTGTAGTGGGTGGTGTTGACGCCGCGGACCTTCTCCTCGCCGACGGCCTGGGGGTCGTCGCTGACCGATGCGAGCTGGTCGAGGACCGCCTTCGCGTCGACCGCGTCGACCTGGCCGGAGAGCGGCTCGGCGCCGAACTCGGAGGCGTCGATCTTCATCCAGCGCTTGCCGGCCGGAAGCAGCGCCGAGAACGCCGGCGAGGACATGTAGACGGTGAGCCCGTCCTGGACCGCGAGCATCGGGTTCATCCCGGCGGCGATCTGCGGCGCCCCCGGGCTGGTCGTCTCCATCCGCATCTCCGAGCGCCCGGTCTCGTTGTTGTAGGCGCCCTCGAAGCTCATCTGCATCTCGAATCCCGAGCCGCTGCCGGTCCCGGTGCCGGAGAAGCGGGCGCCGGAGAGCTCGCCGGTCCGCTGCGCGGCCTCGGCGATCGCGGTCAGCGGCGCCCCGTCGTCCGATCCCCCCGGGAGCCCGAACGCGAGCCCGGCGCCGGCCGCGAGCACGACCGCGATCACGGCGACGACCCAGAACGGGGCCCGGGGGGGACCCTCTTCCGCGGGCGGCGGCGCGCCCGCGGACGGGGTCACCGGTGCGCCCGCGGGCGGCCGCGCGCCCGGCGGCGGCGCCGATTGGGCCCGGACTAGGTCGTCGTGGTTCACGCCTAATACTTCGGCTGCGGCGCGGAATCGCTTGAGTCCGCTCGCGGTGCCTAGACGCCCGGCCGCCCTGGGCCGCCGAAGAACACCCGGCGCTCCTGCGATCCTGGGGATATGGAGCAGTCGCAGGCCTCGGCGGAGCAGGGGGCACCGGCGTCGCCGCCGGCGCCCGGCGAGCCCGACCTGCCGGGGCCGTTCGCGGTCGGCAGCTGGGCGAAGGGCTTCCGCAACTTCCTCCGGGGCCGCCCGCGGGTGCGGCTGCTGGGCGAGGTCGTCAACTGCTCGCGGTCGGCGAAGGCCGTCTACTTCGACCTCCGCGACGCCGACGGCGCCGTGCCCTGCTCGATCTGGCGCTCCGACCTGAAGAAGCTCGATCTGGCCGAGGACGCGCTCAAAGACGGGGTCGAGATCGTCGCCGCCGGCGGGCCGGAGTACTTCCCCGGCTCGGAGCGCTCCTCGCCCTCGTTCAGCTTTCGCGTCACCTACCTGCGCCCGGCGGGGGAGGGGGATCTGCTCGCCCAGCTCGATCGCCTCCGCCGCCGGCTCGCCGCCGAGGGCCTGTTCGAGCCGCAGAAGCTGCTTCGGAGGCCGCTGCTGCCGCGGGCGATCGGCGTCGTCGTCGGCTCCAACTCGGCGGCCTACGCCGACATCCTCGCCGGGCTCGAGCGGCGCTCGTGGCGGGGGCGCCTGATCCTCGCCCATCCCCCGGTGCAGGGCAAGGCCGCGGCGCCGCGGATCGCCGCCGCGCTGCGCGAGCTGGCGGCGATCGAGGAGGTCGAGACGATCATCGTCGCGCGCGGCGGCGGCAGCCTCACCGACCTCTGGTGCTTCTGCGACGAGGCGCTCTGCCGGACCGTCGCCCTGCTGCGGGTGCCGGTGATCTCCGCCGTCGGCCACGAGGTCGACCAGACGCTGATCGACGACGTCTCCGCGGTCGCCTGCTCGACCCCGACCCACGCCGCCGAGGCGGCGGTCGGCCTCGACGTGGCGGCTGCACGGAACGAGCTCGAGGCCGGGGCGGGCCGGCTCGGCCGCCTCGGCCGGCGGGCGGTCGGTGAGCGGGCCCGCTCGCTGGGAGCGATCGCCCGCGGGCTCGCCGGCCACATGCGCTCCGAGCGGGCCGACCTGCACCAGCGGCTGCGCGAGATCCGGGCCGCCTCGCGGCGGGCGCTGCTCGGGCGGGACGAGATGCTGGCCCGCTTCGCCGTGGTTCTCGGGCGCCGGCGCAGCGCCGAGATCCATGAGGCGACGACGGGCACCCTGCGCAGGCGGCTCGCCTCGCTGGAGGCGGCGATCAGCGCCCACGACCCCGACCGGGTGCTGGAGCGCGGCTACGCGCTGGTCTCCGACTCGAGGGGCGAGCCGGTCTCGAGCGCCGCGGCCGCGCGGGCCGCGCGACGGATCGGCGTCCGCTTCGCCGACGATGATGTCGCCGCAGAGGTGATCGACGATGACTGACAGCGCCGCCGGGACGAACGACGGACCGGCCCCCGCGGAGAGCTACGAGGCCGCGGTCGGCCGGCTCGAGGAGATCATCGCGCGGCTCGACTCCGGCAAGGCCGAGCTGCGCGAGACGCTCGCTCTGGTGCGCGAGGGCAAGGGCCTGGTCGAGTTCTGCAAGGTCGAGCTCGACGCGGTCTCCGGCGAGCTCGAGAAGCTCGACCTCGACAAGCTCGTCGAGCAGCTCGAGGCCGCCGGCGGCGAGTAGGGCGCGCCCGGAGCAGTCGCCCGCGGCGCTGCGGGTAGCGTGGGGGAGTGAGCCCAGAGCCCGCCCACCCGCTCGGACCCCGCTTCGAGGAGGCGTTCTCGTACGCGATCGAGCACCATCGCGGCGACCGGCGCAAGCAGACCGAGATCCCCTACGCCGCCCACCTGCTCGCGGTCACCGCGCTCGTCCTCGAGATGGAGAGCACCGAGGACGAGGCGATCGCGGCCCTGCTGCACGATGTGGTCGAGGACGGCGGCGGGATGCGGGCGGAGGCCGAGATCCGCGAGCGGTGGGGTGATGACGTCGCCCGGATCGTGCTCGCCAACAGCGACTCGGTGAGCGAGCCGAAGCCGCCCTGGCGGGCCCGCAAGGAGACCTACATCGCCGCGATCGCCGACAAGCAGCCCGACGAGCTGCGGGTCTCGATCGCCGACAAGCTGCACAACGCCCGCTCGATCCTCTCCGACTACCGTCGCCACGGCGAGGCGGTCTTCACCCGCTTCGCGGGCCGCCGCGAGGGCACGCTCTGGTACTACCGGACCCTGCTCGGCGCCTTCGAGGCGAGGCGGGCCGAGATCGGTCCCGGCGGCGGCCACGCCCTCGACGAGCTGCGCGAGGTCGTCGCCGAGCTCGACCGGCGGGTCGGCGCCGTCGCCGACGACTGAGCGTCGATCGCCGGCCGCAGGACCTCGTGGTAGTGCTCCCTGAGGTCAGATCGATCGCCCAGGGCTCTGAGCCGCCGGCCGAGGCCCGAGGGGTCCGGTGCCGAGGACTGGTTGCGCATGAGTTAGTTGCGCACGCACCTACTTCTGCTAGAGTAGTTGCATAAGCAATCATTCTGACGAGGAGCACCAATGAGCGACAAGATTCGAATCCTGGCCATCCCGGGCAGCCTCCGTGCGAACTCCCACAACCGGCGGCTGCTCGAAGCGGCCCGGCGGCAGGCGGCGGGCGAGGGGGTCGAGGTCGAGATCCTCGATGCCGATCGGCTGCGGGCGCTGCCCCACTTCGACGAGGACATCGAGCACGATCCCGGGGCCGCCGTCGAGGCGTTCCGCGAGGCGATCGCCGCCGCCGACGCGCTGCTGATCGCCACCCCCGAGTACAACTCATCGATCCCCGGGGTCCTCAAGAACGCGGTCGACTGGGCCTCGCGGCCGCGCGACGACGCGGCTCTGCAGGACAAGCCGGCAGCGGTGATCGGCGCGTCGCCTGCTCGGTTCGGGGCCGCCTGGGCCCAGGCCGAGCTGCGCAAGGTGCTCGGTGCGGCGGGCGCCCGCGTGCTCGAGGGCGAGCTGGCGCTCGGCACCGCGCACGAGGCCTTCGACGGAGCCGGAGGGCTCGCGGATCGGGCCCACGTCGAGACCCTGGAGGCGCTGATCGGTGAGCTGGCCGGCGAGCGGGAGCTCGCGCTGGCCGCCTGAGCCATCCTGAAGCCGCTGAGCGGGCCCCGCGGTCACCCTGGATCTTGCCAGGGTGGCCGCGTGGTCGTTCGCGAGGAGAGCGGCAGAGCGGGCGCGCTCTGCATTCCCCAGTCCCAGCACGCGGCGATCTCCGGCCAGCTCGCCCGCGCCTGGGGCAACGAGCGATTTACGGCGCCCGAGCCCCGGGAGCAGGTCTGCCTCGCCGCCGCCCGCCACGACGACGGGATGGAGGGCTTCGACGCCGACCCGCTTGCCGACCCCGAGACCGGCCTGCCGCTGAGCTTCATGCGGATGCCGCTCGATGCGTGGCTTCAGTGCTGGCGGATGGGGCCGTCGCTGGTCGCGGCCGACTCCCCCTACGCCGGCGCGCTGGTCTCGCTGCACGGCGACCACCTGCTCGGCTACCGGCGGCTCGATCCCGAAGACGAGCAGGGCCGGCGCGCGATCGCCGCCTACCGCTCCGAGCAGCGGCGGCTGCGCTCCGAGTGGCTGGCCGCGGCCGCGGCCGAGGTGGGGGTCGGGCCGGACGCGGGCGGACTCTGCGAACCCGCCGCGATCGAGCGCAACCGCAAGCTGATCGAGATCTGGGACGCGATGTCGCTGGCGGTCTGCATGCCGCGGCTGCCCGACTCGTTCGACGGAGCGCCCGCCCCGGGGTCGTCGCCGGCGATCGAGATGCGGGCTATGTCTGACGGGCCAGGGGAGGGGCCGGTCGTGGTCGATCCCTGGCCGTTCGGCGTCGCCGAGCTCGGACTCGAGGCGCAGGGTCGCCGTCTGCAGGGCCCGTTCGCCGACCGCGAGCAGCTTCGCGCCGCCCTCGCCGAGGCGCAGCCGGAGACCCTGTCGGTGAAGCTCGTCCCGCCGGAGGGTGGCCGAGCGCTCAGCCGATGATGCCGTCGGGGCCGAACTCCGGCAGCACGCAGTCGGGGACGCGGAGGGCGTCGACGAGGACGCCGGCCTGCGGGCGCAGCTCGTCGACGAGCACGTTGACGTTCCGGGTCACGGCCTTCGAGCGGGTCGAGGAGATCCGGTCGTGTTCCTGGTACCAGCCGCGATGCTGCTCGATCACGCTCAGCGCGTAGAGGTCGCAGACGCGGTCGAGAAGCGCCCTCGACGCCTCGTCCTCACAGGCCTCGACTCCCCGGTTGAAGGCCTCGAGGATCTCCGTGTCGACGTGGGCGCCGGCGGCGACCAGCAGGTGGTCCTGGCAGGCGTTGAAGACCTCGAACGGCTCGTGGCCGTCGTCGATCCCGCGCCTCAGCCGGCGGGCGGCGCCGGAGAGCACGTGGTCCTCGCGCCAGGCGAACAGGGCGAGCTGGTACTCGCGCCGGTTGAGGTCGCCGTCCTCCTCGGAGTCGGGCGTGATCTCGTCCCAGATCCGCCCCCAGAGCTGGCGCGCGGAGGAGCGCTCGACGAAGCGCTCGATCACCTGCGCGGCGATGA
>CAVOYZ010000021.1:0-96890 GCA_963700785.1 uncultured Solirubrobacterales bacterium
GTGTGGCCCTCGCCGAGGAAGAGGGCGACGTGCGCCCATCGGCGGTAAAGGCGCGCGCCGGCTTGCCGGCCGTGTAGACGACGCCGGGGACCCTGCCCTCGCGCCGCAGACGCCGCGAGGTGCGCGAACCGAACGACGATCGCGGTCGGCCACTTTGAGGGTCGGTCGGTCAGAAGCCATGGGGCACGGCAGGATAGCCATCTTGCGGCGGCGACTGCGTCCCCCGGTTCCGTCGCGCGACGCGCAAGAATCCGGCATGCGCGTAATCGTCGTCGGGGCTGGCGAGGTCGGCGTCAACCTCGCCCGTACGCTCGCGTCGGACGGCCACGAGGTGACGGTGATCGAGAACCCTCCGAGCGTTGCTCGATCCTGGAGGGTGAACTCGACGCGCTGGTGGTCGAGGGAAACGGCGCCAGCCCGCGGGTTCTTCGGGAGATCGGGGTCGAGGGCATCGACCTGTTCGCCGCGGTGACCCAGATCGACGAGGTGAACCTGATCGCGGCGATGGGCGCCAAGCAGCTGAACCCGAAGATGACGACGATCGCACGGGTCCGCGACCCTGACTTCGCGGTCGAGGAGGACGTGGACGAGACCCACCGCGGCCCGTTCGGCATCGATTTCGTCATCGACCCCGACCACGCGACCGCCCACGACATCGCCGAGGCTGTGCTGCTGCCCGGCGCGGTCTCGGTTGAGTACTTCGGCGACGGCCGGCTCGGTCTGGCCGAGGTGATCGTCGGCGAGGAGTCACCGCTGTCGGGATCTCACTCTCGAAGCGGGAGCGATTGGACCCGTCCTACATCGTCGGCTGGAGCGGGCCGGCGACGCCAAGCTCGCCGAGGGCGACGACGTGCTGGCGGCCGGCGATCATCTGATCGTCGTCGCCGCGCGCGAGCACCTCGCGCAGACGGTTGCCCGTTCGCCGGCAAGGCACGCGAGGTGCGGAGCTGCATCGTCTTCGGCGGCGGCAGGATCGGGACGCGGCTCGCTCAGATCCTCGAGTCGACGCCGGTCCGGGTCACGTGCTCGAGCGCGAGGCCGATCAGGCCCGCCGCGTCGCCGAGCTCCTCGGCGCGACGCTGGTGCTGCACGAGGAGGGGGTCTCTCGCACCGCACTTCTGCAGAGCGGCGTCGGCGACGCCGATGCCTTCATCGCCTCGGCCGGCGACGACGGGCCAACCTGCTTGCCGCGCTGAACGCGAAGCAGCTCGGCGCCGACCTCTGCCTCTCGGTCGTCTCCCGCGAGGAGTTCGTGCCGCTCGTCGACGCGCTCAACATCGATGCCGCCTTCTCGCCTCGCCTGATCACCGCCGAGGCGATCCTTCGCTATCGTGCACACGCAGAGCGCTGCGGGCGATGCATTTCCTGCGGAGCGGATTCGAGGCGCTCGAGCTGGAGGTCGAGGAGGGGGCCTCGATCGTCGGGCGCGAGATCGGCCGGACCGGCGGCGTGCTTCGCGGCTGCCGGGTCGGTGCGGTCCTTCGCGACGGCGAGGTCCTGATCCCCCGGTCGGCACCGAGCTGAAGGCCGGGGACCGGGTCCTGATGCTCGGCGTGGACGGGACGCTGGCGGGCGTCGAGCCGGCGTTCGCAGCGCCGTCTTGAGCGCGATCCCGGTACCGCGGGTCGGGCCCGGTGCGGCGCTGATCGCGCTGGTCGTCGGTGGCACCCTCGTCGCGGCGGGGCTCGGGATGATCCTCGTCGCGCTGCTGGCGCTGATCGGAGACGGCGAGGAGATCGGCATCTTCGCCGGAGTCGGCGCACTGGTTCTGATCATCGGCCTGCTCGGCCTCGGGCTCTCCGCCGGGCGGTCGCGCGACACGGCCGCCCTGCGTCCGTACCTGGGGTTCGCCGCCGTCACGCTGGCGTGGCTCTCGGCGGCGATCGTCGGGGCGATCCCGCTACTGCTGGTCGGCACCTTCAGCAACCCGATCGACGCCTTCTTCGAGTCGATGAGCGGCTTCACGACGACCGGCGCGACGCTGCTCGAGGACTTCAACCAGCCGGACGCGATCTTCTGGTGGCGCAGCCTGATGCAGTACCTCGGCGGGATCGGCATCGTCGTCCTCGTCGTCGCGATCGCCCCGGTCTCGGGAACCGGCATCCAGCGCGCCTTCTACGCGGAGGTCTCCGGGGTCACCGCCGATCGGCTGACACCGAGGATCATCGACACGGCCAAGATCCTCGCCGGGATCTACGGCGTGCTCACCGCGTTCGCGTTCGTCGCCTACGAGGTCACCGGGATGAGCCCGTTCGAGGCGCTCAACCACACGATGACCACGGTCGCGACCGGCGGCTTCTCGACCAATCCCGACTCGATCGCCGGCTTCAACTCGGTCGGGGTCGAGCTCGTTGCCCTGTTCGTGATGATTCTCGCCGGGGTCAACTTCGCCTTCTACTGGCGCGCGATCAAGGGCCGCGATCTGATGCCTCAGCTCGCCGAGGTCCGCGCCTATCTGATGATCCTCTCCGGGGCGATCGTCGCCGTCACGGTCAGCCTGCTGATCGCCGGTGACGTCGAGGGCTTTGCGAAGACTGTTCGAGAGGCCGCGTTCAGCGTCACCACGGTGATGACCGGCACCGGCTACGTGACCGGCGACTTCGACGGATGGAACGACTTCGCCCGGGTGCTGATCGTGATGATGATGTTCACCGGCGCCTGCGCCGGCTCGACCTGCGGCGGGATCAAGGTGATTCGCGTCTCGCTGCTGTTCAAGACGGCCCGCCAGGAGATCGACCGCCAGCTGCAGCCGAGCGCGGTCCAGGTCCTGCGGATGGGCGGTCGGCCCTTCTCCGAGCAGGTGCGGCGCGCGGTGCTCGGGTTCTTCCTCCTCTACGTGCTCGTCTACGCGATCGGATCGCTGGCGATGGCCGGCACCGGCGTCGACCCGATCACCGCGATCAGCGGCTCGGCGACGACGCTGAACATCGTCGGCCCCGGCCTCGGCGAGATCGGCGCGACCGACTCGTTCACGGGCATTCCCGAGGGCGGTCGCCTGGTCGGCTCGGCGTTGATGCTGATCGGCCGCCTCGAGGTGTTCACCGTCGTCGCGCTGCTGGCTCCCCTGTTCAGAAACCGAAAGACGATCAGTTGAACCAGCCCGGCCCCCGTCCGACGGCAACTCGGACCGGAGCCGACGCCGCGCTGCTGCTGATCGTCGCGAGCGTCGCCACCGCCGCCTGCGGG
Source organism: uncultured Solirubrobacterales bacterium (assembly GCA_963700785.1). Lineage (GTDB taxonomy): Bacteria > Actinomycetota > Thermoleophilia > Solirubrobacterales > 70-9 > CAXMST01. The sequence continues at coordinate 3,187 of CAVOYZ010000021.1, forward strand.
GCGGGGATGCTCGCGGCTGCGGCGCTGGGCGCGGCCGCAGACGGTGAGCATCTCGGGTCGCTGCTGGTCCCGGGCGCGCTCGCCCTGGTGGCCGGGGTGACCGGCCTGGTGGTCCTGCCGAGGCCCGCGAACGTGGAGACGCGCCCGACGGTCGGGCTCGGCTCGATCACGCTGGCCTGGACCCTGGCGGCCGCGCTCGGCTCGATCCCGCTGATGATCAGCGGCGTCCTCTCCTCGCCCCTCGACGCCTACTTCGAGGCGATGAGCGGGTTCAGCACCACCGGGTCGACCCTGATCGACGATATCGACGCAACCCCGGACGGTCTGCTCGCCTGGCGCAGCATCATGCAGTGGCTTGGCGGGGTCGGCATCGTCGTCCTGATCGTCGCGATCGCCCCCACCCTCGCCCCGGGGCTGCAGCGGTACTTCTACTCGGAGGCCTCGAGCATTGGCGACGGCAGGCTGACGCCTCGGATCGCCGACACGGCGAAGATCGTCGGCGGCATCTACCTGGTGCTCTCGACCGCCGCCGGGGTGGCGTACCTGATCGCCGGGATGAGCCCCTTCGACGCGGTCAACCACGCGATGACAACCCTCGCGACCGGCGGCTTCTCGACCCACACGGCGTCGTTCGCGGCATTCGACTCGACCGCGATCGAGGTCGTCGCGATCGTCTTCATGGCCGCTGCCGCGATCAACTTCGCCTTCTACTGGCGGGTGATCAAGGGCCGCTCGCTGATGCCACAGATGGCTGAGGTCCGCGTCTACCTCGGCATCCTCGTGATCGGGACCGTCGCCGTGACCGTGGCCCTGCTCAGCAACGGCGACGTCGACGGTACCGGCAACGCGATCCGCGCCGCGTCCTTCACCGTCACCAGCCTGAGCAGCACGACCGGGTTCACAACGCTCGATTTCGACACCTGGGGTGGCTTCCCGGAGATCGTCCTCGTCCTGCTGATGGTGGTTGGCGGCTGCACCGGCTCGACCGCCGGGGGGATGAAGGTGATCCGCGTCAGCCTGATCGGCAAGTCGGTCGGCCAGGAGCTGCGGCGGCAGACGGAGCCGCGGACGGTGACCGTGCTGAGGATGGGGGGCAAGGTCTTCAACGAGAACGTTCGGGCCGCGGTCCTGACCTTCTTCACGATCTACGTCCTGATCTTCGCCGTCGGTGTCGTCGCCTTCACCGCCGCCGGCCTCGGCGAGGCGAGCGCGATCGGCGGCGTCGCGGCGACCCTGAACGGAGTCGGCCCCGGGCTCGGCGAGGTCGGCGGCCTCGAGAACTTCGGCGCCCTCGGCGAGGGCGGCCGGGTGATGGCGATCTTTCTGATGCTCGCCGGCCGGCTCGAGATCTTCACCGTCGTCGCGCTGCTCGCCGCCCTCGGGCGGGCGTTGGTGCGGCGCTAGGGGACGCTCAGGGCCGCGAACAGGCGCGGGTCGTTGCTGACGATCCCGTTCGCGCCGAACGAGCGCAGCTCCGCGATCCGCTCGGAGTCGTCGACCGTCCAGGCGATCAGCTCGACCCCCAGCGCCGCTGTCCGGCGGGCCAGGGCCGGCGTGATCAGGGGGTGGAAGACCCAGACCGCGGCGGCACCCAACTCAGGCGCCCGGCGCTGGACCAGGCCCGGCAACCGGGCGCGCATCGCGGCCATCGCTGCGAGCACCGCGGGCCGCGCCCAGCGGCGCCGATCCCAGGGCCTGGTCACCTTCGGATACGTCCAGCCGAGCCGCAGCCTCGGCTCGAGTGCCCTGATCGCGGCGAGGCTCTCGACGTACATCGTCGAGACCATCGCGCGATCGACGAGCCCGTGCTCGCGGAGCGAGTCGACCAGGTCGTACTCACGGCCGGGCAGCTTCAGGTCGCAGTCGATCTCGACGCTGTCGAGCGGGGCTCGGGTGAACGCAGCCAGCGCCTGATCTAGGGTCATCGGGGTGCGCGCGGCGGCGTCATGCCAGTCGTGGGCGATGACCAGCGGCGTCCGCTCGGCGGCGGGGAGCCTCGGCGAGCCCGACTCGGTCCAGAGGACGTCGAACTCGATCATCTCGACCCCGACCTCGACCGCGGCCTCGAAGCTCTCGATCCTGTTTCCGGGCGCAATCAGGTCCGCCCCCTTGTGCCCGACCCGGCGCATGCCGGAGCGGCCCGAGGCGATCACCCGCGCGGCTCCCGTTCCCCGGTAGCGGCTCCCGAGCCGCGGGCGCGCTCGCGCTCGGCGCGGTCATCCAGCATCAGCCGCAGGATCGCGCCGAGCCCGCTCAACACCCCGGCCGCGGCCACGCCGCCGCCGATCGCCCCGACGGCGCCGACCGCGCGGCCCTGACGCTGCAGGTCCTCGAAGAAGGGGAGCGAGCTGTCGGAGCCGGCAATCGAGATCGCACCGATGATCGAGAGCACCAGGACGACTCCCGCCGCCCAGATCAGGGCCCTGGCGAGCAGTTCGAACCACTCCAGCGTGCGCTGCTCCACGCCGCTAACGATATTGGGCGGCGCCGCCGACCCTGGGCACCCCGCTAGCCGGCGGGCTCGTCCCCGGTCGATTCGGCTCCGAGCCGACCGCCGACGTAGAGCACGGAGACGATCAGCCCGAGGACGGCGACGCCGGCGACGACCCGAAAGCCCACCTGCACGCCTGAGACGAACGAGTCGCGGACTATCTGCTCGATCTCCGCTTGCTTCGCCGGGGCGATCTTGGCCAGCGCGCGGGTCGCCGCATCGGTGCCGGCGAGCAGGCCGTGCAGCACCGACTCCTGCTGCTCGGAGAGCTTCGTGCCGGCCGCGGCGGCGTCCTCTGAGAGCTGCTTCTCGGAGACGGTGGTGAAGATCGCCGTGATCGCCGCCAGGCCGATCGCGCCACCGGCGATCTGGAACATGTAGACGAGCCCGCCGGCGAGGCTGGATTGCGAGTCCGGCAGCGCCGTGACGGCCGCGGTGGTCACCGCCGAGTAGAACAGGCCGACGCCGAGTCCGACGATGAACAACCCCGCAACCAGCGACCCGTAGCCGGAGCTGTCGCTGATCAGAGACAGCAGCAAGGTCCCGACCACGAGCGCCAGGGCGCCGGCGGAGATCACCGGTTTCGGACCGAAGCGCTCGTACAGGTGCGAGGCGTAGAACGAGGTCAGCGCGAAGGTCGCCATCATCGGCAGCAGTGCGAGCCCCGCTTCGAGGGCCGAGTAATCGAGCACCTTGATCAGGAACTGAGGCACGTAGAGGACGACGACGAAGAACACGGCCGACATCAGCAGGGTCGCCAGACAGGCCGCAGCGAAGTCGCTGTTCCGCATCACCCGGGCGGGCACCAGCGCGCGGTCTCCCATGCGCGGCTCGATGAAGCCGAAGATGCCGACGAGCACGACCGATGCGACCAGCATCGAGATCACGCGTGGATCGGTGAAGCCCCAGTCGGTCCCCTGGTCGAGCGCCAGCAGCAGGAGCAGCAGGCCGAGCGAGAGGGCGGCCGCCCCGGCGTAGTCGATCCGCTCGCGCTGATGCTCCTCGGGCTGGTGGATCTTGGCCGCGGTCACGGCGACCGCGATCGCCGCGACTGGCACGTTGACGAAGAAGATCGCCCGCCAGCTGATCAGCTCGGTCAGGGCGCCGCCGAGCAGCGGCCCGACCGCGTTGCCGATCCCGGCGACCCCGAGGATCAAGCCGCCGGCGAGGGCGGCGCGCGAGGGGGGCAGCGCCGCGTAGGTCATCCCGAGGATCGCGGGCCACATCATCGCCCCGCCGAGCGCCATCCCGACCCGGGTGCCGATCAGCACGCCGATGTCCGGCGAGAGGGCGCCGATCAGCGAGAAGCCCGCGAACAGGGCCGAGCCGATGAAGAACACCTTGCGGCGGCCGAACATGTCCGCGAGGCGCCCGCCGGTGACGATCGCCAGCCCGAAGAACAGCGCGTAGGCATTGATCACCCACTGCGCGGTGCCGACGTCGACGTCGAAGTCCTCCTCGATCGCCGGCAGCGCCACGTTGAGCGCGGTGAAGTCGTTGGCGATCACGAACACGCCGAGACCCATGGCAACGAGCGCCATCACGGTCCCCGGCGCCAGCTTCTCCCGCTCAGCCGGCGCCGTCAAGGATCCCTCAGAAGAGCTGGTTCTCGCCGGCGAAGATCTCCGAGACGGAGTCGTCGCTGAAGATCCGCCGGATCGAGTCGGCGAGCGTCGGCGCGGTGGGCAGCACCGTGATGTTCTTCGGCGCGCCGTCGCGGAGCGGGATCGTGTCGGTGACGACGATCCGCTCGATCTGCGAGTTCTCGAAGGCGAGCCGCTCGTAGGCGGGGCCGCTGAACACGCCGTGGGTGGCGCAGGCTATGACTCGCGCCGCGTCCGCCTCGAGGACGGTCTTTGCGGCCGCGCAGAGGGTGCCCGCGGTATCGATCATGTCGTCGACGAGGACGGCCGTCTTGCCTTTGACGTCGCCGACCACGTATCCGATCTCGGCGACCTGCTGCGCCGGGCGCTCCTTCTCCATCACCGCCCAGTGGCATCCGACCTTGCGGGCGAAGTTGCGGGCGACCTTGACCCGCCCGGCGTCGGGGCTGACGATCACCAGGTCCTCGTCGAACTGCTGGTCGATGAACCACTGGGTCAGCATCGGCATCGCCGTCATGTGGTCGACCGGCACGTGGAAGAAACCCTGGACCTGGCCCGCGTGCAGGTCCATGGTCAGGACCCGGTCGACACCGATCTCCTCGAGGATCTTGGCGACCACCCGGGCCGAGATCGGCTCGCGCGGTTGCGATTTCTTGTCCTGTCGGGCGTACCCGTACCAGGGCATCACCGCGATGATCCTGTGCGCGGATGCTCCCTGCGCGGCATCGATCATGCAGAGCAGCTCCATCAGGGCGTCGTTCGGGGTCAGGCCCTCGCGCTCGTTTGCCGCCGTCGACTGGACGATGAAGACGTCGGCCCCGCGGATCGACTCGCGGTAGCGGCAGTAGACCTCCCCGTTGGCGAATGTGCGCAGGTCGGCCTGACCGAGGTCGACGTCGAGCCGCTGGGCGATCCGGGCGGCGAGCTCACCGGAGGCCCGGCCGCCGAAGAGCATCAGGCGCTTGGTGTAGTCCTGGCGAATCGAGTTCTCCGCCTGGGGGCGCTCCTCGAGCGTGCTCACGTGTCCTTGGTCTCCTTCTCGCGACGATGCTCCGCGGCCTTGCGCTCCGCGTAGCCCTCCACGTGTACCTGTTCGGCCCTGGTCACCGCGAGCGAGCCGGCGGGCACGTCCTCACCGATCACCGAGCCGGCGCCAGTGTATGCCCCATCGCCGACCTCCACCGGGGCGATCAACGTCGTGTCCACCCCGGTCCGCACGTTGCGGCCGATTCTGGTCCGGTGCTTGGTGAAGCCGTCGTAGTTGGCGGTGATCGTCGCCGCGCCCAGATTCGATCCCTGCACCGACCTCGGCGTCGCCGATGTAGCTCAGGTGGGGGACCTTCGACCCCACCCCGACGATCGAGTTCTTGATCTCGACGAACGACCCGGCCTTGGCACCCTCCTCGAGCCGGGCCCTCGGTCGCAGGTACGCGAACGGGCCGACCGTGCAGCGGTCGGCAACCGAGCACTCGACCAGGTAGGAGTGCGGCACGCTGACATCGGCGCCGAGCTCGGAGTCGATCAGCGTCGTGTGCGGACCGACGACGGAGCCGGTTCCGATCCGGCAGGCACCGATCAGCGAGCAGCCCGGCTCGATCCGCACGTCGGCGGCGATCTCAACTCCGGCCTCGATCCAGGTCGCGCCCGGGTCGACGACCGTCGCTCCGGCCAGCATGTGGCGCTCGAGGATCAGCCGGCGGGCCTCCGCCTCGACCACGGCGAGGTCGGCGCGCGAGTTGATCCCGAGGATCACGTTCGGGTCCTCGGAGACGAACGGCACGACGATGCCGCCCGCAGCCCGGATCGGCGCCAGCACGTCCGGCAGGTAGTACTCGCCCTGAGCGTTGTCGGCCGCGATCCGGTCGAGCGCATCGGCCAGCGGCCCGGCGTCGAAGACGTAGATGCCGGCGTTGATCTCACCGATCGCGAGCTCGTCGGCGCTCGCGTCGCCGGCCGCCTTGGTCTCCACGATCCGCTCGACCTCGCCGTCGGCATCGCGGACGATTCGGCCGTAGGAGCCGGGCTCATCGAGCATCGCGGTAACCACCGTCGCCGCGGCCCCGCTCCGCTCGTGGCTCGAGAGCAGCGCCGAGATCATCCCGGCCGAGACCAGCGGCACGTCGCCCGAGAGCACCAGGACGGTCTCCGATGAGGCGACCAGCTCGGCGGCAGCCCGGACTGCGCCGCCGGTGCCGTCGGCTATCTCCTGGACAACGATCTCGACCCCTTCGGGCATCGCCGCGGAGATGTCTCGCTGGGGTGAGACGACCACCGCGATCCGCCCGGCCCCGGCCTCGCGGGCGGCGTCGATCGGCCAGGCGACCATCGCCTTGCCGCAGACCGGGTGCAGCACCTTGGGCACCGCGGAACGCATGCGGGTTCCCTGCCCCGCGGCCATGATCACGACGGTCGGCGCACTCACCGCGGCCATCGTAGTCCGCGCCGCCCGATCAGCGCGGCCCCGCATCTCGCATCATGCGGCTTCGTCCCCTCGCAGCGGGCCTGCCGGTCGGCGCCGTCCTCGTACACTCGGTCGCCGATCCGGGGTGGTGTAGTCGACAGCACGTCAGGTTTTGGTCCTGAAAGCAGAGGTTTGATTCCTCTCCCCGGAGCTCGGGACCTCGGCGCCCTTCGGCCAATCGGAGTTGTAGCGGCGGCTCGGGACGCTCAGCCCTTGTCCGAGCCCTTGCGCACCTTGCCGCTCGTGCTGCCGGCCTCGAGCGCCGGGCCGCGCGGGGCCGGGATTCCGAGCACCCGCATCGCCTTCAGGCCGAGCCCGATCTTCTCGCGGCCCTCGGTCGAGCCGAGGTCGTGACCGCTCAGCTCCTTGACGCGCTCGAGCCGGTAGCGGATCGTGTGGCGGTGGGTGAACAGCGACTCGGCGGTCGGCGTGATGTTGCCGTCGTTGTCGAGAAACGCCTCGATCGTGGTCACGAGCTCGGTCTCGTACTGATCGTCATAGGCGGCAAGCGGGGCCACGGTTTCGCTGTAGAAGCGCTCCAGCTCGGCCGGGTCCTCGCTCATCGCCGGCAGCAGCAGTCGATAGGAGCCGGTCTGCTCGAACGCGAGCGGGCTGCTCGCCTCCGCCTCGCCGACGTTGGCGGCGAGCAGTGCCTCCTTTCCGGCCCGGTAGAGGTCATCCGGGCCCTCCGCGCGGCGGCTGTAGCCGACCGTCAGCTGAAAGCCGGGCAGGGCCGCGGCCAACTCGCTCTGGATCCCGGCCGCGGCGCGCGTGATCTGGTCGGCATCGGCGGCCGGCACGATCACGGCCACCTCACCACGCTCGCCCGAGTCGCCCTCGGAGGCCGCGGCCAGCGCACCGGAGCTGCCGCCACGCACGGCCCGCAGGGTCAGCATCAGCAGGCGCTCGCGCCAGGCCCCGGGCTGCGCAGCATGAGGGCGGGCGCGAACCAGCACCGCACCTGCTCCCCGGCTGAGATCGGCCCCGAGCTCGGCTCCGCGCGCGGCGATGTCGGCTGCATCCGTCAGCCGGCGCTCGAGGACGGCGCTGAGGAAGTCGTGCGCGGCCTCGTCGCTCGCCCATTCGGTCGAACGGGCGCGCTCGACCTCGAGGCCGAGCAGGGTCGCGACCATCCGGACGTTCGCCACCGGCGCGGCTTCACTGCCCCGGGCCCGGTAGCGGAGCTCGCCGACAACGGCGTCGGCGACCCGCAGCTCAGCGCTCTCGACGCCGCCGGTGCCGTCGATCAGCTTCTCCTCCTCGGCGCTGGATCCGGCCGCCACCGCCAGCACGGCGCTGGAGCGATCGATCAGCGCAACGCTCGCGCCGAGTGCCGCGGCGGCGGCTCGGGCCACCGCGGGCAACCCCGCTCCCGACTCGATCGCGTCGGACAACGCCTCGAGGCTTCCCTCGGCGGCGGTCTTGCGTTTGGCCGCTTTCGACCCGGGCTGTGTCGCCACGGCGCCAATGGTAGGGCGGCGTCGCCGGCCGGTAGTGCCAGACCGCCGGTTCCGGGCCACGCCCGACGCGGAGGCCGCGCTGGCGGCCTCAGCTGAACAGCTTCGAGATGTCGTCCCAGAAGTAGATCACGATGAACCCGATCGCGATCCCGATCGCAACCAGCGCCACGAGGACGATCAGCGAGAGCAGCGCCGCGGTCGCCTTCTCCCAGGCGCGCCCGAAGGATCCGATCGCGGGCGCCAGGATCAGGGTCGCGAACGCGATCAGGCTGATCAGCCCGGCCCCTCCGAACAGCAGCAGCTCAGGACTCACGGGTCCGATTCTGCCGGAAGTGAACGACGAGGACGTAGACGACCGTCGCGATCGCGAAGGCGCAGACGCCGAGCCCCCAGCCGCCGAACACGTCGGACAGGTAGTGGATGCCGAGATAGACGCGACTGAGGCCGATCGCCGCGGTGATCAGCAGTCCGGCGACCAGCAGCGCGGTGCCACCGCTCCATCCGGGGCGCAGGCGCACCGTGAGCGCGATCGCGAGCCACGAGTAGACGACCGAGTAGGCGGCGTGTCCGCTCGGATATGAGGATCCGCCGGCGTCGACCAGGCCGCCGGTCGGGCGCGGCCGGTCGAAGGCGTCCTTGAACTCCGGCACGGCGATCAGCATCAGGGCGGCACCGGCGAGGAGGATCCAGAGCTCGGCGCGATGACCTCTGATCGCGAACCAGGCCGCGGCGAGCGCGGTGACGATGACCAGCGCCACCGACGAGCCGAAGGCCGTGACGACCTTCTCGATCGAGGTCAGCCAGTCGGCTCGCAGCTCAGCGACGAGGTCGGCGGCGGCCTTGTCGGCTCCAGTCGGGCCGGGGTTGTCGCCGACGACCACCGCGTAGGAGATGAAGACGAAGCTGCCGACCGCGAGGGCGGCGAGCGGCCCGGTCAGCTCGAGCCCGAGACCACCCGGCGTCAGTCGCTCCCAGACGAACCGCGCCTGGGGCGCCAGGCGACGACCGAGGCGGAGCAGCGGTCGCAGGTAGCTGCGCTGGTCCATCTCGGCGACCAGCCGCCGGCGGTTTCGCGGGTCGCGGATGAAGCGGACGACGAAGATCAGGCCGACGATCAGGGCGACGACCAGGGCGAAGTAGAAGAAGCCGCGCTCGGCCACGCTCACCACCTCGTCCAGGTTCTGGGAGGCGAAGTAGCCGAGCAGCGTGAAGAACGTCGCCCAGAGACCGGTCCCGAGGATGCTGTACGGCGCCATCGCCGAGTAGCGCATCCCGGAGCTGCCGGCGATGAACGGGGCCAGCGCGCGGACCAGGCCGATGAAGCGCCCGATCAGGATCGTCTTGCCGCCGTGCGCGTCGAAGTAGGCCTCGACCTGGGCGAACCGCTCGGCGCTGATCCCGAAGCGCGGCCCGTTGCGCTCGATGAAGCCGCGCCCCAGCCTGACGCCGAGCAGGAAGCTGACGCTGTCGCCGCAGAAGGCGCCGAGCCAGACGAGGGCGATCGTCAGCAGCACCGAGGTCTCGCCCTGACCCGCGACCGCGCCGCCGAGGACGACGACGGTCTCCCCCGGCACCACCAGGCCGACGAAGGCACCGGTCTCGAGGAAGGCGAACAGCGCGACCAGCACGTAGGTCCAGGCGCCGAGGCTCGCCGAGATGTCCGCCAGCAGCTTCTGCAGGTCGAGTTCGGGGAAGAACCGCTTGTAGAGCAGGTAGACGGCGATCACCGCCGCGATCACCGCAGCCAGCTTCAGCCAGCCCCTGCGATCGCGCGGCAGGTGCATCAGCGGAGGCTCGCCGGCGAGGTGACGATCGCCGACGAGTAGGCATAGGGAAGCGCCGCGGCCGCGGCGTCCGCCCTCGCGATGTTGCGGAACAGGCCCGCGGCGGTCGGCCCCGAGCCGGTGACCATCGCGTGCTCGGCGCCCGCCTCACGCAGCGCCGCCAGCGCCTCGCCGATCGCCGGGCGCAGCGAGATCGCGGCCTCGCCGAGATCGTTGACCAGCAACTCGGCGTAGTCGAGCGGGGACGCGCCCGGCGCCACCCCGAGCAGCCGCTCACGGATCTGCGCCAGCTCGTCCGCCTCTCGGCAGAGCCCGAGCCGATCGGCCTCGGCGTAGACCTCGGCGGTCGCGAGCCCGTCGTCGGCCGGAATCAGGACCACGGCCCATTCCCCAGTCGGCGGCAACGGCTCGACCCTCTCACCGGCGCCGCCGACGAGCACGAAGGCCGGCCGCAGCTGCGACGGCACGTCGGCACCGAGGCTTGCCGCGATCGAGTCGATCCCGGCGACCGAACCCGCAGCGAGGCGCAGCACGGCGGCCGCGTCGGCGCTACCCCCGGCGAGGCCCGCGGCGATCGGAATCCGCTTCTCGATCTCAACCCGGATCGGCGGCCGATCCCAGCCCGCCTCGCGGAGCGCGGCGAGCGCGGCGGCTGCCAGGTTCGGTCCCTCGACGGCGCTGCAGTGGACCTCGTCCTCCGGACCATCGGCGTCACCGACCTCGATCCGGTCGGCGAGGTTGAGCGGATGAAAGAGCGAGCAGATCTCGTGCAGTCCATCCTCCCGCGGCCGGCCCAGGTAGAGGCAGAGGTTGAGCTTGGCGGGAGCGATCACCGCAGTGCCTCCGCCAACCGCAGGTGGTCGGGCGGCGGCAGCATCTCGGCCCGTGCGTCCTCCGGGAAGCCGATCTCGCGCAGTGCCTCGCGTGCCCGATGCCGGATCTCCGCCGGGCGCGGCCGCGCCACCGGCCGGCCGGCGTCGAGCGCCTCCCGCTCGCGCCTGCGCGCCGCGAGCTCGAGCGACTTCGGGATCGCCTTGCGGCGATGCGCGAAGCTGTCGCGGATCAGCTCCCTGATCCGGGCCTCCACCCCGGCCCGCGGCGGGTCAGCGACAGGAGCGCCGAGTCGACCCGCGGTCGGGGGACGAAGACCGCCGGGTCGACCCGTCGCAGCATCCGCACCTCACAGCTCAACTGGACGAGCACGCTGGGAGCCCCGTACGTGCGGCTGCCCGGGCGGGCGCGCAGGCGCTCGGCGATCTCCCGTTGCACCATCACGGTCCAGCGGCGGATCGTCGGCAGCTCCGCGATCGTCCGCAGCAGCAGCGGCGTCGCCACCGAGTAGGGGAGGTTGGCCACCATCGCCGTCGGCGGCGGGTCGAGCAGCCCAAGGTCGACCCGCATCGCATCGCCCCAGACGATGTTCAGCGAGCCCGAGGCCGCCTCGATCGGCTCGAGGAACGCGCGCAGGCCCTCGTCGATCTCGATCAGGTGGACGCCCGTGGCCAGCTCGACCAGGCGCTCGGTCAGCACCCCCTGGCCGCCGCCGACCTCGAGCACGACGTCGTCCGGCTCAGGCGCCGCATCGGCGAGGATCGCGTCGAGCAGGTTGGAGTCGGCGAGGAAGTTCTGGCCCAGGCGCGTGATGGCCTCACCACCCGAACAACCGGGCCGAGTTCTCCTCGACGACGGCCTCGAGCTCCTCCGGCTCCTGTCCCCTCGCCTCGGCTACCGCCGCCGCGGTGACCACCACGTTCGCGGGCTCGTTCGGCTTCCCCCTCCTCGGCTGCGGGGCGAGGTACGGGCTGTCGGTCTCGACCAGGATCAGCTCGTCCGGCACGGCCGCCGCCGCCGCTCGCAGCTCACCGGCCTTCGGATAGGTGACGTTGCCGGCGAACGACACGTACCAGCCATGCTCGGCAGCGCGGACGGCGTGCTCGCGATCGGCCGAGAAGCAGTGCAGGATCACGTCCACCCCCCCAGCCTCCGCGGCGAGCAACTCGAAGCAGTCGGACACCGCTCGCCCGGCCCCGGGCTCGGCGCTGTCTCGCATGTGGATCACCAACGGCTTGCCGACGCCGCGGGCGATCGCGATCTGGGCCTCGAACGCATTCACCTGATCGTCGCGCGGGGCGCTGTCGCGGTAGTAGTCGAGGCCGGTCTCCCCGATCGCCCTGACCAGCGGGTCGCCGGCGAGGGCGCGGATCTCGCCCGCCGCGCGATCATCGAACCCCTCGGCCGCGTTCGGGTGGCGCCCGACAGCGGCGAACACCCCCTCGCAGGTCCGGGCCGCCTCGATCGCGGCGTGGTTGGAATCCTCGTTCATGCCGACGGTCAGGATGCGCCTCACCCCCGCCTGCGCGGCGGCCTCGACCAGCTCGTCGTTCGGCGGCTGACATGACGTCAGGTGGGCATGCGTGTCGACCATCGCCCGGAGATTACGAAGTGTGCGCTCGGCGGGCTCCCCTGCCGGAGCGGGCGACGCGACCCGCCCCCCTTCGCTAATCCCTCAATCCCCGAGCTTCGGGAAAAGCGGTGGGATCCGTGCGATCGTCTGGCCTCCGGCGCGCGAGCCGGGCTCGGCCAGGCTGCGATCCCCCTCGCCGAGAGCATCGAGCAGGGTCGAGCTCGCGTCCGGCATGTAGGCGTGCAGGAGCAGGGTGACGACGCGCAGCCCCTCGGCCAGGTTGTAGAGGACGCGGTCGAGATCGCCGGCGGCGGCTTGATCCTTGGCCAGCTCCCAGGGCTTGCTCTCCTCGACGTAGCGGTTCAGCCTCCGGACGCGGATCCAGATTCGCTCCAGAGCCTGGCTGAGCTCGGCCCGGTCGAGCAGCTCGGCAACCTCCGCCCCGACCCCCTCGAGGCCGTCGTCGCCCTCGGTGAGCGCCGGATCGGGCTCCGAGTCCGGGATCACGCCGTCGCGGAAGCGCTCGATCATCGCCAGGGTCCGCGAGGCGAGATTGCCGTAGTCGTTGGCCAGCTCGGTCTCGTACCGGGCCTCGAACCCGGCCGGGCTGATCGAGCCGTCCTGGCCGAAGCTGACCTCCCGGAAGCAGTAGAAGCGCAGGGCGTCGGCGCCGAAGCGATCGATCACCTCGAACGGGTCGAGCACGTTGCCGAGCGACTTCGACATCTTCTTCTCGCCCATCAACAGGTAGCCGTGCACGTACAGGTGCTCGGGCAGCTCGATCTCGGCCGCCATCAGCAGCGCCGGCCAGTAGACCGAGTGGAACTTGAGGATGTCCTTGGCCATCACGTGGTAGCTGCAAGGCCAGTAGCGCTCGGTCAGATCCTCGCCCTGACGTGCGTAGGAGAGGGCGGTGTAGTAGTTGAGCAGCGCGTCGAACCAGACGTACATCACCTGCTCGGGATCCCAGGGCAGCGGCACGCCCCAGGTCAGGTTCGCCCGCGAGAGCGAGACGTCGTTGAGCCCGCCCTTGATGAAGGCCAGGGCCTCGTTGCGCCGGAAGTCGGGCTCGACGAAGTCGGGCCGCTCCGCGTAGAGGCGCTCGAGCGGCTCCTGGAAGCTGGAGAGCCGGAAGAACCAGTTCTGCTCGGTCTCGAGCTCGAGCTCGATCTCGTGGATCGGACAGCTGTGGCCGGGACCCATCTCGGTCTCGGTCTTGAAGTCGGCGCAGCGCGGGCAGTAGTAGCCCTCGTAGGTGCCCTCGTAGACGTGGCCGTTGTCGTGGACGCGCTGCATCACCTCCTGGACCTTGGCGACGTGCTCGTCGTCGGAGGTGCGGATGAAGAAATCGATCGAGGCGTTGATCTTCGGCATCAGGTCGCGGAACCGCTGCGAGTTCCTGTTCGCGAGCTCGCGCGGCTCCAGCCCCTGGACCTGGGCCGCGTGAGCGACCGGCTCGCCGTGCTCGTCGGTCCCGCTCAGGAAGAAGACGTCCTCCCCGCGCTGGCGCATGTGCCGGGCGAGGATGTCGGCCCCGATCGTCGTGTAGGCATGACCGAGATGCGGCTCCGCGTTGACGTAGTAGATCGGGGTGGTGACGTAGAAGCTCATGCGCAGGCGCAGGATAGATACAAGCCGCAGCGCCTCCCGCTGCCGACCGGCGCCGACTGACCCTGACCCTAGGCTGCAGCCGATGGAAGACGTGATTCAGATCGTCGGCGCGGTGCTGATCCTGACCGCGTTCGTCGCCGCTCAACGCGGCGCGATGTCACCGCGGGCGCCCGGCTACCTGTGGCTCAACCTGAGCGGCTCGGCGGTGCTCGCGGTGATCGCCGCCGCGCACGCGGACTGGGGCTTTCTGCTGCTCGAGGGGGTCTGGGCGATCGTCTCCGGATGGAGCCTGATCGAGCTGGCCCGGGGCCGGGTGGCACCGGAGGTGCCCTGAGGCTCAGCTCCGGACCGAGTCGAGAATCGCGAGGATCTCGTCGCCGTAGCGCTCGAGCCGCGCCGGGCCGATCCCCTCGCAGGCGAGCAGGCTCGCGCGCATCGGCCGGCATCGCGGCCGCGATTCCATCGAGCTGGCGGTTGGAGAGCACCACGTAGGCCGGCACCCGGTCCGCCGCCGACCGCTCGCTGCGCCAGCGCCGCAGCGCCTCCGCCGCGGCCGGTGACTCGGCCTGAGGCTCGACCGCGGGACGCGGCCGGGCGGCCGCTCGGGCGACCGCCGCGGGCTCGGGGGCGACGGCAGCCGCCCCCGCCTCCCCGGTCAGCTCGTCGAGGAAGGCCGAGGGCCGATCAGCCTCGGCGAGCACAGCGCAGCGCTCGCGGGCGCGGGTGATCGCGACGTGCAGGACGCGCCGTTCGGCCTCCCAGTCGGTGCTCAGCCGGTGCGGGAGCAGCCCGGCGTTGACCCCGAAGACGGCGACCCGGTCCCACTCCCGGCCCTTGACCCGATGGACGGTGGAGAGGGTCACCCCCTCGTTGCCCGACGACTCGGCCAGCGAGGCCCGCAGCCAGGGCTCGAAGGTGCCCGGATCGGGGTGCAGGTCGGAGACCTGGATCAGGCCCTCGAGGTCGTCGAGATGCGATGCCCCCTGGCTGCCGCCCTTCGAGCTGTCGAGCATCTCCATCGCGCCGCCGAGGCCGATCCGATCGCGGACCAGCAGCAGCAGATCGCGCGTCGAGGCGCCGCCGGCCGCCGCGCCGGCGATCAACTCGATGTCATCGGTCATCTCGCCGACCTTGCCCGCGATCCGGGCATCGTCGATCGTCGCGGCGGCCCCGCGCAGGTCCGCCACCGAGCGGCAGTTGACGAACCACTTGCTGATCCAGGCGGGGAAGCCCCTGCTCGGGCGGCGGCGGATGATCTCGAGGTCGCCGGGGATCAGCCCGACCGGATCGACCGCGAGCCTGAGCCAGGCGAGCGCCGCGGCGACCCCGGCGCGCTCGAGCAGCTCCGGGCCGACCGATGAGCGCAGCGGCACGCCGGCGCTCCAGAGGGCGATCTGGGGGCCGAGCAGCAGCGAGTTGACCCGGACCAGGATCGCGATCTCCTCGGAGTCGACCGCGTCCTCCATCCTCCAGGCCGAGACCAGGGCGGCGACATCCGACGCTGCCTCGCCCGCGGCGTGGCGGCGGATCTCGAAGGCGCCCGGGTCGCGGTCCGAGCCCGGCGGCAGGCCGGATCCGCTTCTCGACCCGGAGGCGGTTGTAGCCGAGCAGGTTCGTCGCGGCCTTCACGATCGGCTCGGCGCAGCGGTAGTTGACCTCGAGCGCCGTCGCGCCGGCCCCGGGGAAGAACTCCGCGTAGTCGACGAGGAAGCGCGGATCGGCGCCCGCGTGGTCATAGATGGTCTGATCGTCGTCGCCGACCCCGAAGACGTCCAGCGCCGGCATCGCCAGCAACCGGATCAGCAGCACGTGGGCCGGGGTCAGGTCCTGGAACTCGTCGACGAGCAGGTGGCGGTGCTCGGCCTGCATCCGGCGCCTGAAGGGGCCGTCGCGGAGCAGCGCCTCCAGCGAGGCGTAGATCTGCTCGTCGAAGTCGATCGCCCCGCGGGCGGCGAGCTGCTCCCGGTAGGCATCGAAGCCGTCGGCGAGGCCGGGCACGTCATCGCGCGAGTCCTCGACGTCGGCCGGGCGCCGCAGCCCGAGCCTGACCAGGGTCAGCGCGTCCAGGTACGGGCCGACCGGATCGGTGTTGGTCACGGCGACGACGGGGAATCGGGAAGACGTCGCCGACCAGCGTCCGAACCTCGATCTCGTCGAGCAGCGGCGGCCGACCGCCGCGATGCTCGGAGACGATCCGGTAGCCGAGCGAGTTCAGCGTCCGGGTTCGCGGCTGCAGGCGGAAGAGCCGGGCCTCGAGCTCGCGCTGGGCCTCCTTGTTGTAGGCGACCGCCAGCAGCAGGTCGCGGTCGTAGCCGCGCTCGGCGAGCAGATGCCGGACCCGCTCGGTCAGCACCCGGGTCTTGCCCGATCCCGCCGGCGCGATCACCCGGACCGGGCCGCCCGGATGCAGGACCGCGGCCCGCTGGTCGTCGGCGAGGTCGGTCGCCGCTCGATCCCCGCCGGCCCCCGCCGACGTCTCGAGCCGGCCGGCGTCGATCGTCGACGAGTGCAGCACCGGCAGGTCGAGGGAGGGCGCGCTCCAGCGCGGGCCTCCGTCCACCCAGGCACGCCCGTCGCCGAGCGCCACGTCGCCGCGACCGTCCTCGATCACCGTGGCGCCGAGCCTCTCGGCCTTCAGCGACCACCACCAGACGAGCGACCCGCCGCGCGCGTCGTAGTTGTTCGCCCAGACCAGGTGGTGCAGCGCGTCGCGGCTCAGGGGGAGGTCGGGTGCCAGCTCGTACGGCGGCTCGACGACCGACTCCGGACCGCGGAACGCTTCGGGGTCGAGCGCGAGCTCGAGGACCAGCGACTCGCGGGCGATCCATCGCCGGCGCAGCTCCTCGACCAGCGACGAGGCCCGGGTCCCGTCCTCGAGGTCCGCGTCCCCGATCTCGATCCTCGCAGCCGTCGACCACGCTCCCGGGACGGTCCCCCCCGGCTCGACGATCACGCCGCGCCCGAGCGCGGCGGGAGCGTTTGCCGGGTCGCTCACTGCCGCGGCTCGCGGCCGGTCAGCTCGCGATAGAGCTCGTTCGGCCGGGTCCCGGTCAGGGCGGCGACGACGCCCGCGGCGGCCCGCGGCCTGGCGCCGGCCTGCACGAGGCGCCGCAGCGCGTCGACGGCGAAGCCGGTGTCGGGAGCGGCGGCCCGCTTGCGCGACGGCGCGATCACGACGACGATCTCGCCCTTGATGTCACCGCGGAACCGCCGCGAGAGCTCGGCGAGGGGACCGCGCACGACCTCCTCGTGCAGCTTCGTGAGCTCGCGGCAGACAGCCGCAGGGCGGTCCGGCGCCAGCGCCGCGAGCGCCCGCAGCGACGCCGGCAGCCGACGCGGCGACTCGAAGGCGACAACCGTGTCCATCGACTGCAGCAGCCGCTCGAGCTCGCCCGCCCGGCGCGGCAGGAATCCCTCGAAGCGCCAGCGCGCGACCGGCAGCCCGGAGGCGACGAGAGCGGTCGTGATCGCGCTCGGCCCGGGCAACACCTCGATGTCGAGGTTGCGCTCGATGCAGGTCCGGATCAATGGATAGCCGGGGTCGGAGATCGCCGGCGTGCCCGCGTCGCTGATCAACACCACCCGGGCGCCCCGCTCGATCGCCTGCGCGAGCTGAACGGCGCGATCGTCCTCGTTGCCCTCGTGGTTGGACATCAGCCGCGGCGTGTCGAGCTCGAGCCGCTCGTAGAGGAGCCCGGCCCGCCGGGTGTCCTCGCAGGCGACCACGTCGGCGTCGGCGAGCGCGGCTCGGACCCGCTCGGAGATGTCGCCGAGGTTGCCGATCGGGGTCGGGCAGACGGTCAGCCGGCCGGCCATCAGCTAACCGCCCCCTCGGAGGGGACCAGCTCGTCGAGCGCGAGGGTGGCCGCTCCGACCATTCCGGCCTCCTCGCCGAGCGCCGCCGGCTCGACCGGGACCTCGTCCTGAGGCGCCAGGGCACGGCGGCGCAGCTCCGAGCGGGCCGGCTCCAGCAGCAGGTCGCCGGCGGCCATCAGGCCGCCACCGAGCACGATCAGATCCGGGTCGAAGCAGTTGGCGAAGCCGGACAGCGCCACCCCCAGGTTGCGCCCGGCGCGGGTGACGACCTCGAGCGCCGGCCGATCGCCCGCGCGCGCCGCGTCGATCACCCGCGGCGCGTCGATCTCCGCTCCCTCGGAGCGGGCCCGGCCAAGCTCGGAGTCAGGATGCTGCTCGGCCGCCTCGAGCCCGTCGCGGGCGAGCGCCGTGCCCGAGACCAGCGTCTCGACGCAGCCGCGGTTCGGGCAGTTGCCGTGGCAGGGAGGCCCGTTCACGTCGATGACCATGTGGCCGAGCTCGGCGCCCGCCCCGCGCGTCCCGCGGTAGGGCCGGCCCCCGATGATCAGCCCGCCGCCGATCCCGGTGCCAATCGTCAGCAGGACGACGTTCTCGGTCCCGGCAGCCGCGCCGTAGCGGTGCTCAGCGAGGGCCGCGAGGTTCGCATCGTTGTCGACCGTCGCCGGGAGTCCGGTGCGCTCGGTGACGAGCTCGCCGAGCGGGAAGGTCGGCAAGCGGCAGGTGGACCGAGCCGGCGCAGACGCCGCGCCGGCGATCGATCGTGCACGGGACGCCGAGGCCGACGACGGCGGCGCGCGGGCGGGCGGCGACCGCCGCGCGCAGCTCGTCCACGAGCAGGTCGATCAGCTGCTCGCGACTGCGCCCATGGGAGCTGACGAGATTGCGATAGAGCACGCCGGGACCCTCTCCCACGACCCCGACCAGCAGCTTCGTGCCCCCGAGATCGACACCGATCGCCTCACGCGCGCTCACGGGCGAGCGACGGTGGCGCGGTGAATCCGGGAGGCCATACGGCAGTATTACCTGCTCATGGCAGCCGGCGACGACGAACGCCCGGAGCGCCCCGAGTACAACGTCTACCGCAGCGGTTCACGTCGTGGAGGGGGAGGCAAGGGCGGGGATCCGAAGACACCGAAGCCGCGCGGCCCCAAGCCGCGGCGCTCGACCGAGCGCGCCGGCAAGGCGGGCAAGGGGGCACCCGAGTACAACGTCTACCGCTCCCGGCGAGGCCCGCTTTCGAAGCTCCGCGGCGCCGATCTCGGTGCCGCGCGGGCGAAGTGGGAGGAGCGGCGCCGAGCGGGCCGGCGCAAGGAGGTCGAGCGCGAGCGCCCGGGCCAGGCCGAGAAGCCGCGCTGGCGGCGGGCGCTGCGCTGGGCGCTGATCGGCGCCGGCGCCTGGTTTCTGCTCAGCGTCGTTCTCTTCGCGCTCAGCGCCCAGATCCAGAAGGGGAAGCTCAACGATCAGGCCGCCGCGATGCTGGGGGGCAACCCGCTGATGGTCGCCTTCCCGCAGACGATCCTGGTGATCGGCACCGACGCGCGGCCGGAGGGCAGCAACGAGGGGGGTGCCGAGACCAAGCCGAAGTGCCTGAAGGGGGCCGCGGAGGGCGATCCGCCCGCGGCCGACTGCCAACCGTTCCGGGCCGACACCCTGATGCTCGTCCGGGCCGGGGGCGGCGCCTCGGAGAAGCTCTCGATCCCACGCGACACCTTCGCCGCGATCCCCGGCCAGAGCTCGCAGAAGATCAACGCCGGTTACGCGTTCGGCGGCGCGCCGCTGCAGATCGAGACGGTCGAGGAGTTCCTCGGAATCGACATCGACCACGTCGTGATCCTCGACTTCGAGGGCTTCGCCGACTTCATCGACGCGATCGGTGGAGTCGAGGTCAACCTGCGCGAGCGGGTCAAGTCGAAGATCTCCGGCGGCGCCTCGAACGGCGGGATCACGCTGAAGCTCGACCGCGGCGACAACACGCTCGACGGACAGCAGGCGCTGGCCCTGGCGCGGACCCGCAGCAACGCCCGGAACCCGACCGAGGACGACACCGACCGGGCCGCGCGCCAACAGCTGATCCTGAGCGGGATCAAAGACCGCCTGACCAGCCCCTGGCGGGCGCCGATCAACTTCATTCGCGGCCCGTGGATCGCCTGGAACGCGCCGAAGGCGATGGTCTCCGACATGGGGGCCTCGGCGCTGCCGCAGCTCGCGGCCGCCACCGCGATCGGAGGCGACTCCGGCACCCGGGTGCTGAAGCCCTCGGGGGCGGGTCCGGGCGGCAGCCTGTTCGTGCCGCTGGAGAACTGCAAGAAGGCCGTACGCAAGTTCCTCGGCAAGGCCGGCCCCCGGGAGCCGGCCTGCTCGCCGCCGGCCTAGTCGGGCTTCGACGAGCCGCTACTCGCCTTCTCCGACGACTTCGAGCCCGAGTCGGAGCCCTTGCTCGAACCGTCGGAGCTCTTCTTCGAGTCCTTGGCGGCCGAATCGGAGGCCGAGCCACCGCCGGAGCCCTCGGCCGCTGACTTCTTGGCGCCCTTGCGAGCGTAGTCGGTCGTGTAGAAGCCCGAGCCCTTGAAGTGCACGGCGGGAGCGCTGAGCACCCGCGACGCGGGCGCGTCGCAGACCTCGCAGCTATCGAGCGCCTCGTCGCTCATCGACTGAAAGGCCTCGAAGCGTGCCCGTTCTCGCAGCGATACTCGTAGATCGGCATGGAGCCGGCGATTATGGCACCCCTCGAAGACCCCACCGGATGGCCGCGATCGACCCTCCGGCGCGATCGGGTCGCAACGGCGGCGCGCTCAGGCTCGTTAGGGTGACGTGCTCGATGGCCGAGGAAGCGACCGAGAAGCGCAGCGAGGTGAGCCTCGAGGAGATCGTCGCCCTTTGCAAGCGTCGCGGCTTCATCTTCCCGTCCTCGGAGATCTACGGAGGCGTCGGATCGACCTACGACTACGGGCATTACGGCGTCCTGCTCCGCAACAACGTCAAGGCGGAGTGGTGGCGGGCGATGCTTACCGACCGCGACGACATCGTCGCGATCGACTCGGCGATCATCCAGCACCCGCGCGTCTGGGAGGCCTCCGGCCACGTCGCCGGCTTCAGCGACCCGATGGTCGATTGCAAGGTCTGCAAGCGGCGCTTCCGCGCCGACAAGCTCGACCTCGGCCAGTGCGGGAACAAGCCCTCGAAGCTGCCCGGCGAGGGCCCCGACTGCGAGCTGACCGAGGCACGCGAGTTCAACCTGATGTTCAAGACACAGGTCGGCCCCGTGGCCGAGACGGGATCGGAGGCCTTCCTCAGGCCCGAGACCGCGCAGGGGATCTTCATCAACTTCAAGAACGTCCTCCAGTTCTCCCGCCGCAAGCCGCCCTTCGGCATCGCCCAGATCGGGAAGAGCTTCCGGAACGAGATCACCACCGGCAACTTCATCTTCCGCACCCGCGAGTTCGAGCAGATGGAGATGGAGTTCTTCTGCCCGCCCGACGAGGCCGACAAGTGGCACCAGCACTGGCTCGACGAGCGGATGCGCTGGTACACGGAGCTCGGGATCCGGTCCGGGAACCTGCTGCTGCGACCGCACGCGGCGGACGAGCTGAGCCACTACTCCTCGGCCACCTCCGACATCGAGTACCTGTTTCCGATGGGCTACTCGGAGCTCGAGGGAATCGCCAACCGCGGCGACTTCGACCTCACCCAGCACGCTGAGCTGTCGGGCGAGAAGCTCGAATACTTCGATCAGCAGAGCGGCGAGCGCTACGTCCCGTACGTGATCGAGCCGGCGGCGGGCGTCGACCGGGCGATGCTCGCCTTCCTGGTCGACGCCTACTGGACGGAGGAGGTCGAGGGGCGCGGCCGGACGGTGCTCAGCCTGCACCCGCGGCTCGCCCCGGTCAAGGTCGCCGTCCTGCCGCTGGTCAACAAGGAGGGGATGGACGACCGCGCCCGCGAGATCTTCGATTCGCTCAAGCGGCGGATCGGCGCCGAGTACGACGACCGGGGGGCGATCGGCAAGCGGTACCGGCGCCAGGACGAGATCGGGACCCCGTGGTGCGTGACGATCGACGGCGAGACCGCGACCGACGACACGGTCACCCTGCGCGACCGCGACTCGCTCGAGCAGACGCGGGTCCCGGTCGATGGCCTGGCCGAGATGCTGCTCGCGCGCCTCGACGAGCCCTGGCAGAGCCCGCTCGCCTAGCTGCACTGGTTCGTGACGCGTCGCGTCGCACCCGTGCGCCCTCGCCGATCAGCCTGGCCGTGTGGACGGCGAGGTTGAAGTTGACACCGATATCCGTGGTGGATTTCAACTTCGGCGGCACTGGCGCCGGGTCGCCGCCTTGGCTGAACGTCAGCACGGTGTCCTGTCGCGCTCGCAGTTGCTCGCCGCGGGGGCGGCTCCGAGACAGATCGACCGGCTCGTCGCCACCGGCCATCTGCACCCGATCCATCGTGGCGTCTACGCGGTTGGGCACCGACGGCTGACGCCGGAGGGGCGCTGGATGGCAGCCGTGCTGGCCGGCGGTCGGGGGCCGTGCTCAGTCACCAGACCGCCGCGATGAACTGGCAGCTGATCGGCCGGCGGCCCTCACCGCCGTCGATCACGACGCCGATCAAGGGCCGGCGTCGCCCTGGCATCACACACCACACGGCCCGGCTGCCGGCCGACGAGATCGCCATGCACGACGAGATCCCAACGACCAGCGTCGCCCGGACGCTGCTCGACCTCGCCGCGATCCTCGATCCGGATCGCCTCGAACGCGCCCTCGCCGAGGCTGAGTACCGCCGCTACGCCGACTCACCCTCGCTCGGCGAGCTGCTGGTCCGCCACCCGGCCCGCCGGGGAACCGCAAAGCTGAGGGCGATCCTGGCCTCGGGCAACGTGGCGCTCGGCGTGACCAACAGCCCGCTCGAGGAGCGCTTTCTTCGCTTCCTCGACGGCCGCGGCCTCGAACGACCGGACCTCAACGCCGCGATCAGGCTCGACGGCACGGTGATCTACGCGGACTGCCTCTGGCGATCGGCGAGGATCGCGGCCGAGCTCGACGGGCGCGCTGCCCACCGCCGTAACCGGACGTTCGAGTCCGACCGGGTTCGCGACCGGCGCCTGAGCGCGATCGGGCTGCGCCCGATTCGGATCACCTCCAGGCAGCTCGAAACCGATCCGGATGCGCTCGAGGCGGACCTCAGGGCGATCGGGGTGCGCGATAGGTTGACCGCGTGAGCGAGATAGCCGGCACCCGCGACGCGTACCCCTACCTGCTCGAGATCCAGACGCGGTGGAACGACAACGACGTCTACGGGCACGTCAACAACGTCGAGTACTACGGCTACTTCGACACGGTGATCAACCACTGGCTGATCACCGAAGGCGGCCTCGACATCGGCGGCCGCGACGAGGCGATCGGTGTCTGCGCCGAGTCGCACTGCAGCTACCACGCGGGTCTCTCGTTCCCGGAGCAGGATCGAGGCCGGGCTGCGCGTCTCGACGCTCGGCAACTCGAGCGTCCGCTACGAGATCGCGATCTTCCGGGTCGGAGAGGCCCGGGCCCGGCGCCGACGGCTGGTTCGTGCACGTGTTCGTCGATCCGGCCAGCCGTGAGCCGGTGCCGATTCCCGAGCGGATCCGAGACTCGCTGCAGCGGCTCGCGGTGGGGAGCGAACAGGCGTGAGGACGCGGGCGGCCGTCTTGCGCGGAGATGGGCGCCGAGCCGCCCTACGCCCGGTCGGCGCCGCTCGAGATCGTCGAGCTCGAGCTCGAGCCCCCAGGTCCCGGCGAGCTGCTCGTCGAGGTCCGCGCCGCCGGCCTCTGCCACTCGGACCTGTCGGTGATCGACGGCTCGCGGCCACGGGTGATGCCGATGGCGCTCGGCCACGAGGCGGCCGGGGAGGTGGTCGAGGTCGGCCCGGGCGTGGACAGCCTGCGGATCGGCGACCACGTGGTGCTCGCCTTCGTGCCCTCCTGCGGGCACTGCGGACCGTGCCGCAGCGGCCGCGCCGCGCTCTGCGAGCCCGGTGCCGCCGCAAACCACAAGGGCACGCTGCTCTCGGGAGCGATCCGGCTTCGCGACGGCGACGGGCAACCGATCCACCACCACCTCGGGGTGTCCGCGTTCAGCGAGCGGATCGTGGTCTCCGAGCGCTCGGCCGTCAAGGTGCCGCCGGATCTGCCGTGGGAGGTCGCGGCTCTGTTCGGCTGCGCGGTGCTGACCGGGACCGGAGCGGCCACCCGGCGAGCGGGCATCGTGCCCGGCGAGCGGGTCGCCGTCTTCGGCCTCGGCGGAGTCGGCCTGGCGGCGGTGCTCGGCGCCCTCGTGGCCGGCGCCCGGCAGGTGGTCGGGGTCGACCTCGTCCCCGAGAAGCTGGAGCTCGCAGGCCGCCTCGGCGCGACCGATCTGATCGGCGCCGGGCCCGGGGCGGTCGAGGCGGTCCGGACCGCGACCGACGGCGGCGCCGAGGTCGTGATCGAGACCGCCGGCAGCGCCGCCGTGCTGGCCGAGGCCTACGCGGCCACGCGGCGCGGGGGCCGGACCGTCACCGTCGGCCTGCCGGACCCCGATCAGATGCTGGAGATCCCCGCCGTCAGCCTGGTCGCCGAGGAGCGCGCCCTGCTCGGCTCCTACCTCGGCTCCTGCGTACCGGCCGAGGACATCCCGCGCTTCATCGCGCTGCGCGCGGCGGGACGGCTGCCCGTCGACGAGCTGCTGACAGGAGAGCTCGCGCTCGAGCAGCTAAACGAGGGCTTCGATCGGCTCGCGTCCGGCGCCGTCGCGCGGCAGACGATCGTCTTCCGGTAGGCCGGCCCTGACCGGCTCCGCCGCGGGGCGTGAGATCGGTCACAGAGGGATTGGCTGAGTAGCCAGTTCTGCCATATCCTCCGTGGGCGCCGCGGATCCGAGCCCGAGCCCGAGGAGGAACAGAGCAATGTCAGTCGCCGAGCAGAACCTGACCGACAGGATCACCTACGCCGACCTCTACAGCCGCTGGGAGCAGAGCAACTGGTCGGCGACGGCGCTCGACTTCACCGAGGACCGCAAGGGCTGGGCCGCGCTGAGCGAGAGTCCAGCGGCAGTCTGCGATGTGGGTCTACTCGATGTTCTTCTACGGGGAGGACTCGGTGACCGACAACCTCTCCCCCTACATCGACGCCGCGCCGAAGGAGGAGCAGAAGTACTTCCTCGCGACCCAGCAGGTGGACGAGGCCCGCCACGCCGTCTTCTTCCATCGGTTCTTCAAGGAGGTGATCGAGGCCGGCGATACGGTCGCCTCGACCCTGGCGTTCACCGAGCAGCGCCTCAACTGGGGCTACCTGAAGATCTTCAACCGGCTCGACCAGATGGCCGAGGAGCTGCGTCGCGATCGCTCGCTGCCGAAGTTCGCGCAGGCGATCACCCTCTACCACCTGATCGTCGAGGCGACGCTGGCGCAGCCCGGCCAGCACTTCATCGAGGACTTCTTCATCAGGGACGGATCGATGCCCGGCTTCAGCGAGGGGATGAAGAACGTCTCCCGCGACGAGCAGCGACACATCGGCTTCGGCGTCAAGGTGCTCTCGGAGCTGCTGCGCGAGTCCGATGAGTGCAAGGCCGCGATCGATGAGCTGCTCGCCGAGGTGATGCAGTGGACCTCGTCGGTGTTCATCCCGCCCGGCTGGGATCTCGAGTACACCCGCTGCTTCGGCTTCGAGCTCGAGGACATCTCCGAGTGGGGCATTCAGGCGCTCGAGCAGAAGTGGCGCGCGATCGGCTATCCGATGGACGAGATGCCCCCCGGCGTCGTGCCGATGGACTTCTCGCTCCCCCAACGGGAACGGGGGGCGCAGATGATCCGCCTGGTCCGCGCCGGCGTCGTCGGCGAGCCGAAGCCGGCGTCGGAGGTGGACTCCTCGCCCGAGATCCAGCAGCTCTACTTCGACCTGGTCGCGCGCTCGATCGACAGCGGAGCCGTGAACGGCGAGCCGTTCAAGGTCCAGTGGAAGTTCAGCGACGCCGAGCCCTGGCACCTGGTCGTCGACAACGGCTCGACCCGAGCCGAGCGCGGCGTCCTCCCTGAGGCCGACGTGACGCTCGAGTCGGAGTGGCACGACTTCATCGACGTCGGCAAGGGCGCTGTCAGCCCGCCGAAGGCGCTGATCCAGCGCCGGCTCAGGGTCCACGGCGGGCCGCGGAACCTGCTCCGGTTCCGCAGGCTGTTCGGCTGACGATGACCGATATCTACCGCACCCCTGACGAGCGCTTCGCGGATCTCCCCGACTTCCCCTGGGAGCCGAAGTACGTCGACTGGGACGGGATCCGCCTGGCCCGCGTCGACGAGGGGTCCGGGGACCCGATCGTGCTCTTCCACGGCGAGCCGACCTGGTCGTTTCTGTACCGGAAGGTGATCCCGCCGCTGCTCGAGGCCGGGCACCGCTGCATCGCGCCCGACTACGCCGGCTTCGGACGCTCTGACAAGCCGACCGAGTTCGACTGGTACAGCTACGGGCGCCACACCCTGTCGATGATCCACCTGCTGGATCAGATCGGCGTCAGCGGAGCGACCTTCGTGACCCAGGACTGGGGCGGGCCGATCGGAATGCGGATCGCCGCCGAGCGGCCCGACCTCTGCTCGAGGCTGGTCGTAATGGACACCGGCGTGTTCACCGGCGAGCAGCCGATGTCGGACGCCTGGAAGAGCTTCCGCGACTTCGTCGAGCGGACCGAGGACCTGCCGATCTCGTTCCTCGTCGCCGGAGCGTGCAAGACGAGGCCGAGCGACGAGGTGCTCGCCGGCTACGACGCACCGTTCCCCGAGGCAGCCGCGAAGCAGGGCGCCCGCGCCTTTCCGCTGTTCCTGCCGACCAGTCCCGACATGCCGGGCGCCGCGGAGGGGCGCCGCACGCTCGAGGCGATGGTCGAGTCAGAACGCCCGGCACTGCTGCTCTGGGCCGACTCGGACCCGGTGCTGACCCTCGATCTCGGCCGCGCGCTCGCGAAGCGGATCGGCTGGCCGCAGCCCGAGGTGATCCCGGAGGCCTCCCACTTCCTGCAGGAGGATCAGGGCGAGATCATCGGCCACCGGATCGCCGAGTGGCTCGGCGAGCGCTGAGCGGCCTGCTGCGAGATCGCTACCTTCGCTTTGGCTTGCACTTCGTCGCGTAGGTGTCCGACGTCGGCGGGGTGCCGTCGCTGAAGAAGGTGGTGGCCTGCCACTGCAGCTTCTTCGGCTTGCACCTCGCCTGGACGTAGCGTGCTCTTCGTGATCGTCACCTCGAAGAACTGGATCGCACCGGCAGCGAGCGGCGGGATGACCACGTCGAGCGACTTCTTGTAGGGGCCGGTACCGGTGCCCGGCGGGCGACCCTTGACCTTCTTGAACGACTTCAGCTTGCCGATCAGGATCGTGGCCGGGAGCCCGGCGGTAGCGCCAATCGGCTTCGAGAACAGCAGCAAGCTCCTTGTTGCTGTCGTTGAAAGCCGTCACCTGGACGTCGATGATCAGCCCGGAGCCGCCGACCTTGACCCTCGCCGTGCTGCCCTTTGGATCGGAGACGACGGACTTCTTGCCGCAGGCTGCGATCGCGTCCTCGGTCGTCGCGGCGGTCTCGAGGCCGGCAGCGTCGGTCTTGCAGTACGGGAACTTCCTGTAGTTGAACTTGAACTGCTTCGGGAAGTCGAGGACGGTCCGCGCTCCCCGGGGCGGCTGGTCGGTGCCCGGCAGATCGAAGGTCGTGATCGTGTTCACGTACTCGATGTTCTGGTACTTCTTCTTCGACAGCTTCTTCGGCTTGATCTTCGCCGACTCCGTCTGCACGCTCTCATCGGCGGTGGCGAACGAGACGACGCCAACGCCGATCGCTCCGGCCAACGCCAGAGCCACGAATCTCCTCATCGGGTGCCTCCTACCTCTACCGACCCCTCGGGGACCCTCGGGACCATCCTCCGGCGGCAACACTATCGGAGAATCGCGGTGAATCAGCCTCGGGCCTCCCCCTCCCAGGCCTCACCTTTAACGAGAAGGGGCGGCCTCGCGGCCGCCCCTCTCACTGCCGCTCCCTCGAGGTGAGGAGAGCGATCGGCATCGCTACTTCTTCTTCTGCTTGCACTTCTTGAAGTAGCTGTCCTTCGTGCTCGTGCCGTTGTCGAAGAACGTCTCAGCCTGGAAGTACATCTTCTTCGACTTGCACCTGCCCTGGATGTACTTGCTCTTCGGGATCGTGACCTCGAAGAAGCTGATCGCTCCGGCCGCGAGCGGCGGGATCGTCACGTCGAGCGCCTTGCCGTACTTCTTGCCCGACTTCGACTTCTTCAGCTTGCCGACGAGGATGCTCGCGGGAATACCGGCGAACGGATCCTGTGGCTTGCTGAACAGCAGCAACTTGTTGCCGTTCTCGTTGAACGCGAGAACCTGCACCGGAATCTCCAGCGGAGGAGCCATCGGGCCCTGGTCGACTCGCACCTGGGCCGTGCTGCCGCTTGTCCTGCGAAACCAGCGACTTCTTGCCGCAGACCTTCTTCGCGTCTTCAGTCGTCGCCGCCAACTCGAGACCCGCCTCGTCGGTCTTGCAGTACGGGGTCTTCTTGTTGTTGAACTTCAGGTTCTTCGAGAGGTCGAGAATCGTCCGGTTCGCGGACGGCGGCTGGTTGGTGCCAGGCACGTTGAACGTCGTGATCGTGTTGACGAACTTGACGTTCTTGTACTTCTTCTTCGAGAGCTTGGTCGGCGAGACCTTGCCGACCTCGGTCTGAATGCTCTCGTCGGCCGTGGCAAACGACACCACTCCGACCGTCATTGCCCCCGCGATCGCGAGAGCCAGAAACTTACGCATTTGCTCCTCCTAGGAGAGTCTTCAACTCAGATTCGGATGAAGGACGGACTCAGCAAACGGGCCTCGCGCGCACCTCCACTCCGTGGGTACCGGTCGGTACATTGTCACAAACCCCGAAACGGCCGAAAGGTTGCGGTCAAGCCGGCCGGAGATCGGTGGCCGATCCGGGAACGGGGCGCTCAGGGAGCCTGCGCGCGGGTGTGCGGGTAGGTCGTCGACTCGGACGGCGGCCCGCCGATCGACTCAGAGCCCGCCTGCAGGTCGCAGCGCGGCGCCGGGATGTTGGCGCTGTCGGTGTTCGGCGCCCCGCCCCAGGCGAAGTTCTGGATCGCCTCGAAGAAGCTCGGGGTGCCCTCGGTCGGAACGACGGGGGGCAGGTCGCCCGGGACGCCCGGCGACAGGGTGATGTCGGAGAGCCCGGCGCTGCACTGCGCCGTCAGGAACGAGTCGAGGCCGTTGGCGAGCTTGCTGTAGTTGCCGGCCTTGACGTAGGCGTTGGTGCGGTTGCCGGTGAGCCGCGACGGGAACGAGGCCAGCGACTCGGGGGTGAAGACCTGGGTGGTGCGGAGGTACTTCTTGCGCTGCCCGGTGCCCGAGATGTTGGAGGCTTGGGTCGCCGCGGCAAGGTTGCCGAGGGTCGCCGTGGTCTCGGCCCGGTAGCGGTTCAGCGTGTCGGCGATCGGAATCACCTCGGTCAGGTAGGAGTCGACCCGGGCGAGCGGCGGTGGCAGCTGGTCGTCGATCACCGTGCGTAGCGAACTGAACCCGGACTGCGCCCGCTTGTTGACGGTGACCAACCCGTCGAAGAACCGCTCCAGATCCGGCGCCAGGGCTGCGGTCTGCTTGAGGGTGCCGCTCAGCTCCTGCGCCGCCGGCCGCAACTGGGTGACCAGGGCATCGGTGTCGTTGGCGAACCTGTCGACTCGGTCGAGCGTCAGCTTCGACTCCTCGATGAACGTCGGCAGCGCCTGGAAGGCGGCGATCAGGTCCGCGTCCCGGCGAGCGATCGTCGTGAAGACGCGATCGGTGTTGGTGATCAGGCCGCTGAGCTGGCCCGGGCGCTCGCTGAGCGCGTCGAAGGTCTCGCCCCCGTCGCGGACCAGCCGCTCGACCGCGAGCCGCTGGCTGTCGAGGATCCGCATCAGATCGTCGGCGCTGTCGACGAACGGCGTCAGATTGCCGAGCGCGGCGTTGAGGTCCGCCCCTCGGCCGCGGAAGGCGAGCGCGGCGTCCTGCATCCAGGCCCTGAACGCGGCGCGAGTCGGGGTGTCGAAGGCGCGGAAGATCTCGTCGAGCTGCACAGCCTGCGAGACCTGGGCGGCGGGCAGGGTCCCACCCTCGGGCAGCGAGCCGGAGGTCGGATCGCCCGGCGTGAGCTCGACGTAGGTCTCGCCGAGCAGCGTCTTCTGGCGCAGGATCGCCCTGGTGTTGGCCGGAATCGGTGCGAACTTGGCGTCGACCTCGATCTCACTGTCGGCCAGCCCCTCGTCGTTGAGCTCGATCGCCTTCACCTTTCCGACCGAGACTCCGGAGATCCTCACGTCGGACTCGACCGCGAGCTGGGTCGCCTCATCGAAGGGGACCGTGACCCGGTAGCTCTTCGACTTGAGCGGCACCGGACCGCCGAAGGCGAGCCAGAGGAAGAGCAGCAGGCCGAAGCAGGACAGTGCGAAGCCGACCGCGATCAGCACCCTTCCGATTGTCGGTGGTCGCGTCTCCATCAGCAGATCTCCGGACTGGTCGGCAGGCGGGTCAGGATCCGCTGGGTGGCGAGGCCGGGCCGTCTCGTCAGGGCTTCGTCGGCGAGCTGCGAGATCAGGCAGCTGTAGAGCGCGACCGAGCGAACGATCGGGCCTCCGGAATCCTCGGTCAGCAGAACGCTGTTGGCGTTGTGGTTGAGCCAGGACAGGTAGAACAGGTAGCCCTCCGGCGCTCCGGGCGGGTCGTAGGCGAGGCCGTTGAGGACCGAGGTGAGCTCGGTAAAGGTCCCCTCGAGGCCCTTGGCGCTCGATGCGAGCGGCCCCGCGGCCTTCTTCACATCCCTGACCACGGCCTTGACCTCGCCGGTGAACGGGCGGATCTGGTCGCGAATCGGGGGCGTGGTGTCGACGAAGAAGGGCTGCAGAGCCTGGAGCGCCGGGTCGAGCGCCTGCGCTGCGGGCAGCAGGCGCGTGAGGGCAGGCTCGAGCTCGTCCGAGAGCTGCTCGCTGGCGTCGAGCGCGCCCCGGGTCTCGGTCAGCGCCCCGGGGAGCCCGCGGACGGTCGCACGAAGGTTCTGCTCCTGATCAGCGAAGGCGCCGAGAACCGAGTTCTGGGCGTCGACGAACTGGGCGACGCGAACGTCGTTGGCGGCGAGGCGCTTCGAGATCTTGCCGAAGTTGGTGATCACCCTGCGCAGGTTCTCGCGACGCTTGGCGATCGCCCCGTTGACCTTTGCGAGGTCACGGGTTGTCGGCTCGATCCGCCGCAGCACCGCCGCGAACTCCTCATCGCCGCCGTCGGACAGGCCCTCCGCACCGCCGGCCAGGAGCAGGCGCAGGTAAGCCTGGGTGTCACCGTCGAGCGAGGCGAGGATCTGGTCGACGTTGACGTTCGGCTTGGTCGAGGCGAGCGGGATCGTCGTCCCCTCCGGGACGCTCTCGGGCTCGCTGCCCGGGTCGAGCTCGACGGTCATGTCCTGGAGGCCGGTCCGTGGCCGCAGCAGGACCGATGCGTCGGGATGGATCAGGTCCGAGTACTCGTTGTCGACCTGCATCGTCACCAACGCGACCCCGTCCTCGAGCTCGACGGTGGTGATGTCCCCGACCTTGACCCCGGCCATGTTCACGGTCTGTCCCTGGCCCGGCGTCACCGCCTGGGCGGTCTCCAGCTGGGCCTTGAGCTCGAAGCGATCCTCGCCGAGGATCGGGAACCATGGGGGAAGCGCCGAGGCCTGCTGCGAGAGAATCACGAACAGGGTCGTGAGGCCGATCACGGCGAGGATCACGACCGCGATGAAGTCCTTCAGGTATCTGCCGATCGCCTGCCTCATCAGCCCTCCGGTGAGGGCGCGCCCGGCACGGCGGCCGGGGACCCGTTCAGGTCGGGGACAGGGTTCTTCTCGCAGAGCACGTCGGTGCGGATCGGCGGGTCCTGCGAGGGCCGCACGGGCTGAGTGCCCGTCGGCGGCTGGATCGTGTAGCCCCACAGCGGGGTGTTCGGGGAGATGGTTCCGGGAATCGGCGTCGAGACCAGGTCGGGGCCGCCACCGAACTGCACCCGGAGGAGCTGACCGTTGCCGTCGAAGTTGGCGCCGACTCCGTTCTGGCTCGCCGCGCCGTAGAAGAAGTCGTAGTAGTTCGGCGAGCCGGTCGAGAAGGCGTCGTTGATGACGATGTCGCCGGTCGGGTCGATCACGTCGGTCACGCAGCGACTGGTGGCCTGCAAGCTGCGGCAGCAGGCCGGCGAGGTCGTTGGTGGCGGCGGCCAGCGAGGGCTGCGCCTTCTTCAGGTCCTGGGCGATCCCGCCGAGCTCGTCCGTCTGCACGAGCTTGCCCGTCTGGCGCAGCCACGGCGTGCCCGCGTCGATCGTTGCCGGCAGCTGCTCGACCCCCGGAATCAGGGCGCGGGCCCAGGCGCGCAGCGGCGGGAACACCTCGTTCAGCTTCGCGAGCGACGGCTCCGCCCGCTCGAGGGTCGGAGCCAGCTCTGCGACGGTCTCCTCGAGCGCGCCGGACTCGGCGGCCAGTGCGCCGGCGGTAATCGAGAAGTTGGTGATCAGCGAGCTCAGCTGCGACTCGCGCGAGGCGAGCTTCTGGAAGACGACGCCGGTCGAGTCGATCAGCTGAGCGAGATCCCCCGGCTGCTCGCCGAGCAGCGCCTCGCTGACCTGAGCCGAACCCCGACCGGCCCGGGCGCCGTAGCGGAACGAGCTGTTCAGCGCCTCGGCGGCGGACTTACCCTTGACCGATGGATCCTGGCCCTTGTCCTGGGCGGGGGTCGGCTGATCGGCGAGGGCCGAGCTGTAGCCGTCGAGCAGGGCGCTGAGGTTGCGGCGGTCCGGCTGCTGCAGCGTGGTCAGGACCTGATCGAGCTGGACGGCGGTCGAGGTCCGCGTCACCGGGATCTCCCCGCTGTCGGGAAGCTGCTCGGCGCTCGGGCTCCCGGGCCTCAGGTCGAGGAAGAAGTTGCCCTCGAGGAAGAGGCGCGGCCGGATCGTGATCTCGGCGTCCTCCTTGATCGGCCGGCCGGCGTCGTCGACCGTGAAGGTGACCTTGGCGACGTCGCCGTCGCCCTCGACCGAGGTCACCTCGCCGACGTTGACGCCGGCGATCCGCACCGGCGAGGTCGCGCGCAGCGTGGCGGCGTTCTCGAAGGTCGCCGTGATCTCATAGGCGGAGCCGAACGGCAGCGACTTGGCGAAGGCGAAATAGATGCCGATCACCGCGAGGATCGCGGCGATGATCCCGACCGTGAGGAAGGTCGGGCCGGTCGGGGGGCGGTGGTAGATGCCCTCGTTGAAGTCCTTGTGGACCTTCTTGGAAGGATCCCGCGGCATCAGCCCTGCCCCTTGATCTGGTCCTCGGTCACGGTGCCCTGGTTGCCGGGCGGGTTGCCGATCACCTGCTTGCCGACCGCATAGGGCTCATTCCCGGGCTCGCACTCGCGCGTGTCCTGCTGCGGCGCGGCGGTGTTCGGGTACGGGTTGACGTGGAGGAAGTTGGCGTCGTCCGAGCCGGCGCCACCGTTGGCAGCGGCGGACGAGGGGCTGCCCTCGTTGTTCGGTCCCGCGGGCGACTCGAGCGGGATCCCGCGGCTCCAGGTACCGAGCTCGTTGCCCTCGTCGCTGAGGTCGTCGAGGTTGCGGAACAGCAGCGTCGCGTAGTTGCAGACGCTTTGGGCCGGGGCGATGAAGCGCACCGGCGGGCTCAGGGAGTCGCCGAGCTCGGTCAGCCGGTCGATGCCCGTACGCGAGGTCGGGTCGTTGTTGAGGCCGAGCAGCGAGGCAGCCGTCGGCGCCAGCTGCGCATTCAGCTCCGGCGACGTCCTCAGGGCCGGGATGCCGGCGCGAAGCGCCGACTCGATCGTCGGCGCCGATTCGGCCAGAACGGCGGCGCCCGGCTGCAGGTCGACGAACAGCTTGCGGCTGTTGACCAGGAAAGGCCGGATCGTCGGCAGGGTCTCGGTGGCCGTGGCCAGCGTCTCCGGTGTCCTCGAGATCGTCTCCTGCAGGAAGGGGCGGGCGATCTCGGCGAAGGCTGCGAAGGTCTGGTCGAGGGCGACGAACATGTTCGCCTGGGTCTCGGCGACCGGCGCCACCTCAGCGGCCGAGCGGCTCAGGGCCCGGAAGAACCGGGCGAGCTGCGTCCTCGGCTCGGCCAGGGACCTGGTCACGCGCTCGAGCCGGGGCAGCAGCGGCTCGAGACCGCCGATCGCCTCGTTCAGGTCGGGGCCGCGGCCGGCGAGCGCGTTACCGAACTCGGCGATGTTGACCCTGATCGCCTCGCGGGTGGGCGCGTCGAACGTGTTCAGGACCTCGTCGAACTCGACCGGGGTCGGCGTCGCCTGCGAGAGCGGGATCGTAGCGCCCTCCGGGAAGCCCTGATCGCTGTCGCCGCGGGCGATCTCGAGGTACTTGAGGCCGAGCGCCGATCGTGCCCGGACGATCACGGTCGAGTCGGTCGGCAGCGGATCGACCTGCTTGTCGAGCTTCAGCACCAGGTTCGCCTGGACCTCGCCGTCCTCGTCGCTGGTCGGCACGATCTCCTCGACGATGCCAACCCGGACACCGCCGATCCGGACCTCGTTGCCGGGGACGAGGCTGGCCGCGTTCGGCAGCTCCGCGGTGAGCCGGTAGGTCGGCACGAACGGCAGCCCGCTGTTGGCGTTGTAGGCGAGGAACACGGCGAGGATCACGACCAGCACGGTGATCGCGCCGACCAGCGTCGGGTTGCGGAGAACGGACTGAAGCGGCGTGTTCCTCATTGGCCGTCCCCGGTCAGGAAGTCGAGCAGATCCGACGCGGCGCGCTGCGAGCCGCCGTCGAGCTTGCCGGCGGCGCTCCGCCCGCCCTTGGAGCCGTTCTTGGCGGCCTGACGCGCCTGCCGCTTCGCCTTCCTCGCGTCGAGCAGCTCGTTCAGGGGCGGGGCGGTGATCCCGTCGGGCGAGGTCGGGTTCGCGGCTGCGATGGCCGCGGAGGAGGTCGCGCCGGTCCACTTCGAGCTGCAACCCGTTTCCGGTTGACCGGGGCCGCTAGCGCCTCCCGCTATCAGGTCGACGCAGTTGTTGATCTGGATCGAGCCGCGGACGTAGTGGCCGAAGTCGTCGTAGCCGTTGACCGTGTTGCCGAAGTTGAGGATCGTCTTGTAGAGCAGGTCGGTGCCGCCGGTCTTGCGCAGGGTCTTGAGCAGATCGTCGAGGTTCTTGCCGACCGGCGTGTTCGCCTGACCGAGCGCACCGAGGTCCTTGATCAACGGGGCCGAGGCCGCGAGATCGGGGCCGGCCGCCTCGGCCGCGTCGCCGAGCGTGACCAGGGCCGGCGTTCCCGCGCGGGCGAACGGAGCGATCGCCTCGGTCGCGCCGGCGAGGCTCGGGGCGGCGATGTTGAGGTCGGTGGCCACCGGGGTCGCCTCCTCGGAGAGCCGCCTCAGCTCGACCATCGTCGACTCGAGCTCACGCAGCGCCTGGGGGAACTCGATGAAGCCCTGCTCGATGTCATCGCGACGCTCGGCGGCGGCTTCCCCGGTCGTCGCCGCGTTGTTGATGAACCCGGCGATGCTGTCCCGCTCGCGTGAGAGCGGCCCGAGAACCGCATCGGAGTCGACGGCGAGCCTGGCGAGGCTCTTGTTCTGATCGGCGAGGATCTTCAGCACCCGGTCGGTCTGCTGCAGCGCCGGGTTCGCCCGCTCGAGGACCTCTCGCAAGGTGTCGCCCCGGGCGGCCAGCCCGGCGCCGAGGTCGTTGAGGATCAGGCGGAAGCGATCGACCTCCGGCTCCCTGGTGATGTTGTTGACCAGGTCGAGGTCGACGGCCTTGCCGTTGTTCTCGAGCGGCAGGAAGCGCTGGCCCTCGCCCGGCTCGCCCTCGGGAATCGTCTCGAGCTCCGGCGGCGGCTCGGTCAAGGACGAGCGCGGCTCAGTCGGCTTGCACTCGACGAACTTCTCGCCGAGCAGCGACTGCGGCCGGATGATGCACGTGGCGTCCTCGCGGAAATCCTGGAAGCCGGGATCGCTGATCTTGAGCACGACGACCGCCTTGCCGGGAGCGTCGGAACCGTCGGCTGTGACGACCTCGCCGGGCCGGGCGACGTCGACGGAGCTGATCGTGCCGACGTTCGCACCCGCGATCCGCACCTCCTCGTCCTCGACCAGGAACCCCGCGTTGTCGAAGTAGGCACGGACCAGGTAGTCGTCGGTGGGGCCGCCGTCGCCGGGAGCCGACGTAGCCAGGACGGCGCCCAGCGCGAGCGCGGAGAGGAATATCAGCGCGATCCTTCTCATGGGCCGGGCGGGAAGTCGGTGGGGTCACACTCGGTGAGCCCCAGGTTGCCGTCGTCGAGGAACGGGTTCGAGAGGTCGGCGGCCTGCTGGGTGCCGCCGCCGGGGCAACGGCGGGGGATGCCGAAGTCGATCGCGTCGTACTGGGCCGCGGGGTCGTTGTAGATCGGGTCGAGCTGGTTGAGGCCGGCGTTGTACTCCCAGACGTTCTGCGCGGTCGGCGAGATCCGGACGTAGTGGCCGTTGGCGTCGTAGTAGGCCGCCGACTCGCCAAGCTTGGTCAAGAAGCCGAACACGTCGGGCCCATAGGGGCGGAAGAAGGCGAGGTTGTCCTGCGACGAGTCCATCGCGTCGATCGCGGCCGGCCAGGCGGTGTTGCCCTCCTTGCGGACCGTCGGCAGGTCCTTGAGGGTGTCGCGCAGGTCGTTCGCCTTGCCCTTCAGCTTGACGACCTTTCCGAGGTCCTTGAAGACGGGCCTCGAGTCCTTGGCGACGCTCTGAACCCGGCGCAGGAACGGAGCCAGGTTCTCGGTCGCCGGGTAGGACACGGCGACCAGCGGGTCGAGGTCGTCGAGGGTCGTCCGCAGGTTGACGAAGGTCGTGTTCGCCTGTCGCAGGGTCCCCGGCAGCGCCACCAGCGAGCGGTCGAGCGCGTCGGCCTGGTTCGCGACCGCCCCCAGCGCCGTGTTGGCGTCGACGACCAGCGAGGCGAGGTCGTCGCGGCGGTCGGCGATCGCGCCGAACGTGTCAGCACCCTCGACCAGGAAGCGCTCGAGCGCGGCCGAGTCTCGGGAGAGCTCGGCGAAGACCCGCTGGGACTGGCTCAGCGCCGGGTTGATGAACTTGTAGGCCCGGTTCGCGGCACGCCCCTTGCCGGTGTAGACGGTGGCATTGCCCTGGATGAACTTCTGCAGCGCCCGCCGCTGCCTTGGGGCGGAACACGTTGAACAGCTGGTCGAGGTCCACCGGCGAGGTCGTGTCAGTGCCCGAGACCGGCTGGTCCCCGTCGAGCTCCGGCGCGTTGTCCGGTCCGAGCGTCAGGGAGAGGTAGCGGTTGGCGACGCCGGACAGCGAGGTCGAGCGGATCACGGCCGTGGTCCCCTCGGTCAGGGTGCGGTCGGTCGTCACCTTGACCTCGGCCTGGCTGTCATCGGTGAGATCGATCGAGTCGATCGTTCCGATCGGCTGGCCGGCGACCAGCACCTCGTTGCCGGGCACCAGCTGGCCGCCCGTCTCGAACAGGAAGCTGTAGCTGTTGCCGCTGGAGCCGCCGAAGAGCAGCAGGGCGACGAGGACGAAGGCGGCGATTACCGCCCCGGCGGCAGCGATTCGAGCGGGGGTCGACGCCCCGCGCTCTTCCCCGGCTTCCGGCGCGCTCACATCTTCACCCTACGCCCCAACTCCGCTGTAACCCGCGCGCGAATGCAACGCCCTTGACAACCTCTCGTTGTTCCCGCCCCCAGCCTATAGATACGCGTAAATCGACGCTGTCCACCGGAGGGCCCGAGCCGTTCGCCAGTTCAACCTTGGTGGCCACCGCTATCGCGAGTCGAGAAGCGTGCGCGCGGCCGCTCGGCCGGCCGCGATCACCGGCTCGTAGTTCCCGTTGGGATCGGACAGTGCCTGCAGGGCGATGCCGTCGGCGATCGCGATCAGGTAGGCGACGGTGGCCTCGGCACCGTATGGCAGGCTGACCGCTCCATCCCGCTGCTTTGCCAAGAGCGCCTCCGCGACCTGGTCGCGGGTCCGCCTGAACAGGTCGGCGACCTCGCGCTGGATCTCGGGGTTGCGACGCCCCGCCGAGAAGACCTCGAACAGCAGTGCGAAGACCCCCGGCTCGTTCTCGAGCGTATCGGTGAGGCTCGAGACCAGCACGTCGATCACGTCGTCGGCGGTCGACGCTCCCGCCAGCGGACCGTCGAGGCGGGCGACGCGGATCTCGGTGTCCCGGCGGACGACCTCGACCAGCAGCCGCTCCTTGGTCCCGAAGTAGTAGTGCAGGAGTCCGCGGCTGACGCCGGCCTCACGCGCAACGTGCTCGAAGGTGGAGCCCGAGATCCCTCGCGCGGCCACGCTCGAGCGCATCGCGTCGATGATCCGCTGCGCCTTGTCGCCGCTCAGCTCTCTCTTGCCCGTCGCAGCCTCCACTGCGCGCGCAGTCTAGATCGCGCTGAAGACGGCCGCCCGCGCTGGCGGCTAGGCGGTGTCGGCTGCCGGCGCCACCGGCGCCGTCGTCGAGGTGTACTCGAACTCCTCCTCGGCCCCGAACATGCGGTCCAAGAGCGCCTTGCGCAGACCCTCGGACAGAACGATCGCGAGCACGGCGGCGAGCAGGGCGACGAACAGCAGCCTGCCGAAGCTGACCTTTCGCTTCTTCGGCGCCGGCGCCGGCTCGCGCAGAGCCTCGGACGCGGCCCGCAGCGAGTCGGCGGCTCCGCGGAGGTTCTCCTGCAGGCGCTTGTCCTCGAGCACCGCCTTGGCCCCGCCCTTGCCGTCGACCGCGCGATCGTAGGCGTCACGTGCACCCTCGTATGCGTCGCGCAGGTTCGCGCGGAGATCGTCGTCCTCGATCAGCTTCTGAACGTAGGGGCGAGCCACTTCAGCGGCCTCCTTTGCCTTCGTCTGTGCGTCCTTCGTGCGCTTGGCCATCGATCTCTCCTGTGGTCGCGGGGCGGTGCTGTAGGGGGAGCATAGCCCCGCGGAGCAGTTGGTTCCGCAACTCAGGGCAGCTTGCCGTCGAACGCGGCCTCGATCGCCTCGCCGATCTCCTCCACGTAGATGAACGAGAGGCCCTCGCGCTCGTGCTCGGGGATCTCGAGCACCTCGCCCTCGTTGCGCGCGGGGGCGATCACTCGCTTCAGTCCCGCCCGCTGAGCGGCCAGCGACTTCTCCTTCAGGCCGCCGACCGGCAGCACCTGGCCGGTGAGCGTGATCTCGCCGGTCATCGCCACGTCGTCGGCGACCGGCGTGTCGGTCAGCAGCGAGATCAGGGCGATCGTCATCGCCACCCCGGCGGACGGGCCGTCCTTCGGCACCGCGCCGGCCGGCACGTGCACGTGGATGTCGTGGGCGGCGAACCAGCCGTCCTCGAGCGCGGGCGCCGCGACGGCGACGTGACCGCGCACGTACGAGAGCGCCGCCTGCGCCGACTCCCTCATCACATCGCCGAGCTGACCGGTGATCGTCAGCTTGCCGCCGCCGGGCATCTGCGTCGCCTCGATGAACAGCACCTCGCCGCCGACCGGGGTCCAGGCGAGCCCGGTCGCGACCCCGGGTCGCCGGGTGCGGCGCCGGACCTCGGAGAAGAAGAGACGCCGACCGAGCAGCTCGCGCGCCCGTTTGGCCGAGACCGTGACCTTCTTCTTCTCCCGACCCTCGGCCCGCTCGCGGGCGATCTTGCGGCAGACGGTGCCGATCTGGCGCTCGAGGTTGCGGACGCCCGCCTCCCGCGTGTATTCCTCGGCGATCGCCTTCAGGGCGGCATCGGAGAAGGCGACCTGCGAGGCCGTGAGGCCGTTCTCCCCGATCTGGCGCGGGACCAGGTACCGCCTCGCGATGTGCCGCTTCTCGTCGAGCGTGTAGCCGGACAGCGGGATCACCTCCATCCGGTCGCGGAGCGGGCCCGGCACCGTGTCGAGGATGTTCGCGGTGGCGATGAACATCACGTCCGAGAGGTCGAAGTCGAGGTCCAGGTAGTGGTCGCGGAAGGTGTCGTTCTGCGCCGGATCGAGCACCTCGAGCATCGCGCTCGCCGGGTCGCCGCGGAAGTCGGCGCCCATCTTGTCGATCTCGTCGATCATGAAGACCGGGTTCTTCGAGCCGGCATCCCGAAGCGCGCGGATGATCGTGCCCGGCATCGCCCCGATGTAGGTCCTGCGATGCCCGCGGATCTCGGCCTCATCGCGGACGCCGCCGACCGAGATCCGCTCGAAGTTGCGGCCCAGCGCCGAGGCGATCGAGCGGCCGAGGCTCGTCTTTCCGACCCCGGGAGGGCCGACGAAGCAGAGGATCGGCCCGCTCGAGTCGGGCTTCAGCTTGCGGACGGCGAGGTACTCGAGGATCCGGTCCTTGACCTTCTCGAGATCGTAGTGGTCGGCGTCGAGGACCCCGCGGGCGTGCTCGATGTCGAGGTTGTCCTCGGTGGTCGCGTCCCAGGGCAGCTCGATCATCCACTCGAGGTAGGTGCGGATCACCCCGTACTCGGCGGCGGCGGGTGGCAGCCGCTCGAGGCGGGACAGCTCGCGCTCAGCCGCCTTGGCCGCGTGCTCGGGCAACCCGGCCTGCGCGATCCGCTCGCGCAGCTCGTTCACCTCGGCCGCCTGCTCGTCACCCTCGCCGAGCTCGTCCTGGATCGCCTTCAGCTGCTCCCGCAGGTAGTACTCCCGCTGGCCCTTGTCGATCCCCTCCTGGACCTGGCTCTGGATCTTGGTCCCGATCTGGATCAGCTCGAGCTCGTGGGCGAGGATCTCCGCAAGCCGCCGCAAACGGGCGCCGACGTCGACCTGCTCGAGCAACTCCTGCTTCTCCGAAGCCGGAATCCGCAGCGCACCGGCGATCAGATGGGAGAGCGCCGAGGGGTCCTCGACGTTTGCGACCGCCAGCTGCAGCTCCTCGGGCAGGTAGGGGATCTGCTCGATGATCTGGCTGAAGGTCGCCTGCACGTTGCGGGTCAGCGCCTGCAGCTCCTTGCCCTCGTCGACGACGTCCGGCAGCTCCTCGACCCGGGCGATCAGGTAGGGGTCGGTCGCGACGTAGTCGCCAATCCGGACCCGCTGAGTGCCCTGGACGAGGATCCGGATGGTGCCGTCGGGCACCTTCATCATCCGCGCCACCACGCCGGCGACCCCGACGGAGTGCAGTTGCTCGGGACCGGGCTCGTCGACATCGGGGTCGCGGGACGCGACCAGCGTCAACGCACGGTCGCCGCTGAGCACATCATCGACCAGCCGGATCGAGCGCTCCTGTCCGACGGCCAGCGGCGTCAGGGTGGCCGGATAGGCGACGATGTCGCGAAGCGGCAGCACCGGCATCGCCTCCGGCAGGGCCAGACCACTCGTCGAGCGGATCGCCTGCTCGAGCTCGTCGCCGCTGACGATCTCGATCGAGGGCCCGCCTTCGCCCTCGTCGAGTCCGAACTCGGACATCATTCGGCCCGCTCGATCGGCACCTTCCGGGCGGACGGCTCCACCACCTTGACGGGCAACTCGATCCGCAGGATGCCGTCCTCGAAGGTCGCGCTCGCCTCCTCGGCGACAACCTCGACGCCGAGCTCGATCACGCGGCGGAAGGCCCCGGTGGGAATCTCCACCTGCTGGTAGGCGCGCCCCTCGGTCTCACGCACGGGTCGCGAGCCGGACATGATCAGCTCGCGGCCCGAGATCTCGAGGCTGACCGCATCGGGGTCGACGCCGGCGAGGTCGGCCTTGACGATCGCCCTCGGGCCCCGCCCGGACTCCTCCGGCTTGCAGTAGTAGACGTCGACGCGCGGCGCGAAGGCCCCGGGGCGACGTCCACCGGTCGGCGCCCGGGACCAGGCGTCGCCGAAGAACTCGTCCATCTCGCGACGGATCCGCTCGATATTGACCAGCAACTCTCGCTGTCTCGCCATCGAGTTCCAGATTAGTCCAGTCGCCCGGCCGGGGCCGACGGCACCTCAGAGCTCCCAGCTCGAACCGGTGGCCGCAAGCTCGACGGCGCCCGAGAACCGCGCCTGCGCCTGAGCCAGGATCCGCCCCCGATCGAGTGAATCGGAGAAGTGGGTGAGCACCAGCCGGCCGACACCGGCGCGCGCGGCGAGCTCGGCGGCCTCAGCGCCGCTCATGTGGCCGCGCCGCTCGGCGGGCCCGGCCTCGTCATCGGCATCCCGCAGGGTCGCCTCCGCGAGCAGCACCTCGGCCCCGCCCGCGGCGCGCTCGAGTCGCTCGTTCGCGCGGCAATCGGCCCCGTAGACGAACCGGCCGCCCGACGGAGCGATCAGCTCGACCGCGTGGGTGAGCGTGTAGTGGGGCACCTCGTGCAGCCGCACCCGCAGCGGGCCGAGCTCGAGCTCGCCGTTGGTCACGTAGTCGGCCGGCGCGAAGGCACTGTCGATCAGCCGATCGCTTCCCCAGATCGCGACCAGCCCGCGCAGCGCCTCGGTACCGCCGGGCGGCAACGCCAGCGGCACCCGCTCGCGGGTCGAGTCGCGCCGCCCACCGAGGGTCAGGGCATAGCCGAGGGGGACCAGATCGAGAACGTGATCGGCGTGGATGTGGCTGATCAGGATCTGGTCGAGCTCGTCGCAGGCGATCCGCTCGCGGAGCTTGCCGACGACGCCGTTGCCGCAATCGATCAGCAGCCTGTAGCCGTCCTCCTCGACCAGGTATCCGCTGCAGGCGCCACCGGCGTCCTCCCATGCGGGCGACTTGCCGAGAACGGTGACGCGCACGACGGGGACTGTAGGGGTAGGACGCGGTCGGCAGCCTAGGCGGCGGCCGGGAGGGCAGCGGTGACCCCGGCCCCGCCCGGGTCCGACTCCGACCGGATCAGCAGCGCCGGCTGGGTCGGTGGCACGAGTCCATCGGGGGAGTGCGGGCGGAAGGTCGAGCACGGCTCGTCGAGCTCGAGCGCGCAGAGCATCCGTCGGCCGAAGTAGCAATCAGCGCAGCTCGGCTTCACCTTGCGGCGGGCCGCCCCGGTCGCTGCTGCGCTCGACTTCCTCTGACTCACTCTGATCCCCCATCGGTCGGACTGCGTTGCGCGCCGGACACTGGCACGGAAGCGATCCGCGCGCAGGCGGCCAGAGCGCAAATTGCGGCTTGGACCCGCTGCCGTTGTTTGTCGCAAAACCCGCAATGGGGAGCACGCAACCCGCTCTTTGGGAGGCCGGGACCGGCGGCCCGGCGGCCGCCTCGGGAGGGCCCGCTGGGCCGTTACCTCGGCTGGCGGGAGGGGTATAATTCCACCGATGGCGCACGAACGCACCGAGCGACTGGCGGCGTCCCCGCCGCTGTTCGAGAACCGGATCCTCGATTTCTTCTCGAGGGTCCACCCGAGTGTTCCCGCGATCGTCTTCGTGCCGGTCGTGGTGATCTGCGTCTGGGCCGGCGTCGACGCCGGCGAGAGCGCGCTGGCGACGATCGGCCTGTTCGCCGCCGGCCTCCTGATCTGGACTTTGACCGAGTACTGGCTGCACCGGCTGGTCTTCCACTGGCAGCCGAGCTTCAGAGGTGGCGACCAGCTCCACTTCATCATCCACGGCGTTCACCACGACCACCCGAACGATCCACTTCGGCTGGTGATGCCGCCGGCGGTCGCGATCCCGCTCGCCGCTCTGTTCTTCTGGCTGTTCACCCTGATCTTCGGCACCCCGGCCGCGTATCCCCTGTTCGCCGGTTTCATTCTCGGGTACCTGGTCTATGACTACACACACTTCTACCTCCATCACGCAACGCCGAAATCGAAGTTCGGCAAGCGACTGCGCGAGGGGCACATGCGCCACCACTTCCAGGACCATCGCTTCGGGTTCGGCGTCTCCTCCCCGCTCTGGGATGCGGTGTTCCAGACGATGCCGCGACGCCGCAAGGTCGAGTAGCAGCCTCCAATCAGACTCAGGGCAAAGTGTGGAATTCCACACTTGTCTATGCTCGTGTGACTAACCCACCGGGCGCCCCGCCCGGCGGAACCCCACCACAGGGATGTGCTGATGACCACTTCAGAAGCGGTTGACAAGGCCCGCGCGTTGCTCGAGCAACGACGCGGCGAGTTGAAGCGCGAGCTCGCGCAGATCGAGCAGGCCCTCTCCGGGCTCGGCGGCGGACGCCGCGGACCAGGCCGGCCGCGGGGCCCTGCCTCGAAGTCGACCGGCGGCAAGCGGCGGCGGCGGAGGCGCGGAGGCACCCGGGCCGATCACGCCTACAAGTACGTGTCCGCCCACCCGGGCGCGACGGCCTCCGAGGTCGCCAGCTCGATGGGGATCAAGCCGAACTACGTCTACCGCGTGATGGCCGAGCTGGAGAAGGACGGCCGCGTCCGCAAGGACGGCAAGGGCTACCACGCGACGGCCGACTCAGGTGCGGCCGACAGCGGCTCCGGCGACAGCCAGGGGTGAGCCCTTCTCGGCGCCGGGGCGCAACCAAACGGTTCACTCGCGTCAACGGCGCTCGCCTTCGTGGGCGCGCTCGCGGGGATCGCGGCCCTGCTGCTGCCGGCGATTCCGGCCCAGGCCTCGGAGCGCTCGACCGCGGACCGGCAGCTGCTGAGCTCGATCCGCGACCTGACCGAGCCGATCGGCGGGCCGCCGCTGGCGATCGCTGTCGTCCAGCGCGGTGCCGAGCGCAGGGTCTACCGCAGCGGCGTCGCCGAGCTCGCCGGCGACCGCAGCGCCAACGCTCGCCAGAGGATGCGGATCGCGAGCACCTCGAAGGCGATCTCCGGTGGCGTCGCGCTCTCGCTCATCGCCGAGGGCACGCTGGCGCTGGACGACACGATCGGCGACTGGCTACCCGATCAGCCGGTCGCCTGGCACGGGGTAACCCTGAGTGAGCTGCTCAACCACACCAGCGGCCTGCCCGACTTCAGCGGCAGCCAGGCGTTCCGGGACGCCGTCACGGCCTCGCCCGAGGTAGCGCCTCCGCCGCGCGCCCTGCTCGGCTACGTGGCCGGTGAGCCGCTCAACTTCACGCCCGGAACCGACTACGAGTACTCGAACTCCGACAACGTCGCGGTCGGCCTGATCGTCCAGGCCGCGACCGGCAGCGGCTACCCGGCGGCGCTGCGGCGCCAGGTCTTCAAGCCACTCGGAATGGGGCGCAGCCTGCTCTCGCCGGCGCTAGACATCCAGGAGCCGGCGATCCACGGCTACAGCTACTTCGCGAGCGGCGCGATCGAGGACGTGACCAACGTGGTCGCATTCGGCGGCTGGGCCTGGGCCTCGGGCGGGATCGTCTCGACACCCGGGAACCTGAACAAGTTCATTCGCGGCTACGCCGGCGGGGAGCTGTTCGGCGGCCCGACCCGCGCCGCGCAGTACACGTTCGTCCCCGGCGCCAGCTCCTCGCCGCC
Source organism: uncultured Solirubrobacterales bacterium (assembly GCA_963700785.1). Lineage (GTDB taxonomy): Bacteria > Actinomycetota > Thermoleophilia > Solirubrobacterales > 70-9 > CAXMST01. The sequence goes on from CAVOYZ010000021.1 coordinate 48,130, forward strand.
GGGGCCGGGCAAGAACTCGGCCGGGCTGGCGCTGTTCCGCTACGAGACCAACTGCGGCACGGTCTTCGGCCACACCGGCTCGATCCTCGGCTACACGCAGCTGATCGCCGCCAGCCGCAACGGCCGGCGGTCGCTCACCTTCACGATCTCCACACAGGTCGACGACGCACTGCTCCCCGCCCTGCGCCGGGCGGAGCGCCGCGCCGTCTGCGCCGCGCTGGCCTGAGAGCCGGCCGGGCTCAGCCGATCAGGCCGAGCTCGCGGACCGTGTCGCGCTCGCCCTTGAGCTCGTCCACGGAGGCGTCGATCCGCGCCCGCGAGAAGTCGCTGATCTCGAGCCCCTCGACAATCTCGTAGGAGCCGCCCGAGCAGCGGCAGGGGAACGACGAGATCACGCCCTCCTCGACGCCGTAGCTGCCGTCCGAGGGGATCGCCATCGAGACCCAGTCGCCGTCCGGGGTGCCGTTGACCCAGTCGTGGATGTGGCTGATCGCGGCGTTCGCGGCCGACGCGGCGCTCGACGCGCCACGGGCATCGATGATCGCGGCGCCGCGCTTCGCCACGGTCGGGATGAAGTCATCCTCGATCCAGCCCTGGTCCCCGACCCTCTCGGCCGCGTTGTCGCCGGCGACCTCGGCGTTGAAGATGTCCGGGTACTGGGTGGCGGAGTGGTTGCCCCAGATCGTCATCCTCGTGATCTCCGAGACCCCGGCCCCGGTCTTCGCAGCGAGCTGGCTGATCGCGCGGTTGTGATCGAGCCGGGTCATCGCCGTGAAGCGCTCGTTCGGCACGTCCGGCGCGTGGCTCATCGCGATCAGGCAGTTGGTGTTCGCGGGGTTGCCGACGACCAGCACCCGGACGTCGGCGTCGGCGCCGGCGTTGATCGCCTCGCCCTGCGGCTTGAAGATCCCCCCGTTCGCCTCGAGCAGGTCGCCGCGCTCCATGCCCGGCCCGCGCGGCCGGGCGCCGACCAGCAGCCCGACGCCGCAGCCGTCGAACGCCTGCACTGGATCGTCGTGGATGTCGATTCCCGCGAGCAGCGGGAAGGCGCAGTCGTCGAGCTCCATCGCGGTGCCCTCCGCCGCCTTCACCGCGTCGGGGATCTCGAGCAGGTTCAGGTGGACCGGCGTCTCCGGCCCGAGCATCTGGCCCGAGGCGACTCGGAACAGCAGCGCGTAGCCGATCTGGCCGGCGGCGCCGGTCACGGTTACTTTCACGGGGGTGCTCAAGGGATTCGTCCTCCTCGGTTCGGTGTTGTCTGCAAGATCGGGCGCTGGAGGCTAGACGCCTACGCCATCGCCTGCTCCAGGTTCTCGTCGATCGACGCGAGGAACTCCTGGGTCGTCTGCCACTCCTGATCGGGGCCGACGAGCAGCGCCAGGTCCTTGGTCATCTTGCCGCTCTCGACGGTCTCGATGCAGACCCGCTCGAGCGTCTCGGCGAAGCCGCCGACCTCGGGCGTCCCGTCGAGTCGCGCCCGGGCGGCGAGGCCGCGGGTCCAGGCGAAGATCGAGGCGATCGGGTTGGTCGAGGTCGGGTTTCCCTTCTGGTGCTCGCGGTAGTGGCGGGTGACGGTCCCGTGCGCCGCCTCGGCCTCGACGGTGTCGCCGTCGGGGGTCATCAAGACGCTGGTCATCAGCCCGAGCGAGCCGAAGCCCTGGGCGACGGTGTCGGACTGGACGTCGCCGTCGTAGTTCTTGCAGGCCCAGACGTAGCCCCCCTCCCACTTCAGGGCCGCGGCGACCATGTCGTCGATCAGCCGGTGCTCGTAGGTGATGCCGGCGGCCTCGAAGGCGTCGGCGAACTCGGTCTCGTAGACCTCCTGGAACAGGTCCTTGAAGCGCCCGTCGTACTTCTTCAGGATCGTGTTCTTGGTCGACAGGTAGACCGGGTAGCCGCGGTCGAGCCCGTAGCGCATCGATGCGCGGGCGAAGTCGCGGATCGAGGAGTCGAGGTTGTACATCGACAGCGCGACGCCGCCGCCGGGGAAGTCATAGACCTCGAGCTCGACCGGCTCCGAGCCGTCCCTGGGCGTGTAGGTCATGGTCAGCGTTCCCTCGCCGGGGACGACCAGATCGGTCGCCCGGTACTGGTCGGCGAAGGCGTGGCGGCCGATGATGATCGGCTCGGTCCAGCCCGGGACCAGGCGCGGGATGTTCGAGATCACGATCGGCTCGCGGAAGATCACGCCGCCGAGGATGTTGCGGATCGTCCCGTTCGGCGAGCGGTACATCTCGGTCAGCCCGAACTCCTCGACCCGGGCCTCGTCGGGGGTGATCGTCGCGCACTTGACCCCGACCCCGTGCTCCTGGATCGCGTGCGCCGCGTCGACCGTGATCTGATCGGAGGTCTCCTCCCGCTTCTGGATCGAGAGATCGAAGTAGCGGAGATCCACGTCGAGGTAGGGCAGGATCAGCTGCTCCTTGATGAACTGCCAGATGATCCGGGTCATCTCGTCGCCGTCGAGCTCGACGATCGGGTTGTCGACCTTGATCTTCGCCATCTGAATGCATTCCTCCCGAGTCTCGGACGTGGGCGCCGCACCCTATCGAGGGACCGCGGCATGGGATGATGTGCGGGTGGCGACGATCGACCGCGCGACTCAGGCAACGCACGAGGTGACCAACCAGGCGGTCCCCCTCGAGGACTACAACGCGTTCAGCAGCGACCGGGTGCTGCGCGAGGCGGTGCGCGCGAGGGCGGCGACTTCGCCCTCGAGCGGATCGAGCGGGTCGGCGAGCTCGCCGGGCGCGCCGAGACGATCCGCTGGGGCTTCGAGGCGGAGGAGCACCGGCCGACGCTGACGACCCACGACCGCTTCGGGCACCGGATCGACGAGGTCAGCTTCCACCCCGCCTATCACGAGCTGATGCGCCTCCAAGTCTCGAACGGGACCCACGCCTCGCCGTGGCGCGAGCCCGAGCCGGGATCGCACGTCGCCCGGGCGGCGGCGTTCATGTGCGTCAGCGTCGCCGACGCGGGCACCGGCTGCCCGGTCTCGATGACCTACTCGGCGATTCCCGCCCTCCGGACGCAGCCGGAGATCGCGGCCGAGTGGGAGCCGCGCTTCACCTCGCTCGAGTACGACCCGCGGATGATTCCCGCCGCCGAGAAGACGGGGGCGATGTGCGGGATGGCGATGACCGAGAAGCAGGGCGGCTCCGACGTCCGCGCCAACACCACCGTCGCGGTGCCGCTGAACGGCGGCGGCCCCGGGGCCGAGTACGAGCTGACCGGCCACAAGTGGTTCTGCTCGGCGCCGATGTGCGACGCGTTCCTGGTCCTCGCCCAGACCGATGCGGGTCCCTCGTGCTTCTTCATGCCGCGCTTCACCCCCGACGGCGAGCGCAACCGCTTTCACCTGCAGCGGCTCAAGGACAAGCTCGGCAACCACTCCAACGCCTCGAGCGAGGTCGAGTTCGACCGCGCCTGGGCGCAGCTGCTGGGCGAGGAGGGGCGCGGCGTGGCGACGATCATCGAGATGGTCAACCACACGCGACTCGACTGCGTGCTCGGATCCACGGCCGGCACCCGATTCGGCCTGGCCCAGGCGATCTGGCACTCGATGCACCGCTCCGCGTTCGGCAGGCCGCTGATCGAGCAACCGCTGATGCGCAACGTGCTCGCCGACCTCGCGGTCGAGTCCGAGGCGGCGACGATCTCCGCGATCTGGCTCGCCCGGCAGTTCGACGAGGCCGACGCCGGCGAGCCGGCGTCGCGCGCCCGGCGGCGGCTGGCGACGCCGGTGCTCAAGTACTGGATCTGCAAGCGGGCGCCGGCCCACGCCGTCGAGTGCCTCGAGTGCCTCGGCGGCAACGGCTACGTCGAGGAGTCCGGGATGCCGCGCCTGTTCCGCGAGAGCCCGCTGCAGTCGATCTGGGAGGGCTCCGGCAACGTCCAGGCGCTCGACGTGCTGCGGGCGATGGTCAAGAGCCCGGACGCCGTCGAGGCGTTCTTCGCCGAGGTCGGCGAGGCGTCGGGCGGGGACCCGCGACTAGATGCTTTTGCCGAGGAGACCCGCCGCGAGCTGTCGGATCTCGAGCAGCTCGAGGCGCGGGCGCGCCGCGTCGTCGAGCGGATGGCGCTCGCGCTGCAGGCGTCGCTGCTGATCCGCTTCGGTGATCAGGCGGTCGCCGACGCCTTCTGCGCGACCCGGCTCGAGGGCGACTGGGGCAACGCCTTCGGGACGCTGCCGGCGGGAGCGGACCTGGGCGCGATCATCGACCGACACGCGCCGGTCCGATGAGCGATCCGGAGCGGGTCCGCGGTCGAGACCGCCGACCACGTGGCGAACGTGGTCCTCGCCCGTCCCGACCGGCACAACGGGCTCGACTACCCGATGTTCGACGCGCTCAACGAGGCGCTCGACGAGCTCGGCGGCGACCCATCGCTGCGCGCGGTCGTGCTCTCCGGCGAGGGGCGCAGCTTCTGCGCCGGGCTCGACTTCCAGAGCGTGCTCGCCGAGGGGCGCCCGATCGAGGACTCGTTCGTCCGCCGCGACGGCGAGATCGCCAACGACTTCCAGCGCGTCGCCTACGGATGGCAGCAGCTCCCGGTCCCGGTGATCGCCGCGGTGCAGGGCAACTGCCTCGGCGGCGGCTGCCAGATCGCGCTCGCGGCCGACATCCGCATCGCGGCGCCGGACCTGCGGCTCTCGGTCCTCGAGATCAAGTGGGGCCTGATCCCCGACATGGGCCTGACCCAGAGCCTGCCGCGGCTGGTCGGATCGGACGTCGCCAAGGAGCTCACCTTCACCGGTCGGATCGTCGACGCCGAGGAGGCGCTCGAGCTCGGGCTGGTGACCCGCGTCAGCGACGGATCCGCTCGCCGCGGCCCGGCAGCTCGCGGCCGAGATCGCCGAGCGCTCACCGGATGCGATCCGGCGCGGCAAGCGGCTGCTCGAGCGGGCCTGGAACGCGCCGGCCGCCGAGGCGCTCGCGCTCGAGGAGGAGCTGCAGCGCGAGCTGCTCGGCTCCCCGAACCAGCTCGCCGCCGTCGAGGCCGGGATCGCCGGCCGGACCGCCGAGTTCGGCGACCCGGCCTGAGCGGCACGGGCAGGGGCGCCCGCCCGCGGGCCGAAGTCGGGCGGCTGGCCCAACCCCGGCTCTAGAATCGTTGCCGGATGCCACGTCGCGGTAACTACACGCTGTTTCACGTCCGCGGGATCCCGATCGGGGTCGACTGGACCTGGTTCGCGGTCCTGTTTCTGATCATCTGGCTGATGTCGGGCTTCTACCGGAACCTGCTGGGAGCGAGCGACGAGTCGTTCCAGCCATACGCGCTCGCCGTGGTCAGCGCCCTGCTGTTCTTCGGCTCGATCCTCCTGCACGAGCTCGGCCACGCTTGGGTCGCGCTCCGCAACGGGATCGGGATCAGCCACATCACTCTCTGGATGTTCGGCGGGATCGCGGCGCTCGAGCGCGATTCGAAGAACGCCGGCGAGGAGTTCCGGGTGGCGATTGCGGGGCCCGCGGTAACGCTGGTGATCACCCTCGTCTGCCTCGGGGTCGGCAGCGCGCTAGAGGGCGCCTCGTTCTGGGAGGCGGCATCGTTCAACGAAGCTGCCGGGGTCAGTGGCGCCGCCGCGGTGCTCGCCTGGCTCGCGAACGTCAACGCCCTGATCCTGCTCTTCAACCTGCTGCCCGCGTTCCCGCTCGACGGCGGGCGGATCGCCCGCGCGATCGCCTGGCGGGTGACCGGCGACCGCGGGCGCGCCACCGCCTTCGCGGCCCGGCTCGGCCAGGGCTTCTCGTTCCTGTTCATCGGCGGCGGCGTGCTGCTGATGCTGACCACGTCCTACTTCATCTCCGGGCTGTGGCTGGCCGTGATCGGCTGGATGCTCGGGCAATCGGCGCGCGCGACGGTGGTTCGCAACGAGCTCGACCGGCGAATCGGTGACGTCTCGGTTGCGGACGTGATGGACGCGGATCCGGTCGCGATACCGGGCGATGCGAGCGTCGAGATCGCGCTCGACGAGTACTTCCTCCGCTATCAGTGGCCGTGGTTCCCGGTCGTCGATGCCGGCCGTCGCTTCGTCGGCCTGCTCAACCGCGGCGCCGCCGACGCGGTGCCGGAGCTGAGCCGCGCCTCGCAGCGCGTCTCGGAGCTGCTCGACCGGGCCGAGGACCCGGACGAGCAGCGGGTCCGCGATGACGCGCCGCTCGAGAGCCTGCTCGGCAATGACGAGCTGCGCCGGCTCGGGGCGCTGGCGGCCGTCGACGCCGAGGGACGCCTGTCGGGAGTGATCACGCTCGAGCAGGTCGGACGCGCGCTCCGCGACGCCGTCGGTGGCGGCGAACACCCGGACGGCAGCCTCTCGAACTGAGCCTACGGCCCGGCGGCGGCTCGGAATAGAATCGCGCCGATGCCGAACAACGCCGGATCCGGTGCCCCCAACTCCCAGGCCCCGAGCCTCGCGAAGGCCGAGGGAACCGGGCGGCAGCCGCGGCTCCGCTGGCTGAGCGAGGTCTGGCGCTCGACCGTCGGCAAGAAGCTGATCGTCGGCGTCACCGGCGTGATCCTCGCCGCCTACGTGATCCTGCACATGCTCGGCAACCTGAAGACCCTGCAGGGGAACGGCGGCGGCTCGGCGGCGGCGATCGACACCTACGCGGAGTGGCTGCGAACCTTCGGCGAGCCGCTGATCCCGCGCGAGGGCGTCCTCTGGGCGGTCCGCGTGGTGCTGCTCACCGCCCTGGTCGTCCACATCGTCGGGGTCTCCCAGCTGATCTCCCGCAACCGCTCGGCGCGGCCCGAGGGTCACCGCGACGCGAAGCGCATCCAGCGCTCGCTCGCCTCGCGGACGATGGCCTTCAGCGGCTTCTTCCTGCTCGCGTTCATCGTCTTCCACATCCTCCAGTTCACGACGCGAACGATCGCGCCGACGCCGCTCGCCGCCGGCACCGTCTACGCAAACCTCTACGACGCCTTCCAGGAGTGGTGGCTGGTCGCGCTCTACGTGGCGGCGGTGATCGTCCTCGGCTTCCACCTGCTGCACGCCCTTTGGAGCGTGCTGCAGACGCACGGCTTCGACAAGCCGAACCGCAACCCGAGCTTCCGCAGGGGCGCGACCGCAACGGCGGTGCTGATCACCGTCGGCTTCGCCGCGATCCCGATCGCGATCTTCAGCGGGGCCCTCCCCGATCCCGAGCCCACGTCCGAGCCGGCGCAGGAGGTCCTCGTCCCATGAGCATGACCCTCGACGCGAAGGTCCCCGACGGTCCAATCGACCAGAAGTGGCGCAGCTGGCTCGACGGCCACCGGCTGGTCGGACCGCGCAACCGCGCCGACTACAACGTGATCGTCGTCGGCACCGGTCTGGCCGGGGCGAGCGCGTCGTCGACCCTGGCCGGCATGGGCTACAGGGTCGAGTGCTTCTGCTACCAGGACTCGGCCCGCCGGGCGCACTCGATCGCCGCCCAGGGTGGGATCAACGCGACCAAGGACTACGCGAACGAGGGCGACTCGATCCACCGCCTGTTCGTCGACACGATCAAGGGCGGCGACTTTCGCGCCCGCGAGGGCAACGTCTGGCGGCTGGCAGAGCTCTCGACCCAGATCATCGACCAGGCGGTCGCCCAGGGCGTGCCGTTCAATCGCGAGTACGGCGGCCTGCTCGCCACCCGCAGCTTCGGCGGGGTGCTGGTCGAGCGCACCTTCTACTGCCGCGGCCAGACCGGACAGCAGCTCTTGCTCGGCGCCTATCAGTCGCTGCAGAGACAGGTCGCCGAGGGCCAGGCGTCGGTCAACTCGCGGCACGAGATGCTCGATCTGGTGATCGTCGACGGCCGCGCCCGCGGGATCATCGCCCGCGATCTGGTCACGGGGGAGCTGACCGCGCACGCCGCCGACGCCGTGGTGCTCGCCACCGGCGGCTACTGCAACGTCTACTACCTGTCGACGAACGCGATGGGCTGCAACGTGACCGCGACCTGGCGGGCGCACAAGCGCGGAGCCGGGTTCGCCAACCCCTGCTTCACCCAGATCCACCCGACCTGCATCCCGCAGTCGGGCGACTACCAGTCGAAGCTCACGCTGATGAGCGAGTCGCTGCGCAACGACGGGCGGATCTGGGTGCCGCGCGACCCGGGCGAATCGCGCGAACCGTCCGAGATCCCCGAGGCGGACCGCTACTACTACCTGGAGGAGCGCTATCCGCGATTCGGCAACCTGGTTCCGCGCGACGTCGCCTCGCGGGCGGCGAAGATCGTCTGCGACGACGGGCTCGGGATCGGCCAGACCGGCCGCGGCGTCTACCTCGACTTCCGCGACGCGATCCGCGACAAGGGCGAGGCGGCGATCGCGGGGCGCTACGGCAACCTGTTCGAGATGTATGAGCGGATCACCGGCGAGTCGCCGTGGGAGACGCCGATGAGGATCTATCCGGCGCCCCACTACGCGATGGGCGGCCTCTGGGTCGACTACACCCTGCAGACGACGATCCCGGGCCTGTTCGCGATCGGCGAGGCCAACTTCAGCGACCACGGCGCCAACCGGCTCGGGGCGAGCGCGATGATGCAGGCGCTCGCCGACGGCTACTTCATCCTCCCGCACTGCGTCACCGACTACCTGGCCGGGGTCGAGGACTCGGTCGACGCCGCAAGCCCGGAGTTCAGCGAGATGCGGCAGCTGTGCGACTCGCGGCTACAGCGCCTGCTCGAGGTCGGCGGCAAGACCCCCGCGACCGTCTTCCACCGCCGGCTCGGCTCGGTGATGCTCGACCGCTGCGGGATCACGCGCGAGGCCGACGGCCTCAACGCCGCGATCGGCGAGATCCGCGAGATCCGCGACGAGTTCTGGCGCGACCTGCGGGTCGACGGCTCCGCGGCCGATCTCAACCAGAGCCTCGAGTACGCCGGGCGGGTCGCCGACTTCCTCGAGTTCGCCGAGCTGATGTGCCTCGACGCGATCGAGCGGGACGAGTCCTGTGGCTGTCATCTGCGCGAGGAGCATCAGAGCGAGGAGGGCGAGGCGGTCCGCGACGACGACTACGCCCATGCCCAGGTCTGGGAGCACACCGGGGCTGAATCGGCTCCAAAGCTGCACCACGAGCGCTTCGATTTCGAGGTGGTCGAACCGACTACGAGGAGCTACAAGTGAACTTCACCCTGAGGATCTGGCGGCAGGAGGCCGGCGCCGACGGCGGCGCCTTCGAGCGGCACGAGGTCGACGGGATCGACCCCGAGGCCTCGTTCCTCGAGATGCTCGACATCCTCAACGAGCGGATCATCAGCGCCGGCGGGCGGGCGATCGCCTTCGACTCGGACTGCCGCGAGGGGATCTGCGGAAGCTGCTCGCTGCTGATCGACGGACTCCCGCAGGGTCCCGGCCAGGTGACCGCCTGCCAGGTCCGGATGCGCGACTTCAGCGACGGCGAGGAGATCACGGTCGAGCCGTTCCGCAACTCGGCCTTCCCCGTGCTGCGCGATCTGGTCGTCGATCGCGGCCCGTTCGACCGGATCATCCAGGCCGGCGGCTACATCTCGGTGACCTCCGGGCCGAAGCCGGAGCCGAACTCGCACCCGATCCACCCCGAGATCCAGCAGCACGCGATGGACGCTGCGATCTGCATCGGCTGCGGTGCCTGCGTCGCCGCCTGCCCGAACGGCTCGGCGATGCTGTTCACCGGGGCGAAGGTCGCCCACCTGAACTCGCTGCCCCAGGGTGAGCCCGAGCGCCTGCACCGGGTCCGGAGCATGATCCGCCAGCACGACGCCGAGGGCTTCGGCGGCTGCACCAACCACGGCGAGTGCCAGGCGGCCTGCCCGCAGGAGATCTCGATCAAGGTGATCGGCGAGATGAACGCCGACTACCGGCACGCGATGCTCGAGAAGCTCCGCGCCCGCGGCGGCGCGATCGAGCCGCTCTGAGCCGCGGGCGCTGCCGCTCAGCCGCGCAGCTTGACCCGCTTGCGCTCGACGCTGCGGTTGTCGAGCAGATCGCCGGCCCGGGCGAGCAGCTTCAGCTCGGCGCCGCCGGCCCTGCGGACCAGCCGGCGGTCCCGCTTGCCGAGCTTCAGATTGGCGCGGGCGGCATCGCCCGCCTGCAGATCGGTCAGCTTGACGCCGCGGAGCGAGACGCGGCGACGCTTGCCGTCCTTGATCACGAGCTTGCCCTTGACCCGGACGAGCGGGCAGAACTCGTCCCGGCACTCGACCCGGGCCTTGACCTTTCGGCCTCGTTGCCGGCGCTTCGCGCGCAGCTTCAGCTTCGGGCCGGCCGCGTCGGGCTCACGGCTGAAGCGGGCGACGGCCGCGTCGGCCTGTGCCCCCAGGTAGACGGCGGATCCGTCGGCGCTCACCGCCAGCGGCCGGACACCATCGAGCCCGCTGTCCTCCCCGGTGGCGGTCGCCCCGGCGCTCGGCTCGCAGGCGGGGATCATCGCGCCGCTGATGCAGCCGGCGAAGCTCAGCTTGCCGCTGCGCGGGCTGCGATCGAAGCTGGTCAGCGCGTCATCGCTGGTCGCGGCGAGCTCGACGGAGCGCCCGTCAGCGGCAACCCGGGCGACCGTCGGGAACTCCATGCCGCTGTCGGTCGCGTTGCCAGAGGTTGCCGCCGGGACCTTCGTGCAGGCGACGTCGCTGTCGCCCGTCTGGCAGCCGCGGAAGCTGAGCCTGCCGCTGCCCGGATCGCGCGAGAAGTGGGCGAGGGCGCTGTCGCCGTCGCTGACCGCATAGACCGAGTTGCCGTCGGGGCTGACGCTGACGTCGACCAGCGAGCGCAGGCCGGTGTCGGCGCCGGTCGGGTTGGCGCCGGCGATCGGCTCGCAGGGCAGGATCGTCGTCTGGCCGGTGATGCAGTCCCGGAACCTCGGGGAGCCGTCGGCGCGAATCGAGAACCGCGCGATCGCCTCATCAGCGTCGGAGACGATGTAGAGCGAGCGGCCGTCCGGGCTGACCGCGATCTCACGCAACGAGTTGAATCCGGTCTCGTCTGCCTCGTCGGCGGCAAACGGGAGTTGCTCGCAGGCTGCGGCGCCGGAGTCCGCGCTGATGCAGCCGCGGTAGGTCAGGGCGCCGGCCGCTCCGCGGGCGAACCAGGCGACGCCTCCGTCGCTTGCGCTGACCACGTAGAGGAAGCGACCGTCGGGGCTGAGCACGAAGCCCTCGGGGTTGTCGATGCCGCTGTCGGTGCCGGCCGCCGTCGCCGTCGGTGTCTTCGAGCAGCCCGGGATCGCCGTGTTGGCGCTGATGCAGCCGACGTAGGCGAGCTCTCCCCCCGGCCCGATCGCGAAGCGCGAGATCGCGTCGGCCGGACCGGAGGACGCGTAGAGATGGGCGCCGTCGGGGCTCGGCGCGAGATCCTCGACGTTCTCGAGCCCTCTGCCGGTGGCCTCGCTGACCGCGCCCGGGACGAGCGTGCAGGGCGCGTCGGAGTCGGCGCCGACGCAGTCGCGGTAGCTGAGCGCGCCACCCACTGCGCGATCGAAGCGGGCGACCGCCGCATCCCCGCGGCTGGCCGCGTAGAGCGAGGAGCCGCCGACGCCGACCGCGACGGCGGCCGGGTTGCTGACGCCGCTGTCGGTCCCGTCCGCGGTCGCGCCGGCAACCGGCGTGCAGGCGGTGAGGTTGAGCTCGCCGCTGAGACAGTCGCGGTACTCGACGTCGCCGACGGCGGCGGAGGCGGGCGCCGCCGCGGCGAGCGTGGCGATCACGGCCGCAAGCGCTGTACGCAAAGGCACGATCCCAACCTAGAGCCGGCCGGCGGAGCTGTCAAGCGGGGGACCTGGCGGACGGCGCCCGGGGCCCCGGCTGCATAGAATCAAAGGCCCGCGGTTCGACGCCGTGTCAGCCGCGGTTCTGACAATGCCTGAGCACGACGTACTCGTAATCGGAGCCGGACTCGCCGGCCAGCGCGCGGCCCTCGCCGCCGCCGAGGCAGGTGTCTCGGTCGGGTTGATCAGCAAGGTCCACCCGGTCCGCTCGCACTCGAACGCGGCCCAGGGCGGGATCAACGCCGCCCTCGATGAGGACGACAGCTGGGAGTCACACGCCTTCGACACGATCAAGGGGTCCGACTACCTCGGCGACCAGGATGCGATCGAGATCATGTGCCGGGAGGCGCCGAACGAGCTGCTCCACCTCGAGCACATCGGCGTCACCTTCCACCGCGCCGAGGACGGCACGCTCGGCACCCGCGCCTTCGGCGGCGCCTCGAAGGCGCGCACCTACTACGTCGCCGACATCACCGGCCAGGCGATCATGCACACGCTCTACGAGCAGCTGATGAAGTACGCGGACCTGATCGACCGCTACGAGGAGTGGTTCACCTCCGAGCTCGCGATCGACGACGAGGGCAACTGCGTCGGCGCGGTCACCCGCAACATCAAGGACGGCTCGATGGACCTGTTCAGGGCGAAGAGCGTGATCCTCGCCTCGGGCGGCAACGGCCAGGTCTGGCAGCCGACCACGAACGCGTTGATCTGCACCGGCGACGGCATCGCCCAGGCCTACCGGGTCGGCGCCAAGCTGATGGACATGGAGATGATCCAGTACCACCCCACGACCCTGGCGGGCAAGGGCTTTCTGATCACCGAGGGCGCCCGCGGGGAGGGCGCGCACCTGCTCAACGCCAAGGGCGAGCGGTTCATGGAGACCTACGCGCCGAACAAGATGGAGCTGGCCTCCCGCGACGTCGTCTCCCGAGCCGAGCAGACCGAGATCGACGAGGGCCGGGGCTTCCCCGACGGCACCGTCGCGCTCGACATCACGGTCGTCCCGCGGAAGCGAATCCACGAGGCGCTGCGGGAGATCGTGCTCGTCGGCCGCGACTTCGCCGGCGTCGACATCACCCGCGAGCCGATTCACATCAAGCCCGGCAACCACTACACGATGGGCGGCGTCAAGACCGACATCTGGGGCCGCACCAACGTCCCGGGGCTGTACGCGGCGGGTGAGGTCGCCTGCGTCTCGGTCCACGGCGGCAACCGGCTCGGGGCCAACTCGTTGCTCGACACACTGATCTTCGGCCGCCGCTCCGGCGAGGACGCCGCCGAGCGGGCCAAGGGCCGCAGGCACTCGAGGGTCAGCGAATCACTCCTGCGCGCCGAGCAGGGCCGGATCGACGAGATCATCGCTCGCGAGCGAAGCGGGCGGCGGGTCTCCGAGATCAAGGCCGAGCTCGGCGCGACGATGGACCGCCACGTCGCGGTGTTCCGCGACGAGGAGGGGATCCAGTCGGCGCTGGAGACGGTCGGCCGGCTCAAGGAGGAGGCTGCGGCGGCGGCGATCGACGACCGCGGCACGATCTTCAACCAGGACGTGCTCGGAGCGCTCGAGCTGCAGAACATGCTCGACAACGCGGAGTGCACCTGCCTGGCGGCGCTCGAGCGCAGGGAGAGTCGTGGCGCCCAGTACCGAACCGACTACCCCGAACGCAACGACGCGGAGTGGCTCAAGCACATCGACGTCTCCCGCAACGGCGCCGGACCGGAGCTGAGCGAGTCGCCGGTGACGATCACCCAGTGGCAACCGGAGGAGAGGACCTACTAGGAATGGCCGAGTACACGCTCAAGGTCCGCCGATTCCAGCCCGAGCCCGAGGACGGCGTCGCCGAGGGCCCCTACTGGGAGGAGTTCGAGGTCGAGCTCGAAGAAACCCTCTCGGTGCTCGACGGGATCCTGCAGGCGAAGAACGGCCAGGACGGCACCCTCGCGGTCCGCTGCTCCTGCCGGGCGGCGATCTGCGGATCCTGCGGGATCAAGGTCAACGGTCAGTCGGCCCTCGCCTGCAAGACCCAGCTCGGCGAGGCGGCCGCCGAGGCCGAGCGCACCGCCGCGGGCAACGGGACCAACGGCAGCGGCAAGCCGGTGATCACGGTCGAGCCGATGGCGAACATGCCGGTGATCAAGGACCTGGTCACCGACATGGAGTCGACCCACTGGGAGAAGTTCCGCCGGGTCTCACCCTGGCTGATGCCGACGGGCCCCGAGCCGGAGCGCGAGCACATCGTGCCGGCCGAGGCGATGGTCGACGTCACCCAGTCGGTCGCCTGCATCCAGTGCGGTTCATGCGTCTCCGCCTGCCTGTCGATGGAGGCCGATCCCGACTTCATCGGGCCCGCGGCGCTGGCCAAGGCCTACAGGTTCATCGGCGACCCGCGCGACGGTCAGCACGAGGAGCGCCTCTACGACCTCGCCAACGACCCGCACGGGATCTACGACTGCACGCACTGCTTCAGCTGCATCGATGCCTGCCCGAAGGGCGTCGCGCCGATGAACCAGATCATGCGCCTGCGCCGGATCGCCGGACACGACTTCGAGATCGAGGACGTCAACCACGGCCGCAGCCACGAGCTCGCGTTCACGAACAACATCGAGAAGAAGGGCACCCTGGACGAGTCGCTGCTGCTGCAGGAGTCCTACGCGCCGGGAGTCAAGGGCAAGCTGCTGCCGAGCAGGTCCGCGATCAAGGGCCTGTTCCAGTCGATCCCGACCGCGATCCGCGGCATTCGCACCGGCAAGATGCGCTCGCTCCCGAAGCTGATTCCAGGCGTCCATCACAAGCTGCCCGGCGATGCGCAGGAGCACGTCGAGCGGATCTACGCCCGGGCCGAGGAGAGCCGCGAGCAGCTCAACCTCTACATCATCGGCGAGGGCGGAGAAGAGGACGGCGCGCCGGGCGCCGAGGATGTCCCGGCGGCAGCGATCGCCCCCGAGCCCGACGAGCCGAAGGAGCTGTCATGAGCGAGAAGATCAAGGTTGCCTACTGGCCCGGCTGCGTCTCGCGCGGCTTCACCCCCGAGCTGCACGGCTCGATGGAGCTGACCGCGGAGGCGCTGGGGATCGAGATGGTGACGCTCGACCGGGCCAACTGCTCCGGGGCCGGGGTGATCGCCGAGCACAACCAGGAGCTCGCCGACTCGCTCAACGCCCGCACCTTCGCTCTCGCCCAGCAGACCGACCTGCCGATGATGAACATCTGCTCGACCTGCCAGGGCGCCCAGAGCGAGTGTCAGGAGCGGCTCGATGCGGACTCCGCCTACCGCGACCACATCAACGAGACCCTGAAGCCGGAGGGCATCGAGTACGTCAAGGCAAAGGACGGCTGGACCAACAAGAACTTCCTCTGGCTGCTGGTCGAGGACTACGGTCTCGACCGGCTCGCCGCCCAGGTCAAGCGGCCGCTCGACGGCCTCCGGGTCGGCCCCTTCTACGGCTGCTACGTGCTGCGCCCGAAGAGCCGGCTCGGCTACGACGAGTATCCCGATCGAGACCTCTACCTCGAGCAGGTGATCCGCAGCGCTCGGCGGTCAGGTCGTCGACTACGACGGCGCCCGCCGTTGCTGCGGCTTCCCGGTGATCACGATGAATCGGGAGACCTCGCTGCGGCAGGCGGGGACCCACGTCGGCGACGCGATCGACGCCGGCGCCGACTGCCTCGTCACCCCCTGCCCCCTCTGCCACCTGAACCTCGACATGCAGCAGCCCGAGGCCGCGAAGGTCGTCGGCCGCGAGCTCGACCTGGCGGTGCTGCACCTGCCGCAGCTCGTCGGCCTCGCGCTCGGCTTCGAGCCGAAGCAGCTGGGGATGCCGAAGCACATCGCCTCGACCGTGACCGTCGAGGACCGGGTCGCGGCGCTCGCCTGAGGCGCGGCGTCGCGCACGGCCCGAGCTCGGCTGACGCCCGATGATTCGACCCCGGCGGCGGAACCCGTGATGAGCCTGCCATTGGCCGCGGAGAGCCCGGTCGCGGGCGTTGTCGCCGACCTGGCGATCATCCTGCTCGCCGCGAAGCTGGGCGACGAGCTGTTCAAGCGGATCGGCCAGCCGGCGCTGATCGGCGAGATCCTCGCCGGGCTGCTGATCGGCCCCTCGGTGCTCGGGATCGTCGAGCCGGGCGAGACGATCGAGGTGTTCGCCGAGCTCGGCGTCGTCTTCCTGCTCTTCTGGGTCGGGCTGGAGACGCGGCTCTCGGACATGCGCGAGGTCGGATCGACGGCCGGCGTCGTCGGCGTCGCCGGGGTGGTCGTGCCGTTCGCGGCCGGGACCGCGGCGGGCCTGATCTTCGGCGAGAGCACCGCGACCAGCGTCTTCATCGGCTCGGCGCTGGCGGCGACCAGCGTCGGCATCACCTCGGCCGTCTTCGC
The DNA here is from genome assembly GCA_963700785.1 of uncultured Solirubrobacterales bacterium. Classification (GTDB taxonomy): domain Bacteria; phylum Actinomycetota; class Thermoleophilia; order Solirubrobacterales; family 70-9; genus CAXMST01. The sequence goes on from CAVOYZ010000021.1 coordinate 64,216, forward strand.
CGACCTCGGGATCCTCGCGACGCGGGCGGCGCGCACGGTGCTCGGCGCGGCGGTGATCGATGACATCCTCGCCCTGTTGCTGGTCGCGGTCGCGGTCGGAATCGCCGCCGACGGCGGCGTCGACGTCACCTCGATCCTCGTCTCGGCCGGACTGGCGGTCGGCTTCATCGCGGTCTTCGCGCTCGGTGGCACCGCGGTGATGCGGCGCATGCCACAGCTCCTGCACGCCCCCCGGTTCGCGGAGTCGCCGCTGCTTCCGGCGGTGATTCTCTGCCTCGGGATCGCGGCGATCGCCGCGAAGATCGGCCTCGCAGCCGTGATCGGCGCCTTCCTCGCGGGGATGATCGTCGCCGAGACCAAGGAGCAACACCCGATCGAGGACGAGGTCGCGCCCCTGTACGCGTTCTTCCCGCCGTTCTTCTTCGCCTCGATCGGCCTCGAGCTCGACCTCGACGTCCTGCTCGAGCTCGGCACCCTGCTGCTGGTCGCCGGGCTCTCGGCGCTCGCGATCGCCAGCAAGCTGGCCGGTGCCTGGCCGGGTGCCCGGCGCCTGGGCAGCCGGGAGGGCCGGATCGTCGCGATCGGCATGGTGCCGCGCGGCGAGGTCGGGATCATCGTCGCCGGAATCGGGGCTGCCAGCGGCGTCGTCGAGACCGAGCTGTTCGCGGCGATCATCGGGATGTCGATCGTCACAACGCTGGTCGTGCCGCCCTTCCTACGCCGGCTGGCGGCGCCGGACTAGACTCATGGCCGTCGGCCGGGCCCCGCCCGGCCGCGCGTGTCCATGGCCGTCGCAGTAATCACATTCATCGTCGCGCTCGCCGTGATCGCGAGCGAGCGGGTCAACCGAACCAAGGTCGCTCTGATCGGAGCAGCGATCGTCGTCCTCTTCGTCGGCGGCGAGTACGACCAGGAGCTGGCGGTCGAGGCGATCGACTTCAACACGATCGGCCTGCTCGCCGGGATGATGATCCTCGTCTTCCTGACCCAGGAGACCGGCGTCTACGACTGGATCGCGATCAAGGCCGGGCAGTTCTCGAAGGGCAGGCCGTTCTGGGTCGTGATCTCGCTGGCGGCCACCACCGCCCTGCTCTCCGCCTTCCTCGACAACCTGACCACGATCCTGCTGATGGTGCCGATCACCTTCCTGCTCGCCGACGCGCTCGACGTCGATCCGATCCCGCTGATCGTGATCGAGGTGATGGCCGCCAACATCGGGGGCACGGCGACGCTGATCGGCGATCCGCCGAACATCATCATCGCCGGTGCCACGGGCCTCAGCTTCAACGAGTTCCTCACCAACCTGGCCCCGGTTGCGATCGTCACCTTCTTCGTCGTGATCGGTCTCCTCTACGCGGTCTTCAGGCGGAAGCTCCAGGTCCCCGAGAAGAACCGCGAATACATCATGGAGATGGACGCCGGCTCCTCGATCCGTGATGCCGCCGAGCTGAAGCGCACCGGCCCGGTCCTGATCGCGACGATCCTCCTCTTCTTCGCCCACCAGACCCTGCACATCGAGCCGGCCACGGTGGCCTTGACCGGTGCCTCGGTGGCGCTGCTCGTCACCCGACAGAACCTCGAGGAGACGCTCTCGGGGATCGAGTGGTCGACGCTGTTCTTCTTTCTCGCCCTGTTCGTGATGGTCGGCGCCCTCGAGGACACCGGCGCGATCGCCGAGGTGGCGAACGCGATCAAGGACATCACCCAGGGCGACCGCAGCGCCGAACTGCTCGGCATCCTCTGGATCTCGGGGATCGGCTCCGGCATCGTCGACAACATCCCCTTCACCACGGCGATGATCCCGGTTGTCGACTCGATCAACGAGGACGGAGACCCGGCCTACTGGTGGGCGCTGGCGCTCGGTGCCGACTTCGGCGGCAACATGACGATCATCGCGGCCGCGGCGAACGTCGCCGCCTCGGGCCTGGCCGAGCGCGCGGGCAAGCCGATCGGCTTCCTCTCCTTCCTCAAGGTGGGCTTCCCGGTGACGATCCTCTCGCTGCTGATCGCCAATGCCTATGTGACACTGAGGTACATCGCATGAGATCCAGGGAGGTGAGAGGGTGCCCGACTCGTTCCTGAGGCAGGCAATGGAGGAGATCGAACCGCTGCGGGCGGACGAGCTGGTCGGCTCGGCGACCCGCAAGGTGATCGAGTCGGGGCTGCCGGGGCTGCCCGCCGTCGAGGAGGACGGCCGCTTCGCCGGGATCTTCGGCGAGCGCGAGTTCCTCGCCGCGCTGTTCCCCGGCTACGTCGGCACGCTGCACTCGGCGGCGGTGATCTCGCGCACGATCGACGAGGTGATCGAGCGGCGCATGGGCTGCGCCGAGGAACCGATCCGCGCGTATCTGACCACCGACCAGGTCGTGGTCGCGGATCAGTACTCCGACACCCAGCTCGCGGAGCTCTTCCTCCATCACCGGGTGCTGGTGATCCCGGTTGCGACGGAGGGGCGGATCCACGCCGTCGTTACCCGCAGCGGCTTCTTCCAGGCCCTGGCCTCACGCGTAATCGACTCGATCGAGGACTACGGAGACTGAGCGATCTCGGTCGCGACCCGCTCGCCGGAGCGGACCGCGCCGTCCATGTATCCGTTCCAGACCGGGCTGGTCTCGGCGCCGGCCCAGTGGACCCGGCCCTCCGGCTCGCGCAGCAGCGATCCGTAGTGGGTCCAGGTGCCGGGCCCGAGATGAGCGCCGTAGCCGCCGCGGATCCACTCCTCCTCCGCCCAGTCCTGCTCGACGTACTCGAGCGGCTCGCGCGCAGCCGGACCGAAGTAGCCGGCGAACCCATCGAGCACCAGCGCCTCGCGCGCCCCGGCGTCGAGCGCCGCCGCGCGACGACCGTGGGCACCCTCGAGAAAGCCCATCAGCACCCCCGAGGCGCCATCCGGGGGCGAGTTGTCGAAGGTGACCGCGAGCGGATGGGTCGCGCTGCCGGCCTGTCCGCTGAGCCCGGAATCCCGCCAGAACGGCCGCTCGTAGCGGGCGCTGCACTTGATCACGTAGCCGGGTGGCATCTTCGCGTGGAGGTGGGCGCGCCGGCCGCTGAGCGGCGGGTCGAAGGAGATTCGGCCGATCACCGCCGGCGCGATCGCGACCACCGCGCGCCCGGCGCTGATCCCGCCCCACTCGCCGGCGAGACTGACCCCGTCGCTTCCCTGGGAGATCGAGAGCACCGGGCAGCCGAGCCGGACCGCATCGCCGAGCCGCTCCGCAAGCCGGATCGAGATCTCCTGTGAGCCGCCGACGAAGCGCGACTCCTGCGCCCCGCCACCGGTCCGCGTGAGCAGGTCGAGGCTGCCGCCAGAGCGCAGGTAGAAGAGGAAGTGCAGCATCGAGATGTCCTCGGGCTCGGCCGAGAAGACGGCCTCGACGACGACTCGCATGAAGGCGCGGCCGAGCGCGGTCCGGACGTTGCGGCGGATCCAGGAGGCGACCGTCTCGGAGTCGAGCCGCTCCGCCCGGGGGGCCGACCACGGAGCCTCGAGCGGGATCGAGCCGGCGAGCCGATCGATCCGCCACTGGGCGAGGCCGAGCTCGGCGACGACGTGCGCCGGCAGCCCGAAGCGCTCACCCCGGTAGCGGACCAGCTCGCCGTCGCGCTGCAGGAGGTTGTCGCCCTCGTCCCAGGTCGGGTAGTGCTCGACCCCGAGCTCGGCCGCCAGCGCGTAGAGCCGGTCCTGGGTCGGGCCGACCCACTGGCCGCCGATCTCGACGATCGTGCCGTCGGCGAAGCTGTGGTTGAGCGTCCGCCCTCCGACCCTGTCCTGGGCCTCGAGCACGGCGACGCTGCGCCCCGCTGCCGACAGCGCCTTGGCGGCGCTGAGGCCGGCGAGGCCGGCGCCGACGATCGCCACATCGACGTCGCTCATCGGGCCCGGTACCAGTCGACGTAGCGCCCGCAGGCCCGGCGCAGCTGGATCCTGCTGATCACGTCCTCGGGGGTCGCGGAGAGCGAGCCGAGGTGGGCCTCGTTCGGCGCCCGCAACAGCCGGGCGAGGGCGTTCGGGCGGGAGGGCTCGACGACGATCTCGACCTCGGCGGCGGACTGCAGCTCGACCTCGCCGACCGGGTAGAACGGGGTCGCGGACTCCGGCGTGACCCGGAAGTCGAGGTTCGCGGGCAGCTCCACGTCGAGGTCGTAGCCGGGTGCGCTGACCTGCAGCGGCCGGCGGCTGTCGTACTGCAGCGAGATCAGCCAGCGGCCCTGATCGAGGTCCAGCGTCTGCCGCGCCGCCTGCTCGTCGGTCGGGCTGTCGGTCGGCTGCCAATCGACGACGCCGGTACCCGGGGTCGAGCGCTCGGCCGGGGCGAGGATCACCGGCTGCTGTGCCCAGACCTGAGCGGTGCCCCTGCCGTTCGCCACCGACCGACCGGCGCCGGCGTCGCAGTCGAGCACGGCCCCGGGAGCGATCCCCTCGTCGAGGGTCTTCCGCCTCCCGACCAGCCCGGTCCGCTCCCAGAGCACGAAGTTGTCGGTCTCGACCACCGGCTCGAAGCGGGGCGGCGGGCTCGAGGCGGGCCCGCCGGTGGTGGCGAGGATGTAGCGGAACTGGTCCAGCGTCTTCGGGAAGACCGCGTCGATGTCGAACTTCTCACCTCCCCCCTCTCCCTTCTGGAAACGGGGACGGGCCTCGGCGACCGAGTAGAAGTTGGTGACGATGCCGGTGATCTCGTCGGAGCCGGCGAGCTCGTGGGCGATGAAGTCGTCGCGCCCCAAGAACAGGACCCGCTCGCCGTCGACCACCCGACGGACCTCGGCGAGCTCGCTCGCGTGATCGTCGGGACCGACCGCGGCCTGGCGCAACGCCAGAAAGCTCGAGGCGCCGGCGGCGAGGAAGAAGACGACCGCGAGCGCGGCCGCTGCGCGCCCCCGCGCGGAGAGCACGCCGCGGACGGCGATCAGCATCACCACCGGCGCGGCGATCGCGAGCGCCTTGGCGGCGATGTAGGGCGTGCTGAAGATCGCCGTCAGCGCCCAGACGAGGGCGATCGCGAGCAGCGCCGCCGGCAGCGCGTAGAGGCGGCGGCGGCGGGCGTCCTGGAGCCCGAGCACCAGCGCCGCCAGGGCGACCGCGGCCCCGAGGTAGAAGGCGATCGCCGGCGGGCCCGCCTCGGTGGCCGCGGTTCGGTAGTCGCCGGTGGGCCAGATGCCGAGCGCCTCGAGCGGCGAGATCGAGCCCTTGAGGTTGCCGAGGTCGGAGCCGAAGCGGTCGGGGTTGAGCGCCTCGAGCCGGGCGAAGTCCGCGATCCGGCTCCACTCCTGAGCGGTGGCGAGCAGCACGACCAGCAGGCCGCCGACGAGATACGGCGCGAACCGCGAGCGCCAGTCGGGCGGCAGCTGCGGCCGGGGCCGGACGATCCAGATCCTGGTCGCGAGCACGAGCGCGCCGACCGCCCCGATCCAGAGCAGACCCGGGAGGCTGTAGTTGAAGACGCTCGCGGCAGCGAGCACCGCGAGCGGCAGGACGCGGACGATCGGGCGGGTCCGATCGGAGGCCGGGCGCTCGGGCTCGGTCGCGGTCCTGATCCCGACCAGCTGAGCGAGCAGCACCGCGAAGCCGATCAGGATCAGCGCCTGAAGCGGCTCCTTGAAGGCCCCCTGCGCGAGGTAGGAGGCGGCCAGGTAGGCGACCGCGACCAGGGTCGCGCCGAGCACCCGGCGGGTCCGGGAGAGGTCGCTGCCGAGCAGTCCCAGCGCCAGCAGGCCGGCGAGCGGCGCCAGCGCCATCGTGAACCCGGCGAAGACGTCGACCAGGCTCGCGTCGAGGCCCTCGCTGAGCGCGACCACGGTCGCGTGCGGGCCGGTCGGGTATCCGCCCTTGATGAAGCTCGGGACGAAGCCGGACGGCTCCCGCACGTAGTCGGCGATCAGCAGGTGCGAGGCCATGTCGTCGTTGATCAGTCCGGCGCCGAGGATCCCGACCTGCCCGGCGATCAGGAACGGCAGCGAGGCAGCGAGCGTGGTCAGGACGAGCACCGGCGCGGCGAGGGCGAGCGCGGAGCCGAGCCCGCTGAGGCGGCCGCGCAGATACCAGGCCGAGGCTGCCACCGCGGCGATCAGAGCCACCAGCGCCGTCCAGCCGTGACCGGGGAGCCGCGCGGCGACGCCGGCCAGCACCAGCATCGCGCCGAGGCCGACCGCGGGAGCGATCCACTGGAAGCCGATCGGCGCCTGGCGGCGAACTCCGTGCGAGATCGAGACCAGGGCCTGCCCGATCAGGGCCGCCGCGACGACGATCAGCAGAAGCGATGCGTAGGCGGCGATCAACGCCAGCGTCCCGGCATCCGCACGACGGTCCGGCTCAGGCCGCGGCCAGGGAGGGCTCGGGAACTCGAACCAGGCCGCGCTCGACCAGCAGCTCCGCAATCTGGACCGCGTTCGTCGCGGCCCCCTTGCGCAGGTTGTCGCCGACGATCCAGAGGTTGAGGCAGCGATCGTGCGAGGGGTCGCGGCGGATCCGGCCGACGAGCACCTCGTCGCGGCCGGCGGCCTCGCTCGCGATCGGGTAGACGCCGGCGGCGGGATCGTCGCGGACGAGCAGCCCCGGCGCCGCACCCAGCAACTCCCGGCAACGCTCGGCCGAGAGCGGCTCGCGGGTCTGCACGTTGACCGACTCCGAGTGCGCGCCGAAGACCGGCACCCGGGCGCAGGTCGCCGAGATCCCGAGCTCCGCCTCACCGAAGCCGAGGATCTTGCGGGTCTCGGCCATCATCTTGCGCTCCTCGGTCGTGTAGTCGTCGCCGTCCTTGAACGACTCGACCTGCGGCAGCACGTTGAACGCGATCCGGTGCGGATAGACCTGCGCCGGCGCCCGCTCGCCGTCGAGCTCGGCCCGGGTCTGCTCCCGCAGCTCGTCGATCGCCTTCTGGCCGGTGCCGGAGACGGACTGGTAGGTGGAGATCACCAGCCGCTCGATCCCGACCGCGTCGGCGATCGGCTTCAGCGCGACCACCATCTGCATCGTCGAGCAGTTCGGATTCGCGATCAGGCCGCGATGGGCATCCGCGTCGGCCGGGTTGACCTCGCTGACGACGAGCGGCACGTCCTCGTGCATCCTCCAGAAGCTCGTGTTGTCGACGACCACGGCCCCCGCCGCGACCAGCCGCGGAGCCCACTCGGAGCTGACCGAGCCGCCCGCTGAGGAGATCACCAGGTCGAGGCCGGCGATCGTCTCGTCGCTGAGCGCGACGCACTCGAGTCTCGTTGCCGGCGAACGAGATCCGCCGGCCCGCGGATCGCTCCGAGGCGAACGGGACCAGCTCGGAGACCGGAAACGAGCGCTCGTCCAGGACCTCGAGGATGGTCGAGCCGACGGCACCGGTTGCGCCCAGCACCCCGACCCGGAGCTCGCGGGGATTCATGTCACGAGGGTAAGGGAAAGATCGGCCTATCGCTCAGGCCACGGTCGGCCGGTGGTGGATGCCGGTCGGCTCCTCGCGCCGCACCGCGTCCTCCCCCAGCCCGAACGCCTCGTGCAGCCTGCGCACCGCGTCCGGCACCTGCTCGGATGCGATCACGCAGCTGATCTTGATCGGCGAGGTGGAGATCATGTGGATGTTGATCCCGGCCTCTCCGAGCACGGCGAAGACCTTCGCGGCGACGCCCGGGTGGCTGCGCATTCCGGCGCCGACCACCGACACCTTGCCGATCGTCTCGTCGGTGAGGATCTCGCCCCCCTTGATGTCCATCGCCTCGATCGCCTCGACCGCCGGCTTCAGGTCCTCGCCGGTGACCGTGAACGAGAGGTCGGCGCCGTGCTCGGTCGAGACCGGCTCGTTCTGGATGATCACGTCGACGTTGACGTTCGCCTCGGCGAGCCCGGTGAAGATCCGGCCCGCGACCCCGGGCTCGTTCTTGACGCCGGCGAGCGTCACGCGCGCCTCTTCCTCCGAGTGGGTCACTGCTGTCACGAGCGGTCGTTCCATGGTTTCTTCCTCCGAGACGACGAGGGTACCGGGGCCGTCCTCGAACGAGGAGCGGCAGTGCATCGGGATCCCGTAGTTGCGGGCGTACTCGACGCTGCGGAGCTGCAGCACCTTCGCGCCCGACGCCGACATCTCGAGCATCTCCTCGAACGAGACCACGCTCAGCTTGCGGGCGTCGGGAACGATCCGGGGGTCGGCGCTGAAGACGCCGGCGACGTCGGTGTAGATCTCGCAGACCTCGGCCTCGAGCGCCGCGGCCAGGGCGACCGCGGTCGTGTCGGAGCCGCCGCGCCCGAGCGTGGTCACGTCCTTGGAGTCGGTCGAGACGCCCTGAAAGCCGGCGACCAGCACGACGTTGTCGTCGTCCAGCGCCGCCTGGATGCGGTCCGCGCGCACGTCGAGGATCCGCGCCTTGGTGTGCAGCGAGTCGGTGACGATCCCGGCCTGCGAGCCGGTCAGCGAGATCGCCGAGTGACCGAGGTCCCAGATCGCCATCGCGCAGAGCGCGCAGGAGATCCGCTCCCCGGTCGAGAGCAGCATGTCCATCTCGCGTGGCAGCGGCGCCTCAGAGATCTCGTAGGCGGCGGCGTGCAGCTGATCGGTCGTCTGGCCGCGGGCCGAGAGCACCGCGACCACGCCCTTGCCCTGCTCGCGCGCGGCGACGATCCGTCCCGCGGCGCGCTTGATGTCCTCAGCGGTGGCGACGGAGGTGCCACCGAACTTCATCACGACAAGCTGTTTTTGAGCGGTGGCGGGCATCGGGCGGGGAGGATAGAGCGCCCGCCGGTGGGCGATCCCTCGCGCCCCGGCCGATCGTCCGATCACGCCGCCCGCCGGCTCGCTAGGGTCGGGATATGTACGTCTCCATTGGTGGGCCAATCTTCATCATCGCGGTCGGAGCGATCCTCCGATTCGCAACCAACTTCGACATCTCGGGCGTCGACATGGACACGGTCGGGCTGATCCTGATGATCGCCGGGCTCGCTGCCCTGCTGCTCTCGCTCGGCGTTGCGCTGTTCAGCAACCCGAACCGGAACGGGAACACCGACCCCAACCGCCGCCGCTGAGCGGGTCCGCTCGGACCTCCGGCTCAGCCGAGAGTTCGGCGGCCGGCGAGCGCGCGTCCGAGCGTCACCTCGTCGGCATGCTCGAGGTCGGCGCCGACCGGCAGCCCGCTGGCGAGCCGGGAGACCGTTACCTGACCCCGGAGCCGCTCGGCGAGGTGGTGGGCGGTCGCCTCGCCGGTCGTGGTCGGGTTGGTCGCGATCACGACCTCCTCGACCTCCGAGTCGGCGACCCGCTGGATCAGCTCGTCGACCCTGAGGTCGTCGGGGTCGATCCCGTCGATCGGCGAGAGCGCGCCGCCGAGGACGTGGTATCTGCCCCGGAACTCCCCGGTGCGCTCGACCGGGATCACGTCCTGGGGCTCCTCGACCACGCAGATGACGCTGTCGCTGCGGCGCGGGTCGTCGCAAATCACGCAGAGGCTGCCCTTTTCGGCCAGGTTGAAGCAGCGGCTGCAGGGCTCGATCGAGCCCTTCACCTCGCGGATCGCGTCGGCGAGCGCCAGCGCCTCCTCGTCGCTCTGGCGGAGCAGGTGGAAGGCGAGCCGCTGGGCCGTGCGGCGGCCGATCCCCGGGAGCTTGCCGAGCTCGGAGATCAGCCTCTCGACGGGCGCTGGGTACAAGCGCCCTACATTCCCGGCAGGCCGAGCCCGCCGAGCCCGCCGGTGACGCCGCCGAGCTTGTTGCTGGCCCGCTCCTGGGCGGCGCGCAGGGCCTCGTTGACCGCCGCCAGCACCATGTCCTGAAGCATCTCGACGTCCTCCGGATCGACGGCATCGGGATCGATCTCGACCGAGCGCAACTCGAGGTCGCCGCTGATCGTGACCTTGATCATGCCGCCGCCCGCCGAGGCCTCGACGATCTCGTCCTTGAGCTCCTCCTGGGCCTTGAGCATGTCCGCCTGCATCTGCTGGACCTGCTGCATCATCGCGCCCATGTCGGGCCCGCCTCCGGGCGCCCCGCCCGGCATTCCCTTGCGTCGCGTCATCGGCTCTCGCCCTCCTCGGGGTCCTCGGGGTTGTCGTTCTCCGCGGGATGCTCGATCAGCTCCTCTGCGTCGAACTCGGCCTTGAAGCGATCGATCAGCTCGCGCTCGTCGATCTCGGGGTCGGATCGATCGGCGGCGGCGGGGGCGGCGGCCGGCTCCTCGTCCAGCATCACGTAGCTCGGGCTAAGCCGCGCGCCGACGACCGTGCGGACCGCCTCGGTGAAACGCTCGCGGTTCTCCTTCGCCTCGGCCTTGCGCTTGTTGAAGGCGGCGCTCGGCGGGAAGCCGATCTCGACCGTCGAGCGCTCCGAATCGACCGCGACCGGGCGGGCGGCCTGAAATGCGGCGGAGAGGAACTCCGAGCCCGAGTGCCTGACCTGGTCGACGATCGCCGGCCACAGGCTCGCCAGCCGCTCGAGATCGATCGCCTCCCCGGCGGCGTGGGCGGTCGCCTCGACCCTCGTCTCGACCTCGGCGCGGACCTCCTCGACCCGCGTCCGGACCTGCTCCGCGGTCGCAACCGCTCCCTGGGCGATCGCCTCGACCGGGTTCGCCGCGGACGGGCCGGTCTCAGTCGCGTCGGCGGCGCTCGGGTCGGGCTCGTCCGGCGCCGTTGCCGGCGCGGTCTCGGCCGGGCCCGCCGTTCCCGCTTCCGGCGACGGGGCCGCGCCGGCGCCATCGCCCCGCAGGGCGCGCTCCACCCGCTCGAGGCGCTGGGCGAGCGCGGCGCTCGAGGGATCGAGCTCCGGCCGGGCGGAGCGCAGCAACGCGAGCTCGACCGTGATCCGCGGATCGTCGCCCTCGCGGACGGCGGCGATCGCCGCCGAGAGCTCGTCGATCGTCCGCAGCAGCGCAACGTCGTCGAGCCTCGCGGCCTGGGCCGAGAGCCGCTCCGCCTGCTCCTCGGCGACGAAGAAGTGGTCGGGGATCTCACCGATCGTGCCGATCACCAGCAGCTGCCGCAGGTGGGCGACGAGATCGACCGCGAACCGCGACGGATCCCGTCCCGAGCGGGCGAGGTCGGAGACCAGGCCGAGCACCGCCTTGCCGTCGCCGGCGGCGATCGCGTCAGCGGCGCTGAACAGCAGGTCGGAGTCGGCCAGCCCGAGGATCTCGAGGACGTCCTCGGTCGCCACCTCGGTGCCGCTGTAGGCGACCAGCTGATCGAGCGTGCCGAGCGCATCGCGGAAGCTGCCGTTCGCCGCGCGGGCGACCGCGCCGACCGCCGCCGAGTCGATCGAGATCGCCTCCGCGACGGCGACCCGGGTCACGACCTCGGCGATGTTCTCCGGCGTCGGCCGGCTGAAGTCGAAGCGCTGGCAGCGATCGATGATCGTCGGCATCACCTTCTGCGGCTCGGTCGTCGCCAGGACGAAGACGGTGTTCGGAGGCGGCTCCTCGAGGGTCTTGAGGAATGCGTTCCAGGCCTCGCGGGTGAGCATGTGCGCCTCATCGAGGATGTAGACCTTCCAGCCGCCGGCGGCGGGCGCGTAGGCGACCCGCTCACGGAGGTCGCGGATGTCGTCGACGGAGCGGTTCGAGGCCGCATCCATCTCGATCACGTCGAGCGAGGTGCCGGCGGCGATCGAGCGGCAGGACTCGCACTCGCCGCAGGGCTCGAGGGTCGGCCCGTTGACGCAGTTCAGCGAGCGGGCGAGGATCTTTGCCATCGACGTCTTGCCGGTCCCGCGCGAGCCGACGAACAGATACGCGTGATGGATCCGGTCACGTTCGAGCGCGTTGCGCAGGGTGCGGACCACGTGCTCCTGCCCGACCACCTGATCGAACGACTGCGGCCGATGACGCCGGTATAGGGACTGCTCGGACACGGATCGCTGAGTCTAGAGGCGCGCCGGACGCCACCCCCCGGCCCCGCGGCCCGGCGCTCGCTGGCCGGTCCCGCGATCGCGATCGAGGCCCGGCCGCGGCCCGGCTGGGCGCTAGCCTCCGCCGTCGTGCGCCCGGAGGAGATCGCCGCAGACCCGCTGCTGGAGGAGACCTGGTACTACAGCCTCGAGCTGGCGCCGGACCTGTGGACCAACGGTCGAGACCACTTCAACGTCGTCCTCACCCGCGAGCTGCTGGCCGGTGTCGAACTGGCCGCAGACGACACGGCGCTCGACATCGGCACCCAGGAGGCGATGGTCCCGGTGCTGCTCAAGCGGCGCGGGGTCGGGAGCGTCGTCGCCAGTGACCGGATCCTCCGCAAGCGCCGGATCGAGCTCGTGCAGCGGGCGCTCGAGGTCGACTTCGAGCTGCTCGGCGGCGGCTCGATCAACGACCTCGGCCCGCGCCTCTGGGAGGCCGGGCAGCGGCCGTTCGATCTGGTCGTCTTCAGCGGCGTCCTCTACCACATGCTCGACCCGTTCGGCGGCATCGCCTCGGTCCGCGGCCTGGTCCGCGACGGCGGCCTCGTCGTGGTCGAGACCACGACCGCCTTCACCGACGACGTCGCGATTCACCTCAGCCTCGGTCGATTCAGCGACCACAGCATCTGCGCGCCTTCGATCGGCGCCCTCGACGCGATGCTGCGGGCGGTCGGCCTCGACCCGATCGACGCCGTCCGGCTCGGGATTCAGGACAAGGGCGGCGGCCTGCGGCTGAGCCGCTGCGCGATCGCCTGCCGCGCCCGCAGCGACCGCCGGCTGCCGAAGGGGATGGGCGCCCCCGATCTCGCCGAGTACATCGACTGGGACCGGCTTCGGAGCGACAGGCCTCCGCTCGGCTACCTGCCCTCGTCCGGCCGGGCAGCGCTCGCCGACGAGGCCGGCGCCGCGATCGCGGTCGCCGACTCCGAGGCGATCCGCCCCGAAAGGGAACGGTCCCGCCTCGCGCTCGGCGACGCCTTCTGAGGGCCTCGAACGGGCCGCGACAGCGACCGGCCGACCCCCTCCGTGGCCCGGGCGCTGTCCAGGCAGGACCGTGCAGCCCTCCTTCGAAAGAGAGCCCCCGGGCGTGCCCGCCGTGGCTTGCTCGGGCCAGGTTGATCCGCGGCACTCGGCGGCGATCGCTTAAGGCTGCTTCCTTCCGGACCTGACCTGATTCGCGGGCCGACGTTGCGCAGGACCTGGCCGTCAACGCTGCCCGCGGCGTACTGGCCCCGAAGGCCGGATCCTCGGGCGGGCGTTCAGCCCCGCTAGAGCGGATTGCGGGTAAAGGGCACCGCTAATTCCCCGCTCAGCACGGTCCACCTCGCATCCTACCGCCAGCCGCGTCGCGGTGGCCGCAAGACCGAGCCCAGAGCGCCCTTCACTCAAGGATCGGGACGACCGCGCCGACTGAGAGGCAGGCAGGCGATGTTCAACCACCCGACCCGAAAAGCGATCCTCGGCCTTCTCTGCGCGGCGCTCGCGACGGCTGCCTTTGCCGCGATCGCGGCCGGGCGGATGCAGAGCCAGCGGATCGACACCGGACTCTGCAAGACGGTCGGCGGCGGGCGCTTCGTCGACGTCCCCGGCTTTCCCGGGGAGCGGATCGACCGCCGGCTGCTGCGCGACGTCAGCCTGCTCGTCCGCAAGTACAAGATCTTCGTCACCGACGGCTACTCCGAGGACCCGGTCCACTCGAAGAAGGGCGAGCACCCGCTCGGCCTGGCCCTCGACATCGTGCCCGACCGCGCCGCCGGCGGCAGCTGGCGCGACATCGGCCGCCTCGCACGCTGGGCGGAGCCGAAGCAGGACCAGCCTCGGGCGCCGTTCCGCTGGGTCGGATACAACGGCGACCAAGGCCACGGTCGCGGCCACCACCTGCACCTCTCCTGGGCGCACTCCCAGACCAAGCCCTTCAAGGCCGCCCGCACCGTCTACTCGCTGCGCTGCCCGAGCCCCGGCTCAGGCGGCGCCACCGATCCCGGCACCGAGCCGAAGCCACCGACCGACGGTGACACGAAGCGCAAGCAGTCCGGCAAGGGCGGCGTCGCCCCCGGGGAGAGCAAGGAGACCGCCGGCAGCGGCGGCATCTCCTACCGGGCCGCCAAGCGCAAGATCCGCCGCCAGCAGGGGGCGCCGCGGAGCGTCGAGCGCGGCGGCATCGCCATCCCCTGATCGACCGCCCCCGGAGCCGTATACACAATCCGCGGAAACATAATCCGCGGAGAACTACGGGAAAAGGAGATCTGGAGATCGTCGAGGATCCTGCCCTGCCCGCTGCAACCCGCCGCGCCGCTGCAACCAACCCGAAGGGATCCGTTCATGAGACTTACCACCCGACTCGCTGCCGCCATCCTCTGCCTGGCCGCTGCCTTCGCTCTCGCCTCCTGCGGCGGCAGTGATGAAAGCAACGGAGATCAACAGTCGGCTGAGAGCGAAACCGCTGAGTCGGCAGAGGGCGGCTCGGCCGCGCCGGCGGGCGCGGCCGACTCGAAGGTCAGCGCCAAGCTCGGCGAGTACTTCATCAAGCCCGATGCGAGCTCGGTTGACGCCGGGAACATCGAGTTCGACGTAACCAATGACGGCTCCATAGAGCACGAGTTTGTCGTGATCAAGACCGATACCCCAGCCGCGGACCTGCCGCTTGCCGACGACGGTAACGTCGATGAGGAGGCCGCCGGCGAGGTTCCAGGAGAGATCGGCAGCGTCCAGCCCGGGGCGACGGAGACCGTCACCCTCTCGCTCGATGCCGCCAAGTACGTGCTGATCTGCAACCTGCCCGGTCACTACAAGGCGGGCCAGTACGCCAAGTTCTCCGTTCGCTGAGAATCGGGAACGGGGCCGGTCGCGACCTGCCGCCCCTCCGCGGTGTCCCGCTACCCGCGGAGGCTCCGGAAGGGCCGCGAGCCGCAGGCGCGACCAAGCCTCGAGCGCGGCGGCATCGCCCTCCCCTGAGCCACCGATCGCAACCGGCCCTCGTATCATCCCCCGCCCGGATCCCGGGCGCGTAGCTCAGTGGGAGAGCGCTCGCCTCACACGCGAGAGGTCGCTGGTTCGAAACCAGCCGCGCCCATCGGCGGAAGCGGCTTGAACAAGCCATTTCTGGCCTTGACGCCGGATCGACCGGCAACTGCCCCGGGGCGCTTTTTGGACGTTTGTGCCCACTAGTGCCCACTGGTGGACCCCAACGCATGCGCCCGGCGACCGGACGCGAGTGGCCTAAGAGCTTCGATGAAGCGAAGCGACCCGCCGCCATTCACTGTGCCTTCTAGGCGTGAAGGACCATTAACCGCAACGGCCCGCGCGCTGCGGGCCGTGGGCTGCGGCTGGAGAGCTACTCCAGACTCGACTGCCACTCGTTCTTGAAGCTTTGCATGCCGGCGGGCGGTTGCCAAGCCGCCCCCGGCAGTAGCGGCGGAGCGCGGGGGACTTGAACCCCAGTCGAGGAGCTACCCCGACCACATCGAGTGGCAATCGAGTGCAACGCCTCGCCGCTTCACGCTCCGCACCCTGAGCATGCCCGGCACCGGGTCAGGGATGGGAAACGCGGCGTGCCACATTCGGGATGTGACCGTGTCGAGTCGGCGAACGGCAGGTGGATGGTGGGTTCCGGACGGCTGGCGGGAAGTTCGCTTCTGCGGCTGATTGCGCGAGAAGGACCTGCCACTCCCTTGCAACAGAACGGCCATCGCAGCACCCAATCTGCGACCGTCCCAAGGCCGTGTTCCCGCGCGCGGGAAATGAGCGACACGGGGGCCCAGCGGGGTGCCGCATTCAGGGATCGCGCCGTGGCGTC
Source organism: uncultured Solirubrobacterales bacterium (assembly GCA_963700785.1). Lineage (GTDB taxonomy): Bacteria > Actinomycetota > Thermoleophilia > Solirubrobacterales > 70-9 > CAXMST01. The sequence goes on from CAVOYZ010000021.1 coordinate 79,863, forward strand.
GATCATTGGCTCATGAGCTCGGAACTCGAGGAGCCGCCTGTCGGACGTGGCGAGGCCCAGCTCCGCTACTTCCTCACGACCTGCGTGATGTGCGGTGTGTGGTACTTCAGCGACTTCACCTCGCTCACGAGCCTGCTCTTTGCAGTACTGCTTGGCCTCGGCCTCGCGCGGCTTCAGATCGCCTTCCACAACCGTCGCTGGTTCAGTGGGCGCTGAGACTGACACCGCGATGGGCGCTTAGCGCGGAGAAGAGCTACAGCACCGCATCGAGCAACGTCCAGTCCCACAGCGGCACACAGCCTTCGATTCGGCGCGGCGTGAGCGGTGCTTCCGGGAAGTGAGCCCGACCCTCGGCCGGGAAGGGGAACGCAAGAGCGCAATCTGGTCACCGGCCGGGGGCCAGGTGCTCGCCGCGGGTGCGGCTAGCCCGGGGGAGTCATTGCGGTTGCGCCCCAGCCGCTCCCGGCATAGGCTCGCTCCCAACCAACTCGGGAGGAGCATCCAATGGGGAGGATCAAGGGAGCGAAGCCGTCGCCAGCCCTGCTCGTCGCCGCCGTGGCCCTGGTGGCGTCGCTTGGCGGTGGAGCCGTCGCAGGCGTGACGATCAGCAAGCTGAACAAGAAGGAGAGGAAGCAAGTCACCAAGATCTCTAAGAAGGAGGCGAACAAGCGCATCGACAAACGCGAGCCGAAGTTGTCGGTCGCAAGCGCGCAGACCGCCGCCGAGGCCGACCTGCTCGACGGCAAGGACGCATCCGACTTCGCGGAGGCCACGAGTGTCAGAACTTCCGGCTACGTTGGGCTCGATGCCCCGACGACGCCCGGCTCCAACGAGGTCACTTTGATCGACGCCGGCTTGTTGCGACTGGTGGGCCGATGCGTGCGCGAGGGCGACGACAGCATCACGGCGCGGATCGACATGGAGACCACGACGCAGCAAGGTCTCGTGACATTTCAGGCCTTTTTGGGCGATGTCAAGTTGGCAGCGCTCCTCGGCAGCAATGACAGTCGGACGCTGGCTGAGGTGAGCAATGTCGGCGCGGACCGTGCCACCTACTCGGCGGCTACGGCGAACGGCGAGATGCTCGACGGAGCCGCAATGGCCACAAGGGGGCTGTTCGGCCTCGGGAACTGTCAGTTCTCTGCGAGCGGGCTGAGCAGTTCAGGCTGATCCGAGCAGCGCCCATCACCGGGGGTGGCTGAACAAGCCATTTCTGGTCCATGACGCCGGATCGACCGGCAACTGCCCCGGGGCGCTTTCGACGCTTTGTGCCCACTAGTGCCCACTTTTCCACCCCAAGGCATGCGCCCGGCGTCCCGACGCGAGTGGCCCAAGAGCCTCGATGAAGCGAAGCGACCCGCCGCCATTCACTGTGCACAATGATCGGGTCGGGCGGATTAGTCGGTCGCGCCACGTGAACGCCACAGACTCAGGCACGGACACGGCCGCGGAAGGAAACAGGGCAACCTGGGCGCCTTAACCGCAACGACCCGCGCGCTGCGGGTCGTGGATTGCGGCCGGGGAGCTACCCCGGGTCCAACTGCCAATCGCAGAAGATTGTACGCCGGCTGATGGCTGCTGCCAAGGGCCACCACCGGCGATGTGGCGGAGCGCGGGGGACTCGAACCCCAGCCGAGGGCTACCCCGACCGTCGCAATTGGCAGTTGGACGCGGCGCCGTGCCGCTTCACGCTCCGCACCGATGAGGATCAGGGAGTCGGTGTGAGACGTGGGAGACCGAGTGTGCCGATTAGGCGACGGGAGCGCGCCTGTCGAGTGACCGGTCAGGTAGTTGCTTCCGGCAGCATCTGTGAAGGAACCCCTCGTGGTTAGTTGCGCGAAAAGCGCTACTTGGTGACCGGTCCGCGGACCACGCGTTCCCCTCGGATGCTGGTCACGCGCTTCCATTTCGCCCGCTGCTCGCGCCGAGCCAACCTCAGGGCGCGTCCGCGATCCATGATCGTGATCACGAGTCGATCGGCAGCACGTGCGTTGTGGTGCGACACCGACTTGCGTCCAGGGACGATCGCGTCGAGTCCGTAGGCGACCGAGCTCCTCGGGAATGCGCCGCCGATGTAGCCCCGGCTCTGGCCCGTAGCGAGCCAGACGAGAAACGCCGATTGCGGGTGCCGGGGTAGCTTGCGCATGCGGTCGAGCTCGATCTGAGCATGGCGCGGGAAGAGCCAGAGCACGGCGCGGGCGCTCGCATCGGAGTTGGGGCCAACGCCGGCTAGTCTCGCCCCGCCGATGTTCTTGGGGCCGGGGCCACCCTGGATCTGTGCCTTTGCGCGTGAAGGACCATTAACCGCAACGGCCCGCGCGCTGCGGGCCGTGGGCTGCGGCTGGAGAGCTACTCCAGACTCGACTGCCACTCGTTCTTGAAGCTTTGCATGCCGGCGGGCGGTTGCCAAGCCGCCCCCGGCAGTAGCGGCGGAGCGCGGGGGACTTGAACCCCAGTCGAGGAGCTACCCCGACCACATCGAGTGGCAATCGAGTGCAACGCCTCGCCGCTTCACGCTCCGCACCCTGAGCATGCCCGGCACCGGGTCAGGGATGGGAAACGCGGCGTGCCACATTCGGGATGTGACCGTGTCGAGTCGGAGCAACTTCCGGGCTACGACTGCCCGGAGTAGCGAGGCTCGCTGTGTTCTTCTGGGCGCCCGGGCGCCGTACTGCTGCTACTCCTCGCTCGAGACCCACCAGCGACCGTCTTCTCGAACGGCGGACCCCGAGCCACCGCCCGTGTACTTGCCCACTAGTGCCCGCCCATGCCCGATGGTGAATCCAATAGCCACCCTCGGCAGCGGCGGGTCCTAGCCGGTCCCTCGGGCGAGGGGCACCAGACTTCCTCCGCTCTCAGGACCGCGGCTTCAGCTTCAGCTTCTTGACGACCGAGCCGCGCTCGTCGTAGCCGTCGCTGACCTCGACCTTGGCCCGGGCCTTGCGGGCCTGCTTGGACTCGCGGAGCAACCTCAGCTTCGCGCCCTTGACCTTGACCTTGACGTTCTTGGTCTTGCCGGCCTTGATCTTGATCGACTTCGCCTTCGCGAGGGTCAGCTTCCGCTTGCTCCCCTTGAACCTGACCTCCTTCGCGGTCTTCAGCTTCAGTAACGCCGTGCAGGGGGAGGGCTGCTCGTTCGCGGGGGGACACGCGAGCGCGACCTTGCCCCCGCCCTGGCGGTTCAGCTTCACCCGCTTGCCCTTGATCTTCAGCGTCGCCCCGTCGGGGGAGTAGGTGCGCTCGAAGGCGCCGGCGTCATTGAGGACCGAGCCGTCGCCGTTGCCGTCCGCCGGCCGCGGGTTGCCGGCGAGGTCCGTCGGGTCCCCCGGGATCAGGTCGGCGCCGCCGATGTCGACGGCGGGGGAGCCGAACGGGAGGCTGAGATCACCGAGCAGCCTCGGATCGCGACCGCGGTTTGCGGTCGCCTGATCGCCACCGAGGGTGGCGGGACCCGGGCCGGTGTTGACGATCGTCCCGGGGCCCTGCGGGAGGCTCGAGAAGTCGATCGTCGCGGTCGGGTTGCTGCCGAAGTTCTGGTAGGCGAGGGCGCGGTCGAAGCCGGAGGCGAGCACGTGGCGCGCGCGGATGAAGGTCGCCGGCGTCCCACCCTGGCCGGCAACCGAGAGCGCGGTGGCGGTGGGGTCGCCGTTGCCGACGAGGGTGACTCGGTCGAGGGTCAGGCCGGCGGGATCGGGGACCCGGCCGTCGACGGCCACGACGCCGGTGACGAAGTCCTCGCCGGCCGCAGGCGGTGCCGAGGAGACATCGATCACCGAGTCGCTGAGCTCGAGGAAGCCGTCGGAGACGGAGATCGGGTCGGTGGACGTGACCCGGAAGCGCCTTGCCGTGACCGTCGTGGGGTCGGGACTCGCCTGGGGCGAGCTGTCGAACGGCCGCGGCGCGTTGATCGTGACGTCATCGAGCTCGATGCCCCCAATCACCAAGACCCCGGCGGCGTCGATCTCGGGGTCGAGGTCGACCTCGAGGCCACGGACCTCGCCGCCGCGGATCAGCATCGCGTTTGCGGAGCCGTCATTGAGGCCGGGGCCGAAGGTCGAGCCCTGGGCGTCGATCTTGACGTTCTCGACCAGGCCGTTGTAGATGTCGGCGCCCTGGGCCGTGGAGTTACCGGCGGTGACCGCCGAGGGAATTCGCAGGGTCAGGTCGGCGAGCCGCGACATGTAGCCGGAGATCACCGAGCGGCCCATATCGGGACCACCAGGGGGGAAATCGTCGCCCGTGAGGATCGTCTCGGCCCTGCCGGCGCCGCGTATGTCGGTGTCGGGCTGGTTGACGAACTGCCCCTTGCCGAGGCTGTGGATGCCGGGACCGATCGCGACGGTGTCGGGGCCGGGCGCCGTGTCGGCGGCCATCACCGCATCCTCGATCGTCGTCTTCGGGGTGCCCTCCGCGCACGGAGCGGGCGCGCAGAAGACCGCGGCATCGGCGGCGGCGGGCAGTGCCACAAGGGCGAGGACCACCACCGAGGCCAACAGGAGGCCAACCCGTCCGCCCCATCTCCGGCCCCTCGATCCGATTCGCCGCATCAACACCCGCCTCTCGATGACTCCGCCGAGCGAGCGAGCCTACACGAACCCGAAGGTCATCACAATAAAAATGAAGCCAGAGCTTTATCGCTTGCATCGCGGTCGTCGACGCGACACGCCGCGGACCTTCCTAGCCTCCCCTCGCGGGCGAGAGATCGGATTTCGCGACCGCGGCGACGCCGTCGCCCGCAGGCGGGCGAAGTCTCGCTGATCCCGCCCCGCTAGGGCGGTGGGCTGGGCCGCCGAGCGATCGGATGGGGCGGCTCGGCTGCGAGGGGCGCCCGCGTCGTTCGGCCTACCCTGGCGGCATGAGCGCCTGCGACCGAGTCAACGACCCTGCCGAGAAGGCTCGGACCTGGCGCGACGCCACCCAGGCCGCGGCCTGCGATGTCCTGCGCCCGTGGGCCCACGGGACGATCGCCAGGGCCACGCGATACCCCGACTACTGGGACTTGAACGTCGTCCGCGTCGAGGACGACGCGGCGATGAGCGTCGACGGGCTGACGGCGCTTGCGGACGAAGCCCTGGCCGGCCTCGGCCATCGTCGCCTCGACTTCGACCTCCCATCGGCCGCTGAGCCGCTGCAAGCCGAGTTCGAGGCCAGGGGGTGGAGGGCCACCCGGTTGGTCTGGATGAGGCACGAGGGCACCGCGCCGGCAGCGCCGCAGGTCCGGGTCGAAACCGTGCCCCTCGATGCCGTTCAGGAGCTCCGGGCCGCCTGGCATCAGGAGGACTTCCCGGGGCACGACCCTGGCCGCTATCCGGATCAGGCGCGTGAGGTGGCGCAGCTTCGTAACGCGCAGGTCCTGACGGTCCGCGCCGGCAGCGTTCCGGTTGGCTTCGCGCAGCTCGAACGCCACGGCTCGGCAGCGGAGATCACCGAGGTCTACGTCGGCCCCGAGCACCGTGGCGCCGGGCACGGCACGGCTCTGACGGGGGCGGCGGTCGCCGCCGCGATCGAAGCCGGGGTCGGGGATCTCTGGATCTGCGCGGAGGACGAGGGTCGGCCGCAGCAGCTCTACTCGCGGCTCGGGTTTCGCCCGGCCTGGACGACGGTGGAGTTCCTGCGGCTCGACTGAAGCAGCGTCCGCCGCCGTCCGCCAGGGCTCGCGTAGGGAAGTCGGTCGCTCAACCGGCGTCGGCGCTCGCCGACGCCTCCCGGGCCACGAAGACGCCGAGGGCGATGAACAGCAGTGCGCCGACCGGCCCGAGCAGGGTCGCCTGGGTCGAGAGGTTGCCGCGCCGGCGCTCGTCGAAGCCGGCGATCGCATCGACGGAGTCGACGGCGGCGCCCACTGCGGCCACGGGCGCCACCGCCGACGGGGGCGCGGCGAGCAGCGCGCCCGCGAGTGCGAGCTCCCGGGCGCCGAACAGACGGCCGATGAACCGGTCAGCTCGCGCGGGGTCGATCCCGAAGAGCCGAGCCGTCAAGTCCGGCGCGATCCAGCTGCCGATGCCGATCAGGGCGCGCGTGACACCGAGGAATGTGCGGGCGGGGCTCACGCCAGAAACATATACAACGAGAAGCGCAGCGGTGCCCATGGGCCGCCGCGCCCGAAGTCGCCGCCGCGGCGCCGGGCGCTCTTGGCCCGGGCGTCGGGCGTCTCGCTCAAGATCCGTCGGGCGATAGATTGCCTTCATGGCACGGGCAACCGGGATCGGCGGCATCTTCTTTCGCGCCAGCGACCCGAAGGCGCTGGCCGACTGGTACCGGGAGGCGCTCGGGATCGAGATCGCCGAGCACGGTTTCTCGGCGTTTCGCTGGGAGGACGACCCGAAGCCCGACGGCGGCGTCACGATCTGGTCACCGTTCGACTCGGATACCGACTACCTGGCCGAGGGCAAGCAGTGGATGGTCAACTTCCGCGTTGACGATCTCGCCGGCGTGCGAGAGCGCCTCGAGGCCGCCGGCGCTGAGGTGGACCCGAAGGTCGACGAAGGCGATCTCGGGAGCTTCGGCTGGGCCGTCGATCCTGAGGGCAACCGGATCGAGCTCTGGCAGCCCCCTGAGGCGGAGCCGCCGGGACCCAGCCCGGGCTGAGCGGCCGCAACCGGCGAGGGCCGGCCCGCTGCCGCGGCACGCGGGGTTCCTCGGCGCGGGAAACGACGGCCGCGGTCAGCCGAAATGGCCGGCATTGAACCCCGAGCTCTCCGATTTCGCGTCAGGACAGGTCGGGGCGACGCAGGGTCATGTTGGAAGCGAGCCGCTCGATCTCGACGTCGATCACGGTCGCGAAGCCGTAGTCGCCCTTGTCGACCAGGGCCCTGATGTGCGAGCGACCGCGGACCATCGCCGCCGCGGCGATGTCGACCGCCTGCTCAGCCGCGAACATCGCCGGTGAGAGGTCGCCGAGCCCGTTCGGGCTGGCCCCGGCGCTAGTCACGGTCGCTGTCAAGTCGGTGGCGGGACGTGGCCGTCGTGGCGGATAGCAAGACAGCGGTTCTGAGCGTCGTCACGGTCACGAGAGTATTCCGCCTGCACGGCGGTGGCAACGCCTTTGACCCGAAGCCGCCAAGCGGCGAAAGCTGATCGAAGGTAGAAACCCCCCGTGGTCCGACCCGCTGATCCGAACGGCGCCGAGCTCTTAGTCGAGCACGTCAGCCGCACCTACGAGAGCGGAGCGAAGGTGCTGGACGACGTCTCGTTCCGGCTCGCCCCCGGTGAGTTGGGCCTGCTCACCGGGAGATCCGGCGCGGGCAAGTCGACCCTGCTGAATCTGATCGCAGCCCTCGACGAGCCGGATTCAGGTCGCATCGAAGTCGATGGCGTCCCGCTCTCCGATCTACCCGACAGGGCGCGCTACCGGCGCGAGGTCGTCGGCTTCATCTTCCAGCTTCACCACCTGATCGGGGCAATGACCGCGGCGGAGAATGTCCAGATTCCGCTCCTGCCGACGGGAGTGCCCCAACACGAGCGGGCGGATCGCGCCCGCGAGGCGCTGATCGAGGTGGGGATGATTGAGCGCGGAGATCACCTCCCCGCCCAGCTCTCCGGCGGCGAGCGGCAGCGGGTCGCGGTCGCCCGGGCGCTGATCAACGGACCCCGCCTGCTGCTCGCGGACGAGCCAACCGCGAGTCTCGACGAGCAGTCCGCCTTGGAGCTCCTCGACCTGCTCGGCGAACTGAGCACCGTTCACGGCCGCACGGTGCTGCTCGTCAGCCACGACCCGGCAGCGCCGGCCCGGGCCACTCGTCTGCTGGGACTGCGTGACGGTCGCCTCGAAGTCGACGAGCCGGCGGCGGCCGGGCTCAGCCAAGCGCCGCCGCGGGCTGCAGGCGGGTGACTCGCCAGGCCGGGTAGAGGCTGCCGAGCACCCCGGTGCTCAAGGCCACACCGAGCGCCAGGGCGAGCCCGCCGGCGCTCACCGTTGGGTCGACCAACGCCGACACCCCGAGCAGCCGGGGCGCGAACTCCGCCGCCAAGAGGCCCAGGGGCAGGCCCAGTGAGGCGCCGAGTAGCCCCAGCAGCACGGCCTGGCCGATCACCAGCCTGATGATCTGCCAGGCGGGCCAGCCGACGGCGACCAGCAGCGCGAACTCGGTCTGACGCTCGAGGACCGTCATCAGGGTCGTGTTCATGACCATGATCGCGCCGAGCAGCAGTGCGAGCGCCGTGAGGACCACGGTCGCCTTATCGACCAGCAGGGCGTTGGTGTCGAGCCGCTTGACCTGCCCGGGATCGCTGATCGCCACGGTCCCGGGGAAAGCCTGCTCCAGGCGTTCGGCTACGTCAGCCGACGCGGAGCCCGGCGCGACCGAGACCGCGATCGTCGTCGCATCCGTGCCTGAGCCGACAATGCCCTGGGCAGACTCGAGGGGCAGCGCCGCCCCCTGGTCCTCGAACGGCAGGCCGCTGCTGTACACGCCGACGATCCGGAACTCTCCGCTCCCCACCCGCAGCGTATCTCCCGCAGCCAGGCCGAGATCATCAGCGGCGCCATCGCCCAACACCACCTCGTCGTCGGCGCGTGGCGGGCCGCCACTGATGAAGACGAGGCGGCTCATCACGAAGCTCTCGGGATCGACGCCGAACATCAGGAACGTGCTCTCGTCTGGGAGCTGCTCGGTGAGTACGAGGATCGGGGCGGCGTCCTCTACACCCGGCTCATCGCGTGCTGAGTCGGCGAGCGACTGGGGTAGACGAGAGGCTGCCAGGTCGCCGCGACCGGACTGAAACAGCCCGAACTCCGCCCCACCGAGCTCGGCCAGCCCCGCCGCGCTGCGCTCGATCGCCGCCCCGAGCGCGAACAGGGCGACCACGGCTGCAACGCCCACGGCGATGCCCGTCGCCGCGAGCATCGTCCGCAGCCGCCTGCGGGCGAGGTCTATCCGGATCAGTCGAAGCACCGCATCCCTGCTCTTCTCGTTCCTCTTTGGCGCCGTTCGGAGGGCACCGTAGGGCAACCGCGGCCAGGAAGTCACGATCGGGAGGTGGACCCCTCGTTGGCGCTGACTGCCTGCCGTCCGTCAAAGGCCAGCCGAAACGTCGCCGGGGGAGCGCTGCTAGCTTGAGCCGGGTGAGGAGTACGCCACTGCCCAGACTCGGGGCAATGCCATTGATGCGGGGCCTGCTGGTCAATCGACGCAAGCCGGACCTCGAGGCCCTGGCCCGCGAGACCGATCCCGAGCGGTTCGTCTGGCGCGTTCTCCCGCACGCCGCGCGTAGCTTTGCGGCAAGCATCGTCGTGCTTCCGACCGAGGATGCACGGGCCGCGGCCGTCGCCTACCTCTACTGCCGGATGCTCGACACCTACGAGGACCTGATCCCCAACCCGGCCGAGAGCATCGCCGAGCTGCGGCGCTTCGCGGCCCGCCTCGACTCCGCCTCGCCGGCTCCTCCCTCGCCGATTCCCGCCGATCTGGCCCGGGACGAGCGCGATCGCGTCTATCTCCTGTTGATCGCCCGCTGCGGCCACGTCGACGCGATCTTCAAGACGCTCAGCCCCGAGGTCCAGGAGCAGATCCGCGAGCTGATCCGGGAGATGGCCGCGGGCATGATCTGGTCGCGGGACCTGTTCGCGCGCCAGGGCGGCGTCCTGCTCGACGAGCAGCAACTCGCGCGCTACTGCCGGCATGTGATCGGCCACCCGGCGGTGTTCACGCTGAAGCTGCTCAGCAGGCGCGAGCTGACCGAGCCGGCCCGCGAGGACGCGTTCTTGGTCAGCGAGATGATCCAGCTGGCCAACGTCAGCCGCGACATCGAGCGAGACCTGGCCCGCGGAGTCGCCTACCACCCGGCGCTCGAGCCCTATCTGGGGAGCGTCGCCGGCCGTCCCGAGCCACAGGTCGCGGTGCGACAGGTGCGCGAGGACTACCTGGCGATGGCCCTCTCCCGGGCGCCGGCCTACCGCCGGCTCTTCGGCCGGCTCGAGCTCGGGCAGGCGGCGTCGGTGCGAACCGCGGCGGTGCTGATGCTGCTGTTCACCGACCTTCACTACCGCTCGTGCGCCACCCGGACAGGCAACCCGAGCTGGCCCGGCCCGCGGGGGCGCTTTCAGGTCGTGATCGGCGCCCTCCCCGCCCTGGTCTCGACCCGCTGGGCAGGCCACACGCTGCGACGGGTTGAAAACGACTTCACGACCGCCGCGCGGAGGCTGGCCGGGGGCCGCGAGGCCCGGATCCAGTCGATGCCGGCCGCGAGCCCGCGGCAGGCCGATCCCGCGGCCGCCCGCTAGCCCCGGCCCCCAGCTTCAGGTCCCCGGGTGTAGTCGGCCCGGTTCGCAATGATCCCCGCCGTGAGCTCGCTCCCCGCACTCGCCAGCCTCTCCTCCACCTACGAGACGGTGATCGTCGACGAGGGCAACCAGCCGGCGCTGTTCATGCTGATCGCCTTCGGGGCGACCTTCGGCCTGACCCGGTTCATCACCCACTCGATCCGCTCCGGCCGCTACAGCTGGCTCGGCAACGTCGAGGCAGGCGACACCCACATCCACCACCTGGTCTGGGGCATCGCGCTGCTTTTGATCGCCGGCCTGCTGGCGGTCGCGATTGAGGCGCCGCTCGAGGTGACCGCGATCACCTTCGGGATCGGCGCGGCGCTGACCCTCGACGAGTTCGCTCTGTGGCTGCACCTCGACGACGTCTACTGGTCGGAGCAGGGCCGGCAGTCGATCGACGCGGTGATCGTCTTCGCGATCATCACCGGCTTCATGGTGATCGGCGTCTACCCGGTCTCGATCGGCACCGAGGGTGGCATCGGCGACGTGATCGAGATCATCATCATGCAGGCGATCGGGCTCAGCTTCGTCCTCGTCTGCATGCTCAAGGGCAAGCTCATGTGGGGGGTCTTCGGGGTCTATGTGTGGCCGGTCGGCTTGGCCGGCGCGATCCGTCTCGCCAGGCCCGACTCGTGGTGGGCACGCAAGCGCTACGACGCGACCAAGCTCGCGCGCTCGCACGAGCGCTACGACGCCGAGGCCGAGGTCCACAAGCCAAAGCTCGCTTGAACCGCGACGGCAGATACGCGCCGAGCCCGAGCGGCGACCTGCACCTCGGCAACCTGCGGACGGCGCTCCTAGCCTGGCTCTTCGCCCGCTCGCAGGACTCGCGCTTCGTGGTCCGGATCGACGATCTCGATCCCGATCGATCCGACCCCCGGATCGCCGATCGGCAGCTCGCCGACCTGAGGGCACTCGGCCTCGAGTGGGACGAGGCGGAGCGGCCGCTGCGACAGAGCGAGCGCGGCGGCGCATACTCGGCGGCGCTCGAGCTGCTGGCCGCCGCCGGCCTGATCTACGAGTGCTTCTGCAGCCGCCGCGAGATCCGCGAGGCACCGTCGGCGCCCCACGGCGAGCTGCCGGAGGGCGCCTATCCGGGGACCTGCCGGACGCTGAGCTCGGCCGAGCGGCAGCGCCGCCACCGCGCCGGGCATCCGGCCGCGCTCCGGGTCCGTGCCGAGGCCGCCGAGGTCGGCTTCGCGGACCGGCTGCGCGGCGCCTGCAGCGGCGTCGTCGACGACTTCGTCGTCCGCCGCAAGGACGGCGCCCACGGCTACCTGCTCGCGGTGGTCGTCGACGACGCGGCCCAGGGGATCGGCGAGGTCGTTCGCGGTGCCGATCTGCTCGGCTCCTCGCCGCGGCAGATCTGGCTCGCCGAGGCGCTGGGGTTGCCGGCGATCGAGTCCTGGGCGCACGTGCCGCTGGTGCTCGGGCCCGACGGCAGGCGCCTCGCAAAGCGCCACGGCGCCGTCAGCCTCACCGACCGGCGGGCGCTCGGCGAGACGCCCAGCGAGGTGCTCGGCCTGCTCGCATCGTCGCTCGGGCTCTGCGATCCGGGTGACCGCCCGAGCCCGCGTGACCTGCTGGCCGACTTCGAGCCGGATTCGCTGCCGACCGCCGAGGCCTCCCTGGCGATCTCCTGGGAGTAGGGTCCAAGGGGAACCGAGGAGGCGAGCGAGATGGGCGGCAACGGCAGAGCACGACGGATCACGGTCGGGATCGTCGGCGCCGGCTTCGGCGGGCTCGGGATCGGGATCCGGCTCAAGCAGGCGGGCATCTACGACTTCACGATCTTCGAGCGGGGCGACTCGGTCGGCGGGGTCTGGCGGGCCAACACCTACCCCGGCGCGGCCTGCGACGTGCCCTCGCACCTGTACTCGTTCTCGTTCGCGCCCGGTCACCGCTGGACCCGCCGCTACGCGCCCCAGCACGAGATCCTCGACTACCTGAACGAGGTTGCCGACGACTTCGGCCTCCGCTCCCACCTGCAGCTCGAGACGGCGGTCGAGCGGGCGAGCTTCGATCCCGAGAACGGAACCTGGACGGTCGAGACCGCCGCCGGTGAGCGGCACCGATTCGACGCGCTGGTCACGGCCTGCGGCCAGCTGACCAACCCGGCGACCCCGCGGATCGAGGGCGCCGAGGACTTCGAGGGCCACATCTTCCACTCCGCCGAATGGGATCACGACCACGACCTCGAGGGCCGCCGGGTCGCGGTGATCGGCACCGGCGCCAGCACGATCCAGTTCGCACCGGAGATCGCCAAGCAGGTGGGCCGGCTGGACATCTACCAGCGCTCGGCCCCCTGGATCCTGCCGAAGGCCGACCGCGGCTACGCACCCTGGGAGCGCTCGCTGATGCGCCGCCTGCCAAGCCGCGTGGCCCTGTCCCGGGCCGGGATGTTCGGGTTCTTCGAGCTCGCCACCTACGGCTTCACCGGCACCGACTGGCTGATGAACCCGTTCGCCCGGGTCGCGAACCGCTACCGCGAGAAGGAGCTCGCCGACCCCGAGCTCCGCGCGAAGGCGACCCCCGACTACGAGATGGGCTGCAAGCGGGTGCTGTTCACCAGCGACTGGTACTCGACGCTGACCCGTGACAACGTCGAGCTGATCGGAGGCGATATCGAGCGGATCACGGCGAACGGCGTGGTCGGATCCGACGGCGTCGAGCGCGAGGCGGACACGATCATCTGGGGGACCGGGTTCAAGTCGCACGACTTCATCGCCCCGATGGAGATCCACGGGCTCGACGGCTACGAGCTGAACGAGGTCTGGCGCCAGCGCCCGGAGGCCTACCTCGGGACGGCCGTGGCGGGGTTCCCGAACCTCTACGTGATGTACGGACCGAACACCAACCACGGCTCGGGATCGGTCCCCTACACGCTCGAGTGCCAGTACAACTTTGCGATCGACGGGATCAAGAAGCTGCGCGACGGCGCCCGCTACGTCGAGCTGAAGCCGGAGGCGCAGATGCGCTGGCGCGAGGAGATCGCGCGGCGAAGCGAGCCGACCCGCTGGCTGAGCGGGGGCTGCACGAGCTGGTATGTGAACGACGAGGGGGTCAACACCAACAACTGGGTCGGCCCCTGGCTCGAGTTCAGGCGCCGGACGCGGGAGATCGACCCGGTCGACTTCGAGGTCGTCGCCTGACCGCAGCGAGGTCCGATCAGGCGGCGAGCCCCTATGCTGAGAGTCGACTTGAGGAGGGCTGTCACCTGAAGCGAATCTCACCCCTCGACGCGGCCTGGCTGCTATTGGAGTCGCGCGACACCCCGATGCACGTCGGCGGGCTGTTCGAGTTCACGAAGCCGCCCGACGCCGGCCCTGACTTCCTCGCGCTGACCCTGGCGCGAATGCGCCGGGAGCGGGCCGTCCCCCCACCCTGGAACCTGAGGATCGTCGACGGCGGGCCGTTGGTCGGCCCGCGACTGCCGGTGATGCGCGAGGTCAAGGACGTCGATCTCGACTACCACGTCCGCCACTCCGCCCTGCCCCATCCCGGCAGCCAGCGCGAGCTCGGGATCCTCGTCTCGCGACTGCACAGCAACCAGCTCGATCTGCACCGGCCGCTCTGGGAGATCCACCTGATCGAGGGCCTCGAGCGCAACCGCTTCGCGATGTACATGAAGATGCACCACTCGCTGATCGACGGCGTCAGCGGCATCCGGCTGATCCTGCGCACGCTGAGCACCGATCCCGAAAAGCGCGGAATGCGGGCCTTCTGGACGGTCGGCGCCGGATCGCGGCCGGCGCGGCCGGCGCAACCCGGCGGCGGGCCGCTGGACGCGATCTTCGGCGCCGCGCTCGGCGGGGCCGAGGCAGCGATCGCACTCGGGCGGGCCGGCGTCGAGCTCGGCCGGGCATCGCTGGACGACGGTGCGCTCAGCGCCCCCTACATGACTCCCGACTCGGCCCTCGGCGGCCACCTCGAGGGCCAGCGGCGGTTCGCGACCCAGCAGTACGACCTCACCCGCCTGAAGCGGCTCGCGGTGGCCGCCGACTGCACGCTCAACGACATCGTGCTCTACCTGTCCTCGGCGGCGCTGCGGCGCTATCTCGGCGAGCACGGCACGATTCCCGAGCGGCCGTTGACCGCCGGAATCCCGGTCAACCTGCGCGAGGCCGACGATCAGAGCACCGGCACCGCGGTCGGCATGCTGGTCGCGGACCTGGGGACCAACATCGCCGATCCGCTCGAGCGGATCGCGACGATCAAGGCCTCGACCGCGGAGGCGAAACGGCACCAGAGCGAGCTGCCGGCATCGGCACGGGCGCCCTACACGCTGCTGCTCAACGGCCCCTACATCGCCGGGCTGATCGCCGGGCTCGGCGGCAGCGCCCCGACCCCGTTCAGCCTCGCGATCTCGAACGTGCCGGGCCCGCGCGAGACGCTCTACTTCAACGGCGCCAAGCTCGACGCGCTGTTCCCGCTCTCGCTGCTGACCCACGGCAACGCCCTCAACATCACCTGCCTGAGCTACGCCGGCACGCTCAACTTCGGCTTCACCGGAGCCCGCGACACGCTTCCGCACCTGCAGCGGCTGGCGCTGTACATGGGCGACTCACTGGACGATCTGACCGAGACGCTGCTGCCGAAGCGCCGGCGCCGGCGCCGGGCAAAGGCCGGCTCCTCGAAGCGGGCAAAGGGGGTCCCGGCGAAGAGCCGGAAGGCGGCCGCCAAGGCCGGCGCCAAGGCCCGATCAGGCGCTGCGAAGGGGCGAAAGGCGAGCGGGTCGAAGACCAAGAGCTAGCCGGAGGTGGTCGCCCGGCTCTACACCCTCTCGCTCTCGCATCCCGGCATGGCGAGCAGGCTCGCCCTGGAGCACAAGGGGGTCGAGCATCAGGTGGTCGAGGTGCTGCCGGGGCTGCATCCGATCGTCGTTCGCGGGCTCGGATTCAGCGCGGCGACGGTTCCGGCCCTGCGGATCGACGGGATCCGGGTCCAGGGCTCGCTCGCGATCGCCCGGTACCTGGAGAGCACCCGCCCCGAGCCGCCCCTGTACCCGAGCGAGCCGCGGCAGCGTGCGGCGGTCGTCGAGGCGGAGCGCTGGGGGGAGTCGGTCCTGCAGCCGATCCCAAGACGAGTGTTTCGCTTCGCAGCCACCCGCAGCAAAGCGGTTCGCCGCTGGCTGGCCACCGAGGTGGTCGGGATGCCGCTGCCGGGGATCATGGCCGCCGCGAACAAGCCGATCGCGGCCCTGATGGGCAGGATCGCCGGGGCCGACGAGGCGCGGATCCGCGCCGACCTCGCGGCGCTGCCCGGGCTGCTCGATCAGGTCGAGCGCCTGATCGAGGAGGGGACGATCGGCGGCCTGCAGGCGAACGCCGCCGACCTCCAGATCTTCAGCTCGATCCGCAGCCTCGAGAGCTTCGCCGATCTCGCGCCGATCATGGCCGATCGTCCGGCGACGCTGGCCGCCGCCCGGCGGGTGCCGGCGTTTCCCGGCCCGGTCCCGGCGGCCCTGCCGCAGGCATGGTTCGTTCAGGCTCAAGCCGCCGGCCGATTCGCCCGATAAGGAGTCTCAGATGGAAACCCGGACCGAGCGAGTAGTACTGCAGACGCCGAATCACGAGATCACCGGCGATATCACCCTGCCCAAGGAGGGCTTTCGCAGCCGCCTCTCGGACTTCCTCAACCACGGCGAGGTGAACTTCATCTCGCTGATCAACGCGGAGATCACGCCGCGGAACGGAAGTGCTCCCGCTGAGCCGACCAGCCGCTCGTTCATCGCCGTCGCGCGCAGCCACGTGCAGCTCGCCTACCCGGCGACCGACTAGGTCGCGGCCGCCCTACCGGGGCGGCATCCGGATCGCGCCGTCGAGCCGGACCGTCTCGCCGTTCATCATCGGGTTCTCGATGATCGCCGCGGCCAGCTGCGCATACTCCCCGGGACGGCCGAGCCGACTCGGGAACGGCACCTGAGCGCCGAGCGCCGTGCGGGCGTCCTCGTCCATCGCCGCCATCATCGGCGTGTCGAACAGCCCCGGCGCGATCGCGACCACGCGGATCCCGCGCGAGGACAGGTCCCGCGCGGCCGGCAGGGTCATGCCGACGACCCCGCCCTTGCTCGCCGAGTAGGCGATCTGGCCGATCTGGCCGTCGAAGGCGGCGGCTGACGCGGTCGCGACGAAGACGCCGCGCTCGCCCTCCTTGTCGGGCTCGTTCTCGTTCATCGCGGTCGCCGCGAGGCGCAGCAGGTTGAAGCTGCCGACCAGGTTGACCTGGAGCACGTTGTTGAAGATCTCCTGCGAGTGCGGCCCCGACTTGCCGGTCACCCGCTGGGCCCAGCCGATCCCGGCGCAGGCGACGGCGATCCGCAGCCCGCGCTTAGGCCTCGAGGCCAGCTCGACGGCCGCCTGCACCGCGGCCTCATCGGTGACGTTGGTCTCGACGTAGTCGGCGCCGTCTCCGAGCTCGGCGGCGAGCGCCGCTCCGGCCTCAGCGTTGAGGTCGGCGATCACCACCGTCGCGCCGGCCGCATGCAGGTGGCGAACCGTCGCCGCCCCGAGCCCCGATGCACCGCCGCTGACGAGCGCGCCCGCCCCTTCGATCTCCATCGGCGCAGCCTAATCGGATCGCGACTCGCCGGCACCGAAGGCCGGCCGGATCGGCTCCCGTGTCCGGATCTGGAGGCTGTCGAGAAAGCACCAGGCCCAGTGCTCACCCGGCTCCGCGCTGGCAACCAGGGCGTGGCCGGTGGCCGCGTAGTGGGCGGACGCGTGCTTGTTCGGCGAGCTGTCGCAGCAGCCGACGTGGCCGCA
>CAVOYZ010000022.1:0-27788 GCA_963700785.1 uncultured Solirubrobacterales bacterium
CGCCAGGCCGGAGCCCGCTCCGACTCCGGCCTGAGGCGGGCCGCCCCTCTCGCCTAGGCCTCGACGACCTCGGTCAGCTCGTCGGTCTCGATGTCGAGGATGAACCCGCGGACTACCGACGAGGTGAGGACCGGGTCGGCGCGCACCCGCTCGACCCCCTCGCGCACCCCGACCTCGAGCGACTCGAAACCGCCCGGGGTCCAGTCCGGCCGGAGCCCGACCTCCGACTCGATCTGGTCGAGGAACTCGGCGTCGTCGAGGCCGAGCACGCCGCAGGAGGTGTGCATCACGATCCACACCTCCTTGGTCGCGAGCGCCCGCTGCGAGAGCGCCAGCGAGCGGCGCACGTCGGCGGTGACGACGCCGCCGGCGTTGCGGATGATGTGCGCCTCGCCGACCTCGAGCCCGGCGGTCACCAGCGGGTTGATCCGGCAGTCCATGCAGGTGACGATCGCGAGCTTGCGGCGCGGAAACCGTGAGAGGTGCGGGCTCATCGGGCCGGATGATTGCAACCCCGCAGGGCGCTCCTGCGCAAAGATGCCGCCGGCCCACCGGCCCCGGTGGGCCAACCATGCTCGCCGACCTCCTGATCATCGCCGCCACCCTCGCGACCCTCGCCCTGGCCGCGGACCGGTTCGTGGTCTCCGCCGCATCGGTGGCGACGCTGCTCGGCGCCAGCCCGCTGTTCATCGGTGTGGTCCTGATCGGCGTCGGCACGAGCCTTCCCGACTGGCTGGTCTCGGCCTTCGCGGCCGCCGGCGGCGAGGACGGCCTCGCCGTCGGCAACTTCGTCGGCTCCAACACCGTCAACGTCGGCCTCGCCCTCGGGGTCGCCGCCCTGATCGTCCCGCTCGTGGTCCACGAGTCGGTGCTCCGGCGCGAGGCCGCGCTCTCGATCGCCGCGGTGATCGGCGTCAGCCTCGCCCTGATCGGGGGGATCAGCCGCGTCGAGGGTCTGATCCTCTTGATCGCGCTGCCCGTTGCCTTCATCGTGCTGCGGCCCGCCGAGGAGCCCGAGGGCGACCCAAGCGCGGTCAAGAACCCGCTCGGCCTCGAGCTGGCGATCGCGGCGGCAACTCTGGCCGCGACGATCGTCGCCGCGCGGCTGTTGGTCGACTCGGCCTCGGACGTCGCGATCTCGGTCGGCCTCTCCGAGGCCTTCATCGGGCTCTCTCTGGTCGCGATCGGAACCTCGCTGCCGGAGATCGTGATCGGCATCCAGTCGGCTCGCCGGGCCCACACCGACCTGGTGATCGGCAACGTGCTCGGCAGCAATCTCTTCAACAGCCTCGGCGTCGCCGGGACCGCGGCGCTGCTGACGCCGGCGGCGCCGCTCGACCCGAGCGGCCTCGGCGCCGCGATCGTCCTGATGGCCGCCTTCGCGGTCGCGGCCGGCGCGCTGTTGGCCACCGGCCGGCGCCTGGTCCGCTGGGAGGGCGCGGTGCTGGTCGCCGTCTACTGCGTCACCCTGCCCCTGTTCGCCTGAGGCGGGATCCGCGGACCGGCTGCCCGGGCTCGTCGGGGCCGCAGCTCAGACGCCCCAGAACTCGGCTTCGGCCCGTCCCAGCTCGGTGGTCGGCGGCTCGCCGAATGCGTACTCGCGGCCGATCGCGGTCCAATCGGCACCCGCCCGGAGCTGGGCGAGCACGACCAGGATCAGCGCCTCCTGACGACGCATCAGCAGCGAGGCGGGGGGCATCGTCTGTCGCTTCATCGCCTCGTAGTGGGGGCTGCGGGGCGAGCCGCCCTGCTCGAGGAGCTGATGCGCGTAGCCGGGATCGAGGCGACGGAACCCGGGCTCGAACAGCCAGGCCGCCCCGGTGCTGACCTGATCGACGAGCGCCTCGGGATCGAACTCCTCGGGCTCCGGCAGGTAGCCGAGCGTCGACATCAGGTGATGGACGTCTTCGGCCCGCCGCTCGGCGATCGCCCGGCCAAGCTCGCGCTCCATCTCGAGATGCTGGGGCGAGACCCGACGCAGGAGGCCGAAGTCGAGGAAGCCGACGCGACCGTCGTCGAGCAGCAGGTAGTTGCCGGGATGGGGATCGCCGAGAACCAACCGGGTCCGCTCGCGGGTCGAGAGGAAGAACCGGAAGACGCTCTCGCCGAAGCGGTCGCGGGTCGGCTCGTCGAGCTCGATCACCTCCTCGAACCGGCGGCCTTCGAGATAGTCGGTGACCAGCACCCGGCGGCTCGAGATCGCGGTGTGAACCGTCGGAACGGTGGCGAACGGGTGGCCCCGAAAGGCTCGCTCGATCGCCCTGTGGTTCTGCGCCTCGAGCTCGTAGTCGAGCTCCTCGGTGATCCGCTCCCGGATCTCGCCCCCGACCGCGTGTACATCGAGGCCCGGCGCCATCCGCTTCACGAGCCGCAGGATCAGGTGCAGGTTGCGGAGGTCGATCTCGACGGCCTCGGCCACTCCCGGGTACTGGACCTTGACCGCCACCTGCTCGCCCTGGTGGGTGGTCGCACGGTGCACCTGGCCGATCGAAGCGGCCGCGAAGGCCTCCCGCTCGAACGAGGCGAAGTGGTCTGAGACCTGCCCGCCGAGGTCGTCCTCGATGACGCCGCGGATGTCCTCGAAGCGGAACTTCGGCGCATTGTCGCGCAGCTCCGCCAGCGCCGCGCGGAACTCCTCCTGGCCCTCCTCGCTGAGACCGGGCAGCTCCACGGTCGAGAGCACCTGGCCGATCTTCATCGCCGCGCCCTTCATCTGGCCGAGCTGGCGCGCGAGCTGAGTCGCCATCGCGGCCACCCGCTCATCCGTCTTCCGCTGTCGGGCCTCGTCGGTGCGGGTCAGGTTGGCCATCCGGGTGCCCGCCCAGCGGATCCCCTGCCCGGCGACCAGTCCACCGACGCCGGCCGTGCGCCCGATCCGGCCGGTCTTCATCTGCGGCGAGCGCTCCTCCTCGGGACCTCCACCTCGACCTCCTCCCCGTCCGCCTGCTCACGCTGCCCGTCCGCCGGCGTGTCCACGCTCACGCCGTCCGCGCTGCCGGGATCCGCCGCACGCCGGCCGGCAGCAGCGGCAGGACGATTCGCTTCGTGTACTCGGCGGCGGCCCTCACCGTCAGCCCGCGAACCAGAGCCGGGGGAATCGGCGCGAACCCGTACTGGGAGCGGATCGGCTCGGGCAGCAGCGCGATCGTCGCGTAGTTGACCGCCTCGACCAGCGGCCGCAGGGCGATCGGCACCGGTGGCTGGAAGACGATCTCCCGCGCCTTGGTGCGCGCCCAGTCACTGACGTGAAGCCGGCCACTCGCATACATCAGCTCCCGGTAGGTGGTGAGCTCATCGAGGTCGGCGGGCATCTCGGTCGGCTCGAGCCCGAAGAGCCCGCCGACGATGCGAAAGTCCGCCCAGTAGCCGCTCCTTCTCATCCGCGCTCAGTCGCGCCGACGAAGCGCTCGTAGACGACGATCCCCGAGTCGACCAGGCTGAACAGGACCCACATCAGCAACTCCGGGTCGTCAGCGGCATACGGGAGTCCCCGCCGGGAAGATCCCAACGTCGCGATCGATCGTTCCCGCGGACCCGGCGGTGCATCGCGCGGACCCGCTTGGTCACCCGATCGGCGTCCTTGCGGGAGCCGAAGCCGATCGTGGTCATCACCTCGGCGGTGCGCTCGAGCCGCGTCGTAGGGGTCGTCGAGGCCGGCGGTGTGGGCGAGCAGGCCCTCGACGGCCAACGGGTGCGCCGCCTGCATCAGCAGCGCCCGCGGTCCGCTGATCATCAGCATCCGCTCGCCCTGCACGCGGCGGAGCATCGAATCGTCGTCGAAGTAGGAATCGTCAGCCATGGGCATCCGAGCCGCCCTCCCACCGGCTGCCGACAGCTTACCGGCACGCCCGCCCCAAGCCGGAGGGCGCCGGCGCCGCGGGAACGGATACGCTTGGCGCGGGCACGCGGAACGGATTCGCGTGAGTCTGCCGACCGGCAGTAGGGAATGGAACACGAGAGAGGAACTGAATTGACTCACCGGGCACCGGATGGACGGCGGCTGAGGCCCCGCGTTCTGCTGATCACGACCTTGCTGATCGCCACCGCGCTGCTGATCGCGGCCTGCGGCAGCGACGACAGCGGGACCACCACCAGCGCAAGCGGTGGGACCGGCGGCGAGGCGACGCTGACGCAGACCTCGCAGCCGGACTTCCTCGACCCGGCGCTCTCCTACACGGTCAACGGCTGGGAGCCGATGTGGCTCGTCTACACGCCGCTGCTCACCTACAAGCACGAGGAGCGGCGAGGCCGGTGCCGAGTTGATCCCGGGCCTGGCGGAGGAGCTGCCCCAGGTCTCCGACGACGGCACCGTCTACACGCTGCAGCTGCGTGACGGCCTGACCTACTCCGACGGCCAGCCGGTCGTCGCCAGCGACTTCGAGCACACGATCAAGCGCGTGCTCAACCTCGGCTCGGGCGGAGCCCCGTTCTACGAGGTGCATCGTCGGCGCCAAGGACTACGAGGCCCAGGACGACCCCGAGGCCGACATCAAGGGCATCAAGACCGACGATCAGACCGGCGAGATCGAGATCACCCTCGAGGAGCCGGATGCCGCGTTCTCGAACGTGCTGGCGATGAACTTCGCCGGCCTCGTCCCCGGCGACACGCCGTTCAAGAACCAGACCGAGAGCCCGCCCCCGGGCGTCGGCAGCTACGTGATCACCGAGTCGGTGCCGAACCGTCAGTTCGTGATGGAGCGGCGTCAGGACTTCGACGATCTCGGGATCGAGGGCGTTCCCGAGCGGCTACATCGACACGCTGACGACGGAGATCGTCAAGAGCGCCAGCAAGCAGGCCCAGGACACCCTCGACAACGCAACCGACTACATGCAGGACCCGCCGCCGGCGGACCTGAAGCCGACGGTGGTCGAGTCGGTCGGGCCCGACACGAGCGATCCGCGGTACGCGGAGTTCACGACCTCGTCGACCTACTACTTCTTCATGAACCACGAGGTCGCACCGTTCGACGATGCGAAGGTTCGTGAGGCGGTCAACTACGGAATCGACAAGCCGGCCCTGGCCCGTCTGTTCGCGGGCGAGCTGGCACCGGGCTGCACCTTCCTGCCGCCCGGGTTCCCCGGCTACGACGAGGCGCTCGACACCACGGACTGCCCGTGGGGCGATCCGAACGCCTCGCCCGACCTGGAGAAGGCGAGGTCCCTGATCAAGGAGGCCGGCGCCGAGGGCGCCGAGGTGACCGTCTGGGGCAACAACGACGACCCGACCGACAAGGTGACTCAGGCCTACGCGGATCAGCTCGCTGACATCGGGCTCGACACGGAGGTCAAGATCCTCGACGGCGGCGTCTACTTCCAGACGATCGGAGATCAGTCAACGGAGGCGCAGACCGGTTTCACCAACTGGTTCAGCGACTTCCCGCACCCGCTCAACTTCTACTTCCTGGTTGACGGGGACACGATCCAGCCGCAGAACAACCAGAACTTCGGCAACGTCGACGATCCGAAGATCAACGACGAGGTCGATGCTCTGCGCCTCGAGCCGGACGTGCAGGCGGTCGCCGACCGCTGGGCGGCGCTGGACAAGTACACGGTCGACTCGGCGGCGGTCGCCCCCTACGGGCACCGCAAGCTGTCGACGTTCGTCTCGGACCGGATCGACTTCGACTCGGTCGTGGTCCACCCGCTCTACTACAACGACTACTCCTCCTTCCAGCTGAAGGACGGCCAGTAGGCGAGCGGCCGGAGGCGAAGGGACGAGTTGCATGAGGGGGCGCCCGGTGGCGCCCCCTCATCGCTTTCCGGCGGCGGGCGATGAGTTGAGCGAGGTACTGGGAACCGATCCGCCGGTCTCGGTGGGCGACGTGCCACCGGAGCTCCAGGCGGAGCTCGCCGAGAGCGGCGAGAAGGGCACCAGCCCCTGGCGCCTCGGCCTTCGCCGTCTGAAGCGGAACCGGGTGGCAGTCGCCTCGGGGATCGTCTTCCTGCTGCTCGTCGCCAGCACGATCGCCGCACCGCTTTGGGCGAACCACGTCGCGCACAAGACGCCCTACGACACCCCCTCCTCCGACGAGACGGTCGAGGTCGGTGGCGAGCAGGTGTTCGTGATCGGCCTCGACGGCCGCCCGGTCGGCCCGACCTGGCACGGCGCCTACTTCCTCGGCGCCGACGGCAACGGGCGCGACGTCATGGTCCGCCTCCTCTACGGCGGCCGCAACTCGCTCCTGATCGGGATCAGCGCGGCGCTGATCACCACCGTGCTGGCAATCGGCGCGGCGCTTCTGGCCGGCTACCACCGGGGCTGGGTCGACGGGGTCATCGCGCGCTTCATGGACATCCTCTGGGCCTTCCCGGTGATCCTGCTTCGGAGTCGCGCTCGGCACCGCTCTGGCGCTCGGCGGCTTCAAGGCCGGTCCGATCACGATCGAGTCGGGTTCGCTGCTGATCCCGATCTTCGTGATCAGCATCGTCTACATCCCCTACCTCGCCCGGCCGATTCGCGGCGAGGTGCTGGCCCTGCGCGAGAAGGAGTTCGTCGAGGCGGCCCGGGCGCAGGGAATGGGATCGACGCGGATCATGCTCGGTGAGATCCTCCCGAACACGGTCTCGCTGGTGATCGTCTTCTTCCCGTTGATGATCGCCAACGCGATCCTGCTCGAGGCGGCGCTGAGCTTCCTCGGCGCGGGAGTGCAGGCCCCCGAGCCCTCGTGGGGGACGATGATCGACGACGGCGTCGATCGGATCATCACCGCCCCCTACCTGGCGGTGGTTCCCGGGGCGATGCTGGTGCTGACCGTGCTCGCGCTGAACATATTCGGCGACGGCGTCCGCGACGCGCTCGATCCGCGGGCCAAGGTGAGGATCGAGGGCTGACGCCGGATGGCCCGCTTCATCGTCCACCGGCTGATCTCGATGATCTTCGTGCTGTTCGCGGTCTCGGTGCTGACCTTCGCGATCTTCAACGTGATCCCGAACGGGGACCCGGCGGTGCGGATGGCGGGCAAGAACGCGACCGAGACCCAGATCGAGGGGATCCGCAAGGACTGGGGCTTCGACAAGCCGATCTACACGCAGTATGGCGTCACGATGGAGAAGATCTTCACCGGCAACCTGGTCTCCTACTTCACCCAGCTGAACGTCGTCAAGGAGATCTGGAAGGGGCTCCCCCGAACCCTCGTGCTCGCGTTTGGCGCAAGCCTGATCTGGATGGCGTTCGGGATCGGCTTCGGCCTGCTCAGCGCGATGCGCGCCGGCGGCATGAGCGACCGGCTGCTGACCGTGTTCGCCCTGATCGGGATCTCGATGCCGGTCTTCTGGATCGGCGCGATCGCCAACCACTACCTGGGCTTCAAGCTCGGGATCTTCCCGAACGGCGGCTACGTGCCGTTCGCGGAAAGCCCCACGCAGTGGCTCTGGCACATGATCCTGCCCTGGACGGTGCTCTCGATCCTGTTCATCGGGGTCTATTCGCGAGTCCTGCGCTCGGACGTGATCGAGACCCTGAACGAGGACTTCGTGCGGACCGCCCGGGCCAAGGGGCTGTCCGAGCGGCGGGTGCTGTTCAAGCACGTGCTGCGCAACTCGCTGATCCCGGTCGTCACCCTCTGGGGCCTCGACTTCGGCTTCGTGATCGGCGGCGGCGCAATCCTCACCGAGACCGTCTTCAACCTCCAGGGCGTCGGCCAGTACACCGCCGACGCGATCGGCCAGCTCGACCAGCCGCCGCTGCTCGCTGTGACGATGTTCGGGGCGTTCTTCATCGTCTTCTTCAACGCCCTGGTCGACATCCTCTACGCGTTCCTCGACCCGCGCATCCGCCTCGACAGCGGCGAGGCCGCGGCGTGAGCCCTGCCACCGACGCCCCGACGGTGCTCGAGGTCGAGAACCTCCGGGTCCGCTTTCAGACCGAGACCGGAATCGTGCGGGCGGTCGACGACGTCTCCTTCGAACTGCGCAGGGGCGAGGTGCTGGCGATCGTCGGCGAGTCGGGATCGGGCAAGTCGGTCACGGCGATGAGCCTGATGGGCCTGACGCGCGGCGTCAACGCGACGATCGAGGGCCGGGCGATGCTCGGCGAGACGGACCTGATCGCCGCCGACGACGACCAGCTGAGGAGGGTCCGCGGCGAGGAGCTGGCGATGATCTTTCAGGACCCGATGAGCTCGCTGAACCCCGTCTACCGGGTCGGCGACCAGATCACGGAGGCGATCCACGCCCATCGAGACGTCTCCAAGGCGGAGGCAAACGCGCGGGCGATCGAGTTGATGGAGTCGGTCGGCATCCCCGATGCCGAGGAGCGCTTCCAGGCCTACCCGCACGAGTTCAGCGGCGGCATGCGGCAGCGGGTGATGATCGCGATGGCGCTCTCGCTGGAGCCGGGGGTGCTGATCGCCGACGAGCCGACGACCGCCCTCGACGTCACGATCCAGGCTCAGATCCTGCGGCTGATCGAGGACCTCATCTCGGTCGGCTCGAGCCCGAAGAGCCCGCCGACGATGCGAAAGTCCGCCCAGTACCGCTCCTTCTCATCCGCGCTCATCGCGCCGACGAAGCGCTCGTAGACGACGATCCCCGAGTCGACCAGGCTGAACAGGACCCACATCAGCAACTCCGGGTCGTCAGCGGCATAGGGAGTCCCCGCGGGGAAGATCCCAACGTCGCGATCGATCGTTCCCCGGACCCGGCGGTGCATAGCGCGGACCCGCTTGGTCACCCGATCGGCGTCCTTGCGGGAGCCGAAGCCGATCGTGGTCATCACCTCGGCGGTGCGCTCGAGCCGCTCGTAGGGGTCGTCGAGGCCGGCGGTGTGGGCGAGCAGGCCCTCGACTGCCAACGGGTGCGCCGCCTGCATCAGCAGCGCCCGCGGTCCGCTGATCATCAGCATCCGCTCGCCCTGCACGCGGCGGAGCATCGAATCGTCATCGAAGTAGGAATCGTCAGCCATGGGCATCCGAGCCGCCCTCCCACCGGCTGCTCAGAGCTTACCGGGCGGGCCTCGTCCGACCGGTAGGCGGCGACGCAGCGGAAGTGGCTAGGCTACCGCTGGGCACGTGAGCATCGGCTTCGCGTGAGTCTGCCGAACGGCAGCAGGGATAGAGATCGAGAGAGGAACTGAATTGTCTGATCGGGCACCGGAGGGGCGGCGGAGTCTGCGCGTCCTGATGATCATGGCTTTCGCCGTCGCCGCCGCGCTGTTGATCGCGGCCTGCGGCAGCGACGACAGCGACACCACCACCGCCTCCAGCGGCGGGACCGGCGGCGAGGCGACGCTGACCCAGACCTCGCAGCCCGACTTCCTCGACCCGGCCCTCTCCTACACCGTCAACGGCTGGGAGCCGATGTGGCTCGTCTACACGCCGCTGCTCACCTACAGGCACGAGACCGGCGAGGCCGGTGCCGAGTTGATCCCGGGCCTCGCGGAGGAGCTGCCTCAGGTTTCCGAGGACGGCACCGTCTACACGCTGCAGCTGCGGGACGGCCTGACCTACTCCGACGGCCAGCCGGTGGTCGCCAGTGACTTCGAGCACACGATCAAGCGCGTGCTCAACCTCGGCTCCGGAGGCGCCCCGTTCTACGAGGGCATCGTCGGCGCCAAGGACTACGAGGCCCAGGACGACCCCGAGGCCGACATCAAGGGGATCAAGACCGACGATCAGACCGGCGAGATCGAGATCACCCTCGAGGCGCCGGACGCCGCGTTCTCGAACGTGCTGGCGATGAACTTCGCTGGGCTCGTCCCCGGCGACACCCCGTTCAAGAACCAGACCGAGAGCCCGCCCCCGGGCGTCGGCAGCTACGAGATAACCGAGTCGGTCCCGAACCGCGAGTTCGTGATGGAGCGCCGGCAGGACTTCGGCGAGCTCGGGATCGAGGGCGTGCCCGAGGGCAAGATCGACACGCTTACGACGGAGATCGTCAAGAGCTCGAGCAAGCAGGCCCAGGATGTGCTCGACAACGCAACCGACTACATGCAGGACCCGCCGCCGGCGGACCTGAAGCCGACGGTCGTCGAGTCGGTCGGGCCCGACACGAGTGACCCGCGCTACGCGGAGTTCACGACCTCGTCGACCTACTACTTCTTCATGAACCACGAGGTCGAGCCGTTCGACGATCCGAAGGTTCGTGAGGCGGTCAACTACGGGATCGACAAGCCGGCCCTCGCCCGCCTGTTCGCGGGCGAGCTGGCCCCGGGCTGCACCTTCCTGCCGCCCGGCTTCCCCGGCTACGACGAGGCGCTCGACACCACCGACTGCCCGTGGGGCGATCCGAACGCCGCGCCCGACCTGGAGACGGCTCAGGCGCTGATCAAGGAAGCGGGCGCCGAGGGCGCCAAGGTGACCGTCTGGGGCAACAACGACGACCCGACCGACAAGGTCACCCAGGCCTACGCCGACCAGCTCGCTGACATCGGGCTCGACACCGAGGTCAAGATCCTCGACGGCGGCGTCTACTTCCAGACGATCGGCGATCAGTCGACGGAGGCGCAGACCGGCTTCACCAACTGGTTCAGCGACTTCCCGCACCCGCTCAACTTCTACTTCCTGGTTGACGGGGACACGATCCAGCCGCAGAACAACCAGAACTTCGGCAACGTCGATGATCCGAAGATCAACGACGAGATCGATGCCCTGCGCCTCGAGCCGGACGTGCAGGCGGTCGCCGACCGCTGGGCGGAGCTGGACAAGTACACGGTCGATTCGGCGGCGGTCGCCCCCTACGGACACCGCAAGCTGTCGACCTTCGTCTCGGACCGGATCGACTTCGACTCGGTCGTGGTTCACCCGCTCTACTACAACGACTACTCGTCCTTCCAGCTGAAGGAAGGCGAGTAGGCGAGGGCCGGAGGCGAGCGGGCGATTCGCGTGAGGGGGCGCTGTCCGGCGCCCCCTTCGCCTTTCGGGGGCGGGCGATGAGTTGAGCGAGGTACTGGGAACCGAGCCGGAAGCCTCCGTCGGCGAGGTCCCGCCCGAGCTGCAGGCCGAGCTCGCCGAGAGCGGCGAGAAGGGCACCAGCCCCTGGCGCCTCGGCCTCCGCCGGCTGAAGCGGAACCGCGTCGCGGTCGCCTCCGGGATCGTCTTCCTATTGCTGGTCGCCAGCACGATCGCCGCGCCGCTGTGGGCGAACCACGTCGCCCACAAGACGCCCTACGACACGCCCTCCTCAGACGAGACGGTCGAGGTCGGCGGCGAGCAGGTCTTCGTGATCGGCCTCGACGGCCGCCCGGTCGGCCCGACCTGGCACGGCGCCTACTTCCTCGGCGCCGACGGCAACGGGCGCGACGTCATGGTCCGCCTCCTCTACGGGGGCCGCAACTCGCTGCTGATCGGGATCAGCGCGGCGCTGATCACCACCGTGCTGGCGATCGCCGCGGCGCTTCTGGCCGGCTACCACCGGGGCTGGGTCGACGGCGTCATCGCGCGCTTCATGGACATCCTCTGGGCCTTCCCCGTGATCCTGCTCGGAGTCGCGCTCGGCACCGCTCTCGCCCTCGGCGGCTTCAAGGCCGGTCCGATCACGATCGAGTCGGGTTCGCTGCTGATCCCGATCTTCGTGATCAGCATCGTCTACATCCCCTACCTCGCCCGGCCGATTCGCGGCGAGGTGCTGGCCTTGCGCGAGAAGGAGTTCGTCGAGGCGGCCCGGGCGCAGGGGATGGGATCGACGCGGATCATGCTCAGCGAGATCCTCCCGAACACGGTCTCGCTGGTGATCGTCTTCTTCCCGTTGATGATCGCGAACGCGATCCTGCTCGAGGCGGCGCTGAGCTTCCTCGGCGCCGGGGTCCAGGCCCCCGAGCCCTCCTGGGGAACGATGATCGACGACGGCGTCGATCGGATCATCACCGCCCCGTATCTGGCGGTGGTCCCCGGCGCGATGCTGGTGCTGACCGTGCTCGCGCTGAACATCTTCGGCGACGGCGTCCGTGACGCGCTCGACCCGCGGGCCAAGGTGAGGATCGAGGGTTAGGGACAGATGGCCCGGTTCATCGTCCGCCGGCTGATCTCGATGATCTTCGTGCTGTTCGCCGTCTCGGTGCTCACCTTCGCGATCTTCAACGTGATCCCGAACGGGGACCCGGCGGTGCGGATGGCGGGTAAGAACGGGACCGAGACCCAGATCGAAGCGATTCGCAAGGACTGGGGCTTCGACAAGCCGCTCTACACGCAGTACGCGGTGACGATGGAGAAGATCTTCACCGGCAACCTGATCTCCTACTTCACCCAGCTGAACGTCGTCAAGGAGATCTGGAAGGGGCTGCCGCGAACGCTCGTGCTCGCGTTCGGAGCGAGCCTCATCTGGATGGCGTTCGGAATCGGCTTCGGCCTGCTCAGCGCGATGCGTGCGGGCGGCATGACCGACCGGTCGCTGACCGTGCTCGCGCTGATCGGGATCTCGATGCCGGTCTTCTGGATCGGGGCGATCGCCAACCACTACCTGGGTTTCGAGCTCGGGATCTTCCCGAACGGCGGCTACGTGCCGTTCGCGGAGAGCCCGACGCAGTGGCTCTGGCACATGATCCTGCCCTGGACGGTGCTCTCGATCCTGTTCATCGGCGTCTACTCGCGGGTGCTGCGCTCCGATGTGATCGAGACGATGAACGAGGACTTCGTGCGAACGGCCCGCGCCAAGGGCCTGTCCGAGCGGCGAGTCCTCTTCAAGCACGTGCTGCGCAACTCGCTGATCCCGGTCGTCACCCTCTGGGGTCTCGACTTCGGATTCGTGATCGGCGGCGGTGCGATCCTCACCGAGACGGTCTTCAACCTGCAGGGCGTCGGCCAGTACACGGCCGATGCGATCGGCCAGCTCGACCAGCCACCGCTGCTCGCGGTGACGATGTTCGGCGCCTTCTTCATCGTCTTCTTCAACGCATTGGTCGACATCCTCTACGCGTACCTCGACCCGCGCATCCGTCTCGACAGCGGCGAGTCAGCCGCATGAGCGCCGACGGCGGAGCCCCCAAGGTGCTCGAGGTCGAGGGCCTGCATGTGCGCTTTCAGACCGAGACGGGAATCGTGCGGGCGGTCGATGACGTCTCCTTCGACCTGCGCAAGGGGGAGGTGCTCGCGATAGTCGGCGAGTCAGGCTCGGGCAAGTCGGTCACGGCGATGAGCCTGATGGGCCTGACGCGCGGCGTAAACGCGACGATCGAGGGCCGCGCGATGCTCGGCGAGACCGACCTGATCGCGGCCGACGACGACCAGCTGAGGAGGGTCCGCGGCGAGGACCTGGCGATGATCTTCCAGGACCCCATGAGCTCACTCAACCCGGTCTACAGGGTCGGCGATCAGATCACTGAGACGATCCACGCCCATCGAGACGTCTCCAAGGCGGAGGCGAACGCACGGGCGATCGAGTTGATGGAGTCGGTCGGCATCCCCGATGCCGAGGAGCGCTTCCGGGCCTACCCGCACCAGTTCAGCGGCGGCATGCGGCAGCGGGTGATGATCGCGATGGCACTCTCGCTGGAGCCGGGGGTGCTGATCGCCGACGAGCCGACGACCGCCCTCGACGTCACGATCCAGGCGCAGATCCTGCGCCTGATCGAGGAGCTCAATCGCACTCACGACGTCGCGACGATCCTGATCACGCACGATCTCGGCGTCGTTGCCGAGGTCGCCGATCGCGTGGTCGTCATGTACGGCGGTCGCGTCGTCGAGACGGGAACCCTCGAGCAGATCTTCTACGACCCCCAGCACCCCTACACGTGGGGGCTGCTGGGGTCGGTGACCCGTCTCGACCGGCCCAGCAAGGAACGGCTGGTGCAGATCAAGGGTCAGCCACCGTCCCTGATCGACCCGCCGGAGGGCTGCCATTTCCAGCCTCGCTGCCCCTACTCGTTCGACCGCTGCGGCGAGTTGCCGCCGCTCGAGGCCCACGGCGACGACCCTGCCCACCTTGATCGCTGCCTGCTGCCGAGCGCCGACCGGTCCCGATACCGGGCGGCGTTGGCCGAGCAGACGGGAGCCGACGCCGCGTGAGCGGCGACGGCTCCGCGCCGCTGCTCGAGGTCGCCGACCTCGAGAAGCACTTCCCGATCAAGTCGGGAGTCCTGATCGACCGCCAGGTCGGTGCCGTTCGCGCCGTCGACGGCGTCAGCTTCTCGATCGAAAGGGGCGAGACGCTGGGGCTGGTCGGGGAGTCGGGCTGCGGCAAGTCGACCCTGGCGCGGGCGATCCTGCAACTGGTCCAGCCGACCGCAGGCTCGGTGCGCTTCAGGGGAACCGAGCTGACCGAGCTCTCTCGCAAGCAGCTACAGCCGCTCCGCAAGGAGATGCAGATGGTCTTTCAGGACCCGCAGGCCTCGCTCAACCCGCGCAAGCGCGTCGGGCAGATCGTCGGCTCGCCGCTGAAGCTGCACAAGGTGGCCGAGGGCAACGAGCGGCGGCGGCGCGTCGTCGACCTGCTCGAGCGCGTCGGCCTCGGCGAGGAGCACTACGACCGCTATCCGCATGAGTTCAGCGGTGGGCAACGACAGCGGATCGGGATCGCCCGGGCGCTCGCCCTGAGCCCGGCGCTGATCGTCGCCGACGAGCCGGTCTCGGCTCTAGACGTCTCGATCCAGGCGCAGATCATCAACCTGCTCGAGGACATCCAGGACGAGCTCGGCCTGACCTACCTGTTCGTCGCCCACGACCTCAGCGTCGTCCGCCACGTCTCCGATCGGATCGCGGTGATGTACCTGGGAAAGATCGTCGAGATTGGCCCCGCAGCCGAGGTCTGCTCCGATCCGATCCACCCCTACACCGTCTCCCTGCTCAACGCCGTGCCGATCCCGGACCCGCGCGAGAACGCGGCCCGGGAGCAGACGGTGCTCGAGGGCGACGTGCCGAGCCCCGCCAATCCGCCCGAGGCCTGCCGCTTCCACACCCGCTGCCCCCGGGCGACCGACGTCTGCTCGGCGACCGAGCCGCCGCTTGTCGACTACGGCGGCGGCCACCTCGCCGCCTGCCACCACCCGGTCGGTCGCTGAGCCCGGCTAGGGCAGCTTCGCGACCTCCTTGGCGAGCTGGTTGACCTGCTTCTGCAGATCGTTGACCTGCTTCTGCAGGCCGTCGACGGTGCCGGTCAGGCCCTTGACCTGGCCCTGCGTGTCCGCCTGCGCCTTCTGCAGCTGTCCAACCTGATCGTTGGTCTTGCCGAGCGCGCCCGAAACGGCCTTCTCGCCCTGCTTGACGGCCTGCTTGGCCTCCTTCTCAGCCTTGGCGCCGGCCGCTGTGCTCTCGAGACCGGCGGCTGCGAGTTGGTCCTGAAGCGCGGCGACATCGTCGCTCGAGGCGTTGTCCTGCGTGATCACCAGCACCAGCGCCGCGATCGCCGCGACGGCCGCGAGCCCGGCCAGCCACAGCGCCCATCTCGGATCGGGCTCGGGAGGCGGGGTTCCGGGTGGGGGTTGCCCCCCTGCGGGCGGCGTCCCGGCTGGGGGCTGCCCTCCCGGCGGCGGCTGACCCCCGTAGCCCGGGGGCTGACCCGGCGGCGGCTGACCCCCCGCGGCCGGCTGCCCTCCGTAACCCGGTGGTTGGCCCGGAGGCGGCCCCCCGGCCGGCGGCTGCCCCGCGGGCGGCTGGCCGCTGGGTGGATATGCCTCCATCGCTCCTCCTCTTCGCTGCAGATCAGCTCGTCTGATCCTTGTCCGCACGCTACCCGAGCGGGTCGTCGGACCCGAGGCGTGGGCGGCCCGATGGGACCGACGATCTGCCTCAGCAGGTCACGAGACGGTACGGCCCGATCGTGTTCCCCGAGAACTCGTAGCGGAGCTTGGCTCTCGAGTAGACCCGCTTGCCGCAGCGCCTCACCGGCCTGGAGAGCGTGATCCGCGCCGCGACCGGCTGGTTGCGATCGGCGACGAACGCCTTGCCGCGGCCCAGCGCCTTCCTGCCGCCCCACTTCGTCCAGCGCACGCCCCGTGTCGTCCGCACGGTCGTCGCCGGGGGGATCAGATTCGCCAGGCCCCGCTTGTCGATGTAGATGCAGTTGCTGGGCCGTTTCCGGAACTCGGGCTTCTCGCCCGGTGCGGGGGTGGTGCTCTCGAAGCAGGCCACGCTGAGCTTCGCCTTGCCGGCCGGGGACGCGGCTGGGAGGAGGGCTGCGCCCAGCACGAGAAGACCGGCCAACCCGATCGTGGTGACTCCAAACCGTGCCCTGATCACCTGTTCCCACCTGCCGACGTCGGACTGCTAACCGGTCCGCAGGCCAGCAACCCCCGATCGAGCCCGCGAGCGCATCGTTTGCCACGTCATATGTGGGAAACGATGCACTCGGCCGCGCCGGCGGACGGTCACGGAAGCGGGGCGCCGAGCGCATGAGCGATCACGCCGGCCGCGGCGGCGGCGAGCAGCGTCAGGACGACGCCGCGGCGGAGCGGGAACAGGAGCAGCGCGGCGGCCGCGAGCACGGCGAGTTGCCAGGCCTCCCCGAGCGCGGTCGTCAGCGGGATCGAGACGCCGAGGATCGCGCCGATCGCAGCCGGCCCGGCGCCGTCGAGAAAGGCGCGGGCGCGCGGATCGCCCCTGACCGCGTCGAAGCGGGAGCCGCCGAGGAGGATGAACGCGAACGACGGCACGAACGCGAACCCGGCGGCGAGCAGCGCCCCGCCGACGCCGCCGGCCGCGTAGCCGACCACCGCGACCGTGTGTACGACCGGCCCCGGCGTGATCTGCCCGAGCGCGACCGCGTTGAGGAAGTCGGCCTCGGTCATCCACCCGTAGTCGACGGCGTCGGCCTGCATCAGCGGGATGATCACGAAGCCACCTCCGTAGCTGAGCGCGCCGACCTTGAACGCGACCCAGGCCAGCGCCCCGACCCCGCCGGTCGCGGCGACGACCGCGGCCAGCAGCGGCCAGGCGAGGAGCATCGCCCCGCGCGGCCGCGCCCGTGCCCGGCGGCGCCAGAGGATCTCGGCGAAGCCGCAGGCGAGGAGGACGAGCACCAGCCACGGCGCGATCGTCGCCGCGGCGAGGCCGCCGGCGACCGCGTAGGCGAGCCAACGGGTACGGCGGTCGGCGGCGCGCGCCCAGCTCGGGCCGACCAGGTCGACACCGGCCCGCAGCGCGACGGCCGCCACCGCGGCCCCGGCTCCCGCCCCCGCGGCGAGCACGAGCTCCGGCGGCGCGGAGGCCAGGAACAGGGCCGAGAGCGCAATGATCGCGACCAGCCCGGGGACGATGAAGGCGAGGCCGCCGACGATCGCACCGGCGGCGCCGCGCAGCCTCCAGCCGCTGAAGATCGCGAGCTGCGTCGAGGCCGGGCCCGGGAGCAGGTTGGTGGTCGCGATCGCGTCCTCGAACTCCGCCTCCCCGATCCAGCGGTAGCGGTCGACGAGCCGCTCGCGCAGCATCGCGATGTGGACTGGAGGCCCGCCGAACCCGAGCACGCCGATCCGGCCCCACTCCCGCAGCAGCCGCCCGAGCGTCACCTCGGCTACAGCCGGGGCCTGGCCCGGCGGGCCCTCCGAATGCGCACCCATTCGGGAAATCTATGCGCGAGGCCGGGCGAGCCGGTAAAGAACCGGATACCGGGCCGGAGGCGCTCGCGGGCTAGGATCCGCCACCGGGGCCGATCGATGGGCGAACGCGCCGCACAAGCAGGCCGGGGATTCAGATGGCCGGTTGGGATCACGCAACCGATCGCCGCACCGGCGGCGGAGGTATGGGCGGCGATCTCGATGCCCGCGAACCTCGAGCCGTGCCACCCGTTCTGCGCACAGAACCCGGTCTCGGTCTGGCCGGGCCCCGAGTCCCGCGATGAGATCCACTACCTCAGTGGCTGGGTCTACGAACGCAGGTTCAGCCGATGGATCGACGGCGTCGGCTACGAGCTCGAGATCGGCGCCCGCGGCGAGAGGACCTCTCACGTCTCGTGGCGGGTCGAGCCCGTCGAGCCGTCGGCCTCCACGCTCTCGATCACCGTGTATCCGCATGTCGTCCAGGGCGTTCCGATAGCGCTCCGCTGGCTACCCCACATCGCCTACGTGAGGCCGATGCTGAGCAGGTACCTTTCGTCGGTGGTGCGGGGCTTCGAGTGGTACGTGACCCGGGCCGAGCCGGTGCCGCGGAACCAGTTCGGTTCGCACCCGTGGTTCTCCGAGCCTCGTCGAGCCGACTAGGCCCCGACAAGGCGGTGACGGCCAAGGGTGGTTGGTCGGTCGAGCAGCTGTTCTCGGGCGTCAAGGGCGGCAGCATGAAGGTCGCCAAGAACCGCAAGACGATCAAGAAGCTGACGATCAAGTACTCCGACGACAGCAGGGATGCGTGCGGGAGGAAGGCGACGATCAAGGGGCTCAAGGTCAAGTCCTTCAAGCAGGCGGGCGGGCGCTACGCCTACGCCAAGCTGCCGAAGAAGACGGGCCTGTTCGAGCCGAAGCCGACGAAGTTCAAGGCCGGCGGCAAGCGCAGGCGCGGCAAGCTGATGCTGCTGTTCGACCAGTCGGGCAAGCTCGCCGAAACGGCCCGGATCGAGTACGGGTCCTGCATCGCCAACTTCCTCGTCCGCAAGTAGCGGCCGGGGGCGTTGCGGCCCCCTGTTAGTCGTCCCAACTGCGCTACGGTCCGGCTGAGGATTTCGTCACTACCGTGCCCCGAATCAGCGAACAGCGGCAATCCCCCCGCCGAATCAACTCCGCACACGTGCTCGCCTTCATCGCGCTGCTGATCGCGCTCGGCGGCTCCGCCTACGCCCTGAAGAGGAACTCCGTCAGCTCGAAGCAGGTCAAGAACGAGAGCCTTACAGGCAAGGACGTCAAGAACGACTCGCTGAAGGGCAAGGACGTCCGCGAGCAGTCGCTCAGCGAAGTGCCGGCCGCCGCCGCCGTGAACGGCCAGCGGGTCGCGGCGGTCTCGCGCGGGCTGCAGGCCGGCGCCGGACCCACTGTCGTGTTCGACGGCGCCGGCCTAAAGGTCCTCGCCTCCTGCAGCGCGCTCTCCGATATCTCCGTGAAGGCGACGACAAGCCGGGCAGACGGCTCGATCGCCGCAACGGTCTCGGGCGAGGGCAACCCGTCCGAGGGCGACCCGAAGACCAACTTCCTCGACAACGGCGACTTCGATGCGGGCGTGGACTTCGACCTGCTCGACGGGACCGGCGGAAACATCGGATTGATCGAGTTCGTGTACAGGGCCAAGGACGGGACCGTGGCGTCGGGCCTACTGACGACCGACGAGCTCGGCGTCGCGCCGTGCACGATCGGCGGGCACGTGCTCTACGGCTGATCGAAGACGGCGACGTCCTCGCCCGCCTCAGAGGCCGATCCGGGCGCGTCCCGTAGAAGCGTCAGGGGGACGGGCGGCGGCGGTCCCAGAGGCGCGCGCACCTCCTCGCCGAGCGCCCGATCGCTCGGGTTCCAGGGATTCATGCGGCAGCTAAGGAATGTAGGGCTGAGCACGCTGCGACCACAAGTACCCCCACGCAGCGCCAGCAAGCACGAGGGAGGGAATCGTCTGATCCCACGGCAGCCAAGCCGGCTGGCAAGGTGTGTGCCACTCGTTGTTAGGGGAGTCGGCCTGGAAGCCAAGACCCTGACAGCGGCCGTGCGGTGCAACGAGGCCAGATGGCCCCATGAGTGCCGGTTGAGTGCCAGTCCCGCTCGCTCTCCGACGGTTCTGAGCGGTCTCGAGCGGTCTACCGACTCCGGTCTTCCAACCCCGCCCGCCAGCCGCTTCCAGCCTGAACGAGACGAATCCGGCCTATCTACGGAGGGGGAGGCACGGCGAGGACGAGATCGTCGCGGCGGTCGAGGTCTTCCGCAGTCGGAAGCAGCGCAGCGCGTGAACTGCCATGCCGCCGCTTCGGGGCGAAACGCGGGAGATGCGGCGCGGGACACGGAGAAGGCAAAGAGAAGGGCGCCCTCTCGGACGCCCTTCCCGAACCTTCGGTGCTGCGGCCTCTAGCTGTCGCCGTTGGCGCAGCCGTGAATCGCGAGCGAACCCTCGGTGTTCACGAACGAGTACGCGCCGGGCTTGAGTCCGACCGCCTTTGCGTGCTGTCCCTGCGAAAAGCCGGGAGTGAGCGACGACACGACCTGCCCGTAGCTGGCCCCGCCGCACGCGGTCTTGATCACCTGACCGGGCGCGGCGTCCTTCCCTGCAAACGCCGTGGCCGGTGCGAGTGCCATCACGGCTGCCGCTGCAGTAGCAGCTATTAGCTTCCTCATGGCTGTCCCTCCTTTGGGATCGAACGGTTCCCCCTGGCGCGACGGTACCAACGAGCCGAGGTTTGAGTCGGCAGGTGCGGGGTGTCTACGCGTTCACGGGGCCGATCGGTTCGCGCGGGCGCGTAGCATCGCCCCGGTCCAAGGGGCCAGAACCACAGTCCGATGAAGACGTCATCTCGGGGCACGAAGCCACGTCGCCTCGGCGGCGGGGCCTATCTCCGGTCACCTCAGTCGGCCTTTGACCAGGTCACCGCATGGGACCGGTTCCCTACCCCTAAGCTCGACCGAGAGCGGTCTCAGGCGGTCAGCCGAAGTCCGTCTACACAAACTGGTTCGTCCCCCATTTCGGCCTGACCAACCCGAATCCGGCTCACCTACGGAGGGGGAGGGATTCGAACCCTCGATACGCCGAAAAGACGTATAACGGTTTTCGAGACCAGCAGCGGTATCGATCGATCCCGCTTGGATAAGCGGTTTCTCAGCCTTTCAAGGCGGCTGGGTGCCAGTCTGCGGGCCAATCCCGGGGATTCCCCGGCGTCCCCCAGCCTAGATGGCTGAGCCCGACCAAGACGGCCGATATGCTCAGGCCACCGCATACCCGAAGACCCAGGGAGGACGAGATGGGAGTTGGATTGCGCGCACGCGGGCCGGCCAACGGTAGGTCCGAGCGCAGCCGGACGCGCGTTCAGGCTCCCGCCGAGCGGCGCGTCGCCTCGGCGGTGCTGGCGGTGGTCGCGGCAAGCCTCCTCGCGGCCCTCGCGGCATCCCCGGTCGAGGCCCGGAATGCCTACGTCGCCAACGCAAACGACAACGACGTCGGGGTGATCGACACCACCACCGATACGAACCTCGGGACGCTGATCTCCGTCGACTTACGCCCTCGATCGGTCGCGATCACCCCGAGCGGGGAACGCGCCTACGTTGCCAACACGATCGGCGACAGCGTCTCGGTGATCGATACCGCGACGAACAGCAAGATCGGGACCGACATCGCGGTCGGCGCCGAACCGTCAGCGATCGCGATCACCCCCGACGGCGCCCGCGCCTACGTCGTGAACCTGGATGATGGCGACGTCTCGGTGATCGACACCACTACGAACAGCAAGATCGGGACCGACATTCCGGTCGGCAGCCAACCGGGCGCGATCGCGATCACCCCCGACGGTAAGAGCGCCTACGTCGTCAACAATGACAGCGACGAAGTCTCGGTAATCGATACGGCCACCAACGCAAACCTCAACAGCGACATCGCGGTCGGCGATCTCCCCTTTGCGATCGCCATCACCCCGGACGGCAAGCGCGCCTACGTGGCCAATGCGGGCGACAACGACGTCTCGGTGATCGATACCGCTGCCAACGTGAATCTCGGGATTGACATCGCGGTCGGCCTTTTCCCAACCGAAGTCGCAGTCACCCCTGACGGCAAGACCGCCTATGTCGTCAATAACGACAGCGACGAAGTCTCGGTCATCGATACGGCCACCAACACGACGCTTCCCACCGGCATCGCGGTTGGAGGGGAGGACCCGATAGCAGCCGCGATCACCCCCGACGGCAAGCGGGTCTACGTCGTCAACGGCGCATTCGAGAGCGCGCCCTTCGAGGTGCCGGGCAGCGTCTCGGTGATCAGCACTGCGACGAACACGATCGATCCAGCCGATGACATCCTGGTCGGTAACAACCCGCTCGGCATCGCGATCACCCCCAACCAACCCCCGCAGGCGGCGCTCTCAGCCTCCCGCGACGCAACAGCCGCCGCCAACGGCGAGAAGTTCACCGCCGAGGTTGGCGAGTCGGTGAGCTTCGACGGATCAGCGTCAGCCGACCCCGACGGCGAGATCGCCACCTACGCCTGGGACTTCGGCGACGGCGAGCAGGTGGCGGATGGCCCGGCGCAGACCCACGCCTACACCGCTCCCGGCACCTACACCGCCACCCTGAAGCTGACCGACGATGAGGGCTGCTCAACCGAGTTCGTCTTCACCGGCCAGACCGCCTCCTGCAACGGCTCCGATGTCGCCGAGGCAAGCCAGAAGGTCAAGGTCTTGGGCGCCCCGAAGCTGAAGCTTCGGGCGAAGTCCAAGCAGAAGCCGGATGCGCTGAAGCTGAAGGCAAGCTGCGGCGAGCTTCCCTGCGAGGCGAAGCTGAGCGGCAAGGCGAAGCTGCCGCGCAAGGGCAAGAAGGCCAAGAGCTACAAGCTGAAGACGAAGACGGTCTCGGTCAAGGAGGGCAAGACCAAGACGGTCAAGCTCAAGTTCAAGAACCAGAGCAGGTCGGTCAAGAAGATCAGCAAGCTGCTCAAGAAGGACAATGAGGCCCGCAAGCGCAACAAGCTCGTCGTCAAGGTGAAGGCGACGGGTCCGGCGGGCGGGACCGACAAGGACAAGCAGAAGATCAAGCTGGAACGCTAGAGGCGCGGGAGCGAACGTCTCCCCTCCTCAACCCCGACCCGCCGATCCGAGAGCCTGCCCGGTCGATAGGAGACGAGGCCGCAGAAGGGCGCTCGCGAGACAGCCTCACCGCACGAGGACGACGATCCCGAGGGCCTTAGCTGCTGGCTCTGGCCAGCCTGATGACTACGCAGTAGATTGGTTGCGATCTCGATGGACCGGAGCCGACGACTAGCCTACGGTCGGTCCGCAACCTCACGAAGGAGTCCCGATGCCGCCCAAGACAGCCACCAAGTCCCGTACTGCCAAACCGAAGGCGACCAAAGCCCGCAAGCCCCAATCGACTGCGAAGAAGGCCGACAGGCCGGTCGACCGCCTCGACCAGGCGATCGCTGCGGCCCAGGATGCGCTCAAGGACCTGCGCGGCGATCTCAGCCGGGGCCAGAAGGACCTGGTCAAGGATGTCGACAAGACGCTCAAGGATGCGCGCGGCAACCTGCGCCGGGTGCGGAAGACGCTCGTCAAGGACCTCGAGGAGGTCGGCCAGAAGCTGAGCGGCAAGAGCAGCGCCACCAAGCGCAAGCCTGCCGCGAAGCGGAAGACGAAGACGAGCGCCTCGAAGGCAAAGACGAGCCGGACCAAGAAGTAGGCAAGCTGCCGAAGGACAGCGCTCGCCCGGCTAAGCGAGCCGCTGCCGGGCCCGCGCCACGACGGCGGGGGAGGTGCCGCAGGCGCGCGCAATCACCTGGTTGCGATGGTCGGCGGCGCGCCCGATCTCGAATTCGATGGTCCCTGCTTTGCGGGCGCGGGCACGACCCTCGCGTGACGTCGATGTGCCCACCGCTTGGACCGCCGCTTCACCAGCGAGCGCGCGACGGCATGCGAGGCAAAAGACCGCGTCGTTCTCCTCGGCCCAGGTCGTCGGCAGGCCGCAAGACCCGGACTCCGGCATCCATCGAGAAGTGACCTCGCAGCGGTCGCACCTCCATTCGGTCACGTCGGGGGCCACGCTCAGTCGAGTCGCGGATCGGTCCGGGGCATGCTTTCGTCGACGTCGGGAGCGGTCCGCTCCTCGAGAGCCGCTTGGGCGCGGCCTAGCCGGGATTCGGCTAGGTCGCGGGCCTGCTCCAGCTCCCGAAGCCGGGTGAAACTGGTCAGCGTTGGTCCGTACGTCTTCGCCTTGTACAGGTCATAGCGTTCGCCCGCGTATCGCGCCGCGGCGGCGAGCTCCGACGTCTGTTGCGTTCGTCGCCGAGCCGTCTCAATCGCAGTCTTCATTGCCGGTGCCCCTGGCGCCCCTCGGAGTGCAGCAATGCTCGACGGGCGAAGGGCGTGGGCTCGGCGGGCAAGAACGAAGCTTACTCCCCGGTCCCCATCCAGGTTCGTCCCGGGGCCCACCAGAGGAGCAGCGCCGAGGTCATCTTTCGCCAGCGCAGTCGGCTGGTATCGGACCCATGAGCGCCATGATGATCGCGAACAGCACTGGCTCAGGATCTAGGTTTGCGCGCGGACGGTCAGCCGTACCGGGGCGCCTCCCTGCGGCCCGCTACCAGTTTGACCACGAGCAGCAGGATCACGACGCCGATGACGCCGCCGAGGTCGAAGACGTCATCGTCCCCGATCCCGATCCACACCTTGAAGATCAGATACCCGAGGGCCGATCCCGCCAGTCCGAGCAGGATCGACAGACCCCACGACTTCGGTCCGCCCATCCCGCTGAACACGTCGGGGGCCAGCAGCCGCCCGATCGCACCGGCGATCAGCGCCGCGATCAGCGCTCCACCGCCATCGGCGGGAGCTGCTATCCGCTGGGAAGCCGAGTCGGTGGCGCGCCTGCCTTGAGCGTGTAGCGGTGGGGCCTCAGCTTCAGACGCTTACCGGAGCAACAAGCGCAATCCGGCTACCTACGGAGGGGGAGGGATTCGAACCCTCGATACGCCGAAAAGACGTATAACGGTTTTCGAGACCTGCGGCGGTCTGATTCGCTTCTGCTTGAACAAGCGGTTTCTGGCCTTCTCAGGGAGGCTGTGCGCCAGTCCGCGCGCCAGTCCCGGTGGCGTCTCGCAGGGCGCTCCCGGTTGCTCGGAGAAGTTGGCTCCGATAGGCGAAGGCGATACCCTGCCGCCACCGTCCGGACAGGTATCAACGGGAGGGCGAAATGCGAGTGTTTGCGGGCGCGGGAGGCAGGACAAGCAGCAGGGTCTTGCCCGGACGCGCGTCTTTTCTTGCGGCCCTGGCGCTGCTCGCAGCACTGGCTTCGATGGCGCTGGCTGCATCCCCTGCAGACGCTCGCAACGCTTACGTCGCCAACAGCGGCGACAACGACGTATCGGTGGTCAACACCGCCACCAACGCCAACCTCGGGACGGACATCCCGGTCGGGGCTACCCCCCAAGCGATCGCGTTCACCCCTGACGGTGTCCGCGCATATGTCGCCAACGTGGGGGACAACGATGTCTCCGTGATCGACACCGGGACGGGCACCAAGCTCGCTAGCGACATAGAGGTCGGTGCTCTCCCGAGGGCAATTGCCATTACCCCCGAAGGGCAGCGCGCCTATGTGGTCAACGACGGCGACGATGACGTCTCGGTGATCGACACGACGACGAACACCAAGCTTCCCAGTGACATCCAGGTCGGGAATGGACCCGAGGCGATCGCGATCGCGCCCAACGGAGAGCGCGCCTACGTGCCCAACTTCGAAGACGACGACGTCTCGGTGATCGACACCGCCACCAACACGAACCTGGGAGCCGACATCCCGGTCGGCACGAGACCTCGGGCGATCGCGATCACGCCCAGCGGAGAGCGCGCCTACGTATCCAACCTCGGCGACGACGACGTCTCGGTGATCGACACGGCCACCAACACGAACCTGGGAGCCGACATCCCGGTCGCCAGCTTCCCGGCTGGGATCGCCCTCACACCTGATGGGCAGCGCGCTTACGTGGTCAGTCCGAATCCGTTTGGCGTTCAACAAGCTTCGGTGATCGACACGACGACGAACACCGCCCTCGCGGACGACATTCCGACCGGCGACCTCGCGTTCGTAGTCGCGATCACCCCCGATGGACAGCGCGCCTACGTGGCCAACGCTGGCGACAACGACGTCTCGATCATCGACACGGCCACCAACACAAGCGACCCCAACGACGACATCGCGGTCGGCAACACCCCGCAGGGCATCGCCATCACCCCCAACCAGCCCCCGCAGGCGGCGCTCTCGGCCTCGCGCGACTCGGCTGCCGCCGCCAACGGCGAGACCTTTGTCGCCGAGGTCGGCGAGGAGGTGAGCTTCGACGCCTCCGCCTCCTCCGACCCCGACGGTCAGATCGCCACCTACTCCTGGGACTTCGGCGACGGCCAGGAGGTCGTCGACGGACCGGCGCAGGCCCACGCCTACAACTCCCCCGGCACCTACACCGCCAAGCTCACCCTGACCGACGACGAGGGCTGCTCGACCGAGTTCATCTTCACCGGCCAGACCGCCTCCTGCAACGGCTCCCAAGTGGCCGAGGCGACCCAGAAGGTCAGGGTCTTGGCCGCCCCGAAACTGAAGCTCGAGGCGAAGTCGAAGCAGAAGCCCGATGCGCTCAAGCTCAAGGCAAGCTGCGGCAAGCTCCCCTGCGAGGCGAAGGTGAGCGGCAAGGCGAAGCTGCCCCGCGAGGGCAAGAAGGCCAAGAGCTACAAGCTGAAGACCAAGACGGTCTCGATCAAGGGGGGCGAGACCAAGACGGTCAAGCTCAAGTTCAAGAAGCAGAAGAAGTCGACCAGGAAGATCAAGAAGCTGCTCAACAAGGACAAGAAGGCCAAAAAGCGCAACAAGCTCCCGGTCAAGGTCAAGGCGACCGGGCCTGCGGGCGAGACCGACAAGGGCAAGCAGAAGATCAAGCTGAAGGGGTAGGGCGGGGCTGCGTCTCCCCTCCCAAGCCCCGACCCCGCCGACCCGGGAGACCAACCCCAGACCACCTGAGACGAGGCGAGACGAGGGCGCTGGTGGCGGCTGGTGGGGAGACAGCCACCGCGAGCTTCGCGCC
Organism: uncultured Solirubrobacterales bacterium; assembly: GCA_963700785.1. Lineage (GTDB taxonomy): Bacteria > Actinomycetota > Thermoleophilia > Solirubrobacterales > 70-9 > CAXMST01. The sequence continues at coordinate 26,532 of CAVOYZ010000022.1, forward strand.
CTCAGCGGCCAGGGCACGAATCGGTAGTCAGCACGGATGCACGTGCCCCGCAGACCACCAAGGATTCGGGCACAGAGGTGCATGTGCACCTCTGTGAAACCGTTCAATCCTGAAAGGGGAGTCATGAAGAAGCTGATTCTGGCCCTCGTGGCACTCGCCGTGATGGCCCTCGCACCGGCGACGGCGCTCGCCGCCAAGGGCGGCACCGACCGGCCATACGAGGCGGCCTACTCGGGGAGTTCCGCCCTCTACCCCACCAGCGAGACGTACTCGATCGTCGAGTTCACGGGGACGGGTCGCAGCGCCCCCGGCGGCAAAGGCACTCTCGAGTCCACGGGCACTATTACCTGGACCAGCACGCTCCCCCCGATCACGTTCGACTACAGCGCCAGCTCCACGACCACGGCCGCTAACGGCGACCAGCTGTTCTCGACCGAGGTCGGCACCGGCACCTTCGACCCGGATGGCAACTTTGTGATCGACGTCACCAGCACGATCACAGGCGGCACCGGGCGCTTCGAGGGGGCGAGCGGTTCCTCCACCGGGACGATCACCAACGTGCTCGTCGTCCCCGGCCTACCCTTCCGCTACGACACGACCATCTCGACGTCGGGCACGATCAGCTACTAGCCGGATCGAACAAGTCCAAGACGGGGAACGGAGGGCGCCTACGGGCGCCCTCCGTCGTCTCGGCGACAGCCTGATACCTCCGATTGGGCACTAATGGGCACTAGCGGCCCCGACAGGGTCGAGCTATCCAGCGATCCTTGATGAGGATGTACTTGAGGCCCGCGTACCGGGCGGCACGCCAGAGGAGCAAGACCGTCTCGCCCAGGTGACCATGGCGGCGTACCTGGAGCGCGAGCGCACCGTGGCCGGGGCCAACGAACGGCTAGATGCTGCCATGGTCGAGGCCGATGCCCAGCTGGCAACGACGGATGTCATCCTCGACGTGGTCGACGGGGACGCCGGAGTGTCGACGGCTGCAATCGCTGAGCAGCTCGCTGCCCTCGAGGCCCCAAGCCGCGTGATGCTGGTGGTGCTGACAGCGACGCCGACTAGCCTCGGCATCCGCGACTGGCGCTCCTATCTCGGATCGGAACGGGGGAACCCCAGGGCCTTGATGAGTGCCAGTCGCGCGCCAGTCACGCTCCCTCTCAGGCGGCTTTGAGCGGTCTCCAGCGGTCAATGGCCACACTTGAAACGGCCCTGATCGATGCCCGCTTCCCGCACCAACAAGCCGAATCCGGCTTGTCT
>CAVOYZ010000023.1:0-61614 GCA_963700785.1 uncultured Solirubrobacterales bacterium
AGAGTGGAGGCGGTGGGAATCGAACCCACGTCCACGGTCGCGTGTCGAGTGACGTCTACAGGCATAGCCGGCGCTGAATCTCGCTCCGGGGGTCCGCTACCGGCGGGTTGATCCTCGGAGCCAGCCTCCTGAGATGTCCCCGGTCGGCGAAGGCGGACCTTCCGGGCGAGCCCGTTGATGACACCGGAACCCTTCCCCACGGGCCGAGGGAAGGCCGATGCTCACTGCTTAGCTTCTAACTAAGCCTTGAGGGCGAACTCATGGTCCGCACTTCTTGGTTGGTCCCGGGGTTTTACGAGGCCTCCGGGAACCTCGACCTGCAATCAAACGCACGAGACAACCATGTCGAAGCCTGGCGCCCCCGTGCTATGTCCTGACTATTGTAGGTCGCCGGGCAACCGCCGATCTGACGGACGCCCCTGACTGCACCACCGTGCCCCCCGCGAGTCCCGAGCCCGAGCCCGATCTGCCGCTGACCGGTGGCTGCGGATGCGGCCGGGTGCGATGGCAGTTGAGCGCCGCTCCGAGCGGCGCCCGCTACTGCCACTGCAGCCGTTGTCAGCGCCGCACCGGCACCGCCGCATCGCCGGGGGCGCAGGTCGTTCCCGGCTCGTTCCGGGTGACCTCCGGGGAGGACTTGATCCGTGCCTGGTGTCCCCCAGACGGCTTCGAGAAGCACTTCTGCGGCGAGTGCGGGTCGGCGCTGTTCAGCCGCCACCCCGAGGATCACGATCTGGTGATGGTCAGGCTCGGCAGCTTCGACGGGGACCCGATGGTCCGGCCGAGCGCCCGCCAGTTCGTCGACTCCGCCTGCATCTGGGAGGAGATCCCCGACGACGGCCTGCCGCGTCATCGCGGCCGGGCGCCGCGGTGAACCTGCCGCGCCCCGGGAGGGTCTGGGATCATTCGCGGAGCGAGAGAGGGGCTGATGGCGACAGCATCAGTTGAGGGCAACGGAGCGGCGAGCACCGCCGAGCGGGCGGACGTGGTGATCGTCGGCGCCCGCTGCGCCGGTTCGGCCGCGGCGGCGATGCTGGCCGCAGCCGGACGCAGCGTGGTCGTCATCGACCGGACCCAGTTCCCGTCCGACACGCTCTCGACCCACGCGATGTTCCCCTCGGGCTGCGCCGAGTTCCAGCGGATCGGAGCCTGGCCGCGGATCCGCGACGAGATCCGCCCGGCCGAGCTCGAGCACGTCCGGCTCACGCTCGCCGACGGGACCGAGGCCCGCGAGCGCTGGGAGCCCGTTGACGGGATCGACTTCGGCGTCTCGATCCCGCGCAACCTGCTCGACGTGGTGTTGGTCGAGAACGCGCGCGAGCGAGGCGCCGACGTGCGTGAGCGCTGCTCGCTGCAGGAGGTGCTCTGGAGATCCGGCCGCGTGGTCGGGGTCAGCTACCGGAGCCCCGACGGCGAGACGCGGAGGATCCTCGCCGACGTGGTGATCGGGGCCGACGGGCGCCGATCCGGAGTCGCGGCGGGCGTCGGCGCCTGGCATCCGTTCCGCGGCTCGAAGAACGGCCGCGGGCTGGTCTTCCGCTACATGGACGACCCGCGGGCCGGGACGCCGGAGTCGCGGACGATGTGGCAGTGGCGCGACGGCAACTCGCTCGCCTTCGCCTTCCCGAACCCGAATGACCGGATCATCTGCCTGTTCATGGGTGACGCCGACGAGGTCGCATGGGCTCGCAAGGATCCCGACCGCTACTGGGCCGCGAAGCTGGCCGAGCACCCCGGCTGCGCCGCCCGTCTCGAGGGCGCGACGGGAATGACGAAGCTGCGCTCGACCGGCGACACCCACGCCTACTGGCGCGCCTCGAGCGGGCCCGGCTGGGTGCTGGCCGGCGACGCGAGCCACTTCAAGGACCCGGTGACCGGCCAGGGCATGGGCGACGCGCTGCGAATGGGCCGGACGCTGGGCGAGGCGCTGGCACCGGTGATCGGCGACCCGGTCGCGACCGATCGCGCCGCCAGGCGCTGGGAGCACGAGACCGCGAGGCACTGCCTGCACGCCTACCACTTCGCAAACTTCGACACGATCGTCGACGACGTCTCGCCCGTGTTCCGGGAGTTGATCCGTGAGTTCGGCGCCGACGAGCGGCCGGCGGTCTCCCACATCTTCGGACGCACCCGCGCAACCCAGGAGGTGATCACCTGGCCGCGGATGGGTAGGGCTCTGATCAACGCCCTGATCCGAGGGCCGGACCGGCGGCGCTCGCTCAAGTTCGGGCTCGACTTCGCCCGGATCCAGGCCGAGGTGCGCCGCGAGATCTCCCGGGACCGGTTCCGTGAGAGCGGCACCGTGCGGGGCTCGGACCATCCCGGCTGGAGGTCCTGGGAGCCCCCCAGCCTGCGGCCGTCCGGAGCCGCAGACGGCGCGGGACCGGCTCCCGTCCGCGAGGCCGGGGCAGCGAACGGCAATGCGCCGAGCGAGGCGGGGGTCGCGTGAGCGAGGTCGAGACGGTGCGCCTTGCCGCCGTGCAACCCGCGGTCCGCCTCGGCGAGATCGAGGCCAACCTGGCTCACGTCGAGGACCTGATCCGGGACGCCCACCGGGAGCACGGACCGGACGTGATCACCGTGCCGGAGTCGATGACGACGCCGAACGTCTACTCGAAGCGGATGCACGACGCGGCCCGCACGGTCGACGGCCAGCCCTTCCAGCTGCTCGTTCGGCTCGCCCGCGAGCTCGACTGCGTGATCGGCGGCGGCTTCATCGCCGCACGCGGCGGCCACACATACGGAACCTACGTGCTCGCCGAGCCCGACGGCAGCGCCAACCTGCACGACAAGGACATCCCGACCGTCTGGGAGCACAACTACTACCGGGGCGGCGACGACGACGGGGTGATCGACTCCGCCCGCCTCGGGCGAATCGGACTCGCCTGCGGCTGGGAGTGGGCCCGCAACCGAACCGCCCGCCGGCTCCGCGACGGCCGCGTCCGCCTGCTGCTCGGCGGCATGTGCTGGCCCTCGTTCCCGACCAACTGGCCGCAGCCCTTCGAGACGCTCTGTCGTCGTGAGCGCCGGGTCCAGCGGCAGCTCGCCCGCGAGCTACCGCGTCAGATGGCACGGATGATCGGGGCGCCGGTCTCGATGCCGTCGCACGTCGGCGACGTCGAGTTCGATGCGCCGATGATGCCCGGGGTCGAATGGCACACGGAGCTGGTCGGCGAGACCCAGATCGTCGAGCGGGACGGGACGATCCTCGCCCGCCTCACCTACGAGGACGGGGCGGGCCACGTCGCGGCCGAGGTCGAGCTCCGCGACCCGACGCCGCTGGACCCGATCCCGGAACGCTTCTGGATCCCGATCATGCCGGCCTCGATCCACGCCGTCTGGCACCCGCTGAACCTGCACGGCGCGGCCCGCTACCGGGCGATGCGCGCGCTCTCCAAGCATCCCTGGCAGCGCGAGCCCGCCGTCGACCTGCCCGACCGGATCCCCCCTCACGACCCCGCCGAGCAACCCGCCGCGGTCGGCTGAGCCGGACCGCCCGGACCCGGCTCAGGCCCCGCCCGGCGCCGCCAGCTCCGGGATCCAGGTCCGGACGTGCTCGTCGATCGCGCCCCGGACCCACCGCCGCTCCCCCGGGTCGGCCATCCGGTAGCGGCCGAGCAGCATCTTCTGGTCGGTGAGCGGCAGGCCGGCGATCTCCCAACTCACCACCAGCCGCTCGAACAACATCTCCTCGCGCCGCTGCCAGGCGTCGTCGACCGAGGCGGCGGCGCCACTCGGCGGCTCGCCGATCTTGGCGATCGTCGCCGGGCTCAGCTCCCTGCGCAGGGTCAGCACGTTGCCGTCCGGATCGGTGTAGTCCTCGACCTCGACCGCCTTCCGCGCTCGCTTTCCCCGCTGGCCGCGCCCCTTCTTCGCCACCCGCTGCGCCTACCGATCCCAGGGCCGGATCAGCGCCAGCTGCCGCGACTGAGCGAGGAGGGTTCCGCCGGCGTCCCAAAGCGACCCGTCCTCCTCGAAGAAGCCACGTGAAGAGCTGCCGGAGGTGAACCTCGCCAGCACCTGCTCACGCTCGCCCAGCGGCGGTCGCCCGCGAAAGTGGATCGTGAGCTCCAGGGTCGGGGCCAGCACCGGCCCGTCGAGACGCGGGAACGGAGCCGGCCACCAGGAGTCCGTGTACATCGCGATCAGCTCGGGCTCGAGCGGAGCCGGCAGCTTGGTCCGCAGCCAGCCACCGGCCTCTCCCTCGGTGCCGGTGAATGGGACGCCGCCGAAGACCATCCGCATCTCGAGCTGATCGAAGATCCGTGGCGGCAGGAAGCTCGAGTCGACCGGCTCGAGCGTCTCGGGGTCAGGCGCGGCGGGCGGCGGGTCCGACCACTCCGCAGCCGGCTCGAAGTCCCCGCTGAGCACACAGAGCGCCAGGCAGGTCGTCTTGCCCCCCTGCTCGATCCGCGCCGAGCAGGTCGTCGCGGTCCGTCCAGAGCGCTCGGTCTCGACCGCGATCTCGACCGGCCCGTCGGCCGGGGGCCGCAGGTAGTGGACCGTCAGCGAGCGGGGCTCGCGGGTGGGATCAGCAACCGTGGCGCGGATCGCCCGCAGGATGATCGCCGCTACGTAGCCACCATTCGGCCCCGGCGGACCCGACCACGGCCTCCTTCATCTCCGCAGCGAAGCGACCGCCGCCCTCCGCGTGGACCGCGGTGTCGACTCTGAAATCTGCCGGAGCAGCGACCTCCACGCGGCGAGATCATCGCAGCGCTGGGACCGGAGCAGCCGATCAGGCCTCGAGACGGTGCTTGACCGAGTCGAGGAACTCCTTCGGGAAGCCGGGGATCGAGTCGAGCTCATCGGCCGAGCGGAAGCCGCCGGAGCGCTCACGGTAGGCGAGCAGCCGCCCGGTCTGCGTGACCGAGAAACCGGCGCTTCGAAGCTCGTCGAAGCTGGCTCGATTGAGGTTGATCGAGCCCTCCTCGCCCGGCTGCGGGGCAGGCGCGCCTCCGGGCTGCTCGGCCGGTGGCGCTGCGGCCACCTCGGGCGCAGCCGGCGGGCGGAGGCTCAGCGGCGGCGGCGCTTGGCCGGGCCGCGCCTGCTGCGGCGCCACATCCTGACCGGGCCGCGCCTGCGGCTGCTCCTGCTGCGCGGCGCAGTCTGATCGGGTCGCGCGCGGCGGGGTCCGCTGCGTCGCCGCGCCTGGATCGGTCCCTGAGGACGCGGATTCCTGGCTCGGTCGTCGAGCCGCGACCGCGACCGCCTCACGGGCACGGCGCTCGGCCTCACGGGCACGGCGCTCGGCCTCGTTGATCCGGTCCAGCATCCGCTGAACGTCCTTCTCGCGCTCGCCCTCCTCCTTCTTGAGCTCGACCAGCCGTTCGGCGTGGACCGCCCGATCCTCGGCCTCCTTCGCCTGTGCCTCGATCATCTCGAGGCGCTGCTGAGCTTCGGCCAGCGCCTGCTCGGTTCGCTCGCGATTGGCGCTGATCGACGTCTCCGTGTTCTCGAGCTCCCTGAGGATCTCCCGGTCACGCTCCTGCCGGCGGCGGATCAGCTCGTCGGTAGCCCGAAGCTCGCTGCTGAACGGGGACTCGCCGACGGCCGGCTCGGGCACCGGAGCGCCCGCAACCTGCTCGGCGGCACCGGGAACCGCGCGCTGCTCGGCGAGGCTCTGGATTCGCTCGATCTCGCCGATCCGGCGCTCGGCATCGAGCTCGGCGGCCCGCGCCTCGGCGCCGACGATCGCCTCCTCCTCGCGCCGCTCCGCCTCGTAGAGCCGGTCGAGCGCCGACTGCTGCGCGGGCTGACGCTCCGCCGGGGTTTCGGACCGCTGGGTGGCGCCCTGGTCAGCGGGCCCGGCCGCGGGCGGCGGCGGCGGCATGGCCTGCGGCTGCTGTGGCTGGGCGGCCGGGTCGGGGAGCGGCGGGGTCTGCGCCTGCTGTCGCTGAGCGGCCGCGTCGGGCGGCGGCGGGGCGGTTGCCGCGGCGGCCACCGCGGCGGCGGCGAGCCCTCGGGATGCCTCCCCACCGGCCTGCGGAGCGGGCAGGGGCGGCGGTTGCGGTGCCCGCTCGTCGGCCTTGTTGGCGGCCCGAGCCCGGCGCTTCGCTTCGGCGGCTCGCTTCCGCTCCTCACGAACCTGCTCGCGTCGCGCCTTCGCAGCCGCCCTCGCCTCGTCGCGCTGTTGCTTCTTCAAGGCCCGCTTGTCCGCGCGTGAGAGGTCGGCCGGATCGGCGGGCTGCGGCGTCGTCGGCGCCCCGATCGGCTGGGCGGGAACGACCTCCTGACCGGGGCTTGGCGCGGGAAGATCCGCGTCGGCGCCTCCGGCGCGGCCCCGACCGCCTCGGCGGCGGGTGAAGCCTCGGGCGCCGGAGGCGGGGCCGGCGGTGGGGGCGGCGCGTCCCCGCCCTTCTTCCCGGCCCGGCGCTGGGCGCGCTCCTCGGCCTTCTCGGCCTTCGCCCGCTCGCGCTCGGCCTTCTTGCGGGCACGCTGCTCGGCCCGCTGGCGCTGGCTCTCCGCCCGGCGCTGCTTGCGCAGCTCGGCGCCCGACGGCGGCGGCGGTGGGGCCGCGGCCGGCGGTGGAAGGTCTCCCTGCGGCTGGGCAGCGACGGGCGGCGGCAGGTCAGCGGGCGTCGGAGCGCCCGGCTCCGGCGGGGCCGCAAACGGGGGCGGGGCCGGCGGTGGGGGCACTGCGCCGGCGGGGGCGGCGGGTGGCTGCTGCTGGGGCGGCGGAGCCGGAGGGGCGGCGGGAGGGGGGCCGGCGATGCCGGACACCTCGACGGTGCCCTCCATCGACGCGGACACTTCGCGCGGCGGCACGCCCGGAGCTTGGGGCTGCGGGGCCGGAGGCGGGTCGCCCTGAGGCTCCGCCTCGCTCGGCGGCGGCCGCTCGGAGCCGGGGTCGGGGTTATCGCTCACGCCTGGAGCCTGATCCTGGGTAGGGACTGCATCCCGATACATTGAACCAATCTCGGCGGCGGCCGGCATCGGCAGTTGTCCGCGGACTCATTGGTTGCGGTCCTTGAGCTCGCGCGCCACATCCCGGGCCACGTCGCGGTCGCGGATCTCGCGCCGCCGGTCGCGATGCTCCTTGCCTCGGGCGAGCGCCAGCTCGACCTTCGCCCGGTTGCCCCGGAAGTAGATACACGTCGGGATCAGGGTCAGGCCCTTGCGCTGCATGCGCCCGATCAGCCGCTCGATCTCCCAGCGATGGAGGAGCAGCTTGCGGGCGCGCTCCGGCTGATGGTTCTCGCGGGCGGCGGGCGCGTAGGCGGGGATGTGGGCGCCGCGAAGGTAGATCTCCCCCTCCTCGATCGCTGCGTAGGAGTCCTGCAGCCTGGCCTTGCCCTCGCGAAGAGCCTTGACCTCGGTCCCGCGCAGTTCGATCCCGGCCTCCATCGTCTCGACGATCACGTACTTGTGTCGCGCCGCGCGGTTGGTGGCGACATCGGCGCCGCGCTCGGCCTGCTTGCCGCTCATCGGCCGCCCCGGGGTCTCGCCGATCGCCGGCGACCGCGGCGTCGCTGAGCGGCGCCGGGACGAGCGGGCGCCTGCTCGGCGGGGACCAGGTCGACCCGGCCGCGGGGCGCCTCGAGCGCCTCCACCTGGACGCTGACCGGGTCGCCGAACCCGAGCCTGCGCCCCGTGCGCCCGCCGATCAGGGCGGACTCCGTCGCGTTCAGGTCGTAGTGATCGTCGACGATCTTCCGGACTGGGAGGAATCCCTCGTAGGCATCTGACATATCGCCGGCGAAGCGTACGAAGGCACCCGCGGCGATGACGCCCGACACCTCGCCCTCGAAGCGCTCACCCCAGCCGCGCTCGAACAGCTCACGCTCGAGCAGGAAGGCGAGGCAGATGTCATCGCCGTCGCGCTCGACCTTCATCGAGTCGCGCTCGCGCTCGGAGCAGTGCTCGGCGGCCGCCTCGACCTCGCGCCGCTCGGGCGGGTCGACCCCCGCGCCTAGCGTCGAGAGCAGGGCGCGGTGGGCGATCAGGTCCGGGTAGCGGCGGATCGGGGAGGTGAAGTGCGCATAGGCCGGGCTCGCCAATCCGGCGTGACCCAGGTTCCGCTCGCTGTAGCGGGCCTGCTTCATCGCCCGCAGGACCAGCGAAGAGAGGCTTGCGGCGCCGCGACCGCGCCGATCGGCCTCGGCCGCGACCAGGCGGCTGGCCTCGACGGCGAGCTCACCGGCGGCCTTCGGCGTCAACTCGCTCGGGACGGGCTGGGGTCGGCACGTCGAGGGCCGCGAGCTGCTCGATCAGCAATTCGACTCGCGCCGGATCGGGCTGCTCGTGGACCCGGTAGAGGGTCGGTACGGCCTTGCGCTCGAGCAGCGTCGCGACCTGCTCGTTGGTGAGCACCATCAGGCGCTCGATCAACCGATGGGCCTCGGTCTGCTCGACCGCGCGGGCGGCCTCGACGCGGCCCTCCTGATCGAACTCGAACTGCGGCTCCGCGCTGGAGACGGCGAGCGCGGAGGACCCGGCCCGCTCGGCGAGCGCAGCGGCCGCCGAGCGGGCCGTTGCGAGCGCCGTGGCGACCGGCTCGGGGGCTCGCTCGGCGCCGGAGAAGATCCGGTCGAGGCCGTCGTAGTCGAGCCGCGCGTCGGAGCGGATCCGCGAGCGGTAGAAGGCGGCCGAGGTCGGCTCGCCGGTCGCGCTGATCGCGATCTCGGCGGTCAGCGTCAGGCGCTCGACGCCCGGGCTCAGGCTGCAGGCCCCGTCGCTGAGCACCGGCGGCAGCATCGGGGCCACCATCCCCGGCACGTAGGTGGAGTTCGCCCGCTCCCGCGCCTCGCGATCGAGCCCGCTCCCGGGCTCGATGTGGGCGGCGACGTCGGCGATGTGGACCCAGATGCGAAAGCCGTCACCCTCGGGCCGGGCTGAGACCGCGTCGTCGAAGTCGCGGGCGCTCGCGGGGTCGACGGTGAAGGTCGGCTCGGCGACGAGGTCACGGCGGTCGCCCGGGTCCGCGGCAACCCGCTCCGCCGCGGCGGCGGCCTCCGCCTCGAGTCGCTGCGGAAAGCTCGGCCGCAGGCCGCGGTCCGCGAGCAGCGCGCCGACCACGTCCCGCGCGCGGTCCGCCCGGCCCAGCCCGGCGATCGGCTGGGCGCCGCGCCGGTCGACGCGGCAGAGGGCCATCTCGCCCGCTCCGACCTTGACCCGCCCGCGCGACACCGAGAGCTGCGGACCGCGCTCGAAGACCGGCTCGGCGACGAGGAAGCGCCCGCGACGGGAGATCACGAACACCCGCTTGGCCGCGGCCCGAGGCCCGCTGCGGGGCGTGTTCGAGGCCACTAGCCGGCGCTGATCTGCCTGGCCACGAGCCGCTGTGCGCGGTCGAGCACGTCATCGCCGTTGGAGAGGTCGTCATCGGAGACGCGGACCTCGGGCCTGACGCCGGTCCCGAGGATCGAGGTCCCGTCCGCGGTCAGATACTCGCCGACCGTCAGGTCGAGTGCAGCCCCGCCGTCGAGCTCGATCACCTCCTGGAAGGTGCCCTTGCCGAACGACCTCGTGCCGATCACCGTGGCGAGGTCGTTCTGCTGCAGGGCCGCGGCGACGATCTCGGAGGCCGAGGCCGTGTCACGGTTGGTCAGCACCGCCATCGGCCGCGGAGCGAGCGCGTCCCCCATCGCCTCGAACGTCTCGCGCGGTCGGGTGCGACCCTCGGTGATCACGATCGGGCCGTCCTCCTGGAAGATCGACTCGACCAGGACCGCCTCGTCGAGCAGGCCGCCGCCGTTTCCCCGAAGGTCGAGGATCAGGCCCTCGGCGCCCCGGTCATACAGGTCCTCGATCTCGGAGCGCAGCTCGCCGTGAGCACCACGACTGAACGTCGCCAGCGTCACGTAGGCGATCTTCTTGCCGCCCTGCCTGCGGATCTCGCCGACCACGGCCGGGATCCTGACGTTGGCGCGTTCGACCGCGAGATCGCGGCTCTTGCCGGTGTCGGGGTTCTTGACCGTGAGCTCGACCTCGGTGCCCGGTGGACCCTTGATCTCGGTGGCCGCCGCATCCGAGGGCTCGCCGGCGATCGAGCGACCCTCGACGGCGGTGATCAGCTCCCCGGCCTCGATTCCGACCTGCTCGGCCGGGGTTCCTTCGAACACGCGAGCGACCCGCAGGCCCTGCTTGACCTCGGTCACCGTCATTCCCACGCCGCTGAACTGACCCTCGGTGGCAGCGTTGAAACGGCCGTAGGTCTCGGGGTCGAAGTAGTGGGAGAAGCGGTCATCGTTCTCGCGGCGAAGCTTTCGGACCATGCCTTCGATCGACCCGTCGCGCAGCAGCGCGTCATCGGGCTCCCGGAAGTAGGCGCTGTCGATCGCGTCGACGGCCTCCGCGACCTGATCGTCGACGCTCGTGCCCGGCAGGATCGCGTCGCGCAGCGGCTCGATCGCGATCAGCAGCGCGACGGCCGCGATCGCGCCGACCAGCAGACCACGGATGAAGCCGCGGTCGGGGAGTCCGCCGTCGCTCAAATCCGGAGGAAGCGGCGCAGCGTCACTCCGCTGCCCAGCGCCGCGACCGCCATCGCGCTACCGATCAGGATGATGATCAGCTGCCCGAAGGCGATGGTGTTGAGATTCTCGACCAATGCGAAGTTGTCTGACAGCGGGTCGACGATGGTCACCTTGCCGAGAAACAGTATGCCGACCGCGATCATCGCGCCGAAGATCCCGACCGCCAGGCCCTCGATCACGAACGGCCAGCGGATGAACCAGTTGGTCGCGCCGACGAGGCGCATCACCTCGACCTCACGCCGGCGGGCATAGATCGAGAGGCGGATCGTGTTCGCAACCAAAAACAGCGAGGCGACGCCGAGCAGGGCGGCGATCACCGCGAGCAGGATCTTCACCGCGCCGGTCACCTGGCGGATCTGCTCAGTCTGATCGGCGACCACGATCTCCTCGATCGCGCCGCTGACCGGCTGCGGGCTCCCGGACGGGTCGGAGGGCGAGAGCGCGGCCTGCACGGCTTCGAGGTTGTCGGGGTCGTCGAGGCGGACCGTGAACGAGGGCGGCAGCGGGTTGCGGTTGTTGAGCGCGGAGAGGATGTTCTTCTCGTTCAGGTCCTGCTCGAGGATCTTCAGCGCCTGCTTCGCTGAGACGAACTCGACGCCGGCCACGTGCGGGATCGCCGTGATCCGCCGCTCCAGCGACTTGATCTCGCGCTGCTCGGACTGCTTGAAGAGGAAGACCTTGAGCGAGATCTGGTCGCGCACGTCATCGGTCTTCGACCCCGAAGCATCGAGCACGGGGACGAGCACCCCGACCAGCAGCACCGTGATCGCGATCGTCACCACCGCCGCGATCGAGGGCGCCGCATTGCGGCGCAGCGCCCGGTAGGCCTCGCCGAAGAAGAAGGCCAAGCGACCCATCGCCTAGCTCGGCTCCCCGTCGATCCCCATCTCGGCCCGCATCCGGACGCCGAACTCGGTCGTGTCCTCCTCCGACGCGTACATGCCGGCCGCCTGGTCGCGGACGACGCGACCCTCGTGAAGCTGGATCACGCGCCGCTTCATCTTGTCGACCATCTCACGGTCGTGGGTGACGACGACCAGCGTCGTACCCGAGCGGTTGATCCGATAGAGCAGCTGCATGATCCCGATCGACGTCTCCGGATCGAGGTTGCCGGTCGGCTCGTCCGCGAGCAACAGCGGAGGATGATTGACGAAGGCGCGCGCAACCGAGACCCGCTGCTGCTCGCCACCGGAGAGCTGGTCGGGGTAGTTGTGGATCTTCGCGGCGAGGCCGACCATCCTCAGGATCTCGGGCACCTGCCGCTTGATCTCCGAGCGGGGGGTGCCGGTGACCTGCAGCGCGTAGGCGACGTTGTCGTAGACCGTCCTGTTCGGAAGCAGCTTGTAGTCCTGGAACACCGTGCCGATCCGGCGGCGCAGCTGCGGGACGCTGCTGCGCGGCATCTCGTTGATGTCCTTGCCGGCAACGAGAACGCTGCCCGAGGCGGGCTCGAGCTCGCGAATCAGGAGCTTGATCAGCGTCGACTTGCCGCAGCCGGTCGAGCCGACGATGAAGACGAACTCGCCGCGATCGATCGAGAGCGAGACCCGCTCGAGTCCGACGTGACCGCCGGGATAGACGACGGTCGTGTCGCGGAGCTGCACGATCGGCGGCCGCGGCGGCCGGGCGTGGGCCTGGTTCGCGTCGTCCATCCGGGAGCGTCGCGAGCGTGATCGCTGTCTTCGTCTTGCGAGTGCCATCGTCGGCGTCTTTCTTCGATCGGAGTCGCGTTCCTGCGCACGGTCCGCGTGGGCTGATTCGTGCATTGTAAAGACCTGCTCATCAAACGCTCGGCAAAGGCAAAAGCGTGCACGAGCCGGCCCGCCGGCGGCCGTCGACCCGCTGCGGCTCTACGATTGATCGGTGGTCCACCTGCGGATCATCGTCCCCTCCTACCAGGCAGAGCACGCGCTCGAGCTGCTCGACGGCACCGCCGGGGTCTGCAACCTGGTCTACATGGAGCGGGCCGCCCGCCGCCCCGAGGGCGACGTGATCCTCTGCGACGTCACCCGCGACGACGCGAGCGTGATCGTCGCCGACCTGCGCGAGCTCGACATCGACGTCGAGGGCTCGATCTCGATCGAGGAGATCGACAGCCAGGTCTCGTCGGCCGCCACCGCCGCTGAGGCGGCCGCGAGGGTGCGCCACCGCGACCCGGTCGTCTGGGAGGAGGTCACCGCGCGCACCTCCGAGAACGTCGAGCTGACCAACACCTTCCTGCTCTACATGGTGCTGGCGATGCTGATCGCGGCCGTCGGCATCTACTTCGACGAGCCGATCCTGATCGTCGGCGCGATGGTCGTCGGCCCCGAGTTCGGCCCGATCGCCGGGGCCTGCGTGGCGATCGTCGGCGGTCGCCGCGCGCTGGTCGGGCGCTCGGCCCGGGCGCTGTTGATCGGCTTTCCGGTCGGCATCGTCGCGACCCTGCTGGTCACCCTGCTGCTCGAGGCCGTCGGCCAGATTCCGGACTCGATCGACTTCGCCGACCACACGCTGACGAAGTTCATCACCGAGCCGAACTTCTTCTCCGCCTACGTGGCGGTGCTCGCCGGGATCGTCGGCATGCTCAGCCTGACCTCGGCCAAGTCGAGCGCGCTGGTCGGAGTGCTGATCTCGGTCGCGACGATCCCCGCCGCCTCGAACATGGGGGTCGCCGCCGCCTACGGCGACTGGCTGGTGTTCGGCCAGGCCACCGCGCAGCTGGCGATCAACCTGAGCTCGATCTTCGCCGCCGGGCTGGTGACGCTCTACATACAGCGGCTGCTCTACATGAGGCAGCGTCGCGAGCACCTGAGCGACGATGCGCGGGTCCGCGCGGGCCTGCCGATGGGCCGCAGCCGGCGGGCGGGGGCGCAGCGGGAATCGGAACCGGACGCCTTCTAGCCCGTGTCCGCCGCCCACCACCACCTCTACCTGCTTCGCCACGCGAAGTCGTCCTGGGATGACCCGGCGCTTGCCGATCGCGAGCGGCCGCTCGCGCGGCGCGGGCGCAAGGCCTGCAAGCTGATCGCCTCGCACCTCGCCGACCGGGGGATCTCGCCCTCGGCGGTGATCGTCTCGCCGGCGCTCCGCGCCAGGCAGACCTACGAGCGGATCGCCAAGGGCCTGCCGGAAGCGACGCCGCACTGGCTCGAGCCCCGGCTCTACAGCGCCGAGTCAGGCGACCTGATCGAGGTCCTACGCGAGCTGCCGTCCGAGTTCAGCTCGGCGATGCTGATCGGCCACAACCCGGCGATGCAGGGCCTCGCCGCCCGGCTGGCGACCGACGGGAATGCGCTCGCCGCGCTCCATCGCAAGTTCCCGACCGCAGCCCTGGCGACGCTCAGCTTCGCGGGCCCCTGGGTCGACCTGCGCCCCGGCGTGGCGAACCTCGACGACTTCGTCCGCGCCAAAGCAACTGGCCAAGTAACGCCCCGCTCCCGCGCCGAGCCAACCCGCCCACCTGACGCGGCCGGGGGCGTCGTGACCAAGGACGCAGGAGGCGAAGCGTGCGAACGCACGTAAGCCGACGAGGACGCCGGTCACGGCGCCCCCGGCCCGTCAGGTCAGGTCCACTCGGGGCCGTGCAGGGGCGGGTGCGAGACGATCGGCTTCAGCACCAGCGCCTCGCGGGCGCGGTCGGCGATCCCGCGGGAAGTGAGGCCGAAGTGCTCCATGCAGGCCTCGCCGGTGCCCGAGACGCCGAACTCGTCGCCCATCCCGACCGCGAAGACCGGCACCGGGTGCTGCTCGGCTGTGACGCCGCGGACCGCGTCGGCGAGCCCGCCGACGACCCGATGCTCCTCGGCGGTGACGGCGACGCCGGTCTTCGCCAGCGACTCGATGATCGGCTGGCTGTCGATCGGCTTGATGATCGCGACGTTCAGGACCTCGGCCTCGATCCCGTCCTCGCGCTCGAGCGCATCCGCCGCCTCGAGCGCCCGCCAGACCATGTGGCCGGTCGCGATCAGGGTGATGTCCTTGCCCTCGCGGAGCAGGTCGACGCTGTTCAGGGCCTCCGGGATCTGCTCGTAGACGACCGGGGTCGCCGGGCGCCCGAAGCGCAGGTACATCGGCTCGTCGTGCTCGTAGGAGTGGAGCACGGCTCGATAGGCCTGGTTGTAGTCGGCGGGAACGATCACCTGCATCCGGGGCATCGCCCGCATCAGGGCGATGTCCTCGATCATCTGGTGGGAGGCGCCGTCCTCGCCGAGCGAGACCCCGCCGTGGGAGGCACCGATCCGCACCTTGAGCTCGTTGTGGGCGATGCCGAGCCGCACCTGGTCGTAGGCGCGGCCGGCGGCGAAGATCGCGAAGGTCGAGCAGTAGGGGACCTTGCCGGTCGCCGCCAACCCGCACGCCATCGACATCATGTTCGCCTCCGCGGCCCCGACGTTGAAGAAGCGCTCGGGGAACTCCTTGCCGAACTTCGCTGCCTGGGTCGAGACCGACAGGTCGGCGTCGAGCGAGACCACGTCGTCGTGCTCCTGCCCGAGGGCGAGCAGGGCGTCGCCGAAGGCCTGGCGGGTGGCGGTTGCCTCGACGGCGGCCCCCATCAGCCGCGGTCTCCGTCCCGATCGGTGGCTGCGGCAGACTCGCCCGTCGCCTGCTCGAGGGCCTCGGTCTGCGTTGCGAACAGCTGCTCGAGCTCGGTCAGCGCCTCCTCGGCCTGCTCCGGGCTCGGCGGCTTGCCGTGGAAACCGAACCTCCCCTCCATGCTCGAGACACCGCGGCCCTTCTTCGTCTGGCAGATGATCGCCGCCGGCCGGTCCACCGTGCGACTGCGCTCGAGCGCGTCGACGATCGCGACCATGTCGTGACCGTCGATCTCGACCGTGTCCCAGCCGAAGGACTCGAACTTGGCGCGCATGTCGGCGATGTCCATGACCTCCTCGGTGGTTCCGTCGGTCTGCAGGTGGTTGTAGTCGACGATCGCGGTGACGCGAGAGCCGCCGCGATCGGCGAAGTGCGGGGCCGCCGTCGCCGCCTCCCAGGTCTGGCCCTCCTGGCAGTCGCCGTCGGAGAGCAGGCACCAGACCCGGGCCTCGTCGAAGCCGTCGAGATGCAGAGCCAGAGCGACCCCGAGCGACATCGACAGCCCCTGGCCGAGCGAGCCGGTGGAGACCTCGACCCCCGGGGTCCGGTTCATGTCGGGATGCCCCTGGAGCTGGGCGCCGATCTTGCGCAGCCCCATCAGGTCCTCGAGCGGGAAGTAGCCGTAGCGGGCGAGCGCCGCGTACTGGATCGGGGCCGCGTGGCCCTTCGAGAGGACGAACCGATCGCGCTCGGGCCAGTCGGGACGAGTCGGGTCGTGGCGGAGGACGCGGTGGTAGAGCCCGGTGACGATGTCGGCGGCCGAGAGCGAGCTGTCGAGATGGCCCGACTTGGCGACGGCGAGCATTCGCACGCAGTCCATCCGCAGCACCGTCGCCCAGCGCTGCAGCTCGCGGATCGTCGGAAGGTCGCCCTCGATCGGCGCGGTCGGCGGCTTCGGATCGGGGACGGGCCGGAGGTGCTGCACGCGCGCGAGGATAGACGCCGCGGGATCCTGCGGGGACTGTGCACGGGCCGGGACTGCCACGCCGGTGAATCTATGGAAGGCCGGCGACGGATTCGCCCGTCCCGAGATCCGCAAATACCGGCTTCCGTCGCCTGCCTCTACTGTCCACCGGGTGCTGAGCGGGCGAGCCAGCGGCTGGATCTGGGCGGGCGCGGCCGCGGCCGCGATCAGCGGCCTGCTCTGGCTGCTGCTCGCCGGGGGCGACGATCCGCAGCGCCCCGCGGCGGGCCTCGAGACGACCGGCGGCGAGTCGTTGCCGGTCGAGCCGGACTCCGGCACCGGCGCTGCCGGATCGCCGACGCGGCCGCCACCTGAGCCGAAACCCGTCGAGCCGCGCTCGCAGGAACGCGTCGACCGGCTCGCGGCGAACGAGGCGCAGCGCGCCTACCGCGACTACATCGCGGCGATCAACGACCGCAACGGCGAGCGGCTCTGCAAGCTGATCGCGCCCGGCTTCGAACGCACTCTGCGACCACCGACCGGATCCGGGAGCTGCGCGGGCAGGATCAGCTCCTCGATCGGCTTCGCCGACCAGCGCGGCTTTCCGGTCTGGGAGCGAGACGATCCTCAGCGACTTCGAGTCGGCCCTGATCGAGGAGGCGCCAGACGTCCAGGTCACGGCGACGATCGTCACCCGGTTCCGTGACCGCGAGCAGCCCTCGATCGAGAGCGACGTCGCCTATCTGCGCCCGGTCAACGGGAGCTACCGACTGCTGAAGGCGAGCGCGGCGCTGTGGCGAGCGGTCGGCAAGCCGGATGTGCCCCCCGAGGTGATCGCCCCGCCCCCAGGGTTCTGAGCGCGGCTAGCGAGGGACGCTGATGATCTTCGAGCCGCCACCCCGCTTGACCAGCGTGACCAGCACGCGGTTGCCGCTGATCGCCGTCGTCCACAGGGTCGGTGGGCCGCTTCGCCGGCGGTAGAGGGACCTGCCCTTGCCACCGCCCGCGCCCTTGATCCGCAGCGTCTGGTGCCTCGCCGTGGTTCGCACGTAGGCGATCTTCTTGCCGGCGATCGAGGGTCCGGCGAGCGCCGCGGTCCTGGTCGAGATCAGGGTCCGCCTCCGCGGTCGGCGATCACCGCGCAGCTCGTAGCGGACGAGCTCGTTGCGACCGGAGCGGGCGACGGCGACCACCAGTCGCTCTCCCTCGATCGCCGGCCGGCTGAGCTGCTGGGGACGCTTCACCTTCGCGAGCTTGCGCGTCGCTCCCGGCGATCCCTCGGCGTCGAGAGCGGTGACCAGCAGCCGGTCACGGTGCCTGCGGCGGACGCGGTAGGCGACCCACCGCTCGGCCACGGCGATCGCGTCGACGCCGGCGGCCGGCAGCGAGCCGACGACGCTGAGCGTCGCCCGATCGAGGATCGAGATCCTGCCCCGGCGGGCGAGCGCTACCCACCGACCCCCGGTCGCCGGGTCCGAGCCGGCGAGTCGCTCGCCGCTGCCGTCGGCGCGGCGCAACTCGCCGCTGCCGTCGCTGCGCTCGTAGACGAGAGCCGAGCCGGCCGTGGACGGATCCGAGGCGCGCGGCACCTCCTTGCGCGCCGCCTGTGCGGCGGCGCCCCCGGCGAGCACCGCGGCGACCAGCGCCAGCGCCGCCGCATCGCCGAGCCGCGCTCCCCGGTAGAGGCCCGGCCGCAGCGCCATCGCCTCGCAGACGCGCTCCCCCGCGGGCCGGTCGGCGAACGGGGCGAGCAGGACGATCGGCAGCGCCCGGCCGGCGCCGAACGCGATCCCCGCGACGAGGCCGACCAGCGGGTCGGCGACCAGCAGCACGATCGCCATCAGCGCCCAGACGCCGTAGGTCAGCACGAAGGTCGTGAAGCCGAGACCGAGCAGGACTCCGTAGCCGGCCGCGGCGACCGGCATCGGCAGGCGCGAGCGCCAGGCGACGGGCAGCTGGCGACGGACCTGGGGCACGATTCGCAGGCCCTTCGCCTCGGCCGCGGCGGCGGCGATCGCGAGGCCGGCGGCGATCGCGTAGCCGACCGGTCCCGAGCCGCCCAGCAGGCCGCCGGTCAATGCCAGCAGCAAGAACGTGACCGAGCCACCGAGCAGCGCGAACGGCGCGAAGGTCGCCGACGCGGCGAGCGTGGTGCGCAGGCCGCCGGTGTGCCCGGTCGGCCCGATCGTCTCGATCATCGAGAAGCCGCAGGGCGACCAGGTGCCGGTCGCGCCGATCAAGAGCCCGGCGGCGGCCACGGCGGCGAGCAGCGGATCCATCAGCAGGGAACCTTGGTGTCGAAGTACATGACGCAGAAGACCTTGCGACCACGGAAGCAGTAGCCCTCGAGCGCCTGGTCCCCGTTGATCCGCCTGTCGTTGTCCGAACAGCAGTCGACGAGCTTGCGAACCTGCCCGCCGCAGCAGCGATACCAGCCCCCGTCGACCCAGGTCTTGATTCCGAACTCGCGCTGGACGCCCTCCTCACAGAGCTTCGTCCGGGGGGCCGGCGGCAGCGGCCGTCCGTCCGGGTCGCGGAGGACACCGCCGCGCTCCGCGATCGGCTCCCCGCGCTTGTTGACGATCCGCCCGAGATTGTCGATCGGCCGGCCGTCCTTTGGTCGTAGGGGATAGCCGGCCCGGTCGATCCGGGGGAGCTGAGGGCCCATCGGGTGCGGGCAGGAGTCGGTGGTGTAGATGTGGCCGCAGAAATGAAATCCGTCCGCCTCGCCCGGGGCGATCAGCCTCGCCGCCGCGCCGCCGGCCGTGATCGTCGCGATCGCGGCACTCACCCTGGCCAGAAAGCCCCGCCGCGAGCTGCCGGCTGCCAGCCCGTCGATCGCGCGCTCGACCCGGCTCGGCTCGCCGTCGCGTCCTGGCTGCGTCTCAGACACCGAGCGTGGCTTCCACGCGGCGCCGCTCCGCGCCGCGCCGCTCGGCCGTCGCGATGATGCTCTCGAGCTGAGCGAGGTTGTTGAACGTGCCCTTCGCCGCCACTGTCCCGTCGGGCTCGATCGCGAGAGCATAGGGAGCGCCGGGGACGGCGAGCGCCTCCCAGACATCGGAGTCGGCGCCCTCATCGAAGCTGAGCACCGCCAGGGACGGCTCCGACCGGAGCGAGTCGACGGCGGGCGCCAGGGCCTGGCAGACGTGGCAGCCGACCGAGGTGAAGACGGCGACGGCGAGCTCGGTCCGCCGGTCGAGCGGGAACCGCTCGATCAGCTCGACGCGGCCGCCGAGCTCGGGGCCCTCGCCGGACACCTCGAGCGCGGCGCTCGGGCCGAGGCGCAGGCGCAGCATCCCGACCTCACGCGCGAGGGCGAGCAGCGCGATCGCGAGCCCCGCGCAGGCAAGCAGGGCGACGGCGAGCCCGAGGGCGAGCCACTCGTCGGTCGTCGGCGAGCCGGCCGGGAGCGAGGGCAGGGCAGCGTACGCGGCCGCGAGGCCGAGGTTGCGCGCAACGGCGAGCGGGCTCACGGTCGAGCTGGGCCCGAAGCAGGCGCACGGCGCTCCCGCCTTGCCCTCGAGA
This sequence comes from uncultured Solirubrobacterales bacterium, assembly GCA_963700785.1. Classification (GTDB taxonomy): domain Bacteria; phylum Actinomycetota; class Thermoleophilia; order Solirubrobacterales; family 70-9; genus CAXMST01. The sequence continues at coordinate 19,486 of CAVOYZ010000023.1, forward strand.
AGCGCCGACCCGAGTGTCGCCGCGAACAGCAGCATCAACCCGGCGGCGGCGTAGGCGGCAGCGTCGGAGCCCGAAGCAACGCCGACGGCCAGGCCCGACTCGGCGACGACGACGAAGGCCCAGGCGATCCACTGACCGGCCGGACGGCGAAAGCCGTAGGTCGTCATCGCCGCGCTGCTCGATCGGGGTCGGGCGAGCTTGGCGCCGGCGGATGCCGCCAGCACCCCCGCCAGGATCAGCCGTACTGCCACCTCGATCATGGCCCAGAAAATAGCCGGGATCCACCCGGGAGCAAAGGGGGTGGGCGCGCGCGAGGCGGTCGCTCAGCGCCGGAGATGCCGCAACTGGGCCCGACCGTACTCGCGATGCGGCCGCCGCGGCGAGCCCGCGAGCCGCTCGAGCGCCGCGCCCAGCAGCGGCCACCGGGGCTCGAAGCCGCGGCGCTCGCGCTCGGTGGCGAACGAGACGGCGGCGCGGGAGCGGCGGGTGTGGTTGCAGCTCCGGCAGGCGACCAGCAGGTTGTCCGCCGTCGAGCTGCCGCGCCGCGAGCGCGGGCAGAGGTGCTCGAGCGTGAGATCGCTGCGCCACAGCTCCCGCCCGCACCAGACACAGCCGGCGCCGTCGCGCTCGAGCAGGCCGTCGAGAGGGGTCATCAGGCCGCGGGCCGACTCCCGCTCAGCCGATCGCGACCATGCGCTCGATCGGCAGCCGCGCGCGTTCGGCGATCGCCTCCTCGACCTTGACCTCGGGACCGAGGTCGCGGAGGCAGTCGCGCAGCTTCGGCAGCGTGATCATCTTCATGTACTTGCAGTAGGCCATCCGGTTGGCCTCGATCAGGGTCGCGTCGGGCGCCGACTTGTGCAGGGGGTGAAGCATCCCGGTCTCGGTGGCGACGATGAACGACCCCTCGGGATGCTCGGAGACGTGCCTGAGCATCCCCGAGGTCGAGAGCATGTGGACGCCCTCGGCATCGACGTCGCCGGCGGCCACGTACTCCATCACCTGGGTCACGCAGCCGCACTCGGGATGGATCAGGAACTCGGCCTCGGGATGCTCGGCCCTGGTCCGGTTGATGTCGTCGGGCCGGATTCCGGCGTGGACGTGGCATTCGCCGTCCCAGATATGGAACCGGGCGCGACGCTCGGGGTCCTCGTGAATCCCGGTCTCACGCTCGACGAACGCGCCGAGCCACATGTCGGGTCCGAAGAGGATCTCCTGGTCGGCGCCGTGCTCGGCCCAGATGTGCTCGACCACTCCGACCGCATTGGAGGAGGTGCAGCAGTAGTCGGTCTCCGCCTTGACCTCGGCCGAGGTGTTGACGTACATGACGACCAGCGCACCCGGATGCTCGGCCTTCCAGGTCCGGAGCTGGTCGGCGTCGATCGAATCGGCGAGCGAGCAACCCGCCTCCAGGTCGGGGATCAGCACGGTCTTGTGGGGCGAGAGGATCGACGCGGTCTCGGCCATGAAGTGGACGCCGCAGAAGGCGATCACCGAGGCCTCGGATGCGGCAGCGGCCCGCGACAGCCCGAGCGAGTCGCCGACGTAGTCCGCCAGATCCTGCAGCTCGGGGAGCTGATAGTTGTGGGCGAGGATCACCGCGTCGCGCTCGGCCGCGAGCGCCTTGACCTCAGCGCTCAGCTCGGCGATCTCCTCCGTGGAGAGGCCGGATACCGGCGGCGCCTGGACTGTCGGAAGCTCCTGCATCGAATCAGCCTTTCGCCCCATCTCGGGGGAGCTGTCTCATATGTTCGCCAGCCGGGATCAGGCGGTCGGGCGAATGATCGGACAACAAGTCTACCGAGCGCTGAGCCCGGCCCGACCGGGTCCCGTGAGAGGGCGGGCGGGCCGGCGGGCTACTCTCGGGACGATGCCGGAGCTACCCGAGGTCGAGATCACCACGCGGCGCCTCGACGCGGCCTTGCGAGGAGCGCTGGTCGAGTCGGCGCTGGCCCCCGGCATGGTCGCGCTGAAAAGCGTCGAGCCGCCGCTCGAGAGCGTCGCCGGCGCGAAGATCGCGGGCGTCAGGCGGATCGGCAAGATGCCTCTGGTCGAGCTCGAGACGACCGCCGGGCCGCTGGCGATCCTCTTTCACATGATGTCGGCCGGGCGCCTGCAGCTCTTCGACCGGCGAGCGTCGCTGCGCGACCGCCGCTCGCGGATCCTGGTCCGGATCGAGGACGGCCGCGAGCTGCGGCTGCGTGAGTTCGGAACCAAGCAGCGGGCCTGGGGCAAGCTGTTGCCTGCGGACCGGGTCGGAGACGAGGAGATGGTCGAGACGCTCGGCCCGGAGGCCTGGCCGGCGCCCTCGATCGACCAGCTCTCGCGGGCGCTCGACCAGCCCCGGCACCTGCACCCGATGCTGCGCGACCAGCGCACGATCGCCGGGATCGGGCGCTCCTGGGTCGACGAGATCCTCTGGCAGGCGAAGCTCTCGCCGTTCAAGAAGGGTGCCGAGCTGAGCCCCGAGGAGCTCGAGCGACTGCGGGTGGCGCTGGCCGTGCTCGGCGATGCCGTCGAGCACTACGAGCGGGTGATCGGAGAGACGATCCCCGACAAGATGCCGATGCCGCTTCAGGTGCATCGGCGCGAGGGCGAGCCGTGCCCCCGGTGTGGCGACGAGATCGCCGCGATCCACTACTCCGAGCACATCACCTGCTACTGCCCGGCCGAGCAGAACGGCGGCAGGCGGTTCGCCGATCGGCGCCTCTCCCGGCTCCTCAAGTAGGGCGCTTCAGACGGGCTCGAGCAGCATCGAGAGATCGAGGCTGGGAGCGGAGTGGGTCAGGGCTCCGACCGAGATGAACTCGACCCCGGTGGCGGCGATCGCGCCGACGTTGTCGAGGTCGACGCCCCCGGAGGCCTCGAGCGCCGCATCCGATCCGGCCGCGTCCCGGGCGGCAACGGCCGCCGCGAGCTCGACCGTGTCCATGTTGTCGAGCAACAGGCGCTCCGCACCGCTCGCCAGCGCCACCTCGACCTCCGCCGCATCGCTGCACTCGACCTCGATCGCGAGCCGTGGCTGAGCCGCCCGCGCCGCCTCGACCGCGGCGCCGAGACCGCCCGCCAGGGCGATGTGGTTCTCCTTGATCAGGATCGCGTCGTGGAGGCCGGCCCGGTGGCTCGCTCCGCCGCCGGCGCGCACGGCGGCCTTCTCCAGCGCTCGCAGCCCCGGCGTCGTCTTGCGCGTATCGAGGATCACCGCCCGCCCGCCTGCGTCGCGCGCCGCCTCGACGAAGCGGGCGGTGAGCGTCGAGACCCCCGAGAGATGCCCGAGCAGGTTCAGCGCCACCCGCTCGGCAGCGAGCAGCGCCCGCGCCGGGCCGCTGATCAGCGCGACCTCGGCCGGGACCGGGTCCCGCCACTGGCCCTCGATCACGAGAGCGTCGAGACCCTCGGCGCCGGCCTGGCGGAAGACCTCCCTGGCAGCCTCGAAGCCGAACAGGACCCCGGGCTGCTTCTGCACGATCCGCGCCCGGGCGCGGACGCCGGCGGGAACCGTCGCATCGGTCGTCACGTCGCCGTCGCCGAGGTCTTCCTCGAGCGCCCGTGCGACCAGCAGCTCGAGGGCAGTCTGCGTCGCTCATGGCAGCAGCGTATTCACCGTCGATCGGCGCCGGCCGCGCCGGCGACTGATTCCCCCGCGAAGACCGCCAGCGTCGCCGTGAATCCGTGCAGGAAATTGCGGCCCCCGACCGGGCCGATCTCGCCGGCGCAGAAGAAGCCGCCGACCGGCGCCCCGAGCGCGTCCTCGACCGCATCCGCGTCGTGATCGGCGACCCCGAACAGGTCCCGCCCGCGCCCGTTGCAGGTGAACATCAGCGCTCCGGCCGCGCCCTCCGAACCCACCGCGCCGGCCTGCAGCGCCAGCGCCTCCCGCAGGTCGGCGTCGGCTGAGATCCCGTCGCGGACGTGGAGGCGGACGGTCTGGCCGACCCGGATTCGCTCGCCGACCGCGACCGCGCCCGACTCGCGATCGGCACCGACGAGCGGGCGCACGAGGAAGTCGCCGCGCTCGTGCTCGGGGCGGTTCTCGTCGATCACGATCCCGAGCAGCATCCCGCCGGCGGCCTCGCGGCGCTCATCGCTGCCGAGTCCGGCGACCACCTCACCGAGTCGCTCCAGCGCCGGCTTGAAGGCGAGCTCCTGAATCACGTTGCCCTCCGCCGATGTGATCGCCATCTCGGGACCGACCGGTGCCGCTCCCTGCGAGACGCACGGCAGCAGCTCCACGCCCTCGAGCAGGCAGCCCACCGCGCCGGCCTCGGTCCGGCGGCCGTCCCTGAGCAGGACTCCGGCCCCGCCGACGACGGCGCTTGCCAGGCCGCCGAGCACCGGGGTTCCCGGCCGCTCCGCATTGAGCCGTTCGAGTAGCTCCGGCGCGGCGCAGCGGTAGGGATCGGCCAGCAGCAGAGCGGCGTCGGCAGCCGCTGCCGCCGGAGGCAGCCCGACCAGCTGGTCCGGCTCGGTACCGGGCTCGCCCTCGACCTCGAAGGTCTCGACCCTTGCCCCGGGCAGCTGCGCCGCCCAGACGACCGCGCCCGGACCGTCCTCGAGCTCGCGGCCCGGGCCGAGCACCCCGGCGGCGCCGCAACCGAGCATCGCCGCGGGCTGCAGCCGGGCCTCGATCTCGGTCAACGCCTCGGGCAGCCGCCCGAGGTGATGGGAGCCGACGAACGCGAGGCAGAGGTCGGGCCGGCCCTCGAGACCCGAGCGCGCAACCTCGGCGGCCTCGGCGAAGGCGTCGATCGTGTTCGGGACATCGGAGAGCCCGACTGAGATCCGCTGGGCCATACGAGCACCGTAGCCGCTGGCAGCTACGGCCTCTTCCCTGCCGCCTAGTTGCCGGCGGCGGCCTGCAGCAGGTAGCTGCGGATGAACTCGTCGAGATCTCCGTCGAGCACCCGCTGGGCGTCGCCGACCTCGTGATTCGTCCGGTGGTCCTTGACCCTGGTGCTCGGGTGCAGCGTGTAGCTGCGGATCTGCGAGCCCCACTCCGCCGGCTTCTGCTGGCCGCGCTCGGCGGCCAGCTCCTCCGCCCGCTTGCGCTCCTCCTCGGCGAGCAGACGGGCGCGCAGCATCTGCATCGCGGTCGCCTTGTTCTGGGTCTGCGAGCGCTCGTTCTGGCACTGAACCACGATCCCGGTCGGCTGGTGGGTGATCCGCACCGCCGAGTCGGTCTTGTTGACGTGCTGGCCACCCGCCCCCGACGCCCTGTAGGTGTCGACGCGGATCTCGGCCTCGTCGAGCTCCACATCGACGTCGTCGGCGACCAGCGGCGCGACGTCGAGCTGCGCGAACGCGGTGTGCCGGCGGGACTGCGAGTCGAAGGGCGAGATCCGCACCAGCCGGTGGACGCCGCGTTCGGCGCTGAACAGCCCGTAGGCGTTCTCGCCGCGGGCGAGGAAGGTGGCCGACTTGATTCCGGCCTCCTCGCCCTCGGAGGCCTCCTTCATCTCGACCGAGAAGCCGCGCGCCTCGGCCCAGCGCAGGTACATCCGCAGCAGCATCTCCGCCCAGTCCTGCGAGTCGGTGCCGCCGGCTCCGGCCCGAATCGTGACGACCGCGTCGCCGGCGTCGTAGTCACCGCTGAACAGCCGCTCCTCCTCGAGCTCGGCGAGCCGCGCCTCGATCGAGACCAGCTGGGAGTCGAGCTCAGCGGCGATCTCCTCGTCCTCGGCCGCCATCTCGGCGAGCTCACCGAGATCCTCGACATCGGCGGAGATGCCCTCCCAGAGCTCGAGCTTGCGCCTGGCGCGGGTGTGGGAGGCGGAGGTCCCGGCGGCGAGCTTCTGGTCGTCCCAGAAGCCGGGCGCCTGCATCTCGGCCTCGAGCCGCTCGATCTCGGTCTTCAGCTCGACCGGGTCAAAGGTACTCCCGGAGCAGCCGCAGCTGCTCGCGGACCTCCGCGACGCGGGCGCCGGTGTCTGGTGCCTCTGCCATCGGATCGGGAGGCTACCGGGGTCGCGGGCGCCGCCGTCAGTCCGGGACCATCCGCAGCCCGGTCCCGAACGGTGCCCTGCCGTCGAGATCGTGTCCGGACTCGAGCGGGTCCTCGACCCGCCACAGCGGCACCCAGCAGCCGCCGGCGCGGAGCAGATGCTCGGCCTGCTCGCGCTCAGACGGCGGCAGCCGGCGGAACTCCCGTCGCAGCTGCTCGAGCGCCCAGACGCGATAGGCGCTGGTCGGCACGCCCTCGAAGGTCGTTCCCTGCACGCGCAGGTCGTGGTGGGACGCGCCCCGCCGGTGGGCCTCGGCGTTGGCGGCGAGCATCTGCAGGTGCGTCTCGCCGCTCTCGCGGAGAAGCGGCGCCAGATCGCCGGGGATCCCGTCGACGAGCGGCCGCGAGCCGATCCGGCCGGCGCGCGCGTTCCAGGTTCGCGCCACCCACTCGTAGACAGCCGGCGCCCGGTCGCGCATGATCCGGCCGGGGGTCGGATCGAGAGCGAAGTGCCGGAACATCGAGCCGAACAGGCCGAAGTCGGCAACCGTCGGCCGCTCGCCGAGCAGGAACGGGCGCGAGTCGAACACGGGCGCGAGGCGATCGAGAACCCGCGTGTAGGCCGCGTCCATGTGCGGGCGGGTCCTGCGATCGACGCCGTCGCCGCGGACGAACAGCCGCCTCTGACGCCAGGCGATCCAGTGCCTGCGGAGGGCCAGCGGCAGCGGCAGGCGCACGAGCTCCTCGGCGAGTTGCGCGGAGAGCAGCCGGCGGTCGGCGGCGTTGTTCCAGCGATAGTGCATCGCCGGTCGCCACAGCCACTCGTCGCCGAAGTCCTCGATCAGCAGGGCGAAGAACCGCTGCAGCGGATCGTCGGGGATCACCGCCGGGGTCGGGTGCTGCTGCTCGAGCCAGGCGATCATCGGCGTCGTGTCGGTCATCCAGCGGCCCCCGGGCAGCTCCACGGTGGGCAGCTGGGCGACCCCGACCTTGCGCGGGATTCTCCACAGGTACTGGTAGAGGCCCAGCGGCCGGCGCTCGTATCCGATCTCCTTGAAGCGCAGGTAGGCCTCGAACTTGCCGGTGAAGTACGAGACCTCGGAGCCGTAGACGATCACCGGGGATCGTCAGCTCAGGCGCCGTGGCACTTCTTGTACTTCTTGCCGGAACCGCACCAGCAGGGGTCGTTGCGGCCGATCTTCTCCTGCTCGGACTTGACCACCGTCTCCGGGTTCTCGGGAGCACCGTTGCCACCGCCGCCCTGGGCCGCGGCCGCGGCGCCCGCCGCTGCGGCCGCGGCGCCCCCTCCAGCCGCCGCCTGTCGCAGCGCCGAGGGTTGATCGGCCTCGGTGCCGCCCGAATAGTCGATCTCGGTCGGCTGATCGGCGGCGCCGAACTGCTCCTCCACCTGGCTCGGCTGGAGCTCGACGTTGACGTGGAAGATCATCCGCGTGTACTCCTCCCAGATCGAGGTCATCAGCGACTCGAACATCAGAAAGCCCTCGTTCTTGTAGGCGACGAGCGGATCGATCTGCGCGAACCCACGGAGGTGGATCCCCTCGCGCAGGTAGTCCATCTCGTGCAGGTGCTCCTTCCAGCGCTGGTCGATGATCTGCAGGAGGATGTGGCGCTCCAGCGCCCGCATCAGCTCCTCGCCGAACTCCTCCTCCCGCTCCTCATAGGCGCCGAGCGCGTCGTCGATCAGAAGCTCGGTGATCTGCTCGCGGCTCGAGGACTCCGCCTCGACCTCGGCCAGGTCCTCCGCCAGCGGCCACATCGTCGCCAGCAGCGTCTGGAGCCCGCCCAGGTCCCACTCCTCGAAGACGTCCGACTGCGAGTACTCGGCGACCTTCTTGCCGATCAGCTCGCTGATCTGCTCACGCGCGATCTCGCCCATGTCGCGGCCCTCGAGGATCTCGCGCCGGTACTTGTAGACGACCCGACGCTGCTCGTTCATCACGTCGTCGTACTCGAGCACCCGCTTACGGGTGAGGAAGTTCTGCTCCTCGACCTTCTTCTGAGCCGACTCGATCTGCTTGGTCAGGAGCTTGGCCTCGAGCGGGTACTCCTCGCCCTGCTCGTCGACGGGCCCGAGCCGGTCGAGGATCCGGTAGATCCGGTCGCCGGCGAAGAGCCGGACCAGGTCGTCCTCGGCGCTGAGGAAGAACCGGGTCACCCCCGGGTCACCCTGGCGCCCCGACCGCCCGCGGAGCTGATTGTCGATCCGACGCGATTCGTGCCGTTCGGTCCCGCAGATGTAGAGGCCGCCGAGCTCGACGACCTTTTCGCCCTCCTGCTTGCACTTCGGCTCGAGCTGCCTGACCAGCGCCTCCAACTCCTCCGGCCAGCTCGGATCGTCCTCCTTGATGCCGAGCTTCTTCAACTCGTGCAGGGCCATCTGCTCGGGGTCGCCGCCGAGCTTGATGTCGACCCCGCGGCCCGCCATGTTGGTCGCGATCGTGACCGCGCCGAGGCGCCCCGCCTGGGCCACCGTCTCGCCCTCCTTCTCGGCGTGCTCCGGCTTCGCGTTGAGCACGACGTGCTTGATCCCCCTGCGCTCGAGCATCGCCGAGAGCATCTCCGAGACCTCGACCGAGACCGTCCCGACGAGGATCGGCTGGCCGGCCTCGTGGCGCTCGGAGATCTGGTTGGCGACCGCCTTCCACTTGCCTTCCTTGGTCTTGTAGATCTGATCGTTCTGATCGTCGCGGACCATCTCCGCGTTGGTCGGGATCTCGATCACCGGCATCTCGTAGATCTTCATGAACTCGGTCGCCTCGGTCAGGGCGGTGCCGGTCATGCCGCTGAGCTTGTCGTAGAGGCGGAAGTAGTTCTGCAGGGTGATCGTCGCCAGGGTCTGGTTCTCCTCGCGCGGCGCCAGCCCCTCCTTCGCCTCGACCGCCTGGTGCAGGCCGTCCGACCAGCGCCGGCCCTCGAGGATCCGGCCGGTGAACTCGTCGATGATCATCACCTGCCCGTCGACGACGGCGTAGTCCTTGTCCCGCCGGAACAGGGACTCGGCCTTCAGCGCCTGGACCAGGTGGTTGACCAGCGTCCCGTGCTCGGACAGGTAGAGGTTGTCGACGCCGAGGAACTTCTCCGCCTTGTTCACCCCGCGCTCGGTCGGCGCCACGGTCTTGTGCTTCTCGTCGTACTCGTAGTCGTAATCGGCTTCGGAGGTGTCCTTCGACTCCCCGAGCGCCTTCAGCTTCGGCTTCGACTCGACGCCCTCCATCTGCTTCGCCAGCCGCGCGAACGTGTGGTAGAGCTCGGCGGCCTGCTCGGGGGCGCCGGAGATGATCAGCGGCGTCCGCGCCTCGTCGATCAGGATGTTGTCGACCTCGTCGACGATCGCGAACCGGTGGTCCCGCTGGAAGCACTGGTCCAGCGACCCCGCCATGTTGTCGCGCAGGTAGTCGAAGCCGAACTCGGAGTTGGTGCCGTAGGTGACGTCGGCGGCGTAGGCGGCGTGGCGACGGTCACCGTGGTCGGGCAGGTCGGTGTCCTGGATCACGCCGACCTCGACCCCGAGCGCCTCATACAGCGGGCCCATCCATTCGGCGTCGCGACGGGCCAGGTAGTCGTTGACGGTGACCACGTGGACGCTGTCGCCGGCGAGCGTGTTGAGGAACACCGCCAGGGTTGCGGTCAGGGTCTTGCCCTCGCCGGTCTTCATCTCGGCGATCGCGCCGGAGTGCAGGACCTGGGCGCCGATCAGCTGCACGTCGTAGTGACGCTGGCCAAGCGTTCGCCGGCCCGCCTCCCGGCAGAGCGCGAAGGCCTCGGGCAGAAGCTCGTCGAGGGACTCGCCACCGCGGGCGCGCTCGCGCAGCTTGTCCGCCTCGGCGCGCAGCTCGGAATCGCCGAGCAGCTCCATCTCCGGCTCGAACCGGTTGATCGCCGCGACCCGCTTGTCGAACTCCCTGAACTGCTTGCTCTCGCCCATTCGCAGGGCGCGATCGATGATTCCGATGCCTCTCGCCATGGCACCCAGCGTACTAGGCCCGACACCCCCGACCGGGAGCAGGACGGGCCGATTCCCCCCGCTCAGCCACGCCCCCGGCCCGCCGGCGTGCGGGCGAAGACGAGCGCCGAGACCGACCGCGATCCGGCCGCCGACAGCGCCGATGCGCAGGCGCGCAGCGTGCCGCCCGTGGTCAGCACGTCATCGACCAACACCGCGCGCGACGGGGCGCCGCCGCGGACCCGGAAGCGAGGTGGGTCGCTGAGCCGAAGCCGGCGCCCCCGGCCCCGCTGCCGGCGTCGATCGAGCCTGACCAGGACCCGGGCGACGCGGAGCCCGAGACGCCGCGCCAGCGCCAGCGCGAGCTCCTCCGCCGGGTCGAGGCCGCGAGCGAGGCACCGACCGCGCGCCGGCCCAACCGGGACCAGCACCGACTCCTCCGGGAGGGGGCCCAGCGCCTCGGTCAGCAGCTCGGCCATCGTCTCGGCGGCGGCCGGCTTGTGGCCGGACTTCAGCGCTGCGACGATCCGCACCGCGGGACCGCGGTAGGCGGTCGCGGCCACGGTCGTGGCGACACCCTCGACCGGGCCCGCTCGCAGCGATCCGGCGGCGAGCTCGACCCGGCAGCGGTCGCAGAGCCGCTCGTGCAGGCGGGCGACGACGAGCGCGCCACAACCGAGGCAGCGGGGCGGCGCCACGAGCCCGGCGAGCCCGGCGGCGACGGTCTGACTCAGCTTCCCGGAGCCCACCCCGGGCAATCTGCCCACCGGCCCCGGGCCGATCAACCCAGCCGGGTGACGGATCTGTGGCTAACCGCTGACGATTCGGTCGCGACCGCTCTGCTTGGCCTCGTACAGCGAGGCATCGGCGCGACCGACGAGCGCCTCGAGCGTCTCGCGCCCGTCCCAGGTGGCGAGCCCGGCCGAGCACGATTCGCCGGCCGGGGTCACCGCGCGCAGCCGCTCGACCAGGGTCACCGCGGCCTGCCCATCGCAGTTCGGCAGGGCGACGGCGAACTCCTCGCCGCCATAGCGCGCGAGCAGGTCCGACTGGCGGAGTGCCTCGCGCCAGGCGGCGGCGGCCTCCTTCAACAGCCGGTCGCCGGCCTGGTGCCCGTGGCGGTCGTTGAAGTCCTTGAAGTAATCGAGATCGACCATCGCGACGGTCAGCGGCTCGCCGCTCCGCCGGGCGCGGGCAACCTCGCGGGCCAGCTCCTGGCTCCAGGCACGACGGTTCGGCAGGTCGGTGAGCGCGTCGGTGCTTGCCATCCGCCCCAGCCGATCGAGCAGCGTCGCCCGCTCGATCGCGACGGCCGCGTCGGCGGCGACCAGGGTCATCATCTGGCTGATCTGCTCCGGCAGCTCCGGCCGGGGCTCCTCCCAGGCCACCGCGATCACCCCGACCGGGAGCTCGGCGTTGCGAACCGGCACCCAGAGCGCCGAGCCCTGGGCCGTCTGCCGGACGATCGACTCCTTGACCACCATCTTCGCCGAGAGGTCGGGGATGAACAGCGGCTCACGGCTGGTGAACGCGCGGACCGCGCCCGACGGAGCGCCGACGAACGGCAGCAGCTCGTCGTCGGCCGCGACGCCGATCGCGGCCGTCGCCCGCAGGCCTCGGCCCTGGCTGTCGGGCTCGAACAGGGTCGCGACCTCGGCCCCCGCGATCGTCGCCGCGGCCCGGCAGATCGTCTCGCGCGCATCGTCGGGAGTGGTGCTGCGGGCGAGCGAGCCGGTCGCCTCGGCCAGGGCCTCGACGGCCGCCGCGCGGGCCCGCGCCTCCGCCTCCCCGAGCTTGCGCTCGGTGATGTCGTGCATGAACGCGTGCAGGAAGACCTCGCCCCGGTGCTCATGGGTGGTGGCCGCCAGCTCGACCGTGAACACGCGGCCGTCCTTGTGCAGGGCGGGCCGCTCGCTGCGCAGATCGAGCCGATCGCCCCGCCGTTCGCCGCGGGTGAAGCGCTCGATCAGCGAGTCGAACTCGGCCCGGTCGGCGCTTCGGCACGATCAGCTCCCCCGCCGACCGGCCGATCGCCTCCTCACGCGTGTAGCCGAAGGTCCCGTGGCGCTCTCGTTCCAGTCGGTGATCAGTCCGCTCGAGTCGATCGACAGGTAGGCCTCGTTCATCGCGTCGATCATCAGCTGGCGCCGGTCCTCGGCGAGCGCCTGAGCACGCTCGGCCCGCTTGCGGTCGGTGATGTCCTGCGAGACGGCCATGCCGCCGACGATCTTGCCGTCCTCGCGGACCGGCACCACCCGCAGCCAGTAGTCGCGGCCGTCGCGCACCGAGACGTACTCGACCGAGCGACTCTCGCCGCGCAGCGCAGCCCCATAGTGGTCGGCGAGAAGCTCCCCCTGCTCTCCCGGCACGACCTCCTGCAGGTGCAGGCCCTGGATTTCGCTCGGGTCGCCGCCCTCGCCGGCCACCACCAGCCGCAGACGGAGCAGATGGTCGAACAGGGTGACCGAGGTCTGCGGCAGGTGCTCGAGCAGGTTTCGATAGCGGCGCTCGGCCGCCCGGGCCCGGATCAGGACGAACGACAGCAGCAGGATGCTGACGGCGGCGGCGGCGATTGCGATCGCTAGCACCCGATCCTCCCTTCCAGCATCGCTGACAGGTGGAGCGCCGCGATCCGCTTCGCGCGCCCCGAGCTCCACCGACATCATCTCAAATCGCCCACGATCAGCCACCGAACACGATCTTCTCGACCGCCGCGGTCGTCGGCTCGCAGCGGGTCACCGGCGGGGCCTTGCCCAGCGCCGTGTCCGGATCCTTGAGCCCGTGCCCGGTGAGCACGCAGACGATCGACTCGGGAGCCGGCTCCCCGTCCGCGGTCGGCAGGCCGTGGGCCAGCAGGCCGGCGACCGAGGCTGCCGACGCGGGCTCGCAGAAGACGCCCTCTGCGGTGGCCAGATAGCGATATGCGTCGAGGATCTGCTCGTCGGTCACCGCCGCCACCCGCCCGCGCGACGCCGTGAAGGCCGCCATCGCCTCCTCCCAGCGGGCCGGATTGCCGATCCTGATCGCCGAGGCCACCGTCTCCGGCGATGCGACCGGCTTGCCGTGGACGAGCGGCGCCGCGCCCTCCGCCTGAAAGCCGTAGAGGATCGGCGCCTCCCCGTACTCGCCGAACCCCTTCCACCAGGAGGTCACGTTGCCCGCGTTGCCGACCGGTATCGCGAGCGCGGCAGGCGCCGCGCCGAGCTCGTCGCAGACCTCGAACGCCGCCGTCTTCTGCCCCTCGATCCGAAACGGGTTGACGGAGTTCACGAGCTCGATCGGATGCGCCGCAGCGAGCTCGCGGACGATCCGCAGCGCATCGTCGAAGTTGCCCCGCAGCGCGACGACGCGGGCGCCGTGCATCAGCGCCTGCGCAAGCTTGCCGATCGCGATCTTTCCCTCGGGAACGATCACCGCGCCGCGAAGGCCGGCGCGGGCGGCGTAGGCGGCGGCGCTCGCGGCCGTGTTTCCGGTCGAGGCGCAGATCACCGCCTCGGCACCCGCGGCGACCGCCCTCGAGACCGCCATCGTCATCCCCCGGTCCTTGAACGAGCCGGTCGGATTCGCGCCCTCGAACTTGAGCTGGACCTCGGCGCCGATCCGCTCCGACAGCCGCGGGGCCGGGATCAGCGGGGTCGACCCCTCGTTCAGGGAGACGACCGGGTCGCTCGGCCCGATCGGCAGGCGGTCCCGATAGCGCTCGATCACGCCCGGCGCCATCAGCCACCACCGCCGGCCACGATCAGACGTACTCCTTCTCGATCACGCGGATCGCCCGCGGTGCGGCGCGCATGAACTCGAGGCCGCCGATCTGCTCGACGGCAGCGTAGAAGCTCGCCTCCGGGGCGCGGTGCAGGACCATCACCAGACGGGCCTCATCGCCGAGCCCGTGCTGGACGACGCTCTTGACCGAGAGCCCGTTGCGCCCGAGCACCTCGGCGACCGCGGCGAGCACTCCGGGCCGATCGGCAACCTCGAGGTGCAGGTAGAACGAGGACTCGAGATCGCCACGGATCTCGAGCTGGGCGCCCGGCACATGCACAGGCGCCTCGCCGGCAAGGATCGAGACCACGTCGCCGAGCACGGCGGAAGCAGTCTCGGTGCCGCCCGCGCCCGGCCCCGACATCGTGATCTCGGTGATCGAGGGGGCCTCGACGGTGATCGCGTTGAACGGGCCCTCGACCGGGGCGAGCGGGTGACCGCGGTAGAGGAAGCAGGGGAAGACCCTGACGCTGATCGCGTCGGCGTGCCGCTCGGCTACGCCCAGCAGCTTCAACGAGAGCCCGAGCTCGCGGGCGTAGGCGATGTCCTCGGGCCGGATCGCCTCGATCCCCTCGTAGGAGACGTCGTCGAGGTCGACCGCGGTGTCGAACGCGAGCCGGGCGAGGATCGCCATCTTCGCCGCGGCGTCGGCACCGTTGACATCCTCGGTCGGATCGGCCTCCGCGTAGCCGAGCTGCTGGGCGCGGGCGAGCACCTCGGCGTAGTCGGCGCCGGTCGCCGCCATCTCGCTGAGGATGAAGTTGGTGGTGCCGTTGACGATCCCCGAGATCCGCTCGATCTCGAGCGCGCCAAGACTCTCCTGGACGACTCTGATCACCGGGATCGCGCCCGCGACCGCGGCCTCGAAACGCAGCTGCACTCCGGCGTCGCGCGCGGCGGCGAACAGCTCGCCCCCGTGCTGAGCGATCAGCTGCTTGTTCGCCGTGACCACCGGGAGACCCGCACTGAGCGCGGCGAGCACGTACTCGCGCGCCGGCTCGATCCCGCCGATCAGCTCGACGATCAGGTCGGACTCAGCGAGGATCTGCTCGAACTCCCCCTCCCCGCGCCGCAGGACCCCGCTCAGCGCCGGCCGGCGCCCGGTCATCGCCTCGACTGCCGAGGCGCGCTCGCCGAGCAGCTCGGCGAAGGCGCCGCCGACCGTGCCGCGGCCGAGCAGCCCGATTCGCGCCGGCTCAGACATCCCGCCTCAGCAGGTCGTCCCAGGTCTCCCGCCGGACGACGAGCTCAGCCCGCCCGTCCTCGCAGAAGACGACCGGCGGCCGCGGGACGCCGTTGTAGTTGTTGGCCATCGCGTAACCGTAGGCACCGGTGGCGGGGGTGGCGAGCAGATCGCCGACCGCCGGGGCCGCGAGCATCACGTCGCGGGCCAGCAGGTCGCCGGACTCGCAGTGCATTCCGGCCACGGTTGCCTCGCGGTCGGCGGGCGCGGCCGCGCGGTCGGCGATCACGGCCTCGTAGCCGGCGTCGTAGAGCATCGGCCGGAGATTGTCCGACATGCCGCCGTCGACCGCCACGTAGGTCCGGACGCCGGGGATCTCCTTCACGGTCCCGACGCGGTAGATCGTCAGGCCGGCGTTGCCGACCAGCGAGCGGCCGGGCTCGATCAGGATCTTCGGCAAGCGGTCGAAGAGCCGTCTGATCCCCTCGACCTTGACGTCCACATAGCGCTCGATCGGCGGTGGCTCGTCGACGGCCGCGTAGGCGATCCCGAGGCCGCCACCGACGTTGATGATCTCGGGATCGAGGTCGCGGGCGAAGTCGGCCATCGCCTCGATCGCCTTCAGGTAGGGCGCCAGCTCGAAGATCTGCGAGCCGATGTGGGCGTGCAGGCCGACGAGCTCGAGGTGTCTCGAGGCGTCGACGGCATCGACCGCCCGGCCGGCGAGACCGTCGGCGAGCCCGAAGCCGAACTTCGAGTCGAGCTGACCGGTCTGGACGTAGGAGTGGGTCGAGGGCTTGATCCCGGGCGTGAGCCTGATCAGGACCCGCTGCGGGCGGTCGAGCAGCGCGTCGGCGCGGGCGATCTCATCGAACGAGTCGAGCACCAGGCAGCCGACGCCCGACTCGAACGCGTAGCGCAGCTCCGCCTCGGTCTTGTTGTTGCCGTGCATGTAGATGCGCTCCGGCTCGAACCCCGCGCGCAACGCCATGTGCAACTCGCCGCCGGAGGCGACGTCCACCGAGAGGCCCTGCTCGCGACAGACCTCGTAGACCGCCGTGATCGGCGCGGCCTTGCTCGCGAACAGCACCTCGAACGAGTCGGTCCGCGCCGAGAAGGCATCGACGTACGCTCGCGCTCGCGCCCGGATATCCGACGGCGCGTAGACGTAGGCCGGGGTCCCGAACTCCGCCGCCACCTCGACCAGGTCGCAGCCGCCGACCTCGAGCCGGCCGGCCTCGTTCACCCTGCTGCCAAGCGGGTAGACGGGAGAGCCGGCGACCGGGTCGAGGTCGCCGCGCGTGGTGGTGGTCTCGTTCATCGCCCGCCATTCTCACAGCAGCCCGGGCGCCCCCGCCCCGACGTCCTCGGCTACGGTCGTCGGGGATGCGACTTCGGACTCCGAGGCAACCCGACGCGCGCGGCATCCACGAGGGCCGTCCCTACTGGCTCTGGCTACCGGAGTCCGAGCCCCCGTGGCCGGCGATGGTGATCATCCATGGGGCCGGCTCCGCCAAGGAGAACCACGCCGACTTTGCCCGGCTCTGCGCCGCTTCCGGCTGGGCGGCGGTCTGCTACGACCAGCGTGGCCACGGCGAGAGCGAGGACGCGATGGGTCCGGCGGCACTCGGCGACGTCGGCCGGATCGCGGGCATGCTGGCCGCCACCGAGGGCGTCGACCCGGGGCGAATCTGCGTCCGCGGGTCGAGCATGGGCGGATACCTGGCGATCCACGCGGCCGCCACCAGCGATCTCGTTCGCGGTGCGATCGCGATCTGCCCCGCAACCGAGGCAGGCCTGCGGCGCGGGCTGCGAAGCGGCGAGCTGGAGATGCGGGTCGACGTCGGGGCGCTCGACGCGTGGCTCGCCGAGCACGACCTGCGCGAGGCGGCGCGCAGGGTCTCACCGAAGCCGCTGATCCTGCTCCACGCCCGCGGCGATGAGCGCATCCCCTACACCGAGTCCGAGCGGCTCTACGCGGAGGCCGGCGAGCCGCGGAGGCTGATCGTCGTCCCCGGCGGGCACCATCGCTCCGTCCAGCACGATCCGGAGCTGCAGGCGGTGGCGCTGCGCTGGCTTCAGCGGGAGCTCAGCCCTCGGGACTGAGCCGTCGGGAAAGCGGGCTAGAGGTAGCCCATCGGGTCGACGGGACTTCCGTTGACCCTGACCTCGAAGTGCAGATGATCGCCGAAGCAGCTGCCGGTGCAGCCGACGTAGCCGATCACTTCCCCCTGGCTGACGCTGCCGGAGGTGATCGCGAAGCTCGATTGATGGGCGTAGCAGGTCGAGAGCCCGCCGCCGTGGTTGATGCAGGTGTAGTTGCCGTAGCCACCGTACGGAGCGGCCAGCGCGATCACGCCGCCCTGCGCCGCCCGGATCGGGGTCCCGGAGGGAACGGCGATGTCGACCCCGGCGTGCAGACGCCCCCAGCGCTGCCCGAACGGGGAGACGACCGGTCCGTTCACAGGCCAGATCATGCCGCCGCCGCCGCCCTGGATCGGGCCCGCCGGCAGCGTCGCCGGGGCCTCCGGCGAATCGGCCGCGGCCGATGCCGCGAGCTGGGCCTGAATATCCCCCTCGATGTCGGCGATATCCCCCTCGAGGCGATCGATGTGTCCCTTCACCTGGGAGAGCGCCTGCTGGCTGTCGCTGCGGGCGGCGGAGAGCTGGCCCTCGCGACCCTCGAGCGCAGACCTGGTTCGCGCCAGCTCGGCCCGCTTCGCTGCGATCGAGTCGCGGACCGCGGTGATTCGCTCGACGGTCTCTCGGGTGTCGTCTCTGAGGTCGCGGACGCGGCCGACGATGTCGGAGTCCTGGCCCTCGATCCGCTGCAGGTACTCGTACTCCGTGAGCACCTCGTCGAAGCCGTCCGATTCGAGCAGCACGGTCAGGGCGTCGGGCGGCTCGCTCTTGTAGATCGCGACGAGCCGCTCGCGCAGGATCCGGGTCGTCCGCGCCAACCGCTCGCGGAGGAGCTTCAGGTTGCGCTCCTCCGTGCGCAGCCGCTCCTCAGCCTGGTCGAGCTCGGCCTGCACCTTCGCCTCGCGGTTGCGGAGCGCCGCCACCTCGCCGGTCAGTTTGTCGATCCGATCGCTGTAGCCGCTGATCTCGGTCGTCAGCAGGCCCTTGTCGTCGTGGGCCGCGTTCAACTTCGACTGCTTCTCGTCGAGCTTGCCCTGGAGATCCTGGGCGGGTGCCGCGACGCTGCCCGCCAGCACCACGGCGACGGCGAGCGGGCCGGCGAGGAGCAGGCGCTTGCTGGAGCGGCTGACGCGCTCGTGAATCTTGGTGAGGAGGGGTCCCATGGACGGCACCGGCGAGGGGGCAGAGTAGCAGCGTTGGCCACTTTGCGAGCGTTCCTTAACATAATGTCCTGCTCCTGCAACCGAATTTGCAGGGAAAAGCGCCCACACGACACCCCGGACCCGCATTCTTGAGCGTCGCGCAAGCGGCGCGACGCGCGCGGCTCAGGCCTCGGTCAGGGCTGGAGTCTGCTCGGCCCGCTCTTGATCCGGCTCGCCGGCGCGTTGTTCGGCCGCCGCCAACGCATGCTGGGCCTCCTCGATGCGCTCGCGGTACTCGGCGATCTGCATCCGGGAGATGACGAGCCGCTGCACCTGGGCGGTGCCCTCGAACAGCTGGTAGATCTTGGCGTCCCGGAACCACTTCTCGAGCGGCGAGCTCCACGCCGCCGGCCCGACGAGGTCGATCAGGGTCGTCGTCGCCCACATCGCGACGTCGCCGGCCTTCAGCTTCGACATCGAGCCCTGGCCGCCGGCCATCGGCACACCGGCGCGGCCCATCCACGAGGCTCGCTGGACGAGCAGCCGCGCGGCCTCGATCTCGGTCGCGACATCGGCCAGAACCTGCTGGACCCGCTGCCGCTCATACAGCGGCCGGCCGGCGGTCGAGCTCTGGTCGAGCCACTCGTCGAGCGGGTCGCCGACCACGTCCGACCCGAGCAGGTACCCCAGCGTCCACTCATACGCGGCCTGGGCGATGCCGAGCGCCGAGGCCCCGACCGAGGGCCGGGTCAGCTCGAAGGTCGCGAGCGCGTTCGACGCCCGGCCGCTGGACTGGCCCGAGCGGGCGCGGCCGAGCTTCTTCTCGAGCTTCTCGATCCCGCCGAGCAGGTTCTCGACCGGGATCCGGCAGTCCTCGAAGATCAGCTCCGACGTCTGCGACGCCCTGATCCCCAGCTTGCTCTCCTTCTTGCCCATCTGCAGGCCGGGCGTGCCCTTCGGGACCACGAACGAGGCCTGGCCGCGGTGCCCGAGATCGGGATCGACGGTGGCGACGACGACGTTCACGTCGGCGAGCCCGCCGTTGGTGATGAAGACCTTGGTTCCGTTCAGAACCCATTCGTCGCCCTCGCGGACCGCGGTCGTCCGCAGGCTCTTGACATCGGAGCCGGCCTGCGGCTCCGTGACCGCGTAGGCGCCGAGCTTCAGCTCGCCGCCGACGCCGAGGCACTCAGGCACCCAGCGGGCGATCTGCTCGGGGGTCCCGGACGCGGCGACGCCGGCCGCGGCGAGCGTCGAGCCGGTGATCGAGAGCGCGATTCCGGCGCAGCCCCAGTGCAGCTCCTCCGCGTAGATCGGCCCGAGCTGGCCCTCCGGGTCGGTGGTCGTCAGCTGCACCGCCTCGAGGCCGGCGATCCCCTGCCGATGGGCCTCCTTCATGACCTCCCACGGCACGCTCTCCTCCGCATCGTGGACCGGGGCCGCGGGCCTGATCACATCCCTGGCGAAGGCGCGACAGCGAGCCTTCCACTCACGCTGCTCGTCAGTCAGTGCGAAGTTCATGGCCGGGCCTCCGATCGGGCGCCGGGGGGCGTTCGACACCGGCAGCCTCGTTGATTGACTGGTCAGTCAGCCAGTGTATTCGGTTCGCGGCGCCGATGCCAGGGTGCCGGTGCGCAAGACTTCGGGCCGTGGCGAGAAGGATCAACCTGCCTCGCCCTCGGTGGCGGGGGTGGCGAGGCGCTCGCGGTGGCGGGAGCCGTGGCGAGGCCCAGCCGCCTGCCTCGGGGCCCGCTCCGGCCGCGCCACCGACCCCGACGACGCCCCCGCCGCCGCAACAGCAGCCCGCGCCTGCGCCGCCGTCCGCGCCCGAGCCGGCGGCGCCGCAGCCCGACGCGCCGGCCGGCGACGACGAATCGACGTCGGGCGGCCGCTGGGCGAGGCTCGGCGATCGGCTCGCAGACCTGGCCCGCCCGCTGGCGATCGCGGCGGCCGCGCTGGCAGCGGTCGGGCTCGGGGTCGGGGTCGGCTACGCGCTGTTCTCGGAGGGAGCGAGCGAACGGGTCCAGCTGCCCGCCGTCGCGCCGACGGTCGGGCTCGACGATCTGCAGCTCGCCGACGCGGCCGGCGAGCTCGTCCCCGAAGCTGTCGCGACCAGGAACACGACGAGGATCGCGGGGACCGACCCGACCGCCGACGCCGCCGGGGTCGCGCTCGCCAGCTACCCGCCGGCCGCCACCGAGGGCGGACCGCGGCTCGCGGTGCTGGCGCCGGCCGACTCCTGGCAGTCGGCGCTCGCGGCCGGTTCGCTCGCCGCGGATCCGATCGGCGCGCCGATCCTGCTCGGGGAATCCGACGAGATCCCCGGATTCACCGCAGCGGCCCTGGCGGCGCTCGACCCGAGCGGCGTCAAGCGAGTGGGCGACGTCAACGCCGTCGCGATCGGCGACGTCGCCGCTCCGCAGGAGTTGAACGCGCTCGACCTGCCGGGAGGCGAGCCGGCCGAGATCGCGAAGCAGATCGACCGCCAGCGCCAGCGGCTCGGCGGTCCGGCCGAGCCGGCCCACATCGTCGTCGTCTCCTCGACGCAGGCGCCGTTCGCGATGCCGGCGGCGGCCTGGGCGGCGCGCTCGGGCGACCCGATCGTGTTCGCCGACGGCGACCAGGTGCCCGAGGCGACGATCGATGTGATCAAGCGCCATCGGGACGCCGCCGTCTACGTGCTCGGCCCCGAGTCGGTGATCGGTGCGAAGGCGCTGAAGCGGCTCGAGCGGGTCGCCGGCCGCGCGATCCGGGTCGGGGCCGAGGACCCGGTCGAGAACGCGATCGAGTTCGCGCGGTTCGTCGACGGCGACTTCGGCTGGAACATCTTCGATCCGGGTCACGGCTTCGCGATCGCCAATACCGGACGGCCGGCCGACGCCGCGGCGGCGGCGCTGCTGGCGGCGGGAGGAAAGCCGGGCCCGCTGCTGCTCACCGACTCGGCCGAGCGGCTGCCCGAGGCGCTCGGGGCCTTCCTGCTCGACACCAAGCCGGGGTTCGCCGACGACCCGACCCGCGCCGTCTACAACCACATCTGGCTGCTCGGGGACGCCGCCGCGATCTCCCCCGAGATGCAGGCCGAGGTCGACGCCCTGACCGAGCTCGAGCAGATCACCCGAGGCACCGGCAACGACGCGCTCGGCGGCGGCACGGCGCCTGAGCCCGAGATCGCCCCCAAGGATCGCTGAGCGACCGTCTAGGCTGCGAGACGCGATGAGCGAAGCAGAGCGTGCCGACCGCCTCGATCCGGCCCGTCCGATCACGGCTGAGGACATCCGAGCCCTGGTCGGCCCGGCGACCCCTCACTTTGCCCTGCAGATCCGGAACCGGATCGAGCGCCTGATCGGGCGGCTGCCCGCGGACGACCCCGCGCGGATCGAGGGCGAGGCTCAGATCATCCGCCTGACCGAGCTCGCGGCCAACACCGGGGATCCACGCGGCCCCGGCCCCGGCAGCCCGCTGTAGGCACCGAGGCCGGCCCGGCCGGCGCTCGGGACGCTAGCTTGTCGCCATCAAGGAGCTGGCGCCCGAGGTCTTCCAGTTGCGCGGATTCAACAACGCGATCAACGTCTACCTGGTCGGGGACGTGCTGATCGACGCTGCCACGAAGCTCGCCCGGCGGCGGATCCCGGCCGAGATCGAGGACCGGCCGCTGGCACTCGTCGCGCTCACCCACTGCCATCCCGACCACCAGGGGATGGCAAAGCGCGTCTGCGAGGCCCGCGGGGTGCCGCTCGCCTGTCACGAGGCCGACGTCGCCGCAATGGAGGGCCGCGCCCCGGTCCAGCCGGCTCACCCCGGACACCCGCTCAACCGGCTGATCGAAGCCCTGTGGACGGGTCCGCCCCACCCCGTCGGCCGGGTGCTGAGCGACGGCGACGAGGTGGCCGGCTTCCGCGTTGTCCACGCGCCCGGGCACTCCCCCGGCGAGGTGATCTACTTCCGCGCCTCCGACGGGGTCGCGATCTGCGGCGACGTGATCAACAACGTCGACTTCCTCACCGGCCGGACCCGCGTCGGCGAGCCGCCCGCGCTCTTCACTCTCGACCCGGACGAGAACCGGCGCTCGATCCGCAAGCTCCTGCAGCTGGGCCCGAGGCTCGTCTGCCCCGGTCACGGACCGCCGTTCCGGGACATGGCGGGGCTCGAGACCCTGGTCGCCGGCTTCGATTGAGACCGGGCCGGGCGCTCAGACCCGCTCGATCAGCGTCCCGGTCCCGAGCCCGCCGCCGCAGCACATCGTGACCAGGCCGGTCTGCTTGTCGGAGCGCTCGAGCTCGTGCAGCAGCGTGGTCATCAGCCGGGCGCCGGTCGAGCCGAGCGGGTGACCGAGCGCGATCGCGCCGCCGTTGACGTTGACGCGATCCATGTCGGGCCGGTGCTCCCGGTACCAGGCGGCGACCACCGAGGCGAACGCCTCGTTGATCTCGATCAGATCGATGTCGCCGATGCCCATCCCGTTGCGCTCGAGGATCCGCTGCGTCGCCGGGATCGGGCCGGTGAGCATGATCACCGGATCAACGCCGACGGTGGTCTGATCGACGATCCTCGCCCGCGGCGTGACACCGAGCGCATCTGCCTTCTCGGCGCTCATCAAAAGCACCGCGGCGGCGCCGTCGGAGATCTGCGATGAGTTGCCGGCGGTGATCTTGCCGTCGGGCTTGAACGCCGGCTTCAGGCCGCTCAGGGTCTCGATGCTCGTCTCCGGGCGAATCCCCTGATCGGTCAAGTAGGTGTCCCCGTTGACCTGCATCGGCACGATCTCGCGCTCGAAACGGCCCTCCTCGGTGGCGCGTTGCGCGAGCTGGTGGGAGCGCACACCGAGCTCATCGAGCTCGGAGCGCGGGATCTCCCACTGATCGGCGATCATCTCGGCCGAGATCCCCTGCGGGACGAGGTTGAACCGCTCGATCAGCTGCGGTGAGAACGCCATTCCGTGCTCCTCCATCACCGAGAAGCCGTCGGCGAACGAGATGTGGCCCATGTGCTCGACGCCGCCGCCGATCGCCACGTCATGGACGCCGGAGGCGATCAGCGCCGCGGCGAAGTTGATCCCCTGCTGGGCCGAGCCGCACTGGCGATCGACGGTGGTCGCCGCCGTCTCGATCGGCAGGCCGGCCTCGAGCCAGGCGTTGCGGGTGATGTTCATGCCCTGCTCGCCGAACTGCTGCACGCAACCCCCGACCACGTCCTCGACCTCGGCGGCGTCGATCCCCGCTCGCTCGACGACCTCCTTGAAGACGGTGGCCAACAGCGTCGAGGGATGGGTGTCCTTGTAGTAGCCCTTCTCCTCGTGACCGCGGCCGACCGGGGTCCGAACCGCCTCGACGATCACGACCTCCCGGCCGCCGAACTTGCCCTCGCTCATCTCAGACCTTCCTGGTTGCCGCGCTTGCTCGGACTCGACGATCGACGATAGCCGATCGCCTCGCCCGCGAGCCGCGGATCCGGGCCTCGAGCTCGGATCGCCGATCCGACCGGCGGTGGGGACCGGCGGTGTCGGTGGGAGTCGCCACGCACCGACCGGGCGTCGCGTGATAGGACGCGTCCCCCGTGAGCAGCCCGAGCGGTTACCTGAGCCCAGCCGTCGCGGGAAGCGGCGCAATCGCGGTTGGCCTTGCGGCGACCGCGACCAGGGTCGGCGAGGTCCGCGTCCTCGCCCGCAGCGACTCGTCAGCCTGGCGGGCCGAGGAGCAGGGCGAGCAGCTCTGCCGAAAGATCGAGGGCGGCGATCCCGGGGCGCTCAGGGTGACCACCGATCCGGCCGATCTGGCCGGCTGCGACCTGGTCGTCGAGGCGATCGCCGAGCAGCTCGACGCGAAGGCCGAGCTGCACGCGATGCTCGCCTCGCTCTGCCCCGACGCCGACCTCGCGACCACCACCTCGTCGCTCGGGATCGCCGACCTCGCGGAGCGGAGCGGAACCGCGGAGCGCTTCTTCGGGCTGCACGTCTTCAATCCGGTGGCGAAGATGGAGTTGATCGAGCTCTGCCTCCCCGATCAGCTCGGTGAGGGGGTCGCCGATCGGGCCCGGGGCTTCTGCGAGGCGCTCGGCAAACGGGCGGTCGAGGTGCCCGATCAACCCGGGTTCGTCGTCAACCGCCTGCTCTTTCCGCTGCTCTTCGACGCCGTCAGGATGCTGGAGCGGACGGGACTCGCGGCCGAGGAGATCGACGCCTGCATGTCGCTGGGTGCCGGTCACCCGATGGGGCCGCTGAGACTGCTCGACTTCGTCGGCATCGATGTCGCCGCGGCGATCGGCGAGAGCCTGCACGCCGATACCGACGAAGCCGCCCACGAGACCCCCGGCCGGCTGATCCAGATGATCGGCGAGGGCCGGCTCGGCCGCAAGTCGGGCGAGGGCTTCTACACCTACTGAGGGCGCCGGCCGGCGGCGCGGCTACCCGGAGCGCGCCGTCTTGCGCCGCCCAGGTCCCTTGCGGTCCGGCTCGGGACGATGGCGCGAGCGGCGCCCGCACAGGTCCCAGACCACGTCGGCCTCCGAGACCCCCTGCCGGCCCGCCCGCTCGGTGATCTCCGCCCAGGGCAGCTCGGCCTCGGGAAGCTCATCCCAGCGCGCCAGCTCGAGCGACTCGAGCGCCCGCGAGAGGGCCGGGCCGAGGCGGTCCTCGGAGTGCAGCAGCGCCTTCAGAACCTCGAGCTGCTTGTCGCTGAGTCTGACCACCCACATGGGCGCCACCTTCCTCTCCGGGACCCTGAGCAAGCTACGAGCAGGCACGGACGGAAGCCGGGCGCGACGCGACCGCTGGACCGCCGCAGAGAACCCGGGGCTCAACCGGGGGCGTCGGGCTCGACCGCCGGTTCCTCCGCCTCGGGCCTCGGGCCGAGAGCGTGGATGCGCAGCGCGACGATCCTGTTGTCGCGGACCGACTCGACCCGGATCGTGTGCCGATCGTCGCGGATCGTGTCGCCGCGCCTCGGCAGCCGCCCGAGCTCGCTGAACACGTAGCCGCCGATCGAGTTGTAGGCGTCGGTCTCGACCGGGAGTTGGATCCCGGCGTCCTCGAGGTCGCCGAGCGAGACGTGGCCGCGAACGTACCAGTCCCCGTCGGTCAGCCGCCGGACCGAGTCGCCGCGGGGGTCGGTCTCGTCCTCGATCTCGCCCACGACCTCCTCGAGGATGTCCTCGATCGTGGCGATCCCGACCGTGCGCCCGTACTCGTCGACGACGACCGCCATCGAGCTGCGCTGGCGTTGCAGCTCCGCCAGCAGGTCGTCGAGCGGCTTCGTCTCGGGCACGATCGGGGCCTCGCGGATCGCGGGCTCGATCGACGCGTCCGGTCCCGCGTTCATGTAGAGGCGGGCGATCGAGTTGTTGTGGACCAGGCCGCGCACGCGGTCGGGGTTGTCGTCCTCGATCGCGACCAGCCGGGTGTGGCCGGAGGACACGCACCGCTTCAGCGCGTCCTCGACCGTGTCGGACGAGCCGACCGTCACCACGGCGGGAATCGGGGTCATCACCTCACGGGCCTCCTGCTCGTGGAGATGGAAGACGCCGGAGAGCATCGTCGCCTCGTTCTCCTCGATGTCACCCTGGCTGCCCGACGTGAGGATCAGCGAGCGGAGGTCGTCGGCGTCGTGGTGCTCGTCGATCCGCTCGGGGTCGACGCCGAACGTCCGCACCATCGCGTTCGAGGCGACCGAAAGACCCCAGGTGAACGGGGCGGAGATCACGCGGAACACGTGCAGCGGCGACGCCACCAGGCGGGAGATGCCCTCGGCGCGGTTGATCGCGATCATCTTCGGCACCTGCTCGCCGACGGTGATGTGAAGAACGGTGGCGATCGTGAAGGCGATCGCGATCGAGATGCCGACCGCGGCGCCGTGGCCGAGCGGCCCGTCGAGCAGCGGCTCGAGCAGCGCCGCGATCGCCGGCTCGCCGAGGAAGCCGATGCCGAGCGAGGCCATCGTGATCCCGAGCTGGCAGGCGGCCAGGTAGCGATCGATCTGGTCGAGCTGGATCAGCACCGAGTCGGCACCGCGGGCACCCTCGGCCGCGAGCGTCTCGATCCTCCCGCGGCGGGCACGGACGAGCGCGAACTCGGCGGCCACGAAGAAGCCGTTGAGCAGCACCAGCGCGATCAGCGCGACGAGCGCCAGGGCGGTCACAGGCGCGCCGATCGGCAGCCCGGAGCGCCGGCCACGGGCCGCTTGTTCACTCGCGCCCTCCCGCTCCTAGGGGGAGGGCCGAGCCCGGTACTTCGAGGGCGTTCGTCGTCTTCCATCGGGTCGACGGCCGAAGGCTATCAGCGGCGCCGCGGACTTCCGCTCGGGCGCTGCACGCACCCCGCACCGACGCCGGGCGCCCGGAAACGCTCCGCCGGCCCGCTCGGAGTACCGTCCGCCCGTGGACCAGAGCGAGACCCCCTACCTCGACGCCCTCCGCGAGCGGGCGCTGAGCGATCCGGGCCTGTTCCACATCCCCGGGCACAAGGGAGGGCGTGGTGCCGATCCCCGGCTGCGGAGCGCGCTCGGCGATGCCGCGCTGATGCTCGACCTGCCGGCCGGCCTCGCCGGCGTCGACCTCGGCCCCGACCCGCTGAGCACGCCCTTCTACCAGTCGCAGCAGCTCGCGGCCGAGGCCTGGGGCGCCCGGCGGAGCTGGTTTCTGGTCAACGGCGCCTCCGGTGGCAACCACGCGATCTGCATGACGATCGCCCACCTCGGCGAGGCGGCGATCGTCCAGCGCAACGTGCACTCGTCGGTGATCGACGGCATGGTCCTCTCGGGCACCTCACCCCGGTTCGTGGCGCCGGAGCTCGACGCCGAGATGGGCGTCGCCCACTGCCTGATGCCCGACGCGCTCGAGCGGGCGCTCGAGGGGAACCCCGAGGCCGTCGCGGCGCTGATCGTCTCGCCGACCTACTTCGGCGCCGTGGCCGACGTCGGCCGACTGGCCGAGATCGCTCACGCTCGCGGCGTTCCGCTCGTCGTCGACGAGTCCTGGGGAGCCCACCTCGCGTTCTCCACGGACCTGCCCGAGAACGCCCTCGCCCGCGGTGCCGACCTGGTGCTCAACTCGGTCCACAAGCTCGGCGGCAGCCTGACCCAGTCGGCGATCCTGCATCTCGGCTCGGAGCTGATCGACGAGCGGATCATCGACCGCTCGGTCACCCTCGTCGAGTCGACCAGCCCGAGCGGCCTACTGACCGCCTCGCTCGACGCCGCCCGCAGTCAGAACGCAGTCCACGGCCAGGAGCTCGCCGATGAGACGATCCGGTCGCTGGCCGAGCTCCGCGATCGGGTCCGGGCGATCGACGGCCTCGACGTGCTCGACGAGCGGATCGCCGAGCACCCGAGCGTCTATGCCTGGGACCCGCTGCGACTGACCGTCGATGTGCGCGGGACCGGCGCCACCGGTCACCAGATCGCCAGGTTGATGCAGGAGCGCCACAACATCTGGCTCGAGCTCTACGCGGAGAACGTGATCGTCGCCGTGTTCGGGCTCGGCGAGCCGGTCGCCGAGACCGGCTCGAGGCTGCTCGAGGGACTCGAGGACGCCGCCGCCTCACTCAGCGCCGCCGGCGACGCCCGCGGCGGCCAGTTCGCCCCGCCGCCGCCCTGGGGCCCGACCGAGACGACCCCGCGCCTCGCCTTCCTCGGCCGGCAGGAGATCGTCGGCTTCGACGACGCCGAGGGACGGATCGCGGCCGAGTCGCTGGCGGCCTATCCGCCCGGCGTCCCGAACGTGCTGCCCGGCGAGCGCCTGACGCGGGAGACGCTCGACTACATCGCCGACTCGCTTGCCCATGGCGGCCAGGTCCGAGGCGCCAGTGACCGCAGCCTGCGGACGATCCGCGTGGTGATCGAGTGAGCGACGCAGCCGCAGCTCCCTGGGGGGCGGACTCCGAGTACGGCCGACTGCACGACGTCCTGCTCTGCCCGCCCGACAACTTCGAGTGGCGCCGGACGAGCGTGATCTCGAGGGCGACGCTCGACAGCGGCCGCGACTTCGAGCCGGAGACCGCCGCCGGACAGCACGCGGAGATGGTCGCCGCCTACGAGCAGGCCGGCGTCTCGGTGCACTACCTGGAGCCGGATCCGCAGCTGCCGTACCAGGTCTTCGCGCGCGACTCCAGCGTCGCGACCCCGGCCGGACCGGTGGTCGCCCAGCTCGCCCAGCCCTGGCGGCGCGGCGAGTACGCGCCGGTGATCGACTTCTACCGGGGCGCCGGGATCCCGATCCACGCGATGATCACCGCGGGGACCCTCGAGGGCGGGGACGTGATCATCATCGAGCCGGGCAGGGTGCTGATCGGCAACGGCGAGGAGCGCACCGACCAGGCCGGCGCCCGGCAGCTCGCGCGGATCTTCGAGGACTTCGACTGGGAGGCCGGATCGAGCCGATCCCCGGCCACTTCGTCCACATCGACGTGCTCGTCTCGGTTCTCGCCCCGAAGCTCGCCGCCGTATGCGTCGAGGCCGCGAGCGGCGGGCTGGTCCGCTGGCTCACGGCGGCCGGCTTCGAGATCATCGAGGTCGGCGTCGAGGACGCGTTCGGCCTCGGCGTCAACGCGATCTCGCTCGGCTCCGATCGGGTGATCTCGACCCGGCACTCGCAGGACCTCAACGCACAGCTCCGCGCGCGCGGGCTCGAGGTGCTCGATCCGGACCTCGAGATGTTCACGCTCGGAGGTGGCGGCGCCCACTGCCTCGCCCAGTCCCTGCGGCGCGAGCGGCTCGGCGGCTAGCCGGCGATCGTGGCCGCGGGCCCCGAGATCGACGCCGGCGCCGTGGTCGCCGACCTGCGCGAGCTCGACGCCCTGACCGGGGGTCCCGCGGGAGCGCGCAGGGTCTGCTGGGGGGAGGACTGGCGGCTCGCCCGGGACTGGCTCGGTGAGAAGCTCGGCGAGATCGGCCTGACGCCGGAGCGCGACCAGGCGGGAAATCTCTGGGCCTATCTCGAGGGCGAGCGGGAGCCGGCGCTGGCGCTCGGCTCCCATCTCGACTCGGTGCCGTCCGGAGGCTGGCTCGACGGCTGCCTCGGGGTGGCCGCCGCTCTCGGTGTCCTCCGGGCCTGGGCCGGGAGCGGGCAGCGGCCGCCGCGGACCCTTGCCCTGCTCGACTGCGCCGACGAGGAGGGCGCGCGATTCGGCCGCAGCCTGTTCGGCAGCTCGGCCCTCGCCGGCAGTCTCGATCCTGACGCCCTCGCGTCGCTGACCGACCGCGACGGCCGGGCGATCGGCGAGGTGCTCGCGGACAACGGCGTCGCCCTCGAGCGGGCGCTCGAGGCCGGCCGGCGCCTGGAGCGCCTCGGCGGCTACCTGGAGCTGCACATCGAGCAGGGCCCGGTGCTCGAGTCCGAGGGACTGCCGTGCGCCGCGGTCGCCGGCTGCGCCGGCGTCGAGCGCGAGCTGCTGGCCTTCTCCGGCCAGGCGGCGCACGCGGGAACCACGCCGATGGACGTCCGCCGGGACGCCGGCCTGGCGGCGGCCGAGACCGCGCTCGCGGTCGAGCGCGCCGCCGTCGACGGCGGCGGAGTCGGGACCACGGGCGTGGTCGAGCTCGACCCCGGCATCGTCACCGCCGTCCCCGGCGGTGCCCGCCTCTCGATCGATCTCCGGCACGCCGACCCCGGCGCGCTCGCCCGGGTGCACGGGGAGATCCGCGCGGCGGCCCAGGCTGCAGCGGACCGGCGAGGCTGCTCGCTCGCGATCGAGCCGCTCTGGCGGATCGCGCCGATCCACTTCGACGCGGGCCTGATCGCGCTGGCCGGTGCGGCGGCCGCGGCCGCCGGCGGCCGCGTCGAGCCGCTGATCAGCGGCGCGCTCCACGACGCCGCCGAGCTCGCCCGCGCCCTGCCGGTGGCGATGATCTTCAGCCTCGTCGTCGCGCGGCCTCAGCCACGCCAAGGAGGAGGACACGCCCGAGCCCGATCTGATCGCCGCGATCGAGGCCTTCGGCGAGCTCGCCTCTGCGGCGGCCGCGACCGACCTCTGAGGCGGGCTGGGGCTCAGCCCGGCGGCGGGCCCGGCGCGAGCTCCCCGTCGGACGGGGGTTCACCGTCCTCGTGGACGATCGAGAGGATGATCCCGGCGGCGAAGATCCCGGCGACGATCGCGAGCGAGGCGAGCGGTGAGACGTGGATCAGGTCCGCCTGCTCGAGGATCAGCTTGACCGCGATCACACCGAGAACTACGGCGATCGTCTGGTCGAGGTACTCGAACTTCTCGATCAGGCGATCGACGAGCACGATCAGCGCCCGCAGACCGAGCAGGGCGAAGACGTTCGCCGACCAGATGATGAAGCTGTCGCGGGTGATCGCGAACGCAGCCGGAATCGAGTCGATCGCGAAGACGATGTCGGTGAATATGAGCCCGACGAAGCAGAGGAAGATCGGCGTCGTGAGCAGCGCCCCGTCCCGCCGCACGAACCAGCGGCCGCCGTGCTCGGTCGTGTCGACCGGGAAGACCCTGCGGACGGCGCGGATCATCAGGTTGCGCTCGACGTCGATCCCCTCCTCCATGCCGCGCCCGATCCGGATCGCAAGGACCAGCAGGCCGCCGGCGAGGATGTAGATCAAGAAGTCGAAGCGCTCGAGCAGCTCGATCCCGCCGACGATCGCGAGTCCGCGCAGGACGAGGGCGAAGATGATTCCGAGGATGATCAGCCGCGGGCGATACTCGGGAGCGACCTGGAAGTAGCCGAACAGCAGCAGGAAGACGAACACGTTGTCGATCGAGAGCGAGCGCTCGATCAGGTAGACGGTCGTGAACAGCACCGCCTGCTCGCCGCTCTCGGCGGCCCAGAGGACCAGGGCCGCGATCAGCGCCACCGCGACCCAGCCCAGCGACCAGTAGACCGCCTCCCGGAAGCCCGGCTCGCGGTCGCCGCGGCCGAACAGCCTGAGGTCGACGAACGAGGCGACAGCGATGACAGCCACGAGCGAGAAGACCTCGATCGTCGTCGAATCGAGCTCCATCAGATCGCCGAGCGTAGAGCAGCGCCATGATTAGATTGCGGGCGATGTCACTCTTTCCACAACTTGCCGAGCTGCCGATATCGATCGACTCCTACGAACTGACCGCGCTCGACCGGACCTTCGAATCGGGGTTCGAGCGGCCCTCGACGCTGGTCACGCTGCGCGGCGGCGGCGAGGTAGGGCTCGGCGAGGACGTGGTCTACGACGACCTCGACCACATCGCTCACCGCGACGCGGGAGCCGTCAACGACCTCACCGCGCCGGCCACCCTGGGCGAGCTCTGCGAGCTGATCGGCAGCCTCGACCTGTTCGCCGGCGCCCCCCCGGTCCGCGAGTTCTCCCGCCGCTACCGCCGCTGGGCCTACGAGAGCGCGGCGCTCGATCTCGCCCTGCGCCAGGCGGGCAAGGCCCTCGATCAGGCGCTGGACCGACCGCTGCGACCGCTCAACTTCGTCTGCTCGGTGCGCGCCAACCCGGCTGAGGAGGGCGACGCCGACCACGTGCTCGAGCCGATCTCCTCGCGGCTCGCGAAGTACCCGGGCACGAGGTTCAAGCTCGACCCGCAGCCCGACTGGAGCGACGAGGTGGTCGACCGCCTCGTCGCTTCGGGAGCGGTCGACTCGCTCGATCTCAAGGGCTGCTACCAGGGCACGCCGGTCGACGTCGACGCCAGCCCCGAGTTCTACGAGCGGATGGCGACCGCGTTTCCCGAGGCCTGGCTCGAGGACCCCGAGCTCAACGCGGAGACGATCGAGGTGCTCGCGCCGCACCGGGACCGGGTCACCTGGGACGCGCCGATCCACTCGGTCGCCGATATCGAGGCCCTCACCTGGAAGCCCCGGATCGTCAACGTCAAGCCCTCGCGGATCGGTGGGCTCGAGGACCTGTTCGCGGCCTACGCCTACTGCGAGCGCGAGGGCATCGGCGCCTACGGCGGCGGCCAGACGGAGGTCTCGGTCGGCCGCGACCACATTCAGTACCTCGCGGCGATGATGCATCCCGACACACCGAACGACGTCGCGCCGGGCGGCTACAACGAGACCAAGGTTCCCGACGGCCTGCCGACGAGCCCGCTGGAGCTGCGGCCGCGAGCCTCGGGGTTCGGCCTCGAGGGCTGATCCGTCGTCAGCATTTGGCTTGCCTAAGCCGTATGTCGGCCCGCCTAACTCTCGATCTTCGCTAGCTTCGACCGACCACCCGAGACACCCACAGGAGCTGAAACCAATGCCAGACGAGTCCTTTGCCGAGATGCTCAACGAGCAGGTCGGAAACGAGTTCGGCGCTCACCAGCAGTACGTCGCGATCGCCGTCCACTACGACGCCGAGACCCTCCCCAGGCTCGCGGCCTTCTACTACCGCCAGGCGATCGAGGAACGCAACCACGCGATGATGATCGTCCAGTACCTGCTCGACGCCGACCACCCGGTCGCGATCCCCGGGGTCGAGCCGCCGCAGGTCGAGTTCACCGACATCGTCGCCCCCGTGCAGCTCGCCCTCGATCAGGAGAAGCGGGTCAGCGAGCAGATCAACGCGCTCGCCGGACAGGCCCGCGCCGAGGGCGACTACCAGGGCGAGCAGTTCATGCAGTGGTTCATCAAGGAGCAGGTCGAGGAGGTGGCGACCGCGTCCGACCTGCTCCGCGTCGTCGAGCGGGCGAAGGACAATCCGCTTCTCGCCGAGGAGTACCTGGCGCGCGAGTCGCTCGGCGAGGATGGCGGCGACCCGACCGCTCCGGCGGCGGCGGGCGGCGCGCTCTAAGGCCCTCCGGCCCGGCCGGGCCGGGGCCCGGTTCGCCGGATCTGTGTGCCGATCCGCACGAGCGGCGAAATCGCGATACGGTCCCCAGAGCTACAAAGGGGACCCCGAAGGGGCGAGGAGGAGAGCGCACGACGCCCGCCGATCCGGCGGGCGTCGTCGTCTCGTAAGGCCCGGCCCCGGCTCAGGCGGGCGGGTTGATCTTGATCACCGTGAACATCGCGCCGGCCGGGTCCTGAAGGCCCGCCATCCGGCCGACCGGGATGTCCATCGGCGGCACGATCACCGTGCCCCCGAGCTCGGCGCAGCGGGCAGCTGTCTCGTCGGCGTCGGCGACCGCGAAGTTGACGTCCCAGTGCGGCGGCACCTCCGCCGGCATCGGGATCGTCGCCATGTCGATCATGCCGCCCTTGCCGTTCTCGGGGGCCGAGCCACCCACGGTCCAGATCGTGTAGCCCTCCATGTCCGGAAACGCCATCGGCTCCCAGCCGAAGAGGCCCGAATAGAAGGCCTTGGCGCCGTCCGGATCGCGGGTACGCAGCTCGTTCCAGGCGAGGGTGTTGGGCTCGTTGACCAGCTCGGAGCCGATGTGGTCCTTGGCCTGCCAGACGGCGAACGCGGCGCCCTCGGGATCCATGAAGACGGCCATCCGGCCCGCCTCATCACGTCCATCGGCTCCGACCAGGACCGACCCGCCCGCGGCCTTGACCTGCTCCGCGATGGCGTCGGCGTCGTCGACGGTGATATACGTCGTCCAGACGGGCGGCTGGCCCTCCATCCGGACCGACATCGCGCCGGCGACGGCCTTGCCGTTCTGGGTCAGCATCCGGTAGCCGCCGGTCTCCTCGGCATCGCCCGCCTCGGACCCCTCCCAGCCGAACAGCTGCTCGTAGAAGGAGACGGCCGCGTCGACGTCGGGCGAGGCGACGTCGACCCACGACGGCGTCCCGTGCTCGTAGCTGGTTCTCTCTGGCATGGTCCCCTCCTCGGGCTCTGGGTACGAAGAATCGTGTAAGCCGATCCTTTCATATATCCCGCCGACGACGGCCTCGCGAGGTACCGGACGGGAGCGACGGGACTCGAACCCGCGGCCTCCGGCGTGACAGGCCGGCGCTCTAACCAACTGAGCTACGCCCCCAGCAGACTCGGGCCCGCAGGCCCGGGGGCGGCGATTATGGCACGGCCGGCCGGTTAGGCTGGGGAAATGAAGCTGGTCACCTACGACTCGGCGCGGGGCGCGCGGGCGGGCGCGATCGCCGGCGACGGGATCGTCGATATCTGGGACGCGATCGGCAGCGAGTACTCCGCCGACCGCAGCGGCCTGCTGCAGGCGGCACCCCGCGGAATGCGGGCGGCGCTGGAGACGATCGGCGGCGCGGAGATCGCCGCGGCGGTCGGCGGCGAGCCGGCCGCGGTGCCGCTCAGCGATGCCCGGCTGCTGCCCCCGGTCACCGACCCGCAGAAGATCATCTGCGTCGGGCTCAACTACCGGGCCCACGCCGCGGAGGCGGGCCTCGATCCCCCGTCGATGCCGACCTTCTTCGCCAAGTTCGCCAACGCCCTCGCGGCGCCCGGCGCGACCGTCACCCTGCCGGCGGCCAGCGAGAAGGTCGACTACGAGGCCGAGGTCGCGTTCGTGATCGGGCGCCGGGCCAAGGAGGTCGCGACGGCGGAGGCGCTCGACCACGTCGCCGGCTACATGCTGCTCAACGACCTCTCGGCCCGCGACCTGCAGTTCGCGACCCCGCAGTGGATCCCCGGCAAGGTCTTCGACGGCTCGGCGCCCTGCGGGCCGTGGCTGGTGACGCCGGACGAGGCCGGGCCGCCGGACGCGATCGGGATCGCGCTCGACCTCAACGGCGAGCGGATGCAGGAGTCCGACACCGGCGATCTGATCTTCGGTGTCGCCGAGCTCGTCGCCCAGCTCTCGAGGCTGATGACGCTCGAGCCGGGCGACATCGTCTCGACCGGGACGCCGGCCGGCGTCGGCAGCGCACGTCAGCCCCGGGTCTGGCTCGCCGACGGAGACGAGGTCGCGGTCAGCTCGCCGACCCTGGGCGAGCTGCGGACGACGATCGCCCGCTGAGCGGCGCGATTCGCTCCTGAGCGGCGAACAGGGCGACCAGCGCGTAGGGGATCCACCAGACGATGAAGAAGTAGAACCAGTGGGTCGAGCCGACCTGGGTGGCGATCAGCAGCGCCGCGCCGAGCGCCGCGATCTGCACCGCCGTGCGCTTGCGCGGCACGAAGAAGAAGGCGACGCCGAGGAGGACCGGCAACGCGCGAGCCAGCTCTTGCAGCCAGCCCAGCGAGGGCTCCAGTCCCCAGACGCTGAACGGCGAGCCCCGCGAGGCCTGGTAGCCGAAGGTCCGGTCGTAGAACTCGCGCAGACCGCCGTCGGGCAGCAGCGGCAGCAGGACCAGCGCCCAGACCGCGACGAACACGGCCCCGAAGATCAGCGTCGAGCGCCAGCGCCGCTCGCCGGTGCCGGCAGCGAACAGCGGCGCCAGCGCCAGCGGCCCGAACTTCGCCGCCGCCCCGAGCCCGACGGCGACGCCCCGCCCCGCGGGGGAGTGCACCAGGAGCAGCGCCGCGACCAGCGCCGCCGCGACCAGCTCGTCGTTGCCGTTGACGTTGAGCGCGTACAGCGTGTAGGGGTAGGCGAGCCAGGCGAAGGCGAGCGCCGCGCCGAGCGCCCGGCCCTCGCTGCCGCCGCGGAGTCGCCTGCCGAGCAGCACGAGCAGGACGACGACCAGCAGGTCGAAGAAGATCGTGAAGGCATGGGCGGCGGGCAGCGCCTCGAGGCCGCCGCCCCAGGGGAAGAGCAGCTCGAACGGCACGTAGAGCAGGTAGTTGAGCGGCCCGTAGGAGTCGCCGCGGTCGATCAGCGGGGTGAAGGCGCCGTCGTAGATCCCCTCGCCGGAGCTGATCCGGTCGGCCCCGACAACGCCGGCGAAGCCGATGTCGATCACCTGCGAGTCGATCAGGTTGAAGCCGATCCTGAAGGCCGCAAGCGCGACGGCGCCCCAGACGAGCCAGCGAACCGGGATCAGCGGCACCAGCGGGCCGCTGCGCTGCCTCGGCCAGAGGCCGGCGATCAGCATCCGACCGAACACGTAGGCGAGCACCGGATAGACGAGCGGGACCGAGGCCACGATCTCGCCCTTGTTGAAGAAGAACTGCGACACGCTGAAGCCGAGCAGCACGAGCAGATCGAGGTGCAGCAGCCGGAACGGCCGCCGCGGGTCGAAGAACGGCAGCAGGAAGAGCAGGCAGAGCGGGAGCCAGACCCAGGCCTCGTTGACGTTGCCGGCGACCGCGTCCTCGTAGCCGCGCGCCAGCTTGACCTCGACCTGCTGATCGCGC
Organism: uncultured Solirubrobacterales bacterium; assembly: GCA_963700785.1. Lineage (GTDB taxonomy): Bacteria > Actinomycetota > Thermoleophilia > Solirubrobacterales > 70-9 > CAXMST01. Next base: position 55,683 of record CAVOYZ010000023.1, read on the forward strand.
CAGGCCTCGATCAGCTCGCCGCTGCGATCGTCGATCACCGCCTGCGCGACCTCCTCGTCGCCCTCGAAGTAGCTGATCTGCCAGCGGTCGTCGCCGCGCGCGAACGCGACCGGCCGCATCGCCGGGCTGTCCTGCTCCCGCTCCTCGACCACCTCGGGCGCCCGGTCGGCGATCGCGATCGCCTCGGCCGCGGTCAGGGTGAAGCCGCTCGGGCGCCGGTCCGGTTGCTCGATCCTGACCAGCTCGGCGAGCGGTTCGGCGCCAAACGGCGGCTGCCCCGCCGGATTCTCGGCCGCGACCGCCCCGGGGGCCGCGGCGAGCGCCGCGATCAGCGCGATCAGGACCGCGATCGGCGGGAGTCGGCGCGGGACCATCCCCGGCAAGCTAGTGGAGCCGCCGACGGCACGAAACGCTTCACCGAGACCGGACCGGCGGAGCCGCGATAATCGGCCGATGCGGTCGAACCCGAGAACCGTTGCAGCCGTCGTCGTGATCGCCGCCGCGGTACTGCTCGTCGCCTGCGGCGACGACGACGCCGGCGAGGTCCAGGCGGAGGTCACCGGGCTGTCGGTCGAGGTCGATCCCGAGTCGGTCGCGCCGGGGGAAACGCTCGCGGCGACCGTCGTCAACGAAAGCGACCGCGAGTTCAGCTACGGCGCCGGCTATGAGCTCGAGCGCAAGAAGGGAGACCGGTTCGTGCCCGTCGACCTCGGCGAGCGGGCCGTGATCCAGATCGCCTACGTCGCCGAACCGGGCGGCAGGGGTCCGGCCGTCGCGGTCAAGGTCCCCAGGGGACGCCAAGCCCGGCACCTGGCGGGTGATCATCGCCCGCGACACTCCCGGGGGCGGCGATCTCTCCGCCGAGTTCGAGGTCACCGGTGGCTGAGCGAATCGCGATCTCATACGAGCGGGCCGGTCAGGGTGAGCCGCTGGTCCTGATCCACGGCCTCGGGGCCACGCGCCTGGTCTGGAAGCCGCAGATCGAGGCGCTCGCCCGCCACCGCGACGTGATCGCGCTCGACATGCCCGGCTTCGGCCGGTCCCCGGGGTTGCCCAACGGCGCAGCGCCGACCGCCGCTGCCCTCGGCCGCGCGATCTCCGAGTTCCTCGGCGGGCTCGGGATCGAGCGACCGCACGTGGCGGGCAACTCGCTCGGCGGCTGGGTGGCGCTGGAGATGGCGAAGGCCGAGCGGGCCGCGTCGGCCTGCCTGATCTCGCCCGCCGGGCTCTGGCAGAACCCGCTCGGCCCGCGCACCGTCGACCTTCGCGGCCTCGCAAAGCTGACCAGGCCGCTGCTGCTGGCGGCGGCCCGGGCCGAGGCGACCCGCGAGGGGCTGCTGCGGACGGTCGTCGGGCGACCGGAGAACGTTCCGCCCGCCGACGCCCGCCAGATGATCGCCGACTGGATCGACGCGCCGGGGTATGCGGCCTCGAACGAGGAGATGCGCCGCCACGTCTTCGAGGACCCCGAGCGGGTCACGGTGCCGGTGACGATCGCCTGGGGAGAGCTCGACCGGCTGGTCGCCCCACCGAAGTCGCATCGGCGACCCCCCGGAAGCCGCATGGTCCTGCTCGAGGGCTGCGGTCACACCCCGAACTGGGACGACCCCGAGCTGATCGCCGGACTGCTGCTCGACTCGAGCTCGGAGGCGGCGGCGGCGGCGGCGCCCCGAGGCGCTGAGGCAGCGCGGCCTCGGCTCCTAGAGGTCGCGGGGGCCGATCAGCCCGCTCTGCATCGCCCTCTGGACCAGCATCACCCGCTTCTGGTTCTGCGGCACCTCGGCCAGCTCGAACTTCTCGAACAGGGCGCGGAGATGGGTCTTGACCGCGTCGACGCTGAGGTGCAGGTCCGCGGCTATCTCCTGGTTGCCGGCGGGCGTCGCGAAGGCGGCGCCGTCCTTGAACGGCCGGCAGAGCGCCACCAGGACGCGCTTCTGCGCCGGCGAGACGCCCGCGGCGCTGATCGCGTCGGTCGCGATCACCGTCGACTCCTGGACGGCTCCCGGCGCCCGGAACAGGATCCCGGTCCGTCCGACGCGGACGATGTCGCCGTCGTTGAGCCGTCGCCGACCCGAGACCCGCTCCTCGTTGACGAACGAGCCGTTGGTCGAGAGCCCGTCGTCGACGACCGTGCACTCGTCGCCGACCAGCTCGAGCTGGGCGTGCAGGCTCGAAACCTCACGATCCCAGCGGAGCGCGATATCGGCCGACTCCGCCCTCCCGATCCAGAGCTCACGCCAGTCCTCCTCGACCGCGAGGATCCGCTGCGCACCCTCGCCGTCGCGGTAGACGAGAAACGGGCGGCCCAGCCGCTCGGCCTCGATCTGCGCCTTCAGCTCGCTCCCGGTCACCGCCTTCGGGCCCTGTGGCTGCTCGCTCACGGGCTACAAGCTACGCCGTCGGGCTAGGGCTTGACCATCACCTTGATCGACTGACGCTCGTCCATCGCCCGGTAGCCGCCGGGGACCTCGGCGAGCGGGATCTCGCTGTCGAAGACGCGGCCGGGCTGAAGCTTGCCGTCGAGAACCTCCGGCAGCAGCTCGTCGATGTAGGCGCGGGCGGGCGCGATCCCGCCGCTGACCGTGACGTTGTTGACGAACGAGAGGCCGGCTGCGGGCAGCGAGTCGAACTGCGGCACCCCGACCCGGCCGACGGCGCCGCCCGGCCGCGCGATCCGCACCGCCGTCTCGAACGCCGGCTCGAGACCGACGCACTCGAGCACCGCGTGGGCACCCTCGCCGCCGGTCAGCTCCCGGACCCGCTCGGTCGCCTCCGGGCCGCGCTCGGCGACGACGTCGGTCGCGCCGAACTCCCGGGCGAGGTCGGTGCGATCGGCGTGGCGGCCGAGGATCAGGATCCGCTCGGCGCCGAGCCTCCGCGCAGCGATCACGCCGCAGAGACCGACGGCACCGTCGCCGACCACGGCGGCCGTCTTGCCGGGCCCGACCCGGGCGCTGACGGCCGCGTGGTGACCGGTGGCGAAAACGTCGGAGAGGGTCAGAAGCGACGGCATCAGGGCGTCGTCCTCTGCCACCGGGAGCTTCACCAGGGTGCCGTCTGCCTGCGGCACGCAGACCGCCTCGGCCTGGCCGCCGTCGGCGCCGTTGCGCCCCCAGATCCCGCCGTTGCGACAGGAGGTGTGCAGCCCCTCGCCGCAGAAGTCGCAGGTGCCGTCCGAGAAGACGAACGGCGCCACGACCAGATCCCCGGGCGCGACGCTCTCGACCTCGGAGCCGACGTCCTCGACGACGCCGATGAACTCGTGCCCCATCCGCGCCCCCTCGGGGTCTGGCTGCATCGTCTTGTACGGCCAGAGGTCGCTGCCGCAGATGCAGGCCCTGGTCACCCGAAGCAGGGCGTCGGTCGGCTCCGAGATCTGCGCGTCGGGGACCTCCTCGACCCGGACGTCACCGGCCTCATACATCACCGTCGCTCGCATCGAGATCAGGCTACCGCCCGGCCGCGGGACGCCTCACTCCGGCCAGAAGCCGTCCTCGGTGATCGTCTCGGCCTCGACGTCGTCGACCCGCGGCGAGCAGATCACCAGCTCGGCCTCCGCCCCGGTGTCGTTGTGAACGGAGCGCAGCTCGCCGGGCGGGACCCGGACGGCGGTCCCGGGCCCGGCCTCGAAGACCTCGTCGCCGACCTTGAAGGTGACCGTCCCGGCGATGATGAAGTAGATCTCCTCCTGGGTCATGTGCCGGTGCCCGTAGCTACCGCGGCCGCCCGTCCCCGCAGGCATCGTCCGCCAGCTGAACGCGATCTGCTCGGCCCCGAGCGCATCCGTGTAGGAGCGCATCTCCCCGTATCCGGGGAACTGCGCCATGTAGTCCAGCGCCTGCTCGCGCCCGATCGACGTGTAGTCGGCCATTCGCCTCGTCTCCTCGCTGATCGACGACTCGGTGCCGCAGGGGTGGTCCGCGGCCCTCCGATCTTCCTCCCCGCCGGAGCTTCGCGCAAGCGGGCGGAGCCGCGCGCGAAGTCGGCCGTGCGCGTCCTCAGCCCGGCCGAGCACGGCGATGCTCGGCGACCGCTCCGGCGATGCCCGTTTGCCGGCCGCCCCGGACCCAGCTCAGCCACAGGGCGACCGCGACGACTATGGTGACCGCGATCGAGATGATCCCGTCGAGGCGCAGCGCGTTGGCGACGAGCACGTAGGTCACCGGCACCAGGCCGGCGCAGTTGACGGCGAAGGCCCACGGCCGCCGATCCCGCAGCGACAGCCGCGCACTTGCGGCAAGCGCGGCGAGGAAGCTGAGGAAGACGGCGACCGCGTAGTAGCCGACGATGATGGTCTCGTCCCCACCGACGAGCGCCAGCAGGCCGCAGGACGCGGCGCAGACCGCGACCACGCCCCAGTAGGGAACGAAAGCGCGGTTGTCGATACCGAAGCGCCGCGGGATCAGGCCACGACCGGGACCGCCATGAAGCGCGAGGGCTCTGAGCAGCCCCGAGGCGGCAGCGTAGGCCGAGGCGGCGGCGGCGAGCAGCAGCGTCGCGGTGAGCACCTGGAAGGCGGCAAACGCTCCGCCGCCGCCGGTGGAGGCGCGGGCGATCTCGGCGAGCAGCGTCGAGTCCTGCGGCGGCCTGCCGATCCCGAGCGAGACGGCCAGGGCCGTGAGCAGGAGCGTGAGGCCGCCGACGATCGCGACCAGGAGCCAGATCGTCAGCTGGCCGAAGATCCGACGCCCCCGGTCTCCGAGGTCACCGAGCTGCCCGATCGCGTTCGAGGGGGACTCGATCCCGGTGGCCAGGGCCATGCCGAGCGGCATCGCCAGGAGGATCGCGATCCCCTCCCCGTTGCCGAGCAGCGGCGCCGTCTCCGAGGCCGAGACCGGGTCGGCGCTGATCCCGGAGACGAGGACGACGAACGAGCCGGCAATGAACAGCACGGTCGCGGTGGCGAACGCGACCCTACCCCGGTGCCCGAGGCTGATCCCGGCGGCGACGACCAGCGCGAGGCCGACCGCGATCGCCAGCCGCCCGGGGGCCAGCTCCGGCAGGTAGGAGATCAGCGCCGAGGTCCCCGCGGCGCAGGAGACCGCGACGGTGAGCGTGAAGTCGACCAGCAGCGCGGCGAGTGGAATGAACGCCCATCCCTCCCCGAACGCCGCGGCGACGCCCTCCGGCCCGCCGCCACCGGCGGGGAAGCGACCGATCAGCTGGTGGTAGGTGCCGGCGACGATCGCGACCGTCGCCACCACGAGCGCCATCGTCGGAAACAGCTCGCTGAGGTCGCCGTTGAGATCGTCGAGCGCCGCCTCGATCGCGTAGGCGACCGAGGACACCGGGTCGGCCATCACCGTGAACGTGAACGCGAGAAAGACGATCACCGTATGGCGTCGGCGCATCGCCGAAGCCTATGGGCAGGCGACGCCGTAGCGGCCGTGACGGCGACGGGGCCCCCCGTTCTTGCCGACCGTCTTCACACCTTCGCAACGACTACCGGGTCGGGAGCAGCGAGCATCCGCCCCCGCCTGTTCCGTTCCAGCAGGCACTTCCGACACAGGCCACCGGCGCGCAACCGCTCGCGGTGGTCTCTTGCTGGGCCTGGCTTGCCCGACGCTTGCGCGGCCCGTTCTGCGACCCGTTCTCTTTGTCTTCTAGGCGAAAGACACACGGAACCCGCCTGGCAATCGAGGTTGAACTTGACCCCGGATATAGGTGTCGATGTCAACCTCGGCGCATGCCTGGCGGGTCGGAGACGTCCGCGCCATCCGCCTGGCGGCTTTGCCTTCGCGCGAGAAGACAGTGACTGACCGCTTCTCCGCTCGCGCTGAAGCGGAAGCGAGGGGCTGATGCTCGGATCCGGAGACGGCCTACCGGCCGCTACCCCCCGGTGCGCTCGCGGTGCTTGCACCCTGGCCAGCAGCAGGGACGGCGAAGGCCCTCCTCGAGCTCCTCGCCGGTCCGCCGGATACGGCGCTCGCGC
>CAVOYZ010000024.1:0-23606 GCA_963700785.1 uncultured Solirubrobacterales bacterium
ACCCCGCGTGCCGGCACGGGATCGGTTCCCGCGGCCGGACGCAACTACGAAAAGCTCAGCTCGGCCCTGGAACCGGATCAAGCCGGAGGTCACAGGTTCGCGACCCGTCGGACGCGCTGGGACAGTCGGCGGATCAGCGGTCCGGTCGCCCCATCCACTCCCTGAAGGTTCCGTCGGGATCGCGGGCGGCCCGGATCTCGTCGAGGCGGCGCAGGTTGGCGTCGTTCATGAAGCGGGCCGGACGGGCGCCGAGGTTCTCGTCGGCAAGCTGGATCCCGGTTGACAGGTGCTCGATCTCGCGCATGCGCTCGGCGGCCCAGGGCACGTGCTCAGCGTCCTTCGCCGGGTCGGTCCAGACCCCGTAGACGGCGATGTAGGTCTCGTCCTCGCAGGAGTAGGCCATCTCGGGCCGCTCGGGGCTCTCGCCCCAGTTCATCCACAGCATGTGCGAGTACGGCGCCTCGGGAAGCGTCTCGGCGATCCGGCGGATCCCGGGGATCAAGCGCTCGGCCGGGGCGTGGGTCCAGATGTTGTCGGCGACGTAGCGGTGGCCGTCGGGGTAGGCGAAGTGGACGCCCGCGTACAGGTCGTCCATCGTCACCGGCATGTAGGGAACGCTCGTCTTCGCCCGGCCGACGACCGGGCAGGTCTCGAGCAGGCTCAGCGCCTCGCGGGCCTGCTCCTCGCTGTCGACCAGGGTCGGGCCGGTGACGGCGATCTCGACCTCTCCGGAGGGGTCGTAGTGGACCACGACCATCAGCTCCGTGCGGCGATCGACCCGCGGGCCGATCTCGGCGGCCCAGGTGAAGACGTCGTCGAGCAGCTCGATCGGATAGGTGTGGACCGCGTTGGCGATGTGCCGCGGTCGGTCGTAGAGCCTCAGGTGGAATCTGGTGACGAGGCCGAAGAACCCCGGCCCCGCGCCGCGGGCTGCCCACAGCAGGTCTGGGTTCTGCTCGGAGTCGGCGTGGACCAGCTCGCCGTCGGCCGTGACCACATCGATCGCCTCGACACTGGCGCAGGCGGGTCCGTGCACGCGGCCGTTCCAGCCGAAGCCACCCTGCAGCAGGTACCCACCCACGGCTACGCCGACGCAGTGCCCGGCGGGAAAGAAGAGGTCGTCCTCGGCGAGCCGGGCGACCAGTTCGGTGCCCTGAACTCCCGGCTGCACCGTGGCACTGCACGAATCGGGATCGACGGTCATCTCGTCGAGGGCCGAGAGGTCGACGAGCACGCCCCCGTCGCGGATGTGGTTGCCCGCCCAGCTGTGCCCGCCGGAGCGAACCGAGATCTGCATGCCCTGATCGCGGGCGAGTCGGACGGCGCCGACCGCATCGCGCTCGCTCCTGGCCCGGACGATCACTTCGGGATAGGCGTCGGGAATGCGGACGTTCCAGAGCGCGTCGAGCCGCGCCTGCTCGTAGCCGTCCTCGCCACGCCGGTGGACGGGGCCGTCGAAGCCCTGTCCGCTCACACCTGATTCACCCGCGGTCGTTCGTTCGCGGCGCCGAAGCGCTCGAACAGCTCCGGCACCAGGGTCGTGAAGTTCGCGTACTCGGCGGCGCAGTGAGCCGCGAGCGCGCTCGGGAGCTCGCGCGGCAGCACGAGCCGGCGCACGAGCCGGTTGTTGAGGGCCGTTCCGGCGAGCGTGGCGATCGGCTCGGGGGCGTAGGGGCGGATCGCCGCGCCGAGCCAGAAGTGACTGCGGAGGACGACTCCCGACCCCTCGTTGAGGAAGACGTGGGCCATTACGCCCACCTGGACCCTCCGCGACTCGTCGCCGACCCAGCCGCAGACGATCGTCGCCACCGCCGGGTCGTCGAGGGCGTCGGTTGCGAATCCGAGCTCTGTCGGCCGTACGAAGCTGATCCGGGCCCTCGTCAGCCCGACGCCGATGTCCTCGACCGGGTGATGCACGGCGCCCCAGTGCGGTTTCGCCCCCTCCGCCGGCGGTGGCTCGATCGAGTTCGACTCGTGCGCGCCGGGAAACCAGGCCTGGTAGCGGACCGGATCCCGCGGGTGCCAGTCGAACCACCAGTCGACCATCTCTCCGCTGACTGCCGGCATCCCGGTCCTCACCGCGACGAAGGCGACTCCGTCGGGGAGCCGGCACCACCCTGTCTCGAGCGGTAGCGGCGCGGGGTCGCGGAGGCGGTCGATCTCTTCCAACGGCAGGGCCAGGCCGGCGTCGGCGGGCCCGGCCAAAACCGCCGCGACCTCTGGCTCGGGCGGGGTCATCGGCCGCGCCAGGTACTCGGACAGTTCAGGGGCGGACGCCACCATCGGGCCGAGTCTATTCGGGTCCCGCGTCGGCGCGTTCCCGAAAGAGCCGGGAACCGGTCAACACCGGATCAGCACGCGCGATGGTCTGGCGCAATGACTAGGTACTCGTCAAACGAGGGGTCGTTCCCGCTGGGACGCTCACGAGATCACTTGGTTCAGGCCTCCCCATTCGGCATTGCTCTGATGCCGCTGAGAAGCGCACAAGGTGAGCCTGATGGGCAAGCAGGGGGCTTGGTTGAAGGGGGTTGAACCCTCGAATCAGGTCACGGTGTTCCTGGCCGGGTTCAACCCCCCCATTCGCGAGATGAGCCAAATTTCGAATCCCTCCCCCTCCGCTGAAGGGCGAAATCTTGGCTCTGGAAAGTGTGTTCCGGCAGCGTCAATCGCCCTACGCCTCCACGGTTGCCGCCTCGAGGTTGACCGTGTCGGTCGGATAGGCGGCGTCGATCGAGGTTACGAACACGAAGTAGCGCTCGCCACCGTGCTTGCCCACCGTGTCGACGATCGTCTGCACCTGGTCGGGGCCGACGACGCACTCCAGCCTGGCCTTCGGGCGCAGATGCTTCTCAACCGCGACGCCTCGGTAGTTGCCCGTGACGATGGCCTCTGGTACCGAGCCCTCAGCGGGAACGACTGACATCGAGAGAAAGCCGGAAGCAAGCAGCTCCTCCCGGATCGGCTCGACCGCTTCCTTGTCCACGTACGCCACGACTGCCTTCATTACCTGAGCTTCCTTTCGTTGTCTTTGCAGCGGCAGCCTCGCAGGCGGGATACGGGCCGGCCCATGGACGAGTGTCCAAAGATCCGGGAGGGCCGCCATCCGCGACGGCGGGTGTAGCGCCGTCGCGGGCTACTGGGGGCAGCGGCCCGCCCCGAACCGCGGGTTCAAGAGGGGCGTTGTGCTGGCGGGCGCCATGAGGTGCTAGGGCGTGTCCGGGCGCTCGACGCCTAGCGAGCCAGCAGCCTCGAGATGCGCTCGCCGAGCTCGGGGGGCGCGACGCTGTCGGGATCGCGAAGTGCCCCGAGACCGGCGTGAACGCCGACGAGCGACGCGTAGAGAGGAGGGCACGTCGGGCACCTGCGCAGGTGCGCCTCGAGCGCCGCTCTCGCGTCCTGATCGAGGGCGTCGTCGATGTAGTCGGAGACCCGGCTGCGGGCGTCCCAGCAGCTGAGAGGCACCCCCTCCATCGCAACGCTCCGCTCCGCCCCCCGGGCGAGGGCCGAGACGAGCATCATTCGCCCCCGGCGCAGGCGCTGCTTGGCTGCCGCCAGGCTGATGTCCATCGCCTCTGCGATCTCGCGCGCCTTCCAGCCGCTCACGTCGTGGAGGAGGACGGCGGCGCGGTGGTCGAACGGCAGACGCACGAGCGCGTCCTCGAGTTCCGCTCGGGTCTCCGCCCGCTCGACGACCGCGTGGTTGTCGACGGTGTACTCATCGTCCCGCCAGCGCTCCTCGACATCCGCGACGGCAAGCTCCCGCGGGTCGCTGCGGGCCCGATCGACCGCACGGCTGAAGAGGATGCGCCGCAGCCACGCTCTCGGGCTGCCGCCGCGGAACTGCGCTCGCCGCTCGAATGCCCGCAGCAGCGCGTCCTGAACCAGGTCCTCGGCAAGCTGCGGGTCGCGCACGAGCGAGAGCGCGAACCGGTAGAGCGCCGCGGCGTGCTCTCGGACGAGCCCCTCGAACTGGTCCGCCCCCAGCGCTCCCTGGGTTCCGTCCTCATCCGAGGGGTCTCGTCCGATTGATCGCTCGCTTCTCGGCATCCCTCTCGGTCAGTGCTGCGTGGCGGCCCGCGGCCCTCGCGCGTCCCGGCGGCTGCACGTGTTCAGCCCGAGCGGAAGGTACAGCGGGCAAGAGCCCCTCGCCGAGGTGGCGAGCATCACAGCGGCGAGCACGAGCGCGATCACGCCCGCGACGCTTCCCGCGCCGAACACGGCGAGCGCGAGCGCGATCAGGATCGGCGCGACCACGAACGCGCGAATGCGACGGTCGAGTGTTCCCATGTTCCTCTTCATCGTTGACCTCCGGTCTTCGTTATCTGCTCCCTAGACGGAGGTCGGCCGGAAATGGATACATCACGCCGACGGCGATTGCCGTGCCCCAGGGCTGCGGCGGTGCCGAAGGAGCTCAAGACGCGGCCTCATCTCCTCGCGGGAGGGACGGCGGGCGCGCATCGCGCCCGGCGGCAGCTCCGTCTGCCCGTATGAGGACGATGGGGTCAGCTACCCGACGAACCTCACCTACTCGGACAACACGATCTATCCGGCAGCGCCCTAGGTCCCGGGGCGGCCCGCTCAGCGCCGGCGAAGCTTGAGCTTCTTGGTCTTCGTCCTCGAGGCGTTGCTGAGGGCCGCGGAGAAGCTGACCTTGGCCTTCGTCGTGGCCTTCCCGTTCGCGGCGAGTTTGCGCTTCAGGGCGCCCTTCGGGCGAGCGAGTAGGCCGACCCGGGCCTGGCCGGCGGAGGTCTGCGTCCGTTTCAGGCCCTTGCCCTTGAGGACCAGCTTGCCGGGGCCGGGAACGCCGACGGTCAGCTTCGCCGTTCCCTTCTTCGAGTTGCGCTTGACCTTGATGATCCGCAGGCCGGCGCCGGTGTTGGCGATCCAGTCCACGGCGAGCCCCTCGGGACTGGAGGCGCCGCCGATGAAGGCGGGGTCGATGCCGGTGCCGTCGAGGTTGGCGCGGCCGATCGCGTTGATGCCGTAGTCGGCCCAGAAGACGTGGCTCCGGTCGAGCGCCACCCCGTAGGCATAGGAGGCCGGGAGGAAGCTCTGATCGATCGCCGTACCGTCGAGCTTGGCGCGGCCGAGCGTGTTGGCAGAACCGTTCGACCAGTAGATGTGGGAGCCGTTGACGGCCACCCCTTCCGGGCGGCCGGCCGTGGGCTGGATGAACAGCGGGTTGACCCCCAGCGTGCTCAACTCGCCGTTGCCGATCCGCTTGTTCTGGTAGTCGGCCCAGTAGAGGTCGGTGTCGCTGACGGCCAAGCCCCTGACATAACCCGACTGCGGGGCGAGCAACTGTTGGTTGACGCCGGTCCCGTCCAGGTTGGCGCGGCCGATCCAGTCGTCGCTGCTCCAGTAGATGCGACCGCCGCCGAGGGCAAGTGAGTCGCCACCTCCCGGCGGCAAGGGGATGAAGTCGGGGTCAACGCCGCTGCCGTCCAGGTTGGCGCGGCCGATGAAGTCGCCGGCCCAGTAGATGTGGTGGTCGTCGACCGCGAGGCTGTTGCTCGGGCTGGCTGCGACCGGCACGGTGATGAAGCTCTGATCGACGCCGGAGCCGTCGAGGTTGGCGCGCCCGATCGTGCCGTCGTCGTTGTTGACCCAGTAGACGAGGGCCTCGGCGCGTGAGGGCAGCGTCAGGACCAATGTCAGCAGCAGCGCCGCCAGCACCAACCCCGACCGGCGGGCGGCGAGCCCGCTTGGCCCTGAACCCCTGTCAGCCATTCGCACCTCCCACTCGTTGGGTCTCTTCTCGGGTGAACGAGGCTACTCCTCGAAGCGGGCATTACCAAGCAGCGCTCAGCCGCTGTCGCCGGTCGCGTGGGAGCTGAACTCGGCGGTGCCGGACCTGGACGGCGAAGGGCTCGATGAAGTAGTACTGACGGCTGTTGTCGACGACGCCGTCGCTGACCGCGACGCTGACCTCGCGCATGACGTTGTTGACGGCGCCGTCGGTCGTGACAGTGGCGAGCTCCTCGCCGTCTTTGGACTGACTCCAGAAAACGGATAGGGTCTCGGATCGTGGTGACGACCGCAGGATTCGAGCAGATGTTGCGCGAGAGCGAACTGCGCGTGACGCGTCCGCGGCTGGCGGTGCTCAGCGCGGTGTTTGCCCACCCGCACGCCGACGCGGGCTCGATCACCGCCATCGTCCGTGAGGACCTCGGCGAGGTGTCCGAGCAGACCGTCTACAACGTGCTTCGAGCACTGACCGGCGCGGGCCTGCTGCGACACATCCAGCCGCCGGGCTCGGTGGCGCGCTACGACCCGAGGGTCGGAGACAACCACCACCACGTCGTCTGCCGGTCGTGCGGCTCGATTGCCGACGTCGACTGCGCCGTCGGCGGCGCGCCCTGCCTGACCCCGTCCGAGGATCGCGGATACGCGATCGACGAGGCCGAGGTCATCTACTGGGGCCAGTGTCCCGCCTGCTCGACCGCGAGCAGCTCAGATCAAACCCACCCATCCCGAAAGGATCCACATGTCTGACAGCCCCGATGCCGTTGTTGGAGAGATGAACGAGGCGCAGGAGGGCGGCTGCCCGGTCGCACACGGGCGTGGCCCCCACCCAACCGAGGGCAGCCGCAACCAGGGCTGGTGGCCGAGCCGGCTCAACCTCAAGATCCTTGCCAAGAACCCCGCGGTGGCCAACCCGATGGGCGACGAGTTCGACTACGCCACGGAGTTCGAGTCCCTCGACCTCGATGCCGTCAAGAGGGACATCGAGGATGTCCTCACGACCTCGCAGGACTGGTGGCCGGCCGACTACGGCCACTACGGCCCGCTGATGATCCGGATGGCCTGGCACAGCGCCGGCACCTACCGGATCAGCGACGGCCGCGGCGGAGCCGGGGGCGGCCAGCAGCGCTTCGCGCCGCTCAACAGCTGGCCCGACAACGCCAACCTCGACAAGGCCCGCAGGCTGCTGTGGCCCGTCAAGCGCAAGTACGGCCGCAAGCTCTCCTGGGCGGACCTGATGATCCTCGCCGGCAACGTCGCATTGGAGTCGATGGGCTTCGAGACCTTCGGCTTCGGCGGCGGCCGCGAGGACGTCTGGGAGCCCGACGAGGACGTCTACTGGGGCCCCGAGACCACCTGGCTGGGGGACGAGCGCTACAGCGGCGAGCGGGACCTCGAGAACCCGCTGGCCGCCGTTCAGATGGGCCTGATCTACGTCAACCCCGAGGGCCCGAACGGCGAGCCGGACCCGCTCGCCGCCGCGGTCGACATCCGCGAGACGTTCCGCCGGATGGCGATGAACGATGAGGAGACCGTCGCTCTGATCGCCGGCGGGCACGCGTTCGGCAAGAACCACGGCGCGGCGGATGCCGACGAGCACGTCGGCCCCGAGCCCGAGGCCGCCCCGCTCGAGGAGCAGGGCCTCGGCTGGAAGAACTCCTACGGCAGCGGCGTCAACGGAGACGCGATCACCAGCGGGCTCGAAGGTGCCTGGACGAGCACCCCGGTGCGATGGGACAACAAGTACCTCGAGATCCTGTTCGGCTACGAGTGGGAGTTGGTGAAGAGCCCCGCCGGTGCCTTCCAGTGGAAGCCGAAGGACGGCGCCGGAGACGGCACGGTGCCCGACGCCAACGACCCCTCGGCGACGCACTCCCCGACGATGCTGACGACGGACCTCTCGCTGCGCCTCGACCCGGTCTACGAGCCGATCTCGCGGCGCTTCCTCGAGAACCCCGAGGAGCTCGCCGACGCCTTCGCCCGTGCCTGGTACAAGCTCACGCACCGCGACATGGGTCCCGTCTCGCGCTACCTCGGGCCCGAGGTCCCGGAGGAGGAGCTGCTCTGGCAGGACCCCGTGCCCGAGGTCGACCACGAGCTGATCGGCGAAGAGGAGATCGCCGGGCTCAAGCGCCAGATCCTGGCTTCGGATCTGTCCGTCTCCCAGCTCGTCTCGACGGCGTGGGCGGCCGCCTCTTCGTTCCGCGGCAGCGACAAGCGCGGCGGTGCCAACGGGGCCCGCATCCGCCTCGAGCCGCAGCGCGGCTGGGAGGTCAACGAGCCCGACCGGCTGGCGCCGGTGCTGGCCACCCTCGAGGGGATCCAGCAGTCCTTCAACGACTCGCAGAGTGACGGCAAGAGGGTGTCGCTCGCCGACCTGATCGTGCTCGGCGGATGCGCGGCGGTCGAGCAGGCCGCCCAGAACGCCGGCCACGAGGCCGAGGTCCCCTTCACTCCCGGGCGCACGGACGCCTCGCAGGAGCAGACCGACGTCGAGTCCTTCGCTGCGCTCGAGCCGACCGCGGACGGGTTCCGCAACTACCTCGCCGGGGAGCAGCGGCTGCCTGCCGAGTACCTGCTGATCGACCGCGCGAACCTGCTCACTCTGAGCGCCCCCGAGATGACCGTTCTCGTCGGCGGCCTCCGGGTCCTCGGCGCCAATCACGGGGGATCGCCGCTGGGTGTCTTCACCTCGGCCCCGGAGTCGTTGAGCAACGACTTCTTCGTCAACCTGCTCGACATGGGCACGACGTGGACGCCGACGGCGGAGGACCCCGACGTGTACGAGGGACGCGATTCCGCGGGCGATCTGACCTGGACCGGCAGCCGCGTCGACCTCGTCTTCGGCTCGAACTCGGAGCTGCGCGCGGTGGCGGAGGTCTACGCCAGCGCCGATGCCCGGGAGAAGTTCGTCGGCGACTTCGTCGCAGCGTGGGCAAAGGTGATGGATCTCGACCGCTTCGATCTCGCCTGAGCGAGGACTCGGCCGCGGGTCCAGGCCACCCTCGACGCACCCCGCTGGGGCCGGGGCGGATACGGCAACTCAGCCGAACAGCGAGTAGCCTGCGGCAAGCGACTTTGGCAATCAGCGGGGGACGCCAAGCGACCCGCAGGAGGAGTGAAGGAAGATGAGCAAGTACGCAGTCGTCAACCCGGCAACCGGCGAGACGGTCCAGGAGTACCCGCAGATCTCCGACGAGGACCTCTCGGCAGCGGTCGCCGCCGCCGAGGACGCCCACCGGAGCTGGGCGCTCGAGACCACGGTCGCCGAGCGCGCCGCACTGGTCAAGAGGGTCTCCGAGCTTCACTCCGAGCGGCGGGAGACGCTCGCCGAGATCGCCGTCCGCGAGATGGGCAAGCCGATGGAGCAGGCGCTCGGCGAGGTCGACTTCTGCGTCGACATCTACGGCTACTACGCCGACAACGCGGAGGACTTCCTCAAGGACGAGCCGATCTCGCTGCTTGCCGGCGACGGCACCGCCCTGATCCGCCGGAGCTCGATCGGGCCCCTGCTGGGGATCATGCCCTGGAACTTCCCCTACTACCAGGTGGCGCGGTTCGCGGGGCCGAACCTGATCGTCGGCAACACGATCCTGCTCAAGCCGGCCCACCAGTGCCCGGAGTCGGCGGCGGCGATGCAGGCGATCTTCGCCGACGCCGGCTTCCCCGAGGGCGCCTACCAGACGATCCTCGCCTCGAACGATCAGATCGCGGAGGTGATCGCCGATCCGCGGATCCGCGGCGTCTCGCTGACCGGCTCCGAGCGGGCCGGCGCCGCGGTCGCCGAGATCGCGGGACGCCATCTGAAGAAGGTCGTGCTCGAGCTCGGCGGGTCCGATCCGTTCATCCTGCTCGGGGCCGAGGACCTCGACGAGGCGGTCGAGGCCGCCGTCGCCGGCCGTCTCGACAACACCGGGCAGTCCTGCAATGCCGCGAAGCGGTTCATCGTCGCCGACGAGCTCTACGACGACTTCCTCGAGAGGTTCACGGCCGCGATGACGTCCGCCGAGCCCGGCGACCCGACGGCCGAGGACGCCGCGATGGGGCCGCTGTCGTCGGCGAGCGCCGCGGAGACCCTGCAGGACCAGCTCGATCGGGCGGTTGCCCAGGGCGCCGAGGTGGTCGCGGGCGGGGATCGAGACGGCAACTACTTCTCGAGCACCGTGCTCGTCGGAGTCGGCCCGGACAACGACGCCTACCGCGAGGAGTTCTTCGGGCCGGTGGCGAGTGTCTTCCGCGTCGGCTCCGAGGAGGAGGCGATCGAGCTGGCGAACGACACGCCGTTCGGGCTCGGCTCGTACGTCTTCTCCGACGATCCGGAGCAGGCGCTGCGGGTGGCGGACGGCCTCGACACCGGGATGGTCTACGTCAACGGCGTCGGCCTCGACGGCGCGGAGCTGCCGTTCGGCGGCGTCAAGCGGTCGGGCTTCGGCCGCGAGCTCGGCCGCTACGGGATCGAGGAGTTCGTCAACAAGAAGCTGATTCGCGTGGTCAAGTAGCCATGGCTACGGCCTGATCTGAGCCTCCGGAGGATCGCCCGAGCGAGGAGCGGAGGAGGGATGCGAGCAGCCATCGGCGTGGCGGCGATCGGGCTCGTCATCGGGCTTGGCGCCGCTGCCGCGAGCCCCGCCGACGCCGTCGCTCCCGCAGCCACCGACCGGGGCGATCGCGGCGGCGCCAAGCCGAAGCTGCGGCTGAAGATCGTCCGCCCCCGGCAGAGCTCGATCCTCACCAAGGGCCTGCGGGTCCGGGTCACCGCCGGCGCTGCGGGCAGGCGCGGCGGCCGTTCGTTGCGGGTCAGGCTTCGCGCCGGCTCCTCGACCTTCGACACCGAGGCCTTCGTGCCGATCGCGGAGCCGCGGGCCCTGAAGATCAGGGAGGGTGCAAGGCGCACGATCAGGCTGCCGCTGACCGCGACCGCTGCGGCGAAGGTCGCCGGTTGCGAGGCGCGGACCCTGCGTGCCCGGGTCCGCGGGCGAACCACGACGAGGGACCTCGTGCGGACCCGTTCCTGCGCGCCGCAGCCGCTCGATCTCTCCCGCGCCGCCGACTGCGAGTTCATCGGCCAGCAGGACGGATCGCACTGCCTGCTCCCGTTCCCCGACGACTACTTCACCGTCGCCGACCCGGCCTCGGCCACGGGGCGGCGGATCGACCTGCACGCCGCGGCGATGCCCGACAATGCCGCCGGCAAGCCGATCGACCCGGGTCCCTACAGCCGCAACGACGGCTTCAGCCCGGGCGAGACGATCCTCGTCAGGGTCCCCGGGCTCGACAACCCGGAGGCCCTCGCGGCGACCGACCCGGCCCCGATCGACCGCATCGGCCGCTACGCGGAGGCCGACGCCCCCGTCGTCGTGATCGATGCCGACACGGGCGAGCGCCTGCCGATCTGGGTCGAGATCGACTCGAATGCCTCCGGCCCCGACAGCACGCTGTTGGAGGTCCACCCGGCCCGCAACTACGAGTCCGGGCACCGCTACATAGTTGCCATGCGCAGGCTCCGAACGGGCGACGGCAGCGTCATTCCCGCCCCCGAGGGGTTCAGGTACTACCGCGACGGGCTGCCGTCGGCCGAGCCCGAGATCGACGCCCGCCGAGACCACTTCGAGCGGATCTTCAGGCGACTGCGCGATGCGGGGATCCGGCGCTCGAACCTCTACCTCGCCTGGGACTTCACGGTCGCAAGCGACGAGAACATCGCCGCCCGCGCACTCCACATGCGCAACAGCGCCTTCGGCCTGCTCGGCGACGATGACATGGGCGACGTCGCGGTTGCCGGTGACGCACCGTCGTTCGCCGTGACCGGCACCGATGTCCCCGCCGATCCCCAGATCGCGCGGCGGGTGACCGGCACGTTTACGGTGCCCTGCTACCTGGTGCCGAGCTGCGACCCCGGAGGGCGGTTCGAGCTCGATGCCGACGGTCTGCCGGTCCGCAACGGGAACTACACCGCCAACTTCATCTGCATCGTCCCGCAGCGCGCCGTCGGCGCCCCGGGCCCGGACCTGGTCCGACCGGCGATCTACGGCCACGGCCTGTTCGGCGGCGCCGGGGAGGTCTACGGCAGCTCGACCAACCGCGATCTCGCCGACCAGTACGGATTCGTGATCTGCGCGACCGACGAGATCGGGATGTCGGGCGCCGACGTCCCCAACACCGTCGCCAACATCCTCACCGACCTCTCGAACTTCCCGCAGCTCGCCGACCGCCTGCAGCAGGGGTTGCTGAACGAGCTCTTCCTCAGCCGCCTGATGATCCACCCCGACGGCTTCGGCTCCGATCCGGCCTTCCATCAGGACGGCACGCTCGGCACGCCGTCGGTGATCGACAGCACTCAGAACTACTACGTCGGCGCCAGCCAGGGGGGGATCATGGGCGGCGCGCTGACCGCTCTCGCCCCCGACTTCACGCGCGCCGTCCTCAACGTGCCGGCGATGAACTACTCGGTCTTGCTGCCGCGCTCGGTCGACTACGACGCCTTCGCGATCTTCATCAACCAGCAGTACTCCGAGATCGAGCGACCGCTCGCCCTCGGCCTGATCCAGATGCTCTGGGACCGCGGCGAGCCGAACGGCTACGCGCACCGGATGACGAGCGACCCGCTGCCGGAGACGCCTGCCCATCAAGTCCTGATGAACGTCGCCTTCGGCGACCATCAGGTGACGAACTTCCAGGCCGACGTCCAGGCGCGCACGATCGGCGCCCGGACCCGGGGCCCCGTCCTCTATCCCGGCCGCTGGCCGGGGGTTGCCGCGCTCTGGAACGTGCCGAGGATCAGGTCGTTCCCCTACGACGGCTCGGCGATCATCTACGGGGACATCGGGCCGGTACGGCCGGACCCGACCGATCCGTCGAAGTCGATCGGCGTGCCGCCACCGCCGCTGACCAACGTTCCGAACCGCGAGGGCGAGGATCCACACGGCGCTCCCCGCGGCGCGCCGCAGGCGGTCCAGCTGATGTCGGACTTCCTCAAGCCGGACGGTGCGGTGACCAACGTCTGCGGCACGACGGCCTGCTTCGCGGGCGGCTTCACCGGCCCCTAGTACGACTCGCCCCACGCCGCGGAGGGTGAGCTCGCTTTCAGCGGTGCCGGGCGCCCATAACATTCAGGCGATCACGCTGATCGATCGTCTCACCCGCCAGGCCCGCTACGGCGTCCAGCTCGCCGGCGCCGCGTGGCCGCAGTTCGTCCGACCACTCGCGCTCGAGATCGCCTCGCACCGGCCGATTCGAGAGCTGCTGCCGGGAGTCCATCACTGGACGGCGATTCACCCGAGAATCAGGCTCCCGGTGGACTCGTACTACATCGAGCCGGCCCGGATCGTCCTCGACCCGCTGGTGCCGCGCGAGGGCCTCGAGTGGTTCGAGCAACGTGGGGCCCCGAGCCAGATCATCCTCACCAACCGCCACCATCTCCGTCACGCCGAGAGCTACGCGGAGACGTTCGGCTGCCCGATTCGTTGTTGCGAAGCGGGCCTGCACGAGTTCGAGCGCGGCCCGAGGGTCGAGGGCTTCGCCTTCGGGGAGCAGCTGGCGCCGGGGATCACTGCCCACCAGCTCGGCGCGATCTGCCCCGACGATTCCGTCATCCACATCGAGACGGCGAACGGCGCTGCCCTGGCCTTCGCCGACGGGCTCACCCGGCCCCGCGGGGGTGGGCTCAGCTTCGTGCCGGGGTTCCTGATGGGTGACGACCCCCCGGCGGTGCGGGCCGGGCTGCGCGAGTCGCTTCGCCGGCTGCTCGAGCTCGATTTCGACAGCCTCCTGTTCGCGCACGGCGAGCCGCTGATCGGCGGCGGCAGGGCGGCGCTGCGCGAGTTCCTCGCGGGCGGGTCACGGTAACCACTCACTAGGAGCCCGGCGCATGTCCCATGAGCCAGAGCTGACTCGTCGCTGTGAGCCGACGTTCATGCTGGGCCGGGCGGCTCGAGGGAGCTGAGTGAGGTGCGGGCCGCATACCGCGCTGAGCAGGAGCGCGCCGGGCCGGTGGAGGTCGACCTGAACGAGGTGGCCCGGCGATTGGGCCGGGTCCCCGGAGCCTCAGATGCGGGATCGGCCCTTGAGGTCTAGTGTTGTGAGCATGGAGAGCCGTCTTAGCACCGGCTCCGGGGTAGAGCCGTATCCCGATCGCGGCGAGGCGACCGGGGCGTTCGCCGCGCACGTCAACCGCGGCAAGGCGAGGGTGCTGCGCGAGATCGGCGTCGACATCGTCATCGGCGAGCGCGAGGGCCCTCGCTTCCGCGACGCCTACAGCGGCCGCTGGTATTGGAACTGTCACTGCAACGGCGGCGTCTTCAACCTCGGCCACCGTCATCCGAGCCCCCTCGGCGCGCTGCGCGATGCCCTCGACCACCTCGACATCGGCAACCATCACCTGATCAGCGGCTGGCGGGCCTCGCTCGCTGAGCGGCTGGCCGAGTCGACCTCGGGAGGGCTCCCCTACGCGGTCTTCACCCCATCCGGCAGCGAGGCGGTCGATCTGGCGCTGCGCCTGGCCCGCGGCAGCACCGGGCGCGAGCGGATCGTCTCGACGCTCGGCGCCTATCACGGGCACGCGGGACTCGGCTGGGCGGCCAGCGATCCGCGCTGGATCGAGCCGTTCGGATTCGAGCCGCCGGGCTTCGCTCGAGTGCCCTACAACGACGCCGAGGCGATGCGCGCGACCGTCGACGCCGAGACCGCCGCGGTGATTCTCGAGTCGATCCCGGCGACCCTCGGCTTCCCCCCGCCGGAGCCCGGCTACATGGCCGCCGTGGCCGCTGCCGCCCGCGAGCACGGCGCCCTATTGGTCGTCGACGAGGTGCAGACCGGGCTCGGGCGCACCGGCAGCGCCTGGTACTGGCAGCAGGAGGGGATCGAGCCCGACATCGTGATCACCGGCAAGGGGCTCGGCGGCGGCCTGTATCCGATTAGCGCCGCGCTGCTCAGCGCCGAGCTGGAGGCGTTCTTCGACGAGCACCCGTTCGCCTACGTCTCTACGTTCGGCGGGGCTGAGGTCGGCTGCGCGGTCGCCGGCGCCGTGCTCGACGAGGTCCTCGAGCCCGACTTCCTCGCCCGCGTCCGGGAGCTTGGCGCCCGCTTCGAGGCGGGCTTCGCCGATCTGCCGTTCGAGCTGCGCCGCCGGGGCATGACGATGGGGCTCCGATTCGAGGATCAGGAGGGTGGCGTGCTCGCCGCCAAGCGCCTGATCGACGCCGGCGTGTTCGCCGTCTTCGCCGAGCACGATCACCGCGTGACCCAGTTCAAGCCGCCGCTGATCCTCTCCGACGAGCAGGCCGACGAGATCATCGCGGACGTGCACGAGGCACTCGCGTGAGCGGCGGCGGCCTCGACGCCGCCGGCCACCTTCCCGACGCCGAGCTGCGCGAGCTCGACCGGCTCGTCGAGCAGGCGCTGGCCCGGGGCGAGGAGGGGACGCTGCCGGTCCTCGGCTACGGTGAGATCTCCCTCGTGCTGGCCTGGCCGCGGGGGGCCCCGGCGTTCGCCTGCAAGCGCCTTCCGGTGTTTCCGTCGCGCGAGCGCCTCGAGACCTACCGCGGCGCCCTCGACGACTACCTCGAGGCGCTCGACGCCGCCGGGGTCGATGTCGTCGACACCGAGCTGCGCTCGGTCGAGCTGGGCGGGGGGGAGGTGGCCGGGTACGTGGTGCAGCCGATCCTGCCGGCCGAGCTCGTGGCGCCGGCGGTGCTCGCGCGGGCGGACCCCGCCGTCGGGCATCCACTCGTGGAGGCGGTCGCCGAGACGGCGGCGAAGGTCGTCGGCCCCCGCGTCGGGCTCGACGCGCAGCTCGCGAACTGGGTCTGGGACGACGGCGGGCTGGTCTACATCGACGTCTCGACGCCGTTGATCTGGGACGCCGACGACAGCCCCCGGCTCGACGTCGATCTGATCTCGCGAGCCTTTCCCTGGGCGATGCGCGGCCCGCTGCGGCGCTTCGTTGCGCCCGGCATCCTCGACACCTACCGGGACCTGCGCAAGGTCTACTTCGATCTCTGCGGAAACCTGATCAAGGAGCGCCTCGAGCCCTGGCTGCCGGCGTTCGTCGAGCAGGCCAACCGCCATCTCGGGGCGGACCCCCTCTCGATCGCCGATGTGCAGCGCTACTACCGCTCCGACCGCCGCCTCTGGGCGGCGCTGCTGCGGATCCGGCGCCTCGACCGCTCCTGGCAACACCACGTGCGGCGTCGCCCCTACCCGTTCCTGTTGCCCAAGGACACGGAGCGGTGATCGGCAGGGGCTTCGGCGCCGACGTCGCCGTCACTCAGGCCCAGATCGGGCTCGCGGAGCGGGACCGCCCGGCCCTGCGCCGGCGCTAGGCGAACTGCTTGCGCAACTCGTTGACGGCGTCGTCGAGCTCGTTGCTGAGCTCGTCCCAGGCCTCCTCGGCGGCTCCCTGAGTCTCCCCGAGTTGCTCCCGCGCTCGCTTGATGCCCTCGTTCAGCGCGACCAGCGCCGGATCGATCTCATCGACTGACACCTTGCCCTCGACCTCGAGCGCCAGCTTGCGCAGCTGCATCCGCGTCTCCCCGAGATCGATCGTCAGCTGCGCGACCTGCTCGACGAGCCGCCGCACGTGTCTTTCGAGATCCTTGTGCTGCTGCTCGTGGTCCTTCAGTCCGAATAGGTCCATTCTGATCGTCCCTTCCCTTGATTCGTGCGGCCCAGTGCGGCCCAGAAACGGGTTGCCTTGACGGGCGACCCGCTCGCGTCAGTCGAACTCGCCGGCGTTGATCCTCTCGATCAGCGCACTGGAGTCGTCGCGGATCCAGGTTCCGTCGGCTGTCTCGATCACCGGCAGCAGCCGCTGATCGGTGTGCTCTTCGACGGCCTTGCGCCTGCTGCGCGGGTAGGTCGGCTCCCTGATCGCCTCGAACTCGACGCCCCGTTCCTTGAGCGCCTTCTCGACGGTCCAGCACGGGTGGGCATCGATCTTGAGCCAGGTGACTCCGCACGTGTGCAACTTGACGCTCATGTTCGCCTCTCCGCTTGACGTTGGGGAAGCGGCAGGCTACCGCGGCCGCTGGCTCCGGGCAACGCCCGATCGTGGAGCGCCAGGCCGACGACCGCCCCCGCGAGATCGGCGGCGAGGTCGGCGACCGTATCGAACGGCCGGAGGGCGAGATCGGTCTCGAACAGGACATCGGCGATCAACTCGCCGAGCTCCCAGGCCGCGCCGATCGCGAGCACGAGCAGCGGGACCAGAAACCATCGCGGCGACCACGGCCGCGCGGTGGCCTGGCGCCAGCGGGACCGGACCGGACCGGCGAGTGCCCAGGCGAGCAAGGCGGCAACCACGAAGTGGGCGAAGGTGCTCGTCGCGCGGGGCGCCGGTGATGTGAACACGGCAATCGGCCAGGCAAGCACGATCAGGGCGAAGGCGAGCGCTGCAAGGTGCCGGTCGGAGACGCCCAGTGCCGCCCCCACGATGAGCCCGCCGAGTCCGAGCGCGAACATCGGCCACTCGCTCTCGCCGAGCGCGACCAGGGCGAGCGTGCTCGCCGTCAGCGCCGCGGCCGCAGCGAGCAGTGATGGACTTCGGCCGACCAAGGTCAGGCGCGGGCCGGGCGGTCGCCTGCCCCGTCGTGGGGCGCGTAGCGGTGGTGGAGCATCAGGTCGTTGCCGTCCGGGTCGGTGAACAGCGCCATGTGACAGACGCCCGAGTCCATCGTCTCTCCGATGAAATCGACCCCCTTCGCCTCGAGCGCCGCTCGGGCCGCCTCGACGTCGTCCACGTGCAGCGCGGGATGGGCGTTCTTCTGGGGTGCGAACTCCATTCCGAATCGCTCCGGCTCCCAGATCGCGAAGCAGGTGTCACCGACCCAGAACTCGAACCGCGACCGCTCGTCCGGCCGCAGCCCGAGCGTTTCGACGTAGAACGTGCGCGAGCGCTCGGCGTCCTGAGAGGGGATGCCGACGAAGTCGAGCCTGCTGATCATGGTTGCCTCCGATTCGGTCCGGTCGGTCGCGCTCTACTGTAGCTCTGCGCCGTCGAGTGACCCGGTGCGAGTCTGCCCGGATCGCCGTACGGGCCTCGCCCGGGTAGCCTGCCCGGGCCGCGATCCGCCGGCTCGTGCCGACCGATGCCGGGCGCACACGGCGCGAGGCGGTGGTCGACTGTCGGCGAGCGCAAGAGGGAGACTGAATGGCGAAGACCCTGACTTACGCGGCGGTGGGGCCGGAGAATCGGACCCGCGCGGCCCTCGCGCTGCCCGGCGCCCGCACCGCGGTGGAGGAGGCGGGGTCGGCTCAGTCGGCGACCAGGGCGACGATGATCACCGAGAGCCCGAGCAGGAACAGCAGCGGGTGGATGAAGGCGCCGGCGAAGATGGCGACGAGAACGATGACGATTCCGAGGATCAGCATCCGTCCAGCCTATTGCCTCCGGTCCAAGCGCTGCCTGTCGCGTGAACTAGCGGGAGCACAGAGATGAACGTCCTCTGGCTGATCCAATCACCTCCCTACCTCGATCGGGGGGAACCACGACGACCGCGATGGAGGCGCTGGCGTGCGGCGTTCCAGTCGTCGCGACGCGCGTTGGGGCTGTGCCGTGCCCTGGAAGTGGCCGTTGAGCGGAGCGCTCGGCGATCCGCTGCGACTCCCCGCTGAGCAGGAGGTTCGGAGCCAGAGCCGCGGCCACGCGGTCACCCTCAGATCTGAGCGCTAAGGGGACCGCGTGGCGGACTCGGCTAGTTGCGTCGGCGCGGATCGACGTAGAGGTCGTCGATCTGCCAGCTGCCGCCGCCCTTGTTCTTGATCTCGAACTGGAACCAGCGCCGGCCGTTCTCGTCGGGCATCGTGCGCTTCCGAGCCCTGCCGAGGCCGGTGCCGATCTCCGGGGTTGGGCTCCAGCGCCGCGCCCCACGCTCTCCCCGCTTGCGCCGGATCGTGCCGATCTTGACCGTCCGGACCTTCCCCTCTGGAAGGGTCGCGTAGCGGACCTTGACCGCGATCTTGCCGTCCTTGATCTTGCCCTTCTCGTTCTTGACCAGGCGGGCGAACATCTTCGCGTGGGGCCGCGTCTCGTCGAAGCAGATCGGCGGCGAGATCACGCGCCCGTTCTTTTGCAGCTTCAACGCTGAGCCGCGATCTCCACTGACCGTCTTGGTGGTCACGACCTGTGCCCAGTCGGGCTTGGACTTCAGGGTCCAGCCCTCGAGGCCGTAGTCGAACGACCCGTTGTCGACGGCGACGTAGTCCGCCCGGTCGCCCCAGCTCGCGAACGGCCGGAGGATCTTCGCCTCGCCGCAATCCGAGTAGACGAGCTCGCCTTCCGGCTCCTTTGCGGGACCCTTGGCGGCGGGTTCCTTTGTGGGCCCCTGATTGGCGGAGGAGCTCGGGGCCGCCAATGCCCCGCCGCCGGGCGAGACCACCATCACGGCTGCGATCAGGGCAGCGGCGAGCAGAATCGGGGTGCCGATCCTCCGCGGCCGTTCGCCGCCTCGGTCGGTGTCGGACATCGAATCTTGCTTACGGACGGTCATGACTTGCGATTTCTCCTATCGGGCGTCCTTGCGGACGCGGTCGTTTGATCACGGTTGTCGATCTTCCGCGTGGCCTCCTGCCGCGCGCTACTCGCCCCACCGCGCCTGCGGCGGCGCGGTCAGAGCGAGCTCTCCTCTCTGTGCGTTCATCTTTCGCTGAAGCTCTCGCTGACGTTCCCGTTGCGCCGGCCACCGGCGGGCCGTTGTGGCGCTGCTCGAGCCGTGTCCGGTGTCCTCGCCGATCGAGGTCATCGCGACGCCGTAGAGAGCCGGTTCGGGTACGAGAGGCTCTGCGGGCGCCGGTTCGGAGCCCGCGCGATCCACCTCGGTCGCGGTCTGCCGCTCGTCTGTGCCCGGCACGCGCTCGACGATCCCGATCAGCGCGTCGACGACGCTGGGGTCGAACTGAGAGCCGGCGTTGTCGCGCATCTCGGCGATTGCGAGCGCCGTCGAACGGCCTTGGCGGTAGGGACGATCCGTGGTGATCGCGTTGAACGCGTCGCAGGCGAAGATGATCCGCGCCTCGATTGGGATCTGGTCTCCCTCGAGCCCGTCGGGGTAGCCCCTGCCGTCGTAGCGCTCGTGGGCGGAGCGGACGATGCGCCCGACCCCGGCCATCACCCCGCCGATTCGGTCCAGCATCGACTGCGCCTCGACCGTGTGGGTCTTGATCAGCTCCCACTCGGCATCGTCGAGGGGGCCGCGCTTGTTGATGATCTCCTTTGGGATCGCGATCTTGCCGACGTCGTGCAGGATCGCCCCGAACTCGACGTTTCGCTTGCCGCGTTCGTCGAGGTCGAGCTCTTCGGCGACGGCTAGCGCGAGCTCGGTCACACCCCGGGTGTGCTCGCCGGTGTAGGCGTCATCGTGCTCGACGACGTCGCCGAGCACGTGGGCGGTACCGCGATATGCGTCCCTCAGGGTCAGCATCGCGTCGACGTGATCGGAGCGCTCGCGGGCGAAGATCCCGAACAGCAGCACGAGCGGGACCACCAGCAGGACCGCGTGAGCCTGCGATGCGGCGACGATTGCGACCAGCAGCCCGATCGGGGAGAGCAGGGCATCGACGAGGTAGATCCAGAGGCTCTCGATCAGCTGGTCGCGGCCCGAGGCGCCCCCGTGCAGCCACTCCCTGACCCCCGCGGTGATCGCTTCACCGCCGAACTGAGCGGCCAGCGCCGCGACGTAGACCGGCCACTGATCGAGGCTCGGCTCGCCCGCGGCCGCGAGCCCGACGACCAGCACCGGGCCGATCGTGAACCAGGAGTCGGCCGGCGCGGTGACCACCCGGCCGGGGGTCACCTGGCCGCGAATGACGTCGATCGCCTTGTCGATGCTGAAGCTGAGCGCGACGAGGAACGGCACGATCGCCGGCGGGAGCAGCAGCAGCATCGGGACGAAGACCAGCTGCGAGGGCATCGTGTAGCAGGAGCCGACCTCGAACCGGATCCGGGAGCTGAGTGTCATCACCAGCGTCAGCATCATCACGGTCTGCCAGTCCGCGACACGCCCCGAGGGCACGAGAACTGCGATCGCGACGGCCGCGGCCAGGAAGCCCGCCGCCATCGCCCCCTCCGCGAGCCACTCTCGCCGGCTCAGCGTCTGCACCCGCCGTCTGCGCGAGTCCTCGAGCAGCCGCTCGCCGGCGGGAAGGGCCTCGAGACTCAGCACCGAAGGCTCCCGTGGCGGTTCGATCGTCGCCGCGGCGCTCATGACCCCAGCCCCCCTTCGTGGCCGAACGCCACCTGCCCCGGGCTCCGGGCGGCGCGCCGGAGCTGCATCAGCTCGCGCAGGTAGGTCGTCATGTCGTCCAGCTCGCTCGACCGGAGAGCCGGCGAGCGCCGCTCGCCGGCTTGCACGGATCCCGCGGCCAGCTCCGCTAGGAATGCCTCGACCACCCCCGCGTCGAACTGCCGGCCCGCCTCGCGCCGCAGCTCGCGGCATGCCTCCGAGCGGCTGAGCCGACGCGCGTATGGGCGTTCGCCGGTCATTGCCACATAGGCGTCGCAGACCGAGACGATCCTGGCGCCGAGCGGGATTCTCTTCCCCGCGAGGCCGTCCGGATAGCCGCGGCCGTCCCAGCGCTCGTGCGTGGCCCGGACGATCCTCGCGACCGGGCGCAGCGGCGGCGCTGCATCGAGGATTCGGGCGCCGAGAATCGTGTGCTGGCGGACGATCTCCCACTCGGACTCGTCCAAGGCGCCGGCCTTCTCGAGGATCGCGTCGGGGATTCCGACCTTCCCGAGGTCGTGGAGCTCGCCGGCACGGGTGATCACGTCGATCTCCTCGGCGTCCATTCCCAGGGCTCGACCGACCCGTGCGGCGTACTCAGCGACGCCTTGGGAGTCCCTGCGAGCGGCCGGATGCCGAGTCTCCATGCTCCGCGTCAGCAGGAGCTGGGCCTGCTCTCTCTCAGCCGCCGAGCGCCCGTGCTTGTGCCCGTACATGCGCTCGTCGGCGAGTCGCAGCGCGAGATCGGGGTCGTCCGCCTCGTCGGGGACGAGGACGACGCCACGCGCGGCCGAGACGGCGAACTCCTCGCCCTCCTCGGTGAGCGCCGCGGTTGCGGCGGCGGCGGCGCTCAGACCCCGGTTCCCGCCCGCCTCGGCCAGCACGCAGAACTCGTCGCCGCCAAGCCGGTAGGCGACTCCCCGCGGCGCAACCGCGGCAGCGAGCTTCGCGCCGAGCCTGGCGAGCAGGGCGTCGCCGGCAGCGTGACCGAACCTGTCGTTGTAGCCCTTGAAGCCGTTGAGGTCGAGAACGACGAGCGCCAGCGGCTCCTCCGCTGAGGCGCTCGCGATCCGCTCCCCCAGGTCCCCGGCCAGCATCCGCCGGTTGCCGAGCCCGGTGAGTGGGTCGGTGAACGCCTGCTCGAGCCGCTGCTGGGCCTGGGCGATGCGAGCGGTGCGGTCGCGGGCAAGGACGAACAGCAGCGCGCTGAGCGGCAGGACGTAGAGCAGCCGGGCCGGCGCCTCGCTGGCCGCGGCCGCGATCAGCAGCCCGATCGGTGCGAGGCAGGCGTCGACGAGCCAGACGCGGGTGACTACCTCGACCTGGACCTCGGATGTAACACCCAGCGCCGCCGCCTCTCGGGCAGTCGCGGAGAGCAGGTCGAACAGGTAGGCGGCGATCAGCGCAGCGACGTAGACACTGGCCAGTCCGACGCCGATCTGACCATCGGCGAACAGGACCAGCACGAGCGCCGCCCCGACCGCGTGCCAGGCATCGGGAATCGAGAACAACAGGCGCTCCGGCCGCGCGTGCCCGGTGAGCCACTGGCCGGCCGCGCCGATCACCAGGGCGAGCGCTGTCAGCAACGGCACCACGGCGGGCGGCAGCATCACGAGCATCGGCACCAACACCAGGTACGAGGGCACGAAGTAGCCGGTGCCGACCGGGAACTCGATCCGCGAGACGACCGCATAGAGGACTACGAGCAGGCCGGCGACCCAGGGGTCGATCGGCTGCCCCTCGTTCCCGAGGACCGCCAGCAGGCCGGCGGCGAGCAGGAACAGCAGCGCGGCGATCGCCTCGACGATCAGCTCGCGCCTGCCTACCCGCCGCGACCGCGTCGCCCAGGAGTCCTCGAGCAGGCGCTCGCTGGCGTTCGTCGACCGAACGTCCTCGACTCCGATTGTGCCCTGGCCCAGCATCGGCTAGCGCCGGTAGGGGTCGACGTAGAGCTCGTCGATCATCCAGTGGCCGGACGCTCTGTCGAGACCCTTGGCTCGCGGGCTGCCCTTGCCCTTGGGGCTGCTCTTGGCCTTGGCCTTGGCGCCGAAGTCGAAGACGAGGTTGACCTGCGCGGTCTGCTCGCCCACCAGCGGTAGCGCTCGACCCAGTGGGAGCCGCGGGCTCAGCTGCCAATCGTCCTCGAAGGAGTCGCCGTCGAGGGATGCGACGCGGTTGTCGTGCGCCTCGCCTTCCACGTCCGTCCAGCGCAGCCTGACGTCCAGGTCGCCCACCGAGCCACCCTTCTGGAAGGCGAAGAATCGGAAGGTTGGATGGCGAACGCTGACGCAGATCGCGGGCGAGACGGCCAGCCCCCTGTCGTTGATCCTCAGGGACTCGAGGTCGACGACGTCCTTGATGTTGCCGTCGACGTCTCTCACGACCCTTCCGAGGAGATGCGGGGCGTTCTCAGGCTTGAGACTGTCCTCCGTCGCCAGGCCGGCGCCCTGGAGCATCCAGTCCGCCGCCCCGAGCTCGAAGTCGCCGCCGGGCACCAGGCTGTAGTTGTCGTTGTCGCCGTAGGGCGCGAACACCTGTGAGCTGGGCTCTACGGGACAGGCGGCTGATGCGAACGCCGGGAAGGCGAACGCGCTCAGGACTAGGACTGCGAGCGCGAAACCGAGGCGCACTCGACGAACTGGGGTA
>CAVOYZ010000025.1:0-51245 GCA_963700785.1 uncultured Solirubrobacterales bacterium
CGGTCGTCTATTCGTGGCTCGCGATCGCGCTCACGGTGCGCCTGCGCCCCGGATGGAGCGGTGGCACCGCGCTGCTGGTCGCCGGACTGCTGATCACCGCGGCGATCGGCCTCAGTCGGGTCTATCTCGGCATCCACTACCTGTCCGACGTGTTCGGCGGCTGGGGGCTCGGCGTCTGCGCCTTCGCGATCGCGACGGTCGTCTACGTCCTCGTCGTCCACTTCCGGCAGAATCGGACCCGTGAGTCCTGAGCTGCTGCTGTTCGGAGGGGCCGGGCTGATCAGCCTGGTCGCGTTCGCGACCCTGATCCTGGCGCCCGCGATCGGATCGTTCGGGCGCGCCTGGGAGAAGGCGACCGCGGCGCTGCTCTCGCTGATCGTCCTCGCGGCGCTGGTTGCGATCGGGATCGCGATCGGGTTCATCGTGATCTACTTCTGGGACGACATCTCGAAGCTGTTCAGCTGAGGCCGCCAACGCGGCCTCCGCGTTGTGCGTGGCCCCGAACCGGCGGTCTGGCACTGCCGGCCGGCGACGCCGCCCTACCATTGGCGCCGTGGCGACACAGCCGGGGTCGAAAGCGGCCAAACGCAAGACCGCCGCCGAGGGAAGCCTCGAGGCGTTGTCCGACGCGATCGAGTCGGGAGCGGGGTTGCCCGCGGTGGCCCGAGCAGCCGCCGCGGCACTCGGCGCGAGCGTCGCGCTGATCGATCGCTCCAGCGCCGTGCTTGCGGTGGCGGCCGGATCCAGCGCCGAGGAGGAGAAGCTGATCACCGGCGCCGGCGGCGTCGAGAGCGCTGAGCTGCGGGTCGCCGACGCCGTTGTCGGCGAGCTCCGCTACCGGGCCCGGGGCAGTGAAGCCGCTCCGGTGGCGAACGTCCGGATGGTCGCGACCCTGCTTGGCCTCGAGGTCGAGCGCGCCCGTTCGACCGAATGGGCGAGCGACGAGGCTGCGCACGACTTCCTCAGCGCCGTGCTCGAGCGCCGGCTGACGGATGCAGCCGACATCGCCGCGCGCGGAGCTGAGCTCGGGGCCGATCTCAGCCGGGGGGCAGGTGCGGTGCTGGTTCGCGCCCGCCCCCATGCTGCGCAGCCCGGGGCCTGGCGCGAGCGCCTGTTGATGCTTACCCTGCGGGCCGTGCGTGGCGGCAGCTCCGGTGCGCTGGCCGCGGCCTCCGAGGGCGACTCGGGCGAGCGCGGTGAGGTCGCCGTGATCGTGCCGGCCGCCGATGCCGACCAGATCACGCGCGCCGCGGCCGGGATCCAGAGCGAGTTGGCCGCGGCCCTGCCCGGCTTTCAGCTGACGGTCGGCTACAGCCGCCGCGCGGAGGGCCCGGATGACCTCTACCGGGCCGGAAAGGAGGCACTGCTCGCCACCAACGTCGGCGAGGCGGAAGCGAGCAGTCCGCTCGCGTTCGAGCAGACCGGCTCCTACCGACTGCTGCTGCCCGCGATGAGCGAGGACCCGGCCGAGCTCGAGCGCTTCTACAGCGAAACCGTGGCGCCGCTGGCCGCCTACGACGATCAGTACGAGACCGAGCTCGTGACCACGATCGAGGCGTTTCTCGACAACGACGGCAACATCACCCCGACCGCCGAGTCGCTGTTCACCCACCGGCACACGATCCGCTACCGGCTCGAGCGGGTCAAGGAGCTGAGCGGTCACGACCTCGGCTCGACCGAGGGCCGCGAGAAGATCGGGCTCGGCCTGAAGGCGATGCGGGTGCTCGGAATCCCGGCCCCGCGCGGGCCGGCGCTGGAGGCCGGCAGCACGAGCGGCAAGGTGCGCAAGGGCTCGGGCAAGGCCTGAGCGGCCCGAGCCGCCGCTGTAAGGGCCGAGGGCGTCGAGGTCCCGAGCTCCGGGGAGAGGAATCAAACCTCTGCTTTCAGGACCAAAACCTGACGTGCTGTCGACTACACCACCCCGGATCGGCGACCGAGTCTACGAGGACGGCGCCGACCGGCCGCCCCGCTGCGAGGGGACGAAGCCGCATGATGCGAGATGCGGGGCCGCGCTGATCGGGCGGCGCGGACTACGATGGCCGCGGTGAGTGCGCCGACCGTCGTGATCATGGCCGCGGGGCAGGGAACCCGCATGCGTTCCGCGGTGCCCAAGGTGCTGCACCCGGTCTGCGGCAAGGCGATGGTCGCCTGGCCGATCGACGCCGCCCGCGAGGCCGGGGCCGGACGGATCGCGGTGGTGGTCTCACCCCAGCGAGACATCTCCGCGGCGATGCCCGAAGGGGTCGAGATCGTCGTCCAGGAGATAGCCGACGGCACCGGCGGCGCGGTTCGTGCCGCCGCCGAGCTGGTCGCCTCATCGGAGACCGTCCTGGTGCTCTCGGGCGACGTGCCGCTGGTCTCGGCCGAGATGATCTCGGCGCTGCTCTCGAGCCACGAGCGGAGCGGTGCCGCCGCAACGGTGGTCACCGCGATGCTCGATGAGCCCGGCTCCTACGGCCGCATCGTCCGCGATGCCGACGGCGAGGTCGAGCGGATCGTCGAGACCAAGGCGGCGGGCGACGCGAGCGCCGACGAGCTCGCGATCGGTGAGATCAACGCCGGCATCTACGTCTTCGACGCCGGGCCGCTGGCCGATGCGCTCGAGCGGATCGCGGCCGACAACGCTCAGGGCGAGTACTACCTGCCCGACGTGCTGGCGCCGATCCGGGCTGCGGGCGGCATCGTCCTGCCGTTCGTCTCCGAGGACCCGAACGTGATCCTCGGGATCAACTCGCGTGCCGACCTCGCCGTGGTCGAGGCGGAGGCCCGCCGGCAGATCCTCGAGCGCCACATGCTGGCCGGAGCGACGGTCGTCGACCCGGGCGCGACCTGGATCGAGGCCGGAGTCGAGATCGCCGCCGACGTGCGGATCGAGCCGGGCTGCTCGCTGATCGGTGCCTGCCGGATCGGGACCGGCTCCGTCGTCGGTCCGCACACGACGCTGATCGACTCCGAGCTCGGCGCCGATGTCAGCGTGCCGCACTCCTATCTGGTCGAGTGCTCGGTTGCCGACCGCTGCACGGTCGGCCCGTTCGCGTACCTGCGACCGAGGGCCCGGCTCGAGGAGGGTGCCAAGGCCGGGTCCTTCGTCGAGATCAAGAACTCGACCGTCGGGGTGGGGTCGAAGGTCCCCCACCTGAGCTACATCGGCGACGCCGAGGTCGGACAGGGATCGAATCTGGGCGCGGCGACGATCACCGCCAACTACGACGGCTTCACCAAGCACCGGACCAGAATCGGCCGCAACGTGCGGACCGGGGTGGATACGACGTTGATCGCCCCGGTGGAGGTCGGCGATGGGGCATACACTGGCGCCGGCTCGGTGATCGGTGAGGACGTGCCCGCCGGCTCGCTCGCGCTGACCAGGGCCGAACAGGTACACGTGGAGGGCTACGCGGAGCGCAAGGCCGCGGAGCATCGTCGCGAGAAGGAGACCAAGGACACGTGAGCACGCTCGAGGAGCGCCCCCAGGTGGAGAACTCGATTCGCCAGGACTACACCAAGCGCCTGATGCTCTTCGGCGGCCGGGCCTCCGGTGAGCTCGCCGCCCGGATCGCCCAGCGGCTCGACGTCGACCTCGGTCAGGCCGACCTCCGCACCTTCGCCAACGGGGAGGTCTACTGCCGCTACCGTGAGTCGATCCGCGGGGCCGACGTCTTCATCGTCCAGTCGACGGCGGCAAACGAGCGCGAGGGCCTGACCCCGAACGACGCCCTGATGGAGCTGCTCTGCATGATCGATGCCGCACAGGGAGCATCCGCGCACAGGATCATCGCGGTGATGCCCTGGTACGGCTACGCGCGGCAGGACAAGAAGTCGCAACCGCGCGAGCCGATCTCGGCCCGGGTGGTCGCCAAGGTACTCGAGGAGATCGGTGTCGACCGGGTCCTGACCATGGACCTGCACGCGGGTCAGGTCCAGGGCTTCTTCCACGTGCCGGTCGATCACATGACGGCGATGCCGATGCTGACCCAGTGGTTCATCGACCAGCAGTTCGACGAGGACCTGGTGATCGTCAGCCCCGACGCCGGGCGGGTCAAGGTCGCCCGCAACTTCGCCCGCAAGGTCGGATGCCACTGGGCGGTGATGGAGAAGGAGCGCCCGGCTCAGCAGGTCGCCGAGATCGGATACGTGGTCGGCGACGTCAAGGGCAAGACGGCCGTCCTGGTCGACGACATGATCGATACCGCGGGCACCCTCTGCGCGGCAGCGAAGACCGTCCTCGAGGCGGACGCGGCGCGAGTCATCGCCTGCGCCACACACGGCGTGTTCAGCGGCCCCGCCTACGAACGGCTCCCCTTCGAGAGCTCGCAGATCGAGCGGATCGTCGTCACCGACACGATCCCGCTCCGCGACGGAGCGCCGAAGAACATCACGGTGCTGCCCACCGCGCCGACGCTCGCCGACTCGATCCGGCGGATCTTCAGCGACGACTCGGTCTCGGAGATCTTCGCCGGCGAGAACCAGCTCTTCTGAGGGCTGCTTGACGGCGCCGGCTGAGAGGGAGAAGCTGGCGCCCGGGACCGCGATGGCGCTCGTCGCCATGGGCCTTGGCGTGTTCGTGATCGCCAACGACTTCACCGCGCTCGACGTGGCGCTCCCGGCGATCGAGGAGGACTTCGACGTCGACGTCGGCACCGCGCAGTGGGTGATCAATGCGTACGCGCTGTTCTTCGGACTGGCGATCGTCACCGGCGGGCGCCTCGCCGACATGTTCGGCCGCCGCAAGGTGTTCTTCATCGGCTCGGCCCTGTTCGCCGGCTTCTCGCTGATCGGCGCCCTCTCGCCGGACATCGGCGTGCTGATCGGCACCCGGGTCGGGATGGCGCTCGGCGGGGCGATGATGTGGCCGGCGATACTCGGGATGACCTATGCGGCGCTGCCCCCCTCGCGCGCCGCCCTCGCAGGCGGACTGATCCTCGGGGTCGCCGGGATCGGCAACGCGGTCGGGCCGCTGCTCGGCGGCGCCCTGACCGAGCTGATCAGTTGGCGGGCGATCTTCTTCGTCAACGTCCCGGTCGCGGCGATCGCGGTCGCCGTAACCGCGGCCGAGATCCACCAGCCCGAGGAGCATCAACGCGAGCGGCTCGACTACGCGGGGGCGGCAGCCCTCTCGCTCGGCCTGCTGCTCCTGCTGCTGGCGCTCGACCAGGGGACCGACTGGGGCTTCACCGATCCCCGCGTGATCTCGATGCTGGTCGCATCGGTCGTACTGGTCGGCATCTTCGGCTTCATCGAGCCGCGCATGGGCGACCGCGCCCTGGTGCCCGCCCGGGTGATGCGGAACAGCGACTTCGCTGCGGCCTGTCTGGCGACCCTGCTGATGTCGGCCGTGTTCTTCGTCGTCGTCCTCTACGTGCCCCAGTTCCTGATCAAGGTGCTCGACTACTCGGCCCTCGAGGCTGGGCTCGCGCTGCTGCCGATGATGGCGACCTTCGCGCTGACCTCGTTCTACGCCTCGCACCTGTACGAGCGCTTCGGTCCGAAACCGGTGATCTCCGCCGGCGCCCTGGCGCTCGTGGTCGGGACCTTGCTGCTGTCTCTGATCAGCGACAGCTCCGGCTACGGGTCGCTGGTTGCGGGGCTGTTCATCGTCGGACTCGGCGTCGGCCTGTTCTACTCGGCGGTGACCACCGCGGCCGTCACGGCGCTGCCGGACTCGCAATCCAGCCTCGCCGGCGGGCTCGTCTACATGTTCCAGATCGCCGGCGGCGCGATCGGCCTGGCGGCGATCACGGCGATCTTCACCACCGTCTCCGAGAAACAGCTCTCCGATGACGCCGCCGCGGCCGGCACGAAGCTCTCCGAGCAGCAGGAGTCGGTGCTGCACGGCCTGCTCGCCGGCACCGATGCGGCGACCCGCGCGCTGGCCAAGATCGCCCCGGCGAAGCAGGCGGAGATCGAGCAGATCGTCCGCGATTCCTTCGTCTCGGGCGTGCAGGTCGGCTTTCGGGTCGTCGCCGGTGTCGCCGTGCTTGGCCTGATCGTCTCCGTGCTCTTCGTCGGCGGTCGGATCGGGGCCGAATCCACCGCGGACGAGCCCACCGGCTAGCGAGGCGGAACAGCCGGGTCGCTAGTCTCCGCGGGCAGTGGCCAGACTCGGCAGGCACACCTGGCTCCCGTTCCTCGCGGCCGGCGCGGCGGTGCTCGCGCTCGTCGCCGTCGGCGAGACGAGCTTCGGGCTCGCCGTCGCGCCCACCTTGCTGCTGCTCGCCCACCTGCTCGTCGGCCGCTTCCCGGGCGAGCGCCTGCTCGCCAACCTCTCGCGCTCCCTGCGCCGCCGGCAGCCGGCGGGTGCCCGCCGCCTGCGCCGCCCCGAGCCGGTTCGCTGCTTCGGCCCCCGCGGCGGGCTCCTGATCGCCGCGAGCCTCTCCGGCCGCGCCCCTCCGATCGGCTGATCGCACCCGAACGACAAGGGCCGGCGCGCCCCGCGGCGTCGTCGCTGCCCAGCCGGCCACGGCCGCAATCCGGTCTGGCTGGACCACGCGATCTCCCGAAAGGAGACCAAGATGACGACGAGATTGACGATTGCAATTGGCCTGTTTGCCCTGGCCCTCGGCCTCGCCGCCTGCGGCGACGATGACTCCGGCGACGGGGGGACCACCACGGCCGCTGCGGCCTCGGACGCCTCCGAGACCTTGAGCGGCACGTTCGAGCCCGTACCGGACGCCCCTGAGGGCGGCGACGAGATCGCCGGCACGGCCGAGATGACCGTCGGCGACGCCGGAACCGAGGTCAGCATCGAGCTCTCGGGGCTCGAGCCGGACACCGAGTACATCAGCCACCTGCACGCGGGAGGCTGCGACCAGCCGGATCCGGGCGGGCCGCACTTCATGTTCGACCTGAACGGGGAGGAGATGCCGCCGAACGAGATCCATCTCCCGTTCACGTCCGACGGTTCGGGCGACGGGTCGGCCGACGCCTCGAACGATCAGGCGGTGCCGGATCCCGGCAGCCGCTCGGTCGTCGTCCACCTCGCGGACGACGGCGGCATGTCGGGCCACTCCGAGGAGATGAACGATGAGGACATGGGGCACTCCGACGAGAAGGGCTCCGACGAGAAGGGCGACTCCGAGCACGGCGCCGGGGACGGCCACACGGGCCACAGCCACTCGCCGAAGCTCGCCTGCGCCGACCTCTCCTGAGGTCGCCGGCCAAAGCCGGCGCGCCGGTCTCCGCACGGGGATCAGCGCACCGGCGGCGCCGAGGCGCCCC
This sequence comes from uncultured Solirubrobacterales bacterium, assembly GCA_963700785.1. GTDB lineage: Bacteria > Actinomycetota > Thermoleophilia > Solirubrobacterales > 70-9 > CAXMST01. The sequence goes on from CAVOYZ010000025.1 coordinate 7,216, forward strand.
GGGTCGGGGGCGCCGCCCAATATCGTTAGCGGCGTGGAGCAACGCACGCTGGAGTGGTTCGAACTGCTCGCCAGGGCCCTGATCTGGGCCGCCGGCGTCGTTCTCTTGCTCTCGATCATCGGCGCGATCTCGATCGCCGGCTCCGACAGCTCGCTCCCCTTCTTCGAGGACCTGCAGCGTCAGGGCCGCGCGGTCGGCGCCCTCGGCGCGATCGGCGGCGGCGTGGCCGCGGCCGGGGTGTTGAGCGGGCTCGGCGCGATCCTGCGCCTGATGCTGGATGACCGCGCCGAGCGCGAGCGCGCCCGTAGCTCGGGGGTCGCAACCGGGGCAGGGGAGCCGCGCGGGTGATCGCCTCGGGCGGCTCCGGCATGCGCCGGGTCGGGCACAAGGGGGCGGACCTGATTGCTCCCGGAAACAGGATCGAGAGCTTCGAGGCTGCGGTCGAGGTCGGGGTAGAGATGATCGAGTTCGACGTCCTCTGGACCGAGTCGGGCTCGCCGAGGCTTCCCGCCGCCGAGCGGACGCCGCTGGTCATCGCCCACGACTGGCACGACGCCGCCGCGCGCACCCCGATGACCCTGGATCAGGCGCTGGCTGCGTTCACCCAAGCCCCGCTCGACAGCGTCGAGATCGACTGCGACCTGAAGCTGCCCGGCCGTGAGTACGACCTGGTCGACGCGCTCCGCGAGCACGGGCTCGTCGATCGCGCGATGGTCTCGACGATGTACGTCGAGAGCCTCGCCGCGATCAGGGCGCTGGAGCCCCGGCTGCGGCTCGGCTGGACCTATCCGAAGGTGACCCGGCCCTGGGATCGGCGCCGTTGGGCGCGCCCGGCCGTGCTCGCAGCGATGGCCGCGATGCGCGCCCGGTTGCCGGGACTGGTCCAGCGCCGGGCGCCGGAGCTGGGGGCCGCCGCGGTCTGGGTCTTCCACCCGCTGATCACGCCGGCCCTGGCCCGCCGGACAGCGGCGCTGGGGGTCGAGCTGATCGCCTGGACGGTCGACGACTCCGAGCGGATCGCGGAGCTGCGCTCGTTCGGCGCGAACGGGATCGTCAGCAACGACCCGCGCCTGCTCGCGGCTCTGAACGCCACCTAGCGCCGCGTCAACGCCCGCCCGAGGGCGGCGAGCAGCGCGACGACGGTGAAGATCTCGAGCCGACCCGCGAGCATCAGAAAGATCGCCATCACCCGGCCGCCGTCGCCGAGGGCGCCGAAGTTCTCGAGGCCGCCGACCTCGCCGAGCCCGGGGCCGACGCCGTTCAGGGTCGCCGCGACGCCGCCGATCGCGCTCGCCTCGCCGAGGCCGGCGGCGGTGAAGGCGACGACACCGAGGGCGAAGATCAGGACGTAGATCGTGAAGAAGGTCAGCACCGCGCCACGAACGTTCTCGTTGAAGACCTTGCCGCCCATCCTCAGCACGGTCACCGTTCGCGGCTCCGTCTGTCGCCGCAGCTCCTGGCTGACCGACTTGCCGATCAGGCTGACGCGGATCACCTTCATGCCCCCGGCGGTCGAGCCCGTGCAGCCGCCGACCACCATCAGCAGCACGAGGACGATCTCCGGGAAGCCACCCCAGGTGTCGAAGTCGAGGGTCGTGAACCCGGTCGTGCTGCTCAGGCTGGTGACGGTGAAGGACGCGGCGCGGATCGCGTCGCCGGTGCCCTCGACGTCGCCGTTGCTGAGCAGGGCCACGGTCACGGCGGCGGTCCCGATCACGAGGATGCCGAGGTAGACGCGGACCTCCGCCAGCTGCGGCATCAGCGAGCGACCCTTGATCACCCGCCAGTAGAACGCGAAGTTGATCGCGGCAGCGGCCATGAAGACGATCGCGACGACCTCGATCGCGGTCGAGTCGAATGCCGCGAACGATGCGGTGTGGGTCGAGAACCCGCCGGTCGCGAGCGTCGTCATCGCGTGGTTGACCGCGTCGAAGGCGCTCATCCCGGCGATCAGGTACGCCACCCCGGCGGCGGTCGAGAGCAGCAGGTAGATGCCGCCGACGATCTTTGCCGTGTCGGCGATCCGAGGGGTCAGCCTGCCGTCGCCGATGCTCGAGGCCTCCGAGTAGAAGTACCGCTGCAGCCCCGGGGCGAGGGTGGGGGCGATCGCGACGATCAGGACGACGATGCCGACCCCGCCGAGCCACTGCATGATGCTGCGCCAGGCGAGCAGACCGTCCGGGGTGGCGTCGATGTCGTCGATCAGCGTCGACCCGGTGGTGCTGAACCCGCTCATCGCCTCGAAGTAGGCGTCGAGGGGCGAGGGGAGGACGCCGCTGATCATCAGCGGGATCGAGCCGAGCGCGGCCGCCAGGGTCCAGGCCAGCGTGATCGATCCGAGCCCGACGGTCGGTCGGGTCTCGACGTTCGCGGGCCTCGGCAGCACCAGCAGGCCGGTCACCCCGGCCGCCAGGGCCAGCGCACCCGGGACCAGCAGCGACCCGAGATCCTCACCGTCGGCGGCCGCGCCCAGCGCCGCTGCCGCGAGCATTCCAGCCCCGCAGGCGGCGCTGGCGACGCTGGCGACGATCAGCAGCAGCGCGGCGTCGGCCCCGGTCCGAGCTGCCGTCCGACGGGGGTTGACCCGGTTCAACTGATCGTCTTCCGGTTCCTGAACAGGGGAGCCAGCAACGCGACGACCGTGAACACCTCGAGGCGGCCGATCAGCATCAGCGCCGAGCCGACCAGGCGACCCCCCTCGGGAATGCCGGTGAACGAGTCGGTCGCGCCGATCTCGCCGAGGCCGGGGCCGACGATGTTCAGCGTCGTCGCCGAGCCGCTGATCGCGGTGATCGGGTCGACGCCGGTGCCGGCCATCGCCAGCGACCCGATCGCGTAGACGAGCACGTAGAGGAGAAAGAAGCCGAGCACCGCGCGCCGCACCTGCTCGGAGAAGGGCCGACCGCCCATCCGCAGGACCTGGACCGCGCTCGGCTGCAGCTGGCGGTCGATCTCCTGGCGGGCCGCCTTGAACAGCAGCGAAACCCGGATCACCTTGATCCCGCCGCAGGTCGAGCCGGCGCAGGCGCCGGTGAACATCATCATCACGATCAGCACCCGGGCGAAGTCGTTCCATCCGTCGAAATCGCCGGTCACGTAGCCGGTGCCGGTCATCACCGTGGTGACGCTGAACGCGGCCTCGCGAACCGTCTTCGCGAAGCCCTCGACGTCACCGGCGATCAGCAGGCTGACCGTGACGGCGACGATCGCGCCGGAGAGGATCATCAGATAGGCGCGGACCTCGGCGAGCTGGGGCATCAGATCGCGGCCCTTGATCGCGCGCCAGTAGAAGGCGAAGTTCACCCCGGCGAGGATCATCACGAACAGGGCCACGAGCTCGACCCCGACCGAGTTGAAGCCGGCGATCGAGTCGGGATTGGTCGAGAAGCCGCCGGTCGCGACGGTGGTCATCGTGTGGTTGAGCGCCTCGAACGGGCTCATCCCGGTCACCTCGTAGGCGACGAACGCGAACGCCGTGAGCACGCCGTAGATCCCGGCGAGGATCTTGGCGGTGTCGATGATCCTCGGCGTCAGCCGATCGGCGGTCACCCCGGAGACCTCCGCGTAGAAGGCGCGCTGGATGCCGGTTCCCGAGACCGGGGCGATCGCGACGACGAGGACGACGATGCCGATCCCGCCGAGGTACTGCATCAGGCTGCGCCACCAGAAGATCGCGTCCGGCTGGTTGAAGTCCTCGAGCAGCGTCGCGCCGGTGGTCGTGAAGCCGCTCATCGACTCGAAGAAGGCGTCGATCGGGTTGCTGAAGGTGCCGACCAGCAGCAGTGGGATCGCGCCGACGACCGCCGCCGAGACCCACGCCAGCGTGACGGCGGCGAACCCCAGGTAGGGGCGCAGGGCGGCCGTCTCGCGCGACCGCCCGGCGGAGAGCCCGAGCCCGAGCAGGCCGCCGATCAGCACCAGTGCGCCGACCCCGGCGAAGATGCCGATCTCCTCGCCGTCCCCGATCAGCGCCAGCAGAGCGACGAGGATCATCCCGAGCCCCGCCGCGACGAGGGTGCCGCCGACGACCAGCGCGATCAGCGCCGCACCCGGCCCGACCCGCGGTAGCGGGATCGCGCTCAAGACGGCGCTGCGAACGCCGGCTCGACGCCCGCCAGCGTCCCGTCCACGCCGAGCATCAGGACCCGGTCCCCGGCTCTGAGCTCGGTACCGACCTGGGGGATCAGGACCTCGCCGTCGCGAAGGACCGCACCGACCCGACAGCCGCGCAGCACGCCGCCGGTCCGCCCGATCTCGCGCCCGACGATCGAGGCCCCCTCCTCGACCTCCAGCTCGAGCGCCTCGAATCCGCTGCGCAGGAAGTGCATGGCGCGCAGCGCCCTCGTGTGGACGAAGCGGAGGATCGCCTCGGCGGTGATCAACCGCGGCGAGAAGGCCGCGTCGATGTCGAGCGCGTCGACCAGCGGCACGAACTCCTCGCGGGAGACGACCGAGAGGCAGAGGTCGGCGCCGAGCCGCTTCGCGTTCAGCGCGGCAAGCAGGTTCGCCCGGTCGTCCCCGGCTGAGGCGATGAAGGCGTCCGCCTCGCCGACGCCGCTCTGCAGCAGCGCGTCGCGCGAGACCCCCTCCTCGTGCAGCACCAGCGTCGCGCCGAGGCGCTCGGCCACCCGGCGAGCCTGCTCGGCCTCACGCTCGAGCACGGTGACGCGGACCGGCGTCGACTCGAGGATCTGTGCGAGCCGCGTCCCGATCCGGCCGCCGCCGAAGACGATGCAGCGCTTCACCGCGCGGGCCTTGCCGGCAAACCGGGCGACCGTCGGCGCGAGATGCTCGCGCGCGGCGGCGACGATCAGATGGTCGCCGGCCAGCAGCACGTCCTCGCCCTTCGCCAGCTTCGCGTTGCCGGCCCGCGTCCAGCCGACGATGTAGGACGGCTCGAGCCGCTCGCGCTCCGACAGCGCCTTGCCGGCGAGCGGCGACTCCTCGCTGACGATCACCTCAGCGAGGCCGAGGCGACCGTCGCCGAAGTACTCGACCGAGACCGCGCCGGGCAGCAGCACCGCTTCGGCGATGTCCTTGGCGGTCGCATCATCGGGGTCGATCACGAAGTCGATCCCGAACGGCCCGCGGCTCGACTCGTCGTCCTCGTCCTCGAGGGCGAAGTCCGGGTCGCGCACCCGGGCGACGGTGGTCATCTCGGGGTTCAGCTGCTTGGCGCCCATCGCCGCGATCAGGTTGACCTCGTCGATCTGGGTGACCGCCGCCAGCAGGTCGATCCGCGCGAGGCCGATCTCCCGCAGGACCCGGGGGCTGGCGCCGTTGCCCTCGACGACGAGTGCGTCGAGCTCGCCCTCGAGCGTCCCGCAGCGTCCGGACGAGTTCTCGATGATCGTCACCTCGTGCCCGTCGGTGCCGAGCGTGCGGGCCAGGTTGACGCCGACCTCTCCGGCGCCTACGACGATTACTCGCATGCGGGGATTCTTGCGCGCCGCGCGACGGAACCGGGGGAAGCAGTCGCCACCGCAAGATGGCTATCCTGCCGTGCCCCATGGCTTCTGACCGACCGACCCTCCAGGTGGCCGAGCGCGGCACCTTCGGATCTCGCACCTCGCGACGCCTGCGTCGCGAGGGAAAGGTCCCCGGGGTCGTCTACACGGCCGGCGAGCCGGCCCGGCCGTTCGCCGTAGATGGGCGTGAAATCGCGCTCTTCCTCGGCGAGGGCCACACGCTGTTCGATCTGCAGATCGAGGGCGAGCAGGCCGTGCCGGTGGTGGTCAAGGAGGAGCAGCGTCACCCGGTCCGCGGTGAGCTGATCCACATCGACTGCCACCAGGTCGACCTCAAGCAGTCGATCCAGGCCGAGGTCGCGATCGAGCTCGAGGGCACCGAGGACGCCCCGGGCGTCAAGGAGGGCGGCATTCTCGAGCACGTGACCCGCGAGACCACGGTCGAGGCCCTGCCCGCCGACATCCCGGAGCGGATCGTGGTCGATGTCTCGGCGATGGTGATCGGCGACACCCTGCAGCTCTCGGTCGTCACCCCGCCGGACGGAGTCAAGCTGATGGCCGAGAACCCCGACGAGGTGACGCTCGCGACCCTGAACCCGCCGCGGATCGAGGAGGAGCCCGAGCCCGAGCTCGAGGAGGAGGCCGAGCTGATCGGCGAGGAGGGCGAGGAGCCCGCCGAGGGCGAGCCGGAGGCCGAGGGCGAGGCCGGCGAGGGTGCCGGGGACTCCGGCGACGGCGGCGACGAGGACTAGCCCCCGATGCGCCTCTTGGGCCGCCGCAAGGCGGGCGCCGGCGCCCGGACCCCCGTCGTGGACGCCCTGATCGTCGGGCTCGGCAACCCGGGCGATCGCTACGCGGGCACCCGTCACAACGTCGGCTTCGAGGTCGCCGAGGCGCTCTCGTCGCGCTGGCAGCTGCCGCGGGCGAAGAAGAAGTTCGGCGGCCTGATCACCGACGGGCGAGTCGCGCCCGCTGCGGCGCGAGTCGCGATCCTGCTTCCCCAGACCTTCATGAACGAGTCCGGCTCGGCGGCGGGGCCGGCCCGCGGGTCCCTCGGGCTGCCCCTCGAGCGGGTGGTGGCGATCCACGATGAGATCGACCTCCCGTTCGGCGAGGTGCGCTCGAAGCTCGGCGGCGGCGTGGCCGGCCACAACGGCCTCAAGAGCCTCGACCGTGGGCTTGGATCGCGCGAGTTCTGGCGGGTCCGGGTCGGGGTCGGGCGCCCTGATTCGACCGATCCGGAGATCGTCTCGCGCTACGTCCTGGGACGGTTCAAGGAGAGCCGCGAGCAGGTTCGCGATCTGATCGAGCGGGCCGCGGAGGAGACCGAGCGCCTGATCGAGCGGATCGCCGAGTCCGCTCCGGCTCAGGGCTCCGGGGAGCCGGATGGCTGAGGCGCTGACCCGATACGCCGTCGACCCCGATGGGGTTGCGCTCCTGCAGCTCGACCGCCCCGACCGGCGCAACGCGATCAACACCGCGATGCTGGTCGAGTTGCTCGGCCATCTCGAGTCCGCGCGAGACGATGGGGAGGTGCGGGTGCTGGTCCTCTCGTCGACCGATCACATGGGGCTCTCCGCCGGGGCCGACATCAGGGAGGAGCTCGACCGCGACGGTGCGATCCGGAAGATGGAGCTGTTCGCGCAGCTATATGACGAGCTCACCGGGTTCCCGCGGCCGACCGTCGCCGCCTGCCACGGAGCCTGCGTCGGCGGTGGCGCCGAGATCGCGGTCGCCTGCGACCTCCGGGTCGGCGGCTCGAACCTTCGCCTCCGGTTTCCCGGGGCCGGGCTCGGCGTGCCGGTCGGCCCCGCCAGACTGGTCACGCTCTGTGGCCTCTCGGTCGCCAAGTACCTGCTGCTCACCTCGAAGGAGGTTGCCGCCGACGAGGCCCTGCGCTGGGGCCTCGTCCACCGCGTCGCGCCGGCGCAGGCCACCGAGCAGGCGGCGCTGACGCTGGCGGCCCAGGTCGCCGAGCACCCACCGGAGTCGGTCGCGAGGATCAAGCGGATGCTGCATGACTGGGACGGTGTGGTTGAGCGCTCGAGGTCCGAGGGTGAGGGCCAGGTCACCTGGCAGAGCGAGGGCCCCGGTCTCGGCTACGCCGAGTGAACGCTTTTCGGGCCCGCCACCCCCCGAAACGTGCACCCGCTGCCTCGGCCAGCCGAGTGAACGCTTTTCGGGCCTGCCACCTCCCGAACCGTGCACCCGCTGGCCTGAGAGCCGCCCGGCGGGCCGCGGGTGGCGATCCCTAAGATCCGGCGCCGCCGGGCCACCGCCCGGTCGCTTCTGTTGTCCGCTCCGATGTCCCTTCGCCCGCTGCTCGACACCCTCGAAGACGACGCCGACCTCGGTGCGCTCGCCGCTGCGGTCGGCGCCGGCGAGGCGCCGCAGGCGCACATGTCCTCGGGTGTCCGGCCGCTGCTGCTCGCGGCGCTCGCCGAGGATCCCCGCGCCTTCGCGGGCCGCCCGATCCTGTTCGTCGCGGCTGATGATCGCGGCGCCCGTGATCTCGCCCGGGAGCTCGGAGCGTTCCTGGCGCCAAGGCGAGTCCGCTACTACCCGTCGCGAGGCACCGGCTACGAGTCGCACCTGTCTCCGCCTCCGCACCTGGTTGGCCTGCGGATCGCAGCGCTCGACGCTCTGGTCGGGGAACGGGACGACGGGAGCCCCGCACCGGTCGTCGTCGCCAGCGCGGTGGCGCTCGCGGAGGCGGTGCCCGACGCCTCCCTGCGACCGGCGGGGTTCGCCTTGCACCGGGGCGAGGAGGTCGATCTCGACGACGTCGCCGAGCTGCTCGCGGGCGCCGGCTACGAACGCGTCGAGCAGGTCACCGATCGCGGCCAGTTTGCGGTCCGCGGCGGCATCCTCGACGTCTTCGGGTCGACCGAGGACCGCGCCGCCAGGGTCGAGCTGTTCGGCGACGAGATCGAGTCGATCCGCTACTTCTCGACCTTCACGCAGCGCTCGCTCGGCGAGGCCGAGCGAATCGAGCTCGACCCCGCGGCGGAGATCGACCCCGACCACCGCCTGCTCGCCGAGGCGGCGCTCGATGATGCGGCCGCCGACGGCCGTGCGGCGCAGCCGCTCGCCGAGCTGCTTCCGACCGATCGCTTCGCGGCCTTCCTCGACCTGATCGCCCCGTCCACCGCGCTCGTCGTCGCCGCCGCCGAGGATCTCGACGGGGCGCTGGCAGATCACCTCAGCGATGTCCGGGCCGCGATTCACGACGACGACGTGGCGCAGCTCTACGTCGAGGTGTCGGCGCCGCTCGCGGAGCGCGCGGAGCTCAGCGTCAGCGCCCGCGAGTCGGGCCAGGAGCACTCGTTCCGCGCCTCGACCCCGGTCTCCGCCGCCCGCAGCCTCGCCGAGGCCGAGCCCGAGCTCGAGAAGCAGATCCGCTCCGGGTATCTCACGGTCGTCACCTTCGAGCGCCGCGGCGAGGCGGACCGGGCGCGATACGGGCTCGATCGCCTGACGCCGAAGCTGCTCGACGGCGACCGGCAGCCGGCCGGCGGGCAGACCTTGCTCTTCGCCCAGGCCTCGATCCAGGAGGGCTTCATCGCCCCGGCGCTGAAGCTCGCCGTGATCCCGCACCGCAGGCTGGTCCACCGGCGCCGGTCCGAGGCGCCGACACCGACCCGCGGACGGCTGGCGAGCATCGGCGACCTCGCGGTCGGCGAGCACGTCGTCCACGAGGACCACGGTGTCGCCCGCTTCGCCGGCTTCGACACGCGGACGGTGGCCGGCATCACCCGCGACTACCTCGACCTCAGCTACCGCGGCGGCGACAGGGTCCTCGTCCCGGCCGATCAGCTGGCCAAGATCACGCGCTACGTCGGCGCCGGCGGGGAGGCTCCGGAGCTCTCCAAGCTCGGTGGCAAGCGCTGGACGCAGATGAAGACGAAGGCGCGCCGGGCCGCCCGCGAGATGGCGGGCGAGCTGCTGAATCTGTACGCGGAGCGCCAGTCACGCCGCGGACATGCGTTCAGCGCCGACGGCGAGTGGCAGTTGCGCCTCGAGGAGTCGTTCGCCTACCGGGAGACGACCGACCAGCTCGAGGCGATCGAGGCGGTCAAGGCCGACATGGAGTCGGAGCGGCCGATGGACCGGCTGATCTGCGGCGACGTCGGCTACGGCAAGACCGAGGTGGCGATCCGCGCCGCCCAGAAGGCGCTGGCCGACTCCAAGCAGGTGATGGTCCTGGTCCCGACGACGATCCTCGCGACCCAGCATCTGGGCACCTTCAGGGAGCGCCTGCGCGACTTCCCCTACGAGATCGAGATGGTCTCCCGGCTGCGCAGGCCCGCCGACGTGAAGAGGTCGCTGGCGCAGTTCGCCTCTGGGGACCTGGACATCCTGATCGGCACCCACCGGCTGCTCTCGCGGGACGTGCGCGCCGCGGACCTCGGCCTGCTCGTGATCGACGAGGAGCAGCGCTTCGGGGTCAAGCAGAAGGAGCTGCTGCGCCAGTTCAAGCTCAAGGTCGACGTGCTCTCGATGTCGGCGACGCCGATCCCGCGGACGATGCAGATGAGCCTCGCCGGGATCCGCGACATATCGGTGATCGAGACGCCGCCCGAGGGCCGCCGTCCGGTCCGGACCTACGTCGGACCCTACGACGAGGACCTGGTGAGGACGGCGATCGAGCGCGAGCTGCAGCGAGGTGGTCAGGCGTTCTTCCTCCACAACCGCGTCGAGACGCTGGCGGATACCGCCGGCCACCTGCGGGCCCTGGTCCCCGGGGCGCGCTTTCTCGAGGCCCACGGACAGCTCGACGAGCGGGAGCTGGAGCGGACGATGCTCGCCTTCCTGCGGGGCGACGCCGACGTGCTGGTGGCGACGACGATCATCGAGTCCGGGCTCGACGTGCCGGCTGCGAACACGCTGATCGTCGAGCGCGCCGACCACCTCGGGCTCGCTCAGGCGTATCAGATCCGCGGTCGCGTCGGCCGCTCCCGCGAGCGGGCCCACGCCTACATGCTCTACCCCTCCGAGGAGGGGGTGACCGAGGAGGCGGCGTCCCGCCTGGCGACGCTCTCCGACCACACCGAGCTCGGCTCCGGCTTCCGGATCGCGATGCGCGATCTCGAGCTCCGCGGGGCCGGGGATCTGCTTGGGTCCGAGCAGTCCGGCCATGTCGCCGCGGTCGGCTTCGAGCTCTACGTCGAGATGCTGGACGAGGCCGTCGCGGCCCTCCGCGGCGGCGACGGGGCCGAGCGGCCCGAGTCCGAGGTCCGGGTCGACGCCGACATCTCGGCCTTCGTCCCCTCCGAGTACATCCCCTACGAGGCCGCGAAGATCGATGTCCATCGGCGGATCGCCGGGGCCCGCCGGCCCGGCGAACTGCGCGAGCTGCGGGACGAGTTGCGGGACCGTTTCGGCCCGCCGCCGGAGCCGATCGAGGCGCTGCTGGCGATCCAGCTGGCGCGGATCGAGCTCGGGCGCGACGGCGCCGGCTCGCTCGAGCTGCGCGGCGGGCGGATCGTCGCCGCCGGGCTCGACTACGACTCCGAGCGCGTCGCCTCGATCCGGGCCCGGATCGAGCAGGCGATCTTCTCGTCCCGCGAGGGCACCCTGAGCCTGCGCGTGCCCGACGCGGACGGAGAGCAGGGGCCGAGCGTCGCTGCGCTCGAGATGCTGACCGAGACGATCGCTGCCACGCGCCCGGAGCGGGTCGCCGAGACAGCCTGAGACGAGCGGCCCGAGGGCTATCCGCAGGCCTTCCCGGACCGCTATCCTCCCGGCCTCGTGGCAGGACTAGCGCCCTCAAAAAAGCGCCTCGTGGCGCTCGTGCTGGCCCTCGGTCTGGCGATCGCCGTGATTCTCGTCGCGGCGACCATCGGCCTGGGGCGCCCCGGCGTGCCCTCGGGAGCCGTCGCAATCGTCGACGGCGTCGACGGCGGCACCGTCAGCGACGCGGACTACCAGCGCGGCATCGATCAGGCCTCGGCCCGCCTCGGGCTCGACCAGCCGCCGGAGCCGGGATCGGCCGAGTTCCAGCAGGTCAACGACGAGGCGATGCAGGACCTGCTCCTGGCGATCTGGGCGGAGGGCGAGGCCGCCGACCGCGGCATCGAGGTGTCCGATCAGGACGTCCAGGACGAGCTCGATCAGGTCCAGGCCGGCTTCCAGAACGAGCGCGAGTTCGCCCGCGTCGTCCGGCAGTCGAACTTCTGCAGCGAGGAGGAGATCGCCGCCGACACGCCGCCCGCCGAGTGCGCCGACGTGGTCGAACAGGGCCGGTTGCTCGCCCTGCAGCGCAAGCTCTCCGAGGATTTCGCCACCGAGCCGAACGTCACCGACGCTGAGATCGAGCGCTTCTACGACGCCAACCAGGAGAGCTTCGCGACCCCCGCGACGCGGAGCGTGCGGGTGATCCTGAACGAGGACGAGGCGAAGGTCGAGGCCGCCCAGGCGGACCTCGAGGGCCTCGGCCCCGACGACGCCGGCTTCGCCAAGGCCTGGGAGAAGGCCGCGAAGCAGTACTCGCAGGACCAAGCCTCCAAGGATCGCGGTGGCCTGCTCGAGAATCTCGTCGAGGGTCAGGGAGACCCGCAGCTCGACGAGCAGGTGTTCAGCGCGTCCGAGGGCGAGCTGGTCGGCCCGTTCGAGACCGATCGCGGCTTCTATGTGATCGAGGTCGTCGACTCGACGCCGGCGAGTACCCAGTCGCTCGAGGAGGCGAGCCCGACGATCGAGCAGCAGCTGGTCGCGGCCCGCCAGCAGGCCGACCAGGCCGAGGTCCAGAACGACTTCCTCAACAAGTGGACCCGGCGCACTCAGTGCATCGAGCGGGTCGCGATGCAGTTCTGCTCCGGCTACGTCGCACCCGAGCCGGAGCCGATCGCCGGACAGCCGGCCGCGCCCGAGCCCGCGCCCGTCAACTCGACCAGCCCGATCGAGCCCGGGACCTCGACCCTGAGCGCCGACGGCTCGACCCAGTCCGGCCTGCCGCAGGGTCCCAGGGTGCCGCTGCCGGAGAACCCGGATGCGGGGACCGGCCTGCCACCCGGCGCGGTTCCGGTCGGCCCCGACGGGGCTCCGGTGGCTCCAGGCGCGCAGACCGCACCCCCGCCGGCCCCCTAGCCCGGCCGATGGCCGACCGCCCGCCGGAGGCCGAACGAGCCGCGGACGCCGTCGCCAACCTCGACGCGATCACCCGCCGGTTGCGGCGCGAGTGCCCATGGGATCGCGAGCAGGACGAGCGATCGATCGTCCCGCACACCGTCGAGGAGGCCTACGAGCTGGCCGACGCCGCGGCCTCGGGGGACGACGAGAAGCTGCTCGACGAGCTCGGGGACGTGCTCTTCCAGGTCCACTTCCTCGCCCTGCTGCTCGAAGAGCGGGGCTCGGGCGATCTGGCGACGGTCGCCGGGCAGATGACCGAGAAGCTGATCCGCCGCCATCCCCACGTCTTCGGGGAGGCGGAGGCCGAGAGCGCCGGCGAGGTGCTCGCCAACTGGGACAGGATCAAACAGGAGCGGGAGGGTCGCAGCGGTCTGTTCACCGACGTCCCCGAGAACCTGCCGGCCCTGCTCTACGCCCGCAAGCTGCAGCGACGGGCGACGTCGCGGGCGCCCGAGGGCTCCGAGCTCGGCGTGGTCGGGGCCGGGGACGGCCGGCAGTCGGCGGATGCGGCGGTCGCGGGCATCGAGCGACTGGAGCGCCTGCGGATCGACGGTGCCGACGCTTCACCCGGCGCCGACGCCGGCGACCGTGCCGAGGTCGAGTCGCTGATCGGCGAGCTGCTGTTCTCGGTCGTCGACCTGGCCCGGCGGCTGCGCTGCGATCCGGAGCTGGCGCTGCGAGCGGCCGCCGATCGCTTCGCCACCTCGATCGCCGAGTCGTGAAACACTCCCGCATCTCGATGACCGCGATCACCGACGTTCATGCCCGCCAGATCCTCGACTCGAGGGGCAACCCGACGGTCGAGGTCGACGTCCGCCTCGAGGGTGGCGCGAGCGGCAGCGCGGCGGTCCCCTCGGGCGCCTCGACCGGTGAGTTCGAGGCGACCGAGCTGCGCGACGGGGGGGAGGCCTACGACGGCAAGGGCGTCGCGACCGCGGTCGCCAACGTCAACGGCGAGATCGCCGAGGCGCTGTCCGGCGCGCGCCGCCGCCGATCAGGCCGCGATCGACCGCGCGCTGATCGAGCTCGACGGCACCGCCAACAAGTCGCGACTCGGTGCGAACGCGATCCTCGGCGCGTCGCTCGCGATCGCGAAGGCCGCGGCCGCCGATGCGGGGGAGCCGCTCTACCGCTACATCGCCGGCCTGCACGCGGACGGCGACGCCGATCCCTCGGTCCTGCCGGTGCCGATGATGAACGTGCTCAACGGCGGCTCGCACGCCGACAACTCGGTCGACTTCCAGGAGTTCATGGTCTCGCCCGCAGGGGCCGGGAGCTTCCACGAGGGCCTGCGGGTCGGAGTCGAGATCTTCCATGCTCTCAAGGCCCACCTGAAGTCGGCCGGCCTGAACACCGCCGTCGGCGACGAGGGTGGCTTCGCACCCGACCTGCCGTCGAACGAGGCAGCGCTCGATGCGCTCGTCGCCGGAATCGAGGCGGCCGGCTACCGGGCCGGAGAGCAGGTCTTCATCTGCCTCGATCCCGCGACCAGCGAGATCTACGAGAACGGCAGCTACGTGCTCGAGCACGAGGGTCGCAGCCTGAGCGCGGCCGAGATGGCCTCCTACTGGACCGACAAGGTCGACCGCTATCCGATCATCTCGATCGAGGACGGGATGGACGAGGAGGACTGGGAGGGCTGGCGCTCGCTGACCGACTCGCTCGGCGACCGCTGCCAGCTGGTCGGCGACGATCTCTTCGTCACCAACCCCGAGCGCCTCGGGCGCGGCATCGAGATCGGGGTTGCGAACTCGATCCTGGTCAAGGTCAACCAGATCGGGACGCTGACCGAGACCCTCGAGGCGGTGCGGATGGCCGCGGCGGCCGGCTACAGCGTCGTCATCTCGCACCGCTCCGGGGAGACCGAGGACACGACGATCGCCGACCTCGCCGTCGCCACCGGCTGCGGGCAGATCAAGACCGGCGCCCCCTCGCGCTCCGATCGGGTCGCCAAGTACAACCGCCTGCTGAGGATCGAGGAGCAGCTCGGCGATCGCGCCACCTACCCCGGCCTCAGCGCTTACGCGGGCCGCTCCTGAGCGGGGCACCGTTCCAGCAACCCCGCCTGCAGCGTCCTCGGGGCCGGAAGGTGCCCGGCGCCCGGCGTCGAAGGGGCCGGTGTGAGCGCCACGACTGCACGGGGCCGCCGCTACAAGGCCCGGATCGAGCCCCGCAAGGCGGGCCGGCGAGGGCCGGCGAGCCGGATCCACTGGGATCGGGTGGGGCGGATCGCGCTGGTGCTCGTCCTGTTTGCGGTTCTCGCCTCCTACGTCAACCCCGTCATCGACCTGTTCCACACCTGGCGGGATGCCGGGGCCGCCGAGGAGCGGCTTGCCGAGCTGAAGGCGGAGAACCAGCGGCTCAAGCACCGCGCCGCCGAGCTGAAGACGCCCGCCGCCGCGATCCGCGAGGCGCGCCGGCTGGGCATGGTCGGCCCGGGCGAGCAGGCCTACGTGATCAAGGGACTCGAGTAACCTAGGCACGCTACGACCAGGGACCCTGCGCTACGCCGCGGGGCCTGTCGTCGTCGCCACCCCACGGGCGCGCGGCGCCCGCGGGGTCCCCGGCGATGACGCCACCCGCGGAAGGCACCGTGCTGCGGTTCACGGTGGCAGGATTACGCCCTGGGCACTACGAGATGAGCACTACCACTGCACTTGAGATCGAGGCGGCGCTGGAGAGCGCCGATGACGCTGAGGTCTTCGACCCGCCGCCGCTGCTGTTCGTCGGCGGCACCGGCCGCTCCGGCACCCACGTCGTCGCCAAGATCCTCAACAACCACAGCCACTACCGCAAGGTCCCGAACGAGGCGCGGTTTCACACCGACCCCGGCGGCTTCCCCGACGTGCTCGCCGGCCGCACCGGGCCGGCGCTGTTCATCTGGCGGCTCAAGCACCACTGGTACCGGAACTTCGAGCCCGCGAGGCGCAGCTTCCGCGGGATCCATCGGTACGTCCCCCGGAGCCGGCTCGACGCGGCCTCGGCGGCGTTTCTGCGGCGCTTCGAGGACGAGCCCGAGGCCGCCTGCAGGCAGCTCTTCTTCGACCTGCTCTGGCCGCTGGCGACCGAGTCGGCGAAGGCTGGGCTGATCGAGCAGAGCTGCGACGTCGTCGCCGAGGCGCCCACCCTGGGCCGGCTGTTCCCGGAGGCGAAGTTCATCCACGTCGTCCGCGACGGACGCGACGCCGCGGCCTCGCGCGCCGGACAGGCGGGCCGGCTCACCTATCCGCGCTCGATCATGCAGGGCCTGGAGTGGTGGGAGGGGCGGATCCGGAGGATCGACGCTGGGGTCTCCGGGGCCGAGCCGGGCCGCGTCTACCCGGTCAGCCTCGACGATCTCGTCGGCGGCGAGCGCCGGCACAGCTATCGCCTGATGCGGCGCTTCGCCGGCCTTCGCAACGAGGCCGCGATGCTCGACTACTTCAAGCGCCGGGTCCACGGCCGCAACGCCCACCTCGAGCGCTGGCGCTCGAGCGTCCCCGAGCGCCGGCAGGCCGAGGTCGACGCGGCCTACGCCGGGATCCTCGAGCGGATGGAGACGGACGGGGTCCACTGCGCCGCGCAGCTGCGGCGGACCTACGAGCGGAGGGGCCGATGAGCGAGCTCGCGGCCCGCCCGGAGCAGCCGGACCTGATCTTCGTCGGTGGCACCGGGCGCAGCGGCACCCACGTCCTCAGCCAGCTTCTCGGCAGCCACCCGCGCTACGCGCGAGTCCCGATCGAGTGCCGCTTCCACTGCAACCCCCAGGGCTTCCCCGACCTGCTCAACGGCAGGGTCGGTGTCGACGTGTTCCTGAAGAAGCTGCGCAAGTTCTGGTGGCGGCGGATCCGTGCGGGCGAGGTCGCACCGGTGGTCGCCAAGCGACTCGCCTTCGGCCGCAAGGTCCGCGGCCTGCACAAGATCGTTCCCCGCGATCGGTTCGATGCCTCCGTCGCCGAGTTCGAGCGCCACTACCCCGCCGATCCCGAGCTTGCCTGCAGGAACCTGTTTCTCGACCTGCTCTGGCCGCTGACCGCCGAGCAGGGCAAGCCGGGCCTGATCGAGATGAGCTGCTTCACGATCGCCGAGGGCCCGACGCTGCAGCGGCTGTTCCCGGAGGCGAAGCTGATCCACACGGTCCGCGACGGCCGTGACGCCGGCTCCTCGAAGGTCTCGAAGCGACAGAAGCGCTCGCACCCGCGCGACGGGCTCGAGGGCCTGCGCTGGTGGGAGGGCCGGCTGCGGAACATCGAGCGCGGCGTCAACGGCCTCGACGACCGCTCGAAGCTGCTCTGCGTCAGCCTCGACGACCTGGTCGCCGGCGACCGCGAGGGCGTCTTCGCGGAGATCCGCGAGTTCACCGGCCTCGACGATCAACCCGAGATGCGTCGCTTCTTCGACGAGGAGATGAATGCCGACGCGGCGAACAAGGAGCGCTGGCGCGAGGGGCTCAGCAGCGAGCGCCAGGCGGCCCTCACCCGCGAGTACGAGAAGACCCTCGATCGGCTCGAGCGGGAGGGTTTTCACTGCGCCCCGCAGCTGCGGGCCGCCTACGAGCGACAGCCGGCGTGAGCGACCCGGCTGAGCTCGTCTTCATCGGCGGGACCGGGCGCTCGGGAACCCACGCGCTCGCCCGGCTGCTCGGGCACCACTCGCACCTCGCGGACGTTCCGATCGAGGCCAGATTCCACTGCAACAAGCTCGGGATCGGCGATCTGCTCGAGGGGCGCGTCACGCTCGCCGCCCACCTCGCGAAGCTGCGCGGCTTCTGGTGGCACCGGGTCCGCGTCGACGGGCGTCCGCGCGGCCTGTACAACCTGATCCGCCGCGCGGACTTCGATCGTGCCTGCGAGCGCTTCGAGGCCGCCTACTCCGACGACCCGATCGGCGCCTGCCGCCGGCTGTTTCTCGATCTCCTCGGGCCGGTGGCCGAGCGCGCCGGCAAGCCGGGGCTGGTCGAGATGTCCTCGCACAACCTCAGGGGGGCGCAGACCCTGCTGCGGCTGTTTCCCGAGGCCCGGGTCCTGCACGCGCTCCGCGACGGCCGCGACTCGGCCGCGTCGGTGACCGGCAAGACCTGGGGGCCGGACGGGGTCCCGGCGGCAATCGATTGGTGGGCCGAGCGCCTGCGTGCGATCGAGCGCGGCGTGCGCGGCGAGGAGGACGGCGCCAGCTACGCAATCGGGGCGGAGCGCTTCCGGGTGGTGATGCTCGAGGATCTCGTCGGAGCGCAACGGGAGACCTCCTACGCGGAGCTGCTCCGGTTTCTCGGCCTCGGGGATGAGCCCGCGATCCATGAGTACTTCGACCGGGAGGTGACCGCGGGCGCCGCTCACGTCGGCCGCTGGCAGGGCGAGCTCGGGCCGGTGGGGCGGGCGCGGGTCCGCCGCCGCTACCGGCGCACGGTCGCGGCGCTGGAGGCGGAGGGCAACCACGCGGCTGCGCCGCTGCGCGCCGCGCTCGAACGGGAGCCGGCGGCGTGAGCGAGCCAAAGCGGAAGATCCTGTTCGCAACCTCGAACGGCACCGGGCTCGGGCATCTGAACCGCTCGATGGCGATCGCCAGGCGGCTACCCGATGAGATCGAGCCGGTCTTCTTCACCCTCTCGCAGGCGGCGCCGGTGGTCGCCGCATCGGGCTTCCGGGTCGAGTACTTCCCCTCCTATCGGCGTCCTGCATCGGGCTCGGACTGGCAGTGGAACCTGCGGCTGCGCAGGCGTCTCGAGGTGTTGCTCGAGGACGAGCACCCCGATCTCGTCGTCTTCGACGGGGTCCACCCCTATCGGGCGCTGACGCACGTGCTCAGCGCCCGCGACGCTCCCGCCTCGGTCTGGTGCCGGCGACCGCTCTGGCGCCGGGGCTCCTCGAAGGCCCCGCTGCGGCGCACCGGCGCCTTCGATGCCGTGCTCGAGCCCGGTGAGCTCGCGGCCGATTTGGACCGGGGTCCGACCGCCGAGCGCCGCGATGAGGTGATCGCGGTCGATCCGATCGTCTTCTGCGACGAGGACGAGCTGCTCGCCCGAGACGAGGCCGCCGAGGAGCTCGGCCTCGACCCGGAGCGGACCACGGCTCTCGTCAACCTCGGCCAGGGCGGAGCCACCGGGGCGGCCGTCGCCCGGGTCCTCCGGGCCCTGACGGCCGACGCCGATCTGCAGGTGGCGGCGCTGCGCTCCAGCATCGGCCCCGGCCTCGCGCGTGCCGGACGGGGTGACGCTGCTCGACGCCACCTTCCCGATGAGCCGCTACTTCCGGGCCTTCGATCTCGCGGTCGCGGCGGCTGGATACAACGCCTTCCACGAGCTGATCGCCTTCTCGCTGCCGACCCTGTTCGTGCCGATGCCGCGCAACACCGACGATCAGGCGGCGCGGGCCCGCTGGGCGGCCGACGCCGGGGTTGCCCGGGCGATCGAGGGGCCCGGCGACGAGCGGCTCGAGGCGGAGCTCGAGGCGCTGATCGATCCGCAGGTCGAGGGCGGAGATCCGGTCCGCCTGCGAGTCCGCGTACGAGCGAAACGGCGCGGTCGCCGCGGCGCGCGCCGTCGCCCGGCTCGCGGCCGGCAAGGAGCCGGAGCCGGCGGTCCGCCGCAAGGGCGCCCTGAATCGCTGGCTGCGCCTCTCCAGCCACCCGATCGGCCCGAGCCTGCCGATCGCCGTCGCCCAGACGGCACGCGACTGGATCTACACGCCCGAGCGCGGGCGCCCGAAGGCGGTCGTCTTCGCGCTCGGCGAGCCCGAGCGCGACGCCCGCGAGGAGCTCGAGCGGGCGATCGACTCCTTCGGCGTGCCGCGCGATCGGGTGATGGTGGTCACCGACTCGTTCGACTTCGCGACCCTGCGCGAGCTCGGTGTGGCGTTCCGGCGGATCCCGACGGCAGCGGAGCTGGGGCTCGAGTTCGACGACCCCGCCTATCGCGAGCTGCTCGAGCGCCGCCTCGATCAGGCGCTCGGCCCGTGGCACGGCAGGTGGCCGATGAAGCGGATCGGGACCGGCAACCAGGTCCTCCGCGAGGAGGCGGCGAAGGGCGCCGGACGGGGCGGGGCTGACCGGTGAGCAGTCCCGATCCTCCGCTAACCTCGTCGGCATCTATGGAGGCCTCGGCCCGGACCGAGCCGACTGGCGCCGAGCGGGGCGAAGCCAGCGGCAGCACGCTCAACGTCGCCCGAGGCGAGCTCTCCTCGGGTCAGCTCAGCCTGCCCAACCTGATCATCCTCGGGGCGCAGAAGTGCGGAACCAGCGGGCTGCACTACTACCTCGGCCTGCATCCGGAGGTCTCGATGTCGAGCCCGAAGGAGCTCAACTTCTTCATCGCCGAGCGCAACTGGGGCAGGGGCCTCGAATGGTATTCGCGCCACTTCGATCCGAGCGCCCACTGTCGCGGCGAGGCTTCGCCGAACTACACCGCGTTCCCGCAGCACATGGGCGTCCCCGAGCGGATGTCGGAGGTGGTTCCCGACGCGCGGCTGATCTACATCGTTCGCGACCCGCTCGATCGGATCGCGGCGCACTACGTGCACAACTTCGCCAAGCGCCGCGAGAAGGGTGAGCTGCGGGAGACCCTGCTGCACCCGAACACCTCGTACGTCGCGCGCAGCAAGTACTTCACCCAGCTGCAGCGCTTTCTCGAGCACTACGACCGCGAGCGGATCCTCGTGATCGAGAACTCCGATCTGCGCGATCAGCGCGCGGCGACGCTGCGTCGGGTGTTCGAGTTCGCCGGCGTCGACGCCGGCTTCGAGCATCCCAAGTTCGAGCAGGTCCGGCACTCGACCTCGCGCAAGAAGCGGGCGACGAAGATGGGCATGAGGGTCCAGCGGATGAGCAGGTCGCGGTCCGGCCGCCGGATTCCCCGGCGCGCCTGGCTCGCGCTCGACGTGGCGCTGCCGCTGTCGAAGCCGATCAGCAAGCCCTCGACCGATGAGCTGCGCGAGGCGCTCGGGGATCAGGTTCTCGAGGTCCTGCACGAGGACGCGGAGCGGCTCCGGGAGTTCACCGGCCGCGACCTCGCCAGCTGGTCCGTTTGAGCGCTGAACGGGGGAAGGACGGCGGGGCCGGCGGCATGGGGGCCGCCCTCGGCTCGCAGGTCCTGCGCTACTCGGGCATCCATTCCGTCGGGGTGGTGTTCTCCAACGCGCTGACCTTCGTCTCGACGATCCTCGTCGCGAACTTCATCGACCCGAGCGCCTTCGGCCAGCTCGGGCTGCTGCTGTTCCTGACCGGGCTGATGACCCTGCTGTTCACGCTGGCCTCGAAGCAGGGGACGATGAAGCGGACGTTCGGCGGCGACGACGACGATGATGATGACGACGACGACGAGGAGCTCGCCGCCGACCCGCGCCGCACGCTCGGCACCGGGTTCGTCCTGATCGGCCTCGTCTCGATCCTCGGGACGCTGCTCACGGTCGTCTTCGCCGATCCGATCGCCGGTTGGCTGCTCGGCGACGACGCCGACTCGAAGCTCGTCGTCTGGGCCGCGGTGGCCGGCGGGGCCGGTGCGGTCTATCGCGTCGCCTCGATCACCATCTGGCTCGAGCGACGCCCCTATCCGTACATCGCCGTCGAGGCGGCGCGCCCGCTCTTGACCCTGGTCGCGGTGGTGCCGCTGCTGGTCGCGGGAACGGGCCTCGAGGGGGCGATCGCAGGCACCGCGCTGGGCAGCGCCCTGGCCACCGTCTTCGCCCTGGTCCTGCTGAAGGGCTCCTGGAACCGCTGCTTCGATCCGTCGGAGGCGATCGCGATCTATCGCAAGGGCGCGATCAGGATCCCGCTGGTGGTCTCGATGTGGATCGTCGGCTACGCCGACATCTTCATCCTCTCCCGGTTCGTCTCCGACGCCGACCTCGGCACCTACCACCTCGCCTCTCGTGCGGGATTCCTGGTCTCGTTCCTGCCCGCCGGCTACCGCAAGGCCCTGCGGCCGCTGCAGAAGACGGCGACCTTCCGCGCGGCTGAGGACGAGTACGGCGTCGGGACGGCGCGGGGCATCCAGTTCGGCTACTTCGTGCTGATGCTGACCGGCGTGATGCTGGCGGTGACGGTGCTCGCCAACGTGCTGGTCCGGGTCGCCCCGGACGTCGTACTCGGAGGCGGCCCCGCTGATCCCGCTGCTCGCCGCCGGCCTCGTCGCGCCGACCGTCTACCGGATGCTGAACAAGTCGGTCAAGTACGGGAACAAGCGGATCCCGTTCATCATCGGTGCCGTTCTCGCCGCCTGCCTGTTCATTGGGCTGACGATCCTGATGGTCGATCGGATCGGCGTCGAGGCGGCGCCGATCGCGATGATGATCGGCTTCTCGATCCCCGGCCTGGTGATCTTCTACCGATCACAGACCGGCCGCACGCCGATCAGGCTGCCCTGGCGCTCGATGCTGACCGGAGTCGGCCTCGCGGTGGTGATCGCGGTGGCGCACTCCCGCCTCGACGTCGGATCGGGGATCGTTGTCGAGACGCTGGTCGGCCTGCTCGCTGTGGCGCTCTGGTTCGGCCTGATCACCGTCACCGGAGCGGTCCCCAGCTATCACCGCGGGGCGCTCAAGGAGATGGCCCTGAGCCTCGTCGGGCGCGGCAGGGCCGGCGCCTTCACACCGGCCGAGGGCCTCGCCGCGATCGGCCGCCCCGAGCGGCGCGCGCTGCGGCGGGCGATCCTCGGGCGCAAGCCGGCCCCCGAGGCCACCGCGGGCCTGATCGAGGTCGACGGCGGCGACGAGGCGCGAACGCTGGTCGAGGTGCTGCGCCGGGTGGCCGTCAAGGGCGGTATCCCCGGGCTGCCGGACGACTATGACTCGACCGACGAACGCGACCGCGACCAGGCGATCGGCGAGTTCCTGTTCGCTCCCGGATCGATCGCCGGGCGGGACCAGATTGGGAAGCGGCTGATCAACGACGGCGTCGCCGAGGCCTACGACCTGCACACGCTGGAGTTGACGATCACCGCCCTGCGGGCAACTCCGCGACCGGTCTGGAAGCGGCCCGCGAAGAACTCCGGCCCGAACGCCCGACGACGGCTCAGTCGGCGCGGCGGATGACGATCTGATCGGGCTCGATCGAGACCTCGACGCTGCGGTGACCCGCCCAGTGCTCGTCGTAGACGGGGTTCTCCTTGACCGCCGCGTCGAGCCACAGGCCGTAGCCGTCCTTCTCACCGTGATCGAAGGTCGCCTCGAGCTTCTTTCCCCGCCGCCGTCCGCGGCCGCCACGCCGTCGTGCGCCTGCGGCGGCCCTCGCCCTCGGGCGGTGTCCCGCCCGCTTCGTCCTCGTCTTCGTCCTCGTCGTCGCGGTCCTCGTCCTCCTCCTCGTCCGTCCTCCTCTTCGTCCTCTTCCTCTTCCTCGTCCTCGTCCTCGGCCGCCAGCGTCGCGGCCTCGACCTCGGCCTCGATCTCGTCGCGGAGATCGTCCCCCTCCTCATGCTCGGAGTCGGCGGAGAGCCCGTGGCGGCGACGGAAGTCCTGCAGCTCGGAGGTCGGCACCTCGAGCTGGTGAGCGATCCAGGCGTCGGTGCGGCCCTCGCGGACCCAGGCGCGGATCTGGTTCAGTTGAGCTCGTAGCGATCTAGCAGCCATCTGCGGGCGGCACGTTACCAGCGGTCCGGGCTCGCCGTGTCCGCTCGGTGCTCCGCTGTAACCTCGTCACTGATCGAGCGGGCCCGAGCGCATCGGAGATGACCGCCAATCGACAGGGACGTCGTTTCGCCCAGAGAGGCTCAGGCCAACGTGCTGGTACTCACCAGAAAGACCAACGAGAGCATCATGATCGGCGACGAGATCGAGGTCTCCGTCCTCTCCGTCTCCGGCGACAAGGTCCGCATCGGGATCGCTGCGCCGCGTGAGGTCGAGGTCTTCCGCAAGGAGGTCCACTCGGCCCGTGGTGCCGATCAGCCGCCGGCCGACCAGGGCGAGCCGCGAAAGCGACTGACGCGGCAGGGCGGAGCCGCGGACGTCCCCGCTGACCCCGGTCGCTGCGTCAGCCGCCGACCAGCCAGGCCAGGGTCTCGAACATGACGATGACGACGACGACCGTGGTCAGCGTCAGGGCGACGGCGAGCACGCTGAAGCGAACCTTGCCGCTGCGCTCGACCTTCGCGATCCTGCGCGCGCGCGACCGATGCGCCGCCCGCTTGCGCAGCTGCTGGCGGCGACGCTGCTCGAGCTCCATCTCCTGTTCGAAGGCGTCCTCGAACTGGTCATGGCTGAGATGGCGGCGGTCGAGCGTGTCGGGGGCCAGGGAGGCCATGGCGGTGGAGTTTACCCGTTGCTAATCAAGACGTCACCTAACGCCCATGAAAGCCGACGGCGCTCAACAGGCCGACCAGAGGCCGAGGCCGGCCTCGCCGGCTCCGCCTCGAGCGAGGCGAACCGGCCCGCGTTCGACGTGTTGGGCTCGATCTCGAGCGTCCGCGCGTAGCCGAGCCGCAGCAGCTCCGCGTTGACGAACGTCTCGCCGACGTAGACGTAGGCGAGCAGCCGGCCGAAGCGATCGCGCAGCTCGCGGTCGAACCGCAGCAGGACCCGGCGGCCCTCGACGAGCTCGTGGTTGAACTCGGACGCCTCGTTCCCGTAGCACTGCACCGGCGTTCCCGGCTTGACGCTCTCCGGCGTGTCGATGCCGATGTAGCGGACATCCTCGAGGGTGGGCCCGCCGCCGATCGCCGTCGTCGAGCTCGACCTCGATCGTGTCGCCGTCGATCACCCTGCTGACCTCGCCGGCGATCGACTCTCGGCCGCCGCCGTCGCGGGGTCCAGGATCGGGAGCGTCCCGGCGTTCGTTCTGATCGGTGAGCAGGACGACGATCGCCACGACGAGGAGGATCAGCAGACCACCTCCCCGCCGGGCGCCCACGCTCCGCCGCCTCGAACGTCAGCGCCGGTCGCCGAACGGCGCTCCGGGCCTAGGGGACGCGGGAGACGCTGGACAGCATGATCTCCTTGATCTGCGCGATGACCTCAAGCGCCTCGCTCCACTCCCGCTGCCAGACGTTGCGCCCGTAGATCACGCCCGAGCCCCCGGCCTGCATCACGAACCGCGTCTGCTGCAGGAGCTGGTCGTCGTCCACCTTGGAGCCGCCGGAGAGGACGACCAGCGAGCGACCGGCCGACTCGACGCAGTGCGCGATCGCGTCCTCCTGGCTGAAGCCGCCCTCGTTGTAGGGGGCCGGGGCGTCCTTGTCGGTCTCGGGGTTGATCTTCGGCATGTTCAGCTTGACGACGTCGGCGCCCATCTCCATCGCCATCCGTGCTGCGTAGTCGATCGCGTAGAAGGAGCCGGCCCCGCCCTTCTTGTCGATCGCCTCGCCGCGCGGATAGGCCCAGACGATCAGCGGCATCCCGAAGCGGTCGCAGTCCTGACGCACCCCCCGCAGCTGGGCGAGGTCGTCGTCCTGGCGCGGCGAGCCGAGATACATCGTGTAGCCGACGGCATCGGCGCCGAGCCGCACCGCGTCCTCGACCGACGAGTTGCAGGTCGACAGCGCCCGGTCGGAGGGCGGCACGTCGGTCTTGCCGTTGACCTTGAGCACGAGCGGCACCGCGCCCGCGTAGTCGGGGTAGTACTTCTCGGCCATGCCGATCTGACAGGCGATCGCCGAGTAGCCGGCCTCGGCCGCGAGCTTGAACTGGTACTCCGGGTCCTTCGAGGCGGGGTTCGGGAAGAAGTCGCGCGGCCCGTGCTCGATCCCCTGATCGATCGGCAGGAACAGCAGCGTGCCGTTGCCCGGGCCGAACTCGAACAGCAGGCGGTGCAGCCGGGCCCGCTTCCCCGGTGCCAGCGTCTGCAGGAGTGACTTCTGCTCGGTGATGCTCTTGACCTCCATCGGTGTGGGCCTCCTGTGTTGGTGTCAGCTTTCTCAGCGCCGCCGCCGGGGCGCTGAGGCGCACCGGGCCGGGCACGGGGCGGCCCAGTGTATAGCGGCTTTGCGGGCTAGGATCCGCGCTTACGATTGCCGTCCGGGTCTCCCGAGGGAGGGGGCAGGTGCTCGACCACAACTTCACCGGGACCCCCTTCACCCTCGGCATCGAGGAGGAGCTGATGCTCCTCGACCCCGCGACGCTCGACCTCACGCCGGGGATCGAGGCGATTCTCGATCGGGTGCCGGCGGAGTGGGAGGGGTACGTGGCGCCCGAGCTGTTCCAGTCGGTGCTCGAGATCGCGACGCGACCGTGCGCAGATCTCGAGCAGGCGACGGCGCAGCTGCGCGAGCTGCGCGGGATGGTCGCCTCGATCGCGGCCGATCACGGAATGATGTTGGGGGCGGCGGGCACCCACCCGTTTGCGCGTTGCGAGGATCAGCTGATCACCCAGCGGCCCCGCTATCTCGAGCTCGCCGACGAGCTCGGGTTCATCGCCTCCCGCGAGCTGATCTTCGGCACCCACGTCCACGTCGGCATGGATTCGCCCGACAAGGCGATCTACGTCGCCGACGGGATCAGGCGCTATCTGCCGCTGATGCTGGCGCTGTCGGCGAACTCACCGTACTGGGAGGGCATTGCGACGGGCATGCACTCATCGCGGACACCGGTCTTCCGGGCCTTTCCCAGGGTCGGCGTGCCGCCGCACTACGGGACCTGGGAGATCTTCAGCGGCCGCGTCGAGCAGATGATGCGCTCAGGGGCGATCGAGGACTACACCTACATGTGGTGGGACGTCCGCCCCCATCCGAACATCGGCACGGTCGAGACCCGGATCTTCGATCAGGCGAACGCGGTCGAGGACACGGCGGCGTTCGCGGCGCTGACGCAGTCGCTGGCCCATCGCCTCGCCGTCAGCTACGGCGCCGGCGAGCCGTTGTTCGAGGTCCCCTGGGAGCTGGTCGACGACAACAAGGTCCGCGCCGCCCTGCGTGGGATGGAGGGCGAGCTGATGGACCTCAAGGCGGGGACCCACGTGCCCGCGCCGGAGCTGGCCCGCCGGTTGCTCGAGGAGCTGCGCCCCAGCGCCGAGGCGCTCAACTGCGCGGAGCAGCTCGAGCGAATCGAGACGATCGTCGCCGACGGCACCGGGGCGCACCGCCAGCTCGAGGTGGCGAAGCGGCACGACGGCGACCTGCGGGCGCTCGTTCGCGAGGCCGTGGTCATCGATGGCTGAGCCGTCCGGCCCCGCGCGGCTATCCTCGTAGCCAGTGTCGGCGCCTGAGTTGAGCGTGGTCTGCAAGAGCTGTGGCTCCGAGGTGAGCCCCTACGTGACCGAGTGCCCCTACTGCGGGCACCGCCTGCGCAGGCGCGCCCCGGACCTCGAGCGTGAGGGGGACGAGATCAAGGTCCGCGAGCCGCGCCGCGAGCGCCGCCGCCGCGAGAAGCAGCGCCGTCGCCTCGAGCGCGAGGCGGAGGGCAGCCGCCGGCTGCCCTCGCTGCGTGGGCTCGAGGTCGGCTCGCGCCCGGTCGCCACGATCGCGGCGCTGCTCGCCGCGGCGCTCCTGCTGGTGGTTCAGCGGGCCGTCCCGCTGAGCCTCGCCGAGGCCGGAGCGATCGTCGGACCGGTCGGCAGCGAGTGGTGGCGCTACCTCGTCGCCCCGTTCGTCTACGAGGACATCGGTGCGCTGCTGATCACCGGCGCGGCGATCGGGATCTTCGGGTTCGCGGTCGAGCGCCGGATCGGCACGGTCGCGACCTTGACGCTGATCCTCGCGTGCGGGACCGGCGGCATGCTCGTCGCCGACCTCGCGGCGACGGCGGGGCTGCACGACTTCATGGTCGCAGCCGGGGGTAACGGGGTCGCGCTCGGTCTGCTCGCCTTCTGGCTGATGATCGTGCGCGCCGAGGCGCGGGCCCAGTTCGCCGAGCCGCTCGACGTGGTCGCCGTGACCACGGTCGCCGTCGTGATCCTGCTGATGCCGCTGGTCGAGGTCACCGCCGATCCGATCGCCGGCCTGACCGGCGGCCTGCTCGGCCTGCTGCTCGGCCACCTCGCGGCTCGCCGCCTCGACCTCGCCTCCTGAGCCGGCGCGGCGCGGACCGGCGCCGTCGATGGCTAGGGTGAGGGCGTGCCCGCCCAGAGCTACTCGGAGGCCGAGCTGCAGGCCGCGGTTACGGCGCTCGGCGATCCCGAGCGGCTGCGCGATGCCGAGGCCCTGGTCGCCTCGGTCGCGCCGGCCCTGCAGAAGCTGCTCGCCGAGGCGCTTGCGTCAGGCGGCTGGTTCGAGGAATCCCACCAGGCCGCCGTCGCCGAGGCGACCGGCAAGCCGGGGGAGGAGGAGCGGATCGCCGCGATCCGGACCCTGCTCGCCGAGGAGACCCGGATCGGGATGATGATCGGGGTCGCGGTCGGCTGGGCGCTGGCCGAAGAGCTACGAGACAACAACGAGAAGGAGAATCAGAGATGACCGACATTCGCTTTTTGGGCCACGCCTGCTTCGAGCTCAGCGACGGCACCTCACGGGTGCTGATCGACCCGTTTCTGAAGCCCAACAACCCGGTCGCGACGGTCAGCGCCGACGAGCTCGACCCGACCTCGATCCTGGTCAGCCACGGCCACGTCGATCATCTCGCCGACGCGGTCGGGATCGCGAAGCGCACCGGCGCCCCCTGTGCGGCGGTCGTCGAGCTCGCGAACTGGCTCGGCGAGCTCGGCGCCCCCGAGGTCATCGACCCGAACCTGGGCGGCACGGTGGAGTTCGACTGGGGCTGGGCGAAGCTCGTCCAGGCCTTCCACACGAGCACGGCGCCGGGCTCGGCCGAGGCGCCGTTCAGCCCGACCAGCGGAACGACGATCGGTGGCGCCGCCGGCTGGGTGATCAAGATCGGCGGAACCACCGTCTACCACACGGGCGACACGGCCCTGTTCGGCGACATGAGGCTGATCGCCGAGCGGACGCCGGTGGACGTCGCCCTGGTCTGCGTCGGCGGTCACTACACGATGGACCGCCACGACGCGGTCGCCGCGGTCGAGATGATCGGGCCCTCGACCGTGATCCCGATGCACCACAGCACCTTCCCGCCGATCGAGACTGACCTCGACGCGTTCAAGGCTGACGTCGAGTCGCAGACCGATGCGAGCTGCGCGGTGCTCGAGCCGGGCGAGACGCTCTCGGTCTGACGCGGCGGCTGCTCAGGCGTCGTCGCCGGGCTCCGCGAGCGGCTCGACCTCGCTCACCGGCGGCTCGGCGGCGCCGACCGGAGGCGTCGTCGCCGGCGGCGTCACCGGTGCCGGCGGGGCGCTCGAGGGCGGGGGAGGCGTGGTGCTCGGCGGGGTGACGATCGGTGCCGGAGGCGTTGCGACCGGGGCGGGCGGCGTGGTCGGGACGGGGTCCACCGTGCCGGGGCCGATCCGCCCCGGGCCGTCGACGCCGGCGATCGGCGCCTCGACGAACTCGTCGCCGGGCTCTCCCTCGACGATCATCTCGGCCGCCGGGCGCTCTGCCTCGACCGCCTCCGTGGCGGGCGCCTGCTCCGCGGCGACGGGCCGCTCGAGCGGCTCGGCCGAGGCGGTCGCCTGCTTTGCCGGGGCCGCGATGCCGCCGGTGCCGGCGCTCGCGGCGAGCACGTGCCTGGCCGGTCCGTGGTCCTTGTCCTTCGACTTGTGTGGCGCGGCGGGAGCGGTCTCGACCCGCTCGACCGCAGGTGCAGCCGGCTCGGGGTTCGGCACGACCCTGCTGACCTCGACCGCTCCGGCGGTCAGCAGGGCGGCGGTCGCCATCCCGGCCGCGGCCTTGGTCCCGATCGCGCCGCCGATCGCCCCGAGGCCGCCCGCGGTTGCGCCGCCGCCCGCGGCGGCGCCGCCGCCGATCGCGCTGACGGTGCCGCCCGCCGCAGCAGCGCCGCCGCCGGCGCCGCCGGCCGTGCCGCCGCCGAACAGCTTGCCGAGGAAGCCGATCTTGAGCAGGGCCGCCATCGGGCCGATCGGAACGATCGCCGCAAGCGCCTTGCGATCGGCGCGAAGTTGGTCTCGAAAGCCGCTGCAGCCCTCGCAGTTGCGAACGTGGATGCGGACCGGCCCGCTCGCCTTGGCGAGGCCCTCGGCTGCCTCGGCGAGGCTGACCCGAACCTCCTCGCAGCTCAGCGTCCGCGCCTCGCTCGACTCGGCGAGCGTGATCCGGGCCCGGACGAGCAGCGACTTGACCGCGGGCACGGTGGTCTCCATCGCGACCGCGATCTCCTCGTAGCTGAGCTGGTCGATCTCGCGCAGCAGCAGCGCCGTCCGCTGCGTCTCGGGCAGGGTGCCGACGTCGTCGAGGACCTGGCGGAGCTCCTCCCGGTTCTGCACCCGCTCGGCCGTCGAGGTGCCGTTCATGTGCGGGTGGATGTCCATCGAGTCCTGGCCCTCCGGCACCGGGCGGCGCAGGTGGTTGAGGCAGCGGTTGCGGGCGATCCGGTAGAGCCAGGGGCGGGCGTTGATCGTCCGCTCGTCGGCGAGGATCGCCGCGTGCGCGTTGACGAACACCTCCTGCAGCACGTCCTCGGCGTCCTGGCGGCTCTTCAGCATCGAGCTGCAGAAGGCCAGCAGCCGCGACTGGTAGCGCTCGAACAGCACCTCGAAGGCGCCCTCGTGGCCGGAGCGGATCAGCGCGATCAGCCGCGCGTCCTTCTCCAGCTTCAACACCGGAGAACGCCGGGCGAACAGCCCGCGGCGGGTTGCGTGTGTGAGGCTCGAAGCTTCCACTCTCAGGTACCTGCCTATAGAACACCGTACAGGGTCGATGGTTGCGTTCAGCTTCCCTTTAGGCGCTAGGCTCGGCCGGCCCGCCGGGGTGACGGAACTGGTGAGACGTGGCCGACTTAAAATCGGCTGCCCGCAAGGGCGTGGGGGTTCGAATCCCTCCCCCGGCACTCGGGGCCCGGATCGGCCCCGATCCCGCTATTCGCTGACGGTCAGCTTGTAGCGCCAGGTCGCGAGCGGTGCGAAGAACGCGATCAGGCCGACCGACCAGGCCACCGCTCCCCAGATCGAGTTACCGGCGGGCGTCCCGAGCCACAGCGAGCGGAGCGCATCGACGATCACGGTGAAGGGATTGACGGTCGCGAACGCCTGCAGCCAGCTCGGCATCGTCTCGATCGGGACGAACGCGGACGAGGCGAAGGTCAGCGGGAAGATGATGATGAAGCCGACCTGCTGGGCCGCCTCCGGCGTCGCGGAGCTCAGCCCGATCAGCGCGAAGATCCAGCTGAACGCGTAGCCCATCAGCAGCAGGATGATGATCCCGGCGACGATCTCCGCCAGGTTCGCGTTGAAGTTGAAGCCGACGATCGCGCCGACGATCAGCATCACGGCGAGGGCGGCCGTGTTGGTGACGATGTCGGAGATCGTTCGTCCCGCGAGCACGGCCGAGCGGGCGATCGGCAGCGAGCGGAACCGGTCGATCAGCCCCTTCTTCAGGTCCTCTGAGAGCGCGATCGCGGTGACGAAACCGCCGAAGGCGATCGTCTGGACGATGATCCCCGGCATCAGGAAGTCGACGTAGTCGAAGCCGGGTGTCCTGATCGCCCCGCCGAGCACGTAGACGAACAGCAGGATGAACATCACCGGCTGGACGAGGAAGCCGATCACCAGCTCCGGTGAGCGGCGGAAGCGCAGCAGATTGCGCCTGCCGAGCAGCATCACGTCGGCGAACCGCTGACGCATCAGCCCGGCTCCTCCGGCCCGGCCTCTCCGTCCGCCTCGGCCGCGTGGCCGGTGAGCGCGATGAAGACGTCATCGAGGGTCGGTCGGCGAATCGCGACGTCCTCGACCGCGATCCGCTCGGCGTCGAGCAGCCGTACGGCCTCCGGGATCGCGCCGCGGCGATCGCTGATCGTGGCCAGCAGATGGCGGCCGTCGGCGGTCGGCGGCTCGCTGGTCATCGGCGCCAGGGCGTGCTGCGCGGCGCCCACCGAGCCCTCCTCGTCGAGCACGACCTCGAGCCGATCGCCGCCGACCCGGCCCTTGAGCTGGTCGGAGGTGCCCTCGGCGATCACCCTGCCGTGGTCGATCACGGCGATCGAGTCGGCGAGCCGGTCAGCCTCGTCCAGGTACTGGGTGGTGAGCAGCACCGTGGTGCCCTCCGAGACCCGCTCCTCGATGTTGCGCCAGAGGTCGCG
The DNA here is from genome assembly GCA_963700785.1 of uncultured Solirubrobacterales bacterium. Lineage (GTDB taxonomy): Bacteria > Actinomycetota > Thermoleophilia > Solirubrobacterales > 70-9 > CAXMST01. The sequence continues at coordinate 38,792 of CAVOYZ010000025.1, forward strand.
GCGGCTGCGGGGGTCGAGGCCGCTGGTCGGCTCGTCGAGGAAGATCACGGGCGGCGAGGCGACCAGCGCCGCGGCGAGGTCGAGCCGGCGCGCCATCCCACCCGAGTAGGTGTGGGCGAGCCGGTCCGCCGCGTCGACCAGGTCGAACTGCTCGAGCAGCAGCCGGGCCCGCTCGCCCGCCTGGGCGCGATCGATGTGGTAGAGGCGCCCGACCATCTCCAGGTTCTCGAACCCGGTCAGGTTCTCGTCGATCGCCGCGTACTGGCCCGCGAGGCCGATCATCGCCCGCAGATCCGCGGCCTCGCTGAGAACGTCGAAGCCGGCCACCCGGGCGCTGCCGCCGTCGGCCCGCAGCAGGGTCGTCAGGATCCTGACCACGGTCGTCTTGCCGGCGCCGTTGGGGCCGAGCAGGCCGAGCACGGTCCCCGCCTCGACCCGCAGATCGATGCCGCGCAGCGCCTCGACCTCGCCGAACGACTTGGTCAGCCCGCTGGTCTCGATCGCCGTGGCCACGGCGGCGCAATCTAGCGAGGGGAGGGGGTCGGCACCGGAGCCGCGGGCAGGGCCGCGGTCCGCTCAGCCGGCGGCGGGCGCGCCCGCGCCGGGGGCTGCTGCCGCGGCGCCGGTGGTGGCTGCGGGGCCGGCCGGCGACTTCTGTGCTCCCTCGGCCGCCGAGGCGGGTGCCGGGGCGGCTTCGGGAGCGGGCTCCGGCTCAGGGGCCGGCTTCGGCTCCGGCTCCGGGGCGGGGCGGGGGGCTCGGGCTCGGCGACCGGCGGCGAGGGCTGGTCCGGCTGCTCGGCCGGCGGCGGCTTCTGCTCGTCGTCGTCGGCGTTCTGCTCGCCGTTGTCGTCGGGCTTGGTCGGTTCCGGCTTGGCCTGATCGGCGTCGACCTTGGCGCCGGCGTCCTGTTCGTCCACCTTCTTCGGCTTGCCCTCGGGGTCGGTGCCCCAGGCGGTGATCGTCAGGGTGTAGAAGCCGTTGCCCGCATACGGGACCCAGACCGAGGTGGAGCCGCCGCCCGAGCCCGCCCCGACCGTGCCCACGTCGGTGACCGAGCCGTCCGCGAGGGTGACGGTCGCCGTGTAGCTCTCCGCCTGGGCGACGCCCGACCAGGAGGCATCGATCTTGCAGCTCACCCCGCCGGGGTTGACGCCGCAGTAGTCGAGCGAGGCGGAGACGTTGAGTCCGGAGCCGCCGCCGATCGCGCTGGCCTGCAGCGGCACGAGCAGCGCCGCCGCAACCAGCAGCAGATGCCAGGGGCGGAGCCTCATCACGAGCCCCCGCCGAGACCGTCGACCTCGACCTCTGGCCGCAGTGAGTTGTGCATCAGCTCGATGTCGGCGACCGTCTGCGGATCGGCGCCGGCCTGCTGCAGGGTCGCGAAGTAGTGCCGGTAGGGGCCCGCGGCTCGCAGCGTCACCCGGTAGGGAGCGGTGACCCCGTCACCGACCGGGGAGTTGGCCTCGAGCTCGACGATCTGCCCCTCGATCGTCGGCGCGTTGACCCGGTCGACGACCCGTGGCCCCTCGGCGATCCCGGCGAGCTGTGCGAGCGAGCGCTGCTCGAACTGCTTGAAGCTGAGCCCGGGGTCGCGCTCGATCCACAGGGTCGCGTCGGCCATGCCGTCCTTCGACTCGGCCGCGAACGCGGCGCCGTCCGGCGGCGTCGTCTGCTTCCAGCCGACCGGCAGCACCAGCGAGTAGCCCGGCTGCTCGATGAACTCGGCCTCGGCCGGGCCGCTCTGGGCCACGGCGGAAGGGGGTTGTGCCGGCAGGGTCGACTCGCCCCGGAGCAGCGCCAGCCCGGCGATCACGCCGAGCAGCGCCAGCGGGACCGAGGCCCAGGCCCAGATCCGCTCGCGCGAGACGTTCGGGCGCGGCAGCTTTCGCGGCGCCGACCCGAGGCGCGGGCCAACCGTGTCGAGCAGGTCGTTCCAATGCTCGCCGAGCGCGTCGGTCGCGATCAGCACCCGGTTCGCGGCGGCGCCGAGCAGGTCGTCGGCCCAGTCGAGGGCCGCGTCGAGCCTGCCGCCGAGCATCGGTCCGGCGGCGGACCCGGGCCCCTGCAGGGCCAAGGGTTGCGCCCGGTGGGTCGCCGCGAGCGCGGGCTCGATCTCACTGCGTGAGTCCACGGCTACCTGTTCGTCGGACGGGCCGCGGATTCCTCTGTCCTTGCCGCCCCACCGCTTGAGTGAGGCTCTCCGTGTGGGGAGCAACTGCATGCACACCTTGAATCGGAGCGTTCGCCGCTCGCCTTTAGCGCCGGTCGTCCCTGATCAGGCGTGCGGTCCGCGTCCTGCACAACCGGCATCTGCGCGACAATGGTTGCCATGCGCCCCTCGCTCCCCGATCGGGCCTATCGCCGCCTCGGCCGCCACTACCCGACCGCCTTCGTCGCCGTCGAGTTGCAGGCCGGCTTTCTCGTCACCGCCGGCACCGTGCTGCTGCTCAGCTTCTTCTACGACGGCAGCTCGGCCGAGTTCGGCCTGATCCTCGCCGTGACCCTCGGGCTGACCGCCCTCTCGCTGCTCTACGGATTCCTGCGGATCAGGCCGATGATGGCCCCGCTGCGGGCCTGGCTCAGCGGCGATCGCAGCCCCGACTCGACCGCCCGCGCCTGGGCGACCGCCGTGGCCCTGCCCGTGAACGTGGTCCGGGTCGAGATGCTGCTGCCGATCATCGCGGTGATCGTTCCCGGCTGCGTGACGGCGATCGTGGTCCTCGATCTCCCCTGGTCTGCGCTGCTGCCGCTGATCGGCGCCTCGCTGGTCGCGGTCGGCTACGGCACGATCCTTCACTACCTGACGATCGAGGCCGGCATGCGGCCGGTCCTGGTCGACATCAACCGCGCCGTGGCGCCGCGATTCCGGACGCCGGTCCGGCCGATCTCGCTCCGCTTCAAGCTGCTCGCGGCGCTGCCGATGATCAACGTGATCACCGGCCTCGTCGTCGCCGGGATCACCGGAAACGGATCGGCCGATCAGTCGCTCGCCTTCGCGGTGCTGGTCGCGATCGGGGTTGCGACGACGATCTCACTCGAGCTGACGGTGCTGCTCTCGCGCTCGATCCTGACGCCGCTCGCCGACCTGCGGCGTGCGACCGAGGCCGTCAGCCGCGGCGATTTCGAGACCGCGGTGCCGATCACGACCGCCGACGAGATCGGCGAGCTCGCCTCCTCGTTCAACCAGATGGTCGGTGGGCTGCGCGAGCGCGAGCGGATTCGCGAGGCGTTCGGCACCTACCTCGACAGGGAGGTGGCCGACTACATCCTCAGCAAGGACTTCGACGAGGCCGGGTTCGAGGCGGAGGTGACGATCCTCTTCTGCGACGTCCGCGACTTCACCGCCTTCGCGGTCGATGCCGAGGCCCGGGAGCTGGTCGCGAGCCTGAACGAGCTGTTCGCGGTCGTGGTGCCGGTGATCGCGGCCGAGGGTGGCCACGTCGACAAGTTCGAGGGCGACGGGCTGATGGCGGTGTTCGGGGCTCCCGAGGGCTTCACCGACCACGCCGAGCGCGCCGTCCGGGCCGCGCTCGAGCTCGATCGCCGGGTCAACCGGGAGGGCGACGGCGGCCCGCTGGAGATCGGCGTCGGCCTGAACACGGGCCGCGTGGTCGCGGGATCGGTCGGCGGCGGCGGCAGGCTCAACTTCAGCGTGATCGGCGAGGCCGTCAACGTCGCCGCGCGGGTCGAGGCGGCGACCCGCGAGACCGGCGATCCGGTGCTGATGACGGCCGCGACCCGCGATCAGCTCGGGCCGGGATTGACGGCCGCCGCGCGAGGCCGCCACGAGCTCAAGGGCCTCGACCGCCCGGTCGAGCTGTTCGCGCCGGCCGCGACCGGGGTCGCGGTGGGGCGTATCCGCGCCTGAGCCCAGCGCGCGCCACCCCGGCCCCAGGCGCGGTAGGCTCGCCGTGATGGCGACCGAGGAGCAGCAGAAGCCCGCGGGCGTCGGCAACGCGGGCGCATCGCACGGGGGCAGGCTCGCGGCCCGGGCGCTCGCATCGCGCGGCGTCTCGCACCTGTTCACGCTCTCCGGCGGCCACCTGTTCAGCCTCTACGACGGCTGCAAGGAGGAGGGCATCGAGATCGTCGACGTCCGCCACGAGCAGTCCGCGGTATTCGCCGCCGAAGGCTGGGCGAAGGCGACCCGCACACCCGGCGTCTGCGCCCTGACCGCCGGCCCCGGCGTCACCAACGGGGTCAGCGCGCTGGCCGGCGCCCGCTTCAACGGCTCGCCGCTGGTCGTGCTCGGCGGCCGCGCCCCGGAGATGACCTGGGGAACCGGGCGCCTGCAGGAGATCGATCACCTGCCGTTCGTCTCGCCGCTGGCGAAGTCGGCGGAGACGGTCAAGGACGTGAACGAGATCCCGGCGGCGACCACCCGGGCAATCGATCTCGCGATCGCGGCGCCGAGTGGGCCGACCTTCCTCGACTACCCGCTCGACGTCGTCTTCACCGAGGCCGAGGTCGACCCGCCGCCGCCCCCGGCGCCCGTCCGCGCCGGAGCCCGCGGCCGGGGTCGAGGAGGCCGCCGCCCTGCTGGCAGCGGCGGAGCGGCCGGCGATCATGGCCGGCACCGGCGCCTACTGGGCCGCTGCCGAGCGCCAGCTGCTGGAGCTCGCCGAGCGGCTCGGGATCCCGGTCTACCTGAACGGCATGGGCCGCGGCTGCGTCCCGGCCGACCACCGGCTCGCCTTCAGCCGGACCCGCGGCGCCGGCCTCGGTGGCTGCGACCTGGCGGTCGTGATCGGCGTGCCGCTCGACTTCCGGCTCGGCTTCGGCGGCGCGATCGGTGCGGAGGCGAAGCTGATCCGGGTCGACGTCGAGCCGAACCGGCTCGAGCGCAACCGGGCGGCCGACTTCGACCTCGTCGGCGACGTCGCCGCGACCCTCGGCGCCCTCACCGAGGCGGCCGCCGGCGCCGGCGGGAGGCCGAGCGGACCGACGGGTGGGTCGCCGAGCTGCGCGCGGCCGAGGACGAGAAGCGGGCCGCCGAGCGCGCCGACTTCGGCGACGACCGCGCCCCGCTGCACCCGATGCGGCTCTACGCCGAGCTCGCCGCGGTGCTCGACCGAGACGCGATCGTGATCGGCGACGGCGGCGACTTCGTCTCCTACGCCGGTCGCGTGATCGAGACCTACGAGCCCGGCTGCTGGATGGACCCCGGGCCGTTCGGCTGCCTCGGCGGCGGGCCCGGCCAGGCGATCGGCGCCGCCTGCGCGAAGCCCGGCCGGCAGATCTGCGTGCTGCTCGGCGACGGCGCCCTCGGATTCAGCGCGATGGAGTTCGACACGCTCGCGCGCCACGGGCTGCCGGTGGTCGGGGTGGTCGGCAACAACGGCATCTGGGCGCTCGAGAAGCACCCGATGGAGTTCCTCTACGGCTACTCGTTGGCGGCCGAGCTCCGGCCCGAGACGCCCTATGAGCGGGTCGCCGAGGCGCTCGGCTGCCACGGCGAGATCGTCCGGACGCCGGCCGAGCTGCGGCCGGCCCTCGAGCGCGCCTTCGCCTGCGGGGGACCCGCATTGGTCAACGTGCTGACCGATCCCGAGGTCGTCTATCCGCGCAAGGCCGTGCTCGCCTAGGCGGCCGGATCAGATGGGTCTGCGCCTCGGCCGCCACAACTTCACGCGGGTCGTCTACGACTCCTCCTCCGACGTCCTCTACGCGAGCCTGCCGGGCACCGAGCCGGTTCGCCGCGAGCCGACCCCCGAGGAGGACGTCTGGCTGTTCGACGACCGCGATCGCTTCGTCGGGGTCCGGGTGCTCGAGCCGCGGCGACGCTGGGAGCGCGACGGAGCCGTCTGGATCAGCCTGCCGACCGGCGAGCGCGAGCGCGCCGCCGGGGTCGAGGCGGCGCTGCGCAGCGGCGGCTAGGGTCGGACCGGATGGCGGAGCTCGAGATCGAGGGGAGGGCGGCGCTGGTCACCGGCGCGGCCCGGGGGATCGGGCTCGAGACCGCGCGGGCGCTGCACGCCCGCGGCGCCTCGGTCGCCGTGGTCGATCTCGAGGGCGGTGCGATCGGCGCCGCGGCGCGCTCGATCGGCGGGCGCGCCTTCCCGCTCGCGGCCGACGTCACCGACGAGGCCGCCGTGAAGCTCGCGGTCGAGGCGGCGCTGACCGAGTTCGGCCGGCTCGACATCGTCGTCGCCAACGCCGGCATCGCCCAGCCGGTGCGTCCCGTCTCGGTGCTCGACCCGAAGGCGTTCGACGGCGTGCTGGCGGTCAATCTCAACGGCGTCGTCCACACCGTGCGCCAGGCCCTGCCGCAGGTGATCGAGCAGCGCGGGCACGTCCTGGTGATCGCCTCGGTCTACGCCTTCCTCAACGGCGCCCTGCAGTCGAGCTACGCGATGAGCAAGGCGGCGGTCGAGCAGTTCGGCCGGGCACTGCGGGTCGAGCTCGCTCCACACGGCGCCTCGGCCGGCGTCGGCTACTTCGGCTTCGTCAACACGGCGATGGTCCAGGGCGCCCAGGAGGACCCGATCGCGAGGCGACTCGAGCGCCTCGCCCCGCGGCCGTTCCGCAAGCGGATCACCCCCGCCGAGGCCGGCGAGGTGCTCGCCGGGGCGGTCGAGCGTCGCGCGGCGCGGACCGTGCGGCCGCGGCGCTGGGCCGCCTACTCGCGACTCCGCGGGCTGATCAACCCGGCGCTCGACGAGGCGATCGCCCGCAGGCGCCTGGTCCAGGAGTCGATCGTCGAGGCTGAGCGCCGCGGGCGCGAGGAGCGCTGAACCGCGGCCGCGGGCGGCCGCGGCGACTCAACCGAGCTCGAAGCGGCCGGCGCCGACGAAGCGGGCCCGGCGGCCGAGCGCGTCGGAGCCGGCGAGATTGGCGAGCGTCTCGTGGTCGTCGGCCTTGGCGACGGTGCGCTCGCCCGGATCCGGCGCGAAGGTCGCGATCCCGAGCTCCGGCTCGCCCTCGCGCGAGTAGATCGCGGTGTAGGCCTCGATCTCGGCCGAGCCCGAGTCGGGCGGCGGCACGATCCGGCGCTGCGGGCCGGCGTCGATCTCGCGCTGCGGGTTGAAGTGCTGGTAGCCGGGCTCGGCCTGATCGCGCCCCGGGGCGAGTAGCACGACGCCGTGCTTGCTCAGGTACCAGCCGACGCCGGTCGCGAGCCCATGGCCGCCCTCGGCCCGCAGCCGGTCGCTGAGGGCCGCCAGCGAGTGCGTCACGTAGTTGCTTCCCGGCCCGCCGGCGAAGCTGAGCCCGCCGGTGACCGTTAGCGGACGTCGCTCCTCGAGCGGGTCGAGGCCGAGCTCCGCCGCCGCGACCTCGACCGCCGAGGGAAAGCAGGAGTAGATGTCGAGGTGCGGGATCTCCGCAACCCCCAGGCCCGAGTGGGCGAGCACGTCCCGGGCGCAGGCCGCGAGCGCCGGCGATCGGTCGAGCCGCACCCGGCTGCTCGCAAACGGGTGGTCGGAGGCTGTCGCGGTACACCGGACCGCCACCCGTCGCGCCGGGTCGATCCCGGCCTCGTCGGCGAGCTCACGGGAGCAGACCAGCAGCGCCGCGGCCTGGTTGGTCTGGATGTTCGAGTTCATCAGCTTCGTGTAGGGGATCGAGACCTGGCGGTTGGCGGCGGAGGCGGTCGCGATCGCCGCCGCCGACGGCGCCTCGCGGCTCCAGGCATGAGGGTTCCCGGCGGCGACGGCGGCGAAGCCTGCCCAAAGCTCGCCGAGATGGCGCCGGTGGGAGGCGGGATCGCGGCCCGCGGACGCGCGCACCGCCGACTCGAACAGCGGGTAGTAGGCGACCGGCGCCAGCAGGCCGGCATCGCGCTCGACCGGGTGGCTGGTCTCCCCGAGTTCGCCGACGACGCGGTCCGGCTCGGTGCCCGCGGCCTGCTGCGGGAAGCCCGGATCGCGGCCCTCCTTCATCGCCCGCATCAGCACGTCGACGCACTCGACGCCGGCGAGCAGTAGGGCACGCCGCTCGCCGCGACCGATCCGCAGGCAGCTGTCGGCAAGCAGCTCGATCGGCGCGATCCCGCCGGTCGCGGTCAGCACCGTCTCCAGCGGCCCGGCGCCGATCGCCGCGGCGAGCTCTCGCGCCGGATCGGCGACCGGCCAGGAGACCGACTCGACCACCCCGATCGAGTCGAGCGCCGCCAGCATCGCCTCGGGCTCGCCGCTGTCGGCGAGCGCCTCGCGGGCGACCGTCGCGAGCATCGCCTCCGGGGTCGGCTCGCCGTGGTCGGAGAGCTGGGCGGCGCCGACGATCAGCGGCTCGTTGCCGGGCAGCGGAGCGCTCATCGTCGGGTTGCGGTCGGCGGCCGGCGCGAGCTCCGGCTCAGCCGTTCGCCTCGACGTACTCCTTGAGGCCCTCGGCGGCGCCCTTGCTGAGGAACTCCTTGACCTTGCCCTCGACCGGGCCGCGCAGCAGCAGACCCAGGACCCGGCCCGGGTCGGTTCGCAGCGAGTAGACGGCACGGGTGTGCCCGTCGTCGATCGCGGTCAGCTCCCAGGTGCCCGTCAGCCACTTCGGATCGCCCTTCTCCTGCTCCCAGGAGATCCCCGTGGGGCCGTCGTACTCGTAGCTGAGGATCGTCTTCGTCTTCTTGACGAGGGCGTCGTTCAGCATCTCGGCCAGCTTCGCACTGCCGTCCGGATGCTTCTCGATCACCTCGACCTCGAGCACCGAGGGCGTCCACTTGTCGCAGTTCGCGATGTCCGCGGCGACCTCGTAGACCCGCTCGAGTGGGGCCTCGATCTCAACCGTGTGACTCGCCTCCAGGGTTCCCATGCGGGCAGCCTATCGCCGGCCCGGGCTCCGGGCGGGGCGGGCGGTCTGCGAGGATCGGCCGGTGCCACGACGACCCGACATGCCCGCGCTGCGACGCGAGGACCTCGGCCCCGACCCGATCGGCCAGTTCCGGGCCTGGTTCGCGGTTGCCGAGCGTGAGGTTCCGCTGCACGAGGCGATGACCCTGGCCACCGCGGACGCCTCCGGCGACCCGGACGCCCGCATGGTCCTGCTCAAGGGCGTCGATCAGCGCGGCTTCCGCTTCTTCACCAACAGCGACTCGACCAAGGGCCGGCAGCTCGAGCAGCGCCCGCGGGCGGCGCTGATCCTCTACTGGCGCGAGCTCGACCGCCAGGTCCGGGTCCGCGGTACGGTCGAGCCGCTCGGCGCCGAGGAGTCCGACGCCTACTTCGCGACCCGGCCGCCCGAGTCGCAGCTCGGCGCCTGGGCGAGCCCCCAGAGCGAGCCGATCGCCGATCGCTCGGCGCTCGACGAGCGGCTCGAGCGGGCCCGCGAGCGGTTCGGCTCCGATCCGATCGAGCGGCCCGACTACTGGGGCGGCTACCTCGTCGTGCCGGACGAGATCGAGCTCTGGCAGGGCCAGGTTGGGCGGCTCCACGATCGCTTCCGCTACAGCCGGACCGCTGAGGGCTGGCGGCTCGAGCGGCTCGCGCCCTAGCCGTCGCCCGCGGGCGGGACAGCGCCCGGCCGGTAGGTGATCACCTCGACCCTCTCGAGGGTGACCAGCCCGTCGTCGATCATCTCGTCGAGGGCGGGGAGGACCGAGTCGATCCGTTCGGCCGAGTCGACGCACTCGATCACCATCGGCAGGTCCTCGGAGAGCTGCAGGATCCGGTGGGTGTGGATCCGCGAGTGCGCGCCGAAGCCCTCGACGCCGCGCAGCACCGTCGCCCCGGCCAGCCCCTGCTCGCGGAGCATCTCGACGATCGCCTGATAGAGCGGCTTCGAGCCGTGCTTGTCGGACTCGCCGATGAAGATCCGCAGCAGCTTGCCCTCACCCTCGATCCTCATAGCGTCCTCCCGATCGCGAGTCCGGCGAGCGCTGCCATCAGCCCGAGCGTGACCATGCCGAGGACGTTCGCGGCGGTCAGCAGCCAGGCCGAGTCCTCCGCCAGCCTGACGCTCTCGTAGGCGAAGGTCGAGAAGGTCGTGAACGAGCCGAGGAAGCCGATCCCGAGCCCGATCCGCCAGTTCTGGTCGAGCAGCAGGCGCTCGGTCGTGACCGCGACGAGCACGCCGAGCAGGAACGCGCCGATGACGTTGACGGTCAGCGTCCCCCAGGGGAACTGGCCGCCGGTCGCGCCGGAGAGCCAGCTGTCCAGCGCGTAGCGGGACGCCGCTCCGGCCGCCCCGAAGCCGGCGATCAGCAGGTACCTCGACACGGGCGGATCGTAGCGGTGGCGCGGGCGGCCGCCGCTCAGCCGGGCTCCGCGCTCGGCGACCCGGCGGCCGCCAGCGCGGCACCCCAGAGGATGTCCTGCTCGGAGACCTCGACCGGGTCGAGGCCGAAGGCCCGCATCATCGCGATCAGGATCACCACGCCGCTGACGATCGTCGGCGCCCGATCGGGCTGCAGGCCGCGCACCTGCCGGCGCTCGGCGAGCGGCATCGATGCGAGCCGCGCGAGCTCGTGTTGGAGGGCTTCGATCCCGAGCAGGTGGCCCTCGACCGAGCTCGCATCGTAGGGCTCGAGGTCGAGCTCGATCGCCGCCAGCGAGGTCGCGGTGCCCGCCACCGCGATCCCGTGGTCCGGCGAGGGACCCTCGAGGCGGCCCCGGCACGCCGTCAGCTCCGCGCGGACCGAGTCCGCCAGCGCCTCGAGCTCCCCTGACCCCGGCGGATCGCTGGTCAAGAAGCGCTCGCTGTGGCGGACGACGCCGAGCTGCAGCGACTCGTGGAACTCCGGCTCTCCGTCGCTGCCGACGATCAGCTCGGTCGAGCCGCCGCCGATGTCGCAGACCAGGGTCCGCTTGCCGCTCGGGCGCCCGCAGGTGGCACCGCCGAACGTCAGCCGCGCCTCCTCGAGCCCGTCGATCACGCGGCCGTTGAGTGCGAAGCGCTCGCGCAACTCGGCGAGGAAGGCGTCGCCGTTGGCGGCGTCCCGCACGGCGGAGGTGGCCAGCGAGATCGTCTGCTCGGGATCGTGCGCGGCGGCGATCTCGAGGTAGTCGGAGATCGCCGCGCAGACGTCCTCGATCGCCTCCGTCGACAGCTGGCCGGCGGTATCGACGCCGCGCCCAAGCCTCGTCACCCGCGACTCGCGCACCAACTCACGCAGGCCCGAGCCGTCGGCGGCGACATCCGCCACCAGCAGCCGGGTCGAGTTCGTTCCGATGTCGATCACCGCCACCCGCAAGAGAGGGGATCCTAGATGTGGGCTGGAAAGCCGGACGGTCCGTGCATCGAGCAGCCGTGGGAGCATGGGGTCATGGAGCGGCTCGATGGCCTGCGCGCCCTGCTCGTCGATCTCGACGGCGTCCTCTACGTCGAGCAGCAGCCGCTGCCCGGCGCCCGCGAGGCGGTGGCGGAGTTGCGCGCGGCGGGGCTCGGGCTGCGCTTCGTGACCAACACCACGGCGCGCTCGCGCCGGGCGACGCTCGAGAAGCTGGCGGCGCTCGGCTTCGAGCTCGAGCGGGAGGAGCTGGTCACGCCGGCGGCGCTGGCTCGGCGCCGCTGCGAGGAGCGCGGCTACCAACGCGTGGCGCTGATCATGGACGAGGCGGTCAAGGAGGACTTCGCCGGCCTGGAGGAGGTCGACAGCGACCCCGACGCGGTGATCATGGGCGATCTCGGCTCGGCCTTCGGGTTCGAGATCCTCAACCACGCCTTCCGGATGGTGTTCGGGGGAGCGGAGCTGATCGCCCTGCAGAAGAACCGCTTCTGGCTGACCGGCGACGGGCTCTCACTCGACGCCGGCCCGTTCGTCGCCGCGGTCGAGTACGCGAGCGGTCAGCCGGCCGAGGTGGTCGGCAAGCCGGCCGCGGCGTTCTTCGAGATCGTGCTCGGCTCGCTCGGCGTCAGCGCCTCCGAGGCGGCGATGATCGGCGACGACATCGAGAGCGACATCGGCGGCGCCCTCGAGGCAGGCCTGCGCGCGGTCCTCGTCCGCACCGGCAAGTACCGGGCCGAGTTCGTCGCAGAGATCGTCGCAGAGACCGGGATCGAGCCGACCGCGACCGTCGATTCGATCGCCGACCTCCCGGCCCTGCTGGCGCCCGGCTGAGCGGCGCGCCCGACCGCCGGGTTGCGGGCCGGCCGTGATCGTGAAAGGGTGATCCGGCAGTTCACACGACGACAGGAGCAGACATGGCGAGCAGCGTTTATCGAGTCACCGAGGTGATCGGGGTCAGCAGCGAGTCCTGGGAGGACGCGGCGAAGACGGCGGTCGAGACCGCCGGCAAGTCGATCCGGGACCTGCGGGTCGCGGAGGTGATCCGCGAGGACGTGACGATCGAGGACGGCAAGATCACCGGCTTCCGGGTCCGCCTCGGGATCTCGTTCAAGTACGAGGGCGAGTAGGCCGAAACCGCCGTGGGGCAGCCGCGAGCCAGCCGGCACCCTGCCGGCTCCCGGTGGCCTGAGCGCGGGCCATTGCTATCTTGTGCGTTTCCGCCGCGGGGTGGAGCAGTCAGGTAGCTCGCCGGGCTCATAACCCGGAGGTCGCGGGTTCAAATCCCGCCCCCGCTAT
>CAVOYZ010000026.1:0-10097 GCA_963700785.1 uncultured Solirubrobacterales bacterium
CTCGTGCCCGGGGCCGAGGTTTGCCTTTCGGTCTTCCCACGTGAGAAGGACCAAGGATGGCCGGCCGGGAATGAGGGAGTCAGGTGGCTCGCACCGCGCGAAGCCGCCGGCGAACCCCCGATCCAACTTTCACCCACCGCCTATATATAGGGCAGAGATCCAGAGCTGAGCCATGGCCACAGATGTGAGAATCGCCGTCACCCTCGCCTGTGAGGAGTGCAAGCGGCGCAACTATCAGACGAACAAGTCCCGTCGCAACAATCCCGACCGGATCGAGATGGCCAAGTACTGCCGCTGGTGCGACAAGCACACCGCCCACAAGGAGACGCGCTGAGGCGCTGAGGGCCGGTGGCGAAGAGCAGAGCACAGCGGAAGGCCGAGCAGCGCAAGCGCCGCCAGCAGGAGCTCGAGGAGCGCGCGCGCCGCTCGCAGTCGAAGGCCCAGCACGACACCCAGGTCCCCGAGTCCGGCGACGTCGCCGAGGTCGAGGCGGCGCTCGAGGCCGGGGCCGCCGCGGCCGACGAGATCGACCCGGACAGCTTCGTTCCCGCGGAGCGGGCCCAGCCCGCCGAGGTCGAGGCAGAGGCGGAGCCGGCAGAGCCGGGCGCGGCCTCCGAGCAGCGGCTGAGCCGCCGCGAGCAGCGGCGGGCCGAGAAGGAGCGCGCGCGCAAGGCGCGGGAGTCGGCGGAGCGACGCGCCCCGAAGGAGGAGAAGCCCGAGCGCGAGCGGGGTCGCGTGATGAGCTTCTTCTCGTCGGTGATCGCCGAGCTGCGCAAGGTCCAGTGGCCCGACCGGGAGACGCTGGTTCAGGCCTCGGCGGTGACGCTGCTGTTCGTGGCGGTCGCCGCCGCCTACCTCGGCGTCCTCGACGCGATCTTCAGCTGGCTGGTGGATCGTCTGATCACCTGATGCCGAGCCGAGCGGGCCAGGCCCGCCGGCGCCACCCAATCAACAACAGACTTAGCAAGCAAACGAGCGAGAGAGCCGAGAAGAAATGTTCCGCTGGTACGTGATCAACACCTACTCAGGTCACGAAAACAAGGTCAAGCACAACCTCGAGCACCGGGTCGAGACGATGGGCCAGGGGCGCCGTGTGCGCCAGGTCGTCGTTCCGACCGAGGAGGTCTCCGAGATCAAGGACGGCAAGAAGGTGAACGTCGAGAAACGGACGATGCCGGGCTACGTGCTGGTCCAGATGGAGATGACCGACGACGCCTGGGGGCTGGTCAAGAACACCCCCGGCGTCACCGGGTTCGTCGGCGCCCGCAACAAGCCGCTGCCGCTCTCGCCCTCCGAGGTCGACAACCTGCTGCACACCGAGGTGCCCGCAGCGGCGCAGGCGGCCCCGGCCGGCGCGCCGGTCAGCGGCGGCCCCGCCGCCCAGGGTCGCGAGAAGCCCAGGGCGCAGTTCGAGATGGGGGAGACGGTCAAGGTGATCTCCGGTCCGCTCTCGGACTTCAGCGGCGAGATCGCCGAGATCAACGACGACGCCGCGAAGCTCAAGGTGCTCGTCTCGATCTTCGGCCGGGAGACGCCGGTCGAGGTCGGCTACGACCAGGTCAAGAAGGTCTAGGTAAGCGAGATGGCAAAGAAAGTTCTGACACTGATCAAGCTGCAGATCCCGGCCGGCGCCGCCAACCCGGCGCCGCCCGTCGGCCCTGCTCTCGGCCAGCACGGGGTCAACATCATGGACTTCTGCAAGGCGTTCAACGCGCAGACGCAGCAGGACTCCGGCACGATCATCCCGGTCGAGATCACGGTCTTCGAGGACCGCAGCTTCACGTTCATCACGAAGACGCCGCCGGCGGCGGTCCTGATCAAGGAGGCGGCGGGAATCAAGAAGGGCTCCGGCGTGCCCCACACCGAGAAGGTCGGCACGATCACGATCGAGCAGGCCCGGGCGATCGCCGAGCAGAAGATGCCCGACCTGAACGCCAACGACCTCGATGCCGCGACCAGGATCATCGCCGGCACCGCCCGATCGATGGGCGTCGACGTGGAGGGGATCTAGCGATGGCACGAGGCAAGCGTTTCCGCGCGGCGGTCGAGCGGGTCGACCGCAACCACCACTACGACCCGGCCGAGGCCGTCAGCCTGTTGAAGTCACTGGCCTCCGCGCGCTTCGACGAGACCGTCGAGCTGCACATCCGGCTCGGCGTCAACGTCCGGCATGCCGACGAGCAGCTTCGTGGCACCCTCGCCCTGCCGAACGGGACCGGCGGCGATGTCACCGTCGCGGTCTTCGCCGAGGGTGAGAAGGCGCGCGAGGCCCAGGAGGCCGGCGCCGACTTCGTCGGTTCCGACGATCTCGCCGAGCGGATCGAGGCGGGCTGGACCGACTTCGACGTCGCGATCGCGACCCCCGATCAGATGCCGAAGGTCGGGCGGCTCGGACGGGTGCTCGGGCCGCAGGGCCTGATGCCGAACCCGAAGGTCGGGACCGTTACCACCGACGTTGCCAAGGCGGTCGAGGAATCGAAGTCGGGCAAGATCGAGTACCGGACCGACCGCCAGGCGATCGTGCACCTGACGATCGGCAAGGCGAGCTTCGAGCCGCTGGCGCTGCTCGAAAACTACGCGGCGGTGATCGATGAGATCGTCAAGGCGAAGCCCCCCGGCGCCAAGGGCCGCTACCTGCGCAGCGTCACGCTGACCTCGTCGATGGGCCCCGGGATCAAGCTCGACACGGCGCGGACGACCGCCGGTGAGGTCCTCGCCGCCGCCGGCGTGATCGAGGACCCCGAGGACGTCGCCGAGGCCGGCAACGGCGCCGGCTCAGTCGATCAGCCCGAGGCCGAGGCCGTACCCTCGGAGCCCGAGCCCGAGCCCGAGCCCGAGCCCGAGCCCGAGCCCGAGCCCGAGCCGCCGAGCCGGAGGCCGCCGAGCCGGAGCCGGAACCCGAGCCGGAGGCGGCGCCCGACGACGCCGAGCCGGAGGACGGCGACTCCGAGGAATAGGCGGGTCAGCTGAGCTGCTCGAGCAGCTCAGCGATCTGCTCGCAGCGCCGCTCCCAGCTCTGCGCCGGATCCGGCGTTGGGCGCTCGCCGCGTTCCTCGTGAGCGAGGATCAGCTCGATTGCCGCCGCGATCGAGACGCGGTCGTTCTCGGCGCTGACGCCGTGGCCGCTCGCGGCGAGCAGCGCGGCGGTCGGATCGTCCGCAAGCTCTTTGACGCAGAGCGCCCAGGTCTCGGTGCAGGCGATCTCGTAGGCCTTGCTCGGGAGCTGCGCGCGATTGCGGTTGCCGAGCACCAGCGCCGCCGAGGCCTCGGCCAACAGGTCGATCGCCTCGGCGTGGGGGAGCGGTTCCAGGTGCGGGTGGCCGAGCTCGTGCAGGGCCGGGTGCAGGCCGCCGCTGTGGGAGCGGAACTCGATCTGGCCGGCCGCGTGGCGGCGGGCGAGCTCCGCGAAGACGGGCCCGGGATCGACCCGGCCCGGGTTGATCACGCCGAGGTGCACGAACAGGGGCGGCGCGGTCGGCGGGCGCCCGTGGCTGCGGTGGCGGAGCTCGCCGCCGGCCGGGGCGAGCAGCGTCCGCGCCCGCGGCGCCAGCAGGGGTTCGAGCTCGTCCTCGAGCTCGGGCGTGGTCGTGATCAGAGCTCCGGCCGCAGCGAGCGCCCCGCTCCGGGTCGCTGCCTCCTCCGGGCTAGCGGCCGGCCACGGGTCGCCGAGATCGGCCGCGAGCGGGATCCGGAAGCGTCGGCTGAGGCGAGCGCCGGCCCCGATCGCGCCGAGCGGGTAGGCAATCGCGAGGATCACGTCGGGTAGCTCGGCCGCGGGCTCGGCCGCGAGCTGCCGCTCGAGCTCGCCGGCCCAGGGATCGAGCAGATCGCCGCCGGCCGCCCGCCCGCCGGGCCTCTGCCGGCGGGTCGCCTTGAACGGGCCGAGCGGGCTTCCGGCACCGTTGACCCAGAGGCGGCGGGAGCCGGCCGGTTTCGGCGGCGCTCCGTGCCCCGCCCACCAGGCTGCGACGTCGACCTCGAACCCGAGTGCGGCGAGGCCGCCGATCAGCCGCTCGCTGCGGATCGCCCGCGGGTTGATCGCCCGGCGTGAGTGCAGGATCGTCGGGGTGAGAATCAGGACGCGTCGCGGCATCGGCTTCCCTACACTGCCCGATCCCGAAGCCAAAGACCGCCGGCGGGGCGATAGCCCCATAACCGCGGAGCTCCCGCGAGGCCGGTGCAGGTGGAGCGTGGACAGCGTCCAACGCCCGCCTGTGAGCGGGCTTTTTCAGGCCGTTCAGGTCTTCGGCGGCGGCCAAACCCCGAGCGGAGAACTGGACGACAGATGAACAAGGATCAGAAGCAGGCGGCGGTCAAGGAGATCGGCGAGCAGCTCGAGGCCTCGAGCGCAGTCTTCGCCGTCGACTACCGGGGCATCTCGGTCTCGCAGGCGGCGGAGTTGCGGGTCAGACTGAGCGAGGCGGACGCCAGCTTCAACGTGGTCAAGAACCGGCTCGCCAAGCGGGTGACCGCCGACGCCGGCGTTGAGGCCCTCGACGACCACCTCGTCGGGCCGACGGCACTGACCTACGTCAGGGGCGATGCGGTGCTCGCCGCGAAGGCGATCAGCCAGTTCACCAAGCAGCACTCGGTCCTCGCCTACAAGGGCGGGATCATGGACGGGGCGCCGCTCGATCCCGAGCAGTTCAACGCGATCGCCCGACTGCCGGGCCTCGACGTCCTCCACGGCCAGCTGGTCGGGCTCGCGGCGACGCCGCTGACCGGCATCGTCCGCTCGCTGAACGGCCTGATCCAGGGGCTAGCCACCCAGCTCGGCCAGATCTCCGAGCAGGGCCTGGTCGGCGGCGACGCTGCCGCGGAGGAGGCCCCGGCCGCGCCGGAGCCGGAGCCCGACGCAGAGCAGGCGCCTGCCGAGCCGGAGCCGGAGACCGAGACCGAGGCCGACGAGGCGCCGGCCGAGGAGACGGCGTCCGGCGAGGACGGGGAGGCCGCGGAGGCCGACGAGAGCCCCGGCGAAACGACTGATGATGCAAACGACGAAGGCCCCGCGGCCGAGGCGGATGATTCCGCCGAAGCAGGCTCCGGGGACGAACAGACTGAACCCAAGGAGGACTGAATCTTGGCTACCACGACCGAGGACTGGATCGAGGAACTGAAGGGGATCTCCGTGCTCGAGCTCTCCGAGCGGATCAAGGCGCTCGAGGAGGAGTTCGGCGTCTCCGCGACCGCGGTTGCCGCCGCGGCACCGGCCGCCGCCGGTGGCGGCGACGAGGCCGCTGAGGAGGAGAGCAGCACCGTCGACGTCGTCCTCACCGGCCCCGGCGACAAGAAGATCCAGGTGATCAAGGCGGTTCGCGCGGCGACCGGTCTCGGCCTGAAGGAGGCCAAGGCGCTGGTCGACGAGGCCCCGAAGGCGGTCAAGGAGGGGATCGACCGCGAGGAGGCCGACAAGCTCAAGGCCGAGCTCGAGGAAGCCGGCGGCGAGGTCGAGATCAAGTAGCCGGACCCGAGCCGGGCATTTCGAGTCAGACGCCCGCGACCGGCAGCGCCCGGTCGCGGGCGTCGCTCGTTGCAGCCGATCCGACCCGCGTCCGGGGCCAGGCACCAGCAGAAGCTAACCGGAAAGTGTTGTGTATTGTTCCGCCGCGCCGTGTTGTTAACTGATCTGATCAACAAACGGCAAGGGGCGGGCCGTGGACGCTGACGCCTGGTTCACCCTGGCGGTCGTCGTCGCGATGCTGATCGTGCTCAGCCGCGACCGGCTGCCCCCGGCTGCCGTGGTCCTCGGGGCGACGACGACGCTGCTGGTGGCCGGGGTGATCGACGAGGAGCAGGCCTTCTCGGGCTTCTCCAACTCGGCGCCGCTGACCGTCGCAGCTCTGTACGTTCTCGCCCGGGGCGTCGAGAAGACCGGCGTCCTCGGACCGATGATCAGCCGACTGCTCGGCAACCCCCGCGAGGTCGGGCGGGCGGCACTCGGCCGGCTGCTGGTCCCGACGGCGGGTGCCTCGGCGTTCCTCAACAACACGCCGCTGGTCGGCACGCTGATCCCTGAGGTGACGGCCTGGGCGAACCGCCGCGGGATCGCGCCCTCGCGGCTGCTGCTGCCGGTCTCCTACGCGGCGATCCTCGGTGGCACCCTGACCGTGATCGGGACCTCGACCAATCTCGTCGTCTCCGGCCTGCTCCAGGAGACCGGTGCCGAGCCGCTCGGAATCTTCGAGATCACTCCGATCGGCGCCGTCGTCGCCGTCGTCGGCCTGACGGTGG
This sequence comes from uncultured Solirubrobacterales bacterium, assembly GCA_963700785.1. GTDB lineage: Bacteria > Actinomycetota > Thermoleophilia > Solirubrobacterales > 70-9 > CAXMST01. The sequence goes on from CAVOYZ010000026.1 coordinate 6,232, forward strand.
TGGTCGGCCTCGCCGGGCTCCTGGTCCCCGATCGCCGCGGCGCCGACGCGCTCGTCTCCGACGAGATCCGCGAGTTCACGGTGCAGATGGAGGTCGAGGCTGGAGGTCGGCTCGCCGAGACTACGGTCGACGAGGCGGGGCTGCGCAACCTCCAGGGCGTCTACCTGGCGGAGATCCAGCGCGGCGGGCGGATCATCTCGCCGGTCGATCCCGACCGAACGCTGCTCGGCGGCGACCGCCTGGTGTTCGTCGGACGCGCCGACCTGATCATCGACCTGCAGCGGATGCCGGGCCTGGCCACCGTCGATCGCGACCAGGTCGAGGCGATCGACTCGCCCCAGCACACCTTCTTCGAGGCCGTGATCGGCCCAAACGGCGATCTGGTCGGCAGCACCCTCGAGCAGGTCGACTTCCGCCGCCGCTACCAGGGCGTCGTGATCGCGATCCATCGCGCCGGCGAGCGCGTCAGGGCGAAGCTCGGGCGGGAGCGCCTGCGCGCCGGCGACACGCTGCTGGTGCTCGCCGACCGCGACTTCCGCAACCGCTTCCGCGAGGGGCGCGACTTCCTGCTCGTGGCGCGACTCGGCGGCCCGACGCCGTCGGCGAGCCGCAAGGCGCCGCTGGTCGGCGCAATTGCGGCGGCCGTCGTAGTCCTGGCCGCGCTGGACGTGCTGCCGATTCTGCAGGGGGCCCTGCTCGCGGCCGGCGCCCTGGTCGCGACCCGGGTGCTCAGCTTCGGCGAGGCGCGAAACGCGGTCGACCTCGACGTCGTCTTGCTGATCGCAGCGGCATTCGGGGTCGGGGCCGCGATCGAGTCCACCGGCCTCGCCGCTCAGGTCGCCGAGACCCTGGTCGGCGCGTTCGGCGGCCTCGGAGATGTCGGGGTCGTCTTCGCGATCGTGGTGGCGACGACGGTGCTGACCGAGGTGATCACCAACAACGCCGCCGCGGTCGTGATCCTGCCGGTCGCGCTCTCGGTCGCCGCAGACACGGGCCTGGACGAGCGAACGGTGGCGATCGCGATCGCCGTGACCGCCAGCTCTTCGTTTCTGACGCCGATGGGGTACCAGACCAATACGATGGTCTATGGGCCAGGCGGCTATCGCTTCACCGACTATCTGAGGCTCGGAATCCCGGTCAACGCGGCGGTTGCGGTGGCGATCACCGCGATGACGCTGGCGCTCTCCTGAGGGCCGCCCGCTCGGTGCGTGGACGCGCGGTAATGGCTGTGCTATCTTTGACCGTCGCGCGCGGGACCGGCGTTTTTCCCTGCCTTCGTCCTTGCGCGCCGATTCGCCCACCCACGAGTCAACGTCCAGGAGTCGCCTCTCTTGCCTCGATCCCTTGCTGCGCCCACCCGTCGTTCCTTCTCCCGGCTCGAGAACCCTCTCGACGTCCCCAACCTGATTGACATCCAGCGCCGCTCGTTCGCGCTACTCACCGATACCGAGAAGGGCCTGCTTCGCGAGACGATCAACGACGTCTCGCCGATCACCGACTACACCGGCAACCTCGGGATCGTCTTCGGCAAGTTCCGCTTCGACGATCCGGTCAACACGATCCACGAGTGCCGCGAGAAGGACGTCACCTACTCGCGCCCGCTGAACGTCGAGGTCTCCTTCCAGAACCGCGAGACCGGCGAGATCCGCGAGCAGACCGTGTTCATGGGCGACTTCCCGTGGATGACGGATCGCGGCACCTTCATCATCAACGGCACCGAGCGCGTCGTCGTCACCCAGCTCGTCCGCTCCCCCGGGGCCTACGTGATGTCGCCCAAGGACGCGGAGAAGCAGGTCTTCATCGCCAACCTGATGCCGGCGCGCGGCTCCTGGCTGGAGCTCGAGATCGACAAGAAGGGCCGCGTCTTCGCCCGGATCGATCGCAAGCGCAAGCTGCCGGTCACGGTGCTGCTGCGGGCGATGGGCTTCGTCACCGACGAGCAGATCCTCGAGCTGTTCGACAACTCGGTCTACATGCGTCACACGATCGCCGCCGACACCGAGCAGACGAAGACCGAGGAGGGCGCGCTGATCGAGCTGTTCAAGAAGCAGCGCCCCGGCGAGCCGCCGTCGGTGGACGCGGCGACCGCGCTGCTCGACCAGCTGTTCTTCGACTCGAAGCGCTACGACCTGACCACGGTCGGCCGCTACAAGCTCAACGCCCGGCTCGATCTCGACATCGACCTCGACAACCGCACCCTGACCAAGGACGACATCGTCGCCCTGATCCGGGAGCTCGTCTCGCTGCCGAAGCTGCTCGGGATCCCCGAGGAGATCGACGAGGAGAACCCGATCAAGGACTACGCCGCCGAGGCGCAGACCTACTCCCGCGACGCCGTCGAGGAGCACCTCGACGAGTACGAGCACTTCGGCAACCGCCGGCTGCGCACCGTCGGCGAGCTGATCCAGGAGGCATTCCGGATCGGCCTCTACCGGATGGAGCGCGTCGTCCGCGAGCGCCTGACGACCGAGGATGCCGATGCGATCACGCCGCAGACGATCATCAACATCCGGCCGGTGGTCGCGGCGCTGAAGGAGTTCTTCGGCTCCTCGCAGCTCTCGCAGTTCATGGACCAGACCAACTCGCTCGCCGGGCTCACCCATCGCCGCCGCCTCTCGGCGCTCGGCGCCGGCGGCCTGACCCGCGAGCGCGCCCCGATCGAGGTCCGCGACGTGCACCCGACCCACTACGGGCGGATGTGCCCGATCGAGACCCCCGAGGGCCCGAACATCGGCCTGATCGGCTCGCTCTCCTCCTACGCGGAGATCAGCGAGTTCGGCTTCGTCACCACCCCCTACCGGCTGGTCAAGGCCGGCAAGGTCACCGACGAGATCGTCCATCTCGACGCGACCCAGGAGGAGGAGAAGGTGATCGCCCAGGCGAACGCCGAGGTCGATCCGAAGAGCAAGAAGCTGGTCGGTCCGATCGTGCTCTGCCGGACCCGCGACGGCGACGTCCAGGCGGTGCCGCCGAAGGAGGTCGAGCTGATGGACGTCTCGCCGACCCAGATCTGGTCGGTCGCGACGGCATTGATTCCGTTCCTCGAGCACGACGACGCGAACCGCGCGCTGATGGGCTCGAACATGCAGCGCCAGGCCGTGCCGCTGCTCAAGGCCGAGGCGCCGCTGATCGGCACCGGCATGGAGCGCCGCGCCGCGATCGACTCCGGTGACGTGATCATCGCCTCGGAGTCGGGCAAGGTGACCGACCTCGACGCGTCCCGGATCGTCGTCACCCGCGGCAGCCAGAAGGACGCCTATGACCTCGAGAAGTTCATGCGCTCGAACCAGGGCACGATCATGCATCAGCGCCCGGTGGTCGACGTCGGCGACGAGGTCAAGGCGGGCGATGTGCTCGCCGACGGCGCCTCGACCTCGAACGGTGAGATCGCGCTCGGCAAGAACTGCCTGGTCGCCTTCATGTCCTGGGAGGGCTACAACTTCGAGGACGCGATCATCATCTCCGAGCGTCTCGTCAAGGACGACGAGCTGACCTCGATCCACATCGAGGAGTACGAGATCGACGCCCGCACGACGAAGCTCGGCGACGAGGAGATCACCCGCGACATCCCGAACCGCTCGGAGGACTCGCTCCGCAACCTCGACGAGCGCGGCATCGTCCGGATCGGTGCCGAGGTCCAGTCCGGCGACCTGCTGGTCGGCAAGGTGACGCCGAAGGGCGAGACGGAGCTGACCGCGGAGGAGAAGCTGATCCGGGCGATCTTCAAGGAGAAGGCGCGCGAGGTGCGCGATACCTCGCTCAAGGTCCCGCACGGTGAGGGCGGAGTCGTGATCGACGTCGTCACCTTCAACCGGGACAACGGCGACGATCTGCCCCCAGGCGTCAACGACCTGGTCCGGGTGTTC
>CAVOYZ010000027.1:0-24342 GCA_963700785.1 uncultured Solirubrobacterales bacterium
CTCCTCGGCGGGAGCCCGCGGCTGGATGCAGTTCATGCCGGCCACCTGGGAGGCCTACGGGGTCGACGCCAACCAAGACGGGCGCAAGGACCCCTACAACCCCGTCGACGCGATCTGCGGTGCCGCCCGCTACCTGAAGGCCTCCGGTGGCAGCGAAGACCTACGGCGCGCGATCTTCGCCTACAACCACGCCGACTGGTACGTCGACGAGGTCCTGCTCTACGCCCAGCAGTACGGCAAGCTGCCGAGCGCGGTGGTCGACTCGCTGACCGGCCTGACCGAGGGCGCGCACTTCCCGGTCGCCGCCAAGGCCCGTTACGCGGACGACATCTCCGAGCGCGCCGCCGCCCGCCGCTCGAAGCCCCAGAAGGGGTCCGAGGGGAACGTCGCCGACGTGATCAACGACTCGCCGACCCGACGCGGCATCGACATCTTCGCCAAGGAGGGCGCACCGCTGGTCGCCGTCAATGACGGAGTGATCCGCAAGATCGGCAAGAACGATCGGCTCGGTCGCTTCATCGTCCTCCGCGACGCCTACGGCAACGACTTCACCTACGCGAACGTCGGCTCGGTCGCCAAGGTGATCCCGACCCCCAAGGACCGCGAGCTCACCTCGGCGGACTTCAAGCTGGTCAGGCCGGGCGAGAAGAAGGGCGGGTCCTCAGCCGACGAGCCGATCGCCAAGCGCGGCCCGACCGACACCGAGGATTCGCGCCAGCGGCTGTTCGCCCTGCCGGAGCGGAAGGCCAACCGCGAGCGGGCCGACCTGACCGGCCAGCTCGACGAGCTGCTCGGCGAGAAGGTGCCCGGCTTCGAGACCTACAAGGCCTACTTCAGCGGCGTCGTCCAGTTCGACAGCAAGACGATGGACGCGCGCCCGATGCGCGAGGGATCGAAGGTCGTCGCCGGAACCGTGATCGGCAAGGTCGGCGCCGAGACCGACGGCGTTGCCTCCCACGTCCACTTCGCGATCGAGCCCGCCGGGCGCGGCTCACGGAAGATCGACCCGAAGCCGATCCTCGACGGTTGGAAGCTGCTCGAGGCGACGGCGATCTACCGGGCCGAGGGCAAGAACCCCTTCGACCAGCGGGCCTCGGTCGGGCAGATCCTCCTGATGTCGAAGGGCCAGCTGCAGCAGCGCGTCCTCAAGGACCCGCGGATCGAGCTCTACTCCTGTGGCCGCGACGACGTTCGCACCGGCCAGATCGACCGCCGCGTGATGGCCTCGCTGGAGTATCTGTCGACCCGCGGCTTCCGGCCGACCGTGACCTCACTGAAGTGCGGCCACAGCGTCTACACGACGTCCGGCAACGTCTCGGCGCACTCGTCCGGCAACGCGGTCGACATCGCCGCGGTCAACGGCATCCCGATCCTCGGCAATCAGGGTCGTGGCTCGATCACCGAGGCGGTGATCACCGACCTGCTCAAGCTCCAGGGCTCGATGGAGCCGGCGCAGATCATCTCGCTGATGGAGATGGGCGGCCCGACCTTCGCGATGGGCGACCACGCCGACCACATCCACCTCGGCTTCACGCCCGTCCTCGGTCCGGGCGAGAAGCCCGGCCGCTACTCGAGCCTGCTCGAGCCCGGCCAGTGGGACAAGCTGCTCGACCGGATCGGCGACCTCGATCAGCCCGACGTGCCGATCAAGCCGTCGAGGTTCTCGCTGCCGACCAAGAACAAGCGCGCGAGCCAGGCCCACGCGGGCGAGTAGCCGCGGCCGCCCCGGCGGACCGCCGGTGGCTCACGGCGCGTCGCGCCGCTGCCCGCAGCGGAGCCGTTGATCTAGGCTCGGCGATCGATGCCGCTTCTGCCCTTCGCACAGATCGACCTGCCCGGCACCCTGCCGCTGCCCGACGGTCGCTACGTGACGCGCCCCGAGGGTGAGCCGGACGCCGCGCCGGACGTGCTGGCGGTCCGCACCCTCGGTGCCGCCCGGGCGCGCTCGCGTCGCCGGCGGGGAAGGCCGGTCCCGCTCGAGGGCGAGCCCGGCGCGACGCCGCTGCAGCTGACGCGGGTGACGCTGGTCAAGGCGCGCCCGCTCGAGCACGAGGACGAAGCCGCGGACTGGCTCAGCGGGTCAGCTCCGACGAGCGGCTCGCGGAGCAGCTTCTGGCGGAGACGACCCGCACCGTCAACCGGGCGCTGCTCGCGCACCGGGTCGCCGCCCCAGACCCCTACGCGGCCGACATCCACTCCGCGCGCAGCATCGCGGTCCGCTTCGGCTACGGGACCGGCGAGGACGTCGCGGACGGGCGCTGGCGGGCCGCCGTCGAGCTGCCGGAGGCGCAGCGACGCGGCCTGCGGTCGGAGTTGATCGACAGCGTCGGCGCGCAGGAGCGCGTCGCGGCGGTACTCGGTGGCCGCGACTCGGTCGCCCCGTACGAGGTCCTGCTGGTCGAGGCCGAGCTGGCGGCGAGGGAGCAGCGGCCGGACCTCGCGGCGCTGACCCTGGCAGCGGCGCTGGAGTCGCTGGCCCGGGCCGGCGGCGATGTCGGTGCGGCCGCCGGGGCCGCCCGAGGAGCTTCAGGACCGCGCGCTCGGCGGTCGCGAGATCGACGAGCGGGCGCTCTCGGAGGCGCTGCGAGCGGCGCGGCGGGCGATCCGCTCGGGGCCGCGCTGACCGCGGCCGCGGGCCGACCGCTAGCCGAGCGCCGCGACGACCGCCGGCAGCTGCTCGGCCACATCGCCGCCGAGGCGGACCGTCGCCTCCGGTCGTAGGGCGTCGGGCCCTGGGTGACGATCGCCACCCGCCCGCCGGCCGGCGAGCGTCAGCTCCGGTAGGCCGGCGACCGGGACGACCTCGAGCGAGGAGCCGACGCAGAGCATCAGATCGGCCCGCTCGGCGAGCTCGCGGGCGCGCTCGATCGCGGCCACCGGCAGCATCTCCCCGAAGAGGACGACGTCGGGCTTGACCTTGCCCATGCAGCTGCTGCAGGTGGCGACCCCGTCGGACTCGAACAGCGCCTCGACCTGCTCCAGCTGCCAGGAGGCGCCGCAGGTCGTGCACGACGAGGTCTCGATCGAGCCGTGCACCTCGATCACCTCGCGGCTGCCGGCGCGGCGATGGAGCATGTCGATGTTCTGGGTGATCACCGCGTCCAGCTTGCCCCGGACCTCGAGCTCGACCAGAGCCTGATGGGCGGGATTCGGGCGCTTGTCGCCGAGCTCCTGGAACCGCGGCCGGTAGAACTCCCAGAAGCCCCTGGTGTCCCTGTGGAAGGCGTCGATCGTCGCCACCTTCATCGGGTCGACCTCGGTCCAGATCCCCTTGCCGGGGGTGCGGAAGTCCGGAATTCCAGACGGCACCGAGATCCCGGCCCCGGTCAGCGCCACGATCCGCTCGGCCGAGCGGATCAACCCCGCCAGTCGCTCGATCGCCTCGGTGTCGCTGATCGCCACGGCTTAGGCAGCGGCCGGCGCCGAGCGCACAGTTACCCACATATGACGTGGCAAACGGTGCGCTCGTCGCCGGCCCCCTACTTGCCGCTCCACTTCGGCGTTCGCTTGCCGAGGAAGGCGGCGATGCCCTCCTTCGCGTCGGCGGAGAAGAACGCGGCGGCGAAGCCGGCCTTCTCGGCCGTGATCCCCTCGTCGAGGTCGCCCTTGTGGGAGACGCGCTTGATCTCTCGCACCGCGACCGGGGCCTGGCCGGCGAGCTTCCGTGCGAAGCCGACCGCCGTGTCGAACAGCTCCTGGTCGGGGACGAGATGGTTGACGAGCCCGTACTCGTAGGCCTCGCCGGCGGTGATCGCATCGCCGACCAGGTTCATCTCGAGCGCCTTCTGCGGGCCGACCAGGCGGGGCAGCCGCTGGGTGCCGCCGAACCCGGGGATGATCCCGAGGTTGACCTCGGGCTGGCCGAAGACCGCCGACTCGGCGGCGATCCTGATGTCGCAGGCCATCGCCAGCTCGCAGCCACCGCCGAAGGCGAGCGAGTTGACGGCGGCGATCGTGACGATGTTCTCGCTGCCGAGCTCGCGCAGCAGCGCGTGCCCGTCGTCGATCAGCCGCCTGCCGCCCGCCTCGTCCATCTGGGTGAACGCCTTGATGTCGGCCCCGGCCGAGTAGACCAGCGGGATCGAGGAAGCGATCACCAGGGCACGCACCTCGCCGTCGGACTTGAGCCTCTCCCAGACCGTCCTCAGGTCGGCGAGAACCTGCGGGCTGATCGCATTCATCGGCAGGTTCGCAAGCCAGGCGATCGCGACGTCGCCACGCGTCTCGAGCTTGATCGTCTCGGTCTGATCGCCGTCGTCGGGCTGCGGGTAGGCGTAGAAGCCCTGCCCCGAGGCGAGGCCGAGCCGGCCCTGGGCCACGAGGCGCCTCAGCACCCGCGGAACCGTGAACCGGTCCGGGTAGCGTTCCGCCAGGTTCTCGATCTTCTCGAGCACCTTGTCGAGCCCCTCGATGTCCGCCTTCCAGAACGGCGGGAACAGCCCCCGGCGGGGGTCGAGCCCGGCGCCGGCCATCATTCCGAGATCGATCTCGCGGACCGTGCTGACGCCCTCCTCGAGAATCAGGCAGGCCTCGATCAGGGCCTTCAGCGAGAACATCTCGACCAGCTCGTCGACGTTCGGCTCCGCGTCGCCGGCGAGCGTCGGCTCGCCGTCCTTGTAGACGCCCTCGCCGCCGGTCTTGACGCCGAGCTTGCCCTCCGAGACGAGCTCCTGCATGCCGCCGTGGACGTAGAAGCGGTCGCCGTAGGAGTCGCGGAGATGCTCCGCCACGTGCATCACGGTGTCGAGGCCGAGGAAGTCGGTGAGGATGAACGGGCCCATCGGCGCTGCGTTCGCGGCGGCGATGCCCTCGTCGATCGCCTTGACCGAGAGCCCGCCGGCCTCCTGCTCGCGCCAGACTTCGGCGACCGAGGAGTTGAGGATCCGGTTGACGACGAAGCCGGGGACCTCCTCGCAGACGATCGGCTGCTTCTTGATCGCCTGAGCGAAGTTGAGCGCGGTCGTGACCGTCGCCTGAGAGGTCTCGTCTCCCCGGACCAGCTCGAGCAGTGGCATCACCGAGGCCGGGTAGAAGAAGTGGAAGCCGATCACCTTGTCCGGGCGCTGCGTCGCCTCGGCCATCTCGGTGATCGAGAGCGACGACGTGTTCGAGCTCAGCACCGCGTGGCCGGGCGTCACCTCGTCGAGCTCGGCGAAGACCTGCTGCTTGATCTCCATCCGCTCCGGCGCGGCCTCGATCACGAAGTCGACGTCGCCGAAGTCGGCGTAGTCGGTCGTGCCCTTGATCCGGCCCAGCACCTCCTCGAGCCGGGCGTCAGCCTGCTCGGCGGTCAGCTTCTCCTTCGAGACGAGCTTGTCGAGCTGGCCCTTGGTCACCTCGCGGGCCTTCTCGAGGCCGTGGTCGACGAACTCGCGGTCGATGTCCTTGAGGACCACGTCGATATCTGCGGCGGCGATCGCCTGCGCGATCTCCCCGCCCATCGTTCCGGCCCCGACTACTGCCGCTTTGAAGACGAACATATCCCTCCGATCATGAGACTTGAAGCGGGTCGGAGGCTACTAGCTGACTGACCAGTCAGTCGGGGGGCCGGGCGCCGGCCCGGGTCGCCGCCTCGGCCCGCAGCCCGGCGAGTGTTCGCCGCAGCGAGTCCCGCATCTGTGAGCGAATGAAGAAGCGATCGGTGAGCGCGGCGAGCGGCCCGCCGTCGTGCAGCGCGTAGCGCTGCGTCTGGGTGATACGGGTCCGGCGCTGCTCGGCGCCCGCGGGCACCATCTCGAACCGCGTCTCCAGCTCCCCGGCCGAGCCGGGGTCACTGTAGGAGACCAGATGCAGCCGGCGCGGATCGTGTGCGAGCACCCGCTCGCTGACCCTGCCGCGTCCGGCCGAGGTCGATTCCCAGACCAGCGTGCCGCCAACCTCCGGGTAGCCGTCACTCGCCGCCACGCGGGCGAAGCCGTCGACCCAGGCGCGCCACCTGTTCGGATCGAAGTAGAGCTCCCAGACCTCGGCCAGCGGAGCCTCGATCTCGACCTCTCCGCCGACCTCTGACATCAGTCGTAGATCTCGCGCTTGATCAGACGGATCGTCTGCTCCATCGTCTCCAGGAACGGCTCCAGCTCGGCCCTCAAGCGCTCGTACTCGTCGCGGCCCGAGTCGGTGATCGAGTAGAAGCGACGGGTGCGCTTGTCGGGGTGCTCCCACTGGCCCTCGATCTTGCCGTCGGCCTCGAGCTGGCGGAGCAGCGGGTACATCGTGTTCGGGTTGACCGACATCACCCCACCGGTGATCTCCTCGATCTCCTCGATCAGGCGGTTGCCATAGGCAGGCTCACGCTGGATCAGATGCAGGACCAGCAGCGGAAAGACGTCACGGCGCCGTAGCTCGCCGCCGAAAACGTCCGAGGCCCTGCCCGCCGGCCGCCGCCGGGCTCCGGCGCGAGGGCGCTCCGCCACGCGCGCCGCCTCCGCGGCCGCCTCGGCGACGGGCTTTGATCGCCGTTGCGCCATCCTGAACCTTATGCCTTGGCGGAGCCGCCCAATCGCGCCCTTGACCGCGACGAAGGCGATGTGAGATCTTCGAGGCGGAATCATCGCCGGGCCGAGCGAGAAGGAGGCGGAGTGGCACAGCGGTTCTCAGCCGAGATCTGGGCCGACTGGGCGCAGACCAGGATCTTCGATTTCCTCGCCGACTTCCGCAACCTGCCGCAGTGGCACCCGACCGTCGAGGAGGCGGAGCTGCTGACGATGGACCCCTACGTCCGCAACGCCCGGCACCTGGTGCGGGGACGAATCGCGGGTCGAAGGATCGAGGCCGAGATCGTCACCACCGAGCTCGAGCGGCCTCGACTCCTGGTCGCGACCGCGGCCAACGCCGCCGCCCAGACGACCGACCGCTTCGACCTCAGCCCGGCCGAGGGCGGCAAGGTGTCGCTGACCTATCGGACCGAGCTTCAGCTGAACGCTCCCCTGCGGGTGATCGGGCCGTTGATGGTGCCGGCGCTGACCAGCGCCTGGGGGGCCGCCGCGGCGGGGCTGGAGCGGATCATGAACGACGCCCCCGACTTGGACTGACGTCTAGGCGGCGCCCGCGGTCGGGGCCAGGGGTTAAGGGGATCGGCGGCTCAACCGATATGGACTCCGTGGGATCTCACCGGTGGCGGACACTGCCCCTTGCCCTCCCGGCGCTCGCCGCCACGGTCGCGGCCGGCTTCGTGCTGGCAGCCTCGGCGCAGGCGGGCCTCAGCGGAGCCGCCAAGCGCGAGACCAAGGCGGCGATCAGCGAGCGTGGCCTGCAACCGGTGAAGCTGAGCTGCAGGCAGATCGGCAAGCGCGGAAGCGACGGCGCCCGCTGCCACTGGGTGGCCGCCGAGCGTCGCGGCGGCAAGAGCTACTCCTGCCGCGGCACCAGCGAGCTGCGGTCGGCACGCGCGACGCTGCGCTTCAAGCGGTCGGGCTGCCGCAAGGACGGCGGCGCAACCGGCCTCAACCGGACGATGCCCGACCGGCTGGCGAAGAAGGGCCTCGAGGCAACCGACGCGTTCTGCTGGGGCCTGCTCGGGCGCGGCTTCAACTGCAGCTTCGAGGCCCGCCGGTTCGCCGACCGCACCTACGACTGCAGCGGGCTCGCCTCCTTCTATAGGAAGCGCTTCCGGATTCGCTCGCAAGAGCTGCACCGTGAATGCGGCCGCAACCGCGGCTCAGACCGGTCTCGCATCGACGCTCGCCGGCTCCGGCCTGAGTCGCCCCGAGATCCGCTGCCGCGAGGGCGGAGCGGGCTGGGAATGCGACTGGCGCGCCTATCGAAGCTCCGCCGGCTGGACCTACCACTGCGACGGCGCCGCCTCCGCCGCATCCCCTGAGAGCGGCTTCCAGGTCGACCCGTGCCGGCTTCGCGCGCCCGACCGCTCGCCCCGGGGCAGCGCCAACCCAGCGCTCCACTTCGGCGTCAACGAGGCCTGGGGGCAGGAGCTGGGCGAGGTCGACCGCGCCGGTCGTCTCGGCGGCGACACGCTGCGGGCGAACCTCACCTGGGCGAGCGTCGAGCACACCCAGGGGCAGTACAACTGGGGAGCATTCGACGCGCTCTACTCGCGGATCCTCGCCTCGGGGGCGCGCCCCCTGTTCATCGTCACCGGCGCCCCGTGCTGGGCGGTGCAGACGCCCGGCTGCACGAAGTCCGGGCACTACCCCCCCGCTCCCGCCTTCGACCAGGCCTGGAGTGACTTCGTCGCCGCGGCGGCCGCACGCTACCCGCAGGCGCGCGGGATCGAGGTCTGGAACGAGCCCAACTTCGCGGCCTTCTACGCCGGCGGCCCCGACCCCGAGCGCTACGCGAAGCTGCTCCGGATCGCCTACGCCGCGGTCAAGTCGGTCGCACCCCAGATGCCGGTGATCAGCGGTGGCCTCGCCGCCTTCACCAAGAACGGCAAGGGCGCGATGCGCTACGACAAGTTCCTGCGCCGGGTGCTCGCCGCCGGGGCCGCAACGAGCGCCGACGCGATCGGCCACCACGCCTACAGCGGCCGGCTCCTGCGGGACGGGCACGTGGACGGGCTCCGACTCCAGCTCGCCGAGCTCAAGGACGTGATGGTCGACTTCGGCGCCGAGCAGCTGCCCTTCTGGATCACCGAGACCGGGGTCAGCACGGCCGACAAGAAGATCGACCAGAAGGCGCAGGCGAAGACCGACGTCAGGGCCTACAAGATGCTCCGCAAGACGCCCGGGGTCGAGACCGTGATCGTGCATCGCTGGCGAGACCAGCCCGGCAAGGGCGCGGAGTCCGGCTACGGCCTGACAACCCGCAAGGGCAAGGCCAAGAAGGCGCTCTGCGCCCTGGCCAAGGCTCGCGGTCGCAGCTGCCCGAAATGAGCCGCTCGGCGCCCGGCTTCGGGCGCTTGTGACGAGACGCACAGGCCCCCGGATCGGCGTAGGTTCGGCGCAGGGCCGAGCGGCGAACCGACCCGGAGGAGTGGAGATGCCGTCGCCCCGCAGCGCCGGGCCTGAGGCCCGCACCCCGGGGCGCACGCGACCTACCTAGTGAAGAGCCCCCGGCATGCCGGGGGCTCTTCAGCGAAACGGTCCCCGCTTCTGGGGATGGCTCGAAAGCCTGGGGCCTACGCCGGGACGGCCTCCTTCTCGGCGTCCTTGGCGATCGACTCGGGCAGCGGCTCGTTCGTGCCGCGACCCATCAGGACCTCCTTGGCGATGACCAGACGCTGGATCTGCGAGGTGCCCTCGTAGAGCTGCATGATCTTCGCGTCGCGCATCAGCTTCTCGACCGGGTAGTCCTTGATGAAGCCGTAGCCACCGAAGACCTGCACGGCATCGGTGGTCACCTCCATCGCCGAATCACCGGCGAAGCGCTTCGCGTGGCTCGCGGCCAGCGAGTTGCGCAGGCCGTTGTCGAGCAGCGCCGCCGACTGCCAGGTGAGCAGCCGGCCGGCCTCGACCTTGGTCGCCATGTCGGCGATCATGAACGAGACCGCCTGGTGCATCGCGATCGGCACGCCGAACTGCTGGCGCTCCTTCGCGTACTCGCAGGCGTGCTCGAAGGCCGCGCGCGCAATCCCGACCGCCATCGCAGCGACGCCGGGACGAGTCCGATCGAGGACCATCATCGCGAGCTTGAACCCGTGGTTCTCCTCGCCGAGGATGTTCCCGACCGGGATCTCGGTCTCGTTGAAGGTCACAGTCGCCGTGTTCGAGGCGCGCTGTCCGAGCTTGTCCTCCTTCTTGTCGATCACGATCGTGTCGTCGCGCGGAACGACGAACGCCGAGATGCCGCGGTGGCCGGCGTCCTTGTCGGTCTTCGCGTAGACCGTGTACCAGTCGGCGTACTGGCCGTTGGTGATGAAGCACTTGGAGCCGTTGATGACCCACTTGTCGCCCTTCTTGGTGGCGGTCGTCTTCATCCCCGATACGTCGGAGCCGGCGTCCGGCTCGGTCAGGCAGAAGCTTGCGAGCTTCGGCGCCTCGGTCAGCATGCCGAGGTACTCCTTCTTGACCTCCTCGGAGCCGCCGAGCGCGACCGGCGCGCTGGCCAGGCCGTTGGCCGCAAGCGAGGTGCCGATGCCGGAACAGCCCCATCCGAGCTCCTCCTCGATCAGGCAGCCCGACAGATAGTCGAGGCCGGGACCGCCGTACTCGGCCGGCGTGTGGGTGTTCATCAGGCCGATCTCCCAGGCCTTCTCGATGACGTCCTGGGGCCAGGTGCCGTCGCGGTCGTACTCCGCGGCGACCTTGCGGATGTCCTTCTCCGCAAAGGCATGCGCCATCTCGCGAAGGTCCTCTTGCTCGTCGGTCAGGGTGAAATCAACCACCGTGGATCACTCCTTGTAAGTCGGATTCCGTGGTCCGCGGCTTCGCCCCGCCCGCTGGGCAATCAACTGCTGCCCGTAAGGCGCTCGGCATGGCACGCGGCCAAACCGATTGACTGGTCAGTCAACCAGTGAGAAGGATAGCCCAGGCGGCGGCGAACCGCAACCGGCGGGCCGTACCGCCGGTCCCCGCGGCGGAGCCCCGCGCACCCGCACTCGCCTGCAGCGAGAGCCGCGGCGGTACCCTGGAGGGGATGCTGCCGCTTGCCATCAGCAACGGCGACGTGATCCTGATCGTGGTCTTCCTCGCGGTGCCGATCTCGGCGATCGCCTTCGCCGGCGCCGGCGCCGTCTACAGGCAGATCGGCAAGGGCGCGTTCGCGATGGACCACGAGTTGACGCCTGCCGGCTCGACCGACGGGGTCTCACGGGAGGAGCGGGAGGCGGAGATCCGGCAGATGCTCGAGGCGAAGGCCTTCCGCCAGGCGGAGCGGGGCGAGCCGGTCCTCGACGTGGAGGCGGAGATGCGAGAGCTGCTCGCGCCGAAGCTCGACCTCGATGCCGATCCCGAGCTCGTCGAGGAGGTCCGGCAGCTGGTCGTCGCCCGCAACGCGCGGCGCCTGCGCGGCGGCAAGGAGCCGCTGGATGTGGAGGCGGAGGTCGCCCGCCAGCTCCGGGACCTGGAGAACCTCGGTCAGTGAGTCAGCGCCCGGCGGCCCCGAGCGGCTATAACGGTGCCCATGCCTGAAGAGAAAGACATCACCGAGAACACCTACGAGCTCGAAGAGCTGGCGATCCAGCCCGGGACGTACTTCAACCCGCAGACCGAGGTCGTCGTGATCGTCGACGACTCGTCCTCGATCGACCAGGAGATCTTCAACATGGAGGACTACGAGGGCGCCGAATGGGTCCGGATCTCCGATTCCGTCCCGGTCGACGAGGCCCGTCTCGACGAGGCGCTCGAGACCTTCCAGACCCATTACCACCCCGGCGGCAGTGGATCGATCTCCGCCACGGCCCTGAGCCAGGACGACGGCGAGGAGGACGAGGGCGAGGAGGGTCAGGACCCGGGCCGCGAGGACTGACCCGGGCGCGAACGATGCTCGAGCCAGGCGTCGAGGCGCCCCCGTTCACCCTGCCCGACCAGAACGGCGAGCGGTTCTCGCTCGCCGACGCGGCCGGCGGCTGGCTCGTCCTCTACTTCTACCCCCGCGCCGGTACCTCGGGGTGCACGACCCAGGCCTGCTCGGTCAGGGACCGCTCCCCTGACTACGCGGCGGCGGGGGCACGAGTGGTCGGGGTCTCGCCGGACGAGGTCGACGCGGTCGCGAGCTTCGCCGACAAGCACCGGCTCGACTTCACCCTGCTCGCCGACGCCGATCACGCGGTCGCCGAGGCGTACGGAACCTGGGTCGAGAAGAACATGTACGGCCGCAGGTACTGGGGCGTCAAGCGCGCGACCTACCTGATCGACCCCGAGGGCCGAGTCGCCAAGGCCTTTCCCAAGGTCTCGCCGAAGACGCACGACGACGTCGTGCTGGCGGCGCTGGCCGAGCTCGTCGCCTGAGCACCGGCTCAGGCGACGAAGAAGGCGACGCCGAGGATCGCGTACAGCGCCAGCAGCTGCACCCCTTCGAACCAGGTTGACTCGCCCTCCTGGGTGACCTGATTGGCGACCAGCACGGCGAGGATCACGGCCCCCAGCTCGAAGCCGTTGAAGACGAGCGGCATCGGCTCCGGGCCGATCAGGAACGAGGCGAAGACGAGCACCGGGGCGACGAACAGGGCCACCTGGGCGCTGGAGCCGATCGAGATGTTGACCGCGAGGTTCATCTTCTGCTTGTAGGCGACCAGCACCGCGACCCAGTGCTCGGCGGCGTTGCCGACGATCGCGACGACGATGATTCCGACGAAGAACTCGCTCAGTCCGATCGACTCGGACGCCTCGCTGATCGAGCCGACGAGGATCTCGGACATCAGCCCGACGGCGAGCCCAGCGACGGCCAGCGCGGTCACCGATCTGCGCGTCGACCAGCCCCACAGCCCCTCGTCATGCCCGGACTCCGCGACCGGATTGAAGATGTCCTTGTGCGTCTTCAGCGAGAAGAAGAGGCCAACGACGTAGGTGAGCATCAGGACACCGGCCATCGCCAGCGAGAGGTGCTCGACGGTGCTGTCGTAGCTGACCAGCTCCGGCCCGACCGGCGGCAGGCCGCTGCCCTGGACGATCTCGAAGATCGCCGGCATCAACAACGCCCCGACCGCGAGGAACAGCATCGTCGACTGGACATTGGCGGCGGTCCGGTCGAAGCGCTGCAGCTCGCCGCCGCGCCCGACCCCGCCGGCGATCATCGCGGCGCCGAGCACGAGCAGGACGTTGCCGAGGATCGAACCGACGATCGAGGCCTTGACGACCTCCTGTAGGCCCGCCTCGAGCGCGAACAGGGCGATGATCAGCTCCGGGGCGTTGCCGAAGGTGACGTTGAGCAGCCCGCCGATTCCCGGGCCCGACTTCGCGGCGAGCTCCTCCGTTGCCCGGCCCATCAGCGCCGCCGTCGGGATGATCGCGACCGCCGCGATGGCGAAGATCGCGGTCGCCGAGGCGTGCGCGAACTCGAGCGCCACCGCGACCGGGATGAACGGCACCAGCAGGTAGGGCCAGCCCTCGGCGCTGAGCAGGAAGCGCAGGCCCGCTGCGGCTCGCCTGCCGTTCATCGCCCGCCGCCGGGAGCCGCGAGGCTGCGGACCGCGATCGCGATCGATGTCTTTGGAGCTGAGTGCGGGGGCACCTGACTTCTCGCCTTGGGGACGCGTGAGGCTAGCGGAGCGCGCGGAGCCCGCCCGATGCGACCCGATCGCCGCCCCGATGCAGACCCGATCGACTACCCTGCCGCCATGCCTGACCCGCTTCAGAACGGGCCGGGAGAGCCGCCCCGAACGATTCTCTATACGGGCAAGGGCGGTGTCGGTAAGACGAGCGTCGCCGCGGCGACGGCACGCAGGTGCGCCGAGGCGGGGCTGCGCACGGTGGTGCTCTCGACCGACCCGGCACACAGCCTCTCCGACTCCCTCGAGATCGATCTCGGGCCCGAGCCCGAGCCGATCGCCGACTGCCTCTGGGGCCAGGAGGTCGAGGCGCAGCGCGAGATGGAGAGCAACTGGGCGGCGGTCCAGGACTGGCTCAGCCGCCTGCTCGCCGATCACGGCGTGCTCGGAGTGGCGGCCGAGGAGCTGACCGTCCCGCCGGGGATGGACGAGCTCTTCAGCCTGCTGCAGATCAAGCGCCACTACGAGTCCGGCCGCTTCGACGTCGTCATCGTCGACTGCGCGCCGACCGGCGAGACCCTGCGCCTGCTCTCGTTTCCCGAGGTCGCGCGGTGGTGGCTCGACAAGGTGCTGCCCTGGGAGCGCCGGCTGGTCAGCGCGGCGCGGCCGCTCGCCCGCACCTTCATGGACATCGCGCTGCCCAGCGACGACGTCTTCGCCGACGTGCAGCGGCTGGTCGGCAACCTGATCGCCATGAACGAGATCCTCGGTGACCATCAGCGGACCTCGATCAGGCTCGTGATGAACCCCGACCGGATGGTGATTCGCGAGGCCCAGCGCACCTTCACCTACCTGAACCTGTACGGCTATCTGACCGATGCCGTGATCGTCAACCGGGTCTTCCCCGAGGACGTGGCCGACAGCTACTTCGCTGCCTGGCGTGAGCGCCAGAGCGAGAACCTCGAACTGGTCCGGGAGGGCTTCGGGCCGGTGCCGCTGCTGACCGCCCGGTACTTCGACGAGGAGGTGCTCGGGGCGCGGATGCTCGATCGGCTCGGCTCCGAGCTGTTCGCCGACAGCGACCCGGCCGCGGTCCTGCACGACGAGCTGGCGCACCGGATCGGAACCCATGACGGGAAGACGGTGCTGTCGATCCGCGTTCCGTTCGCCGACCGCGACGAGCTCACGCTGAAGAAGGTCGGACAGGAGCTGATCGTCCGCGCCGGGCGCGAGAAGCGGACGATCATCCTGCCCCCGGCCCTGAGCCGCCACCGGCCCAGCGGGGCGAAGCTCGAGGGCGGCAACCTCGAGGTCAGCTTCGAGGACGAACGCCAGGCGGACGCCGGCGACACGGCGGCCGCGCAGGAGCCGGCACCGAGCGCGGGGGCGGCACGTGCCTGAGCCGCAGCAGCCTGCGAGCGGCCCCGGCTCGGCGGCCGAGGACGCTGCCGAGGCGTGGCGGGCGCTGCGCGACGGTCTCGGCGCCGCCGCCTCCGCCAGCGGCCACCAGGGCGAGACGCAGTGCGTCGAGCTCTGTCCGATCTGCCGCACAGCCGACCTGCTCCGCGCCAGCGGCCCGCCGGAGCTGCGCGAGCAGATCACGGAGTTCCAGCGTGAGGCGCTGACGACGCTGCGGACGCTGCTCGACCACTACATCGAGCGGCTCGACCGGACGCCGCCGGCGCCGACCGCGGTCGAGGAGATCCCGATCGACTGACGGCGGGCCCGCCCGCCGACGGGGTCCCGATCCCCGCTGACCGCCGCCCCGGTGGGTAGCTTTGCCGCGTGGCAGAGCCGCACAACTCAGGCCCCGGGGGCTCACGTGCCGGCTGAGCCGATCCTCGCCGCCGACACCCTTGCGGACGTCGGCGACTGGGCCCTTGGAACACCGCTGCGCATCGCGCTGATCCTGCTCGGCGCCTTCGTGATCGCCCGGCTCGTGCGGCGGACGATCGCCGCGACCGTGCGGCGCGCCGGGGACAACGCCGTGCGGCGGCGGATGCAGGCCGCGATCGAGTTCACCCCCGCTCTGCGGGAGGACGAGGAGGCGGCGGCCCGGTCGGGCCCGCGGACCGAGGCGATCAGCTCGGTCCTGCAGAGCGCGGCGACCTTCGCCATCTACCTGGTCGCGGTCTTCCTGGCCCTCGGCGAGCTCGGGGTCGATCTCGCGCCGCTGCTGGCCGGTGCCGGTGTCGCCGGGCTGGCGATCGGCTTCGGGGCCCAGAGCCTGGTCAGGGACTTCTTCACCGGCATCTTCATCCTGCTCGAGGACCAGTTCGCGGTCGGTGACATCGTCGACCTCGGCGAGGCGACCGGCGTCGTCGAGAACGTCAGCCTGCGCACGACCCGGCTGCGGGCAGTCGACGGTGTCGTCTGGTACGTGCCGAACGGCGAGATCCTCCGGGTCGGCAACATGTCCCAGCACTGGTCGCGAGCGCTGCTCGACATCGAGGTCGCCTACGACACCGACCTGACCGCCGCCAAGGAGCTGCTCCGCCGGATCGCGAGCGAGTACGCGGCGGAGGACCCGGACGTGCTCGGCGAGCCCGAGGTCTGGGGAGTCGAGGCGCTCGCCGCGAGCTCGGTGGTGATCCGCCTGGTCGTCAAGACGAGACCCTCCGAGCAGTGGCGGGTCAGCCGCGAGCTGCGCGAGCGGATCAAGGTCGGCTTCGACGCCGCCGGCATCGAGATCCCGTTCCCGCAGCAGACGGTCTGGGCGCGCTCCCCGGAACAGCCCTCGCCGCCCGCCGCCGGCGCCGCCCCCGACCCGGCCTGACCCTTCACTCTGCGATCAGGGCCGCCAGCAGGCGCCGGTCGTGCTCGTAGCTGACCAGCTCGGCGGCCTCGGGGAGGCTCAGCCAGCGCAGCTCATCGACCTCGTCATTGGGCTCGAACCGGCCGCCGGCGCCGAGTGGCTCCATCAGAAACCAGCGGACGAGCTTCTTGCGGCCCTTCTGGTCGCGGTAGGAGCTCGGCTCGAGCTCGCGACCGAGCCGGCATCTGACCCCGGTCTCCTCCTCGACCTCGCGCAGCGCCGCCTCCTCGAAGCCCTCCCCCGGATCGAGCTTCCCCTTCGGCAGCGACCAGTCGTCGTAGCGGGGCCGGTGGACCACCGCGACCAGCGGCGGGTCGCCGTCGCGGACCACGACGCCCCCCGCAGCCTCGACCCGCTTGCCGCCACTCCCCTTCGGGCTCCTCTTTCCCGCTGCCACTGTTTCGCTCAGGGCCCCGCCGTGACCCGGGTGGTCTCGACCGGCGTCCAGCGGACGTCGAGGGTGATCTCCTCCTCCAGCTCGCGGGCGAGGTCTGCGGCGAGCGGCTCCGCGCTCGGGGGCGGGTCGGGCCCGAAGACCTCGATCAGGATCTCAGCGGTGCCCTCGAGCTCGACCTCGCCGAGGGTCAGTCCCGATCCATCGAGCCAGCGCTTGGCGTAGATCTCGGCGTCGCCGAGGTCCCGCGAGTCGTGGAAGCTCCGGCGGGTGTGCTCGACCAGCGGCACCGCGACCAGGATCGCGGCGCTGAGGGCCGTGGCAAGCCCGAGCTTGACCCGGCGTGAGAAGCCGCCCTCGGTCGGGTGGGCGCCGACCCCGAGCAGCAGCATCACCACCGAGGCGGCGAGGATGATCCCGGCCAGGTTCGTCAGGTAGAGCAGCAGCGCCCCGCCGGCCAGCGACGACTCGCCCGCCTCCAGGGTCATCCCGACGGTGGTCAGCGGCGGCACCAGGGCGACCGCGATCGCGACGCCGGGCAGGGCCGATACGGCCTCGCGGCGAACGAGGATGTAGGCGCCGGCGGCACCGGCAACGACGGCGACCGCGAGGTCGAGCAGCTGGGGATCGGTGCGGGCGAGCAGCTGCTCGGAGGCGAGCGTCGTCCGTAGCGGATCGGGCAGCAGGTAGGAGACGACGACGGCGACAGCGATGCCGCCGATCGTCGCTCCGAGCAGGATCAGAAAGGCGTTCAGCTGCCGGCGCGGCTGGCCGAGCACGAGCGACGTGGCGAGGGCGAGGATCGGCGTCGTCAGCGGCGAGATCAGCATCGCCCCGATCACCACCGGCCCGGAGTCGCTGGCGAGCCCGAAGAGCGCGATCAGGATCGCCATCGAGAGCAGCAGCGCGAACCGGGTCAGGAACGGAACCAGGTCGGGGCCCTCGTAGAAGAGCTGGCTGAGCACGTCGCGGCGCTGCTCGTCAGTGACGCTCCGGCGCTCCGAGTACCACCACGGGCCGCGCAGCGTTCCCCGCCGCGACCCCCGATCCGCCTGGTCGGACTCCTCTTCGGCCATCTCGGGCCCAATCGTGACCGATAATCCGGTCGTGACCGCTGATCCGGAGCTGAGCGTTGCGCGGGCGCGGGCCGACGAGGAGCCGGGCGCCTCGCTGCTCGCCTCGATGAGCGCCGAGATCGACGGCCTCTACGCGGAGCTGCCCGGCAGCCTCGACTCGATCCCGGCGACGGCCGAGCAGATGTCCGGGCCCGACGGCAGCTTCCTGGTGATCTCGGCCGGGGCCGAGCCGGTCGCCTGCGGGGGCCTCAAGCGCCTCGACGCCGAGACCGCCGAGATCAAGCGGATGTACGTCGCCGGCGGCAGGCGCGGCCGCGGCGTCGGCAGGCGCCTGCTGGCCGAGCTCGAGTCCGAGTGTCGCCGGCTCGGCTACCGGCGGATCCGCCTCGACACGGGCTCCGATCAGCCCGCGGCCCGGGCCCTGTACGAGTCCGCCGGCTACCGGCGGATAGCCGACTACAACGGAAATCCGCTCGCCGCCTTCTGGTTCGAGAAGGAGCTGGCCTGACCGCGCCTCAGACGGGGTCGTGGAGGCCGAGCCGGTCGACCCGCTCGCGAACCCGGGCGACGATCTCCGCGATGTCATCGCCGACCAGCCGGCCGCCCCGCATCAGCACCCGGCCGGCGACGACCGTCGTATCGATCACCGTCGGGTCGGCCGCGTAGGCGAGCCCGGCGTCGAGCGCGCCGACCGCGAGCGCCGGGGTATCGAGCTTGACCAGCAGGAAGTCGGCCGGGCCGCCGACCCGCGGTGCTCCCGCCGCCGCCAGCAGCGGCGCCCTGATCCCGCGGGCGATCTCGAGCGCCTCGGCTGCGCTGACCGCCGCGGTGTCGACAGCGCGCTGCTTCTGGACGAGCGCGAACTGCTTCACCTCGGCAAGCGGATCGAGCGCGTTGTTGGAGCCGGCGCCGTCGGTCCCCAGCGCCACGGGGATGCCCGCCGCCCGCGCCGCCGGGTAGTCGAAGCTCGCGCCGACGGCGAGTTTCATGTTCGCGTTCGGGTTGGCGGCGATGCTCGCCCCCGAGGCTGCGATCAGCTCGCGCTCGCCCTGGTCGAGCCAGACGCCGTGCGCGAGCAGCGTGCGCGGTCCGAGGACGCCGAGGTCGCTGAGGTACTCGGCCGGACGGACACCCCTGCTGCGCAGGCATTCATCGACCTCGGCCTCGGTCTCCGAGAGGTGGATCTGGATCGGGATCCCCTCGGCTCTGGAGAGCTCACCGAGCCAGCGCAGCGAGGGCTCGGAGACCGTGTAGATCGCATGCGGAGCCAGCGCCGCGCTGACCAACTCGCCGGCGCCGGCCAGCTCGGCGAGCCCGGCCGCGGCGTCCTCGCGCAGCTTTGCGGTTGACGTCGGGTCCGCACCGTCGATCAACGGCGCCCCGATCGTCGCCCGCAGCCCCGCCTCCTCGACCGCTCGGGCCGTGGCGCCGGGCTGCCAGTACATGTCCCAGAAGGCGACCGTCCCGCAGCGGATCATCTCCGCGCAGGCGAGCCGGGCGCCCCAGTAGACGTCCTCGGCGTTGAGCCGGGCCTCCGCCGGCCAGATGTAGCGCTCGAGCCACTCCATCAACGGCAGATCGTCCGCGTAGCCGCGGAACAGGGTCATCGCCGCGTGGGTGTGCGCGTTGACGAAGCCCGGGACGATCGCCAGCGAGGCGCCGTCGATCCGCTCGTCGCCCTCGTGGCCGCCGACACCGGGGCCGAGCTCGGCGATCACCCCCGCCTCGACCCGCAGCCCGACCGTGACTCCGTCGAGCGTCGCGGAGTCGACGAACAGCCCGCCCATCAACCACCGCCGCCAAGCTCGGCGGCGATCGGCTCGAGCCCGCCGATCAGCTTCGCCCGGTTGGTCGCCTTGCCGGCCTCGAAGTCCTCGACCGCCAGCGGCGCGCCACCGACTCCGTTGGCGAGATTGTCGACCACGCAGATCGCCGCGTAGGAGATCCCGAGCTCGCCCGCCAGCACGCACTCTGACGCGATCGTCATCCCGACCACATCCGCGTGGGCGGCGATCAGGCGGATCTCCGCCGGGGTCTCGAACCGCGGCCCGACCGTCTGCCAGTAGACGCCGCCGTCGCGGAGCTCGACATCAGAGCGGCGGCGCCAGCACGCCATCACCCGTTCGCGCCAGTTGCCGTCGAAGGCCGGCACGCGCTCCCCGGCGCGCCCGCCCGAGAACGAGGCCCCGGGAGCCAGGGCGATGAAGTCGTCGGGACAGAGAAACGTCCCGACGCCGAGCTCGGTCCGCAGGCCGCCGACCGAGCCGATCGCGAGGATCCGGTCGCAGTCGAGCAGGCGGAGCGCCTCGAGGTTCGCGCGGTGATCGATCTCGGCAGCGGTCCGGTACTCGTCGTAGCCGTGCCGCTGCAGCAGCAGGTGGGACGGCCCGGCGAGGACCGTGACCGCGCCGCGCTCGGTCTCGACGACCCGTCGCTCGAGGCCGGCGCCCGGCTCGTTCCCGAGGATCGAGTGCCCTCCGACCACTGCGAGCCGGCCCATCAGCGCTCGCCGCTCCCGCCTCCGGAGGCCTCGATTTCGACAGCGCCGGGCACGAGCCGATCCTACATCGCGCCCCGCCGCCCGAGGCGGCAACGGGGAGGCGGCTGCCGCCGGTGGCTCAGGGCAGCCGCTCGCGCAGGAACGCTCCGGCCCCGACGCTGGCGCCGCCCGCTGCCTTGACCGAGGCGGCCAGCCGTCGGTCGCTGGAGACGACGAGTACGGCGCCGGCACGCTCGGCAGCGCGAACCCGCCTCGCGATCTCGCGGTCGGCGGCGTCGGCTCCGCCCCCCGCGAACGCAACCTCGACCGAGCTGGGCGCGCTGCTGAGCACGCGCTCGTGCGGCCCGCCGTCGAAGACGACCTCGATCCGCAGGCCCGGCTCCCGCTCGGCGAGGCCGGCGAGCCGGTCGACCAGCCGGGCCATCGCCCGCGGCCGATCACGCCACCAGCCGTCGGGCCGGGAGCCGAGGGCGTTGAAGCCGTCGACGATCAACCGCTCGTAGCCCTCGGCCCGAAGCGCGCCCGGGGCCTCGTCGCCTCCCACCCGCTCAGCCTCCCGCCGCCAGATCGTCGGCCGCCGTGACCAGGTCTCCGGGCAGATACCGAGCTCCGAGCCGCTCCGCGAGCGCAGGGTCGGCGGCGCCACCGGCGATCGCCACCGGCACTCCAACGCTGAGCTCGGTGTCGAGCCCGGCGGCGGTCGCAGGGTCGGTGATCGCGAGCACGACGATCTCCGGGTCGAGGCGCTCAGCCGCCCCACGGAGAGTCTCGGCCGGCGTGTCCGCTCCGAGGAAGGCGACCCGCCAGCCACGCTCCCGCAGCAGCAACCCGAACGCGGCCAGGGCGAGATCGTGCTCCTCGCCGGCCGGGCAGGCGAGCAGCGCGAGCGGGCCGTCGCCCGAGCCCCAGCCGCGGGCGAGGGGCATGACCCGGCCGCGGATCAGGTGACTGGCGAAGTGCTCCTGGCCGATCGTGACCTTCCGATCGACCCAGAGCTCGCCCATCCGCCGGACCACCGGGAGGATCAGCTCGGTGAGCAGCGCCTCGACACCGTAGGCGGCGATCGCGCGATCGATCGTCGCGTGCGCCCCCGCCTCGTCGTAGTCGATCAGCTGCTCGAGCAGCCGCGCCCGCAGGGTTTCGCTGTCGACGGCCTGCTGGGGAGCCTGACCGTTTGCGTCCGAGCCCCCTGCCCGGTCGTCTGCGAGCACGCGGCTCGCGGCCTCGGCCGGCGCGATCCCACGCGTGATCAGCTCCACCATCTGCTTGATCCGTTGCTCGTCGCGTTCGCCGTAGAGGCGATAGCCCGCCTCGGTGCGGGTCGGCGTGACGATCCCGTAGCGACGCTCCCAGGCGCGCAGGGTCGCGGGCGGGATGCCGGCCCGGCGGGCGAGCTCGCCGATCCTCAGGACCGGGGCGTCGGGGGGCACTTCGTTCGACCTCCTAACAAAGCATCTACGAACATTGGACAAACCCTAGATTATCTGGTACGGTGCTATCGGTCAAGTCCTAAAGAAAGCGAGATCACGATGAGCAACGCCAACTACCTCACCCGGGCCAGAGGGCTGATCCTGCTCGCCGCGGCGCTGTCGTTCGGCCTCTCGGTCGGCCTCTACTTCTTCGGCGACCAGAGCGACGGCATCTTCGTCGGGCTCTGGGTCCCCTCGATCCTCGCGCTCGGCGCCCTGCTCGTGCCACGCTCGACGGGAGGCCCGCAATGAACGACGTCGCGATCTTCTTCTACGGCCTGGTCGTGACGGCGATCGTCGCAACCGCCTGCTGGTTGATCGTCTGGGGAATCATCCAGGAGCGGCGAGACCGCGAGCAGCTCGATGCCGGCCCCGACGCGAAGCTTCCCGAGGCGGCCGGTCACGAGCCGAGCGCGCCGCAGTGAACCCGCTCTCGGCATCGCTCGACTGGCTCCTCGACCGGACGGTGGTCGGCGGCTACACCTCGGTCGGCTACCGCCTGCGCGGGCTCGACGGGCTCTCACCGGACCCCGGTGGCCGGCTCGAGGGCGCTCGTGTGGTCGTCACCGGCGCCAACTCGGGCATCGGCGCCGCCGCCAGCGAGGCGTTCGCCGGGCTCGGCGCCGAGGTGCACATGGTCTGCCGCAACCGCTCGCGGGGAGAGAGTGCACTCGCCGAGATCAGCGAGCGGACGGGCAGCGATCGGCTCCACCTGCACGTGGCCGATCTCGCCGACCTCGAGCAGGTCAGGGCGCTGGCCGCGGAGCTGGCGGACGAGCTCGACTCGATCGACGTGCTCGTCAACAACGCAGGCGCCCTGCTCGCCGAGCGCGAGCGCACCCCCCAGGGGCACGAGCTGACCTTCGCCGTGCACGTGCTGGCGCCGCTAGTCCTTACCCACGAGCTGCGACCGCAGCTCGAGGCGGCCGAGGGCGCCCGCGTCATCTTCGTCACCTCGGGCGGCATGTACACGGCCAAGCTCGACCTCGGCGACCTGCAGCTCGATCGCAGGGACTACGACGGCCCCGACTTCTACGCCCACGCGAAGCGCGCTCAGATGGAGCTGATCGGGGAGCTACAGCGGCGCTTCGACGACGGCGTCAGCTTCCACGCGATGCACCCGGGGTGGACCGAGACACCGGGCGTCGAGCAGTCGCTTCCGCGCTTTCACTCGGTCACCAAGCCGCTGCTGCGCAGCCCCGAAGCGGGCGCCGACACGATCGTCTGGCTGGCGGCCGCCGATCGTGCGGTCGCGGAGCCCGGTCGGCTCTGGATGGACCGCCGCCCGCGGCCCGAGCATCGCGTTCCCTGGACGCACTCCGAGCCCGGCGAGAGCGCCCAGCTCTACGAGGCCTGCGCCGAGCTCGCCGACTTCGACCCACTCCCGGTACAGAGCCAGCGGCCCGAAGGCCGCCGCGGCCCGACCGGGGCCGTCCGCTCCCTCCCCTCCCCCTGAAGGGCTCGGGCGGTCCCGGTCGGGCCGGAGCCGGCCCCACGTAACACCATCTCGTGTAAGCGCGCCGCTAGCCTTGGCGGGCATGACCGCGAAGCAGACCGCCCGCTCGAGCCTGACGATCGAGGAGCTCGCTACCGAGACCGGGATGACGGCGCGCAACATCCGCGCCCACCAGTCGCGCGGGCTGCTGCCGCCGCCCGAGGTCCGCTCGCGGACAGCTCACTACGGCTCCGAGCACGTCGCCCGGATCCGCCTGATCCAGGACATGCAGGCCCAGGGCTTCAATCTCAAGGCGATCCAGCGGCTGCTGGAGCTGGGCGCGGCGGCGGGGAGCGAGGGCGCCCTCGCCTTCGAGCGCGCGATCCTGACGCCGTTCGCAGCAGAGCAGCCCGAGGTCCTGACCACGGCGGAGCTGAGCGAGACTTTCGGCGGGCGGATCGAGGCGAAGGCCCTGAGCCGGGCCCGGCGGCTCGGGCTGATCCGGCCGCTCGGCGAGGACACCTGGGAGGTGCCGTCGCCGGCCCTGCTGCGCGCCGGCGCCACGCTCGCCGAGCTCGGGATCCCGCTCAGCCATGGGTTCGCGGTCGGGGAGGCGATTCGAAAGCACACCTCGGCGATCGCGCAGGAGTTCGTCCGGCTGTTCGTCAAGGACGTGCTCGATCCACTGCGCGAGGGCGAGCAGATCAGCGAGGGGGACCTGGCCCGGGCGAGAGAGGCCGTCGAGGAGCTGCGCCCGCTCGCCTCGGAGGCCGTCCTCGCCAGCTTCGGCCAGGTGATGACCGAGGCCGTCGAGCGACGGCTCGTGCGCGAGCTCGAGCGCTAGCCGGCGCGGACGTAGGCAGCGCTCAGGCCGCGACCTCGGCCGCGATCGCGGCCAGGTCCCGCTCCAGCGCCCCGATCAGGTCCCAGATCTCGGGGATCTGATCGCGATCGGCGATCAGGCCGAAGTCCATCGAGTCGCGGTAGCTCATCACCGTGATGTTGAGCCCGGCGCCGTCGGTGATCACCGAGACCGGGTAGTTGGCGACCACCTCGGCCCCTCCCAGGTAGAGCGGAAAGGGCGGGCCGGGCACGTTCGAGATCACGAGGTTGTAGAGCGGGCGCATCCGCTGCTGGGTGCCGAGCTGCAGCGCCACCCGGGCGGCCCGGGCGTTGACCGCGGGCGGGATGAAGTTGGCCACGTCCTGTAGGAGCTCGGCCGGCATCGCCCGGTGGCGGTCCTTGGCCGCCAGCATCGCCTCGTTCGCCCTCAGCACCCGCTGGACGGGATCGGGCTCATCGGTCGGAATCGGGACGATCATCACCGAGATCCGGTTGCCGTAGGTGCCGATCTGATCCTCGGTCCGGACCGAGACGGGGATCTGCGCGAGCAGCGGCTCGTCGGGGAGCGCGTCGTTGGCGATCAGCCACTCGCGGACGGCGCCGGCGCAGAGGGCGACGACCACGTCGTTGACCTTGACCCCGAGACGATTCTTGATCTCCTTCACGGTCCCGAGCGGCAGCGAGCCGAAGCTGAAGCGGCGATGGGCCGAGATCCGGCCGCTGAACGGCGTGTGCGGCGCCCGATGACGTGGCCGCTCGATGATCTCG
>CAVOYZ010000028.1:0-17078 GCA_963700785.1 uncultured Solirubrobacterales bacterium
CCGCTCGATCTCGACGTCGATCACGGTCGCGAACCCGTAGTCGCCCTTGTCGACCAGGGCCCTGATGTGCGAGCGACCGCGGACCATCGCCGCCGCAGCGATGTCGACCGCTTGCTCGGCCGCGAACATCGCCGGTGAGAGCTCGCCGAGCCCGTTCGGACTCGCCCCGGCGCTAGCCACGGTCGCTGTCAAGTCGGTGGCGGGACGTGGCCGTCGTGGCGGATAGCAAGACAGCGGTTCTGAGCGTCGTCACGGTCACGAGAGTATTCCGCGTGCACGGCGGTGGCAACGCCTTTGACCCGAAGCCGCCAAGCGGCGAAAGCTGATCGAAGGTAGAAACCCCCCGTGGTCCGACCCGCTGATCCGAACGGCGCCGAGCTCATCGTCGAGCACGTCAGCCGCACCTACGAGGGCGGAGCGAAGGTGCTCGACGACGTCTCGTTCCGGCTCGCCCCGGGTGAGCTGGGCCTGCTCACTGGGAGATCCGGTGCGGGTAAGTCGACACTCCTGAATCTGATCGCAGCCCTAGACGAGCCGGATGCGGGTCGCATCGAAGTCGACGGCATGCCGCTCTCCGAGCTCCCCGACAGGCCGCGCTACCGGCGCGAGGTCGTCGGCTTCATCTTCCAGCTTCATCACCTGATCGCCGCGATGACCGCGGCAGAGAACGTGCAGATTCCGCTCCTGCCGACCGGAGTGCCCCAACACGAGCGGGCGGATCGCGCCCGCGAGGCGCTGGCCGAGGTGGGGATGGTTGAGCGCGGAGATCACCTCCCCGCTCAGCTTTCGGGTGGCGAGCGGCAGCGGGTCGCGGTTGCGCGGGCGCTGATCAATGGACCCCGCCTGCTGCTCGCGGACGAGCCAACTGCGAGTCTCGACGAGCAGTCCGCCGTGGAGCTCCTCGACCTGCTCGGCGAGCTGAGCGCCGTTCACGGCCGCACGGTTCTGCTCGTCAGCCACGACCCGGCCGCGCCGGCCCGGGCCACTCGCCTACTGGAACTGCGTGACGGTCGCCTCGAAGTCGACGAGCCGGCGGCGGCCGGGCTCAGCCAAGCGCCGCCGCGGGCTGCAGGCGGGTGACTCGCCAGGCCGGGTAGAGGCTGCCGAGCACCCCGGTGCTCAAGGCCACACCGAGCGCCAGGGCGAGCCCGCCGGCGCTCACCGTTGGGTCGACCAGCGCCGACACCCCGAGCAGCCGGGGCGCGAACTCCGCCGCCAAGAGGCCCAGGGGCAGGCCCAGCGAGGCGCCGAGCAGCCCCAGCACCACGGCCTGGCCGATCACCAGCCTGATGATCTGCCAGGCGGGCCAGCCGACGGCGACCAGCAGCGCGAACTCGGTCTGACGCTCGAGGACCGTCATCAGGGTCGTGTTCATGACCATGATCGCGCCGAGCAGCAGTGCGAGCGCCGTGAGGACCACGGTCGCCTTATCGACCAGCAGGGCGTTGGTGTCGAGCCGCTTGACCTGCCCGGGATCGCTGATCGCCACGGTCCCGGGGAAAGCCTGCTCCAGGCGTTCGGCTACGTCATCGGACGCGGAGCCCGGCGCGACCGAGACCGCGATCGTCGTCGCATCCGTGCCTGAGCCGACAATGCCCTGGGCAGACTCGAGGGGCAGCGCCGCCCCCTGGTCCTCGAACGGCAGGCCGCTGCTGTACACGCCGACGATCCGGAACTCTCCGCTCCCCACCCGCAGCGTATCTCCCGCAGCCAGGCCGAGATCGTCAGCGGCGCCATCGCCCAACACCACCTCGTCGTCGGCGCGTGGCGGGCCGCCACTGATGAAGACGAGGCGGCTCATCACGAAGCTCTCGGGATCGACGCCGAACATCAGGAACGTGCTCTCGTCTGGGAGCTGCTCGGTGAGTACGAGGATCGGGGCGGCGTCCTCTACACCCGGCTCATCGCGTGCTGAGTCGGCGAGCGACTGGGGTAGACGAGAGGCTGCCAGGTCGCCGCGACCGGACTGAAACAGCCCGAACTCCGCCCCGCCGAGCTCAGCCAGGCCCGCCGCGCTGCGCTCGATCGCCGCTCCGAGCGCAAACAGCGCGACAACGGCTGCAACGCCGACCGCGATGCCGGTCGCCGCGAGCATCGTCCGCAGCCGCCTGCGGGCGAGGTCTATCCGGATCAGTCGAAGCACCGCATCCCTGCTCTTCTCGTTCCTCTTTGGCGCCGTTCGGAGGGCACCGTAGGGCAACCGCGGCCAGGAAGTCACGATCGGGAGGTGGACCCCTCGTTGGCGCTGACTGCCTGCCGTCCGTCAAAGGCCAGCCGGAACGTCGCCGGGGGAGCGCTGCTAGCTTGAGCCGGGTGAGGAGTACGCCACTGCCCAGACTCGGGACGATGCCACTGATGCGCGGCCTGCTGGTCAATCGGCGCAAGCCGGACCTCGGGGCCCTGGCCCGCGAGACCGATCCCGAGCGGTTCGTCTGGCGCGTTCTCCCGCACGCCGCGCGTAGCTTTGCGGCAAGCATCGTCGTGCTCCCGACCGAGGATGCACGGGCCGCGGCCGTCGCCTACCTCTACTGCCGGATGCTCGACACCTACGAGGACCTGATCCCAAACCCGGCCGAGAGCATCGCCGAGCTGCGGCGCTTCGCCGCCCGCCTCGACTCCGCCTCGCCGGCTGCTCCCTCGCCGATCCCCGCCGATCTGGCCCGGGACGAGCGCGATCGCGTCTATCTCCTGTTGATCGCCCGCTGCGGCCACGTCGACGCGGTCTTCAAGACGCTCAGCCCCGAGGTCCAGGAGCAGATCCGCGAGCTGATCCGGGAGATGGCCGCGGGCATGATCTGGTCGCGGGACCTGTTCGCGCGCCAGGGCGGCGTCCTGCTCGACGAGCAGCAACTCGCGCGCTACTGCCGGCACGTGATCGGCCACCCGGCGGTGTTCACGCTGAAGCTGCTCAGCAGGCGCGAGCTGACCGAGCCGGCCCGCGAGGACGCGTTCTTGGTCAGCGAGATGATCCAGCTGGCCAACGTCAGCCGCGACATCGAGCGAGACCTGGCCCGCGGTGTCGCCTACCACCCGGCGCTCGAGCCCTATCTGGGGAGCGTCGCCGGCCGTCCCGAGCCACAGGTCGCGGTGCGACAGGTGCGCGAGGACTACCTGGCGATGGCCCTCTCCCGGGCGCCGGCCTACCGCCGGCTCTTCGGCCGGCTCGAGCTCGGGCAGGCGGCGTCGGTGCGGACCGCGGCGGTGCTGATGCTGCTGTTCACCGACCTTCACTACCGCTCGTGCGCCACCCGGACCGGCAACCCGAGCTGGCCCGGCCCGCGGGGACGCTTTCAGGTCGTGATCGGCGCCCTCCCCGCCCTGGTCTCGACCCGCTGGGCAGGCCACACGCTGCGACGGGTTGAAAACGACTTCACGACCGCCGCGCGGAGGCTGGCCGGGGGCCGCGAGGCCCGGATCCAGTCGATGCCGGCCGCGAGCCCTCGGCAGGCCGATCCCGCGGCCGCCCGCTAGCCCCGGGCCGAACTCCAGGTCGGGGTGTAGTCGGCCCGGTTCGCAATGATCCCCGCCGTGAGCTCGCTCCCCGCACTCGCCAGCCTCTCCTCCACCTACGAGACGGTGATCGTCGACGAGGGCAACCAGCCGGCGCTGTTCATGCTGATCGCCTTCGGGGCGACCTTCGGCCTGACCCGGTTCATCACCCACTCGATCCGCTCCGGCCGCTACAGCTGGCTCGGCAACGTCGAGGCAGGCGACACCCACATCCACCACCTGGTCTGGGGCATCGCGCTGCTTTTGATCGCCGGCCTGCTGGCGGTCGCGATTGAGGCGCCGCTCGAGGTGACCGCGATCACCTTCGGGATCGGCGCGGCGCTGACCCTCGACGAGTTCGCTCTGTGGCTGCACCTCGACGACGTCTACTGGTCGGAGCAGGGCCGGCAGTCGATCGACGCGGTGATCGTCTTCGCGATCATCACCGGCTTCATGGTGATCGGCGTCTACCCGGTCTCGATCGGCACCGAGGGTGGCATCGGCGACGTGATCGAGATCATCATCATGCAGGCGATCGGGCTCAGCTTCGTCCTCGTCTGCATGCTCAAGGGCAAGCTCATGTGGGGGGTCTTCGGGGTCTATGTGTGGCCGGTCGGCTTGGCCGGCGCGATCCGTCTCGCCAGGCCCGACTCGTGGTGGGCACGCAAGCGCTACGACGCGACCAAGCTCGCGCGCTCGCACGAGCGCTACGACGCCGAGGCCGAGGTCCACAAGCCAAAGCTCGCTTGAACCGCGACGGCAGATACGCGCCGAGCCCGAGCGGCGACCTGCACCTCGGCAACCTGCGGACGGCGCTCCTAGCCTGGCTCTTCGCCCGCTCGCAGGACTCGCGCTTCGTGGTCCGGATCGACGATCTCGATCCCGATCGATCCGACCCCCGGATCGCCGATCGGCAGCTCGCCGACCTGAGGGCACTCGGCCTCGAGTGGGACGAGGCGGAGCGGCCGCTGCGACAGAGCGAGCGCGGCGGCGCATACTCGGCGGCGCTCGAGCTGCTGGCCGCCGCCGGCCTGATCTACGAGTGCTTCTGCAGCCGCCGCGAGATCCGCGAGGCACCGTCGGCGCCCCACGGCGAGCTGCCGGAGGGCGCCTATCCGGGGACCTGCCGGACGCTGAGCTCGGCCGAGCGGCAGCGCCGCCACCGCGCCGGGCATCCGGCCGCGCTCCGGGTCCGTGCCGAGGCCGCCGAGGTCGGCTTCGCGGACCGGCTGCGCGGCGCCTGCAGCGGCGTCGTCGACGACTTCGTCGTCCGCCGCAAGGACGGCGCCCACGGCTACCTGCTCGCGGTGGTCGTCGACGACGCGGCCCAGGGGATCGGCGAGGTCGTTCGCGGTGCCGATCTGCTCGGCTCCTCGCCGCGGCAGATCTGGCTCGCCGAGGCGCTGGGGTTGCCGGCGATCGAGTCCTGGGCGCACGTGCCGCTGGTGCTCGGGCCCGACGGCAGGCGCCTCGCAAAGCGCCACGGCGCCGTCAGCCTCACCGACCGGCGGGCGCTCGGCGAGACGCCCAGCGAGGTGCTCGGCCTGCTCGCATCGTCGCTCGGGCTCTGCGATCCGGGTGACCGCCCGAGCCCGCGTGACCTGCTGGCCGACTTCGAGCCGGATTCGCTGCCGACCGCCGAGGCCTCCCTGGCGATCTCCTGGGAGTAGGGTCCAAGGGGAACCGAGGAGGCGAGCGAGATGGGCGGCAACGGCAGAGCACGACGGATCACGGTCGGGATCGTCGGCGCCGGCTTCGGCGGGCTCGGGATCGGGATCCGGCTCAAGCAGGCGGGCATCTACGACTTCACGATCTTCGAGCGGGGCGACTCGGTCGGCGGGGTCTGGCGGGCCAACACCTACCCCGGCGCGGCCTGCGACGTGCCCTCGCACCTGTACTCGTTCTCGTTCGCGCCCGGTCACCGCTGGACCCGCCGCTACGCGCCCCAGCACGAGATCCTCGACTACCTGAACGAGGTTGCCGACGACTTCGGCCTCCGCTCCCACCTGCAGCTCGAGACGGCGGTCGAGCGGGCGAGCTTCGATCCCGAGAACGGAACCTGGACGGTCGAGACCGCCGCCGGTGAGCGGCACCGATTCGACGCGCTGGTCACGGCCTGCGGCCAGCTGACCAACCCGGCGACCCCGCGGATCGAGGGCGCCGAGGACTTCGAGGGCCACATCTTCCACTCCGCCGAATGGGATCACGACCACGACCTCGAGGGCCGCCGGGTCGCGGTGATCGGCACCGGCGCCAGCACGATCCAGTTCGCACCGGAGATCGCCAAGCAGGTGGGCCGACTGGACATCTACCAGCGCTCGGCCCCCTGGATC
Organism: uncultured Solirubrobacterales bacterium; assembly: GCA_963700785.1. Taxonomy (GTDB): domain Bacteria; phylum Actinomycetota; class Thermoleophilia; order Solirubrobacterales; family 70-9; genus CAXMST01. Next base: position 5,823 of record CAVOYZ010000028.1, read on the forward strand.
CTGCCGAAGGCCGACCGCGGCTACGCACCCTGGGAGCGCTCGCTGATGCGCCGCCTGCCAAGCCGCGTGGCCCTGTCCCGGGCCGGGATGTTCGGGTTCTTCGAGCTCGCCACCTACGGCTTCACCGGCACCGACTGGCTGATGAACCCGTTCGCCCGGGTCGCGAACCGCTACCGCGAGAAGGAGCTCGCCGACCCCGAGCTCCGCGCGAAGGCGACCCCCGACTACGAGATGGGCTGCAAGCGGGTGCTGTTCACCAGCGACTGGTACTCGACGCTGACCCGTGACAACGTCGAGCTGATCGGAGGCGATATCGAGCGGATCACGGCGAACGGCGTGGTCGGATCCGACGGCGTCGAGCGCGAGGCGGACACGATCATCTGGGGGACCGGGTTCAAGTCGCACGACTTCATCGCCCCGATGGAGATCCACGGGCTCGACGGCTACGAGCTGAACGAGGTCTGGCGCCAGCGCCCGGAGGCCTACCTCGGGACGGCCGTGGCGGGGTTCCCGAACCTCTACGTGATGTACGGACCGAACACCAACCACGGCTCGGGATCGGTCCCCTACACGCTCGAGTGCCAGTACAACTTTGCGATCGACGGGATCAAGAAGCTGCGCGACGGCGCCCGCTACGTCGAGCTGAAGCCGGAGGCGCAGATGCGCTGGCGCGAGGAGATCGCGCGGCGAAGCGAGCCGACCCGCTGGCTGAGCGGGGGCTGCACGAGCTGGTATGTGAACGACGAGGGGGTCAACACCAACAACTGGGTCGGCCCCTGGCTCGAGTTCAGGCGCCGGACGCGGGAGATCGACCCGGTCGACTTCGAGGTCGTCGCCTGACCGCAGCGAGGTCCGATCAGGCGGCGAGCCCCTATGCTGAGAGTCGACTTGAGGAGGGCTGTCACCTGAAGCGAATCTCACCCCTCGACGCGGCCTGGCTGCTATTGGAGTCGCGCGACACCCCGATGCACGTCGGCGGGCTGTTCGAGTTCACGAAGCCGCCCGACGCCGGCCCTGACTTCCTCGCGCTGACCCTGGCGCGAATGCGCCGGGAGCGGGCCGTCCCCCCACCCTGGAACCTGAGGATCGTCGACGGCGGGCCGTTGGTCGGCCCGCGACTGCCGGTGATGCGCGAGGTCAAGGACGTCGATCTCGACTACCACGTCCGCCACTCCGCCCTGCCCCATCCCGGCAGCCAGCGCGAGCTCGGGATCCTCGTCTCGCGACTGCACAGCAACCAGCTCGATCTGCACCGGCCGCTCTGGGAGATCCACCTGATCGAGGGCCTCGAGCGCAACCGCTTCGCGATGTACATGAAGATGCACCACTCGCTGATCGACGGCGTCAGCGGCATCCGGCTGATCCTGCGCACGCTGAGCACCGATCCCGAAAAGCGCGGAATGCGGGCCTTCTGGACGGTCGGCGCCGGATCGCGGCCGGCGCGGCCGGCGCAACCCGGCGGCGGGCCGCTGGACGCGATCTTCGGCGCCGCGCTCGGCGGGGCCGAGGCAGCGATCGCACTCGGGCGGGCCGGCGTCGAGCTCGGCCGGGCATCGCTGGACGACGGTGCGCTCAGCGCCCCCTACATGACTCCCGACTCGGCCCTCGGCGGCCACCTCGAGGGCCAGCGGCGGTTCGCGACCCAGCAGTACGACCTCACCCGCCTGAAGCGGCTCGCGGTGGCCGCCGACTGCACGCTCAACGACATCGTGCTCTACCTGTCCTCGGCGGCGCTGCGGCGCTATCTCGGCGAGCACGGCACGATTCCCGAGCGGCCGTTGACCGCCGGAATCCCGGTCAACCTGCGCGAGGCCGACGATCAGAGCACCGGCACCGCGGTCGGCATGCTGGTCGCGGACCTGGGGACCAACATCGCCGATCCGCTCGAGCGGATCGCGACGATCAAGGCCTCGACCGCGGAGGCGAAACGGCACCAGAGCGAGCTGCCGGCATCGGCACGGGCGCCCTACACGCTGCTGCTCAACGGCCCCTACATCGCCGGGCTGATCGCCGGGCTCGGCGGCAGCGCCCCGACCCCGTTCAGCCTCGCGATCTCGAACGTGCCGGGCCCGCGCGAGACGCTCTACTTCAACGGCGCCAAGCTCGACGCGCTGTTCCCGCTCTCGCTGCTGACCCACGGCAACGCCCTCAACATCACCTGCCTGAGCTACGCCGGCACGCTCAACTTCGGCTTCACCGGAGCCCGCGACACGCTTCCGCACCTGCAGCGGCTGGCGCTGTACATGGGCGACTCACTGGACGATCTGACCGAGACGCTGCTGCCGAAGCGCCGGCGCCGGCGCCGGGCAAAGGCCGGCTCCTCGAAGCGGGCAAAGGGGGTCCCGGCGAAGAGCCGGAAGGCGGCCGCCAAGGCCGGCGCCAAGGCCCGATCAGGCGCTGCGAAGGGGCGAAAGGCGAGCGGGTCGAAGACCAAGAGCTAGCCGGAGGTGGTCGCCCGGCTCTACACCCTCTCGCTCTCGCATCCCGGCATGGCGAGCAGGCTCGCCCTGGAGCACAAGGGGGTCGAGCATCAGGTGGTCGAGGTGCTGCCGGGGCTGCATCCGATCGTCGTTCGCGGGCTCGGATTCAGCGCGGCGACGGTTCCGGCCCTGCGGATCGACGGGATCCGGGTCCAGGGCTCGCTCGCGATCGCCCGGTACCTGGAGAGCACCCGCCCCGAGCCGCCCCTGTACCCGAGCGAGCCGCGGCAGCGTGCGGCGGTCGTCGAGGCGGAGCGCTGGGGGGAGTCGGTCCTGCAGCCGATCCCAAGACGAGTGTTTCGCTTCGCAGCCACCCGCAGCAAAGCGGTTCGCCGCTGGCTGGCCACCGAGGTGGTCGGGATGCCGCTGCCGGGGATCATGGCCGCCGCGAACAAGCCGATCGCGGCCCTGATGGGCAGGATCGCCGGGGCCGACGAGGCGCGGATCCGCGCTGACCTCGCGGCGCTGCCCGGGCTGCTCGATCAGGTCGAGCGCCTGATCGAGGAGGGGACGATCGGCGGCCTGCAGGCGAACGCCGCCGACCTTCAGATCCTCAGCTCGATCCGCAGCCTCGAGAGCTTCGCCGATCTCGCACCGATCATGGCTGATCGTCCGGCGACGCTGGCAGCCGCTCGGCGGGTGCCGGCGTTTCCCGGCCCGGTCCCGGCGGCCCTGCCGCAGGCATGGTTCGTTCAGGCTCAAGCCGCCGGCCGATTCGCCCGATAAGGAGTCTCAGATGGAAACCCGGACCGAGCGAGTAGTACTGCAGACGCCGAATCACGAGATCACCGGCGATATCACCCTGCCCAAGGAGGGCTTCCGCAGCCGCCTCTCGGACTTCCTCAACCACGGCGAGGTGAACTTCATCTCGCTGATCAACGCGGAGGTCACGCCGCGGAACGGAAGCGCTCCCGCCGAGCCGACCAGCCGCTCGTTCATCGCCGTCGCGCGCAGCCACGTGCAGCTCGCCTACCCGGCGACCGACTAGGTCGCGGCCGCCCTACCGGGGCGGCATCCGGATCGCGCCGTCGAGCCGGACCGTCTCGCCGTTCATCATCGGGTTCTCGATGATCGCCGCGGCCAGCTGCGCATACTCCCCGGGACGGCCGAGCCGGCTCGGGAACGGCACCTGAGCGCCGAGCGCCGTGCGGGCCTCCTCCTCCATCGCCGCCATCATCGGCGTGTCGAACAGCCCTGGCGCGATCGCGACCACGCGGATCCCGCGCGAGGACAGGTCCCGGGCGGCCGGCAGGACCATGCCGACGACCCCGCCCTTGCTCGCCGAGTAGGCGATCTGGCCGATCTGGCCATCGAAGGCGGCGGCTGACGCGGTCGCGACGAAGACGCCGCGCTCCCCACCCTCGTCGGGCTCGTTCTCGTTCATCGAGGTCGCCGCGAGGCGCAGCAGGTTGAAGCTGCCGACCAGGTTCACCTGGAGCACGTTGTTGAAGATCTCCTGCGAGTGCGGCCCGGCTTTGCCGGTCACCCGCTGGGCCCAGCCGATCCCGGCGCAGGCGACGGCGATCCGCAGCCCGCGCTCCGGCCGCGAGGCCAGCTCGACGGCCGCCTGCACGGCGTCCTCGTCGGTGACGTTGGTCTCGGCGTAGTCGGCGCCGTCTCCGAGCTCGGCGGCAAGCGCCACCCCGGCCTCGGCGTTGAGGTCGGCGATCACCACCCGAGCGCCGGCCGCGTGCAGGTGGCGAACCGTCGCCTCCCCGAGCCCCGATGCACCGCCGCTGACGAGCGCGCCCGCCCCTCCGATCTCCATCGGCGCAGCCTAATCGGATCGCGACTCGCCGGCAGGGACGGCCGGCCGGATCGGCTCCCGCGTCCGGATCTGGAGACTGTCGGGAAAGCACCAGGCCCAGTGCTCACCGGGTTCGGCGCTGACGATCAGCGGATGGCCGGTCGCCGCGTAGTGGGCGGACGCGTGCTTGTTCGGCGAGCTGTCGCAGCAGCCGACGTGGCCGCAGACCAGGCAGACCCGAAGGTGCACCCACTGATCGCCGCTCCGCAGGCAGGACTCGCAGCCGGCCGCGCTGGGGCGCACCGGCGCCGCCGTGCCGACGTGCTCGCAGCCGTCGCCGACCGGCTCGAAGCGGACGATCCGCTCGGTGTCGAGCAGCGCGTTGGCGGAGGCGCGCCCGCACTGGTGCAGGACCGCGTGGCCGATCCGCTCGGCCCCAGCGCTCTCGCCAGTGATCACCCGATCGACGCCGGCGGCAGCGATCGCCTCGACATCGTCGTCGAACTCGACCCGGGCGAGGATCTCGAGATCGGGGTTCAGCGCCCTGGCGATCGAGGCAACCCGGAAGGTCGCCTCGAGCTCGTCGTCGGCGATCACCAGGAGCCGGGCATCGTGGACGCCGGCGCGCTCGAGGAGGTGCGCCTTGGTGTGGTCGCCCTGGATCACGCGCAGCCCCTCCGCGATCGCCTCCCGGGCACTGCCGGGGTTCAGCGTCGTGATCAGGAACGGCACCTCCGCCGAGCGCAACGCCGGCACCGCCGCCCTGGCGCCCTCGCCGTAACCGGCGAGGATCACGTGGCCGCTGAGGCCGTGGTCGGGCTCGACGCCGGAGGGCCGCAGCCGGCCGTCCTGGGGCGGCTCGGGAGGCGCCCCCGAGTCCAGCCCGAAGAGCCGGCTGCCGAGCGACGAGAGCGTCGGCGTCGCTGCCATCAGGATGACGGTGGTCGCGATCAGCGTCTGGGTGCCGTCGGCGCCGAGATCGCCGGGCGACAGCCCCTCCGAGCGGCCGACCTGCTCGAGCACGAACGAGAACTCCCCGACCTGGGCGAGCAGCAGCGCCGAGGCGCCCGCGACCGCGGTCGAGTAGCCGAGCACCCGGACGCTGAGCGCCGTCGCGAGCGCCTTGATCACCAGCACGCCGAGCGCCGCGCCGGCCACCAGCGGGATGTTGTCGGCGACGAAGCCGACGTCCAAGAGCATCCCGATCGAGACGAAGAAGGTGGCGCTGAAGACGATCTGCAGCGGCAGGATCTCGCTCAGCGCGTGCTGGCCGAAGCGGCTCTCACGGACGACGAGGCCGGCGAGGAAAGCGCCGAGCGAGACGCTGACGCCCGCGAGGCTGGTCAGGTAGGCGGTGCCGAAGCAGATCGCGATCACGGTGATCAGGAAGATCTCCGGCGAGCAGGTGCGGGCGACGACCTCGAGAATCGGCGGCATCAGGCGGCGGGCGAAGACCAGGACGGCGGCGATGATCGCGGCGGCGATCGCGAGCGCCCCGACGATCTCCCCGGGCGACCCACCGGAGGTCCCGAGCGCCGGGACGAGCAGCACCATCGGGATGATCGCGAGGTCCTGGAAGAGGATCAAGCCGACGCTGGCGTTGCCCTGCTCCTCGCTCGTCTCGCCGCGGTCGGAGAGCAGCGCCAGCACCAGCGCGGTCGAGCTCAGGGCAACCAGCATGCCGGTGTAGATCGCCGGACGGATCGGGACGTCGAGCGCGATCAGCGCGACGACGACGATCACCACCGTCGCCAGCACCTGCAGCCCGCCGCCGAGGAAGAGCGCCCGCCAGAGCCGGGTCAGCCGCTCGAGGCTGAACTCCATCCCGATCGTGAACAGGAGCAGGATCACCCCTACCTGGGCGGCCGCGTCGACGATCTCGAGGTCGGTGACCACCCCGAGCGAGTTCGGGCCGATCAGCACCCCCGCGAGCAGGAAGCCGACGATCGGCACCAGCCCGATCCGCGCCCCCACGTAGGCGATCACGGTGCCGGCGACCAGCAGCGCCGCCAGCTCGGCGAGGAACTCGGGCGTCTCGCCCGCCGCCGTCAGCAGCTCAGGCAATCCGGTCCCCGACCTCGACCTCTCGGTCCGGCCGCAGCAGCACCACGCCCTGCGTTTCGTCGACGGCGCCGAGGACCAGCACCTCGGAGCGAACCGGGCCGATCTGCCGCGGCGGGAAGTTGACCACGGCGACGACCAGCGTGCCCTCGAGCTGCTCGCGGCCGTAGCTCTTGATCTGCGCCGAGGATCGCTTGACGCCGATCTCCGGCCCGAAGTCGATCCTCAGCTTCCAGGCGGGCTTGCGGGCCTCGGGGAAGTCCTCGACCTCGATCACCCGGCCGACCCGCATCTCGACCGAGGCGAACCGGTCCCAATCGATCTCAGGAAGGGTCCCCATGCGGCTGAGAAGCTACTAGCCTGGACCCATGGCCGAACCGAGCCACGCCAAGCTGCCCGCCGGCCCCGGGAGCCCACCGGCGGTCCAGCTGCTCAACTGGTTGTTCCGGCCGATCGAGTTCCTCGGCAGCTGCCGGGACCGCTACGGCGAGACGTTCAGCGTCAGCTTCCCGGGCTTCGAGACGCCGATGGTGATGATCAGCCGCCCCGAGCACGTCGCGGCGGTGTTCAAGGAGCGCGACAACGGGCTGCCGCCGGGACGCACGCTGGCGCTGGAGCCGATCCTCGGCCCGCGCTCGGTGCTGCTGCTGGAGGGAAGCGAGCACCTCGCTCGCCGCCGGGTGATGCTGCCCGCCTTCCACGGCGAGCGGATGCTCGCCTACGAGCAGCAGATCGAGTCGGTGATCGAGCGCGAGATCGACTCCTGGTCGTTCACCGACGCCATCTCGATCCACCGGCGGATGCAGGCGGTGACGCTCGAGGTGATCCTGCACGCCGTGTTCGGCGTCAGCGACGAGCGGCGCCTCGCCCAGCTCCGGCCGCTGCTGCGGACGCTCCTCGACCGGACCGCGGGACCCCGGCTTCAGGTTCAGTTCATGGCCTCGCGACGGCTGCCGTGGATCAAGGACCCGCTGGTCGAGCTGCGCCGCTCGATGGCGGACGCCGACCGGCTGCTCGCGCTCGAAGCCGCCGAGCGCCGCGCCGATCCCGAGCTCGAGAGCCGCACCGACATCCTCTCGATGCTGGTCGCCGCTCGCTTCGAGGACGGCGAGCCGATGTCGGACTCTGAGCTGCGCGACCAGCTGATGACCCTGCTGGTGGCCGGCCACGAGACGACCGCCACGGCGCTGGCGTGGACCTTCGATCTGCTGCTCAGACACCCCGGTCCACTCGGGCGGCTCAGGGACGAAATCCGCAGCGGCGACGGCGATCAGTACCTGCGGGCGACGATCACCGAGGGGCTGCGGCTGCGACCGGTGGTCCCGCTCGCGGGGCGCCGGCTCGCTCATCCGCTCGATCTCGACGGCAACGAGCTTCCCGCCGGCACCGATGTCGCGCCGGCGATCTGGCTCACCCACACCCGCCCGGAGATCTACCCGGACCCGCTCGCCTTCCGCCCCGAGCGCTTCCTGGAGGCAGGGCCCGAGACCTATTCGTGGATCCCGTTCGGCGGCGGGGTCCGCCGCTGCCTCGGCGCGGCCTTCGCCGAGTTCGAGATGCGGGTCGTGCTCCGGGCGGTGCTCGATCGCTGCGAGCTCGAGGGCGTCCGTTCCCGACCGGAGCCGATCACCCGGCGCAACGTCACCTTCTCCCCCAAGCACGGCACGCCGGTGCGGCTTCGCTCGAGGCGCAGCGCCAGGCCGGAGCCCGCTCCGACTCCGGCCTGAGGCGGGCCGCCCCTCTCCCCTAGGCCTCGACGACCTCGGTCAGCTCGTCGGTCTCGATGTCGAGGATGAAGCCGCGAACGACCGAGGAGACGAGGACCGGATCGGCACGCACCCGCTCGACCCCCTCGCGCACCCCGACCTCGAGCGACTCGAAGCCTCCCGGGGTCCAGTCCGGACGCAGGCCGACCTCCGACTCGATCTGATCGAGGAACTCCCCGTCGTCGAGGCCGAGCACGCCGCAGCCGGTGTGCATCACGATCCACACCTCCTTGGTGGCGAGCGCGCGCTGCGAGAGCGCGAGCGAGCGCCGCACGTCGGCGGTGACGACGCCGCCGGCGTTGCGGATGATGTGCGCCTCGCCGACCTCGAGGCCGGCGGTCACCAGCGGGTTGATCCTGCAGTCCATGCAGGTGACGATCGCCAGCTTGCGGCGGGGAAACCGGGAGAGGTGCGGGCTCATCGGCCCCGATGATTACAGCCGCGAAGGGCGATCCTGCGCAAACATGCCGGCGGCGCACCCCGGCCCACCATGCTTCCCGACCTCCTGATCATCGCCGCCACGCTCGCGACCCTCGCTTTGGCGGCGGATCGATTCGTGGTCTCGGCAGCGTCGGTGGCGACCTTGCTCGGCGCCAGCCCGCTGTTCATCGGCGTGGTCCTGATCGGGGTCGGCACCAGCCTGCCCGACTGGCTCGTCTCGGCCTTCGCGGCCGCCGGCGGCGAGGACGGCCTCGCGGTCGGCAACTTCGTCGGCTCGAACACGGTCAACGTCGGCCTCGCGCTCGGGGTCGCCGCGCTGATCACGCCGCTGGTCGTGCACGAGTCGGTGCTCCGGCGAGAGGCCTCGCTGTCGATCGCGGCGGTGCTCGCGGTAAGCCTCGCGCTGATCGGGGGGATCAGCCGGATCGAGGGCGTGCTCCTGCTGATCGCTCTGCCGGTCGCCTTCATCGTGCTGAGGCCCGCCGAGGAACCCGAGGGAGACCCCGGCGCGGTCAAGAACTCGCTCGGCTTCGAGCTCGCGGTCGCCGCCGCGACGCTGGCGGCGACGATCGTCGCCGCGCGGCTGCTGGTCGACTCGGCCGCGGACGTCGCGAGCTCGGTCGGCCTCTCCGAAGCGTTCATCGGACTCTCGCTGGTCGCGATCGGCACCTCGCTGCCGGAGATCGTGATCGGCATCCAGTCGGCGCGCCGCGGCCACACCGATCTGGTGATCGGCAACGTGCTCGGCAGCAACCTCTTCAACAGCCTCGGTGTGGCCGGAACGGCGGCGCTGCTGACCCCGGTGGCGCCGCTCGAGCCGAGCGGCCTCGGCGGCGCGATCGTGCTGATGGCCGGGTTCGCGATCGTTGCCGGGGTCCTGCTGGCCAGCGGCCGCCGGCTCGTGCGCTGGGAGGGGGCGGTGCTGGTCGCCGTCTACTGCTGCACGCTGCCGCTGTTCGCCTAGCCGGCACCCGCGAGGAGAAGAGCCGCCGACCCGGCCGGCCTCAGCCGCCCCAGAACTCCGCCTCGGCCCGCCCGAGATCACTGGTCGGCGGCTCCCCGAACACGTACTCGCGGCTGATCGCCGTCCAGTCGGCACCCGCCCGGAGCTGTGCGAGGACGACCAGGATCAGCGCCTCCTGGCGGCGCATCAGCAGCGACGCCGCCGGCAGGGTCTGCCGCTTCATCGCCTCATAGTGCGGGCTCCGCGGCGAGCCCCCCTGTTCGATCAGCTGGTGGGCGTAGGCGGGGTCGAGGCGGCGGAACCCGGGCTCGAACAGCCAGGCCGCGCCGGTGCTCACCTGGTCGAGCAGCGCTTCCGGATCGAACTCCTCGGGCTCGGGCAGGTAGCCGAGCGTCGACATCAGGTGGTGGACGTCGTCGGCCCGGCGCTCGGCGATCGCCCGCCCCAGCGCCCGCTCCATCTCGAGATGGTCGGGCGAGACCCGGCGCAGCAGGCCGAAGTCGAGGAAGCCGACCCGCCCGTCATCGAGCAGCAGGTAGTTGCCGGGGTGGGGGTCGCCGAGCACCAGCCGGGTCCGCTCGCGGGTCGAGAGGAAGAACCGGAAGACGCTCTCGCCGAAGCGGTCGCGGGTCGGCTCGTCGAGCTCGGTCACCTGCTCGAAACGGCGGCCGGGGAGGTAGTCGGTAACCAGCACCCGGCGGCTCGAGAGCGCCGTGTGAACGACCGGAACGGCGGCGAAGGGATGGCCGCGGAAGGCGCGCTCGATCGCCCTGTGGTTCTGGGCCTCGAGCTCGTAGTCGAGCTCCTCGGTGATCCGCTCGCGGATCTCGCCGCCCACAGCGTGGACGTCGAGGCCGGGCGCCATTCGCTTCACCAGCCGGAGGATCAGGTGCAGGTTGCGGAGGTCGATCTCGACCGCCTCGGCCACCCCTGGGTACTGGACCTTGACCGCGACCTGCTCGCCGTCGTGGGTGGTCGCGCGATGTACCTGGCCGATCGAGGCGGCCGCGAAGGCCTCGCGCTCGAACGACGCGAAGTGGTCTGCGACCTCGCCGCCGAGGTCATCCTCGATCACGTCGCGGATGTCCTCGAAGCGGAACTTCGGCGCGTTGTCTCGCAACTCGGCCAGCGCCACGCGGAACTCCTCCTGGCCCTCCTCGCTGAGGCCCGGCAGCTCGACCGTCGAGAGCACCTGGCCGATCTTCATCGCGGCCCCCTTCATCTGCCCGAGCTGCCGCGCCAGCTGGGTCGCGATCGCGGCCACCCGCTCGTCGGTCTTGCGCTGGCGAGCCTCGTCGGTCCGGGTCAGGTTGGCGACCCTGGTGCCGGCCCAGCGGATCCCCTGCCCGGCGACCAGCCCGCCGACTCCGGCCGTCCGTCCGATCCGTCCCGTCTTCAGCTCCGGGGAGCGCTCCTCGCGCCGGTCCGGCTCGCCCTCGAGCTCGTCGTCGAGCTCCTCGCCGGCCGCCGAGTCCATCCTCACGCCGCCCGAGCGGCCGGGATCCGCCGCACGCCGGCCGGCATCAGCGGCAGCACGATCCGCTTCATGTACTCGGCCCCGGCTCTGACGGTCAACCCGCGAAGCAGCGCCGGCGGGATCGGCGCGAACCCGTACTGAGAGCGGATCGGCTCGGGCAGCAACGCAACGGTCGCGTAGTTGACGACCTCGACCAACGGTCGCAGGGTGATCGGCACCGGTGGCTGGAAGACGATCTCCCGTGCCTTGGTCCGGGCCCAGTCGCTGACGTGGAGCCTGCCGCTGGCGAACATCAACTCGCGGTAGCTGGAGAGCTCGAC
>CAVOYZ010000029.1:0-9297 GCA_963700785.1 uncultured Solirubrobacterales bacterium
CGGGCGGCGGCGTTGACGCCCAACTAGACCAGCCTCTGCCCGGACAGGCCTAGGGCCGTCGTCGCGCCGCGTAGTGCAGCTCCGGGCAGGTCGCCGCGGGCGCGCCCGCTGGGATCGACTCTCCGTCTAAATCGACGCACTCGAGCAGCTCGAAGCCGTGCTCGGCCAGTTGCGATTCCTGATCGTCGCGCGAGATGTAGTAGTGGAGCAGCGCGAAGTCGTGCGCAACATCGTTGCGGATCGCGTAGCGGCTCGTCTCGACCTCCGAGCGCCGGAGCCGGCGATGGTTGGAGAGCCGACGGGGCAGGTGGGCAACCGCGGCGGAGACACCCCGGATGCTACGTGCCCTCGCCCTGGAGAGGATCTCACCGAGCGGACCGGGCGGACTGAAGGATCGATTGTGAGACGACATGATCAGCAGGCCGCTGGGAGCGATCACTCGGTGGAAGCCGACCAGAGTCTGCCGCCGATCGTCCTCCCCGAGAGCATCGAGCACGTTGAACGGCGCGATCAGGCCATCGAACGGAGCCGCCGGGTGCGTCCCGACATCGCGCATGTCCCGTTGCTCGAACTGACCCTCAGCGAGCTCGCGGCGACAGTGCCGCACCATCGCCGCGGAGATGTCGATGCCGTGGACCTCGGTCGCGATGGCCAACAACGGGCGGGTCAGCCGGCCCGACCCGCAGCCGACCTCGAGGACACGCCCCGAGAGGGCGTCGCGGTGACGGTCAAGCAGCATCGCCTCCACCGGACGAAGCGACAGTCGCCGGTAGTCGGCCACCAGGTCGGTGTCCTCGTAGTAACGGGCGTTCGCCGCCTCGGGGCGGCCCCGCCCGGTGGCTGAACGCCCCGCGCTGCTGCTGACTCCATCCATCCGACGCCCGCGGATTCTAGGCGGCCTCGACAGGAGGCTCCGGCCCGCTCCCAGGGCGGCGGGACTCAGGGTGGTGCGCTTTGTCGGCCGCCACCCGCGCCTCAAGCGCCGGGAGGGGGTTGCCGATTGATGCTGAGCATTGCCAGCCCGACCCCGCATCCTCGCTTCCGCTCGACCACGCCGGCGCCCGGCCATCCGCCGCCACCCCCGACGGCCACGGCGTGCTCTGCCTTGACCTAACATTCTCGCGATGCCAACGGCCTCCGTCCCCCTTCGAGTCGGCCTCGACCTGACCCCGGTAAGCGCGGTTGCGGAGTCGATCCGCGCGCACGGCCGGCACTACCTCGATCGCATCTATACGACCGCTGAGCTGAGGGAGTGCGCCTCAAGCTCGGGACCCGACCCCGAGCGGCTTGCGGGACGCTTTGCGGCCAAGGAGGCGACGATGAAGGTGCTGCGTCCGAGCGACGACGCCGCTCTCCCCTGGACCGCGATCGAGGTCCGAAGGGCCCCCGGGGGGGCTCTGGAGGTTGTGCTCAGCGGCCCGGCGGCGGACCTCGCAACGGCCGCGCGGCTGGGATCGCTGTCGCTGAGCATTACCCACGAGGCGGGACTCGCGGCCGCGGTCGTCGTCGCCGCGATCGACCGAGGGATAGATGAGAGCGATGGTTGATCGAATCAGGGCCGTCCTGGCCAACCAGGGTCGCCTCTCTGCGGACGTCGATGGGCTGGCTCTCGATGCGAGCCTCTACGAAGCCGGTATGACCTCGCACGCGAGCGTCAACGTGATGCTCGGGCTCGAGGACGAGTTCGACGTCGAGTTCCCCGACCGGATGCTGCGACGGGATGTCTTCGAGAGCATCGCCTCGATCGAGGCTGCACTGAACGAGCTGCAGAGGGAGACCGTCTCATGAGCATCGCCGTCGATCGCGAGTCCGCTTTCCTCAGCACGGTCAAGAGGATCACTGAGGAGTTCGCCGCTCCGAACGCCGACGACGTAGATCGGCAGGCACGCTTCCCGATCGAGACGATCGAGGCGCTTCGCGAGGTCGGCGCGCTCTCGGCTTTCATCCCGGTCGAGCTCGGCGGCGCGGGAGTCAGCTTCGAGGCCCTGGCCGAGGCCTGCTTCGAGCTGGGCCGCGGCTGCGGCGCAAGCGCGATGGTGTTCGCGATGCATCAGATCCAGATCGTCAGCCTGGTTCGCCATCTCGATCAGAGCGACGAATGGTTCGAGAGCTATCTCCAGGATGTCGCCACCGAGCAGCGCCTCGTGGCATCGGTGACCTCCGAGGTCGGAACCGGCGGCGACATGAGCCGCTCCGTGGCTGCCGTGGTGCCGAACGAGAACGGCAGCGTCAGCCTCGAGAAGCAGGCCCCAACCGTCAGCTACGGCGCCCATGCCGATGATCTCCTGGTCACCGTGCGGCGTTCGCCGGATGCCGAGCCGGGTGAGCAGGTGCTCGCGCTGATTCGCAAGGACCAGACCGAGCTCGAGCAGACGGGTAGCTGGGATCCGCTCGGCATGCGCGGGACCTGCTCACCCGGCTATGTGGTCCGAGCGACGTTCGCCCCCGAGCAGGTGCTCTCCGCTTCCTTCTCGACGATCGGGCCGGAATCGATGGTGCCGGTCTCGCACATTCTCTGGTCACACCTGTGGCTGGGGATCGCGACCGATGCATTCGACCGGGCCCGCGCCTTCGTCCGGGCCTCCGCGAAACGCAAGCCGGGCGAACCCCTTCCGATCGCCCTCGGGCTCTCGCATCTGATGAGCGACCTGGCGCTGCTCCGTGCGGAGGTGGGCCTCGCGCTGCGCGAGTACTGCGAAGCCGCCGAGGGACCGCAGCGGGAGAGCCTCTCGACGATGGCGAGCGTGCTCCGCTTCAACAACCTGAAGATCGCTGCCTCCGAGCAGGCGCCGCTCGTCTGCCAGGGCGCCCTCGGGGTCTGCGGGATCATGGGCTTCAAGAACGACACCCCGTTCAGCGTCGGCAGGCACCTGCGAGACACCATGTCCGCCTGCCTGATGGTCGCCAACGACCGTATCCATCAAACGAACGCGAACCTCCTGCTTATCGCAAAAGAGGTCTAGATGGCCGACTTCCGCCCCGGGACCGCCGAGCAGGAAGCCTTTCTCAACCGGTTGCTCGACTCCGAACTGCTGATCGACAGCGGCGTGCCGGGGATCTACGGGCGCGGCAGCGACTTCGAGTCGGTCTGTTCGCGGTTCGCTCGGCTGATCACCGACGCAGCTGCCGGCGACGGGTCGGAGACGCTCCGCTTTCCTCCGCTGCTCCCACGCCACCAGTTCGAGGAAACGGGCTATTTGAAGTCATTTCCGCACCTCGCAGGGACGGTCTGGGGCTTCGCTGGCTCGGAGGCCGAAGCTCGCAGCCAGAGCGAGCGCGCGAGTCGTCACGAGGACTGGAGCCAGTACCAGTCGATGGGCGACCTGGTGCTGACCCCGGCCGCCTGCTACCCCGTCTACCCGGCGATCGCGGCGCGGGGACCGCTCCCCCGGGGCGGCGTGCTGATCGACGTCGGCGGCGCCTACGTGTTCCGGAACGAGCCCTCCGGTGACCCCGCGCGGCTGCAGATGTTCCACCAACGCGAGCTTGTCCGCATCGGGGAGCCGGACGCTGTGGCAGAGTGGCGCGACCTCTGGCGGGATCGCGCGGTCGAGATCCTCGTCGGCGTCGGGCTCGATGTCGAGCTCGAGGTCGCCACCGACCCGTTCTTTGGGCGCGAGGGTCGGATGATGGCTGCGAGTCAGCGACAACAGCAGCTCAAGTTCGAGGTCACGGGACAGATCGCCGGGCCCGAGCCCACCGCCCTAGCCTCGTTCAACTACCACCAGCACCACTTCGCCGAGGCCTTCGGCCTCGAGCTCGCGGATGGCACGACGGCTCACACCTCATGCCTTGGATTCGGGCTGGAGAGAATCGCCCTGGCGCTCTTCCGCACCCACGGGCTCGAGCTCAGCGAATGGCCCGACGAGGTTCATGCGGGACTGGAGCGGAGATGAGCAGGGCAACGGCAAGTCAGATGGTCAGTCTCCTCGACCTCGACCCCGCGCAGTACCAGCCGCATCCGCTGCACCTGCCCGGTGAGCGAACCTACACGGAGACGAACTGCTACAGCGACATCGTCTTCGAGCTGATCCACGCGCGCGGCGACGAACCGCTTGCGGCGGTCGGGTTCACCATTGGAATCGACTTCGAGGGTGACCAATGGACGTTTTTCAAGCCGCCCCCCGAGGATCTAGTGGCCCTGTTCGGGATCGACATCCACGAGATGCAGCCCTATCGCCCGCTCCCCCAGCAGATTCTCGAACAGATCTCGGCGGGGCGCACCCTGATCGTCGAGCTCGACTCGTGGTACCTGCCGGACACCGAAGCCACCAGCTACCGCCGCGAGCACGTCAAGACCTCGGTCGTCGCCGAGGGCATCGACCCCGAGGGGGAGCGCCTCCGCTACTTCCACAACACGAGCCTGCACGAGCTCGAGGGTGAGGACTACCGCGGCGTCTTCCGCCTCGGTCGCCGGTTCTCCGACGACGTCCTGCCCCCCTATACGGAGCTCGTTCGCTTCGACCGTGGCGAACGACTCGAGGAGGACGAACTGCGGCGCGAAGCCCGTCGGCTGCTGCGCGGTCACCTCGCGAGCCGGCCACGCTCGAACCCGTTCGGGCGGTTCGCGAGCAGGCTTGCGAGCGAGCTACCGGTTCTGCTCGAAGGGGACGCCAAGCTCTACCACGACTATGCCTTCGCGACGGTCAGGATGTTCGGCTCCGGCTTCGAGGTGGCCGCCTCGCACGTCGACTGGCTGCTCGGCCGGGAGGCGGCCGATTCGGTCGACGCGCTGACTTCGATCGTCTCCGGCTCGAAGATCCTCTCGCTGAAACTGGCGCGCCGCAAGCCGTTCGATCCCGAGCCGCTCCTCGAGGAACTGGGTGCGGCCTGGGAGCGGGCGATGACCGGTCTCGATGCGACCCTCGGCTGAGCACCCCCACCGCGCCCGTCCTCGGCCCGATTCGCTGGTCGAAGGGGAGCAGGTGCTCTCGCTCGACCAGGGCTGGGAGGCAGTCGCAACGGCGCCGGGTGAGATCGAGAGCCCCAGCCCACTCGCCGGCCTCACGATGAGACCGGCGCAGGTACCGGGCACGGCCGCGGTTATCGCGGCCGTGCCCTCAGCCGATGTCCTAGGGCAGGAGCTGCGGCTGGACGAGAGCGACTGGTGGTTTCGCGCCAGCTTCGATGCCGATCGGGCAGCCGAGGGCGAGGAGGTCGTCCTCGAGTTCGACGGCATCGCTACCGTTGCCGAGGTCTTCCTCAACGGCTCGCCGATCCTGACCAGCGCCTCGATGTTCGCTGAGCACACGGTCGAGGTCGGGGCTCGGCTCCGCGGGCAGAACGAGCTCGCGATCCGCTGCCACGCGTTGACGCCGCTTCTCGCCGAGCGGCGGCGGCCCCGGGCCCGATGGCGAACCAACCTCGTCGACGAGGGCAACCTCCGCTTCTTCCGAACGATGATCCTCGGCCGCGCCCCCGGCTTTGCGCCCGGGCCGGCCGCGGTCGGGCCGTGGAGGCCGGTGCGTCTGCGCCGGCGCCGGGACATCGCGGTCGATGAGCTGACCCTGCGCAGCGGTCTTCAGGACGGGCTTGGGCTGCTGACCGTCAACGCACGCCTCCGGGCCCTCGACGAGGGTGTTCCGCATCGAGTCGAGGCTGAGCTGTCCGGGCCATCGGGTAGCCATCGGGCGACGCTGGCGCTGAGCGCCGAGGGCGGCGGGTTCGTTGCCTCGGGACAGCTCCGGGTGCCCGACGTGGCGCGATGGTGGCCGCACACGCACGGGGAGCCGGCGCTGCATCGGGTTCGGCTGCTCGTCGATCGCGATGGCGGTGCCCTGGAGATCGACGGCGGCAGAATCGGATTTCGGACCGTCTCAGCCGGGCCCGACGGCGGCTATGCCGCCGCGGACGACGGTCTCGATCTGCACCTCAACGGCGTTCCCGTCTTCGCCCGCGGGGCGGTCTGGACCCCGGTCGACTGGCCGGGGCTGACACCGTCGGAGGCAGCCCTCAGGGAAGCCGTCGAGACCGCGCGCGACGGAGGCATGAACATGCTGCGCGTACCCGGGACGGCCGCCTATGAGAGCCCGGCGTTCCACGATCTCTGCGACGAGCTGGGGATGCTCGTCTGGCAGGACTTCATGTTTGCCAACCTCGACTACCCGATCGCCGATGACGAGTTCCGGGCACTGGTGAGCTCCGAGGCCGAGCAGGTGATCGCCCGCCTGGCGAGCAGGCCGAGCACGGTCGTCTTCTGTGGCAACAGCGAGGTCGAGCAGCAGGCCGCGATGTTCGGACTCGCGCCCGCGATCGGGCACAGCGAGCTGTTCTACGGGCTACTGCCCGGAGCTCTCGACGCCGCCGGCTCCGATGCCGTCTACGTTCCATCGGCTCCGTGCGGGGGCGATCTGCCATTCCGCAACGACCGCGGAGTTGCGAGCTACTTCGGCGTCGGTGGCTACCGGAGGCCGCTCGAGGATGCGCGCCGGGCGGACGTGCGATTCGCGGCCGAGTGCCTGGCGTTCGCAAACGTGCCGGTCGAGACGACGATCGAAGAGCTCCTGCCCGCCGGCCATGGAGAGCTGCCGATCCACGACCCGGCCTGGAAGGCGGGGGTCCCGCGCGACGTCGGCGCGGGATGGGACTTTGACGATATCCGGGACCACTACCTCGAGTCGATCTTCGGTGTCGATCCGGTCGGACTGCGTAGCGTCGACAACCACCGGTATCTGGAGCTGTCGCGCGCGGTGACCGGCGAGGTCATGGCCGAGGTGCTCGGGGAGTGGCGCCGGCAGGGCAGCCGCTGCCGCGGTGGCATCGTCCTCTGGATGCGGGACTTGATCGCCGGGGCCGGGTGGGGGCTGGTCGACAATCGGGGCATGCCGAAGGTCGCGTACCACCACCTCCGCCGGGCCCTCGCCCCGGTTGCGGTCTGGACGACCGACGAGGGTCTCGACGGAATCATCGCCCACGCGGTCAACGATCGGCCGGAGCCGCTGAGCGCCCGCCTGCGGGTCCACCTCTATCGCGGCCTCGAACAACGGGTCGGCGAGGCGGAGGAGACGCTCGAGCTGCCCCCGCACGGTGGCCTCAGCCGGAACGTCGAGACCGTGCTCGGGCGCTTCGTCGACGCAGCCTGGGCGTATCGGTTCGGCCCGCCGGCCCAGGATCTGATCGTGGTCACGCTGGAGCCGATCGAATCTGACGAACCGATCTCGCAGTCGTTTCGGTTCCCGGCCGGGCGGCCGACCGCCAGGGAGTCCGTCGCGAGCGCGGGGCTGGAAGCATCCGCAATCACGGGCGACGAGGGCGACGTCGTGCTGGTGGTCCGGAGTCGGCGGCTTGCCTTCGGCGTCCGCATCCACGCCGAGGGCTTCACGGCCTCGGACGACGCGTTCTCGGTTGAGCCGGGCGGCAGCAGAACGGTGCACCTGCGGCCGCGCGAGCCCGGGGGCGAGTTTACCGGAGCAACGTTGAGCGCCCTCAACGTCGACGGAACCCTCCGCATCGCCCAACCGGGGACCAAGCCATGACCACCCCGCCGGGCGCCCGAAGCTTGTACCTCCGGTGCGGGGAGGGCGACGCGTGCTTCGGTCTCTTTCACGCTTCCCGGGAGGGGAGCGGTCGCGGTCCGGCCGTGCTGCTCTGCCCGCCCTTCGGATGGGAGGATCTCTGCTCGTTCCGCAGCCGTCGCAGCTGGGCCCAGGACCTCGGCGAGAACGGATACCCAGCGCTGAGGATCGACCTCCCTTCCACGGGGGACTCGCCCGGTTCACCCGGCGAGCCCGGACGAGTCGATGCCTGGACCGACGCGGTTACGGCCGGCAGCGCCTGGTTGCGGGGAGAGACGAGCCGCGGGAGGATCGCGGTCGTCGGCCTCGGCCTCGGTGGCTTCCTCGCCGTCAACGCGGCAGCCCGGGGCGCCGAGATCGATGATCTCATCCTCTGGGGGGTGCCCACCCGCGGCCGCGCGTTGGTGCGTGAGCTCCAGGCCTTCGCGAAGCTCAACGCCGCCGGGATCGACCCCGCCGACGACGGCGGGCCGGCAGAGGAACGGGAATCCGCTCCGCTCGACGACGGCTCGCTAGAGGTCGGAGGCTTCCTGATCAGTTCCGCCACGGTCCGGGCGCTGACCTCGCTCGATCTCATCGGCGTCGAGCTGCCGCCGCGCCCGAAGCGACGGGTCCTGCTGCTCGGTCGGGACGGGATCGACCCCGATCCGGAACTGGCCGAGTTCTTCGAGGTCGCCCAGGCCGAAGTCACCGTCGACCCAGGCTTCGGGTTCGCGGCGATGATGAACCACCCGCAGAGAGCCCAGCCTCCGACCGCTCAGTTCATCCGGGTGCGCGAGTGGCTGTCGGCCGCGCCCGCGGCTCTGGCCACTCGGGCGGCACCCCGCCCAACCGCCCGAGACGAATGCGAGATGGATGTCGGCGGCGCGAGGATCCGCGAGCGCGCGTTCGCCGTCGAGCAGCCGTTCGGGCGTCTCGTCGGGGTGCTGGCCGAACCTGTCGACGGCGAGCCGGCCGACCTCTGCGCCGTTCTTCTCAACGCCGGGGCGCTGCGGCGGATCGGGCCCGGGCGGATCTGGGTGGATACGGCTCGGCGCTGGGCGGCGCTGGGCTTTCCGGCGCTAAGGGTGGATCTCCAGGGGATCGGCGACGCCGACGGTGAAACCACGGCCTACACGGATACAGCCGAGTTCTACACGCTGGAGCTCGTCGACCAGGTGATCGCCCTGCTCGACCGAGTCGAGGCCTCCGGGCTTCCGTCCCGATTCGTGCTGATGGGCCTCTGCTCGGGCGCGTACTGGGCGTTTCACACGGCGCTTCGGGACGCGCGCGTCGAGGCTGCGCTGCTGCTCAATCCGAGGGCCCTGTTCTGGGACGACTCGATCGAGGCCGACTATGCCGCCCAGCGGGTTGCGCGGCTGCGACAGCCAGGTTCCTTGAGCAGGATCATCCGGGGCGAGGTCAGCGCCTCGAGGATGCGCGAGATCATCGCCTCGAAGCTTGGGGCGAGATCGCGAGCACGCTCAGACGCGCGTGACCAGCGCGTCCGGCAGCTCGATCAGGCCCTCGACCGCCTGGGCTCGGCCGGCCAGTACCTGCTCATGGCCTTCGGCGGCGACGAACCGCTTTATAGCGAGATCGAACGCGCCGGGCGGCTGGAGAGCATTGCCCGGCGGGCGAACGTCGACCTCGAGCGACTCCCCGGCGACGATCACACGCTGCGCCCGATCAGAACCCAGCGGTACGTCGCCGAGCTGCTCGACCGCACGCTCGAGCGCCGATACGCCCGCTGAGCGCTCGGCCGGCCTCTCAGCCGGTCAGGTCTTCTGCGATCCCCTCGGCC